>NZ_CP041643.1:3852996-5137328 GCF_008245145.1 Olivibacter sp. LS-1 | reverse complement strand
CAAGATGTTTATGGTGCATTTTATGTGCCCAGCGGAGTTGCCTGATGTAGCGATTTTTTGATCTGGTAAACCATTTTACACGCTGATGGATAATGATATCATGAACAAAAAAGTAAGCTATACCATAAAGCAATATGCCTGTACCTAGGCAATAATACCATGGATTTTCTCGCATATGGCCAAAATAAAAGCATAGCATACTTGGAATGGAAAAAATAAAGGCAAACCAGTCATTTTTTTCCAGTTTACTGTGATTAGGCTCGTGATGATCGCGATGAAGCGACCATAAAAAACCATGCATTACGTAGCGGTGAGTTGCCCAAGTAATAGGTTCCATGAGCACAAAAACAAGTATAGTCAACCCGATATATAATAACATATCCATTGTTTAAACTAGTTAAAATTCTATTGAAATCCAAGGCGATTACCAACTTTGATTTGTAGTAGAAGAAGCATTTTTTTTATTGGAGGAACACTTACTCGGCTTGATAGCAATTGTTCAGGCGTGATCCCCTTAATTTTCTGAAAGAGGCAGAAGTAATATTTATAAGCTACCAATACTCCAAAGCGGGCCTTTGCCGGCAATTGGAGAATGCCCGCGTAAGCCCTTTCAAAATCCTTCGAGATGTCCATCTCTATTAACTCCTTCTCCGACCGGGAAAGGCAATGTAAATCAATCTGGGGAAAATAACTTCTTTCTAAATTCTTTAAGTCGTCTGCTAAGTCGCGCAGGAAATTGACTTTTTGGAATGCCGCACCAAGTGAAGTGGCGGCTGGTGCAAGCATTTTTGCTTGCTCATAATTGCCATCACAGAACACCTGAAGACACATCAAACCAACTACTTCGGCCGATCCATAAATATAGCGGCTAAGCTCCTCCTTTGTGGTCCAATCTTTTTTTTCCAAATCGGAGTGCATGCTGTCAAAAAATGCTTCGATTAGTTCATGCCCGATATTGTATTGATTTACAGTGAGCTGAAAACTCTGTAAAATTGGATTCAAACTTATTTTTTGATCTATTGCGTCGAAAGTGTCCTTTTTGAACTGCGCTAACAATATGGCCTTGGGATAATTATGAAAGGTATCAACAATTTCATCGGCTAAGCGGACAAAACCGTAAATTCCATGAATCGGCGCATGTAATTCTGGATGAAAAAGTTTGATTGCCGACGAGAAGGAGCTACTGTAATTAACCGTAATCGTTTTGCTGCAAAGATAACTGGTCGAATTAAAGAGGTCAATTGTATTCATAGATTTCGCTAGCTAATAATTACTCCTTTTTGTTTTGCCAAATACTGATCTGCTTGCTCAGCCACCATTTTGCCAGATAGTATGGACGGTGGAAGCCCGGGACCTGGGACGGTCAGTTGACCACAGTAAAAGAGATTTTCTACCTTTTTGCTCCTTAAACGAGGCTTGCCAAAGGCTGTTTGCTTGAGTGTATTCGCTAAACCGTAGGCATTCCCTAAATATGCATGATAGTCTGTTATAAACTCTTGAATACTGTAATCCTTATAATAAATTACGTGATCGGTGATATCCGTTTTAAGGTGGTGCTCTAAACGGCTGATTAGATGTTTGAAATATTTCGCCCTAAGAGAAGGGTCATCTCCTTTTAAACCAGCTGCTATCGGCACCAACAAAAATAGATTTTCGCAACCTGAAGGGGCTACGCTCGGGTCACTTACAGATGGAGCGCACGCGTAAAATAAAGGTTTTTCCGGCCACGATGGATTTTTATACAGAGAAGAAGCGTGATTCTCAAAATCAGTGTCGAAAAACAGATTGTGATGATTTAAGTCGAGTCGCTTATTAATGCCTATATAGTATAACAGACAGGAAGGAGCCATCGATCGGCTTTCCCAATACTGTTCACTATATTGTTGATAATTTGCGGGAAGAAGCTGCTCGATGTGATGATAATCGCCGGCGCCTATCACTAAATCGGTAGATAAACGTTCGTCATAACTGTTTAGATAGTTTGCTTTTCCTAATGAAACTTCAATGTGGTCGATATCGACATTAAAACGAAACGTGACACCCAGCTCGAGGGCGAGCGCATAAATAGCGCTGACGATTCGGGACATACCTCCTCTAGGATACCACGTTCCAAGAACAATGTCGGCATAGTTCATAAGACTATACATCGCCGGAATTTTTTCAGGCATAGCACCTAAAAAAATAACTGGAAATTGCATTATTCGCCTGATTTTTGGGTGCTCGAAATATCGGTTCACATGCTGCTCCATATTGCGAAGCGGTTGTAATCGTCGCAAAAGTGTGTAAATATCCTTACTTAAGAATTCGTCAAAACGTAAAGCGGGTTTTAACGCAAATCGATGCATTCCTATTTCGTACTTCTCTCTGGCATCTTTTATATAATAGCGTAATCTTCCAGCACTACCTGGTTCCAGTTTTTCAAATTTTTCACCTAAACCTTCAATGGATGATGGCACTTCGAATTTGCCATCATTGAAATACACACTATAGGAAGGTTCTAAACGAATCAGTTCATAGTAATTACTAATCTTTTTTCCAAAGTCCGAGAAGAACTGCTCGAATACTTCCGGCATCCAGTACCAACTTGGCCCCATATCGAACGTAAATCCTTTATTCGTAAAATTTCTGACGCGACCGCCAGGCTCTAAATTTTTTTCATATACTGTCACTTGGTAACCTTTTTTTTGAAGATAGCAGCTGGCTACCATTCCCGAAATACCCGCTCCTATAATGGATATGGATGGCTTTTTATGCGTCATAAGGATGAATAACTAATTTGTATGTAATAATACAAAAAAATCAATAAATAAGTTTTAAAACATACTAAAATCTTTGTTGTTTATTTTGATACATTTGTGTTTAATTACTGACATGGATTACAATTTAGTGATACAGCTGTTGTCCGAACTTAGGCAATACGAACAGGAGATGAATAGATCTCCCGACAATATTCATTCTTTTGCAACTTGGTTAATTAATAAGCGCGATTTCAATGATGCTGCGGATGAAAGTTTGTTTATGCGAATAAATTGGCATGGGAAAGATCGCGGCGGTAAGGCCCATTATAATGCATCTCATTTGATTACAGCTGTAGGTAGGCATAAAATGAACTACATTCGGCAGGCGCTAGACGGGACTGCTTTCGATACTTACGACGAGTTTGCCTTTATGTTGAGCTTGGTTTTCAAAGGCAATTATTCTCCATCTAAATTAATTGAAACTCACCTTCAACTTAAACCGACAGGAATCGAGGTTATACGCCGCTTGTTAAAGAAACAATTAGTAGAACAAACACCTTCCGAAACAGACAAAAGAGCGAAAGTTCTGTCTGCCACGACGCTGGGAAAGCAAGCTTTTTATTTGGCTTTGCAACGCATTAATAAAGTTACTGATCTCATTATGTCGCCGTTGTCGGAAAAGGAGCGTCTCGTATTACTATCGTTACTGCAAAAATTGGATCAACGACATCGCCCGATTTATTCGTTGGATAAAAAGAGCTCTTTTGATGAATTGATTTCGATGTTTGAATCGGATAACCCTCAATATTCAGATCCAAAAAATGAAAAATGATGTTTAGTTCCTGTCATCGTCTATTATTTTGCTTATTTACGTTTGTTTTTTGTTATATAGGGCTACGTGCGCAGCAAAAAAGTGTGCTTCGGGTCGATGTTTGCAATCTAAAAAATAATAAAGGAGTTTTATACGCGGCTCTTTATAGAAATCAACAGTCTTTTTTAAATGAAAAGGAATGTTACGCCAGTAAGATTGTTGAGAGCAATCACGCCGACACGCTATCTTTTTTCTTTGAAGAACTACCGATAGGTAAATATGCGCTCGCTATTTTTTTTGACAAAAATGGTAACGGTCGAATGGATACAAATTTCTTAGGTATCCCCAAAGAACCCTTTGGTTTTTCGGCGAGAAAGATGCCCTTATTTAAGGCACCTCGTTTCGATGAAGCGTCCTTTGTGCTAAAACCCGATAATAACAAGCTTGTTATAAAGTTGATTTCTTTTTAAGCTATTCAGGCTCGCGTTTAAAACTTACCTTTAGTGTATAGCCGTTTGGCAAATTGATAATTGATAAAGGTAAAGTTACTTCCAAGCCGTCAATTTTTTGTGCGAATGCTACTTTGCCGAAACCGAGAATTTCTACCTTTTGTATAGTCCTGATTTCTTTTGAAAAGGCTTTAATTAAGATGTTCGAATGAGAGGACGTTTTGAGTGCTATGGCATATACCGAACCGTTTTTTTGTGTAAACCAAAAATCGGTCGGGCTGATCTGTAGTGTGAAACCTTCTTTCTCCCGCTGTTCTGTATCGGTAATTTTATATTCCGCAGGGCCTTCATGGTTTATACGCCATGGTCTTGTGCCATAAATGGCTTCTTGATTCACCTGAAGCCATTTGCCAATCGATTGCAGATTGTTAATGACCATTTCGGGTACGGAACCATCGGCACGTGGACCGATGTTGAGCATATAATTCCCACCTTTGCTAACTATTTCCAGCAACCAATAAAGTAGCTCCTCTTTACTTTTCCAATCCTGATCATAGGACTTATAACCCCATGAATTATTGAAGGTTCCGACAGTTTCCCAAGGAATAGCGTATTGTTCCTTTTTTGTGGGGATCTTATTATCACCCGGAATAGCATAATCGCCCATCTGATTACCTATGCGTTCTGAAATAATAATCTTGGGATTAATATCATAAACTGTTTTATAGAATCGGAAACTTTGTTCGGGTTTCATTAAACCCGGCATATCAAACCAGATGTAACGTATGTCTTTAAATTGGTAAAGTAATTCTTTGACTTGGGGTACCGATTTGTTGTCTAGGTATGACTGAAAACTATTTGGACTGGGATCCCATAGGTTAGCACCAAAAGCGTCGGTTCGTTTTCCCTCTCTATCATTCATCGTTTTGGTTTCTTTATACTGCGCATCAGCACCATCGGCCCAATCAATGTTATGAGAATAGTAAACGCCGAAACGTAAACCGAATTTTCGACAGGCCTGGTTGAACTCTGCTATAATATCGCGATTAAATGGAGAGGCGTCAACAACATTGAAAGGACTTGCTTTCGATTTGAACAACGCAAAGCCGTCATGATGCTTTGCGGTGATGACGATGTATTTCATCCCGGCGTCCTTGGCCATTTTAGCAATAGCATTGGCATCAAAGGTACTTGGGTTAAATTCGTCCGCCAATTTGGCGTATTGTTTTCGTGAAATCTTCGCGACAAGCTGAATCCACTCTGCAACGCTGGGACTTCCCATTTCTTCCATTTTTTTTCCTTCCCAAATTCCACCGGGAATGGCGTACAACCCCCAGTGAATGAACAGCCCGAATTTTAGGTCTTGGAATTCCTCCAAAGCAGTGGCCTTACTTCTATTCATTTCTCGCCAACGTTCCTTCATTGTCTGTTCAGACTGCGCAATGGCTGTCTGCGTGGCAACAGAGGTTATAACAGAAAATAAACTGATAAGCAAGTAGAATCGGATCGTCATGGTTTGAATAAGTGAATAAGTTAAGTGTGTGAATTCTTTTGGATGCGTAAAAGTGCTTCCAGAAAATAATAGTCGGCATATACTAAGGGTACATCAATCTCACCTCCATGAGGAATACTGCCTACGCTATGTTTTAGCAGAAAATAGCCATTTGTGCCGGCTTGAGCCATATACCTGTCCGTACTCAATGATTGCAGAATTTTCTTTGCAGTGCTGTAAAATAAGCGTTTATGCTTTTCTTCTGCATAAGTACTGAGCTCAAGCAGTGCCGAGCTGGTAATTGCAGCCGCTGATGCATCCCTTGGAATTTCTTTAAACTTGGAGGCATCATAATCCCAGTTTGGCTGATAACCTGCTTGTCCGACATGGAAATCCCAATAGGGAATAAGGTCACTGGGCAAGTGTTGATGATTGATATAATATTCCGCCATTTTGATGGCGGAATGGAGAAATTTCGTGTCTTTAGTTTCCCGATACATAACCGTAAAACCATAAAGTCCCCAAGCTTGTCCTCTTGACCAAGCCGAATTGTCGGCATAACCCTGAGCCGTTTCTCTACTCAGTACCACTCCCGTTAAAGGATCATAGTTGACCACGTGATAAGAACTATAATCTGGACGATAGTGGTTTTTGAGCGTTGTTTCAGCATGTTTTATGGCGATGGTTCTGAAAGAGCTATCGCCTGAAAGCTGTGATGCCAGAAAAAGCAGCTCCAGGTTCATCATATTATCAATAATTACCGGAAATTGATAAACCGATTGGCCATCCCACGAACTAAAACTGTTCCACGATTGGATGGCACCGACTTTTGAATTGTAGCGACTAACAAGCGATTTGGCACTTTGAATCAGTATTTTCTTATAGCACGTGTCGCCGGTTAGCCGGTATGCATTGCCATAGCTAGAATTCATCATAAATCCGATGTCATGATGATCTGTATTGTATTGATTTGCTTCTAATGAATGGGTCCATTTTTGAGCGGCTGCTTTCCACTTATTGTCTTTGGTATACTCATATAGATACCACAGACACCCTGGCCAGAAACCACCGGTCCAATCATGGATAACAGTATAGCTAGTTTTTCCGTTGGCATCGGTCGATCGTGGATAGCGATTTAGATCGGTTGCAGCGGATAACAGGAGGGTGTATTGTCGCGCTGCCCGATCGAAACTTCGTTGGACAATATCTTGCCTGTCATGGTTAAATGAAACCAGTAGCAAAGTCAATAATAAGGTGTATGGGAATAAAAACTTTTTCATCTTTAATAATTTACGGCATGCTGATTTAATCAATCCAACCTGGGTTCTGTTTCAAGTTGGGATTCATTTGGATTTCATTTGATGGTATGGGCCAGGTATACAGATGATCACCTTTATAGCTATAATCGCTGACATTGGCACCCCAAATCTGCTTTCGACCATTTCCGACCTGGAAAACCTTTTCTTTCCAAGTAGCCCATCGTAATTCATCGAAATAGTTAATACCTTCATTAGGAAATTCCACTCTTCGTTCATTGCGAATACGCTCGCGCAAGTCTTCTTGTCCTGTCACGGTAGTGGCTGTATTTGAATTTAACAAGGCAACACCCGCCCGCGCCCGTACTTCATTCACTTTTTCGACTGCCTCTGATAGCAGCCCTTGTTCGTTGAGGGCCTCGGCCCACATCAATAGCACATCTGCGTACCGCAGAATAGGAAAATCGATCGGCCCAAAATTCCGGTCTACTAGTTCAGTAACCCCTTCGGCTACAAACTTTCTATAAAAGTAAAAGAAATTGATCTGTGTGTCGCTTTGAATATCACCATCGATTGGCGCTTGCGCCCTAAAGGGCCAACGCATATGTTGTATACTTTCCACATTAGTAAAATTATAGGCACCGCGGAAGGTTGCATAAGGAGTAACTATATTCGCCTGCAAACGGGGATCACGGTTATCATAGGCTGCCTTAATGCGTTCTTCGTTACCCTGTGGTAGATAAAGCTCCATTTTTGCACCACGTAATGCAGCAGCGGCTTTTTCACTTTCGGTTAGGTTATCGCGTAAGAAAAACACCTCCCTTTCATTAACGGAAAGTTTTGTGTAGCCGGGAATAACCGCGTCCCAGCTGAATTTCGATCCATCCATATTTTCATAAAGATCCACGAGATGCGGAGAGGGCATATAATAGTTCCAACCGCGAGTGTAAGCGGAGGGCCATCCGCAGAATAGCTGGAAATTGTTTCCGTAACCAAATTCACTACGATTTTGAATTGAAAATATCATCTCTGACGACTGTTCATTGGCTTCCTTAAACAGAGCTTTGTAGTCAGCGAATAAAGTATGTCTGGCATCCTTCACCTTTTGGAAATCTGCAGCGGCCAATGCCCAATCGGTCTTGTATAGATAAATCTTTCCACGCAAGGCGTAGGCCGCTGCCTTGGTGACGTGTCCATAGTTTCCATCTCCGGTAGCGTATCGTTCCGGTAGCTGTGGTTCATTAATACAGTCGCTAAGATCAGCTAAAACCTGATCCCATACCTCTTCTTCGGTATTTCTTGGCTTAACCGCTTCTGTTGCCGTGAAAGGTTCCAAATAGATAGGCACCCCCTTATATACTTGATTTAATCGGAAATAGAAGTAGGCCCTCAAAAATTTACATTCAGCAATATACCTTGCCTTCTTTTCCGTACTAGATGGTGACTTCTGCGGAATGTTCTTTATGCCATCATTGGCCCGTTGGATGCCTTCATACATCATCTGCCAGATATTTAAGAACAAAGGATCGCCGGCAGTAATCGTACCTGTTAACAAGGGCTCATCCCAACGTCCTTGTCCTGTAAATGAGAATCTGTCCATCTGATACAGTTCATAGGGCGAAACGAGTCCGCTATGCCCCATTTTTAATCGTAACGCATTATAGACGCCGGCGACACCTAAATCGGTTAGGTTATCCGTAGTCCACATCGTGGTGCTGGAAACAGAAGAATAGGGGGAAGTATCCAATAGGTCTTTTTTGCAACTACAAAGAGCGCTAATCATTAATATCGCGAATATTTTTTTCATGATCATCTGAGTTTAAAAGGTTAGATTTATGCCTAATGAATATTGACGCATGGTGGGGTAATTTGAGTCGGGCCCAACTTCAGGATCCAAACCCGGAAATTTGGTGAACGTTAACAAATTCTCGCCAGCTAAGTAAACCCGAAGCTTGGAGATGGAAAATCGGTTAGCAAAATTACTCGGTATGGTATAACCGATCTGTAAATTTCTAAGTTTGACAAAGGATGCATCATAGAAATAGAAATTACTGGTTCGGCCGTTTTGTGCATCGGTGACTCCCTTTAGGCGCGGATAATGTCCTTGGATATTGTTAGCCGGATCATTGGGATTTGTTTCGTTGTAATAGTAATGATTGTCAGCCACTAAAAGTGGAACTGATTTACCTTGTGCTACGATCGATTGGTTTAAATAAATCGTATTCCAATAATAAGACATTCCCGTGGCCGCCGACCAAATCATAGAAAAGTCGAATCCTTTATAAGCCATGTTAACGCTTAAACCGAAATTGTAAGCGGGTGTGGCACGTTTGTTCATAAACTGTTGATCGTAGACATTGCCATATATACCATCACCATTTAAATCCGCATAGATCAAATCGCCATACCAGATCTTAGTAAGATCAATACCATCTGCCGGCTGGAAGCTGTAACCGGCCGCAACCATCTGCTTTAACCATTCCATGTCCTCCGGTGTGCGGATCATGCCATCATGCGGTCCACCGTTTATGTTGACAGAACCGTCGGCCAAAAAATGGTCACCCGTACCTTGATAGATATTGTACAGGTAAAACTCGTTAATAGCATGCCCCTCCAAAATTCGTGTGTTGCTTCCATTTGAAACCTGGCCAATGTTGGATTGATAAACACGGTTTCCCGTGGCATCAGTTATGAAGCCCTCCTGCAAGCGTCCTTTGTATTTTTCAACCCGATTGGTGTTGTATGCAAAATTGCCGGAAATTGAATATTGGAAATCGTTAGCTTTTCCCTGATATCCCAAGCTCAATTCGACCCCCTTTTTGCTTACCTCAGCAATATTCATTGTCGCTGCTGCCGCAGTGCCGGTAGTTGCGGGAATATTTGGAACGAAGAGGATTCCGTCCGTATACCCCCGGTAAAAATCAACTTCGAAATTAAGCTTCCCTTTCCACGTGATACCGGAGATGCCAAGATTGGTTGTCGTGGTTGTTTCCCAATGGAGTAAATCGTTACCAAGTTTCGTCTGCGCCAAGCCTCGTACCGCTTGATTGTTAAAAGAATAGGGAACGGTACCATATGTCGGCAAATGGTCATAATTGCCGGAAGCATTATTGCCGGTTCGGCCCCAAGAGGCGCGAATGCGAAGATCATCGATAAAGGATTTAATAGACGACATAAAGCGCTCTTCGGAAATCCGCCAACCAGCAGAAAATGCAGGGAACAAGCCCCAGCGACGCGCGGCTCCAAAGCGCGACGAGCCGTCATAGCGTATGACTACTTCTCCAAGATAGCGCTGGTTAAAAGCATAATTGAGACGACCGAATACCGATCGCAAACCATAATCTGTTTCATCTCCGTTAATGCCAGTCATGGTTGTGCCTGAATTTAATGTCGTTAAATCAGGATGTATCAAGCCTAATTTAGCAGCATCAAAATTATATTGGTTATAATATTGTTCGTTGTACCCCAATATCGCACCAAAGTCGTGTTTTCCAAGGGTGTTGTTGTAACGTAAAACGTTATCGATTATCACATTATAGCTTTTGTACAAAGAATATCGGGTTGTCATTTGTGCTGGAGTTTGTGCAGCTGTACTTAGCTGATTGGTTGCAAAATTCCATTTCTCATAGGGGATAGGGTGGGTGTTATTCTCTGTATACGAATTGTCGTAGTGAACTTTTGTTTCAAATGTTAAGCCTTTTACCAAGTCCAATTTTGCAAAGATTGTGCTATTAATGCGGTTCACCTGGTTTTTTCCCCCTTGGCTGTTTAAGAAGGCTAATGCATTGTTGGCCGTTGCCGACTCCTCGGCTGCGGCAGGGAATCCATAAACACCGCGGTAGCTAGGGTATACACCTGGAACCGTTTGCGTTAAGTAAGAATATGCCGTTGCAACGTCAACGACACTGGTATTCTGGATGTCACCGAAAGTTTGGGTGCCCACCGTCAGAAATTTGGCTACTTTAGCTTGGAGGTTAACGCGCAGCCGAATATTGTCGGCGCTGGTTAAGGGCATTGTTCCGGGATTATCAAAATAACCAACGGAGAAAAGATATTGCGTGTTTTCTGTTCCACCGTTCAAAGCAAGGTTATGATTTTGCAATAACTTCCGTTCTCCGAAAAGTTCTTTTCCCCAATTTGTATTAGGATAAGCGACATAATTGGGAATACCGTGTTCGGTTAAACCATTCGGATCTTTCGCCGCTGTCTCCCATTTATCGATTGTTGCGTCCGTATATATAGCAGCTTGTCCAAGATTCATAAAACCTTCATTTACCAGTCGCATATGCCTGGTGTAGTCAGTGACAAATTCGGGCACATTGTTAGGCCTAAGCAAGGAAGTCATGCCGGTATAGGATACGCTTGTTTTTCCCTTTGTGCCCTTCTTAGTTGTAATCAAAATAACACCATTTGAACCTAGCGATCCATAAATAGCTGCGCTCGCTGCATCCTTCAAAACGGAAATTGCCTCCACATCATTTGGGTTGACGGCATCCATAGAACCTACAATACCATCGATAACCACTAAAGGGGAAGTGCCGTTTAAGGTTCCTGTTCCACGTACTAAAATGTTGGACCCATCCGCTCCGGGTTTTCCGGTGCTCGCTTGCACATTGACCCCTGCTGCAAGGCCCGCCAAAGAAGAAGATAAAGTGGAAGTAGAACGGTTCTCTATAGATGACGCATTAATCGTAGCAACAGACCCAATGACATTCTCCTTTTTTTGCGTTCCATAGCCCACTATCACCACTTCGTTCAGATCGTTAATCAGTGGTTTCATGGAGATTGTTAGCGTAGCTTGGCCATTTAGGTTGATCTCCTGAGCTTCGTATCCTAAAAATTGCACTAAAAGAATTCCTGTACGGAGATTAATCTTGCATTGGAAATGGCCTTCGTCATCGGTTGTAATTGTTTCGCCACTGCTTTTGTTTTTTATCGTGACACCTGCTAAGGGTTTGTCCTGTTCGTCTACTACAATTCCCGTCAGTAATTCTTCTTGTTGTGATATAACGGATACTTTTCTTTGCAATAGGATTGTCTTACCGCGGATGTTATAGTCTAAGGACTGATTAGCAAAACAGGCGTCGAGTACTTCTCTGATATCTTTGTTTCGCATATCTACCGTAATAGGTTGCAACTCTTGTGCAACACGATTATTATAGAGAAAATCGTAATCTGCCTGTTGCCTGATCTTTGCGACGATCTCTTTTAGTGTTGCATTTTTAGCCTTAAGGGTGATTTTCTGTGCAAAGCTGGATGCATGCACCTGCAACATGGTTAGTACAACTAGCAATGCGGTCAGTTTCATTTTTAACAAGATGTGACGGAAACAATACGGTATCATACCGAATGACGTCTCGATAAAATTTTTATACATTTGATTGTTGGGTTTAAAATTGTTTAGAAGCAATGAATTTATTTACCTAACTGTAGCCTGTGCTACTGAGCCGGAAATGCGCCAACATTTCCGGTTTCTTTTTTCTCCTTTCTTTATTTGGTAACGTTGACTTATTTCATTATTTGTACTCGTTGTTATCCATCACAATAAGCTTTCTTCCCTGAAGTTTAAACCGAATGTTGCCGAGTGTCGTCAAATCACGGAGAATATCTTGTAGGTTGGCATTGCGAGAAAAGGTCCCTCCGTAACGATCGGTGTTGTCAGTTTGTTGATAGCTTACTTCCACATCATACCAACGTTCAATTACGGGCATAATTTGTTGGATACTTTGATTATCAAATATAAAGTAGCCGTTTTTCCAAGAAATAATATCTGCTGGATTTACTGTACGTACCTGCATATTTCCGCGATTCTTTTGGACGACTGCTTGCTGGTTTGGATATAGTTGTTTAGTGTTTGCTGATGTAGGTTCTTTCACCACTACACTCCCAGATAGCAAGGTAGTTTGGACAAGGGACTCTTCTGGGTACGCTTTAATATTGAAACTGGTGCCCAGCACTTGCACGGTGCTGCCCTCACTTCGGACAACGAAAGGCTGTTGAGTCCGTTTAGCAACTTCGAAATAGGCCTCGCCCGCTAGTGTGATAACTCTTTCTTTCAGATTGGCGAATGAACTGGGAAAACTGAGCGTTGAACCAGCATTAAGCCACACCTTCGTACCATCTGCTAATTCCAATTGATATTCACCACCTTTTGGGACATGAAGTGTGTTAATTATATTTGCATCTTGCTTTGTCTTTTGGTCCTTTGCTTTATATACTACACGCCCTTCGTCTTTTGTAATTAAGGCTTCCTCGTTGGCTATTGTACCGTTTTGGGTGTCGTCTAATTGAATGGTGCTACCGTCGGCAAGTGTCAGAGTTGCCTTATTTTTTCCAGGAACTATAGGAGATTCACTTGCTTTCGCTATATGCCGCGTTGATTGTTTCATTGGTTTTAAAAGATGGATATAAGAACCGATTAGTAAAACACCGACAATGGCGGCTGCCGCATAGTACCACAATTTCTTAACTGTTCGCGTGTTTCCTGAAGATGAAAGTGCGGTGGTTTCTTTAATACGTTCGAAAATGGATTCTTTTATGTCGTTCTCAATACCGAACTTTTCATCCCATGGCTTATCGTCTAGCCGAAACTCCTGCCAATACTCTCGTAAACGTTGCTTTTCCTCGGCGCTACACAGTCCTTTGGTATATTTTTTATAGAGTGCAATAAAATCTTCTCGATTCATAAGATTAACTGGTTATTATGGTAGTGACAAAAAATTAAAGACACACACATAAAAATTTTATTTTTTTTTGAGAATGTGTTTTATTTGCAGAAACCAATTATGTCAAGCAGCAAACTAACCGACCTTGAATTATGGCTCGCGGTAAAGCGAAGCGATCAACGAGCATTTAGTTTTTTGTACGATCGATATTGGTCAAAAATCTATACGACTTCTTATAGCTATCTGCGCGATAAAGAATTAGCTGCAAATGTAGTACACGATGTGTTTACTTCGCTTTGGTTACGAAGAGACGCGTTGATGATCCAATCATTTGAAGCGTACGTAACGAGAGCTACCAAATACATTATCTTCCGGAATTTGTCCCAGCTTCGAAAAAATTTAATGGAATATGAGGACGATTTAGAACGAAAGTTGAAAGATGATACAACTAACAGGGGAGAAGAAAGGCTAGTACAAGACGAATCGATGCAACTTGTTCAATATTACTTATCGGCACTACCCGCTCGATGTCAGGAGATCTTTTCGATGAGCCGATTTGACCAGTTGTCTAATGAGGAGATTGCCCAACAGCTCGGAATTTCAAAAAGAACGGTAGAAAATCAACTCACCTATGCTTTGAAACATTTAAGAATGCATTTAAAAGAATTAAGTATTATCTGCTTGTTTTTGTTGGTATCTTAATACAGCTTGTTCATTTATTCGTTATGAAGTGTGGGAATTTTTTAAATGTTGACGGAATTCATTCCATGCTTGCTGATAAGCTTTGCCACCACCCCGAGTGCTTCTCATATAGCTATTTCCTATTTGAACACTTACTAGGAGAAAAAGAAGAACAATTGCTAGTATAATGGTCACTGGTAGTATATGACTAAACATCCAACTAAATACCTGCTTTTGAATAAAATACTCAGGAAAGAGAAGGTTTGTCAAGTATATTCCCCCGATAACGAGACCTATCAACAGGGCTATGGATACCGTGATTGATTTCCACAGCTTGCCTTTTTTCAGAACGGCTGAATAGCTATTCGTATGACTCCATTTTTCCAGCTCAACCAATTGTTCATCTAAATTATCTTCAATTTTTTTTACCGGAATTTGATGTTGATCAATCCATTGATGACAATAAAGTAATTGTTCTTTGAGGTGCGCCACTTGCTGTAGCGAACTTCCTAAACTATGTAAAAAACCCATAATCTCAATTCTCAAATTTAATAACCCGTCCTATAGTATAGTTAGCTCTTTGCATGTCTTTTGGGTAAGCAATAAGCACATCTTCTTGTACAATTTCTTCCATTAGATGTTTAATAACGCGCTCTTGGCTAGCTCCGAAATTCCCGATTGATAGTTCACTTTGCCTATTATCCATATTATCTTCTACTAGGGTGTTACTTCTGACAATAAAGATGGAATCACCTTCAATCTTCATGACCTTAACCAATCCGATTCCATTTATACTTTGCTCATCTGCGGTATTAATAAAAGATACACGTAAAATATCTCCCTGTTTTAACTGCCTTAAACGATTGTACAACGTTTCTTTCCGAGTGGCAGCTTCCGCTGATTTTTTTGCATTTATCTTTGGCATTACAACCGATAGGACAGCAATAGCGATTAAGAAAATGATTGTATTTCTGAAGAAGCCAATTTGAAAAGGGACAGCCTCCTTTAGTACTTCAGCCTCCTTTTTTATAAGGTCACTCCAATCTGCTTTTAGAATTTCCTTTCCTTGAATCGTATAAAGCCGACTTTTCTTAACACTCGCTGGGAACCAAGGTCCCAACCAAGAGATATAATGTTGGCTAATTGCCAATACGAAGGACTCTTCAACTTGCGCGTTCTTGAGCTTTCCCTGAATGTTTTTTTGGATAAGTTGTTTTTCGTTAATGGAGTAAATAAAAATCATGTGTGAAAATTTGTAATAGGTAAGGCTGTTGTCAAAAATTAAGCCATGGTTCATTTAATGGTGTTCTTTCCGTACTAATGTTGTTGTAAATTTTTGGGAGACAGGGCTTAGCTAGCATTGTTTTATAATTTCTTGTCACTGACAAGTGGCATGACAAATGGTCGTATTTTTTCTTTCGCACTATTTTGTGAGCGATGCTTGCATTTCCAATGTGGAAGCTGTTTTTATATTGACTCACTATATATATAGCAAACTTTCTTTTGTAATCGTTTGTTATACAGCAAAACCAATAGCTTTCTCAGAAGTATGTAGGATGGGAAAGTAATATTTAAATTATGAAAATGTCTGATGCATTTTGCACACGAGTTAAGTGGTATCACTTGTTTTCTCATCAAGTCTATTGAAATGGAAGTTAATCTAGATAGAAAATTGATCGATGAACTTATTGTCAAAGGGTATACTGTATTGGTTTCTTCAATGCACTCAACTGGGAATTATTGCCTATTGACGCCAAAAAAGTGGGACTTGGAGGCAATTAACAGTAATCAATTTGCTGCCTTGGGAGAAGAAGAGATTATTTTGCTGGATGACCTGCTACTTTTTAATTGTGATGAATTTAATGGTTATAAGGTAGTTAACTAAATAGCACCCATCGAAAACTACAGGTGAAACAATTAAAATGGTCTCTATGTTTTATAGTAAACTATTTACCCATGGATTCCTTTGATATTACGGTGGCCGGCAAGGTCTATCTGATAAAACCCGCACTTAACAGTTCGGAGCTGTCTTTCACAACCGATGTCGATAATAGTGAAGTACTATTCAAGGACAGTGGGGATGGCATTATTGCTATTACAACCAATGCGGATATTGAAGTAAAGCTTTTGGAAAAGATTGCCAAAGAGATAGAAAAACAGATAAGCTAAGCCTACTAAAAAATCCCTCAACAGGCGATGAGGGATTTTACAACTATGCTACTAAAACGAGACGAAAAACACTCGTCTATTTAATAACAGATCCTATAGCTCATTGTTCTGAGAAACATAAATAACTAACGAAGTTGTTGAATTTCAAATTTGTATTGATTTGTTAAAAAAAAAACAAATAATATGTCCAATCGCGAATACTCAATTGTCATAGGGGTATAAAAACAAAATATATCATGGAACAGAGAATTAATTTTCAGACTAAAGGACAGAATGCATTAAAGGCTTTATTCGGTGTTGGTGCCTATTTGAAAAAATCGTCAATTGAAAAAAATCTTCAAGAATTGGTACATTTTAGAATATCACAGATAAATAAATGTGCCTATTGCTTGGATATGCATTCCAAGGAACTTCGAGCCGCAGGCGAAACAGAGCAGCGTCTGTATGGTTTAAGTGCATGGCGAGAAACATCTTATTTTTCTGCACGCGAAAGGGCTGCTTTGGCTTGGGCAGAAGCGGTCAATCATTGCGATGTGCCTGATAACATCTACCAAGAAGCAAAGGTCCATTTTTCTGATGAGGAGCTTGTGGACTTAACTTTAACCGTTGGCGCAATCAATGTATGGAATCGACTTAATATTGCTTTTCATACGGTGCCCGGTGACTATAAAGTAGGTCAATTTGGATAAGCGGTTTTTTAGACGCGGTTTCTAAAAAGGTTGCCCGGAAGGAAGGGCAACCTTTATTGTATCGTAGAAAGTAGGGAAATGAAGCGATTAATCGACCAATTTTTTTTTAATTATGACCGCCGCCTGAAGTATAGCCGTTTTAATTGCAGGTACATGAGCTATTGGATTTAGTAAGCCGTAGTCGTGAATCAGTCCATTATAACGTGTAAATTTCCCTTTCGGTTTCTGTAATACCTGAATAATCTACTTCTACCGATTTCTGCGCGCCAACAATACCTGACGCGCTTCTTCCGCACCTAACTGCTCAATTGGTTTGCCATCACCCGCGTTCAATTCTTTTAAGAACCCCCGTATTTCCTTAAAAATAGAGGGATCATTCGCTGCCTTTACAGGAGGATTTGTCTGTGCCATACTTTAAGTGTTTGTGTTAAACTCATGAATGTTAACGCTTGGTTTGTTAATCGTTTTTTTCATATTTTTTTATTTTGCAATTACTCCTAATGCCTGAACCAAAGGCATTGTGATTTGATTTGAAGTTGACGTAAAGGGATAAATTGACCTATACTTTTGTACTTCTTCTCTTTTGAAAGATTAACGGAACCGTAAGTGCTTGCGAGGTTATTTGAAAAAATATTTTTATAAAGACTATAAGATTAGTAGTATTTTTTTATTATTGTAAAAAAAACGAATGACAAGAGCGTGCGTACCGACTTGTGGGATGCGCATTAATCATTACTAAAATAAAGGCTTTTCAATTGGCGTTGCAAGCCTGCGTTGTAACTAAATTCAATCATTATGCGCTATTTCGTAGACTTCAGATCTGTTTTATTCCTGTTTCTTTTGGTTATTTTCTGCAATTCATCCGGGATTGCGAGGCAAGAAAAAGAACAACCAAATATTTTATTCATCGCTGTCGACGATCTGAACAATCATGAAGGAACCTATGGACAAACGTATGTGAAGACGCCCAACATCGATCGCCTAGCGCTTGAAGGAATCCAATTCAACAAGGCTTACAATCAATACCCACTTTGTAGCCCCAGTCGAAGTTCACTACTAACCGGTCATACACCGGACGTAACCAAGGTATACGAACTTAAAACCCACTTCCGTGAGACTTTACCGAATGTCATAACCCTGCCACAACTTTTTAAAAATAGCGGTTACTTCACTGCGCGAGTCGGAAAAATTTATCACTATGGTGTACCCTCCCAGATCGGTACGAACGGTTTGGACGACTCAATTTCATGGGACATACGTATCAATCCGAAGGGACGTGATAAAGCGGAAGAATCAGCAGTTATAAATTTGACGCCGGACCGGCCCTTGGGGTCTGCCCTGTCTTATTTCAATGCCCAAGGTACGGATGAGGAGCAGACGGACGGACTAATCGCAACTGAAGCAATCAAATTGTTGATGCAAAGCAAAAGCAAAAGAAAACCATTCTTCTTAGCTGTTGGTTTTTTTAGACCGCATACACCTTACGTAGCACCTAAAAAATATTTTGATCTATATCCACTCCAGACGGTTCCGTTGCCGAAGCAATTGCCGAATGATTTAGATGATATACCGGAGGATGCTTTGTTTACAAAACCCGCGCATTGGGGATTGAGTGAGGAAAAGCAAAGAGAAGCACTTCGGGCTTATTACGCTTCTATCTCTTTTATGGATGCACAGCTGGGCAGAGTACTAAATGCGCTGGACGAATTGGATCTTACAAAAAACACCATTATAGTCTTCTGGAGTGATCACGGTTACAATGTCGGGCATCACGGGCAGTGGATGAAACAGAGCCTTTTTGAGACATCCGCGCGCGTGCCATTGATCTTTCGCGTGCCAAGGATTAGTGGCGGCAAACGTTCCGATCGTACAGTGGAACTACTCGATATTTATCCTACGCTCGCCGAATTAGCCGATATCCCCGCTCCGAAAGACTTGGAGGGGGAAAGTTTAGTGCCACTCCTTCATAATCCGAAAGCCCGATGGTCCAAGTCCGCTTATACTCAGGTAAAAAGGCCAAATGGAGTAATCGGACGAAGCGTTCGTACGGAGCGATGGCGATATACCGAATGGGATGCCGGTAAAGCAGGAGCCGAGCTTTATGATCATGAAACGGACGCCAACGAGTTCTATAATTTGACAGATGATCCGGCTTATGAGAAAATAAAGCAGGAGCTGATTATAGCGCTAAAAAAGCGATTCCCTCCCGGTGAGTAATCTCTAATATCTGTTTGCGTAAGTTTTGGCGTAGCGAATTTAATATAGGCTTGAATAATCACTATTTGTCGAAGAGTTAATCATCGTCATTATTTTGCTTTTTTACGACTTGACTTTAGAAGTTCCCGATTCTTGATATATACGTGTTTGATTTTAGAATTTTCGACATTCTTTTCTTCGATTTCGAAATGTCGACTAAGTGATTTAAAGAAGGGTGTCAGTTTGCTAAACCCGTATATACGAGGATCAAAATCGGGTTTCCTTTTGTTCAGCAAGGCACCAAGTTCAGCGAGTGATGCCCATCCGCTTTCATCGGCAACGTCATCAATCGTGTTCTTTATTAATTTAAGAAAATTATGGCTGATGCTTTCTGCGTCCGCACTCCGAAGAGATTCCCGCTCGGTAGGTTCCTTTTCTTTATTTAGCGCTTGTGTTCCACTGCCTGTAGACTCGCGGCTATTATATAGAATCTCAATATAAATGAATTTATCGCAAGCAGCAATAAATGGTTTAGGTGTTTTCTTTTGACCTATGCCTAATACAAGCTTTCCCGACTCTCTGAGTCGAATGGCAAGTCTTGTAAAATCGCTATCGCTGGAGACAATGCAAAAACCATCCACTTTTTGGGTATGGAGTATATCCATTGCATCTATTATAAGTGCAGAATCGGTTGCGTTTTTCCCCGTGGTATAACTGTACTGCTGTATGGGCGTGATGGCATGAGTAAGTAATGGTTCTTTCCACCCGGCAACATAGGTGCTAGTCCAGTCGCCATAGATTCGTTTGATAGAAGGAGTGCCATGCCGCTTTACCTCATCTAAAATACCTTCTATCTTAGTACTTGAAACGTTATCTGCATCAATAAGAACGGCAATATTCAAATCTGCATTTTCTTTTTTTATACCCATTGCATCATCTTGTATGATCCATATTAAATACTTTATTGCAAAGATATCAATAAACTTTTTTAAGGGGTACTATCGATCCTGTAACGATACGCGAGTTATTCATTGTTTACCGAGTAGCAATTATCAAAAATAAAACCGCATCAATTTGCATTGATGCGGTTTAAAGACAATATCATGGAGTTGTATTAAATCAACTTAACATTTACTGCATTTGGACCTTTTTGGCCTTGTTGTACTTCAAATGAAACATCATCATTTTCACGAATACGGTCTTTCAATCCGGAGCTGTGAACAAAAATTTCGCGTCCGCCATCTTGTGGAGTAATAAAACCGAATCCTTTGGTTTCATTGAAGAATTTTACTATGCCTTTTTGCATGGTGTAATAGATAAAATAAAAAAATATATTAATTGCTATAAAGATACGTATAATTTATTGATATACAAGTTTTTTTGATTTTAGTTTCGCTGTGTTCGGAGCCTGTTACAATACGTGGTTTAATATTTGTTGTCTATTCAAAGGATGATCGTTGCCGTATGGCCTACGTAACGAACTTGTTAAAAATATGCTGGCCTTATTAAGCATCAAACTTTGCAAACAAATTATACCCCTTAATTGTTTCATAGATAGTTTAGATCAGAAAGTATGAAGAGGACATCTGCTCCCTCATTACCGGACCGGTTCCACGAGGTTATGCTCCGAACAGTATCGCCGGACGTAGGTCACTTAGAAGTGGACAGCGAGCATCAAATTGTAAAGGTAGATAAAAAAGCTGCCGAATTATTGGGATATTCCGATGTAAATTTGGAAGGAAGTAGCTTGTGGGATGTATTGTGCGAAAAATTACCCGCCTATCATTATCAGACAATTAATATGGCCATATTGAAGCGAATGGAACATGTGGTTTATACAACGCTAAATATATCCGGTTCCTGCGTTTGTCTAAAAATAATGCCAAAGCAACAAGGACTGAGGATTACGATTTCAACTCGGATTCCATCTGATTTTTCAGGAAGAACAGAACTGTAATGATTGTTTAAAGGGCGCAAGTTTCGACTTTTAGCAATTGATTATAACCGGTATCGTAGCGAAATGGAATGCCAGATTGCTTGCGCGAAAGCAGGATCATCATCTGATCCGCTAAAATACCATTGTGATGCTGACCTCTCTAAGGTTTGCACGATACCATCTAATAAGATTTTGACCGATGTGTCGGTCTTCTTGATGTCTTTATTTAGTATTCTAACCTCGTAGTCTATGTTCTTGAAAGTTACCCTTAGGGGTTGGCTTTTATAAAAATATGTCTCGTCAGGTAAAATCGTATCTTCCATAAAGCAGACGCAAAAATAATTTTTTCGCGAGTTTTTTCTTAATTGTTTTCAAAATCGTGTACGTAATTGACATTTTCGATGGTTAATGGAAACAAGGTCATTTTCGTAGTTTTCTGTTAAAAACGATTTTACGCAAAAGATGAAAGCCGTTTGTGAACTTGCCGCTTGCTTTCAGTATAGGTAAACTGAGTACTGCGAGTAACGAAATCGCCGCAGACGTCCCCAAAGCTCCCCCATATCCGTTAAAAAAACTACTCGTATTGAGATAAACCGTGCAAAAAACAAGTCCGGCAGCACCGATTAAAAAATAATTTGAAACAAGACGTGCGGATACCATACCAATAAAGGACGAGCCAATAAAAACCACAGGAATATTCGTCGTGAGGTATGGGGATAAAAGCTTGGGAAATAAAAAGAAGAAGATCGCAATACTTAAAGATAAAAAGGCTGATGAGCGGACAGGACCTTGCTTTAGATGCTCGTTGACATAGAAAGTGCTAATTGCGGCAGCAAAACTTACAATGAATAAAATCAGTACAGACATCAGAAAATAAGAAAAAAAATCAAAGATGTAATGGTTACACCGGCAAATGCGAGAACACCTAACTTGCCACCAAGACCTGAAAAAAGGCTCTTGGAGAGAATCATCAACATGCCCGTGAAGATACTGGCGGCTAAGATGAAAAGCATACTTGATGCCACCTTGGTACTTGACATCCCGATAAAGGCTCCGCAATAAAAAGCGGGCGGAAGCTGTTTTAAATAATGTGAACGCTTATTTAAATTCGGAAGAAAGGAGGCACTTGTTCCTACCATGCCCGCCGCCATGACAGGCCCTAAATGTAATATGTTATTTATATAATAGGAACATAAAGCACCAACAGGAATCCAGAGAGCGACGAAAATGTGCTCATAAGTATGTTCTTCGTGGTGGAGGGGCGCCCTAAGATATGTTATGGTGAGCGCGATGGAAATGAAGATAACAAAGATCGGAATGAAAGTAGTACGCTGATGCTCTAAAAGAATAGCAATAAGAAATAAGCTTTGGATAATTAATAAAAAGAGTACAAAAGATATGCGGATCGTTTTCTTCCAGTTCATTAATGTTTTTTTGCGGGTGCAAAATTAAAACTAAAAATGAAAGAAGATGTCTAAAAAGATATTTTCTTCGCGTGTCGAGCGACACTTTTTTAGACATCTTCTTTATCACCGCATTATACTGGATGCTTATTTGGAAATCGGTAAATGGGTAGTAATCGCGATTCGATTCCAAGCATTGATCGTAACAATAGCCATGATTAACTGTGATAAGTAATGCTCGTCAAATAGGTTGGCGGCTTGCTCATATACTTCATTAGATACGCCTCCCTGATGGATAAGTGTCATTTGTTCTGTCAGGGCCAATATAGCCTTTTCCTCTTCATCAAATAGATCGGTTTCACGCCAAGCACTAAGCAAAAACAAACGCTGTGCTGTTTCACCACCTTTTATGGCATCTTTTGTATGCATATCCAAACAAAAGGCACAACCGTTTATCTGCGAAGCCCGCACTTTTAGCAACTCCTTATGCGATTTCTTCAGTGAAGTTCCCTGTAAATATTTTTCCAATCCAAACATAGCTGAATAAGCGGCCGGTTCTACAGCCTGCACATTGACTCTCGTTTTCATAATCTTACAATTTGTATTTCTTTATGGATTCAAAGGTCGGGAAGAAGGTGGAGATAAATCTTAAACTGGTTTAAGAACGTATTTTAGCTCTGAGTTCACTAAGGTACTCAGGTGTAAAGCCAAGGTAGGATGCCAATAAGTACTGCGGGATTCGCTGGATGAAGGAAGGATAATTCGTACTAAAATGCCGGTACAATTCTTCTTTGGAGAAGTCATATAGGTATTTCATGCGCATTTGAGAAGCTGCAAAAGCATGTTGAAAAGTTAGACGGAAATATTTTTCCATAATCGGAAATCGATCAAGTAGTTTATCTTGCACGATACGGTCGATAATCAAGACTTCTGTTTTTTCTACCGCTTGAATAAAAAAAGACGTCGCTGCCTGATGTTGAAAAGCCATATAATCGCTTATCCACCAATTTTCGATGGCAAACTGTGTTGTCTGTTCAACTCCTTTTTCATTAACAAAGTACATTCGTAAACAACCCTTTATCACAAAATAATTGGATTTACATATTTGACCTTCAGTTAATAGAAAATCTTTCTTTTGTAAACTTCTGCCGCTAAAATAAGGAATCACGTCAAGAAAGTCTTCTGCAGATATTTTAATGAATTTTCGTAAATGATGAAGTAGTTCTTGCGCCATATATACAGCTATTTAAAATACTAAGATAAAATTTTATATGGTTATCGGTTTCGTTTTTTACGAAAGTGCTCTTTTCCTTGACGGAAGGAACCAAACCAAAGAACGAATTGATGAATCCATTCTGGACATTTTTACTATTCAATCGAAGGTGAAGAGGTCATAATTTATTACAAAAAAAGCCGCAGTTGCTAAACTGCGGCTTTCGTACCTAGGGCGGGAATCGAACCCGCACTCGCTTTAAGGCGAACAGGATTTTAAGTCCTGCGTGTCTACCAGTTCCACCACCTAGGCAGCTATACTAGCTTTTAAAATTAAAATCCTTTCTCGAGAGAAAGGATTCGGAGCGAAAGACGAGGTTCGAACTCGCGACCTCAACCTTGGCAAGGTTGCGCTCTACCAACTGAGCTACTTTCGCTTGTTTCGATCTTTTTGAGACCGTTTTTCCGTTTTGGTGATGCAAATATAGGCAGTTTTCAATTTCTGGCAAATTATTTTTTAAAAAAATGTAAAGTATTTTATAAGTTATTGTTAGTCAGTATATCAAAAATAAAGTCGTTTTCATAGCCTTTGGACAGTGCGTACTGAGCCAACTTATTTCTTCGTTTATAAGGGTCTGATTCTTTCAAATGCGCTGCTTTTTTTTCTAACAATCCACGCAACTTATCATAATATGCTTGTTGGTTGATTTGGTTCAAAGCATTGTGAATAAGTCGCTGTGAAATTTGATGCAATTTTAGTCCCTGTCTGATTTTTATCTTACCCCAACTTTTGATCGTAAACTTTCCCGAAGCATAGGCTAAAGCAAAGCGTTCTTCGTTTAAGAAATTTTCGGTAATAAGGTCAGAAATAATTTCTTCAACATCCACTGGATGAAGCCCCCAGCTGTAAAGCTTATCACGCATTTCTTGTTGGCTCCTTTCTTGATAGGCACAGTAGCTTTCCGCTTTTGATTTGGCCTGTTGTCTTGTCAGCTTTTTTTGTTTTATCTCTTTCTCGTAGTCCATACTTCTAAAGTCGTAAAAAATTGCCGTATTCCTAAAAAATACTCAATTTTGGACCTGCAAAGGTAAATGGTTAGAAAAAGGTTCTAAAACCACTGCTTATTCAAAGAAAGACGGCTTTCTTTTGGCCTTTCCAAATATCCAGATATAGCATGAAATGAGCAATAAGATTTATACTGTACAAGATATAGCAACTATTGTTGCAGTAGCTTCCGAATTAATTGATCCTTCAGCCATTGTTTATACGCTAGCCTATGATAGTCGCAAAATAACGGATGCGAAACACGCTCTTTTTTTTGCGCTGCCTGGAAGGAGAGACGGACATCAATATGTGCAAGAGGCCTACCGTGCAGGTGTCAGGAATTTTGTTGTCAGGCCAGAAGCTGTTAACATTACCGATTACCTTAATTGCAATTGGCTTTTTGCGCAGGATACACTGCATGCATTACAACAGTTGGCTACCTACCATCGGAAGCAATTTGCATATCCTGTAATTGCGATTACAGGAAGTAATGGCAAAACTATCGTAAAGGAATGGCTTTATCAATTACTATCTCCGGAATACCACATTGTTCGGAGCCCAAAAAGTTATAACTCACAGCTTGGTGTACCTTTATCACTCTGGCAAATGGATGGACAACATAATTTAGCCATTATTGAAGCCGGTATTAGTAAAGTAGGTGAAATGGAAGCCATTGAAAGAATGGTGAAGCCAACAATTGGTATATTAACAAACATCGGCCATGCTCATGATGATGGTTTTGCTTCCACTAAAGAAAAGACCATTGAAAAGTTAAAGCTTTTTAAAGATGCTGATAAAATCGTTTATAACCCGATATACGTAGATTCAGCAATAGAGGTACCTGGTCGACATCATTTTACATGGAGAATCGGCAAAGGCGCTCAGCTGGAGGTAACGGCTTCTCTCAAGGAAAACGGATCGCAATACGTGTTAGAAGCAACGTACCTTCAACAGTCTTATGTGCTAACTGTGCCATTCGTGGATAAGGCTTCTATAG
This sequence comes from Olivibacter sp. LS-1, assembly GCF_008245145.1. GTDB lineage: Bacteria > Bacteroidota > Bacteroidia > Sphingobacteriales > Sphingobacteriaceae > Olivibacter > Olivibacter oleidegradans. The sequence continues at coordinate 5,111,589 of NZ_CP041643.1, read as the reverse complement.
AAAATCTCGTTTGTTGCTGGGCCCTTATGTTAGCAATAGGTTATGAAGCGATGGTTATCGTTGATCGTGTGAAACGTCTCCTTCCTGTAAGTATGCGTTTAGAACTTAAAAAGGGCATTAATAACAACTCGATTATCGATGATTCGTATAGCAACGATCTGTCATCTTTACTGATCGCTTTAGACTTTCTGAAACAACAGCAACAACATTCACGTAAAATGCTGATACTTTCCGATTTACCGACAGTAGGGCAAAATCAAACGGCACTTTATACAAAAGTAGCCTCCATGCTCGAAGGCAAAGGACTTGATCGATTGATTGGCGTAGGAAAACACCTTCGTCAAAATGCAGCATTATTTCGTATGGATACCCAATTCTTTGATACAACAGAACAATTGCTGACAAATATACCTAAGCTTGAGATTCGAGATAGTACAATACTCATTAAAGGCAGTCGGGTTTTCGGCTTTGAAAACATCAGTAAAGCGCTTACGCTACAAACGCACGAAACTACGTTGGAAATTAATCTAAATGCGCTGGAGCACAATTTGAATGTTTATAAATCATTGTTGCAGCAAGGCACTAAATTGATGGTAATGGTAAAAGCTTTTTCCTATGGGAGTGGAAGTTTTGAAATTGCTAATTTGTTACAATTTAATAAAGTGGATTACCTAACGGTTGCTTATGCCGATGAAGGGATTGCTCTTCGAAAAAGTGGTATCACGCTTCCTATCGTAGTAATGAGCCCCGGAGAGGATACTTTCGAACAAATGATTGAGTATCGTCTTGAACCGGAGATATATAGCTTTTCTGAACTCGAAGCTTTTATCAGCAAGTTGCCTTCAGAAAAGATGGAAGCCTATCCGATACACATTAAGGTGGATACAGGTATGCATCGATTAGGCTTTGAACCGGACGATGTGGATCGATTATTGGCCAAATTGAAAAGAACCGATAAAATAGTCGTAAAAAGTGTATTTTCGCACTTGGCGGCAAGCGGGATCCGGGAACACGATAACTTTACATCAGAACAGATACGGTTATTTGATGTTTTTACGCAAGATTTAACGCGTGGCTTAGGTTATCATTTTATTAGGCATATAGCTAATACATCTGCTATTTCCCGCTTTCCGCAAGCACAATTTGATATGGTTCGTTTGGGCATCGGGCTATATGGTGTCTCAGCAGATGAATATCGTTCTTTGCCATTGCAGTCGGTAACTCGCCTCCGTACGGGGATTACCCAAGTTAAGTATATAAAGGCTGGAGATACAGTGGGTTATAATAGGAACGGGCGTTTAAGCGGCGACGGCACCATTGCTACGGTAAAGATCGGTTATGCCGATGGATACAGTCGAAGGTTTGGCAATGGCGTTGGAAAGATGCTTATAAAAGGAATGCTTGTACCCACTGTTGGAGATATTTGTATGGATATGTGTATGTTGGATGTTACAGGGATTGATGTTAGGGAAGGAGAGGAGGTTTTGGTAATGGGAGAGGAACTTTCTCCAGAAACATTGGCAAAAGCGATCGGGACTATCCCATACGAAATCCTAACAAGTATTTCACAACGCGTAAGACGCATTTATTACTTTGAATAAATTTAATCTACCCCATAAAATGTCGAATAGAACATTGTTGAGATTGTTATTAAACTACCTAATCAAAGGAGTTTTGTTTTTGGTGCCTTTAGCAGGTGCCTTACTATTGATCTTTTGGATCGTAGCAACAATTGATTCCGCTTTAAATCTAAGTTGGCTGATACGCGACGAAACAGGACAACCGCTGTATATACCGGGCTTAGGTATTGTCATAATGATCCTGATATTAATCCTTGCCGGTGTGATCGTTACCAATTTTATTACCGAGCCAATCTATAATCGATTGTATAAATTGTTAAACCGAGTACCGCTATTCAGTACATTGTATTCGTCGATTAAAGATTTTACAGAGGCATTTGTTGGGGATGAGAAAAAATTTAACGAGCCGGTTCTGGTAGAAGTGAATGAAACGGGACTCAAGAAAATCGGCTTTCTTACGCAGCACGATCTTCGTAAAATACACTTGCCGGAAGATGTTATTGTTTATTTTCCGTATTCCTACTCTTTTGCCGGGCAAGTTTGTGTGGTAAAGGCAAAACGTGTAACACCGCTAAAAATGAGCGCAACAGATGCCATGAAGCTCGTGGTTTCGGGTGGGGTAAGCGGATTAGAACACGAGGAGATGAAAGATATAAAGCCCTCTGCCGAATAGTTAATGGTGATCTTAATTTAACGCTTTCTGCAAAATAGTACAAGAAGCTGTTCTTGGGGGCCGGTGCAGAAAAATAGATACTGATCACCGCCATCTTTTATTTTGTGCTTCTTTTTTAATTCTTGCGGTTTCAATGGAAAATTTCTCGTGGATACATTTCCTTGAGTTGAATTCTTATTTTTTTTGAAATCACTATACGTTTCTACTTTAATAACCTCAAAACAGCGGCCAATAAAGCCTTCTTTGAAAGTTTCGGAGGTATATAAATGGGTATGTTGATGCAACTTCGATAAGTTGAAATGAACGGCCGTATATTTAAAACACCCTGCCTTTAACAGCGCTGCATCCGGTTCATATAAGTACCTCCCGGGATTATCAAAAACAGGTTGGCTCGTTTTCTCCTGTTCCTCGTTGAAGCGCAAAATGTCTGAAGTCTTGTTGCTAAGCGCCACACAATGAAAAGTGATTGCGTTTGTAGGGTTATTACGCAAAACAAATAGCAGCTCTTTGCATTCGTTGTGTACACTGATAATGTGAACGTCGGTAACTCCCGAAAGTTCATGAACAGCTGCCTGTATATCCAAAAGCGGTGCGGCTTTTATTAACACAGTTTTACCTCTCTGTTTAAGCAAAGGTCCATGCATAACTACGTCGGGCTCACAATCGCTTAGCCTAAACACCTTTTGCTGTTTGACTCTTCGCGAGGGATCGATGTAAATAAAATCAAAAACTTTATCGGAGGAATGAAGGTAGCCGATGCCGTCATTCGGGAAAAATTGAATATTCGTAACGCCAAGTTGTTTGGCATTATGCTCGGCTATCCGTGATAAAGAGGCATTGCGCTCGCAATGAATTACTTGCTGTGCGCGTTGAGCAAAGTAATAGTCGTCAACGCCGAATCCGCCGGTAATATCGACAATCGAGCTGCCGACATTTATTAATCCTCTTTTATAGGCGCCGGTAAGTGATGAAGAAGACTGTTCGAGTCCCAAGAGGCCCGGGTAATAGATATTCGTTGTATTAAACCATTGCGGTAATTTTTTTTGAGCTCGCTTCATCCCATCTAGCTGCTCGGCCAGTTCAGGGGCGCTTACATCCGGAAAGGGACTTTTCCCTAAGGCTATTGAAGCGGGAGATGCTTGGATATGATCCCGCAAGAAATTTTGCACTTCCGGTTTTAAAATCGCTTGGTTCATTTTTTTGGGTTTTTAGGACTAGTAATCAACTTGCAGCAATCGACTATCGCCCATATAATCACAACAGCTAATCAACTACTCGACGATTCTTCAACTCAACGAACTAATTAACTACCCACCGATCGAATAAGCATTTGGCAGGTATAGTTGTCCTGTAACTGCATGATCACTTCTTTATTTATCAATACCCGTTCAATTGTTTGCGGATTATGATATCGTATGGTTACGAGCTCCAAGTCGCGTGTAAACTCCACATCATATTGTTTTTTCAACTCTTTAATCAGAGAAACGATATTTTGTTCATCATAATCGACGCTCACCGAAAAACTAACTGCACTATTGTGCATCATATTGATCTTTAACCGATGTTTGGCAAACACATCAAAGATGTGACTGAAGTTATCCTCAACTATAAAAGAAAAGTCCTTGGGCAAAATAGAAATGAGTACCTGATTTACTTTAAAGATGAAAGAGGAGACCGGTAATGTATTATTGGTTGCCCTTATGATTGTGCCGTTGTTCTTGGTATCAACAAAAGAGCGTACGGCTAGCGCAATCCCCTTGTTTTGTAAAGGTTTAATTGTTTTCGGATGTATTACCGTGGCTCCATAATAAGTAAGCTCAATCGCATCTAAATAAGAAAGTTCAGGTATTAATTCAGTTGAGTCGAACCATTTTGGGTCTGCATTGAGCACCCCGGGAACATCCTTCCATATCGTTACTAGCTCTGCATCTAAGGAAGCAGCAAAAATGGCTGCGGTATAATCAGAGCCTTCTCTGCCTAGGGTAGTCGTGAAATTTTCAGAGGTGCTACCAATAAAGCCTTGAGTAACCAGTATATTTTTCTCCAATAGAGCGGGAATCGAAGATCGCATGCTGCGTTCGGTCTTTTCCCAATTTACCTGCCCTTCTCGAAAAGTATTATCGGTGTGGATATAGTTTCTAGCATCAATCCAAAGACTATGTATATCAACTTTTCTCAGGTATGCTTCTATAATGCGCGAAGAGACCAGCTCACCAATAGAAACAATCTGATCATACAAGTAATCATAAGCGTCTTGCGGCTCCTCTTCAATGATCCAATCGATCTCAACAAATAAATTGGCGACCTCGTCAAAAATGGAATGCTGTTTATCTTCAAATAGCTCGTCTAGCACCTGTTCATGAAATTTTTTGGCTTTTTCGAAAAGGTTGTATAGCTCCGGCTCTTGGTTATAATAGGCCTTTGTTACTTCTTCCAATAAATTCGTAGTTTTGCCCATGGCTGAAACTACAATAATAAGCTGTTGATCTTTATAATCTTCTACGATACGGGCAACATTTCTAACCCCGTCGGCATCCTTTACAGATGCACCTCCAAATTTAAATACCTGCATTAATTTGTTGTAATATTCTGTCTTAGCTGGGTTCGTATATGTTTGCCTTCCTCCGTCATCAATGAGTCGATCTGCTCATAGGGAATCATCAATTCTGTGATGCCTGCTGCGTAAGGTTTGATTTCATATACATTATACAAAAATAATAAACCTTTTGGGGTAAGGGTAAAGTTATTGTTTAAATGAAAACGATTATCTTCAAAAAAATAGGATTCGTCCAGTGCTTGCTCGGTAGATAGTCCCTCCTGTTTTCTGAATATCACTTCTGCTATCTTGGTTAGCGATTGTTGCTTTTCCACAGGGATAATCTTTTCAAGTCCAATGGTGTCGACTTTTAACGGGTCGTAATTGTAAAAAAGTGTATTATAGTTCCCGTGTGCTCCGCCTGTATAGTCGCTAAGTTCTAAGGATAGAGATAGAAAAGAAGGTTTGTTTTGTAATACCTTTGCGTGCATTTCAGAATACCAGGCACGGGGATATTCGTCCATTTTTACAAAATCTTCATAGTTTTCAATAAATGCTTTTGCTTCTTGTTCAATTGAATTATATTGCGTGTCGGGCTGCCTATTAGCTGTAAACTGTCTTTTGATTAAATCATTGATTTCCTTTTGTTCAAATTCAGGAAAAATCGCTTTGAAATAAGTCGTGTCTTTTTTTCCATCGTTATCCACAACCTCCTTACTTGATAATATATAATGCTGATACCGATAACGGAGCGTGTCAGCTTTTGCGACAGTTCTCCGTTCGTTGTTAAGATTGCATGATAGGAACAGCATGTTTGCACAAGTTAGTAGCAGGCTAGCGTTTATCAGTAAAGATTTTTTTATTCTAAACATATCAGCACTTTATTAAAGGAAGAGACAAAACGGCATATTAGACAAATTAACAAGGTAATCTATTAATTGTTTATCGAAACGTTAACCCATTCGGAATCAAAAGTTGCGCGATACTTTTTGTAAAAGTTTATCGCAGGCTCATTCCACTCCAATACTTGCCATACCATACCGCTATAGCCTTTGTTCTGCATCTCTTCAATAACTTTATCAAACAGAAGCTTGCCGATGCCACGACCTCGCATTTCTTGGGTAACAATTAAGTCCTCTAAATAAAGCCGTCGCCCTTTCCAAGTCGAATAACGTGTATAGTATAAAGCAATACCTTGTATAACGCCGTCAATTTCAGCTACAAAAGCCTCCCATACGGGATTCGCTCCAAAGCCGGCATCTTCCATTTCTTCCAGACTAACGGTCACCTCTTCCGGGGCCCTCTCATACAAGGCTAACTCATGTATCAATTCTAAAATTCTCGAACAGTCTTCTTTTTGCGCTTTACGTATCATGCTTTGTGTAATAAAATAGTCAAGTAGTTTAGTAGGGAAATAGTTGGGGAGTAGTTAAGTAGTTAAGTAGGAAAGTAGTTAAGTAGTCACCTAACTATTCAACGTCTCAACGACTCAACCATTTAACGACTCAACAACTAGTTAAGTAGTTTAGTAGGAAAGTAGTTAAGTAGTCACCTAACTATTCAACGACTCAACGACTCAACCATTTAACGACTCAACAACTAGTTAAGTAGTTTAGTAGGAAAATAGTTAAGTAGTCACCTAACTATTCAACGTCTCAACTATTCAACTATTCAACGACTCAACAACTAGTTAAGTAGGAAAGTAGTTAAGTAGTCACTAACTATTCAACGTCTCAACGACTTAACCATTTAACGACTCAACTATTTAACGTTTCAACAACTAGTTAAGTAGTTTAGTAGGAAAATAGTTAAGTAGTCACCTAACTATTCAACGTCTCAACGACTTAACCATTTAACGACTCAACAACTAGTTAAGTAGTTTAGTAGGAAAGTAGTTAAGTAGTCACCTAACTATTCAAAGTCTCAACGACTCAACCATTTAACGACTCAACAACTAGTTAAGTAGTTTAGTAGGAAAGTAGTTAAGTAGTCACCTAACTATTCAACGTCTCAACGACTCAACTATTTAACGACTCAACAACTTAACGTTTCAACAACTCAACGTGACCCAAATATGGTGCTTCCCAATCTAATCATTGTACTCCCTTGTTCAATGGCAATTTTATAGTCGGACGACATACCCATCGATAACTCCTTGAAAGCGTCGTCTTTTCGAAAGAAGCTGGCTTTAATGCCATTAAAAAGTGTTTTTAACTCATAGAATTCTTCTTTGATCAGCTTCTCATTATCGGTATTGGTAGCAATTCCCATTAGACCAACAATACGAACATTTTTAAGTATGCTGAATTCGTCGGATCGTAGTAGTTCGATTACTTCGTCGTAAGCCAAGCCAAATTTCGTTTCCTCGTCCGCAATATAAATTTGCAAAAGACAATCAATGATTCGGTCATGTTTTGACGCCTGTTTATTAATTTCCTGAAGCAATTTCAAACTGTCAACAGATTGAATTAATTTGATAAAGGGCGCAAGATATTTTACCTTATTTGTTTGTAAATGACCGATCATATGCCATTCAATATCTTTCGGTAAAACTTCGTATTTATCGCGCAACTCTTGTACCTGGTTTTCTCCAAACGTGCGCTGTCCGGCGTCATAAGCTTCTTGAATCTCAGTTACTGACTTGGTTTTTGAAACGGCTACCAATGTTACACCTACCGAATCTGTTTCTTTTTTAATCTTTTCTAAATTATCACTAATACTCATTTCTCTTATCAATTTTTTTCGCCCGCCCACACTTGTACCTTTCTTGGACAATTACTCATCGCAACCTAAACGCCTGCTTTAAAGCGGACGCAAAGGTAACTAATTGCATATGAAAAGCATTTTATCTAAGTTTGTGCGAATTTAAAGAAATGACTCGGTTATTAATAGTAATTCTTTCAGTGTTTTTGTTAGCGGCTTGTAATAAGGAGAAGGTGCCTGAAGGAGTTATCGCCCAAAAGAAGATGGTCCCACTTTTATGTGATTTTCATCTGGCTGAAGGATACCTGTCTTCCTTACCCATGGATTCGTCTCGCTTGCTGGCGAAAAATTATTATGCTTCCATCTTTAAAAAATATGACACTGATTCGGCTGGGTTTAACAAAAGCCTCGTCTTCTATTCAAAAGATCCGGGCTTATTGAATCAGATTTATGCCGAGGTGCAAAAGCGGTTGCAGCAATATCAAAAGGATGAACAAGCGAAGATAGATGCAAAAATGAGAAAGGTCTTCGTGGCCGATTCTTTAAAGAGTGCGTCCATTAAAGATAGTCTAGACAAAATAAAGGCTGATTCGGTGAATTTTCAGTTGACCAAAAATTTACTTTATCGGAAGCATACCGATTCGGCTAACCGTAAATCGGAGGCATGGTCTTTGCCCCTGGAGAAGGCATTGGTTAAACGAATCCTTTATATTCCGAATGGAAATAGCGAATTGAGTAAGTTGTTGTTACCCATAGATTCAATCAAGAAGTCCAAACCGGCAGACTCGTTGAAAATAAAGGGGCCGGTTAAGTCGAAGAGGCGTTAAGTTGTTAATTAGCCAAATTTTTAATTAGCCAATTAGTCAATGGTTAAAAGTTGAGTAGTTAAGTAGTGGAGTAGTAAGTACTTGAGTAGGGACTAACCCTCTGCGGCTTACAGCCTACAGCGCTACCTAAAGTTAAATAGAATGATATATCCTCAGAATGCTGTTGATAAATTGGGTTTTACCGAAATCAAGGCACTAATAAAAGCATACTGTTTAAGTGAAATGGGAAGGCAAATGGTGGACAAAATCCAGCCGATGCATCAGTTTGACCAGATCAATAAATTCATGCGTCAAACCTATGAATTTAAAGAAATATTACTGAACGATTCCCCCTTGCCCATAGAACATTTGTATCCCATACGTGCCCTCGCAGAAAAGGCTAGGGTAGAGGGGGTGTTTTTGACAGAAGAAGAGTTTTTTCATGTGCTACTGTCGTTGAAAACTGTATTTGCAGTTATCCGATATTTTAACGACCGAAATGGACATTATCCTAATCTGGAAGCATTATTCGAGCACTTGCCAATAGAAAAAGGGATTGTAAATGCTATTGAACGCGTAATCGATGCGAAAGGTAAAATTAAGCCCAACGCCTCATCGCTTCTCTCAGAAATTATCACCAATATTGCCAAAGCAGAGCAGGAGGCGCGCAAACGGATTGACCATGTTTTTAAAAGCGCTCAGGGAAACGGCTGGACGGCAGACGGAAACCTAACCGTTCGAGATGGCCGTTTATGCATCCCGCTATTGGCAGAAAACAAACGCAAGTTGAAGGGCTTTATTCATGACGAATCGGCTACGGGGCAAACGGTATTCATCGAACCCGAAGAAGTTTTTCATTTAAACAACAAAGTCCGCGATCTTGAATTTGATAAGCGAAGAGAAGTGATCCGTATTTTAATTGAATTAACGGATACATTACGTCCCAATATTCCGCTCTTGTTAGCCTATCATGGATTGCTTAGTAAACTTGATTTTGTGCGAGCCAAGGCACTATTTGCAATCGAATTGGAAGCGGATATGCCACAGTTATCAAAAGAAGCTGCCGTTGAACTGATAAACGCCAGACACCCCCTTCTGATGCTCAATTTTAAGAAGGAGAAACAAACAGTTGTGCCGTTGAATGTCAAAATAGATAATCAGCAGCGCGTAATCGTTGTTTCAGGACCTAATGCAGGCGGAAAATCGGTAGCGATGAAAACCATCGGCTTGTTGCAAATAATGGCCCAAGCCGGATTATTGATTCCGGCGGACGAGTCGTCGACGATAGGTGTTTTTAAACAATTTTTTGCTGATATCGGCGATGACCAGTCGATCGAAAGTGACTTAAGTACCTATAGTGCTCATCTTTCGAAGATGAAATACTTTACGGAACACGCGAACGGTAAAACGTTGGTGCTTATTGACGAATTTGGCACAGGTACTGATCCACAATTCGGTGGCCCGATAGCGGAAGCGGTATTGGAAGTTTTGAACCGTAAAAAAATAAGAGGGGTAGTTACTACTCACTATTCTAATTTGAAGAACTTTGCTAATGCGACAGAAGGCCTGGAAAATGCTTCCATGCTTTTTGATAATGCAGCCATGCATCCACTTTATATTTTAGAAATCGGGAAACCGGGTAGTTCTTATGCTTTTGAAATTGCACAAAAAATTGGATTGCCAACGGAGGTTCTACAAGCAGCAAAACAAAAGATAGGTGCACAACAAAAGCGGGTTGACACCTTACTTGTTGACTTAGAGCGGGAAAAGAAGACAATCCTGGATACCAAGCGTTTAGTTGAGAAAAGAGAAACTGCGCTCAATAAGTTACAACAAGATACCGAAGCTTTGCAACGCTATTTAGACGAGAATAAAAAGACAATCCTTAAACAAGCTAAGCTAGAAGCCCAGGAAATTATAAAAAATGCCAACAGGTTAGTGGAAAACACGATTTCAGAAATTAAGGAGAGCAAAGCAGATAGAGAGAGAACGAAGGCAGCTAGACAACACTTGCAGCAAGAGCTTGAACGCCACCAACTCAATGAACCAAAAACGAAAGGAGCTACGGTCGCTAATAACCAAGAAATACACGTTGGCGATTGGGTGAAAATTATAGAATCAGGTAATGTGGCTCAGGTACTGGAAGTTGCGAAAGATAACCTTATCTTGGCGATGGGTGATTTGCGATCGGTGGTGAAAAGAAAACGTGTAGAAAAAGTAGCAACAAAAGAGGTTCCAAAAGAAATTCGTAAATCTCATAGCGCAATGGTTACCGAAGAGTTAACGGGATTTTATCCTGAATTGGATGTAAGGGGCATGCGCACAGAAGACGCCCTTCAGGCGATCGAAAAGCACCTAGATAAGGCCATTATGTTGGGTTTTCCAAGCCTAAAGGTTATTCACGGTAAAGGAGATGGTATTCTTAGAAAAATGATACGGGATTATTTACGTAAATATTCGCAGGTTAACAGGATGGAAGACGAACATGCTGATAGAGGCGGTGATGGAATAACGTATGTATATTTGAATTAGCCTATCGAATGGGCTAATTCTTTACCTATTGGGACATTTTTTACAACGCTTGCCCTTCTTATATTTTTTGCAACACTTCTTGAACTCACAACAACCGGTATAAGGATTCAGTCCTTTGTGGTTTTCAGGATCTAACGGGCAGCCATTTCTTACCAGCTCCATCTCAAAAATGTTCAATACCTTCATCTTCATCAATTTACGCTGCCAAAGGTAAGTATTATTTAAATTAATTCTAAATGTTTTTTGGAATTGTTAAGTCACTGAGTTGTGGAGTGGTTGAGTAGTTAATTCGCTAATTAGCCGATTAGCCAATGTGATGATTAGCTAATGTGATAACGAGGGGCAGCGTTCTTAGTTACGCGCATCAGTCGGCTTATGGCTTATTGCTTACAGCCTATAGTTTATTGTTTACAGCCTTTTGTTTTATAGAACCAAAATTGTAAATTAACGTCGTTGCAGCCGATTTTTAAACTTGATAGCCATGATTAATAAAGTAGTGAACAATGCCGATGAAGCTATTAGAGACATTCAGGATGGAATGACACTTATGCTCGGGGGATTTGGTCTATGCGGGATACCCGAGAATTGCATTGCCGCATTGGTGAAAAAAGAAGTGAAAGACTTAACATGTATTTCCAATAATGCCGGTGTAGATGATTTCGGAATCGGTTTAATGCTTCAAAAAAGGCAGCTAAAAAAGATGATCGCGTCTTACGTTGGAGAAAATGCAGAATTTGAGCGTCAGCTACTTTCGGGAGAACTAGAAGTTGAGTTAATACCGCAAGGCACCTTGGCCACTCGATGCTTGGCGGCCGGTTATGGAATGCCGGCAATCTTTACACCGGCCGGAGTAGGAACCGAAGTGGCAGAAGGCAAAGAAATCAGAAGATTTAACGATAAAGACTATTTGTTAGAAATGGCATTCAATGCTGATTTTGCCATTGTAAAGGCTTGGAAAGGAGATACAACCGGGAATCTTATCTTTCGCTCAACGGCCCGTAATTTTAATCCTATCATGGCCATGGCCGGAAAAATAACCATTGCGGAAGTCGAGGAGTTGTTACCTGTTGGATCCTTGGATCCGGATCATATCCATACGCCCGGGATTTATGTACATCGCATATTCCAAGGAGAAAAATATGAAAAAAGAATTGAGAAGAGAACCATAAGGGAGTAGTCAAGTAGACCAATTGTTAAGTAGTTAAGTAGTGAGATTCGCATCAAAAATTGAAAAACAGTACAATTCAATGACCAGCACGTTTGAGGATCTAGAGGTTTGGAAACACTGTCGAAGCTTTAGAAACAAATTGGGTGAAGTTATAAAACTTCTTCCGAATGAAGAAAAATATAGGTTATCAGATCAATTGAAAAGAGCAGCTAGATCAGTTACTGCAAATATTGCGGAAGGGTACGGCCGATTTCATTATCAAGAAAACATCCAATTTTGTAGACAATCAAGAGGGTCACTGTATGAGATACTCGATCATTTAATATGTGCTTTGGATGAACAATATATTGACAACGCCACATTTGATAAATGCAAAGCCGATCTAGAAAAATGTATAGCACTTTTGAATGGATATATACTTTACCTTAAGAAACGAAAGGAATGACAATATATTCGACACTGCTGTTAACTACTTAACAACTCAACAACTCAACAACTCAACAACTTAACAACTAACACCATGACCCTAGACAAACAAGGAATAGCCAAACGCATTGCGCAGGAAATAAAAGACGGTTATTACGTTAACCTCGGTATCGGTATACCAACCTTGGTAGCCAATTATATACCTGAAGATATTCAGGTTGTACTGCAATCGGAGAATGGTTTGCTTGGTATGGGACCATATCCTTCGGAAGAGGAAGTCGACCCGGATTTAATTAATGCGGGCAAACAAACGGTTACAACGCTTCCCGGATCGGCAATATTTGACTCAGCAATGAGTTTTGGAATGATCCGGGCTCAGAAGGTAGATTTGACGATTCTGGGAGCTATGGAGGTTTCGGAAAATGGCGATATTGCCAATTGGAAAATACCGGGCAAAATGGTCAAGGGAATGGGGGGAGCCATGGATCTGGTAGCCTCTGCCAAAAATATCATTGTTGCGATGCAACAGGTTAACAAGGAAGGTGAAAGTAAATTGCTTCCATCCTGCACCTTGCCTTTGACAGGAGTGAGGTGCGTTCGGAAGATTGTTACCGAGTTAGCCGTCTTTGTTATTGAACCACACGGAGGCTTTCGCCTCTTAGAAAGAGCACCTGGACTGAGTGTGGATGAAATCCGGAATGCAACCGCCGGCAAGTTTATAGCCGATGATAATATTCCGGAAATGAGACTTTAAAATAGTTTTTTCCGTAAGCGTGCGGAAATTTCATCAGTTACTTGTACCATCATCGCGGTATCGTCCTTATTGTTTTCGATAATTAAATCACACTGCGATTTGTAGGGAAAAAGATATTCATCAAAGCTGGGGAGTACGTGATTATACCATTTGTATTTGACATCTTCCTCAAAATACCCCCGTTCGATAAGGTCCCGTCGAAGTCGGCGCTCTAATGCAATATGTTCATCTGCGTGAAGAAATATACGCTCGTCCAGAAGTGTATTGATTTCTTCAAAATGGAAAATAAATAGCCCCTCTACTATTAATAAGGGAGCTGGCTTTATCTCCAACATTTTTGGCTTAATTGTCGGATTATTAAAAGTGTATTCTTCTTTAAAGACCGTCTTCCCTGCAATCAGCGCGCTAATATCATGATAAAAAAGCGTTCGGTTGATAGCAGCAGGTACATCAAAATTATACAGTTTGTTTTCCTCTTGCGTTTTGGTGTTGGCTGGCAGGTAATAATCATCCTGAGAGATTAACGTAACTTCATGATCTTTGAAGTGATTAAGAAAACACTTCAGAAAGAACGTCTTTCCCGAACCACTACTGCCAGCGATACCAATGACATAAGGTTTTTTAGACATTTTTTTTAGCTATTAGACTTTAGTTATTCGTTATTAGCTATTCGTTGTTAGTATTGATTCACTACTTAACTATTATTAAGGCGTAAGCTATAGCCGTAGGCTTTAATCTCACGTAGTCCCATTATCAAATTAGCTAATTAACTACATGACATCTTTACGACTCAACCACTCAACTACTTAACCACTTAACTAATAAGAGATATTAACCTGAAACCGTCTGTCAATTACACCGATTAATGAAGCCACGGATTTGGAAATAACGATGATAGCATCTTTATTTTCCGATGTCTCATTGAATTTACCTACAACCTTTGCATAAGTAGTTCGATTGGTCATCGGGTTGGTAATTTTAACTACGGTGCCGACCGGAGCGGAGTTATGCAAGGCGAGCATTTTGCCGCTTTCGCCATTTAAGTCGTCCATCCAGATTCCAATGCCGCTTGCTGTCACCTGCTTGATTCCGTAGCGATTGGCCGGTGTGCTATCCTCTTTAGGTGTTTCTTCCGGTTCTTCTTCAATCGTATTGGCGTTGCCGCTTGCAACCTGCTGTTCGTTTTCGCTTGTTACACCGTTTAACTCTTCGTTGCTAATTACTTTCTTTGGAACACTGGGATCAGTGGCGGCTTCCTCTATAGATGTATTCGGGATTCTGATTAATTGCCCCTCCTTTAAAGAGTTGCCGGATAAATTGTTCGCTTGTTTAATCGCATCAACAGTTACTCCAAAGCGTTTTGAAATGGAAAAAAGCGTTTCCTTTGCACCTACTTTGTATTCAATATAATCGGTTCCCTGGGAGGTAATAGCTGCACCGCCATTAACGGGAGGCTTTGAGCTAGGAGTCGCAGTTTTTACAACATTGTTTGCAGGGTTCGAGAAGGGTGCGCCGGTCGGAATTTTAACGACATCACCAGCTTTGAGCGACTTATTAGCATTAAAATCAATGATGTCTTTTGGCTTCAGGTTGTATTTGCGTCCAAGAGAGTAGTAAGATTCTCTGGTCTGTAGTTTATGTAGAATTACTTTTTTACCATTTTGATTTTCAACTCCTATCGAATCCCTTGTTATCGGATTCGCAAAAACAACACTACTTGTTAAGACACAGGCAACAGTCACGCCTAAGCCTTTTAATATTTTTTTATTCTTCATATACATTACAATTATACAAAATACGAAACAATTTCTCGTTTATTATTCGTTACAAAAAACAATTGTTGGCCAACCATAAAAAAGACTTCCGGCAGCAGATGATCTAATCGATCAACTATACATTCCTTAAATTGTACGTTGTGCTCTTGAATAACCGTTAATATGAGTTGTAACTTATCTTCTTTCCTCTCATGATAGGCCCACAGCTCTTTACCGTCAGTTTCCAGAAAGAAATAGGGGCCAACTAAAGTGCTTGTAATTGGAAGTGGAGGAGTCCGGTGAACAGGGGAGGCCGAGCGTATATTTCTGGGCAAAGGCGACAGTTTATTTAGTAATGTATGATTTTCAAGTATACTTCCCGACAAAGGCTCCAGCAAGCTGACCGCATTCGTATCTGAAAATCGTTGCTTTACCGCTATTCCTTCCTGTGTAAGCTCTACGAATTGCAGATTGAATTGCTCCCAGGTGACCTGTTTACTATGTATATCGATAGCTACAAGTCCCTGCGTTTGCCCTTGGTTTGGTTGCGGATAATGCTGCAGGAACAGTTGGTTGGTATTCACCGCTGCCAGCGTCCACCAACGATCGCCATAGTGTATGTGATCGGATAACAAACGACCACTGCGATAATGAATAACCGAAAAGTAGGGCAGCCCATCCTGATCTCTCCATTCGATGGCAAGCATACCGGATAGTTCATGGATGTCTATCTTCCAAATAGTGCCTTCATATAAGTAAGAAAATGCTTTTGTCATTCGTTAACGATTATTGCTACCCTCTTTCATCTTTCTTCTATAACCATCTGACAAAAATAGTATCTTTATATGGAAAATCCCTTTAAAAGCGTGCAAAGGAAAAGAAGCTTTATCGGTAAAAGGAGAAAAATAAAGACAATGCTTATGATAAAAGACAGAAGCCTACGGCAGTGGCTTTCAATAGGACTGTTAATTGCGTTATTTTTACCCGGTTCTGCAATAGGCAAAACGCAGGAAACGGCCACCGTTTATCAATATTACTTAAGTGAAGAAATTGGCCCGGCAGCCTGGCGTAAAACTGAAAAAGCATTTAGTGCAGCTAAAGCACATCATGCCGATTATATTTTAATCGAAATCAATACCTACGGTGGAATGCTTAATTACGCCGATTCCATACGAACTAAGATATTAGAGTCGGAGCTGAAAACCATTGCTTTTATAAACCATAATGCGGCTTCTGCCGGTGCGCTGGTGGCGCTTGCCTGTGATAAAATCTATATGGTTAAAGGTGCAAGCATAGGGGCTGCCAGCGTGGTAAATCCTCAAGGAGAGGTGATGCCGGAGAAATATCAATCCTATATGCGGAGCTTAATGCGGGCAACGGCTGAAGCAAAGGGGAGAGATCCACGAGTAGCAGAAGCTTTTGTGGACCCGGATGTCGTGCTACCGGAATTAAAAGAGGCTGGCAAAGTACTTACTTTGACGACACAAGAAGCGCTAAAAATTGGTATGATCAATGGCGAAGTGGTTAGTTCGACAGAGATACTTGCTAAAGAAGGTCTAAAAGGGGCATCTATCACCCGGTATCAAAGCACATGGGTTGATAGCTTTATTAATTTTCTTATCAATCCGGCAGTGAGTAGCGTGCTGATTTTACTGATTATTGGCGGAATTTATTTCGAAATGCAAACGCCGGGCATCGGTTTTGCATTGATAGTCGCCATCATAGCTGCACTTCTATTCTTTGCTCCGTTATATATCCAGGGACTGGCCGATAATTGGGAGATCGCCTTATTCATAATCGGTATTATTTTGCTGTTACTCGAAGTCTTTGTCATACCGGGTTTTGGTGTTGCGGGTATTCTGGGAATCATTGCATTGGTATGTGGACTGGCATTCAGCATGGTACCCAATCAGAACTTTAACTTTCAACCTGTTGAGCCTAACCAAGTAATGACTTCCTTCGTTATTGTAATCGCCGCTACTATTGCTTCTATTATTCTTTGTGTCATTTTCGGCAAAAGCATTCTGCGTTCCAGTGCATTTCAACGGCTGGTTTTAGCCGATGAGCAACAGTCGGGTAAAGGATACGTCTCTTCTGTAAGAAATCTTAATTTAATTAACAAAGAAGGAGTCGCCAAGACGGCCTTGCGTCCTTCGGGTAAAATCGAGATTGAAGGGAAATGGTATGATGCCGTGGCCTTAGATGGGTTCATCGATAAGGATACTATTGTTTACGTTGAAAAGCACGAGAACTATAATCTTTTTGTCAGAAAAAAGAAGGACGATCAGGTGTATTAAACAATTCATAAGCCAAAACGTTATAAGTAGGTCATTCCCGGCATGCAGATCGCATGCTTAGGGTACTAACAAAAAATATAATGTATGAATCCAAAAGCAATTAGTTTAGAAGAGAAAAAATTAAGACCTGTTGTAGATCACCTAAATGATTTATTGGCAAACTATCATGTTCACTATCAAAAACTACGTGGTTGTCATTGGAATGTAAGAGGCTCGCACTTCTTTACATTACATGCTAAATTTGAAGAATTATATAATAATGCGATTACAACCATTGATGAGCTAGCAGAGCGTATACTAACCTTAGGGAAATCACCGCTCAGCCGATATCAGGACTATCTTGAGACAGCGGAGATCAAGGAAATAGATACCATCGGAATGTCGGATGTCGATCTGGTGAAAGCTGTGGTAGAGGACCTTGAAGTATTGATCGCTTTGCAACGGGACCTGCTAGAAATTACGGACGAAGCAAATGATGAAGGTTCCAACGATATGGTGAACGCATTTATGCAGTTTAACGAAAAGCAAAACTGGATGTTAAGAGCCTTTCTCAATAAGCAATAACACCTTGAATCTATACATTGGGCTTGTCTAAAAGTTCGTTTTCTTGCGTCGTCGAGCGTAGCGGTATTGATATGGCATAGATACGGGAGAATGTCAACCTGAGACAAGCCTTTGTATTTCAATCTACCTTTTAACAATTAATTAATACAGTATGTAGGCTCCTAAAGTAGCAAACTATTTATTTTTGATAAATAGTTTATGTTCATGTCTTTAGAAACAATTAACTTGTTAGGTTGGATCGGCGTTGCCTGTTGTACTTCCGGTTACTTGTTGGTTAGCCTAGGTTATATTCATTCCAATGGTTGGAAATACCAGTTGCTAAACGCATTAGGTGGATTATTTCTCGTAATCAGTGCTTTTTACAATCACGATACACCAAACACGGTAGCTAACGGGCTGTGGGCACTTATTGGGTTGATTAGCCTTATTAAGTTTGCGCTGCCAGGTGCCGTTAAAAAAGTGATTGCTAAGCGTTCATAGCCCAGCAGTCAGGTGCGATTTTCTAAACTTTAACCCTTGTTCCTTAGGGTGGTCAATCGCTAATACCCACCCGCTTTTCCTTCTCTATCTTTATTAAATGAAAATCTTCTAGATATACTGAAGCCCCATCTATACTGCCCTTTACCCCAAGATGTCGTAGTTTCCGGTATAAATTGCGATTCCTGAATGGCTGTGGCATTAGTGAAATTTAAATGGAAGACATGGCCGCCTGTTTCGATTTCTAAACCAACACCTAAGGCGTCGTAGAACTTCTGCTGATTGATGTTTTCTACGTATTCCTTTTTGTCTTTGCTTCTAAAAGGAAGAAAGTAGTCTGCTACAATAGCCATCCGTTTGCTAATCTTTAACCGACCACCGGCACCTAAGGCAAATACACCATTTTGATCGCCAAAAATCGTATAGTTCCGATGTACGTAACTCGGAATAAGTTCAAAAGAAAAGCTAGGACTAAATTTTCTTGCCACAATCAACTGACTAACATAGGTTATCCGATCGCCGAAATTCTTATAGGAGGTCGAGGCTGTAGGATCGTCAGAAGCCTTAACACCGCTTACCGTCCCACTTCCAAAAAAGGCAAGACTTACCGGAATAGCGTTATCAGTAGTTTGTTCTAGAAAACGATATTTGAAATTGGCTTCATATAATTGTGTTGCCGCAGTGGCACCCTTTGCACGGGCAATCCCAACATTAAATCGGTCAGATATACCATAATCAAAACCAATGCGGATGTCTGTCGACTGATCAAGACCGAAGAAATTTCCGATACCCCCACTACCTCCTGCAATATCTCCAAATCGGTGATCTACCCGGAATTCGAGTTCCTTTTTATGGATCGTTTCGGTCGACTGTGCATTGATTAAATGGTTGGACTTAAAAGTGGCACTCACCTTTTCGCGCGTGGTACTATCCTCTTGAATTAACGCCTCTAAATCGCTCTGCGCGAACAAACGAGAAAAGGGAATGATCAATAGAAAATAAGGGAGAAAAAATGTGATACGCTTCATAGGATGACTTAAGGAGTTTTAGCTTGGTAAATAGCAGCAACCTTAACGTCTAAGGTTTCTGCTATATTTTTTATAACGATGGTTGGAACTTCAATATCATGGTCGGCCGTTTTTACCTTGAACGTACAGCTAGCTGTGATCGCACCATTGTTCACGGTTATTTTAACCGGTGCAGTGTAACTTTTAGCAACACCATGAACGGTAAGTACACCGCTAATCATGCATTGGTAGGTCCCATCGTTTCTCAATTTTCCAGGATCATTTATTTTTCCCTTAAATTCAGAAAACGGATATCGGTCGCTCTCCATATAATTTTCATTGAAATGTTCCTGCATTAATTTTTTTTTGAATTGAAACGTGGTGTTTTTCACCTTGAATACAATGTCTCCCGTATTTACGTCCAGTGCGGAAAGTCCGTTTTTACTAACACCTTCTATATCTTCAACGGGCGTACTGCTAAAAAAAGATATCGTAGCCCCGTTACTTACAAAGGTGTTCTGTGCCTTTGAAACTGCAACAGAAAGAGGGATTATAAGAAATAAGGATAAAACTATTTTCTGAATCATAATTTCTAATTGTTATTGTTCAGGCATATTACGATCAAACCAGGCTTTTAATAGCGCTTTTTCGTTAGCACTTAGTGAACCGCCGACAGGCATGGTACCAGTTACTAGCACGACATTGTTGATTCTCGCTCCATTATCCCGAACAGATGCAAAGCCGGAGAAAGTCCAACGGCCACTTGCACCGCCACCTGCAGCATGGCAACCGGCGCATTTCGTTTGAAACAGGGCTCCGGCGAAATTGCTATAACTAACATTTTCAGCGGTTACTTCTTCATTGCCAGGTTTTTCAGGCTCCACTGCTTGATCTTTAGAACAGCTGTATATAACAGCGATAAAACTTGCTAAAACAGCAAGTGTGTAAAGTGATTTTTTTTTCGTGACTTTCATAAGCTAACCTATTCGTTTTATTTTTTTTGATTGATACTCTAAATACGGAGCGCATGACAAAAGGGTTGCCTAGCTTTATAAAAATTGCAAAATATTTGTTACCAATTTTGTCATTACACGCACAAATAATTTTAGCTTTGAAGCAACCTTTTTTTTACGGCATTCGTAATGCTTATTGGAAGGAGGGCTTGGTGGCACCAAAGGAGAATCAGGAAGAAGTCATATCGAAGCTAATACAGGGATGTATTAAAGAGGATCGGAATTCCCAAAAGGAACTCTATAGACATTACTATGCATATTCGATGGGAATTTGCCAACGTTATGCGAGTAATAAAATAGACGCCGCCAGCATTATGAACGATGGTTTTTTTAAGGTATTTAAGCATATCAAGAAATACGACCACACTAAACCTTTTACTGCTTGGATAGGTCGTATTATGGCCAATGCGGCAATCGATTATTATAGAGCTAACCTTAAATTTGCAGGAAATGAAAATATAATGGATTACGATCAGGCCGGGTCTGACGAAGCAATCTATGAGAAACTAAACTATCAAGACCTATTATTCATGGTACAGTCGTTAAGCCCGTCCTATCGTACGGTTTTTAACCTCTATGCAATTGAAGGATATAGCCATGAAGAAATAGCAGGAATGTTGCATATTTCTGTCGGAACATCCAAATCTAACCTGTTTAAGGCCAGGGCAAAATTGATGGAGATGCTAAAGGCGATCGACTTGAATGTCGGCAGAAATGAAGCAGACAAGAACCTTAGTGAATAAGTGTGATGGAGAAGAAGAAACTCGATGATCTATTCAGAGAAGGGTTGAACAACCCGGAAGTATCTTACGATGAGATGCACTGGATAGCTATGGAAGAAAAGCTCGTCAACAATAGGAAAAAGAAGGTAAGACTTATTTGGCTTAGCTCTTTAAGTGCCGCTGCGGCTGTTATACTGGTTTTTCTTGTCATCTGGTGGCCCATTACAAGTGATCAGTCTGTTGAAGTGGTTAAAAAGGAAGATAGTATCATATCTAAAAAAACGCATATAGATAAGCCGGTACCACCTATTGTCGATCAGATCGTTAAAAATGATAAGGCGCCATCGAAGAATACGTCACCAACGATTTCCATCCCTCTTCTTGAAGACAAATCTAACGAACGAACGGGTAGATTGGAAGCTATATCGGAAAACATATATAAAGATACCTTAACAGTGCAAGCAGGAACGAACGGCTTACTTGGAAAAGTAGGGCAAAGCCTAAAACCAGCACCTGTATATTCATTTAATACATCAGATGCAGAAATTTTGTCTGAACCAAAATTAACGATCAACCGAGAAAGAAGACCATCTTACTTAACCATCTTAGCAGCGCCTGATTTAACAAGCGTACGAGGTGCCGGTAATCCTCAGCTAAGCCAAAATATTGGTGTATTATATACGCTACCATTAAGTAAGAAATTAAGCGTTTCAGGCGGCGTATTATACGCACGAAAGAATTATAACTCACCTTACAGTTTTTACCGGCCCAAAATACAAAGAAGCTACGGAGCAACACCCAGTCAGGTAGATGCTGCTTGCGATGTGTTGGATGTGCCTATAGAACTTAATTATCAGGTTTACAATAAAGGTGCAACCCGTATTACCTTGAACGGAGGTGCTTCCAGCTATTTCATGTTACGAGAGCAATATGAATTTAGTTACGATACCGGTGATCCATATAAAGATAAGCAACGCACTAACTATGAAGTAAGAGGGCAAAATAACCATCCTTTTGGCGTAGCGAATATTTCGGCAACTTTTGAACAACAGTTGAACAACCAAGTCACAATCGGCGTTAGGCCATTTGTCAAATTACCTTTAACAGGGATCGGTTATGGGCGGACAAAATTGGACTCAAAGGGCTTAGCCGTTTCGGTTAGTTTTAAATTGGGAAAATAGTTAAGTGGTTGAGTAGCTAATTAGCCGATTAGCCAATGAGATCATCAGATGGCTTAGAGCTTATTGCTGCTTATAGCTTAAATTATTCATAAGTATTTATTTTCAATGGTATTATTCATTGTTGTTTGCTTTTTATTGGCATTCATGAGCTCGTTGCGCTCGGTTCATGAGCTCCCTACGGTCGGTTAGTCAATAGTTAAATAGTTGAGTTGTGGAGTTGTTAATTAGCCGATTAGCCAATTTGATGATGGAGCTAGTGTTGCCTAAAGCTTACAGCGTATAGCTTACGACCCTATTCGTAGCAGTAGCACCGACTAAAGCCGAAAGCTGATATCCGAAAGCTGAAGTCAATAAAGCCGATTGCTGAAAGCTACAGTCTTTTAAGCCGTTTTGGTTAGTAAATATTCTACGAAACAAGCCAGAATATAATCCCATCCTTCCGGTGCATCCATCATTTCCCGGTAAGCAGGGCCCTTTTCGCCATGCTTTGAAAAATTTCGATGTTCCAAAATCATCGTTGTGCATTCGTTGCCTTCGCTAAAGGAAATTTCCACCTCACTAGCTTTGTCAGGGTTTGGTTCGGGCACACGGTTAGGCCCTATTTGCCAAAGAAAAGTTAAAGTATATGGATCAAATTTTATAATTCGCCCCCAGTCACACTGAAAGCCGTATGGGCCTATTTCAGTAAGAAAACCATTGACGGTCGGATTGACTTTGATGGCAACCAACTCTTCTTTCGACCAAGTGTACTCTTTAGGCCACCAAATTCCCAAATCACTCAGAAAAATATCAAAAGACCTTTGCAAAGGTGCATCAAACATTATTTTTTTTCTAATATCTCCCATATTACTTTTGTTATGGCTGCTTTGACACTTACCGTATCTTGCTAACAAGTGAAGGATGAATTGGTTTGGGAGACTTCACTTTAGCGATGCAGAAATCTACAGGATTGGCTTCCAATAAACGGAAAAGGGCTAAGTATCTTTACTTAACCCTTTTTATATTTTGCGATTACGATTATCGCACTAAAATTTAGCGCCAATAGTTAAGAACACATTGTTACGGGTATTTTTAACGCTGGCAATAGGCGAATTTACCGGATAATCAGCAGCTAGAGCGTACGGCGTTGTATCATACTCTTGTCTCCAGTTTTGATAAGTTGCATCGACGTAATAGTTGCCAAAGCGGAAACCTAAACCACCGGTAATCGATTGTGCTTTATAATCTACGTTTTCGTAAGGATTGCCCGTATGGTTATAACCGGCGCGAATCATAAATTGTGGCGTAACAACATATTCACCACCGACCTTTAAGTTAACGGCTCCTTTATATGTATTTTTTATGTCTTCTGCATATTGCATATCAAGGTCAGCAACATCTGTAGTGATTTTCATGCTTTTATAGTTGACGAATTCGACGTCTGCGCTGATCAGACCTTTGCTAAATACCGCGGAAATACCACCATTTACACGATATGGCGTCCTTAAATTGTAGTCATATGAACTGTACTCCGGCTCGTATTCATACCACGAAATTTCCGCACCTGTTTCCGGGTGAAAGTTAGTAATCCCATAATAATCTGAATAATCAGTTGACATATTATACCAAGTAGGTGTCGTGGCCGAAAGTCCGATACGAATAATGTCGGTAGGGCGATAAATTAATCCAAGCTTTACATTTACACCGGCGCCTTTTGTATGCCCTTCGTAATCATCATCGTAGTAATAATCGGAATTCAATAATTCGTTGTAGAAACGAGGATCATCAGAACCTTGTTGTGGGTTTAGGAAACGAGAGCCTTGGTCTACGACTCTATCATCGAACAGGTAGCCATCCTCTTCAAACCGCCTATAGGTGCGATGATCAATAGAAGAAAATGCAACGGATGCACCTAGATAAAGTTTATTGCTGTAGTTGGCCCCAAATGACAGGTTGGTTTCTGATTGAGATCCCTTAGTTTGTGTGAAAGAACGTTGTGTATTATCCGGAACACCCATAGGGAAATACAGATTGTCTGCGCCAATATCAACTAAACCCGCATCCCAACCAAAGTCGTGAGCAACACCTGTTCTAGGATCGGCCATATAGTCGGCAATACTTGATTCGTTGTTTTGTCCTGAATAATTCAAGTTGGATATAAAGCTGTTCGTTTTATTATAACTTAAACCTACATTGAAGTTAAGCCAACCCTGATCTAGATTAGCACCTCTCGCACGCATAGACGGGAGATTAAAAACGATACCTAACTGATTTAAACCGAAGCGATCTCGGGTGCTCTCTGTTTGGGAACCAAAGTAAGTGGCTTTATTCTTATCACCGAAATAATCCAGCGATAAGCTTATGTCGGAATTGTTGAAAAAACCAAGACCAGCGGGGTTACCGGCGATGTTGCTAATATCCCCACCCAGTGCCGTTTGCGCATTTCCCATCGCTTTAAAGCGAGCTGTGGCGCCTTGCTCGTATTGTGAAAATAAAAGCGACTCATCCAAATTTTGACCCCTAGAAGCAACCGCTGTAAATAAAAACAGACAAAGAGTTGCTAATTTCTTATTATTCATGAGAAGTAAATTAATTAGTAATAAGTGGATTGCTTTATGTTATGTAATAATAAAGCCGACTAATTTTGAAACAATTGATCAAAAAAGGTCGGCTTTATTTTTATCTAAGATTATCGTCCTCCGCGACCTCTAGACGAGCTGCCGGAACCGCCGCCACCGCCTCTGCTCATGCCACCACCGCCGCTAAATCCTCCGGACGAACGACTCGGAGACGGAGTATAGGATGGCCTTGAGGTAGGGCGTGAATAACCTTCACTCGGTCTTGAATTAGTTGGTCGAGCTGGTCTGGAATAAGATCCTGAAGGTCTAGTAACGCCAGGTCTTGAGCCTGTTGTAGCTGGACGGGAATAACCGGGTCTTGACAAGCCTTCGGATCTTCCATAATTCGGTCTGCTAATTGCAGGTCTACTGCCTCTTGCCGAACCGTTATATGATGAACCTCTTGATGAGTTAATATTGGCATCGGATGAAGACCGGCCGCCTCGACCTCTATAGCTTGAAGCCGACCCACCGGAAACCACACCTCTGGCAGGTCTTGAACTACCTGAAGTAACCCGTCCGGTAACACCTCGGTTAATTCGAGTTATAGACGATCTTGACCCTCTATAGTTATCGGCATATGAACGAGGCTGATAGTTTCCGCGGCTTATGTAACCACCACCCCAGCCCCAGCCTGGATAGCCCCAGCCGCCACCCCAGTAGCCGCCGCCCCAGCCCCAGCCAGCGCCGTAATAGGAGTAGGGTCCCCACCAAGGTGAGTACCAGCCGCCCCAGCCACCAGCGTAATATGGGTTACCCCAGTATCCGCCCCAGCCGAAGCCACCACCCCAACCCCAGCCACTTCTCCAACCAAAACCTAAGCCGAAGCCGCCGCCCCAGCCAAAACCACCGCCCCAGCCGGCATAGCCATACCAAGGGTCAAAAAATGGGTCGTAATAGGACATGCCTGGTGTCGCATAGTAAAAGCGATTGATACGATTGGCATATTCAGAGTCGCTATATTCGTCTGCATATGCATCCCCATAGCTGTCCGCATATTCATCGTCGTAATATCTTCCATTCTGATCTGCATATTGGTCGGCATAAGCATTGGTATCCGTATCTGCATATTCATCGTAACCTTCTGCAGGCTCGGCATACTCATCGTAATAGTCCGGGCTGCGATAGGCGATCTCCTTTGCCTTTGTCTTCCCTCCATAAACATCATCCTGAAAAGTATTCTGTGCGTACTGACTGGTAGCGCAAGATCCTAAGGATAAGGCACCTATCAATATGGCACTTTTTATGATTAATGGTTTACTTTTCATTGTTCTTTCCTTTCAAATAATTTTGTGGTCTTTATAACGTTAGACACCGTTAAACCGAAAAGGTTTAATAGGTAAACGGTTGTAAAAATGCGTCTGCTACAAAAATAATTTAATAATCCTTACATTCGCAAAATGGAAGTAACTTTACAGTGATTTTAACATTTTTAACAAATTTTAACAGTTCCTTTTGCTTTCCATTTAAAGTACAATTTTTATTCCAAACATACAACAATGAGTAAAGGTATAACTAGCAGAAATGAAGACTATTCGCAATGGTATAATGAATTAGTAAGTAAAGCCGATTTAGCAGAACATTCCGCCGTACGTGGATGTATGGTTATTAAGCCCTATGGATACGCTATATGGGAAAAAATGCAAGCGGCACTTGACCAAATGTTTAAAGACACCGGCCACAGCAACGCCTATTTTCCGCTCTTCATACCAAAGTCATTTTTTTCAAAAGAGGCTTCTCACGTGGAAGGTTTTGCCACAGAGTGTGCCGTTGTGACACACTACCGTCTTAAAAATGACGGAAATGGACAAATCATTGTTGACGAAGAGGCAAAATTAGAGGAAGAGTTAATTGTAAGACCAACCTCGGAAACCATTATATGGAATACTTACAAAGGCTGGATACAGTCTTATCGCGATTTACCCATCTTGGTCAATCAATGGGCCAATGTCGTACGTTGGGAGATGCGCACGCGTCTATTTTTGAGAACAGCTGAATTTTTATGGCAAGAAGGGCATACGGCGCATGCCACAAGCGAGGAAGCTGTGGAAGAAACAGAACGTATGCTGAATGTATACGCTACTTTTGCCGAAGAATGGATGGCTTTACCTGTGGTTCGTGGAAGAAAAACGGAGAACGAACGTTTTGCGGGAGCTTTAGATACCTATTGCATCGAGGCGCTTATGCAAGATGGTAAAGCTTTACAGGCAGGCACCTCCCACTTTTTAGGGCAGAATTTTGCAAAGGCCTTTGACGTTAAATTTACGTCGAAAGAAGGCAAGCTGGATTATGTATGGGCAACCTCTTGGGGGGTATCTACCCGCTTGATGGGTGCTTTAATTATGGCCCACTCGGATGATGCCGGATTGGTTTTGCCTCCTAAATTAGCGCCTATCCAAGTAGTTATTGTACCGATTTATAAAACAGAAGAAGAGAGCCGGCAGATAGGCGCACTTGCCGATAACTTAATAGCACAATTGAAGCAAAAGGGGATTTCCGCCAAATATGACGACCGTGATACGCAACGTCCCGGATTCAAATTTGCCGAATGGGAGCTTAAGGGAGTGCCGGTCCGTGTAGCGATAGGAGCTCGTGATTTGCAAAATGGAACTGTGGAGCTGGCAAGAAGGGATACGCAAAGCAAAGAAACGGTTCCGCAAATAGGATTAGCGGAAGCCATCGAACAATTATTAATTACTATACAGGAGAATATCTACCAAAAAGCACTAACTTACCGCGATGCACACATTACCGAAGTAAATTCTTATGAAGAATTTAAAAAGGTGCTTGAAGGGGAGGGCGGCTTTATCTCGGCCCATTGGGATGGTACAGTAGAAACGGAGAAAAGAGTCAAGGAGGAAACCAAAGCGACCATCCGCTGTATTCCTCTTAATAATAAAGAGGAAGAAGGAACGTGTATATTTACGGGCAAACCATCAAAACAACGGGTGTTGTTTGCTAAGGCTTATTAATTGGTTATTAGTTATCGGTTACTGGTTCTTAGTCATAATCGATAATTGGTTATTAGTTCTTGTTCATAGTCAATAACTAACAACTAACAACGAATAACTAACAACTAACAACGAATAACGAAATTTATGAAATTCGCAACAAAAGCTATACATGCAGGGCAGCATCCCGATCCGACAACCGGAGCGGTGATGACGCCGATTTATCAGACATCGACGTACTGGCAACAATCGCCTGGGGAACATAAAGGTTATGAATACTCGCGAGGTACCAATCCGACGCGCAAAGCACTGGAGGAATGTATTGCAGCCTTGGAAAATGCTAAATATGGTTTGGCTTTCTCCAGTGGTATGGCCGCTACCGATACGGTGCTACGCTTGCTAAAGCCAGGGGACGAGGTTATTACGGGTAATGATTTATACGGCGGTTCGTATCGGATCTTTACAAAAGTGTTTGAGAAGTTTGGTATTAAGTTCCATTTTGTTGACTTCACGAGGCCTGAAACTATCCGGTCTTATTTAAACGATCAAACAAAGCTGATCTGGATTGAAACTCCTACGAATCCAACGATGCAAATTGTTGATATTGAAGCGGTAGGACTCATTGCGAAAGAGGCTGGCGTTCTATATGTAGTGGACAATACCTTTGCTTCGCCTTATTTACAAAATCCGATCGATTTAGGCGCAGATATTGTAATGCATTCAGTTACGAAATATATAGCCGGACATAGCGATGTGGTGATGGGCGCTTTAGTCACCAATAATGAAGAATTGTATAAGCAATTGTTCTTTTATTATAACGCATGTGGCGGTACACCGGGGCCTCAAGATAGTTTCCTGGCTCTTCGCGGTATAAAAACGCTTCATCTTCGTATGAAAGCTCATTGTGAGAATGGTAGGCAGATAGCCCAATTCTTACGGAATCATCCAAGAATTGAAAAGGTATATTGGCCGGGTTTTGAAGACCACCCAAATCATGAAGTAGCTAAAAAACAGATGCGCGATTTCGGTGGTATGATTTCCATTGTTTTAAAGGACGCCTCCCTACAGGATACCTTCAAAGTAGCTTCCTCGTTTAAAGTTTTTTCTTTAGCCGAATCGTTGGGAGGCGTTGAATCTTTGATCAACCATCCCGCTACCATGACCCACGGCTCTATTCCAAAAGAAATTAGAGAAAAAGTCGGAGTTGTTGATAATCTAATCCGCATTAGTGTTGGTGTCGAAGATATTGAAGACCTTTTGAAAGATTTGGAGCAAGCTCTTAAGTTATAAGCTTTAGGTTATACGTTGTACGAATTAATAGCTGTTTGTTGACCACTAATCACTAAATGCTAACTGCTAAATGCTTCATTTAAAAGACTTCCTCGATCGTAAGGTTGAACAATATAATCAGCCTGGATTTATTGAAAATGATCCGATCTGCATTCCGCATCAATTTTCAGTAAAGCAGGATGTGGAAATCATGGGCTTTTTCGCAGCGGTATTAGCTTGGGGACAACGGAAAACCATTATTAATAAATGCCGCGAACTAATTGACAGAATGGATGGAAAGCCTTATGCGTTTATTATAGGACATGAACCAGATGATTTGAAAGGCTTGTTGGGCTTCAAGCATCGAACTTTTAATGATACTGACTTGCTGTATTTCGTCAGCTTTTTCAGAGCGCATTATGAACGTTTTAACTCCCTGGAGGATGCGTTTTTGCCTTCATCGATGTCGAGCGAGTTTAGGGAAGACTTTTTAATGGAGGGGCAGGAAGAAACTGTATCAAGTCAAGAGATGAGCAGTAATGTATGTTATCAAACTGAGCTTATACGTCCGAATTTAAAGGTTGAAGATGCATTGAATCGTTTTCGGGCATATTTTTTTAGTTTACCGGATTACCCTACCCGCACACGAAAACATATCAGTTCACCGGCTCAAAAGTCAACTTGTAAACGCCTTAATATGTTTTTACGCTGGATGGTTCGCAATGATCTTCGAGGAGTGGATTTCGGCATTTGGAAGCGAATAAGAATGAGCGAGTTAATTTGTCCCTGCGATGTACATGTTGAACGGGTTGCCAGGCATTTAGGTTTAATTACGCGTAAACAGACGGATTGGAATACGGCTGTTGAACTAACAGACAACCTTCGACTACTAGATGCCAACGATCCCGTGAAATACGACTTTGCTTTATTCGGGCTGGGGGTTGAAGGGGAATTGTAAATTGTCGAGTGGTTGAGAAGTCAAAACGTTGAGTAGTTGAGACGTTAATTGAGAGGTCAAAACATTGAGTAGTCGAGATTTTACTACTTAACTATTTAACAACTTAACCATTCCACTACCTAATTAACCAATTTTAACAGCCCTTAACATCTCCCGCTTTCCCGGTGCTCCGGGTGCTTTTTCTATGGAAAATCCCAGACTTTTCATCGTACGCTTTAGGTTGCCTGTAATAGCATAGGTTACAAATACGCCTCCCGGTTTTAGAAAGGAACATGCATGTTCAAGCGTTTCCAATGTCCACATTTCCGGCTGATGAATCGCAGCGAAGGCATCAAAATAAAGTACGTCAACACGTTGTTTGCTGTTGAAGCTAAGTACTTCTTGATGGGCAATCGTTAAGTCTATTTCGTTCACTAAGCATTGTGGATTGGATAGAGCTTGGCCATAATGCTCCAAGAATGAATGCCAAAGAGTAGCATCTACTTCTTTGTCATAACCCGTTTGTGCAATCACCTCAACTTCGAGTGGATAGGCTTCAATACCGGTATAGGTTAGTTTAATGTTTTGTTTCAAGCAATAATCCGCGGTCAACAAAAAATTAAGACCTGTTCCGAATCCTACCTCTAGAATCGATACTTTCTCATTTTGTGAAGTTAACCCCTGTTGGAGGAGGTATTGTAACCCGGATTGAAGAAATACATGCCTGCTTTCCTGCACCGCTCCATGCTTGGAGTGATAATGCTCTCCGACCGTTTCATGGAAAATAGTTTTCGAGCCGTCAGCGGTTATTACAAAGTTCATTTGTTTTACGTTAAGTTGTTGAATAGTTGAGTTGTCGAAACGTTAAATAGGTGAATCGTTTAAAATGTTGAGTAGTTAAAACGTTGAATTATCAAAGCGTTAAGCCACTCAACTACTTCTCTACTCAACCACTCAACTATTTCTCAAATTCATGTACAGCAGTACTTAAATCGTATACAGGTACCGCTACACGAGCGGCAATAATGCTCGAGCCGATAGCCGAGCGATAGCCGCCGGCGCAATGTACGACAATCGGCTTTTCTTCCGGTATTGCTTGAAGCGATTCCCGTAATCGGGGCAGGGGTATATGAATGGCTTCCTTAAACAACTTGCCCTTCTTTAGCTCGCTATCATTGCGAATGTCGATAATTGTAAAGTCAGTTTCGTTTTCTTTGAAAAAAGAAAGATCGAACGCTGGACTTACATTACTGCTTTCCGTTGATGTAAGATAGCCTTTACACTGACTCTCATAACCGATCTTGGCCAGTTTACGTAATAAACCATCCGCGTTTCGTTCTTCCGCAACAATTAAATAGAATGATTCGCCCGGCCCAACAATACTGCCGACCCAGGTCTCAAATTTGTTGCCATCCGGAATATTAATGGCATGTGGATAATGCCCGGCTCTGAATACATGTGCAGGGCGCGTATCGATGAGCAAAGCGGTAGTGTTTTCAATTTCTGATTCCACTATACGTATAATGTGTGCCAAGCTTGCTTCCAAATCGTCGGCCCCCGAACGATTGATTGCTACATCATGGACAAAGTACTTTGGAATAAAAGGCTGGTCATCCATTAGCAATTCTACAAATTCCGACTCTTCCATGGGGCGTAAAACCGGGTTTTCTTTGAGCTCTTTGCCAATAGTGCTTTGTAACTCTTTACTCATGCTCCTGCCACAAAGCGAGCCAGGGCCATGTGCGGGATAGACTACAACGTCAGCCGGTAACTTCATGATTTTGCTGTGCAAGGTATGATACATGGCTTTTGCCAATTCGGTCGCTTTTGCCTTTACATTTCCAACATTTTCGCGAAGATCGGGTCGTCCAACGTCTCCAACGAAAAGGGTATCACCTGTAAACAAAGCCAATTCTTTTCCGGTTTGATCGCTCAACAGTACACAAATACTGTCGGGTGAATGTCCGGGAGTATTAAGTGCTTTTAAAGTATGACTACCAATTTCAATCACATCGTTTTCGTCAAAAGATTGATGTGGATAATCCGCTTCTACTAACTTACTGGTATAAATGGCGGCTCCCGTACGTTTATGAAGCTCCAAATGACTGCTTACAAAATCTGCATGAGGATGTGTTTCAATGATGCCGATAATTTTGGCATGATTTTCTCTTGCAAAGGCGAGGTACGGCTCAGGATCTCTTGCCGGATCAACCAGTACCATTTCGTTATTACTAACAATAGCGTAAGAAGCATGGGAGAGCCCGGTGTCGTAAAATTGTTCTATCTGCATGTCAACCAAAATATGGGCAAAGGTACAAAAAATGGTCAGGGAGGGGGAACCTTTAATTGTCAAATAAATTACTATGCGTTTAATTATTCACATCATCGGTATATCGTTTCTTCTTACCGTATTCTGCCCCATAGAACAAGGTGAATTTGGAGAAGCAATCGATAAAGGCGAGATTGCTTATGACGCTATCGACGAAGCTTCGGGTTTAGTCTGCAGTGGTTATAATCCAGGTTATTTCTGGACACACAACGATAGCGGTGATCAGGCCCGTGTGTTTTTGCTGGATAGCGCGGCGAGACATAAAACAACCTATTATTTAGAAGGAATTGACGCCCGTGATTGGGAAGATATGGCTGCCATGAAAGATAGCGGGAAGTCTTATTTATTAGTTGGCGATATTGGCGACAATTTGGCAAAACATTCAACTATTTATGTTCATAAGTTTGAAGAGCCAAAAATTAATGAGAACAACGTTGTTGATACCATTCCTAAACAGTCCATTACAACGTACACTCTTCGCTATGAAGACGGTCCGAAAGACGCTGAGTCCCTATTTTTCGACCCTATTGATAAAAAGCTCTATATTATAAGTAAGCGCGACCTGCATGTTGGTGTCTATGAAGCGATACTTCCTGCACAGAAAACTGATACGATTACCCTGAAAAAGCGTATTTCCATTCCTTATACCTTTGTTACAAGTGCCGATATCTCGCCGGATGGTAAGGAGGTGCTGATAAAAAATCTACTGAATGTGTATTATTGGAAGCGTAAGCAAGGTGAATCTATACCCGAAATGTTTCGTCATGAAGGCACTATGCAGCCTTATCAGCCCGAACCGCAAGGCGAAGCAATCACTTTTGCACGGGACGGGTCCGGTTATTATACGACAAGTGAAAAACCTTTTGGATTGCCCGCACATATTTATTTTCATAAGAGACATGCGGGCTTTAAGTAATAGGCTATAAGCTATAAGCAATAGGCTATAAGCTATAAGCAATAGGCTATAAGCTATAAGCCTTATGGATATCATACTCCACCTTATACCTTCAATCTTACTTCTCACTGCTCCAAAGCTAACTTCTATTTAACATAAACTTAATGGTTCTTTTGTTTGTTTGTAAGTGTTTGTTAATGAGTGTTTTGTGCTTTGTTTTTATCTGCTTGCTGCTATGCTGTTAACGGTTGAAAGGGCTAGGTATATATTTTGTAACGTTTGCCTTTTCATTGAAATGGTGAGGTTCATCAACTTTGTAACATGAACAAGTGAGATGTTAATATCAAGCTGTCATGTCTTAAGTGAAATACTAAACCATCAAAGAAATGAAAAAACTTTTTACAAGCTGTTTGCTCTTGACCTTATCCTTTATCGCTTTTGCACAACAGCATGGAGTAATTTCCGGAAAAGTGCAAGAATCGCTTACAAGAGCTTCCTTGCCGGGAGCCACTGTACGCCTCAATGTTGGAAACCGTTATACTATATCAGGTCAAAATGGCGACTATGAATTTTTAAATGTGCCTGCAGGAACCTATGAAATGGAAGTAATTTATATGGGTTATCAAAGGACAAAGCAACAGGTCCTGGTAACTGCGGGGGAAAATACAGTTGTCAATTTTATGTTAGAAGACGGTTCCGTTACGATGGACGAGGTAGTCATTATGGGTGATCGTCTCCGAGGACAGGCCAGGGCGCTTAATCAACAAAAAAGTAAATCTAATATCACCAATATCATTTCATCTGATCAAGTAGGACGTTTCCCTGATGCCAATATCGGTGACGCCTTGCGGCGCGTTCCTGGTATTACCATGCAGAATGACCAAGGAGAAGCCCGTAATATTATCGTGCGTGGATTGTCACCGGAGTTAAATTCCGTGACACTCAATGGCGATCGGATCCCTTCGGCAGAAGGCGACAATCGACGGGTACAAATGGATTTAATCCCCTCGGATATGATTTCAACCATCGAGGTGAATAAAACGTTAACGCCCGACATGGACGCGGATGCCATCGGTGGATCGGTGAACTTGATTACGAGGGCTTCACCAAATGGGCAACGGATATCAGCAACCTTAGCAGGCGGTTATAACCCCTTACACCAAACACCCATTTATACCGGTGCTTTTGTTTATGGAAACCGTTTTGCTAATAACAAATTCGGTATGGTGTTGAGTGGCTCTTACAACAATAATCAACTGGGCTCCGAAGGTATTGAAGGCGAATGGGAACAGGATAAAGATGGCAATGCGTGGTTATCTCGCGAAGATATTCGAAGATACAATGTGCACCGTGTTAGAAGAAGTGTGGCGGGAGCTTTTGATTATAAAATTAATGAGAATCATAGTTTATATGCTAATCTCATGTACAATTGGCGGGACGACTGGGAAAACCGATATCGTGTGCGAACCGATATGGAATTGGCGGAAGAAGATCTGGGAGTGGCGGGAGGTTTTAAACTCGATAAAATTTCGCGCGAAACTAAAGGGGGCATTGGTAATAACCGCGTTGATTATGCTCGCTTAGAAGACCAACGTGTGCAAAACTATTCATTGGGTGGGAATCACCTGCTGGGTTCGTCCTTGGATATGGATTGGGCGGTGAGTTATGCGAAGGCAAGTGAAGACCGGCCACATGAACGATACATTAACTACGAATACGAAAGCGAAGAAGACTTATTGATCCAACAAGTGCCCTCTTCTAATGATCGCCCGGTAGATTTAGTGTATGACCGTCCAAATGCTGGTTTAAGTCAACTTGACGCCATCAGCGAAAATCATGATTATACCGATGAAACCGAACTAGGTGCAAAACTGAACTTTCGGGTTCCTTTCTCCTTGATTGACGGTGAAAAAGGTCGCTTGCGTTTTGGTGCCCGCTTACGTCTGAAAGAGAAGGAACGGAGAAATGAATTCTTTGAATACACACCACTTGGCGGACAATATGATGTTTTAGGCAATGTGCAAACTGTCAATTGGACAGGTGCCTTTGAACCAGGTAACCAATATGCACCCGGTTTATTTGCCGACAAGCATTTATTGGGTAACCTTGATTTGACAGATGCGTCTCAGTTTGAGCAAGAGGATAAACCCGATGAGTATTTATCCGCAAATTATAAAGCCAAAGAACGAATAACCGCTGGTTATATTCGTTGGGATCAGGATTTCAATAGTCAATTGTCCATGATTTTAGGGGCAAGGATCGAACATACCAATATCGACTATACCGGAAATGTGGTGGCCGATGAGGAAGAACTGGCAGGTACAAGGTCTGTTAAAAATAGTTATACAAACGTATTACCGAGTGTAACTTTTAAGTATGTTCCTCAAGAAGACTTGGTATTAAGAGGTGCTGTTACAACGAGCTTGGCCAGACCGAACTATTATGCGATCGCCCCTTATGTACAGTCTAACATAGACGATGGTTTTGTCGTGGCGGGTAATCCGGATCTAAAAGCGACTTATGCTTGGAACTTCGATCTCATGGCGGAGAAGTATTTTAAGTCGGTCGGTATTATTTCCGGAGGTGTATATTATAAAAACTTGAAGAATTTTATTTATAAATACAGTAATAGAGATTATACGGCAGAACAGTTTGCAAACGATTTTCCAGGAGCAAGCAATTTAATTCCGGAAGGAGAAACTTGGCGTTTTGTGCAGGATCGTAACGGCGATAATGTGGATGTTTATGGTTTTGAGCTTGCTATTCAGCGTCAATTGGACTTCCTGCCCGGTAAATTCCTGAAAGGTTTTGGCGTATATGCCAACTACACCTACACCAAGTCGAAAGCGAAAGGTATTGCGGATGCGGATGGTAATCCGAGAGGTAATATGACTTTGCCACAAACTGCCCCACATATGGTGAATGGTTCGTTATCGTGGGAAAATAAACGCTTTTCCGCGCGTGTCTCAGCCAATTATACAGCTGCTTACATCGATGAAATAGGATCCGATGCTTTTAGCGATTTTTATTACGATAGCCAATTCTTCTTAGATGCAAATGCTTCGTATAAATTCGGAAAGTATATGCGCGTGTTTGCAGAAGCTAATAACCTGACCAATCAATCGTTACGCTATTATTGGGGCGCCAGTAATCGTCCGATGCAAAATGAGTTTTATAAACCACGTTATAATCTAGGTCTTAAGTTTGATATGTAAGTAATAATAGAAAAATAAAAGGGGCTGTCATGCACTAGATAGCCCTTTTTATTATAGGTCATGGTATATAACTGCGGCAACTTCGTTTATTAAGCGAACACTTTATAAGATTTTAATTAACAATAAATTAACATCAGGCGATTATTTTTGTGATATGGTACGTTTTCGTGTCTGTATCTTTGCAATTGCCTGGATATTATGCTATCCACGTTTTTTAACAGCGCAAACACCTTCTGCTGTTTTGGATATTGGGTATTTAGATCTGTATGATATTCGACCTTCCGATTCCTTATTAGTCATAGAGAATGAACGTTATCTGCAAGCCGAAAGGCAAGACGATAAGCTTAAACAAGCCTTATCCTTGCAAAAGATGGGGCAGATATGTTATAACTCGGGCCTCTTCGCACAGTCATTAAATTACCATCTACAAGCAGAAAAACTGCTGGAGCGAGGAAACCAAAGTCAACGAGCGGCAAACCTGAATGATTTAGCTCTCTTGTTATTTTTAAACAATCAAAGAGAAGAAGCTAAACGCCTTTATTTCCAAGCCTTAAATAGCTATAAAAGATCAGAAGACGTTAAAGGACAAGGAAATACTTATGGAAATCTTGGGCATCTTTATGAAAAATGTAGCGATTACGACAGCGCTTTTTACTTTCAACAAAAGGCTATGCAAGCCTTTGAGCAAATAAATGACTTAGACGGCATAGCTTTAATCAACGAGAATTTAGGAAGTATTTATGAAGACAAGGGAAGGTATGTTGAGGCCTATCAATACTTTACCAAAGCATTGAATCGTTTTAAAGCGAACGATAATATTCCAATGCTAATTGATGCCTATAATAACATAGGAGATATCAACAGAAAGACGGGCAAATACCAAGAGGCCTTGATCTATACCGGACTGGCCGAAAAGTTAGCTAAAGAAAACAAAGCATGGAGCAGATTAAGTAGTGCTTATAGGGACCTAGGGAAGACCTATAGTTTTCTGAAAAATGCGGATAGTGCATTTTACTATTTAGAGTTGAGTCGGAAGCTGTATATCGAAATCTATAATGAAGATAGTAAAAACCAAGCTGCTCTGCTTAAGGTACTTTATGATATTGATCGTAAAGACGCCCGCATCGCACAATTGGCGAAGGAGCGCAGAACGGCCATTATTATCTATGCAACACTTGGTATTATCGCTTGTTTATTGGTTCTTTTATTCATAATCGTGGTGAGAAACCAGCGGCAAAAAATACGCAATGAAAGGCAGCTTCGCGATCAGGAAACGGATCTGCTGCAGGCTAAGCAACGTTTAATGGAAGTCGAGCTGCAAAATAAAAAACTTCAGGAAGAGCAATTACAGATCGAAATCGAAAGCAAAGCAAAAGAAATTACGTCTCATACGCTCCAGGCAATTGAAAAAAATAAATTGCTGGAGGAAATGAAACTGGCTTTGACTGAAATTATTCGAAACGATAGTAGAAGCTATAAAAAAGAGCTTAGGCAATTACTCAATAAGATTAACCAAAGCTTTCATAAAGAAGCTAGCTGGGTTGATTTCCGAAGAGTATTCGAAGAAATTAATCAAGATTTCTTTCTGCATTTACAACAGATTAACCCTGATTTATCTGCGGCAGATCTGCGCTTGGTTTCCCTCATCAAACTCAACATGAATACACCGGACATGGCTGCCCTCTTGGGTATCTCTACAGACAGTCTTCGTGTATCCAGGTATCGTCTTCGTAAAAAATTAGGTGTCGAGCCGGGCAAGAGTTTAACAGCATTTCTTCAAGCTATATAAAGCGTTCTTGCTTATGGTTTAATTAGGCTTTCCACCCTAATACTTTATAGTATTGTTATTATTAGCAAAGGGTTGATAAGGGGTTAATAAGGTGTTGACAAAGGGTTAATAAGGGTATTGTCCTTATTAACCCTTTGTTAAAACTCTATAAATGCATCATTAATACTATTTCAATAACAGAGAAGAGGCGGGCATAATCTAGATTTAGGACGTATTGTTACAAATTGTTGCCTTTATTTTTAATCATGTTCACTATTTGTAACGCGTGAAAATTGATTTTATTCAGTCAATAAAGGCATTTTTGTGAGAAAAAGAATAATGAACAAAAGAAATAAAGTATACCTCGTTTTAGCGTTTATGGCTACTGTACTGGCTTTTGGTTGTCAATCGGCTAGCAATAAAAATGATAGTAAATCAACTCAACCATTGGATCATCCAACAGATACATTAGTTGCAACGGTCATTACCGAAAAAGTTAAACATGATAGTGATGATCCGGCCATTTGGATTGATTCAGAACAGGTGGAAAAAAGCCTAATTATCGGAACGGATAAAGATAGTGATGGAGCTCTCTATGCTTTTAATCTGCAGGGGAAAATTGTCAAAAGAGTAGAGGGGATTAAAAGGCCGAACAACGTTGATATTGCTTACGGTTTTCAATTGAACGGGAAAAGTGTGGACATTGCGGTGTTGACTGAGCGTGAGACAAATAAAATACGAGTTTTTACGCTGCCTGACTTAAGTCCCGTGGATAACGGCGGAATAGATGTATTTGTAGGTGAAGAGGAGCGAGCTCCAATGGGCATTGCTTTGTATACGCGGCCGAGAGACAAGCAAGTATTTGCGGTGGTAGGCAGAAAATCGGGCCCGGCAGTGGGTTATTTATGGCAATATCGGTTAAGAGACAATGGAGCCGGATCTGTCAGCGGTGACCTTGTACGGAAATTTGGGAAGTATAGTGGCAAGAAGGAAATTGAAGCCATTGCGGTCGATAACGAACTGGGCTATATCTATTATTCCGATGAACAAACGGGGATTCGGAAATATATGGCTGACCCTGCGGTAAATAATAATGAAGAACTAGCTCTTTTCGGACAAAGTGGTTTTTCAAAGGATCATGAAGGAATTGCTATTTACAAAACGGGGGCTGAAACCGGTTATATTCTCGTGTCTAACCAAGGCTCGCATACCTTTATGGTTTATCCTCGGGAAGGAACTAAAGCCAATAAAAACGAATATCCTTTATTAGCTGAAATTCCTGTTAGTGCAATGGAGACGGATGGAGCCGACGCTAGTTCCGTAAATTTAGGAGCGCAATTTCCTGAAGGGATTTTGGTGGCTATGAGTACCAACCGAACCTTTCATGTCTTTGATTGGAGAAAAGTAAACGAGCGAATTATCTCGAAAAAATAAAGGGTTGTTTATCATTGTTTCGTAATAACAAAACGCCGTCTGCGCAACTTGTGCAGACGGCATTGTCAAAACCCACTCCAGTAAATTAACGTTCTTCTTTATCTTGCCTGTATTCAATCTGATCGCAATGATGTACGTGTTTCCCAAAAAGCCTATTGCCTCGCCATTGGAAAGCGAAAATATTGGCTGCTATAAAAAGAAAAATAACGAGAATTGCAGCGACTTTCGAAATGGTCGCCAACACAGGCTTGCGGGAAAATCCCCCATAAATGTAGCCGATTATAAAAATCATGCAGGCTACAAAAAGTATCCGAATTGCAATGAAGACTAACATAATACCAAATTTTAAAATTAAACCTTCTCATAAGGCTTTTACCAAATTTCCTTTTTGATGCAGTTTTTTGCCTTACTGATTTAAAATTAGTGGCTTTGATTTTAGTATTTTAGGAAAGTAGACCAGGATAGCATATGTATCGACAAACAGCAAAAATTTAACTTCCGAGATTCAATAATTGATTAACTCGTTCCTTGAAAGATTCGCCAACCGGGATTTCTTGGTCTCGAATGCATACGAAATCACGTTTAATGGTCGTGATTTTATTTGCAGCAACCAGGTAAGATTTATGTGTACGTATAAAAGAAAAAGGCTGTAATCGTTCTTCTATCGATTTCATGGTCATGCGCGTCAACACGGGTTTGGATGTAGAGGATAAGTGAATTTTAATATAGTCCTTAAGCCCTTCCACATAGTCTATTTCGTTTATCAAAATCTTAACTAAAGTATACTCAACATGAACGAAGAAGTGATCCGTCTCCTCCTTTTTTGGTGTTACGGCGGTTTGCATGGCGAACAAGTCCTGTGCGCGATTGCAAGCTTTTAAAAATCTCTTAAAGCCAAAGGGCTTTAAGAGATAGTCTACCACCTGTAGATTAAAACCTTCTAACGCATATTGCTCATAAGCGGTAACCAAGATGATCAATGGTGGTTTTTTGAGTGTCTGCAGAAATTCCAGGCCACTTATTTGCGGCATTTGTATATCCAGAAAAATCAAATCGATCGGTTCTTGGTGCAATACAGCTGCCGCTTCCAGCGCATTTCTACAGGATTTTATTAAATTTAGAAAGGGTACTTGCCGAATATTATCTTCCATCAGCTCTCGCACCAATACTTCATCATCTACAATTAAACACCTCATCATATTAGTTTAAGTGTAAGTTGTATGCAAAACAGATTATTGTCTGCATTGGTTTTTAATGCGTATTTCTCTTTATATAAAAGTTCTAAACGCTGTTTCGTGTTCTCCAGTCCTATACCACTTGATCGTTCATGGACGGTTTTATGCTGGCTTTGATAGTGATTTCGAACTTCAAAAAAGAGCACGTCATCCTGTACTGTCAAAGAGATATGGATTTGTGGAGCTTCCAAGTGGGTAACACCGTGTTTAAAAGCATTTTCAACAAATGGTATAAGCAACATGGGTTCAATAACATATTGCTTGTCCTCGGCTGGCCTTGACAGCTGGCTGATTATCCTGACTTCTTGCCCAAATCGCAAGGCTTGCAGCTGAATGTAATTTTCTAAATATTCAATTTCCTTGATTAAAGCGACTTTTTTGCCTTCTGTGTCGTAAAGCATGTAACGCATTATACCTGACAACATAATAAGGGATTCTTCTAATTTATCAGATTTTTTTCGGGCAAGGGAAACCATGTTGGTCAATACGTTGAAAAGGAAATGCGGACTGATTTGCGTGCGGAGAAATTTAAGTTCGGCCTGTAATTGAACCGCGAGCCGTTCTTTTTGCAATCGTTCTGCTCGAATCCTGTTTAACACCATACGGTAAACAAAACTTATGACAAAGACAAGAATGGAAGGAGCGAAGAGGAATCTATAAACCAAAGGACTAGGGGGAATTTCAGCAAAATAGTTTAAAAGCAGCCAATGCTTTAATCGGAGAGAAACGAAAATTAACAAGAGGCTACCAACTATATATAACCACCAGAATCGTTTATTGAATAGCTTTGGATAAAGAAAATAGGCATTTCCATAAAATATGGCGGCATGTATTATGCCTGTTAGTGTAAAGAGCCAACCGGGTATAGCACCAATTTGATAATTATTGTCAGCCGATCCGATAAGATAGGGCAAAAGCAATAGGATGCTCCATATAAAAATATGAAGAGCCACGTGGACTTGCTTGAAGGATAAGGATGTTAACATGCTAACAAAGCTTCTTTATCAAGTTTTAAATGAAAGTAAGGAAATAGATTTGCTTGTGCAATCGGTTGTTCGCTACTATATACGATAAGGTTGTTATTGACGACGATTCAGGCATTTGTGTAGACAAAACATAAAATCAACGTACTTGCTTATGCCGATTGCGATCGTAATTAAGGGAATTTCATTGTTTATATAAAAAAGACTACCTTTGCTGCTAATATCGGCGCTCAGCCTTTGTCTTAATAAGTGTGGAGTTAATTTAACCAATAAATACTTCGCTAAAAAAAATAACCCTTTGTCTACTAAGTCTATATAGAATTTTCTAAAGAATATAGGGCGATTTTTTTATCAACCAATAAATTGAATACAATGAACTTTATTTCAAAAGAAGAGGTATTAAGCGCTTGCCTATCGCCTGAATTGGATAGTCGATTCAAGCATTTATGGCATTTAGTAGGTAATACGCCGATGCTGGAATTACATTACAAATATCTTGGAAAAGCCAATAAGATTTACGTCAAGTGCGAACATTATAATCTAACCGGAAGTATTAAAGACCGGATGGCTTTATATATTATGTATAAAGCTTATTTAGGGTGTCAAATAAAACCAACTGACACCATCGTTGAAGCAACGAGTGGGAATACGGGAATAGCCTTTTCAGCGATTGGCAGGGCGCTTGGGCACCCGGTTAAAATTATCATGCCTAACTGGCTTAGTCGCGAACGTATTGACATCATAAAAAGCATGGGAGCCGAGATTGTGTTGGTGAGTAAAGAGGAGGGTGGCTTTTTGGGAAGTATTAAAATGAGTGAAGAGATGGCTGAGAGAGGCGGTGTGTTTTTACCTCGCCAATTTGAAAACAGGTATAATTGTGAAGCACATGAACGAACAACAGGACGTGAAATTTGGGAACAATTAAAAAGCAAAGGCCTACAGCCAGATGCTTTTGTTGCCGGAGTCGGCACCGGTGGGACGGTCATGGGTGTAGGAAGTTATTTACGCAGTGTACATCCCCAAGTTCGGATTCATCCTTTGGAACCGGCCGAAAGTCCTACGCTATCTACAGGATTTAAAGTTGGCTCGCACCGGATACAAGGGATATCTGATGAATTTATACCGGCCATTGTTCAGTTAGATCAATTGGACAAGGTAATTCGGGCGAATGATGGTGATGCTATTTTGATGGCCCAAAAATTGGCCGAACAGTTAGGATTGGCCGTAGGAATCTCCTCGGGTGCTAATGTGATTGGAGCCATTAAGCTGAAGGAAGAATTGGGGGAAGATGCAGTTGTTGTTACTTTGCTATGTGATGACAATAAAAAGTACTTAAGCACCGATTTGGTTAGAGAAGAACCCGTAAGAGACGGATATATCGCTATGGCAGTTGACTTTAAAGAATATCATCCTATCTGTCGTTTAAAAGAACCTATGTTTGGAGCTTATTGAGATTTAAGGTAAGGTTTTAGGTATAGGGTA
Source organism: Olivibacter sp. LS-1 (assembly GCF_008245145.1). Classification (GTDB taxonomy): domain Bacteria; phylum Bacteroidota; class Bacteroidia; order Sphingobacteriales; family Sphingobacteriaceae; genus Olivibacter; species Olivibacter oleidegradans. Next base: position 5,068,301 of record NZ_CP041643.1, on the reverse strand, counting down.
TAAGGTATGCCGCCCCCCTATGCCCTATACCCTACGCTTATACCTTTCTACCAAACCCTGATTCGTTCATTCTCCGGCTTGTATAGCTTATCGCCTTCTTTTACATTAAAGGCTTTATACCAAGCATCCATATTAACTAAGGGGCCGATTGTCCGTGCTGTAGCAGGTGCATGGGGATCCACCAAGATCAATTGAGCGGCTGTTTCAGGTGTAGTATTCATACGCCATACCTGAGCCCATGATAAAAAGAAACGCTGATCAGGGGTAAAACCATCAATCTTTTCGTTGGATTGCCCTTGAGGAGTCTTTTTGAATGCTGCATAGGCCATGGCCAAACCGCCCAAATCCGCTAGATTTTCTCCCAAGGTGAGTTTGCCCTTTACATGAAGTGTATCAAGAACGGTGTAGCCATTGTATTGCTCCACCACCTTATTCGCCAATTTTTTGAAATTATCCGCATCTTCTTTTGTCCACCAGTCTTTTAAGTTACCATCGGCAGCGTATTGCCTTCCCTGATCGTCAAAGCCATGCGTCATCTCATGACCGATGACGGCGCCGATCCCACCATAATTAACTGCATCATCTGCCGAAAAGTCAAAAAACGGAAATTGTAAAATACCGGCTGGGAAAGCAATTTCATTGTTTGCCGGATTGTAATAGGCATTCACAGTCGGCGGTGTCATACCCCAACGTGTTCTGTCTACCGGTTTGCCTAACTGGTCCACCATGTCGTTATAGTTCCATGTCTTGGCACGGCGGATATTTCCATAATAATCATCCTTCTTTATTTCCAAACCGTCATAGGTTTCCCATTTATCGGGATAGCCGATTTTGGGTGTGAAGGCCTGTAGTTTTTCAATGGCCTTTTTCTTGGTCGTTTCACTCATCCAGTCCAGTGTCTTGATTCGTTCCTCGTAAGTTTCCGATAAATTCTTTACCAATTCAACCATTCGTTTTTTTGCATCAGGTTTGAAATATTTGGCTACATATAATTGGCCTAATAAGTCACCGATGGAACGATCAATCACTTCAAAACTGCGTTGCCAACGAGGTGTCATCTCTTTCTGACCTGTCAGGGCCTGTGTGAAAGCAAAATTAGCTTTGACAAAAGGCGTGCTTAAGTGTGGTGCTGCAGTTTTAAGCATATTCCATTGCAAATATGTTTTCCATTCGTCAACCGATTTTTTTGCAAGTAGCTTAGATGCCTCGACGAAAAATGAAGGATTGTTGACTATTACGCTGTCTGCATCCTCAATCTTTAGCGTACTAAAAGTCGTCTCCCAATTGAGTTGGGGAGCGTTCTTCTTTAAGTCGGCTAATGTAAGTTTGTTGTAGGTTCTGTAGGGATCTCGCATATCCTCCCGACTCCATTCGGCTTTCGCGAGAGCAGCTTCTATATTCCATATTTGTTCAAACTTTTTAACCGTTTCCGTGTCGTTAGTTCCTGCCAGGGTAAATAGCTGCTGAACATAAGTTTCGTAGGCTTGTTTAATATCACGATTTCTCGTGTTATTAACTAGATAATAGTCGCGATCAGGGAGTGTGAGTCCACCTTGACCAAATTGCGCAATGTTGGCTGCTGTATTTTTTTCGTCTTGATCGACGTAAAAATTATAAAGAGGGGAACCAATTCCAATAGTTCGCTGAAATGCAATTTCTTTGACAACGCCATCGATATCCTTTATACTGTTGATGCGCGTTAAATCATCTTTAATTGGTTCTTTGCCCGCAGCATCGATTCCAACGCTATCCATCGCACTCGAGAAAAAATCCCCCACGCGTTGTTCTACGCTACCTGTTTTTGCATCTTTTTTTGTGGAAACCTCTTCCAAAATGCTCTTTACTGCTTTTGCGTTAAAATCTCGTAGTTGGTTGAAGCTACCCCAACGCGTTTCTTTGGCCGGTACTGGATTGTTTTTCAGCCAGACGCCGCTTGCATAATGAAAAAAATCATCTCCCGGTTTAAAAGTTGTGTCCATATTGGCAGGATCGATTAGTTTCTCAGGAGTATTAGTGAGTGTTGTGCTCTTTTCAGCTTGCGAGCAGCCTTGAAAGACAGCAAAGGCCAGACTGCAGTAAAGTAAAGGGGAATAATACTTCATGTGTGTTAAATTATTTGTTGTAGAAATTTGGCAAATTGAATCATTAAGTTAAAAATAAACAATTCTTTTTTATAGATGCCCAAATGTTTATTGCTTATTTGAACAAATACCGATTTGTTAGTCGGCCAATTTTTTTGAACGAAGGTAAAATTTTTGTTTTTGAATATATATGGATTGGTGTAACAATATTATAAGACGGAGAGGTTTCGGTGTCTGCCGCAAGCTAATTAATGACACCTCTTGACTAACATCTAAGAGCTGATTACAAAATAAATTTGGAAATATTAACACTGTTAACTATGTTTGCTGTGTTATTTGCATGAGGTATAAAAAATGGGAATAAAGGAACGCAAAGAGAGGCATAAAGAAGATTTGCGTCAGCGTATTTTGGACGCTGCGAAAGTGCTGTTTTTGAAAGAAGGTTATGAAGCTACTTCTATCCGGAAAATAGCATCAGCCATTGAGTTCAGTCCGACTACCATTTATCTTTATTATAAAGATAAAAACGATATTATCTATACGTTACAGAAGGAAGGATTCAAGGTGTTGCGCACTAAATTTTCTGCCCTTAGTAACGTGGATGACCCATTTGAGCGCTTGAAAGCGATGGGGCGAACCTATTTGCAGTTTTCCATGGAAAATCGTGAATTTTATGAGCTTATGTTTATCATGAAGGAGCCTTTGGAATATCTTCAGAAAATTTGCGGTAGCGAGGCAGAGCAGTGGGACGATGGTGTAGAGGCTTTTAACTTTCTGGTTTACACCATCGCTGAATGTCAACGATCCGGTTATTTTAAGGGACATGACACTAAAATGTTTTCCTTGTTGGTTTGGTCGACCGTGCACGGCTTGTGTGCGCTTAATATGCACGGGCATATCACCCATGTCGTTGAGAAGCATTTGATTGAGCTAAAGGAGGGGACTCAAATTCTTGATTGCGCTTTTGATAGTTATATTAAATTTTTGGAACAGATAAAAGGTTAATTTTTTTATTCATTAAAGAACACTGTTAATAATGAAAACACTGTTTATAATAACTTGTTGTTTAGTGTTACTGATCCCCTTCTTGTCGAGGGCGCAAATCAGTACGCTAGATGCTTATATCGAGGAGGGAAGACATAACAATTTAGTGCTCAAGCAAAAAAACATTTCCTTGGATAATGCGATGTTGGCTCTCCAGACAGCAAAGAGTATGTACCAGCCAAGCGTTGCTCTTCAGGCAACTTATAGCACGGCCTCGGGAGGTCGAAATATATTATTGCCTTTAGGTGATTTGATGAACCCGGTATATACGACCTTGAATCAATTGACAAATTCTCAAAACTTTCCTCAGCTGCAGAACGAATCGATCAATTTTTTGCCAAAGAACTATTATGACGCTCGGATTAGAACGACGGTACCCATTATTAATACGGATATTGGATACAATAAACGGATTAATGAGCAACAGGTTCATTTACAAGAATTTGAGGTGCAGACTTACGAGCGTGAATTGGTGAAAAATATTAAGTCGGCCTATTTCAACTTTTTAAATGCACACCAAGCTGTAAAAATATATGAATCGGCATTAAAACTGGCTGAGGAATCCAAGCGGGTTAACGAACGTCTATTGGCAAACGGTAAAGGACTACCGGCCTATGTGCTTCGCGCTAACAGCGAAATCGAGCAGGTAAGATCGCAGGTTACCCAGGCGGAGCAACAACAAATAAACGCTCGGTTATATTTTAACGCATTACTCAACAGAAAAGGAGAGACATTCATAGATACTCTGTATAATGCTGATGCGGCCTTGGAAAAAGCAACTGTTCTGTTACAGGCAGATCCTGATATTCAGTCACGTGAGGAGTTGAAATCACTTCAACAAGTGATAGCTATCAATGAAAATGTCATTAAGATGAACAAAAAGTTTTCCATTCCTAAGATCAGCGGATTTTTGGATTTGGGCTCCCAAGCGGAACAAATGCGTTTCAACGATCAATCGCGTTATTTGATGGTTGGTTTGCAATTTGATTTGCCTATATATACCGGTAATAGAAACCGCATAAAAATCAAGCAGTCGCAATTAGAGTTGGCTGACGCATCTCTTAATAGAGCGCATGTGCAGCAACAACTGGAAGTGAGCTCGAGGATCGCGAAGAACAATCTGATTGCCGCGTGGCAGAATTATCACTCTTCTTTAAAACAATTAGAGGCTGCCGCGTCTTATCAACGGCTGATTGAAAAGGGGTATAAAGTAGGTTCTAATACATACATTGAAACAATTGACGCAAGAAATCAATTAACCACTGCTCAATTATCTACACTCATTAATAAATATAACGTCTTGTTGGCTGCCGCGGAGTTGGAAAGGGAAACAGCCACTTATCCATTAAAAAAATAAGATTATGAATAGATTTGGTTCTCTATTAGTACTTCTGGTTGCTTTTGTTTCCTGTAAAAGCACCAGCGATCGATCGGCCGATGGGCTCCGTGAGGATACGATACCCGTAAAATTATTAACATTATCTCAGAAATCGGTGGGACAGCAAATCAAGACATCCGGCGTTTTTACAACCGACAACGAAGCGATTCTTTCTTTTAAAAATGGTGGCGTAGTTAGTAAGATATATGTGAAAGAGGGTGATGCCGTGCAAACCGGTCAATTGTTGGCAACGTTGAATCCGACAGAGGTTGCTGCGAGTGTCGGACAGGCTAAGCTTTCTGAGGAAAAAGCACAACGTGATTTTCAGCGGGCCCAAGCCTTATTCAAAGATAGTGTAGCCACCCTTGAACAGTTACAGAATGCCGAAACTGCCCTTCGAATTGCTCAAGAGCAATTGCGGGCAGCCAATTATAATCGAAATCAAACTGAGATTAGGGCGGCTTCAGCAGGTTATGTGCTGAAACGCTTTGTGAATGACGGGCAAGTTGTGGGTCCGGGAAGTCCTGTGCTTCAGTTGAATAGGACGGGGGGCAGCGATTGGCAGTTGAAAGTAGGTGTGAGTGATCAACAGTGGTCGCGTATAGCGGTTGGTGATTCTGCTATTATCTCTTCCGAAGTGCTTGGGAACAAGGTGGCAGCGCTGGTTTATAAAAAATCGGAAGGGATCGACCCCGCTTCCGGTGTATTCACCATTATGCTTAAACTTCTTCCGGGTGATTACGGCAAAAAAATCGGTGCGGGTATGTTTGCCCAAGCTGTCATACAGACGAAGGAAGATGCGTCTCATTGGCAAATACCCTACGATGCTATTTTAGATGGCGATGCCGGAAAGGCTTTTGTTTTCGTTACGAATGACGGAAAAACAGCTAGGCAGGTTGAGGTAAAGGTGGATGCTATTCAACAAAATACGGTGTCAATCTCAGCGGGATTGGAAAACATCCCATCGTTGATTATTTCAGGAAGTGCCTATTTAACAGATGGGTCGCCAATTAAAGTGGTTAAGTAGGTAAGTAGTTGAGTGGTTAAGTCGTTAAGTAGTTGAGTGGTTAAGTGGTTAAGTAGTTGAGTAGTAGAGCAGGAATTCGTTAAGTAGCAGAAAGCTGATTGCTGACTGCTGAAAGCTAAAAAAAATGAACCTTTCATCGTATGCAATAAAGAACAGCCAGTTCACCTTGATTATGGTCATCATGGTGGTAGTAGTGGGCATAAGCACTATGTTAAGCATGCCAAGGGCAGAAGATCCGGAAATGCAAACGCCTATGTTTCCGGTGGTAGTGGTATATCCCGGGACAAGTCCAAAAGATATGGAGGAACTGGTGGTTAAGCCAATGGAAACGAAGATATATGGCTTGGATGATATTAAGCGGATTAAAACTACCATTTTAAATGGGCTCGCTGTATTAACGGTGGAGTATAAATTTGAAAGTGATTACGATAGTAAATATCAGGAGCTGGTGCGGGAAATCGGCGCATTACGCGCAGAGTTGCCTCAAGATATTTATAATATAGACATTCAGAAGGTGGAACCCAGCGGGGTAAATGTTGTTCAGTTGGCGTTAATATCCCAAAATGCATCCCGAAAGGCATTAAAGAAAGTAGCCGAAAATCTACAAGATGAATTGGAGAAGATTCCGTCACTCAAAGAAGTGAAAATAAGTGGTTTGCCCGAGCAGCTGGTGCGCATAGATGTCCACCCCGATCGTTTGGCGCAGATGCATATTCCACTTAACACGGTGATGGAAGCGGTTCAAAGTGAAGCCGCTAATATTCCGGGCGGTAGCATATTGGGTGGAGGGAAGTCCTTCAGTGTCAAAACCAGCGGTAACTACCAAAGTATCGATGAGATTGGGAATACGATTGTATTTAGTAGCGAAGGGAAGAATGTATTGTTAAAGGATGTTGCGGATGTTTATCCGGACTTTGCACCTGATGACCACATTACCCGCCTAAATGGTTATCGTTGCTTGTTAATTAATGCGGCACAGAAATCCGGTGAAAATATAAGCAAAACGCAAGAGGCTTATTTGCCTGTTATTGAAAAATTTAAGCAAAGCTTGCCAAAAAACATGGATTTGGTGTTGCACTTTGATCAGGCGGAGAATGTTAATCATCGCTTGAGCGGTTTGGGTATTGATTTTTTAATTGCTGTTTCATTGGTTTTAATTACATTATTGCCATTAGGAAATCGGGCTTCCATGGTCGTGATGATAGCGATACCTCTTTCTCTTTCCATCGGTTTAGTGCTCTTACATATTTTTGGTTTCAGTTTAAACCAATTAAGTATCGTTGGTTTTGTTGTTGCACTGGGACTTTTGGTGGACGACAGCATCGTTGTGGTTGAAAACATAGAACGATGGCTGCGGGAAGGACATTCAAGGCTTGATGCTGCGATAAAAGGAACAGGGCAAATTGCTATGGCGGTTCTGGGTTGTACGGCAACGCTGGTCATTGCCTTTATGCCATTAATGTTTATGCCGGAAGCTTCCGGTGATTTCATTAGAAGTTTGCCGGTAGCCGTTATCAGCACCGTCATTGCCTCGATGATTATTGCGCTGACGGTTGTGCCCTTTCTATCAAGTCGTTTGTTGAAAGCGCATGAGAACCCGGAAGGAAATGCTGTATTAAGGGCTTTTCAACGGATCATTCACGGAACCTATGCCGTCTTGCTGGATAAGGCGCTTAAAAAACCGTGGATCGCGATATTGGTGGCAGGCATCATTTTCATTGGTTCGCTGGGTTTGATTCCTGTCATTGGCTTCAGTTTGTTCCCGGCATCGGAGAAGCCACAATTTTTAATTGATATTTCTGCACCACAGCAAGCAAGTATATTTTATACCGATAGCATTACCAGACAAATAGAACGAGAATTAAAATCGATTCCTCAAGTGCAGTATTATACAGCGAATGTGGGCAAAGGTAACCCACGTATTTACTATAACGTTGCCCAACAAAATCAGCGCACCGACTTTGCTGAAATTTTCGTTCAACTTAGGAGTGACGTTAAATCAGATGAAAAGGTCGCCATTATCGAAAGGTTAAGAGATGCGTGGACGCCGTACCCGGGCGCTAAGGTAGAAGTAAAAGATTTTGAGCAAGGCGTGCCCATTATATCACCGGTTGAAGTTCGTTTGTTTGGTGAAAATTTAGACACTTTACGATCGTTGGCCGCTCATGTTGAACAAACTTTAAAAGAAACAGAAGGGACCATTTATGTGAATAACCCCGTTAAGAACTATAAAACCGATATTCGTTTAAGCATTAACAAGGAAAAAGCACTAAGTCTTGGCGTGCCTAGTGTTTCCATCGATAGAACAATTCGTATGGCGTTGGCAGGTATCGATTTAGCTACTTATACAAATCCTGCTTCAGACGATGACGACTACCGTATACGTCTTAGCGTGCCAAGAGCGGCTTATCCGGATTTATCGGTACTAAATAATCTTTACGTAAACAATGTACAAGGCGTAGCTATACCATTAAAGCAATTAGCCGAAGTCGGCTTTGAGTCGTCGCCTGTCAGCATAAATCACATCAACAAGATACGAACGATTTCGGTTAATGCGTTTGTTAAGAAAGGGTATTTAAATGATCGGGTTATCAATGAGGTAATTAAGAAGATGGATAGTATGAAGCTACCAACCGGTTACCACTACGAAATGGGTGGTGAAGTAGAAAGTAGACAAGAGTCATTCGGTGGGTTTGGAACCGTCATTATGGTTACTGTTTTTCTCTTTATTGCGGTACTCGTATTAGAATTCAAGACCTTCAAGAGTACGCTTATTGTTCTTTCAGTCATTCCATTAGGTATCGTCGGGGCGGTACTGGCGTTGCTGGTCACCGGTAACACGTTATCCTTTGTAGCCACGATCGGTATTGTGGCGTTAGCAGGCATAGAGGTCAAGAACACAATTTTGCTGGTGGATTTTACCAATCAACTCAGGCGTGAAGGTATGGAATTGAATGAGGCAATTGAGAAGGCAGGTGAAATAAGATTTTTACCTATCATTCTAACGACACTGACAGCCATTGGCGGTTTGCTACCGATTGCTTGGTCGAGTAATCCCCTCATTTCGCCTTTGGCTATTGTTATGATAGGCGGATTAATTAGCTCGACCCTTCTGTCGCGGATCATAACACCTGTCGTATATAAACTCATGCCGCCACGAATTGATTAACAGCCTGGCAAAAGAATAGTTATGCAGATACTCATAGCACCTAATGCGTTTAAGAATAGCTTGGCGGCCGATCAAGCAGCCATTGCACTGGCTGAAGGCCTGAAAGAGAGTGGGCTTATATGTTCCCTTAGCTGTTTTCCAATTGGAGACGGGGGCGATGGCACCATGAAGTTGTTGATCAAACATCTGTGTCTGAATACTGTTGAAGTCAATACAATTGATCCTTTAGGTCGGCCAATCAAGGCCAATTACGGCTATGATCAGAAGACTGCTACTGCGTACATTGAAATGGCCGATGCATCGGGGATACGATTGCTAGCCGACAATGAACTAAATCCCATGAAGGCAACGAGTCAGGGAACCGGACTTATGATAAAGGATGCTCTAGTCAGGGGTGCAAGATATATTGTTTTAGGTGTAGGAGGTTCGGCAACCGTGGATGGAGCTTGTGGTATATTAAGCGCAATGGGCGCCAAGTTTCTAGATAAAAAGGGGGAAGAGCTAAAGGTGTCTCCATTGGAACTTTTGAAACTTGATAGAATTGATTTGTCGGGATTAGACAAGCGAATTGAATACTGCCGGTTTACTGTTTTAACAGATGTAAAAAACAAGCTGCTAGGGAGCAAGGGGGCCGCTTTTGTATTTGGACCACAAAAAGGTGCTTCCCTGGAACAACAGGAGATATTGGACGATTTTTTAGAGCATTTGAATTGTATCTGGACAACTCAGCTAAAGAAAGATGCCGGTCGGTTAATAGGAGGTGGTGCAGCAGGTGGGGTGGCTGCGGGATTGTGGGCTATGTTGGATGCCGAGCTATTGAATGGGATTGATTATTTCTTGAAAGTGACGGACTTCGATAAAAAGCTCACCAAAGCCGATTTGCTGATAACAGGAGAGGGGGCTATTGACTTACAAACATTGGATGGAAAAGGCCCTTTCGGTGTGGCATATAGGGCGAAAGCCTTGGGACTACCTGTCATCGGAGTAGCCGGTAACGTCCCCCTGCAAACGAATGAACAAATGGACGCTTATTTTGATATCTTAATTCCAACGGGGCATGGAGCAGTGTCCCTTGAGGAACTAAAAAAATGTACTGCTGAAAACCTAGAACGCACCGGCAAATTGATAGGAAAGTTCCTACAATTTGCATCAAAAAAAACTGTTAAATAAATTTTATTTATTAGAAAACAAATTCTATATTTGCACTCCGTTTACAAAAGAATACGATTGTTAAATGGAAAGATCGGGGTGTAGCGTAGCCCGGTATCGCGCCACATTTGGGATGTGGAGGTCGTAGGTTCGAATCCTGCCACCCCGACAGACAAAAAGCTCTTGCGAAAGCAAGGGCTTTTGTTGTTTTACAACGAGCCAAGCTTGCTTGAGCGAGTTGTAACAACAAAAGCCAAGCACGTAGTGCGGAGCTTTTTGTCTGTCATCCTCACCTACAGGATCACCGAGCGCAGCGAGGTAATCCAGCGGGAGCCGAGTTCACCAGTTCAATCAGTAAACAACAAAAGCCAAGCACGTAGTGCGGAGCTTTTTGTCTGTCATCCTCACCTATAGGATCACCGAGCGCAGCGAGGTAATCCTGCTACTCTTCCTATACCCAACTTCTGTCAATGGAATGGTTGTCGAGCACGTAAGCATATTGCTCGATTTATTGCTATCCGTTAATGGCTAATAAGTTATGCTTCCAAGGTATTAATTGAAATTAAGTATAAAAAAAATTGCGCAAGTAAATGCTTGCTTTTATATTTGCAAGCAAATACTTGCATATTATGGAGACACGAAGAGATGTATTTCAAGCTATTGCAGACCCGACACGGAGAGCTATTATCGGTATGATTGCAAAAGAACCTGTCAATGTCAACACCATTGCTGAACAGTTTGATGTAAGTCGGCAAGCCATATCACTCCATTTAAAAATATTAGCAGAATGTGGTTTGCTAAATATGAAGCAACAAGGACGTGAACGGATTTGCGAAGCAAAATTGGAAAAACTGAACGAAATAAACGAATGGGTATCACAGTACAAACAGTTTTGGGAAAGCAAATTGGACGCATTGGGCAAATTTCTTAACAACAATAAAAGATCAAAATAATGAACAAGAAAATAGTAGTAATCGAACGTATTTACGAAGCCACGATTGAAAAAGTTTGGGAAGCTCTTACGAATAAAGACCAAATGAAACAGTGGTATTTTGACGTATCCGACTTCAAAGCAGAAGTTGGATTTGAGTTTCAATTTTCTGCAGAAAACGAGGGGAAAATATATTTGCACAAGTGTAAGGTTGTGGAAGCTAAGCCAATAACAAAAATTGCTTATACTTGGAGCTATGAGGGTTATGAGGGACAATCATTAGTAACATTTGAGTTGTTTAGTGAAGACGAGAACAAAACCCGTTTGAAACTGACCCATTCAGGTACGGACAGCTTTCTGTCGCATCCTGACTTCGAAAAAGCAGATTTCAATGAGGGTTGGGAAAGTATCCTTGGGCAATCGCTTCGCAATTTTGTGGAAACAGACAGCTTTAACAAGTCAATTCGCATTCGGGCAAGTCTGAAAAATATTTGGGATATTGTTCTTAATCCTAATAATCAATGGGGAACAGCATTTGGTGGAGGTGCGATTGCAGAAACAGATTGGAATGAAGGCTCGCTAATTATTTGGAGAGATGCAGAAAACAATATCGGTGCAACTGGAGTAGTAGAAGTTCATAGACCGGAAGAATATTTACAACTGCATTACTATGATGATGTGGAACAGAAACCCAAAACCGCATTAGGCGATTACTATGAGAAGTATCGTATCGTTCCTGATAAAGACGGATACATACTTTCCATTGAAGTTGGTAAAATGGCAAAAAGCGATATCCCGTTTCATCAGAAAATGTGGGATGATGCGATAAACATTATCAAGGAACTCTCCGAAAAAGAATAAAACAAAAATTCAAGCTTACTGTATGGATTATTTAGGGTATATAATTGGGATTATCGTCACCTTTGTTATTGGATTTTTAGCTTTGGAAACAAGGCTAATTAAGATGGAAAATACAACCGAAACACACACAAAGAAATATTTTCCTGAATCGAGAACAACAAGGTAAGCGGACGGTTATTCAAGGTCAGAAATTGTTTATTTCTCCGAAAACAAAAAGATTGATATGGAACTCTCTTCACAAGCGAAAAACATCTTGGCTCAGATCAATGCTAAAACTAAGCTGGGAGACCTACGAAAAATTGCGGGTGAGATAAAAAAAGACCACGAATTGGCTTTGGAGCTTTGGTCAACAGGCCAATTTTTACCCCGACAGTTGGCAATTTTGATTATGGACAAAAAGCAACTCTCGCAAAAACTCATTGACAATTTGGATAACGACATGAAGCAACATCATGAAGATGAAAGACTTCAACTAATAGACCGGTTAATGGCAAACCAACTTTCAAAAGACAAAAAGACTATTTCATTAATGGAAACTTGGGAAAACAGTCAATCTTCACTACAAAGACGAATTTTTTGGTATTACCAAGCTCGTTTACGTTGGGTTGGACAAACGCCACCGTCAAATAGTGAAGAATTGCTTTCTAAAATTGAAGCACGTATCGAAAAAGAAGTGCCTGAAGTTCAATGGGCAATGAATTTCACGACGGCTCAAATCGGAATTTTTGAAGAGAAGTATCGTCCGAGATGTGTTGCACTGGGAGAACGTACAGGGCTGTATAAAGATGAAATAGTTGCTAAAAATTGTACACCCAATTATTTGCCCAAATTAATAGCCATACAAGTAGCTAAGCTGAAAAAATAAAGGAGTAGCGTATAGATGGATGAACAAATAGCGGGCTAACAAAAGTTGCCAAAACCCGCACTGGAAATAGCTGTTTTTACATTTATTATTTCCTGTCTAACCAGTGTATAATATTAAGCAGAAATTGGGCATTCTGTGTTGCTGCGGGATGATTCATGCCTCTTTTCTCACTTTTGACACCTTGGAGCTGCGCTGAAAAAGGTGCCCCGTCACCGAATATGACAATTCTTCCTTTACCAAATTCTAAATATGCGCCATTCACTAACCCTCTTCCGGAAATATAAGGAATAGTGTCTGATAATCTTTTTCTTATTTGGGAAACATAGCTAGGGAGGTAGATGCGGTAATCGTCGCCCAATACAGAAATTACATGGGCATGAGTCGGAACAATAAATCCCGTTCCACCCCAGCACATAATGCTATCGATTTTTTTACCGGGACGATTGGTAATCTCATTTAAAATAAGTGTTTTTTTTTCTTTTGAAAATATCTCTGGCCGACCATCCTTTCGAATAGCGAAGCCATTTAGTATGTTGATTCCAAATCTTCCTGCTAGTTCATTGACCGAGGCACCGCAGGGCATATGATCCGTTACAAGAAATAAGCTTCCCCCATTGGCCACCCAATGGCAGAGTTCATTTATTTCGTCTTGGGAAAAGGCCGACCTCGCCGGTAAATCCCAGTCTTCCATATCATACATCGCATTGACGCTTACATAGATCTCGGCTTTTTTTAAAAGTTCTAGAGTCACCTTTTCTTTACTGCTTACTACCTGATAACCGTCACTTGTTAGCAGTTTACCAAAGGCGGCATAGGTCCCCTTCAATGTCGACGCATTATTATGGGCTTCATCAAATAATATTACGGGGCCATTTCCTACCCCGTACATAGGGATGGAAACCGAATAATTAAAGTTTTCGTCCGTCACTTGCTGTGCTATTCCATCAGCTGTCCAAACGACTAATATATACCAAATGACGAAAATTCGATTAAAATCTTCCATATCATAACCTTCTATTTTGCTTTGATCCATACATCGTCTCGAAACATGAGACCTGTGTCGCTTCTTTATCATTCAATAAAAAAATAAGTGGGAAGGCAATGTACGGCCGGGGGGCTGTGCAAAACAGCTTATTGCAAGAAATATGTTTCCGAATAAAATGCTGCCGATGACCACACGAATCTTTTGGGGCGATTGCAGACTTGTTCATTGGATTCATCCGATTATGATTTATTTTTTAATGGTCATATGGAATACGCATGCGCTTGTGTTTTTCGAACATGCGTATTTCGTAATTATCTTATGATGCAATGATAACCCTTCAGTGATTAGAAGAAGTTCGGGTGGATGCAAATGAACGGAATTGCTGTCAACTAGTCTTTGAATTTGCTTTAATGTATTCTTTAGGTGTGAGCTTAGTCGCTTTTTTAAAGGTGGTATAAAATGTAGTTTTGGAATTAAAACCAGCTCTGATTGCAACACCGAGCATATCTAAATGCTTGGTGTCTTCTGATAAGAGTAATGATTTTGCTTCCTCGGTCCGTAACTCATTTATAAACTGATAAAAGCTCTTACCAAGCCCGTTATTGAGAACATAAGAGAGTTCATGGGTGCTGATGCCAATTTTACCGGAAAGCACTGAAAGTGTCAAACTTGGATCGAGGTACAACTTTTCACTGTCTGTTTTTCTTGTAACTATGGATTTGAGCTCCTCCACTTGTTCTGCGGTAAGCCGTTCATTTAACACTTTCTGGGGTGCAATTCCGTCTTTTTCCGGCGGTTGATATGCCTCGATAGCATAAATTGATTTCTGAGACAGCGTTGAATAGGCCAAAAGAATTATTCCTAAAAAATAAAGGATTGGGGAGTAATAAGTTACGTGAATGCTGGATATGCTCAGTATGCGGATAAAAATCAAAACTAACACGGAAATCAATAGATATCTTAGCCATTCCAGATCTATTTTATCGGTAAAAGAAGAAACTCGTTTTATATTCTTTTGGTGACGACGGAGCAACAAGAAACAGACGATCCAATAATAAACCATCTGGCCAAAAGAAAAATATCGAACGATAAAGCCGATCCACGGAGGTAATATCGGCAGATGGTATTGCCCATTAAAGAATTTTGGCATTAAGTACACCAAAGAAAATACAAGGAAAAGCAAAAAAGGAACGAAGTGGAGAAGCTTATCTTTTTTTGGTAAAGATGGGGACACGTAGCCGGTTACTGCCATATATAGACAGGGAAGCATCGCCCATCTTGGTAGCTCGAGCAGATGAATAAGGAAACTGCCACCTATTTCAAATTCTTCTAGAAAAAGTTGCGTAAAACTGCATGCCAGAATAAAATAGAATGCCCCAAGCCATCGGTTGGCTTGGGTATTTACTTTATCAAATCCAATAAAGAGCAGGGATCCTAATAGCCATAATGCTCCGCCCGAAAAGGCATAAAAAGCAGCTAAGGTATTTATTTCAGACATTAGATATTTTGGACTGTTTTCGTAAATTTATGGTATTTGCGTGAAAGTATGAATTACATATTCCAGATCGGCATAGCCCAATTGTTAATCCTGGCATGTGCTCTTTCTGTATGACACAAGCCATCTTGGTCATCAACCGGTTTAACGCAGGCATTTCGCAATCATAATGCTGTGCTTTAGCGATACTGCTTGATATCGCGATAGGAGGTATTCCCAAAAATAAGATGCTACACTTGGTCATAACTGTTGTTTTTACCAAAGTACATAGGTCTTTATTTTGTACAGTTCGATATTATCCAACCGAACTAAAAATGCGAGGTTCAATGAAAAACCATTAGGGCGATATGCAGTGTTTAGCGCTTGATAAAAATCATCTTGGATCGTCTTGTATGGGAGCGGAATTTACTCGGGCGAGTATGTCCCATCAATTTTACAAGCACCTTGTCATGAGGTTTTGATACGGTTTATAAATAGGTGTTTTTTCTTTATGTTTTATCTTTTAAGTGGTTAAAATTCATCTATTTGCCTCCGGTGACATCGATGAAAATGCCTGTAGAATACGAAGATTTTTCTGACGCAAGCCATAAAATAGCTTCAGCTACTTCTTCTGTCAAACCACCTCTTTTCAATGGTATGCCTTCTTTTAGTCGATTAATTCTATCAGGTTCCCCGCCATCGGCATGTATATCGGTATAGATAAATGCAGGACGAACGGCATTTACCCGAATACCCTCGTCCGCCACCTCTTTAGACAATCCGATCGTAAGGCTATCCAACGCTCCTTTAGTGGCTGCATAATCAATATACTCAAAAGGTGCACCGGTTCTGGAAGCAATGGATGAAACATTAACAATGGTGCCGCCTTTGCCACCTAATTTTGTAGACATACGTTTAATCGCTTCCTTACAACAAAGAAACGAACCAAGGATGTTGGCTTTGAACATCCGCTGTAACCTGGCATAATCCATATCGACAAGCTTCATCTGATGTTCCAGTATGCCTGCATTGTTAACGAGGCAATGGAGATTTCCAAACCGGCTATCAATTACGGAAAACAAATGAAGGATTTCATCTTCTTTAGAAACGTCGGCCTGAATTGCAATGGCTTCGCCTCCCATGGAAAGAATTTGGTTGACAACCTCATTCGCTGCCTTATGATTTTTTTGGTAATTAACTGCTACTGCATAACCATTTCGGGCGGCAAGAAGCGCTGTCGCAGCGCCAATTCCTCTACTTGCACCTGTTATTAGTATTGTTTTCATAGTAATACTTTCTTTCCTTTATAATTTGCCAATTACTTCCGTATCTATAATGTTTTGGGTAAGCTCTGATTTGAGCTTGATAAGCTCGCCCAACAATCTGGTTTCACGAACGCTGTCCTGCTGATGCATCTGCTCCGCTATCCGTACTATTTCATGATTCAGCGTTTCTATTTCCGTTCTTCTTTTGTTTCGAATATCCTGTAAAGTCGATATCGCTTGTCCTTCAGACAACTGACTTATTTGCAGCAAACCGGTTTCGACTTCGTCCTGACGAATTGCTATCCCTTTTTCTGTAGCAATATTAATACATTCTACAATGATTCTGCGTGCAATTTTTAGCGCGTCCTGACTTCTATGAAATATACCATTGTCAATTTCCAATAAGGGGCAAATGGAATTGAAAACGCAATTTATAATAGCTTTCTTCCAAATAATATGCTGTAAGTGGAGTTCGCTTCTGAACCTAAAATTTGGTGTATTGAGGTGGTTGACAACCCTTTCCAGATCAGCCTTATTTCCCCGTTCAATACCGATTGGACAAATGTCTACGGGCTTAAACCTTATATTAGATTGGTTGATTAGCTGACTAGTTACGAAGAGTACACAACGGTATAGCTGTGGATATCCGTGATCTAGAAAGGACTGCTCTATACCTAACCCATTTTGCAAGAGAACAATAGGGGAGTTACCTGTTCTTCCTTTTAGTGCACGCGCCAATTGTTCATTCCCAAACGATTTGTTGGAGAGAACAACAATGCCATCAATCATTGGAAGCGAATCCAATGTTGTAATTTTGACATTGGCTTCGAGGGTCACGCCATTTTGGATTTCAATACCTATACGCCTGGTTGTTGTGCAAGCATCTTTTACCCTTCCTCTGATTACGGTCACTTTTCTTCCGGCAAGTTTAAGGAAAACGGCGAGCGCTTTGCCGATGGCTCCTGAACCGATAATAAATATGTGTTTTTGAACTGAGTCCATTGTTGCTGGTTTTAGGCGATCTTACGGTACATACTATAGTAGGTGTTTTTTCGGGATCGGATATTTCCCGGAAATGCAAGAATAAGTAGTTCGCGATTTGCGAAAAGAAAACCTGTTTTTATCTCATTGTGTGCCATCGTATTTACGTTCGTTTTGATAAACAAAGTTCGATAAAACATCTTTATGATAGCAGATGCAGATATGTTATTTTTGATGGTAGCAGTTAAATGAATAACGAATGAAAAAAGTTAAAGAGAAATTAGATTTCATGTATATACGGATCGCCAAAGTTATTGAGCAACAAATCTTAAATGGTGCTTTACGAACAGGTGATAAGCTTCCTTCTTTAAGGACTATTTGCCGTGAATATGGAGTAAGTCAGAATACGGCATTAAGTGCATATTATAATCTGGAAAGTAAAATGTTGATTGAAACGAAACCTCAATCGGGATATTATGTGCGTTATTCCAAAACGAAAGTCCCGGCGCTTCCTCAAATTACCAAACCCGAGGCCGAAGCACATTATGCCGACAGCGAGCTATTAGTTCGCAAAATTTATGACGGTTTGGGAGAAGATGGCCATTTGGCACTTGCTTTAGGGATTCCGGCGAATGAATTGTTGCCTATTGCAAAACTCAATAAGGGTTTAACAGTGGCGATGAGAGAGTTAAAAGGAAGCGGCGTAATGTATGATAAAATCGAAGGGAATGAAAGATTACGACGTCAGATTGCCCGATGGTCTTTTGCGATGGAGGGGCATTTGAACCACGACGAAATTATCACAACCGGCGGTTGCTTGAATGCATTATCTTACTGCATGATGGCATTAACAAAAAGAGGCGATACGGTGGCGATGGAAAGCCCGATTTCGTTTGGAATGCTGCAACTAGCTCAGGTTTTAGGTGTTAAAGTATTAGAATTGCCCTCGGATCCTCAGCATGGTATTGATTTAAATGCGTTGGAAGATGCACTGAAGGCAAACAAAATAAATGTATGTCTTTTTATCAGCAATTTCAGTAATCCGCTAGGCAGTTGTATGCCGGATGAAAATAAGAAGCAGACCGTACGTCTCTTGGAAAAATATAACATCCCACTTATTGAGAATGATCTCAATGGCGATATATATTTTGGTCAACAACGTCCGAAATCATGCAAGACTTACGATGAAAGTGGGTTAGTGCTATGGTGCAGCTCCGTGTCGAAAACGCTTGCCCCGGGCTATCGGGTCGGTTGGGTCGCTCCTGGAAAATTCAAAAACGAGGTAAGGCGAATGAAACTCTGTCATAGTATTTCATCCACGTCTGTTACCCACGAAGTTATTGCGTGGTTTCTCGAAACCGGTCGGTACGAGAGTCATCTCCGCAAACTAAGGCACACACTTCACGGCAACATGTTGAAATTTTCAAGGGCTATTTCAGACTATTTCCCTGAGGGGACAATGGCCACCAGACCGCGAGGAGGATTTGTTATCTGGGTAGAATTACCCAAGGCTATCGATGCTGTCACTCTTTATGAAAAGTGTTTGAGATATAAAATTAGTTTTGCTCCGGGCAGAATATTCACCTTACAAAACCAATACGATAACTGCCTCCGGTTAAACTACGGACTATTGTGGGATGAGAAATTGGAAAGAGATCTTAAGTTGTTGGGAGAACTTGCCTGTAGAGAATTGTGATAGCCAATTCTGCGAGCCGAGGAAGTTTTTCGATAAAAATTTGGAAATATTTAAAATAGTTGTCACATTTGATATGTACTACATAAGTACTAATAGCTAAATATAAATCTAAATGAATAACGTTAAAATGTGGACTACTAAACCAATTAATCTGGCATACCTCGGTTTAGGTTTTGTTTTGTCTATCGCATTGAGTTGCGCTAAAGTAACAAATGCCGATCGAGAAAAACTACCGGGTCTTGATCAGGAGCAAAGTCTTACTGAGCATGCAGCCTTAGCAGCACCAATTAACACGCGGATAATTGTTTTTAACGGAGGTAGTGAAGGGATTTACCATTCGTACCGTATTCCGTCTATTATTAAAACCAAGAATGGAACGCTGGTAGCTTTTGCGGAAGGTAGGCGCTGGAGTCCAAGCGACTATGGCGATATCAATGTGGTATTTAAAAGGTCGATGGATAACGGAACAACCTGGTCGGCATTAGGAGAGGTAGTGGGAAAAGGAAATGGTACCTGGGGAAATCCCACAGCTGTTTATGACCCTTCGGTAGGCGTAAACGGTAGAATATGGCTCTTTTTAGAATGGAACGACGAATTCAAAACCAAATGGTCGGATTTTCAAGCTTGGGGTGATAGAAGAATTCATACTTCATACAGTGATGATCATGGCGCTAATTGGTCTGATCCCGTAGATCGCACCGGTACATTAACTCCTTTGAGTTATAAATGGGATTGTGTTGGTCCAGGGATCGGTATCAGAACTGTTTACGATCATCCAGGTAGATTAATTGTTCCGGCATACGGAAGAAATATTTATAGTGATGATCATGGAGCGACCTGGAGTTATGAACCTGTCCCGGGTGGTACGGATGAAAGTACCATCGTTGAGCTAATGAACGGAAGTTTAATGCGGAATGATCGTCCCAATACAACGGAGTGGAATATTTCAAAAACAAGAAGGAAGTCTGTGGGGTCAATTTCCGGAAATTTCTCTTCTTTTTCTGCTGTTTCCGCTCTTCCCGATCCGAAGTGCGAGGGCTCTATACTTCGATATAATGTGGATGATCCGAATAGAATAATTTTTTTAAATCCAAACGGCACAAGTCAACGCTGTAATATGACTGTTCGCATCAGCTATGATGATGGAGAGACCTGGCCAATAAGCAGAGCTTTGTACAACAGCGGAAACTGCAATTATACGACAAGTACCGTGGTTTACGGTGGATACTCGAGCATGGTCAAGACCTCGGATTATTGCATTGGTGCGCTGATTGAATATAATGAAAATGTACACGATTCAGCCAACAGTAACAAATCTATTGAGTTCAACAAATTTAACCTAGCCTGGATATTGAATGGCCGCACGGAACCGTAATTAAAAAGAAGCTTTATTGGGAGTATGAATAATCGAAGACTAAAAGTTAGGAAATTGAAGATAAAACAAAATGGTTCCACTAAAAGCAAATGAGATCTACGGTAATTGGGCAACTTTGTTGCTTCCACTTGATGATGACGAAAGTATTAATTTTAAACAATTGGAAGATGAGATAGACACGCTAATTGCCCATGGAGTGAACGGAATTTATTCAAATGGTACGGCTGGAGAATTTTACAATCAAACTGAAGACGAATTTGATCAGATAAATGAAATTTTAGCCACAAAATGTAACGCTGCATCCATGCCTTTTCAGATCGGATGCTCGCATATGAGTCCTAAAATATCCTTGGAACGATTAAAACGAGCCAAACTGCTAAAACCGTCTGCCGTTCAAGTCATTTTGCCGGATTGGTTTGTGCCGTCTCAGGCGGAGATTATCCATTTTTTAACGCGATTGGCGGAAGAAGCTGATCCGATTAGATTGGTTTTGTATAACCCACCGCATGCGAAAACGAAACTTTTACCGAGTGACTTTGCAGAGATTCTACTAGCAGGAATTCCCTTGGCGGGATGTAAGGTTTCGGGAGGAGACGAGAAGTGGTATCGGGAGATGAGCGAGTTGCTGGTTCCGTTTTCAGTATTTGTACCCGGGCATCAACTCGCAACCGGCATCTCCCAAGGGGCCCATGGTACCTATTCTAATGTCGCTTGCTTACACCCTGCGTTTGCCCAAAACTGGTATAACGATATGGTGAACAAAACAGGTGATCCGTTCGAAATGCAATCGCGTATTCAACAATTTATGCAGCAATGCATGGTGCCTTATATTCGGGATCAAGCTTATGCTAACCAAGCGGTGGATAAGTTTATGGCTGCGGTAGGTGGATGGACACCTATAAGTACCCGTTTGCGATGGCCGTATCGCTGGATTCCCGAAGAAGAAATACACGTTGTTAAGCAGCGATGTGCCGAGCTTTTGCCGGAAGTTTTTATGCAACGAAGCACAAAAAATCAAAACACAAAGCCATGAGAGAGAATAAATTTAAATATCTGTATCTACTGATCAACTTTTTAATTGTTGGTTACGGATGTGTGGCCGGGCAACATACTTCTGAGCGAATGGCTGTGGATAGCAGTATTGTCTTTACTCCGAATGAACGCTATGCATCAACGCGGATTCCTGCGCTCGTAATGAGTAAAAAAGGCACCTTATTGGCCTTTTGTGAAGGTCGGATCGGTACCGCGAGCGACTGGTCAGAAATGGATTTGTTGATGCGTCGAAGCAAAGATGGAGGGCGCACTTGGGAAGCCCCAATCGTTATTGCTCCCAAGAAAAGTGGCCCTACCAGTAATCCCACGCCTATCGTTGACAGTAAGGGGACAATTCACCTGCTTTATCAGCGGGATTACGCAAGAGCTTATTATACTTTTTCTACCGATGATGGAGAAACCTGGAGCCCTGCCATGGATATCACCGCCACTTTTGACGCCTTTAAGCCAGCGTATGATTGGAAAGTATTAGCACCTGGCCCCGGACATAGCATTCAGCTAAAAAATGGCAGATTGCTTGTCCCGGTTTGGTTGAGTGATCCTGCTAAGACGGTACCTCATCGGAGCCACGCCCCTTCTTGCATTGCAACCATTTATAGCGATGATCTCGGAAAAACGTGGAAACGAGGTGAAATCATCGCTAAAAACTCGGCTGAATTTAAAAATCCCAGCGAAACCATGGCAGTTCAATTAAAGGACGGAAGGGTAATGGTGAATATCAGAAATACTTCGGAAAAACATTTGCGTGGTGTAAGCTATAGTAAGGACGGCATCAGCGGATGGTCGAAACCTGTCTTTGATGAAGAACTTTTCGATCCGATCTGCATGGCTAGTATTATTAGGTTATCCGACAGGAAGAAAGGTATCCTATTTCTCAATCCTGATAGCCGCG
This sequence comes from Olivibacter sp. LS-1, assembly GCF_008245145.1. Lineage (GTDB taxonomy): Bacteria > Bacteroidota > Bacteroidia > Sphingobacteriales > Sphingobacteriaceae > Olivibacter > Olivibacter oleidegradans. The sequence goes on along the minus strand of NZ_CP041643.1, from coordinate 5,046,075 downwards.
ATATTCCAAAACATCCCCGTAAAAACTTAACTGCTAAAGTCAGCTATGACGAGGGACAGACGTGGCCTATTAGTAAGCTGATTCACGAAGGGCCATCCGGCTATTCAGATGTTGCGGTAGGGGCGGATGGAACCGTTTATTGCTTGTTTGAAACAAATTCGGGAAAAGACTGGAACTATAACATCGTGTTGAAGACCTTTAAGCTTGACTGGCTGACCGATAATAAATAATAATAACTTATCGTGAAACGAAAATTGTGCACTGAGTTGTTTGGAAATAAATAAAACTTACAATAAATAAATATATGAATAAAATTACCGGATTAATAGCGGCAACTTTTGCGGCGTATCACGAAGATGGAACAATAAATCTGAATATTATCCCGAGAATAGTAGATAAAATGGTAGCCGATGGATTATCTGGTGTGTTTATTTGCGGAACGAATGGAGAGGGGCCGAATTTAACGGTGGAAGAACGCATGGCTATTGCTGAGGCCTATGTGAAAGCTGCTAATAAACGGATATTGGTACTGGTGCACGTTGGACACAGTTCGATTGCGGACTGTCGACGATTGGCAGCCCATGCAGAACAGATTGGCGCTGATGCTATTTCTTCCGTCGCAGCTTTTTACTTTAAACCTACTACTGTGAGCAATCTGGTGAATAGTATGGCTCAGATTGCTTCTGCAGCACCTCATACACCCTTCTACTATTATCATATCCCTACATTAACGGGCATCGCCATTGATATGCTCGCCTTCTTGGAACAGGCTGAAAAAGTGATCCCTAATTTTGCCGGACTTAAATATACCGCCTCTACCTTACATGAATATCAAGCCTGTCTAAACTATAAAGGGGGTAAGTTTGATGTGCTATTCGGCTACGATGAGATGCTTCTACCGGCACTTGCCGTTGGCGCGATGGGAGCTATTGGTAGCACTTATACTTTTTCTGCATCGCTCTATTTACAACTATTAAGGTATTATAAAAACGGACATTATGAGGAAGCGGCAAACATGCAATTGCATTCGGTTAACATGGTGCGTTGTCTTGTAAAATATCCGCCGATTCCTGCGCAACGGGCAATCATGAAGATGATAGGCTTTGATCTCGGTCCTTGTCGGCTACCACTTGAGCCGCTAAATGAAGACGACGTGCTGCAGCTGAAAAACGCCTTAGATGTGAACGGTTTTTTTGACGTGGTGAAGCAGGCTTCGGAAATACTGAGCGAAGAGCAGTGAGCTGTAAAATATAATTGAATGTTAGCATGGACAGATCTTCTTATTCACTTCTCATTTTTCTTATGACTTTTTCTTTAAATAAAGGAGTGGCGCAGTTCGTTTCTACAAATCAATTAAAATGGGATGAGCTGCAAGCACTCCCGGATCCGATTGGATTTGCGGGTTCTTTTGTTGGAGTCAGCAATGGCGCACTTTTGGTTATAGGTGGTGCAAATTTTCCCGATGGCGGTGCGCCTTGGACCGGTTCTGATAAGGTATGGTACGATCGGGTATTCGCACTAGACAACCCAAACGCCAAATGGAAAGAAGTAGGGAGGTTGTCGCAACCATTAGGTTATGGAGTATCCGTATCTTGGAGAAATGCAGTGATTCTTATCGGAGGGAGTAATGAAAATGGTCATCACAAGGAAGTTTGGATGTTGCGATATGACAACGGAAGAATTGAAAAAAGTACATTGCCCGATTTACCCCACCCATTAGCCAATTGTACAGGGGTACTGTTAGGAGATGTTATTTATATAGCGGGCGGTATCAGGAAACCGGACTCCAAGACAACGGAGAAAAATTTTTGGGCATTGGATCTTGCTGCCGATACGAAAGAATGGAAGGTACTTGACCCTTGGCCGGGACCGTCCAGAATGTTAGCGGTTGCAGGTGTTCAGCATCGTAAATTGTATTTATTCAGCGGAGCAAAGCTGGTGGATGGAGTTAGGGAATACCTGAAAGATGCCTATGAATATACCCCCCAGGTAGGGTGGAAGAAAATAGCCGATCTTCCCCAATCAGTTGTAGCGGCGCCAAATCCGGCTTATGGTATTAACAAATACCATCTTTTAATTTTTGGAGGCGATGATGGGAAGCTGGCTGCAAAAGCAAATCAATTGAAACAGCAACACCCCGGTTTTTCTACGAACATTTTAGATTATGATGTGTCCACAAATACCTGGAAGAAAATAGGAGAGGTTCCCACTGATAAAAAAGAAGATGCAATTGCCAATCCAAATGGGAGCAGCTGGGCTCCGGTAACGACCAGTTTAACTATATGGAACGATGCTGTCATAATACCGGGGGGAGAAGTAAGACCTGCCGTTCGTACCCCTCGCGTGCTAAGACTGACACCTGAAAAAATAACGGATCAATAATGAAACATACTGTTAATCGTTACGCATGGCTTATTGTAGCTTTATTATGGGTAGTAGCCTTCTTAAATTACCTTGATCGTATATTAATAACTTCGATGCACGATCCTATTGTGGCTGATTTCAAACTGTCGGATGCACAATTCGGTCTATTGACGTCGGTCTTTCTTTGGTCGTATGGGATTTTAAGTCCCTTTGGAGGTTTCTTCGCCGACAAGTACAGTAGAAAGAAAGTGATTGTTTTTAGCGTTATGGTGTGGTCGGCGGTTACCTTATGGACAGGTTTTGCAAGCTCTTTTTCCGAAATGCTAGTTGCGCGCATCATCATGGGTATAAGTGAGGCATGTTATATTCCTGCCGCTTTGGCCCTAATAACCGATTACCACCGAGGGCGGACACGGTCGCTGGCAACCGGTTTACATATGAGTGGTCTATATGCCGGATTAGCATTGGGCGGTATCGGTGGGTACATTGCAGAACTATGGGGATGGCGCTATGGCTTTCACGTTTTTGGTATTGTTGGAATTGTTTATTCTTTTATTTTATTAAAAATTTTAAAAGATCATCAACGCACGCAAAGTGATTTAACGGAAGTAGTTCCAATCGATTTAGAAGTTAACATCCGTGGGGCACTGAAAAATCTTTTTAGTAAGGCCTCGTTTTACGTTCTCTTGTTTTATTTTGCAGTGTTAGGTATTGTAAATTGGCTTGTTTACGGTTGGTTACCTACCTTTCTTAAAGAGCATTTTCACCTTGACCTCGGCGAAGCCGGAATTTCCGCCACCGGATACATTCAGATCGGTTCATTTATTGGCGTCATCGTAGGAGGGATTTTGGCAGATCGTTGGACTCGTAAAAACAATAGGGGCCGAATTTATATGCTTATTATCGGTTTTACTTTGGGCGCCCCGTTTCTTTTTTTAATGGCATCTACTTCTGTCTTTGGCATTGCCATCATTGCGATGCTGATCTTTGGTCTGGCAAGAGGATTTAATGATGCTAACCTGATGCCTATTTTAAGGCAAGTGGCCGATGATCGATATATCGCTACGGGCTATGGTTTCCTCAATTTTCTGAGTACCATCGTAGGAGGGCTGATGGTATATGTTGGAGGCGCATTGAAAGATGCACAGATTGATCTCTCGATTATTTATCAGTTCTCCGCTGTCCTGCTACTTTTGGCCACTTGGACGTTATTTGCCGTTAAAGTAAAAAAAGATTAGTGTTAAGCGAGAAGGGATGAACTATCTTTCATTCTTGAGAAAATTGTTGCCTGCCCTTGAATCAAAGCCCGATCGGCATCCCATGACTGTATAATCTCAATACCGAGGGTCGAACACGCCAAGGTATATAAGGAACGGTGCGCGGGCCCCCCAAGTAAGTATATGGATTTTTTTGATTCCAGACTCGCTAGCTCCGCTCCAATAAGCAGCCCACTGAGGTAGTAATAGTTCTGTTGTTTAGAAAGGCGTTCCAATACTTGATTGGTCCGAACTAGAAAACTATGGTGAAGTAGATCGGTGGTTTGGCTTAGCTGTACTGCTTCCATAAAACTTTTCTGATTTGCCCGACTATTTAAATCTTCTCCCGCGGCTATAGATCCTGACAAGATACTTTTTGTTGAAAGGAGATCAAAAAATTCGCCGGTCATAAAGGTTTTGAAACCGATAATCCGGCGATCTTTTATTAGAACATGTTTTGGATGCGTACCTGGAAGAACGAACAGCTGCTCGGACTCATCGTTTCCGATCAATTGAGCACAGCCCACTATTTTGGTCTCTTCTCCTCGCATAACGTCGTTTTCAGTTCTTGCACCGGAGACAATAATAAGCGGATTGGTCGTCTCGTCACTTTTATACATTTCGATGTGCAAGTCAGAACCATCTATTTCAAAGGGTAGAACTTTATAAGGTAAATCAATGAGCCCTATCGTAGACGATGCCATTCCTGATAGTACTACAGGTATTCCCTTAAGCGAAACACGAAGCTTCTCGCTTAGTATTCGGATGTGGTTCGTTATGATTGAAGTGTAAAACAAAACACGATTCGTCGCAGGCTCGTTTTGTTGCCAAGCGGTAAATGTCTCCAAAATACCTGAATCGTTTTTTATTTCGGCAAGTATCTTGAAACTTTTTACCTCAACTAGGCGTAATCGAAAGGAACTTGTTCCCCAATCGCAGCTTAAAAATGTATCCATTAAATTTCACTATTTGGTAATTCAGCAATATCATTAGATTTTATGCGTTCAACATTTCCCACTAAAAAGAGGTAAGAACAGGCACCTAGGAGGCCAAGCGAAGCAACAAAAATCAAAGCAGGTGCAAAATTACCACCACTTGCCAAAAAGCCAATGGCTATGGGAACGATAATGCCGGACGACTGGCCGATAAAATTGAAAACACCGCCCGTTATATCAATCAAATGTTTCGGTGCAAGGGTAGAAACAAATATCCAGGTGATCGAAGCAAAGCCGACACCAAAAAAAGACAAAGACATAAATAAAATCACCAGACTAGGTGCATTGACATAATTAGCACCCAAAATGAGTACAGAGATTAAAAGACCAATTATGATAGGACGTTTACGTGCTTTTGCCGCTGAAATGCCTTTTCGAATCAAATAATCGGAGAGGAAGCCAGAGCAAAGCACACCCAAGAACGCAGCAAGATACGGTATAGAAGCCCAATATCCCGATTGGATGAAGCCCATTCCGCGGTAGTCAACCAAGTATTTAGGAAACCAGGTAAGAAAAAACCATAAGGTAGAATTCACAGCGAACTGACCAATGTAAATGCCCCACAATTTTCTGTAGGATAATACTTCCCTTAGATCGGACCACCGGAAGCTTCTTTTCGGACCGGTCCCTGTAAGCGTTCGGTCCAATAAGCCACCTCCGCTTTCTATAACTTCGAGCTCGGCTTTATTGACTTTTGTATGTTTCATCGGATCACGGTAAAAAAAATACCAGACAAAACCCCAAATGACGCCGATGAGTCCCGTTACAACAAAAAGACCCTTCCACCCTACATAAGCTTGAATTTTTGAAAGTATCGGCATTAAAAAAGCAAGACCTAAAAACTGGCCGGACGTATAAATTCCTATGGCCGATGCTCTTTCATTTTCCGGAAACCAGGCACTAACTACGCGGTTATTAATTGGAAAGGCCGGCGCTTCGAATGCGCCTGTTATCATACGTAGCCCGAACAAAGTGGCAAAGCCTTTGGCAAAACCTTGTATGAGGGTTGCAAAGGACCAGCTAATGAGGCTGACTGCGTATAATATTCTTGGACTAATATGCTTGACTAAAATTCCGCCCGGGATTTGAAATAAAAGATAGGTCCAGCTAAAGGCTGAAAAGATAAGCCCCATCTGTACGGATGAGAATTTAAATTCTTTACCAATATCAGATGCCGCCACGGCTAGATTACTTCGATCCATGTAGTTTATAACTACATTTACAAAGATCAGAAAGAGCATCTGATGCCTGATTTTTGTCGGTTTCATATTTAGGTATTAGCTTTTAGCAGGTAGTTATCAGTTGTAATTAATTAGCTATCGGCTTTTCGTAGTCAGACAAACCGGTTAGAACGCAATAACTCAATTACCATTCGGCTACGCTGCCATCCTGATGCCTCCAAACCGGATTTTTCCAATTGTGCCCAATGGCAGCCATTTTTCTTACATGTTCTTCATTAATTTCAATACCTAGTCCCGGTTTGTCAGGGATGTTTACATAGCCCCCATCATATTCAAATACGGTTTTATCTACGAGATAATCGAGCAAATCACTTCCCTCATTATAGTGTATACCTAAACTTTGCTCTTGAATAAAAGCATTATGACAGGTAGCATCGACCTGTAAGCAGGCGGCAAGCGCTATTGGGCCGAGCGGGCAATGCGGAGCTGCCGCTACGTCAAACGCTTCTGCCATGGAGATGATTTTTTTGCATTCGGTAATACCGCCGGCATGGGAAAGATCAGGCTGGATAATATCAGCATACCCTTCTTTCAGCAAAGCCTTGAATTGCCATTTAGAAAACATCCGCTCCCCGGTTGCGATTGGAATAGCCACATGGTTGGCGATTTCTCGCAGATCCTCGTTATTCTCGGGTAGTACAGGCTCTTCGATAAACATCGGTCTATAGCGCTCCAGCTCTTTTGCCAATATTTTTGCCATGGGTTTATGTACCCGTCCATGGAAGTCGATCCCTATCCCAAAAGCCGGACCAACAGCCTCTCGTACCGCTGCAATCCTTGCAACCGCTTCGTCTATCTTATCATAGCTGTCGACATACTGGAGTTCTTCAGTGGCATTCATTTTTACCGCAAGAAAGCCTTGTTCAGCCATTTTTTTCGCTGCTAAGCCAACTTCTGCCGGACGATCGCCTCCAATCCAGGAGTAGACTTTCATTTTGTCTTTCGCTTTTCCTCCCAATAGCTGGTGAATAGGGGCATTATAAAATTTACCTTTGATGTCCCACAACGCTTGGTCAATACCGGCAATTGCACTCATTATAATCGGCCCACCGCGATAGAAGCCTGCGCGATATAGCACATTCCAATGATCTTCAATATGCATTGGATCTTTACCCATCAGGTATTCCATCAATTCGTCGACTGCTGTTTTTACTGTCGCCGCTTTACCTTCGATCACCGGTTCTCCCCAACCCACGATCCCTTCATCGGTTTCTATTTTTAAAAACAACCATCGTGGAGGTACCTGAAATAATTCATAACTTTTAATCTTCATCTGAATTGCTATTATACGTTAACTGCTTCTACAAATTTTCTAGCGGTATGGGTGAGGTTTAGCAGGTATTGGCCGGTCACTTGTTGCTTGGTATCCACGAGCGCACTTCCGATTCCGAAGCCTACGGCCCCTGCTTTTTTAAAGTTTGCAATATTATCGATCGTGATGCCACCGGTTGGGAGCAAAGGGATGTATGGCAGCGGACCGGCAATGTCTTTTAGATAAGATGGTGAAGTAGCCGGGAAAACTTTTATAATATCCGCGCCCATTTGGTAAGCTTGGTAAATTTCCGTCGCTGTATAAGCACCTGGAATGCTTACCCTGTTTAGGCTCTTGGTCGTCTCAATGACCCTCTTATCCAATATAGGAGAAAGAATAAAATGCGCACCGGCATGAATGGCATCTTTTGCCATCGTGCTATCCAGTACAGTTCCCGCGCCGATAATGAGCTTATCGCCCAGTTTATTGCTCACCTGCTCGATGGCAGCCAGAGGTTCGGTGGAATTCATGGTAATCTCTAATAAACGGATTCCCCCTTCATACAGTGCTTCCGCAATAGAGAGGATATCCTTTGGATCTGCTCCTCTAACAATCGCAACTAATTGATTTTCTTTAATGTGCTGCAGTATAGACATAAGTGCTGATGTTAGCGTATATAAGTGGAAATATTACAACGCGACCTAAGATAAAAAGAAAACCTTAAAAATGGGCGGTCATTTTTATTATAGATAACAATGTGGTAGAAAATGACTTAGTTAGCGGCTTGCTATATTATTTGGATGAGTATATAAATTGGTATAGGACTAGTGACATAAAAAAAGGCCTGAACATTGACGTCAGGCCTTCACAAACTACTTTTTTGGAATTATTTTTTAACAGCTTTCAAATCAAAGCCGATTTCAACGTCTTTGCTGATCGCCCAATTTTCAGGACTTCCTTCTGTTTTATAGTTGATACCCCAAGCGCTTCTATCGATCGTGAACTTTGCTTTAGCCGTCACTTCGTTTTCAGCTACCGTAAGTTGTGCAGGGAACGTTATATTGAGGGTGCTATCTTTTAACGTTAAATTGCCACTGACCAAATTAGTAGCACCGGGAAGCAAACTTTTTTGCTTGGTGCTGTCGTAAGGTGCTACAGCGGTGATGACAAATTTTGCAGCAGGATGTTTTGCGACGTCAAAAAAATCAGCACTTTTTAGATGACCTTCTAAATCTGTATGTTTTTTGCCCTCTTCGGTAACAGACTTAGGATCAACTTGCAGACTGGCAAGACTTACTTCCAAATCGCCTGCGGCTACCGTCCCGTTTTCAACGGATAATGAACCACCTGTAACCTTAATGTTTCCAAAACGAGGAGCTAAGCCGCCTTTATGAGTACCTTGCCAAGTGACCTGACTAGCGGTTGTATCGATGCTGTAAGAACTACCGGTTGCTGCCGCTGCTTCCTGTTTTTCCTCGGTTTTCGCTTGATCGCTTGTTGAACCACCACATGCTGCTAAAAGGAGCACGAGGGCGAATGCTGGGATAATTGTCTTCATACGCTATTTTTTTGTTTAAATGTCTACAAAAATAGTAGATTGGATTGATAAATAAAATAGCTGCTAAAATAATAAATGTTTAAACATCAAATGATCGTGCATTTGCATTTTACGTGCGCTGCTATATAAGGGGTAGCAACGCACGCAAACGAACTATTTAAACAAAGACATAACAAAAGCTAGTGTGAGTTTTGTTTCTCTCGCGATTTCGTCATAGGAAAATCCATCTTTTTTCATTCCCTTTGCAACGGCGATCAGTTCTTTTACGCCTGGTTTTTTGATAAGTATTTCACTATTTCCCTTCAATGATAATGTTGTGGAATTCATAGCGCAATTGTTTTATGTGTGATGGGGTAAAGGTAGAAACTCTAATAATAATAATTTGTTAAATGATGTTATATTGGATAATCCTGACAATTTAATGGGAAATTCTTCGCTAATTCTTTGTTTTGTATTATTAATCTGTGCCATGTTAGCCGTTCTCACGAAAAAGCTAACGGTTTCTGCTGCCGGGCTAGCCTCTTGTATCGGCTTGTTGGTTTTTTATGCTATGGGAATCAAGGAATTGTTGATGTTATGCTTATTTTTTGGCCTTGCCGTATTGGCAACTTCACATAAGAAAATAGATAAAGCGCGGTTACTTGCCTTATCTAAGCATGAAGAAACACGGGGAGCGGGACAGGTGTTTGCAAATGGAGGTGTTGCCGGATTGCTAGCAGTTTTATGCTTGATAGATGTGTCGCATACCGATGTCTATAAAATCATGATGGTCGGCAGTCTTGCAGCGGCATTGGCAGATACTTTGTCTTCCGAATTAGGTACCCTTTATGGCCGTTCTTTTTATAACATGTTAACTTTCAAACACGACATCCGAGGTGAAGATGGTGTCGTCAGCGTGGAAGGTACCTTGATAGGACTTATGGCTTCAGCTTTAATGGGGATTGTTTATGCAGGATTGAATAAAGTAGCCGTCTTTATCGCTATTGCGGGTTTTTTAGGTAACCTGTTCGATTCTATTTTAGGTGCGAGTTTGGAAAGAAAGCAATATTTGGGAAATAACGGCGTAAATTTTCTTAATACGCTTCTGGGAGCTTTGATGGTACTCTTCTTTTTTTGTTAGTGTAGGATTAATTGCTGATATAAATAAAATTCAATAGTTTTATAATCGCAAAAAAGATAAACTATGTCATATAACTCAACATTTTTAGGATTGCTTTCCGGATTAGCATTATCTGTTGCCTCTTGTAGTTCTTCAGCCAATAAGAACGGCGGACCGGTAGGCGCGGATACAACCAGCTTACCACCGGTAGAGACGGGTTCACCGAATAGCGACTATAAACCAGCTTTCGCGGGACAAACGCGTATAGGCGCTGTAAAAACAAGCACTCCTTACGAGGTCACCGTACTCAACAAAGAATTGAAAAATCCTTGGGGTATCACCTGTCTACCGGATGGAAGGTTTCTGATTACTGAAAAAGGTGGTACGATGCGGATTGTTGCAAAAGACGGTAAAATCAGCGAGGCCATTACGGGCTTACCTAAGGTTGATGCAAGGGGACAAGGTGGTTTACTGGGGCTAACAATAGACCCTGACTTTGCAAATAACCGGATGGTTTATTGGGTTTTTTCAGAACCTAAGGCCGGCGGCAACTTGACAGCAGTTGGCAAAGGTAAGTTAGCTGCTGACGAAAAGACAATTGAGCAGGCGCAAGTCATTTACGAAGCGACACCTGTTCATGATGGAACATTACATTATGGTGGTCGTATTCTCTTTGATAAAACAGGTAATCTCATCGTGAGCACCGGCGAGCGTTCTGATCTGGAAACAAGACCTCAAGCCCAAGACTTGAAGTCGGGCTTAGGTAAAATTCTTCGAATTACAAAGGACGGTAAACCTGCTCCAGGTAACCCCTTCGAGGGTAAGGGGGATGCGCGCCCTGAGATTTATTCATATGGCCATAGAAATGTGCAAGGCCTAGCTTTTCATCCTACGACGGGCGATCTTTGGGAAACCGAGTTTGGACCAAGGGGAGGTGATGAAGTAAATCGTATTCTTCCAGGTAAAAACTATGGTTGGCCGATTATAACCTATGGTATCGAATACAGTGGGAAAAAAATTGGCGATAGCATTCAACAAAAGGAAGGTTTAGAGCAGCCTATTTATTACTATGACCCTGTAATTTCACCCAGCGGCATTACCTTTTACAGCAGCGACGTGATTCCTGAATGGAAGGATAACCTATTTATCTCCGCCTTGAGTGGTGTGCACATAGCTCGTCTTGTTATTCAGGATAATAAGGTAGTTGGAGAGGAAAGACTGCTAGCCGATCAAGCGCAACGTTTCCGGGCAATAACAGAAGGACCGGACGGTGCCCTGTATGCAGTTACTGATTCCGGATGGTTGTTTCGAGTAGGTAAAAAAGCAGGCGAATAAAACCCTGACCGACAGTATAAAAAACAAAAGGTTCCTTGTTAAAAAGAACCTTTTGTTTTTATGTGGCTACCAAGCTCACTCGTCATAAAATAACTCCGGATAGCTTTCCCGTTCGTACTGATGGAGATGCCGCTCCGCTACTTCCCTAAAGCCAAGCGCACCTAATCTTTCTATGTTTTGTTTTAAGTAGATGATTATCCGATCTCGAGTATAGACTTCTCGTCGGTGGCTTAAAATCGTTTCCCACGTCAATTTAGGATAAATACGTTGAAGATGCTCCTTTCGGTTAATATAAGGATTGAATTTATCCGCCTGTAATAAGTAAAAATTTATCTCTTCTTTCATTTGTTTGCTAACATTATTAGCAAAAATAGGTAAAGATAAGTTTGCTTGCAAGTTGGCTTAGCAGCAACATCAAATAGAGTCGGTACTCAGCGAATCCTTTGTTGTCAACTCGTCCGTCGGTTGGTCATTGCGCATATTGTTATCGTTAGTCGTAGGCGCTTCTACGGTATCTCGATAAGAATCACCTTCCGTTTCGTTTTCCTGGCTATTTTGTCCACAGCCAATAATCGATAAAAATAAACAAGCTGATAGTGTTGCGAATAGCTTTTTAAGATTTTTCATAATAGAAATAATTTGTTGCTTAACTTAACAGTCATGAGGTGATATTGTTTAGTCAAGCAACAAATTTGAAAAATCGCCGCCATGCAAAGAATTAGAGTTCTTCTTCTCTTTCCAGCATTAAAATGGCCCCTTGTGGAACAATGAAGTATTTTTCACCCTGATACAAGATCTCGGTGGAGCCGTTTACCAAGAAAATTGCTAAATCTCCTTCCTTCGCCTGTAGGGGGATATATTTTACCTTCTCTTCTTGTGGCTTCCAAGCATCATCTTCATCAGCGGGTACGGGAATAGCATAACCTGGCCCTGTTTTTATAACATAACCCTGTTGCACCTTTTCCTTCTCCTGAACCCCGGGTGGTAGATAGAGCCCGCTTTCTGTCCGCTCATTAGGTTTCGCCGGTTTTACCAGCACCCGATCTCCTACAACAATCAACTTTTTCAGTTTATTATTTTCTGTCAAATGAATGGTCATCATGCAAAATCAATCCTTTTTTCGAGCCTCAGCAAAAGCTGTGCAACAAGGATGGAAGATGTCATATTGACATTACTAAATATTGTCTATCCGTTTTGATGGCAGTATAATTATAAGGAGTGCGTTTTCCGGCGTCATTTCCCAAGAAAGTCGTTAATCAAAGCGACAAAGAAGACGGGCATATTGCTTGTTTTATTTGGCGCACAAATTTCCCCTAGATAATCACCGTGCCCACCAGGTAGAATGGCCAGTTGTGCATGCGGTAACATCCGGGAAAGTTCAAGTGCGTGCTCGGTACGAATTACATCCGTATCGCCATTCACGACAAGCACAGGAACCTGAATGCTCTTTATTTGCTCATCGCTTATATCTTTAAATGCAAGCATTCTAGCCTTATCCCGCTCAAACATGGCTTGTAGCCCCTTTGGGTCAGGATTAATAGCGTAATAGGCGTCTTTCAATGGTTGTGGCATATTATCAAGTGTTGCTTGCTCCATACCCTCAAAAAAGCCGGGTTGCAGTCCGCCGCGCTTATAATTGGAAGAGGCCACAATAAGCTTGTCTACTAAATCGGGGTGTCGTATAGCAATTTGCAAGCAGGTGGTACCTCCGTTGCTGAAACCCATAAAGCTCGCTTTCTTAATGCTCAGCTGCTTTAAGAGTGCCGCCACGTCATCTGCATCCTGTTCGAAACTGAGTGGCCTATCGATATCAGTAGTGTGCCCATGTGCCTGTAGCTCTACTGCAATTACTTGATGTGCTTTGGCAAGTTCGGGTAAAATGCGGCCGAAAGTAGTTGCAATGGTTGATCCTCCTCCATGTAATAATACTAAGGGATTGCCTTTACCATGGATTTCATAAAACATTTTCAGGCCATTTACTTGGGCATAACTGCCAATTTGTGTTTGTTGAGCTTTCATAGATAAAAAAACTAGCATTAATAATGTAATGGTTGGTAATCTACGTGTCATGATGAATGTAAATATTGAACGTAAATTTAAGTTGAATTAGTGAATGTGAGCACTCGAAATGCGGCAATATCCGGGTATATAGCGACAAGTTATAACCGTTTGCTAAACCAAAACGTGTTTCACCAGTCTAACCAGTAACAATCGAATCAATTATGAACAAAAAGCTATTTTTACCTATTTTATTGAGTATGATGTCCTGCGTCGGCACATCTTATCTTGGAGATCGATTTAATCCGACGATGCATATGGATGTTTATTATGCAAGCAAAGACGTTAAAAAAGACTATAAAGTTATCGGACATATATCTTCGAAGGTTTTGCTCAATGAAGAAGTGGCGAAGCGGAAAATAGTTGAAAAGGCTAAAGCTGTCGGTGCAGATGGAGTTATTATTCATGGCATTGAATATACAGGCGGCGAAGATGCTGATTCATACTATAAGGCAGAGGCAATTCAATACAATAATTAGACTATGATGATCACGTACAAAGAGTATACTGCAACCAGCTTTCATGTGAATTATTGTGATACTTGTGTCGGTTTTATGAAAATTAGGTCGTTTTGATTCGACATTGATATTTCTAAATCATCTTACATTTCTTTATAAAGAACTTAATTTGTTTTTGTTTGTTGTATATTAGGTGTACAATAAATCCAAATTATGATAAGTTTTCCAATTCCTGAAAACGAGAAAGAGCGCGTGCAGGCGCTGAGAAATTATGATATACTTGATTCACTTGAAGAGGAAGACTTTGATAGCATTACTGAAGCGGCTAGTTTGATTTGCGACACCCCAATTTCGCTTATATCACTTATTGACGAAAACAGACAGTGGTTTAAATCGAAGAAAGGTATCGATACGGTTGAAATGAGCCGTGATATTTCCTTTTGCCAGTATACCATTTTAAATGACAGCGTTTTCCAAGTAAACGATACAGCAAAAGATAGCCGATTTGTTCATAACCCACTCGTTACAGGAGATCCAAATATCGCTTTTTACGCAGGTTACCCGTTAATTGATCCTCGCGGATATGCATTGGGAGCATTATGTGTTATCGATAAAAAGCCGAAAGAATTAAACGAAAAGCAGAAAAGACTTCTTGAGCTTTTGGCTAAGCAGGTGGTTACTTTAATACTTGAGAGAAAGAATACCCAAGAAGCAAAGTACTTTTCTAAATTGTTTGACATATCAAAAGATTTGATCAGCTCGGTCACCTCCGAAGGCATCATAAAAATGGTGAATCCCGCTTTCCAAGACCTTTTAGGTTGGCGAGAAAGCGAGTTGCTCGGAAAGAAACTTTTAACGTTTGTTTATCCGGATGATATCAGGAAGACAGAGGACGAACTTTCGGATAGGCGATCCGGAAAGAACACCATTCATTTTACTAATCGTTTATTGGCAAAAGACGGATCTAATCGAACGATCCAATGGTCTGTAACTCCTAATATCGGAGAAAATGAGATTTTCGTCGTTGGTCGTGATATGACGGAAGAAACGCTAAAGAATCAAGAGCTAGAGATAAGCGAAAATAAACTTCGTTCTTTTTTTGAGAATTCTCAGGGCCTGATGTGTACACACGACTTAGCGGGCAATATTTTGTCGGTCAATCAAGCAGGTGCTGCCATACTAGGATATAAAAAGGAAGAAATTCTAGGAATGTCCTTATTCGATTTAGTTCCACCCTATCATCACGAATTTCTGAAAGGATATTTGAATCGTATCAAATTAAATCGCAAAGATACAGGGCTTATGAAAACGCTTCATAAAGACGGACAGCCCTTGTTTTGGCTCTATAATAATGTGTTAGAACAAGACGCAGAAGGTAACGATTACATTATTGGAAATGCGATTGACATGACTGAGCGTTTGAAGTTGGAGGGTGATCTCAAGAAGACGAAAGAAATGTTGGAGCAGACCAACCGCGTCGCGCGGGTTGGCGGCTGGGAGGTAGATTTAACGAATAATAGAATTATATGGTCGGATGTTACAAAAAGTATTCATGAAGTCGCAGTCGATTATGAACCGACCATTGAACAGGCATTGGCCTTTTATGAAGACGAGAATCGTGCGTATATAGAAGAAGCATTTCAAGAAGCCGTGACGAAAGGCATACCTTATGACTTAGAATTACAGTTACGCACCGCAAAGAAACGATTGATTTGGGTCAGAAGCCACGGACAACCCGAAATGATAGAAGGTGTATGCAAACGGATTTTCGGTACTTTCCAAGATATAGATCAAAAGAAGCGGGCAGAAGTTGCATTAATAGAGGAAAGGGCCAGGCTTCGAACGTTCATTGAGCATGCGCCGGCGGCTGTAGCAATGTTAGACAAAGATTTAAGATATATTGCCGTCAGCAAACGATGGTATGAAAGTTATCATTTAGCAGATGTGAGTATTATTGGCAAATCACATTACGATGTTTTTCCGAATCTTCCTGACGATTGGAAAGAAATTCATAAAAAATGTCTGAATGGCGAGGTGCATAAAAAAAATGACGATGTCTGGACGCCACCGGGATGGGACCACGAACAACACCTTATTTGGGAAATCAGACCTTGGCGTCACTTTAATAATGAAGTGGGGGGACTGGTTATGTTTACGCAGGATATAACAGAAAGTTTTGAAAAGAGCGAGGAATTGCGGAAGGCAAAAAAAATAGCGGAACAAGCCAGCAAAGCTAAATCTGAATTTCTTGCTAACATGAGCCACGAAATAAGAACGCCTCTCAACGGTGTGATTGGCTTTACTGATCTGATATTAAAAACTTCATTAAATGATACGCAGAAACAGTATCTCACGATCGTTAATGATTCTGCAGTTTCGCTTTTAGCGATTATTAATGATATCCTTGATTTTTCTAAAATCGAAGCGGGTAAACTGGAGCTGAATTCTGAAAGAATAGACTTATTTGACTTGAGTGAACAGGTAATAAACGTTATCACCTACCAAGCTCAAAAGAAAGGATTGGAATTAATTCTCGATATGTCTCCTCATCTTCCGCGTTTTATCTGGGCGGACGATGCACGATTAAAACAAATACTTATTAATTTACTGGGTAATGCCGTCAAATTTACAGAAATAGGAGAAATAGAACTGAAAATAGAAGAAGTACAAATAAGCGCCTCAGATAACAAAACTACTTTGCGGTTTTCCGTAACAGATACGGGTATCGGTATTCAACGAGACAAACAACATGAAATTTTTGAGGCTTTTGCCCAAGAAGATAGTACTATTACTAAGAAATATGGGGGAACAGGTTTAGGTCTTACTATTTCCAATAAATTGTTAGCGTTAATGGGCAGTCATCTGCAGCTGGAAAGCGAGGTCGGGATTGGAAGCACGTTCTTTTTTAACTTAGAAACGTCGTTTGAGCTTGGAGATCCTGCAGGAAATGGTGATTTAAACGACTTGCAATCTGTTTTGATCGTAGATGATAATGATCATAATAGGATGATACTGGAACGGATGTTGGCGTTGAAAAATATTCATTCTGAATCTGTTAGTAATGGCTTCGATGCCCTGCAAAAATTATACGACAATAAAAAATATGATTTACTGATTGTAGACTACCAGATGCCGATTTTAGATGGCTTAGAGGTAATTAGAAAAATACGACAGAGCCCAAAAGCGGAATATTCCAACATTCCAATTATTTTGCTATACAGTTCATCTGAAGACGAAGATATTGTTAAACAATCAAATGAATTAATGGTAACACGGGTAAGGAAACCGATTAATACGAAAGAGATGTACGAGGCTCTTAAGCGAACGCAAAAGATTGATGTCGTAAATGGTGAAGAAAGCGATCGGTTGCCATCTAAAGCTGTCGTTCGTCCTTTTAATGTGCTTATTGCCGAAGATAATGCGGTTAATATGTTGTTAACGAGCACAATTATCGAACGCATTGCCCCACTTGCGTCAATTGAAAAAGCTGAAAATGGTTTGCTTGCGGTAGAGGCCTGCAAAGTCAAAATGCCAGACCTTATTTTTATGGACATTCAAATGCCCGAACTTAATGGAATAGAAGCAACACGTAGCATTCGGTCTTTGCCCTCCGGCGTTGATGTTATCATAATAGCACTTACTGCCGGCAATGTGAAAGGGGAGATGGAGAAATGCTTAGATGCCGGGTTTAATGATTTTATCGCAAAACCTATTGTGGAAGCAGATATTGAGTTAAAGATCAAGACCTGGCTTTTTAAGGAAAAAACAGATGAGATAACGGTCGATTTACACGTCGATTATCATATGATGGACGACTACGCCGCTGGCGATGAAATGTTTAAAAGGGAATTCATAAAATTGACCATATCTGAGTTAGAAGGTACCGTCAAGAAAATAGAACAAGCTCAAGAAGAACAAGATCTTCAGTCTTTAAAAAAGATAGGGCATAAATTGCTAGGAACCTCAAGAACGGCCGGTTTGCTTCTTCTGAATGAACTTGCCGAGGAACTTGAAAGGGTTGACAGTATAGTAGAAATTACTCGGCAAGACTTGTTGCGCAAGATTTTTGAAGAAATAAAAATAGTAAAGAAAATAATTGGAATTACACCTTTTAACTAGTAGCTGAATGATTATTTTAATTGCAGAAGATGACGAGTTAATACGGAAAACTCTTGAATTCAGGCTGTCAAAGGAAAACCATCAAATAATTTCTGCCATCGATGGAAAGGATGCCCTTGAGAAAATAAAGGAAACACTCCCCGATCTGGTTATCACGGATATTATGATGCCTTATGTTTCGGGTTTAGAAATAGTGACTGCCGTTCGCGCCATAAAAGAAAAAGCGATACCCATTATTATTCTTTCGGGATTAGGCCAAGAAGAAGTTGTTTTGGACGCTTTTAAGTTGGGTGCTGATGATTTTATTGTCAAACCGTTTAGTCCAGGAGAGCTTATTCTTCGTATTAAACGTTTTACCGTTGGACGCTAAATAGAATTCTGTATTAATTATGCAGTTGAACGAAACACTTCTTGGCTTACCCATTATTGATTTCTTTTGGGCAACTCTCGTGATGGTAAGTCTTCTCTTCCTGGTTTTTATTGTCATTTTGTTTTTTTTGATTGAAAAAAACCGTGCTGCAGATTTAAGGAAATCTTGGCAACAGCTAATAGCCATCGTAATATATGAGGCAGCATCCGCTGATATTCCATTGCAGCCACCCTCGGCGCTAAATGACCATTTAACTAATCGAAGATTTAGAAAATACTTAGCAAGAAGTTTAGTGAATGCGGAAAAAAGTCTTTCAGGTATTGCAGCGTCCAATTTAAAGGTAGTTTATAAACAACTGAGGTTAGACAAAGACAGTACAGCAAGGTTGTCCAGCAGGCATGCGCATATTGTGGCTTCCGCTATACAAGAATTAAGTGCCATGCAAATCTCGGAAGCGGAACCCGAAATTGTAAGTTTGGTAAATCATTATAAGGACATTATTAGATTAGAAGCACAGTACGGCTTAGTTAGGTTGAAGGGGTTCCAAGGGTTGGCTTTCTTAGATGATTTGCAAAATCCAATTTCAGATTGGCAGCAGCTTAAGCTGCTAAGTGCGATCGGGCAATTACCACTTAATGCAGCACATCATGTTCAGTGTTGGTTAAATTCGGATAATCAGAGCGTTGTTATATTTGCATTGAAGCTTATTGCAAAATTTCAATTACTTGAACTCCATGAAAGCGTCTTATTAAAAATTTCGGCATCTTCAATAAAAGTACAAATGCAGTCGCTGAAAACGCTAGAACGTATTTCTCAAGAAAATACAGCGGCTGCTGTCATTGAGGTTTATGATAACGCATCTGACGCATACAAAATGCGGGCTATTCGTGTCTTAGAGAATATTGCAGGCATAAATGAACTAAATTTTTTATTACATGAATTCTATAATAATGACAACAGTAAAGTTAGATTAGGTGCAGCCCGAGCTATTTTAAACTGTTCCGCAAAAGGAGTTGCTGTCCTGGAAGAGACCAAGAAGCAACTCGATGAACCAGCTAAAACAATTATTAACCAAGCTATGGAAGGACATTATTAATGAACTGGCAGTTGTTTTTTTATGAATTCTTTACGTTTGGAATCCTACTTTATGCCATATTATTATGTTTAGTGTATTTATGGATAGGGCTTTTTTCATTGGGTGCGATTATAAAGCATATGCGTAAAAATAGCTTTACGGACTATCGTCTCTTAGCTACTTCTACTAACGCTCCAAGCTTTAGTTTATTGGCTCCGGCGTACAATGAATCAGCCACTATTGTAGAAAATGTACGTTCCCTTCTTTCCATTCATTATGTCAACCTGGAAATTATTATTATCAATGATGGAAGCAAAGATAACTCTTTGCAAAAATTGATTGATGCGTATGAACTTTTTAAGGCAGATTTTTACGTCGATTATGTATTGCCAACGAAGGAAGTTAAGGGAGTGTACAAAAGTAAGAATCCCGCATTTAAGAAGCTATTAGTCGTTGATAAAGAGAATGGTGGAAAAGCAGATGCTTTAAATGTGGGGATAAATATCGCAAGTAACGACTATGCAGTATGTATAGATGTAGATTGCATCTTAGAGCAGGATGCTATCTTGAAGCTGGCGAAACCTTTCATGGAAGAAACAGATAAACGGACAATTGCTTGTGGTGGTATTATCCGATTGGCTAACGATTGTAGGATAGAAAATGGTAAGCTTGTTGAAGTAAAGCTGCCAAAAAGTTGGTTAGCTCGTTCCCAAGCATTGGAGTATATTCGGGCTTTTTTGCTGGGAAGACTTGCCTGGAGTCGTGCAAATGGCTTGTTGCTAATATCGGGTGCATTCGGGGCATTCGATAAAGAAATCATACTCAAGGCAGGTGGCTATGATCATGGCACAGTTGGAGAAGATATGGAGTTGGTTGTCCGAATGAGGCGCTATATGGAAGAACAGAATGAAGCGTACCGTGTTGTTAATATACCTGACCCTTTATGCTGGACGGAAGCACCGGATAGTTTTAAGATTCTTAGTCGTCAACGTAATAGATGGATGCGTGGCACAATTGAGACCTTATGGAAACATAAGAAATTATTTTTTAATCCGAAATATGGCATTACGGGTTTAATTAGTTATCCATATTGGTTTTTATTTGAATTTTTAGGGCCGATAATAGAATTTATAGGGTTTATAGGTTTTTTTGTTTTCCTCATACTGGGATTAGTTGATTGGCCCGCTTTCTTTATTTTGCTCGGTTTCGTCATGGTGTTCGGCGTTCTCTACTCTATTTACGCCATCTTGGTTGATACTGTAACCTATCGTGTTTATAGAAGGAATACCGATGTCGTAAAATTAGTGTTAACAGCTATTCTAGAACCTTTCTTGTTCCATCCTTTTGTGGTATTATCTGCAGTCCGGGGACTCCGTGATTATTTACTCAAGAAAAAAGCCTGGGGAGATATGACGCGACGGGGTTTTAATGCCAAGCAGGCGTCTCAACACTCATCAGCAGCTGAAACGTCATCCCAACGTTTTAACATGCTGGTATCCCCTTATATTAATTTATCTATTGTTTTTTTAGGGCTGTTATTGATCGCTAGCTTCATTGAATTTATCGTTTATACACAGCAATTTGGTCCATTATCAAATGGTGGTGTACTTTTTGCGCAAATGCTTTTCAATCAATTTTTATTTTGGCTTTCGGCAAGCTTCTTTGGTTTTATAGTTTTTTACATCCTTCGTTTTATCTCCTCGAAATGGGCCTTAATTGTAACGGCCGGCATTTTTGTACTTATCCTTTTAGTACAAACTATTCTTGTTCAATATTTTCTTGTATCGCTTGTTCCATTAGGTGCTGATATTTATAGTTACTCATCGTCTGAAATTAAACAAACAATCGGTTCATCCGGCGCAATCAATGTTGTCAATGTTCTAAAGCTACTTATTGTCATCTTTGTCGGTATTGCATGTTTTAGTTGGATAAAGTTGAGAAAGATGTGGTCTATGGCATTTATCGGTTTCTTTTTTGTCGCGGGAATAGGGTCGTTTTTAGTCAATTCGGATAAATTATTTAGAGACCATTGGTCGACTAGCGATTTTGAAAAGAGCCTCGTAACCAATAAATCGAACTATTTTTATAGACAAAGCTACCTAAATTATTTTCCTGGTGGCCTTTTACAATTTAATAATGAACAGACATCGGTAGGAGATATGGAAGTTTCCGTTAAGGAATACTACTATTTAGATCCACTGAACTACCCTTTCTTAAGAGTAGACGAAACGGAAGATGTACTAAGTCCCTTTTTTCGCAAAAGCGAGAAAAAACCTAATATTATTATTCTTTTAATGGAAGGATTTGGTCGGGCATTCGTTAACGAGGGGGCTTATTTAGGCAACTTTACGCCATTCTTGGATTCCCTTGCTAAACAGGGGCTTTACTGGGAAAATTGCCTAAGCGCAGGTGGGAGAACTTTTGCCGCTCTACCATCGGTATTGGCATCGTTACCATTTGGAGAACATGGCTTTTTGGAGCTGGGCGAACAAATGCCCTTACATTATTCATTGTTGAACGTACTACAGAAAAATGGATACCACAGCTCATTTTATTATGGAGGGGATGCCTCGTTTGATCATATGGACATCTTTTTGAAGAAAAATGATTTATCCGAATTGAATGATGGGAAAACGTTTCCGCCTAGCTATAAAAAATTACCTGCTTCAAATGATTTCAGCTGGGGATATGATGATCAATCGCTATTTAACCATTTTTTAAAAAGCCGGAATGAGAATGATAAGCAACCACAAGTAAGCGTGCTTCTATCCGTTTCAACACATAATCCTTTTCTTATCAATAACCCGGATTTTTTTGCAAAACGATTCGACGAACGACTTGCTGATATTACCTCTAATCCGCAACAGCGTATTGAATTAAGGCGATATGCTTTACAACTCACAAGTGTGTTGAATGCAGACGATGCATTAAGATCGTTTTTTATGGCCTATCGACAAAGGAACGATTACAATCAAACTATTTTTATTATCACCGGCGATCACAGAATGCCCGAGATACCTATGCGTACAAAAATAGATCGTTATCATGTTCCGTTAATTATATATTCGCCGCTGTTGAAACGCACTGCAAAACTGACCAACATTGTTAGTCATTTAGATATAACGCCTTCACTACTCCGTTTTCT
Source organism: Olivibacter sp. LS-1 (assembly GCF_008245145.1). Taxonomy (GTDB): domain Bacteria; phylum Bacteroidota; class Bacteroidia; order Sphingobacteriales; family Sphingobacteriaceae; genus Olivibacter; species Olivibacter oleidegradans. The sequence goes on along the minus strand of NZ_CP041643.1, from coordinate 5,023,750 downwards.
AAATAAGCAATATTCCATACAGATTCCCGAAAATGTTACCTGGTTAGGGAACGGTTTGGATACCTTGTCAACTATGGTAAGTGAACAGAGCTTGCCACTAATGCAGACGAAATCACAATTAATCGATTTTGTTATGGGTAAATATCATCTAAACGAAGAGTCTTTATACATGTTTACGGAGGGGCTGGATGAGGAAGTTGTTCAGGACAGTCGTATTCGGGATGAATTGCGTGCGGCCTTTCATCGATATAAAGAGAAAAACGATCGATTCATAAAGAACAACTCGTTGCTTCCGGATTCACTATTGCGTTTCATTAGCGGCCCACTTCCAAATCATTAAAACCGCTTTTGATAGGAGATACCGATATCTAGCTGGTTCCCTTTGATGGTAGGCTGGTATTCTTGCCTGAAAAAGCTTGCGTTCACATTAAATATATGGAGGTTTTTCACTGAGAAATTGTATTCAAGCATTATTTTGTTGGTACGTAGTTTATAGGCTTCCTCCAAAAGGACGTTTGTATTTTTATCGTCCGGTGATATACCCGTGCCGATAGCGGCACCGAAATAGTCGTTCGCTCCCCCGATATAATAACGGGTGGTGAATGTATAAGATTGCGATATGTCTTCATTATCAGGAGTAAGATAGGTACGAAAATTAAACCAAAAGTTTCTAAAATATTTTCCTACCGATGCGGTATACATCCAAGTGGCGTCAGTAAAATAAAGTTGTCTATAACCAATCTCGGCCTCAAAGCTTTTCGGTAAATTGGCGTAAAGTGAGGCGCCCGTACGATATTTGGGAAATACTCCGACATCGCCCGAGTATCCCGCATTTAGATACATGTAGAACATTTTTGAAATTCTGGGATAAGCTTCTAGTTCATATTGAAAACCATTGGTTTTGAAACGGTTTGCATAATTCAGTTTGGCTATAACCGATCCGAATTTCGTTTGTCTTTTATAGCTGATACCGGCCAAATGCCAGGGATCATCAAATTGTTTATTAAAATGGACAAAATTATAGACAATACCTATCGCATTTAATGCACTGTTGTCTGAAATCCGTGCCGCCAATGCTCGGGCTTCAGTATTTTGGTTGTTGATATTCAATAGATTACCAATCACTTGCTCGGCCTCTCGATAATTTTTTTCAGCATATAATATACGGGATTTTAGTAATAACAAATCTTCAGAAGAAGCGTTTATGGTTAAACCTTGATTAACTAGGTTTAGCGCTTTATGATTATTATCGTTCCAGTACTCAAGCGAGGCGTAAGCCAAAAAAAGATCTTCCGATGTTACGCCTCGCAAAAGGATGTTTTCAAATACGTTTCTTGCGCTGTCCGGTTGATCGGTCCAAGTATATACCCGACCTAAGAAAATGGCAACATCCGTATAATCGGGCGATTGAGCTAACGCCCTTTTTGCCAATTGTTTAGCCTTCTCATAATTTTTTTGCTCGAAAGCTGCATTCCTTGCTTCGGTGAAGAGATCGTCAGATGTTTTCGTTTGAGCAAAGGCAAAAAATGGCATCAAAAGGATTGATACTAAAAGATGGACCCTCATACAGTGCATGAAACTTATTTTTAGTTTATTGTTTTATGAATAATAAACATAAGCATTCTAATTGATATTTCTTTATGAAATTCTCTTCATGAAAATACCAGACTAGAACATCTATTTATTGTAACATCATTTTTAAGTTCTTTGTTTAGGTCTATAAATAATTAATACTAGTGGATATTGAAAATAAAAGCAAAACTGTTGTTCACCAATGCAACCATTTTAATACCCTTGCGTCTTTTTATTAGCTAATGTGAAAAGTAACTTGTTCGGTTAACCGATTGAATCTGGTTGTTTACCGATGATTTGCAATGGTTAACGGAAAAACAGTGGCCATTTGCGTTGACGCTATCTATTTTTACGCTAATAATTGACCTGAGCGATATATGATGAAAACCGATACTATTTTACATAATTTAAAAGCCAGTCATATGAATCAACATTCGATGGATGTAAAAGCTATTCAGGAAGCCAACCGCTCGATTTACCAGGCGTTTGAAACCTTAGATTTCAAGGCTGCAGGCGAGCATCTCACCGAGGATTGCGATTATATAACGTTTAACGGGATGCATCTTAAAGGAAGGGCCGCCTATGTACGGGCCCACAAAGAGCTGATGAACAATTTTATGTTCAAAGGAGCTAAGTTGGAAGGGGATATTACCGATATTCGTTTTCTCAATGAAAAGACTGTTGTCGTTATAGCTAGAGGAGCCATTAAATTTAGATGGCAGAAGAAAGTGGCACCCAATCGTTTATCGATTAATACGTCTGTATGGGTGCGTGATCCCTCTGGGAAATGGAAAATGACCGCCTTTCATAATTGCCGCATTCAAAAAATGGGATGGTTTAGTAAATGGTTGATGAAAAGAAAATAGTGGCGAAATAAGTAGCTGTTTGGCTGCAAGATACATGGTATCTAATCGTGATTGATCCGTAACGACAGATTCCGACACTCGGCCGATTTTACTTCTTTTCTAAATCTTTTAAATATTGCGTAGGCGTTTTACCAAACTCGTTTTTGAAAGCTTTGGTAAAATAGGATTGAGTTTGTATTCCGACCCGGAACATAACTTCTGCAATCGGTAGATTATCGTACACCATCAAGTGAGCAGCCTGCTTCATTCGTATAGAACGAATAAAATCACCTATCGATTGATTGTGAATCATTTTAATTTCCTGATAAAGTTTGGTGCGACTCATGCCGGTTTCTTTACAAAGAAAGGTAATATCCAGCGCGGGATTGGATAAATTGTTTTCAATAATTTTTACAATTTTCTGTGTAAAAGCGCGGTCTTTTTGTCTATGTGCCTTTTCGAGCGCAACGAGCTGGCTGTTTTTTGCCAAGCGTCTTTTGATACTTGCACGCTGCATAAAAATATTACGGATGGTTTGCTGTAAAAAAGCCATATTCAAAGGTTTCGAAAAGTAGTAGTCAGCCCCGGCTTCTACGCCGGCAAGGTGAGCATCCTCGTCTTGTTTGGCAGTAAGTATGAGGAAAGGAATTGATTGTGTTTCCGGATTCGATTTAAGTCGTTTACATAACTGAACCCCATTCATTTTTGGCATCATCACATCGCTTATGATCAGATCCGGCAAACGTTCCTGCAAAAAGTCGAGAGCTTCTATGCCATTGGTAGCCTCCCAAATCTGATAGCTGGAACCTAATTGATCTTTGATAAAGGAACGTAATTCATCATGGTCTTCCACCAGTAAAATATGCGGGGCCTTTTCCTCAGCAGTTCGTATAGGGCGTTTACTCTTTTTCTTGTTTTGTACGGCAGACGTCGTTTGAATAACTATATCAGTTGAGGATGCAGCCGCTTGATGATTAATTTCATGTTCTTGATAATCTTCCCGATCACATGGAATTGCAACCATAAATTCAACTCCTTGGTCGGTTTCACTGCTAACTTCGATATAACCTTTATGTAGCAAGGTCAAACTCTTAACAAAGGCTAATCCTACGCCTGAGCCAATATGGTAATCGGCGATGCGATAATATCGTTTAAATAGATGCTGCAGTGAACTTTCGGAAATACCTATACCGTTATCTTTCACCACAAAATATCGATACGCTTTAGCAGGATAAATGGGTGGGATACGTAATTGATGCGGATAGGCCGGATGATGCTCATTTATACTTTTCAATAACTTAACGTGAATGTTGCCTTCTGTACGCGTGTATTTGAAGGCATTATTGAGAATGTTAAGCATAATTTTATCCAGCATGGTTGGGTCAAACCATGTTAAATCATCGTCATCTGGCAGCTGTACCGTGAAGGTGATTTGGTTTTGTTTGGCGATAAGAGTGAAATCTTCGGCTATCCGGCGTACGTGCTCACTCATATCACCCGCTCGTACATTCAATTTAAACCCACCGGTTTCTACTTGACGGAAATCCATCAATTCATTAATTAAACCCATCAATCGTTTAGCGTTGCGATGAATAAGCTGATAAACCTGCAGTTTTTTTCCGGCACTTTTTTCCTCATGCAATAGATTTTCAATCGGTCCCAGAATTAAAGAAAGGGGCGTGCGAAACTCATGGGATATATTGGTGAAAAACTGCAACTGCAACTGGTGCAATTCTTCCTTCTTTTGGTCTTCCAACCGTTGCCTATGTTTTTCTCGAGTTATCCTAATATACTGAAAGAGGAGCACAGCTAAAAACGCCAAGCCGCAAGCTCGGAACCACCAGGTGGCCCAAAAGGGTGGTTTTATTTCGATGAATAACTTTTTCTCGTTTTCGTTCCATACACCATCATTGTTAGATGCTTTGACGCGAAGTATATATTTCCCCGGATTGAGATTCGTATAAACCGCTTTGCGATCATTCGTACGAATCCAATCGCTGTCAAAACCTTCTAATTTGTACGCATACTGATTGTTGGCAGAAGCTATATAATTAAGAGCAGAAAACGTAACTGAAAAACTGGATTGTTGATGCCTTAACGAAATACGGTCAACAACACTGATATCGACAGGCAGGGGTGATCCTTTTTCGCCTACCTCTACTTTCTTATTAAATAGTTCGAATGAAGTAAAATACAGCGGAGGTTTTACCCTATTTTCTGCCAATTTATCCGGAACAAATCGATTGAAGCCATTAATACCGCCAAATAGAAATGAACCCTCGCGGGTTTTTAAGTAAGCTCCTGCCTCAAACTCTAAATCCTGCAAACCATCGTTCATATTGTACCGTCTGTAATTTTGGTTTTCCGGGTGATATTTTACTAGTCCATTGGTGGTTGACAGCCATAAATTGCCTTGTTCGTCTTCGAGTATGCCCTTAATGTATCCTTGCGATAAGTCAGAAGATGCAGGATTGGGTAGGAATTGTTTTTTATTTTCGTCAAAAAGATACAGTTTATCGAGTCCTAACCACAGTCGGCCTTTACGATCTTCATGGATAATGCGTACATAAGGATTCTTTTCCCAGTTATCCAGGTAATGTATAATTCTTCCTGATTCAGGCTGATAGCAATTTAAGCCGCCATCATCCGTTCCAAACCATAATTGGCCATGCTTATCTTCTTCAATGGCCACGACATTGTTGCCTTTGAATACGTTCTGTAGATTGTTTCCATACGTGAAGCGCGAAAATGTACCTTTCTCCGGATCAAAGCGGTTAAGTCCACCGTAATAGGTAGCCACCCAAAATTGTCCTCGAGCATCTTCGAAAATTTCATGCACAAAATTGGAAGTGATGGAAGCCCTGTTATTTTCGTCGTGCAGGTAACGTTTGAAAGTACCCTTTTCAGGATTAAAAAGATGAATTCCGCCACCCCAAGTACTTACCCATAATCGTCCATTGCGGTCTTCCATGATATGAAGGACCGCGTTAGAAGCTAGACTTTGTGAATTTTTCGGATCATGACGATAATGGGTAAACTTCTTCGTTTTAGGATTGAATAAGTCGAGGCCGCCTCCGTCCGTTCCAACCCAAATACGCCCTTTACTATCTTCGCAAAAGGCGGTGACGTCGTTATAGCCAAGACTTTCCCTATGGGCGGTTCTTCTGAAAAGTTCAAATTTCTTAGCATGCGGACTGTATAAGTTAACCCCGCCTCGATGGGTGCCGATCCAAAGGTTTCCTTGACGGTCTTCAAAAAGAGCTGAGATTGTGCGCTGCGAAAGGCTGTTGGGATTATCCGGCTCGGCAGTATAATGGCTCCACTCTTCCGTTTGAGGGTTATATTGACTTAGTCCACCGTTAATACTGCCAACCCAAAGTCGACGCTGTTGATCTAGCAGTAAGGCCCGGATCAGGTCGCTGGTGATGCCACCGTTGATGCCCTCGTGATATCGGCGCTCTTCGTAGCGAAGAAGCTGTGTATTAAATGAATAAACTCCTTCGTTATTGGTACCCAGTAAGATTTGATGGTTAGCATCTTCCACGATGGCTAAAATATCCAGCCCTTTATCGTGCGGGATCTGACAGAAAATGCCTTTTTTTGGCTCCAATAAGCTGAGCCCCCGCTGCGTTCCGATCCACAGACGTTGCTTTTGATCGACGTAAAAACAACGGATAAAGTCGTCAACAAGACTTGCTTTATGTGCTACTTGGCGGTATGTAATAAAATGTCCAGTCCGCTTGTCCAAACGATTCAATCCTCCTCCAAATGTGCCAATCCATAAGGCACCGCCTACTTCCGTTATGGCGCTAATGCGATTGCAACTAATAGCATACTCTCTATTGTCACTACTTTTAAAACGTTTAAATTGATTCTTTGCGCGGTCGTAATAGTTCAAACCGTTTAAAGTCCCTATCCATAAGCCACCGGTTTTATCTTCATAGATGCAAGTAATGTAATTGTCACTAAGCGAATGCGGGTTGTTGGGTATGTTGCGATAAGAAATCACTTCATATCCATCATAGCGATTGAGCCCATCTCGAGTGCCGAACCACATGAAGCCCCTAGCGTCCTGAAATATACATTCAACGGTATTATTGGAAAGTCCTTGGAAGTGATTAATGTGTTGAAAGTGGAGGCCGTCTTTAGCCTTTAGGTAATAGGGATTACCAATCATGCAGTAGAAGAATAGTATAAAGAGGGCGTACCACGAAATCCGTTGATATAATTGAACAGTCTGCATTGATTAGGTGCTGGTTATTATTACGAATCTAAGGAAATAATTTCGGTATTGGCTATAGCGTATCACACTTTTCTTACTGTGACTTGCATCAATAAATGTGCGGTCGGCTTAAAGGAGCCGACGCACAAATTGTATCATGCTATTATGCATGTTCGAACCAAAAGTATGTACGATTGAAACAAAAAGAAATCGTCGAATACCCTTCATTTGCAGCGATGTGACTAACCAAACAAAGATTTTAACCAATTAAAACATGCTATGAAGATGTTTAATGATCAATTTAAACTAAAGAACTTCACTTGCTTTCTTTTTGCACTGTGTATGCTCGTCTCCGAGATGCATGCGCAGCAAAACATACAAGTGAGTGGCAAAATCATCGCGCAAAGCGATGGCCAACCGATTCCCGGGGTATCGGTTCTTGTACAAGGTTCCGCCGTTGGCACCTCTACCGATGCAGAGGGACGATACAGCCTGAGCGTGCCTTCCAATGCTAGCCTACTGATAAAGGCGGTGGGTTATCAAGAACAGCGTATCAAGGTGACAGGAAACGTGATTAATCTGACCTTAGTAGAAGAAGAGAACGCGTTGGATGAAGTGGTAGTGGTCGGGTATGGCACCACGACAAAAGAAAATCTAACCACTTCCGTCTCGAAAATCGATCCGAAGAAAATTCCGACAGCAGCTAATAGCTCTGTTCCGGAACTGTTATTTGGCCGGGCAGCGGGTCTGCAGGTAAATCAACAGAGTTCACAACCTGGCGGTAATATTAATGTCTCCATCCGCGGAAAGGGAACACCCCTTATTGTGGTGGACGGTGTTGTGTTTCCGAATAATGCGCTGGAACCGGATAACGGGTCAGTAGAGATTCAAGGCGTTGATCGCGGTCCATTAGCGGGTCTGAATCCCAACGACATTGAATCGATTGAAATTCTGAAAGATGCCAGTGCGGCTATTTATGGTGTTTCTGCCGCTAATGGGGTCATGTACATTACTACGAAAAAAGGCAAGGCTGGGCGTATGAATATTAGCTATGATGCCAACCATTCCTTTGTCAATAACATGAAATACTTGGAGCCTTTGAATGCAAGGGACTATATGGTGTATCATAATCAGCTGAGCGTTGATAAGTATTTGTCAGACAATAATATGGAACCCTTTGGACAAGGTACGCCGGACCTGAGGGCCTATTCGCCCCGTTTTACACAAGAACAAATCAATGGTGCAGGAGAAGGTACGCGATGGCTTGATCAGGTGCTGCGGAATGGTAACGTGGATAATCATCAATTAAGTCTTAACGGAGGGACAGAAAAAGTGACTTACTACACCTCCGCCAATTACTATAAGCAAACGGGCACCGTAAAGAATTCCGATTTAACACGATGGTCCGGCCGGTTGAATGTTACTTTTGCGCTTAGTAAATGGCTGAGCTTAAATACTAATGTCAATGCCAATAGAAATGAGTATGCCAACCCTCAAGCAGGATGGCAGACGGGCGGAGCCGGTACGCAAGGTTTCAATGCTCTGCAAGCGGCATTAGGTTATCCGTCAACGGTTCCTATTTACGACGCCGATGGTAATTATTCCATTTTTGCAGTGACCGGTAATCCTGTATCCCTATTGACGATTAAAGACCAAACGAAATTTAATGGTTTAACAATCAATACATCACTCGATTTTACACTGATCCCAAATGAGTTGACAGCGAAGGTGCTCTACGGTAATAATGACGAAAATTCCCTCCGCAATTTCTTTATCCCTTCTAACGTGTTCTGGGGTCAACTTTATCGATCGCGTGCATCTTTAGCAGAGACACGTAGGCAAAATCAAACAATGGAAGCGACGGTTTCTTATCGCAAGCGTCTAAACGAATGGTTGGCAATCGACGCAGTGACCGGTGTAGGCCAGTATCTGGAAGATTTCTCGGGTTTTAACGTGGAAGCATTTGATATGCCCGATGTGATTAATACCGATAACTTGGCCACTGCGACTGGCATACCCACTATTGGATCTTATCGGGGTAAAAATAAGTTGCGATCGTTTTTTATCCGTAGTAATGTGGAACTAACTGATCGTTTTGTGTTGTCACTTTCTTTACGTAGAGACGGGGCTGATAAGTTCTTTCCGGATAAGAAATATCAAAATTTTCCTTCGGCCTCCCTCGCTTATAAATTCTCCAATGAACCTTTCATAAAAAAGATAGAGGCAATCAGTTTGCTCAAATTACGCACCAGCTACGGTACCGCCGGTGAGCGTCCGGGAAGTGTAGCTTACGGCGCTTATGGACCAGATGCTACGGCGATTGCATTTGAAAATGGCTCGGTAAGGTATATTCCTTACCGCGTAAATGCGTTTACGAATCCCAATTTGCAATGGCCTATTACCAAAACATTCAATGCCGGTTTTGATTTTGGCTTATTCAGGGATAGAATCAACGGCTCTTTCGATTACTTTATCGAGAACAAAACTCGTTTGTTAACCAACGCTACGACGCCTCAATTATCGATTATCTCAACCTCGCCTGTCAATGGCGGGCATCAAAGGCGCACTGGTTTCGATTTTAGCTTAAACACGGTAAACCTAAGTAGTGATAACTTCACTTGGAACTCGGTGGTGAACCTAACACATTACCAAAATCGTTGGGTGGAACGTTTTGCCAACGAACCTCCGCCTCCTTATGCAGGCGTTACCGATCCTGTGGGCAGCAATATTATTTATGTGTATCCAACAGCTGGTATTTTGCAAATTGGACAAGAAGTACCCGCCTGGCAGCCACAGAATGCACAAAAGCCCGGTTCTCCGATTTTTGTGGATAGTAATGGTGATGGTGCCTTAAATTTTGATGATGTGGTCAGTTATTCGGGAATTCCAAAATTGATTGTCGGATTTGGTAACAATTTTACGTATAAAAATTTCGACTTAGGGATCTTTCTTTACGGACAATTCGGAGCCTGGGGATATGACTATACCACATTATGGGGCGATCCAGTCAATCTGTTGGGTAATCAACAAGGCGGAACCACGCGTATCAAAGACGCTTGGAGTACTTCCAACCCAAGCGGTACGCAACCTGGGGCTGCTTTTAATGAGGCGGCATTAGGTTTAGATCCCGGTGTAGATACCCGATTGGCTAAGCGCGACTTCCTACGCTGTCGTAATATTACGCTGGGGTATACCTTCCGAACAGGTGCCATCAGTAAATTAATGAATTCGCTTCGCGTATACGCCGATGTACAGAACGCCTTTATCATCACCGGTTTTGATGGAGTTGATCCTGAGGTGCAGGCGGTATCTATTAAAGGAGGGCCGGCACCTTATCCCATGGCGCGGACCATCTCTCTGGGGCTAAGAGCAAGTTTTTAATGTAAAAATAGAAATAATATGACAACCTTCAATAAATATACCCTTTACAGCCTGCTACTTTTGGTTATATCCCTTAGTGCCTGTAAAAAGAATTTTGACCCGGTTATTACCGGGGTGCTTTCACCTGATAACTTTCCGCGCACGGAAGCCGACTTTAACCTTTATACGCTGCAAGCCTATAAACCCTTTGGTTCTAAATGGGGTTATAACGATGTTGCTTACCAGAACATGTTTTTCAGTCCGGAATATGGGCATTTGGCAATGTTTGATTTATCTACCGATCTCTTTAACACCTTTTCAGAGTGGGGTGGGTTTTGGGAGTTTTTCAGTCGCGCCAATTTTACTTTCTTATGGACGCAAGACAAAACCAGCCATTTTGAAAAGGTCCGGTATGTAACCGGTATGACGCAAGTATTAAAGGATATCGCCACGTCCTCAATAAGTGAAGAGGCTAAAAACCGCTTCAGCGCAGAGGCACGTATGGGACGTGGAATGGCTATGTATTACCTCTTGCATATGTATGGCCCTTTACCGGTCATTCTCGATCCGGAGAAAATTAATACCGAAGCTGAAAAAGATTTAACGAGGTTATCGAGAGAAGCTTTTGTTGCAAGCATTGAAAGTGATTTGCAGTTCGCGGCCGATCATTTGGTACAAAGTCCAACTGAATACGGGCGCTTCAATAAGGGCTTAGCCATGGGGTACCTTATGCGACTTTATTTAAACGAAAAAAACTGGCAGCGAGCTGAAGCAGTAGGACGAGAAATGATGGGGATGGGTTATGCACTGGTGGACGACTATGCCAGCCTATTCCGTGAAGGTACCGAACGGAACAATGAAACAATTTATGCCATCAGTGTTGACCCGACGGCTCCTACCAGTGGCAACTTTGGTGGTAATTTTAATGCCTACGCTATGTATTGCTTGCCGGGCGATTTTCAAAGTACGAAAATAAGTGGCGGGTGGGCTAATCCGAATGGGGTGTTTTGTCCGACTTGGCAATTCTATGATTCTTTTGATCCGGCTGATAAGCGGCGGACATTAATGGTTCCTTCTTATACGGCCAAAGATGGAAGGGAGAGAAATCGCAGCAATATGCGCGGGCCGGTACTAAAAAAATATCCAGACGAGTCGAGTCCCGGTGCCGATGTACAGGGCAATGATATCCCCTTGTTACGTTACGCCGATGTATTATTAATGCTAGCAGAAGCCATTAATCAGCAGCAAGGTCCTACTGCTGAAGCCTTCAATTTAGTAAATGAAGTGCGCGCCAAGCACGCGGGATTAGGGCCTTTGTCTAGTGATTTAAACCAAGCACAACTAAATGATGCGATCTTGCAGGAACGAGCTTGGGACCTGTACTTGGAAGGCGTACGTAAGATGGATCTTATCCGACATGGTAAATGGGTGTCTTCACTAAAGGAAGTAGGGAAAATACCGAGTGGCGAGCTCTTTCCTGTGCCGCAATATGCCTTAGATGTAAGTGGAGGAACTTTAACGCAAACAACCGGCTATTGATATGAATGTTAAGAAATATTTCCATATCGCAATGGTTCTGTTGTTGATATCGTCTGCAAAGGGCCAGTCACATGACAACACGAGTGTTTTGGTCGTAGATAAGCAAGGAATAATGCGTTGGAAGACCTCGGGAAAGGAGGCTCGCTTTTTCGGAGTTAACTATACAACACCTTTTGCACATGCTTACCGAGCTCATAAACAGCTTGGGATCGATTTGGAGGCAGCTATTCGGCAAGACGTTTACCACTTATCACGTCTGGGTCTCAATGCCTTTCGCGTACATGTATGGGACGTTGAAATCAGCGATCGGGAAGGTAATTTAATGGCAAATGAGCACTTGCGATTATTTGATTTTATCTTGGCCGAACTAAAACGTAGGGGGATTTATGCGCTCATTACGCCCATCGCTTTTTGGGGAAATGGTTATCCTGAACGGGACGAAAAGCTTCCCGGTTTTTCTGCCTATTACGGAAAAGCGGCTTCCACAACGAATAAAGAAGCTATTAAAGCGCAAGAGCGCTATTTGCAACAGTTTTTCTCCCATAAAAATCCGTATACGGGTTTGACCTATGGAGAAGACCCTAATATAGTGGCTACTGAAATCAATAATGAACCAGATCACGGTGGAGACGAACAACAAATTACTACCTACATTAATACCTTAAAACAGGTGATAAAAAAGACGGGTTGGAAGAAACCGATTTTTTATAATATAAGTCAAAACCCGAGTAAAGCAGCTGCAGTTGCCCGTTCAGCCGCCGATGGTTTTAGCTTTCAATGGTATCCCGTGGGTTTGGTGGCGGGAGGTAGCCTTCAAGGGAATTTTTTGCCACATGTCGATCGTTATACAATTCCTTTCGATACAATCCCGGGATTTCTAAAAAAGCCAAAAATGGTTTATGAGTTCGATGCCGCGGACCAGGTCCAGCCGATTTTGTTTCCTGCTATGGCCCGTAGTTTCCGCGAGGCGGGCTTTCAATGGGCCACACAGTTTGCTTACGATCCGCTAGCCATTGCTTATGCAAATACCGAATATCAAACCCATTATTTAAACCTGGCATATACACCAGCGAAAGCCATTAGCTTGTTAATAGCGGGGTACGTATTTAGAAGTTTACCTTCGGGTGGTCATTATGGTAAGTATCCTCAAAGCGCCTCTTTTGGTCCATTTAAGCTAGATTATTTGAAACAACTGAGTTTAATGAACACCGACACGGCTTTTTATTATACCACGACAACGGAAGAGCGACCCGTCGATCCAACCTCCTTGAGACATCTTGCAGGCGTTGGCTCTTCGCCGGTAATCGACTTTCCCGGAACGGGGGCTTATTTTTTGGATAAGCTTGAAAATGGTGTCTGGCGTTTGGAACTGATGCCTGATGTAATAGCACTTTCCGATCCATTTGAAACTCCCTCTTTGAAAAAAGAGGTCAATCGGGTAACTTGGAACTTTCATCAACTAAAAATTAATTTAACCGATCTGGGAGCTGATTTTCAGATACATGGATTGAATGAAGGAAATACGGTTTCGGAAGTAGCTAAGCACGGCACTGTCGTCCTTGGTCCTGGAACTTATCTCCTAACAAGAAAAGGAGTTGAGCTAGAAGATCGGTCGACAACCATGGGAACTCTATCGCTACGCGAATTTGCCGCTCCAAAACCAGTGTACACTGGTTTGTTCGTTAAGCCGGCTCCACCAACATTGGGATCGGATAGTTTAATACATGTTTATGTTGCTGGTGAAGTAGTTGGTGACAGCCTGCTTATGGATATGGAAAGATGGGGCAGCTTTGCACAGCAGGTTCCTATGCTACGCATAAAGCCAGGATTGTTTGCTGCTCCGATCCCTACAGCGTGGCGAAGGGCAGGCCGACTCAACTATCGCGTATGGATAAAAAATGGAAGTACTCGCCAGCGCTTTCCTGATAATTATAAGGGAGAGCCAAAGGCTTGGGACGATTTTTCATCAGCATGGTGGACATACGATATTTTACAGCAAGGTAATTGGTCTCTATTGTATCGACCGGAAAATGATCGCCGAGTGTTTACTTTTCCATCACATCATCCGTCGATTCGTCATGATTACGTTATTCGGCCTAGGTCGAGTGCATTCGTCTTAAACGTAACCTTACGGGACGCAGACGCATTACCCGGGTTTGCTTTACAACTTCCTATTCAGCCTGCCCGACTAACGAATGTGTTTGGAGCAAGGGAATTGATAATCAGAGGAGGAATGGAAGGGATTGCCGCATTACCGATCAGTATCGGCTTAATTGACTCGGATGGGCAATGTTTCTCGAAAGAGATAACACTGAAATCAACCGATTCACTGATCCGGATTCCACTCGATTTACTTCAGCAGGGAAAGACCTTTCTTTTACCTCGCCCGTATCCTGGATTTTTGCCGCAATGGTTTTTAAGTAGTTCGGAAAAGATGCTCGATATCCAAAAAATAGATAAATTGCAAATCTATATCGAAAGAGATAACTTATTGTTGAACAAGTCGCTGGGATTATACTTAGAGGCTATTTGGTTAGAGTAACGATTTTATTCATGAAGAAGCGTATGGCGGTTACCCTATGGGCGACGATGGCAGTCAGCCTGTTGTCGGCTCAGGTACGAAAAGAAATTTATTTAAATAAAGGGTGGTCTTTTCAGCGAGGCGATATAAAAGGAGCCGAACAACCTGATTTTAACGATCAAAATTGGCAAAAAATAAATATTCCGCACGATTGGGCTATAACCGGTCCGTTTGATAAAGAAATCGATAAACAAACGGTAGCCATTACGCAAAATGGTGAAACGATACCTAGCGAAAAAACGGGCCGCACCGGCGCACTTCCCTACATAGGAGTAGGATGGTACCGGACGACGTTGCCGAAAGAATCTTTAGCCGGCCGCCGTGCAAGCATTATATTCGACGGAGCTATGAGCGAAGCACGGGTCTATATCAACGGAAAGGAAGTGGGATTTTGGCCCTATGGCTATAACTCTTTTCATTTCGATATCACTCCTTTTTTAGGGGTTGAAGGCGAAAATGTGTTAGCCGTTCGGTTGGAAAATCAACCGGAATCTTCGCGTTGGTATCCGGGAGCAGGTTTATATCGGCCTGTTCGGCTATTATTTACAAATGAAACTGCGGTGGTGCCCTGGGGCCTATCGGTTACCACGCCAGTGGTATCCGACAGTTTAGCACAAATTAGTATAAAGGCAGAACTGAATGCGCACCAAAACAAGAAATTGCGGGCAGTAACAACCGTTCTCGATCAGAAAAGCCATGTACTTCTCACAAAGGAGGCGAATTTAGTTTGGCGTGGAATTCCGATAGAGGAAAATCTAATATTGGAGCGACCTGCATTGTGGTCGCCCGAGCGCCCAGCTTTGTACTTAGCAAAGATCGAACTTTATGATGGTGATCGATTAGTGGATGTGGATTCCGTTCGCTTCGGTATTCGTGAGGTAAAGGTCAACGCTCACGGTGGTTTTATGTTAAACGGAAAATCTAGAAAGATTAAGGGCGTTTGCTTGCACCATGATTTAGGCCCTTTGGGTGCCGCCATTAATAAAGCGGCTTTGAAACGGCAACTTTTAATTATGAAAGAAATGGGCGCGGACGCCATTCGCACCGCTCACAACATGCCCTCACCCTGGCAAATGGAGCTTTGTGATGAACTGGGATTGATGGTGATGGCCGAGAGCTTTGACGAGTGGAAAGCTGCAAAATGTAAAAACGGTTATAATCGTTTCTTTGACGAATGGGCAGAGCGCGATTTAGTAAATTTGATTCGCTGTCACCGCAATCATCCGTCCATTGTGATGTGGAGCATTGGCAATGAAGTGCCCGAACAAAGCATAGACGGAGGTAATCGAATAGCTAAGCGCCTGCAGGATATTTGCCATCGCGAAGACCCGACACGACCTGTTACCATAGGGATGGATCGTGTAGATAATGCAATTGCCAACAATTTTGCGGCACTCTTAGATGTGCCGGGATTGAACTACCGCACCCACCGTTATCAAACTGCTTACGATAAGATACCTCAAGGTTTTATTTTGGGTTCCGAAACAGCTTCAACAGTCAGTTCGCGTGGTGTTTATAAATATCCGGTACAACCTTATCAACAAAAAACCTATCCGGATGCCCAAAGCTCATCATATGATCTGGAGAGCTGCAGTTGGTCGAATTTACCGGAAGAGGATTGGGAACTGCAAGATGATAAACCTTGGGTAATAGGAGAGTTTGTATGGACAGGGTTTGATTATCTGGGAGAACCGACACCTTATGATCAGGTTTGGCCTTCCAGAAGTTCTTATTTCGGAATTTGCGATTTAGCGGGATTACCAAAAGATCGCTACTATCTTTACCGTAGTAAATGGAATCAAGAAGCGCACACCCTGCATCTATTACCACATTGGACATGGTCAGGTAAGGAAGGCGATACCATCCCCGTGTATTGCTATACAGATTTCCCTGAAGCGGAACTCTTTGTGAATGGCGTCAGCCAGGGAAGAATCAAGAAAAATGCAGCGAGCAAATTAGACCGTTATCGATTGCGTTGGAACAAGGTGGTATACCAACCAGGTACGTTAAAAGTAGTAGCCTATAATGAAAACGGTGCCATAGCTCAGGAAAAGGAAGTACATACTGCGGGAAAGCCTACCGGTTTAAGATTAAGTGCCGATAGAAATCAATTGATTGCTGATGGAGTAGATCTGTCTTTTATAACGGTTGAAGTGATTGACAGCGAGGGTAATCTCTGCCCGGATGCCGCTGTTCCCTTGTCTTTTACGGTAGAAGGTTCAGGTAGCTTTAAGGCCGTCTGTAATGGAGACGCAACGTCTTTAGAGCCTTTTCATATCCCGCAAATGAAAACGTTTAATGGAAAGCTGGTCTTTATTGTACAAGCTGCGGAGAAGAAGGGGGCAATTCGTGTGAAGGTAAGCGGAGCTCAGTTGAAAAGTGAAAAGATGGCCTTGGAAGTTGAGTAGCTAATGTGATGATTAGCTGATGGTTGAGTGGTTGAAACGTTGAGTAGAGAAGTGGTTAATGTGATAATGATGGCCTGCCTTTCAACAGGTAGGCCATCACTACGAGAGGCAAGCTTTTTTAATTTTTAATTTTTACTTTTTAATTTATCATTCATCTTAAACGATGGCGGAATGGCGTCATCTCCGGTGGCCCAGGTTTTGTTGGGATGTTTCCCCATAACCAGTTCAAGTTTACCGCCTTTCATCAAATCTTCATGGCTAAACCAGGATTTGTTCCAGGATACGCCATTGAGTTTTGCTGACTGGATGTATTTGTTGTCAGGTGAATAATTCTCGCAAACCACACTGAATATCTTACCATCACCGATGTCCAGCGTGGCACTTTCGAAGGATGGACTTCCGATGACATACATGGGTAAACCGGGGGTGATGGGATAAAAGCCCAATTGGGAGAACACGACGAAAGAAGTAAGGCCTCCACCATCCTCATCACCTGGGATGCCCATCAAATCGTTGCGGAACCATTGCTGAAGTAATGTACGCACCCGTTTTTGCGAACGCCAGGGTTGTCCCGCATAATTGTATAGATAGGGGATATGCATGGCGGGTTCATTACCCATTGAAAATTGACCAACATTTCCACTATGATCCGCATAAATATGGTAAAAATCGGGTCTTCCTTTACCCAACGGCGTACTGAACATATCTTCCAAGGCATCAACAAATGCCTGTTTTCCGCCGATTAATTGTACGAGATCACCAATGTTATGAGGTACGTCGAAGCGATAAACATAACCGGTATTTTCATCATAAGCATCGCGGCCACCGATACCGGGAGGAAATCGGTAATCCATATGAGGCATAAAAACCCCAAAGGTATCTTTTGGATGGAAAAATTTTGTTTCAGGATTAAAGACTTTGCGATAGTTTAGGCTTCTTTCCGAAAAGTATTTGGCTTCATCCGTTTTTCCAAGCTTGCTAGCTATTTGCGATAAACACCATTCATCATATACTGTGCCGAGTGTTACCGCAATGGGTTGCCTGCGTTCCCAACTGTGCACTTCCGGTACGGTTTCCTTTTCGCCTGGTGCCAAGGAAGGAAAATAGCCGTGGTCTTTATAGAATTGATCCAGTACGCCTGCTGGTTTAGCCGACCAGGGAGCTAAGGTTTTCTCTGTGATGGCTGCCTTGGCTACCCGATAAGCTTCTTCCAAATTAAAATTCCGAAGCCCTTTATTATATGCGTCTGCAACCATCGCCACTGCATGATTGGAGTTCATCCTACGACTATCCCCCGTAACCTCGGGAAAATTAGGCATCCACGCGCGCGGCATTTGTTGCGTCATAACAATATAGGAATTAATCATGTTTGCCTCCATTTCCGGCTCAATCAATATGCGAAGTGGGTGGGTCGCCCGATAGGTGTCCCAGATCCAATCGTCGGTGTAAAAGGGTCTGCCTTTGTCGTCATGGACTTTACCATCGTAAGCACTGAAATATTTTCCATCTTCAGAAAGGCAGATCATCCTTTCGTAAGTCCGATACAAAGACGTATAGAAGACAGTTTTTGCATCCTCATCGGTGCCGGTAACTTTTATTTTGTTCAATGTCTGATTCCAAATGTCGCGCCCCCTTTTTGAAATCGTCGCTAAATCAAAATCCCTAATCTCCCTACGAAGATTTCTTTTTGCCTGCTCCGTACTGATAAAGGATACACCATAACGTAGCTTTATTTTAGTGGTGCCTTTAGGATATTGTACGATAAAATAGGCATCTTCGCCCTTTGTGCTTTTATCGTTTGTGCCGACCTTATCACCTTGATGTGTTCCAATAACAATAGGCTGCACATCCGTTTCCAAGTAGATATATACCTTGGTCTGTTTATCTAAATTCTGGTATCCACTAATATGCCGGTTGTCATGAGATAGTTCACCATTTCGGGTGTTGAAAATCAAATAGGTGTCTTTCTCCGGGTGATTGAAATGAAGCTCATAAATACCGGATTGATGCGAAGGAGCATATTGTACCGCAACATCCTGTTCATCAAGGTCTACACTATAGAAATAAGGTTTGATTACTTCATTGTCGTAGCTCAAGGGAAGTACATGCTTGATATCTTTTACCACTCCTTGAAAAGGACTTAAATTAAACGCGGAACTTCCCCGATGACTGGTTACAATAAGCGGTAAGCCCCTCAGTACGTTTCCCGTGAAATTTTCGCGCTCCGGATAGACACGCAAAAGACTGTTAGGTAAATGGACCGTCGGATAAGTTGGAACAAGCAGATGACTGATATTTCCGATATAAGGATTAATATAGTCGACCGGATCTTTTGCTGTTTGCGCAAAAAGTTTAGTCGCAAATACCACTGAAAGTAAAATGGTTAAAATAGTTGGTCGTTTCATGATTGTAAAGTGTTGACTATGTACTTTAAGCCAAAAGGTATAAACTTATTTGCCGTAAATATAAGCTTAGTATTTTGTTTTTGAAATTACTAATATGTTTTAGCAGTAATTAAAGAGATTTTTACAGTTGCCGTTTAATGGCACCGGGTGCTTGTCCATACCATTTTTTAAAACTGTGCAAGAAAGAGGCGGGTTCCGCATAGCCTAGTAGGTAGCCAATGT
Source organism: Olivibacter sp. LS-1 (assembly GCF_008245145.1). Lineage (GTDB taxonomy): Bacteria > Bacteroidota > Bacteroidia > Sphingobacteriales > Sphingobacteriaceae > Olivibacter > Olivibacter oleidegradans. The sequence goes on along the minus strand of NZ_CP041643.1, from coordinate 5,004,596 downwards.
CAGCGATGGCATAGCCATCGTGTCGTAATAAAAGCAAAGCAAGTTCTTTATTTAAACTATCCGTCAGCATCCGGAAGCTTAATTGCTCTTTTGCTAAAATGCGCTGAAATGTACGCGGGCTGAGATTAAAATTTTCTGCAACCTGTTCTAACTTGGGAAGGGCCGGTGTAGCTAGATTCAGTGCCGCAATTTTTACTTTATTGGCAAAGGTCTCGTCATCCATTTTGATTCGCTCAATGAATTGTAAGTATTGAGGAACCAGGTAATCTAAACAATGCTTACGATAGCTTCTGATTGTCGACTTTAACACGATGTTCTCGAATTCGATTTCGTGGTGTTTCCCATAGGTGAAGTCTTCCGGATAGTGGCTGTCGTAATAGGGTGAGCGCGCCTGAATCTCGATACCTTTTACGCACATCATCCGAAGCTCTTTCATAATAATCGTTTGTACACACTCCAGTACGATCCGGCTAAGATGATTCGGGCCGTCTTTAATGGAAAGCTGAATCGTATATCTTCCTTGAGAAAGTCTGCTGTCTAGTTGGACAATGGGTAAAGTGGCGTCGACAAAGTTGCGTAAATAATACAGTCCTTCTTCTACACTGGTTGCTTGCAAAGATATCTGATAAATGAGGCCTAATGCGTTTAAGTTAAGGAAACTACCAACGCGCAGTCCAAGATACTCATCTTGTAATTGCAGTCTTACCTGATCAAGGATATCATAGAACAAATCGGTCGAAATAACGGTATGTCCATCATGCAGATGGGTAGATAGCGAGGTTGGTAAACGATCGTTATCTAGCAGGTTTTTTCCATGCTGACGGATAGATAAGTAATTAATAAAAGCCTGTAGATGTACCGCGAGGATTTGCATGTTGTTTTCAGATTGTCGCAAAATATCAATTTTTCCTTAGCAATGAAAGATAATTTTGATAAAAAAAAACAGCTATGGAAAGATTAAAAAAAGTAATGTTTGTGAATGCGCTAAGCTCAGGTGCAACGGGTTTGTTACTAATTGTTTTATCCGAAAATATTGCCGAGCTTTTTAAAGTATCAAATGGGATTCCACTCGTTGCAGTGGGTGCCTTTTTAGTAGCTTTTGCCTGTTTGGTTTACTACGCGAGCCGTCGAAGTCAAGCAAAGCCACAAGGTGTAAAGCTCGTTATTACACTTGATATCATTTGGGTATTAGTCAGTGTCCTGATTTTGATAACCGATGCCTTTCGCCTTTCACTTGTTGGGAATCTGGCAGTTAGTCTGGTAGCTATTTGGGTAGCACTCATGGCATATTTGCAGCATCGCTATCTCCGAGAAGGCTCATCAAATACAAAAAATTTAGTTAATACATAAAACATATGAAAACGATAGCAACTGCTCAAAGCGCGCAAACAAGAGATGTGGTATACAATTACATGGAGGCTTTGGCCAATAGAGATTTAACGAAAATCATAAGACTGTTTGCTGAATCGGTGGATTGGTATATTCCCGGTAATTTTAGTCGTGCTAGCTGGTTGGGTAAAAGGAGTGCCAAGTCAGAGATACGTATGTTTTTCGAGGATCTATGGTCGAATACGAAACCACTGACAGCCTCGATTCAGTATCTGTTTGTTGACGATGAAGTAGCGATTGTTGTAGGCGAATTCTCTACGAAAATGCTGCCTACTGATCAGGTCGTTGATTCACTTTTCTCTATTCTGATAAGAGTACAAGAAGGGTTGATAAGTCAATACCGCCTACTGGAAGATAGTTATGCTGTATCAGAGGCGCTTGGTGGCAGTAACTAAAACACTATTCAGCATTATGGGTTATATTATAATAATATGAACAGCTATGGAAAAATCAAGCAAGACAGTATCCTTATCTTTTGATGACTATAAAGATATGGCAGAACCATTGAAAATACCTGCTAATTTTGATTCAAATGCACCTGTGGTGGATCAGGTAATTTATACCTTAGGGTATATGATGGAGGGGACTGTGGAAGACATCGCCAATAAGTTGATCGAGTTCAATCCTTCCTTATCTATTGATGACGCAAAGCAATACAGCAATGATGTTTTGGTAAAACTTCACGAGCTGGCAAAGGTGAACACAATGCATGTAAAAGGTCAATTAAAATACCACTTACATAAGGAGGTTGTGTCTCATAGGGGACAAATAGATCCAGATGAGCTAGAATTGGAGCGATAGGAAACAAAACATCAAAGGAAGCCTACCTAGGAGACTTCCTTTGATGTTTCTTATTTCTCTAAGGTCTTTTCTATTTCCTTACTGAAAGAATAAGGTGCGTCGGTTGGTGCTATACCTCTTTCTTTGTTGGGTGTTTTTTCCATTTGATAGACAATATTCGCTCCACCCTGTAAATCACTGTGTAGAAAATAATTCTTACCATAAGCTTTACCGTTCAATTCAACGCGATTAATGTAGCGGTGATCGCTGCTGTTCCTAGGTGCCTTAATGGTTACTTGCTTACCATTCTCTAAATGCAGTTTAACCACCTTAAATAAAGGTGAGCCAATAACATATTGGTCGGTTCCAGGACATACCGGATAAAATCCGAGCGCTGAGAAGACATACCAAGCGGAAGTCTGACCATTGTCTTCATCTCCACAATAGCCGTCCGGACCAGCGGCATAAAGCTTATCCATAACCTCCCGAGCCCAATACTGTGTTTTCCATGGCTCAGCTGCATAGTTATATAAGTAGATCATATGCTGAATCGGTTGGTTTCCATGAGCATACTGCCCCATATTCATCACTTGCATTTCCCGCATTTCATGTATCATGGAGCGGCTTTTCATACCTTCAGCACCTGGAATAATAAAAACCGAGTCGAGCATTTTGGTAAAAGCGCCATTACCGCCCATTAGGTCAATCAAGCCCTGCGGGTCATGGAAGACCGACCAGCTGTAATGCCAACTATTTCCTTCCGTAAAATCTCGGCTCCAATCAGTGCCCTTAAATGCGCCGGAAAAGCTGCCATCCGCTTTTCGGCCACGCATCAGCTTGTAGTGAATGTCGAACACATTTTTATAATTCATGGCCCTTTTTGCATAGATGGCTATTTCTTTTTGCGGCTTGTTAAGTTTTTTTCCTAAGGTATAGATTGCCCAGTCGTCATACGCATATTCCAGGGTACGGGCAATGTTCTGATTAATGTCTAGATCATTGGGGATATAGCCGTATTGATTGTATTCTTGATAACCTTTACGTCCGGATGCGGAGACTGTGGGGTGCACGTTATTAGCGCCATGTTTTAATGCTTCCCATAGGGTTTCGATGTCATAACCCTTTAGACCTTTAATATAGGCATCTGCTACTACAGAAGCGGAGTTGTTGCCCACCATAATGTCGCGGTGTCCCGGACTGGCCCATTCGGGTAAGAAACCACTCTCTTTATAGGCATTTACCAACCCTTCCTGCATTTTCACATTCATTGAAGGATATAAGAGATTAAGGAATGGAAATAAAGAACGGAAGGTGTCCCAAAATCCGGTATCCGTAAACATATAGCCTGGCAAAACCTTTCCATTGTATGGACTATAATGAACGATTTTCCCTTCGGCGTTTATTTCATAAAAGCTCCTTGGGAAGAGAACCGAACGGTACAGACAAGAGTAAAAAGTACGTAGGTTATCGATGTTTTCATCGGCAATTTCAATCTTACCGAGCGTTTTGTTCCATACCTCTTTTCCCTTTGATGCAAGTTGATCAAAATTGTCGGCACCCAGTTCTTTCAGGTTGATAGCCGCCTGTTCAAAGCTTATGAAAGAGGAAGCAACCCGTGCATGTACTTGTTCGCCTTTAGCGGTAGCAAAACCAATAATAGCCCCGCTATGATCTGCTTGTACTTCCAAAGGTTTCTCTTGAATGCGCTTTTGATCAACCGTTGCCTGATAAGTAAAATCCTTATCGAAAACAATAACGAAATAATTTTTGAAGTTGTCGGGCACTCCGCCACTGTTGCGTGTGGTGTACCCGATTATTTTGCGTTCCTCGGGTATAACCTTAACATAAGAGCCTTTATCAAAAGCGTCGATAGTTACATAGGCGTTTTTCGTTTCAGGGAATGTGAACCGAAACATGGCCGCCCTTTCGGTCGGCGTAATTTCGGTGACCACATCGTGATCCGCTAAATACACCTTATAATAATAAGGCTTTGCGATCTCCGCTTTATGGGAAAACCAACTGGCACGCTCGTCTTCGTCGAATACCGGTTTGTCCGTTAATGGCATCAAGGAGAATTGTCCATAGTCGTTCATCCAAGGACTTGGTTGATGAGTCTGTTTAAAACCCTTTATCTTGTCAGCTGTATAGGTGTAAACCCATCCATCGCCCATTTTACCGGTTTGCGGAACCCAAAAGTTCATGCCCCAGGGCAGAGCAATGGCGGGATAGGTATTGCCGGTAGAGAGCTCGAATTTGGATTGCGTACCAACCAATGTGTTCACATATGAAACAGGATCAGTGTTTTCTTGGCCCATAATGAATGTGCGCGTAAAGAGCAGGGCTGTAACAATAAAAGTCGTTTTAAAGTGGGCTTTCAATTTCATTTTTTAGTTTTTTCAGATAGCACAAATAGTAGAGGAGAAGATTAAGGCATGTCAAGACTGATCATGACCGGAAAATGATCTGAAGGTACACGTGCACGATGATCTGTTAACCGCACTTCTTTAGGGAAATTACCCGATTGATAGGCATCTTGCGGATTTTGTAGCATCGAGCGATAAGTGTCGGTCAGAATGCCATATTTATGAACTTTAAAGTCTGTTGTTAAGAAAATGTGATCGATGCGACTGTCCGTTTTACTATTTGGATTGAAGTTATTGAAAGTGCCGTTCGTTACGTATCTGAAAGGAGCCGCCTCAAAAGCATCTTGTAAAATATGAGATTGCTCTAATACTTGATAACTGTCGCTATGCTGATCGACGTTAAAGTCGCCGGTAAGAATGGCGGTGTGATTTCCTGCCAATTCTTTGACCTTACTCAGAATAAGTTTCGCACTTTCCTTTCTGGCAGTCGTACCCACATGATCAAAATGCACGTTAAAAAAGTAGAGCGTTTTCCCATTTGCTTTTACTTGCAGCTTGGCCCAGCTACAAATCCGAGGAAGAACAGCGTCCCAGCCCTTATTAGGATAGTCTGTTTGCGTGGAAAGCCAAAAATCTCCGTGATCTAGCAAATCAAATTTTTCCATATTATAAAATATCGCGGAGTATTCGCCTGCCTGCTTTCCGTCATCACGTCCTACACCGGTATAGTTATAATTAGGTAAGCTGCTTTTCAGGTCTTCCAGTTGATGATATAAGCCTTCCTGTGTGCCAAAGATATCAAATTCATGAAACCGAATTAAGTCGGCGATAATGGGATAACGTTGTTTCCAGCCATCGCCACGTGCAGCATCCTCTTTGTTATTATCATTTCGAATATTATAAGTAGCCACGTAAAAACGTTGTGCAAATAGAGAAGAGGAGAGTAAGCTAAGACAGATTAGCAAAAGCAAGCTTTTTTTCTTTAGTAAATACATTGATCGTTTGTTTTAGTTTTAATAAAGCTAAATTGATTTAGCGTAATCAGTGTTTTAGTTACCGAATTTGAAAATGGAGAAAGACGGGAACGGCTACCTGGTTATACTAAGTCAATGGCTCCTACAAAACTAAGCTTTTTGGCGCGAAAATAAAGTTTACTATGTATTTTTGTCTTTACATGTTGTTTAAGCACAATCGGAATTTTTCAGGCATTGTTTCAGCTTACGTAAACGATCTTTAGCCTGAGTAAGTTTTATTTACCCAGCGCTTTTCGCACTGCCGGTGCTACTTTGGTACCTAACAATTCAATGGTTGTCATCAATTCTTTATGCGGAGGGGCACCCACATCGGCATGTAGCAGAAAGCGGGTCAAGCCAAAAAGTTCCTGATGATAAAGTATTTTATCCACCACCTGATTGACATCGCCGATAAAAAGGGCACCATCACGGCTTCGGCCACCTTCAAACTGCTCTTTTGTATACGGTGCCCAGCCGCGGTCTTTCCCGATGCGATTCATTTGCTCAGCATATAAAGGGAAATAACGATCGGCTAGCTCTTGACCATGCGTGCCAATCAGTCCATGTGAATGCGTAGCGATCCGCATTTTTGCCGGATCATGACCAGCCTTTATGTATTCCTGTTTATACAATTCAAAAAAAGGTTTAAATTGTATCGGCATGCCACCGATAATGGCGATGATTAATGGCAGTCCTAACCGACCTGCTCTCATGACCGATTGAGGAGTACCTCCAACGGCAACCCAAATATCCAAGCCCTTTCCGGTAGCGCGGGGTAGTACCTGTTGTTCTTCCAAAGGTGCGCGGAATCGGCCTTTCCAAGTAATCACTTCGTTTTTATTAATAGCAAGTAAGAGATCTAATTTTTCCGCAAACAGACCATTGTAATCGCCTAGGTTATATCCAAACAGAGGGAAGGATTCGGTGAAACTACCTCGTCCGACTGTAATTTCGGCCCGACCGTTTGATATCAAATCCACACTGGAAAAATTCTGATAGGTGCGGACAGGATCCGTTGAACTGAGTACCGTTACCGAACTGGTCAGTTTAATCTGTTTAGTCATACCAGCTGCCGCAGCCAGTATAATCTCCGGACTGGAAACAGCGAAATCAGGGCGGTGGTGCTCGCCAATGCCGAAAACATCTAGTCCGACTTCATCTGCCAATTTTATTTCTTCCAGTATTTCTTTAATCCGCTCCTGAGCGGATTGAAAGGTCTTTGTATCGTGATTATACGATAAATCGCCAAACATGCTTAAACCTAATTCCATAGTAATTTTTCGTAATTTCCTAAAAGTAATCGCCTTAAGGGTACCCTTTGTAAGGTATTGCCGTCATTAAGGGCTTTACTGTTAATTGTAATCAAAGGTAAGAACTCGTTTATTGTCTGTTCTTGATGTAGGATAATAAGTTTATAGATTCTTGCAAAAATGATTGGGTCTTAACGACTGAATCTATAATTTTACAGCCTATGTGGATAAAAAAAATAATTCTTACAGCCTTATATTGTTTTTACCTGTTCGGTTCCGGAAGCGCGCAAGAGCGTCCCAATATTATTCTTGTATTGGCCGATGATATGGGGTACTCCGATTTAGGTTGTTATGGTAGCCCTAGCATATCGACCCCTTTTTTGGATTCAATGGCTGCTAATGGGGTTCGTGCTACCGATTTCATGGTGACGAGTCCTTCCTGTACGCCTTCACGTGCATCCTTATTGACCGGACGTTATGCTTCTCGTTATAATCTTCCGGATCCGATAGGCCCTGGATCAACATTAGGGCTGCCGGACGAAGAAATAACCATTGCCGAAATGTTAAAAGAAGTGGGGTATCGCACCGCTTTAGTAGGAAAATGGCACCTAGGAGATAAGCATGATTTCAACTATCCAACGGGGCAGGGCTTTGATTCATTTTTTGGCATGTTGTATAGCCATGATTATCGCGATCCCTACGTGAAAACAGATACGACAATTAAAATTTTTCGAAACCGAAAGCCTGCGATACAAGGTCCCGCCGATTCTAATTTAAGTCGGATTTACAGCGAAGAAGTTATCCGTTTTATTAAAGAACAAAGGAAAGATCAACCCTTTTTTCTATACTACGCCCATAATATGCCTCACTTACCGGTCGCTTTAGCTGCCGAAGCCGATCGGATGAAAGCGTTGCACTTTGGAGGAGCCTTGGGTGCTGTTGTAGAAGATTTGGATAAGCAGCTGGCTTTGATGTGGAAAACATTGGAAGAGCAAGGATTGGCCGATAATACCATGTTGATTTTTTCCAGTGATAACGGACCATGGATTGAGTATCCTATTAGAATGAGTGGCGACGGTGTTACAAAAAATTGGCATGTGGGCACTGCGGGCATGTTCAAGGGGTCTAAAGCACAGACTTATGAGGGCGGGGTACGTGTGCCGTTTATTGTTTACTGGAAAGGACGCACACCAAAAGGAGCCGTACTGCGAAGTGCGATTAGCAACGTAGATGTATTACCTACTTTAGCTGAATTGACGGATGCCTCATTACCTAAAGCACGCGAATTGGATGGGCAATCAATCGCCCCATTGCTCATGGGAAAAGCTAAAGATCTGGATTTTGAACACCGTCCTATTTACTTGGTTAATCATGGCAACGTGGAAGCAGTAAGAAGTGGTAGTTGGAAATATCGGGAGTTGCCAGCTGGCATAAATAATAATTCAGGAAAAGCTTATCCTGCAGCCAAAGAACTTTTTAATGTTTCCTATGACCCGAGTGAGCGAACCAATGTTATCGACGAATTCCCTGAAAAAGCAAAAGAGCTAAAAAAGTTGTTTGATGCTTTCAACGCAACATCCAAATAGAAATTAAGTAGCGCGCCGGTAGCAGAAGAAGGGGCTGTCTTCTGTGTTGGAAAACAGGCCCCTATATTCAGGTACGATTTTCTTTTCTAGCAATAGGTAGTGTAGGGTCAATAGAAATATTACTTCGCGTATTTACTTTCGAAATCGTTCGAAGCTTTGTTGACGTCATTGGCAGCGGTTTCGAAGGCGTTATTAATATTTTCTAGCAATTGTTGTTCGGTTTGAGGGTCTTCTTTTTTATTGGCGCGTATATCAATTAGCTTCGGATAATCGTCGGTTACAATTTTTTGATAAGCTTTCAAGCCGCTTAATATCCCTTTTTGAAGCACTTCGTCACCATTAAAATCGCCCGCTTTTTCTACTTTTGCAATCTGCTCACTTAAACTTGTTTCCCAAGCTTTTCTTACCTCTGATGCTTTGCTGTAATCGGCAGCAGTCATGGCAGCGTTCATGTCGTTAATATGCTTTTCGTTGTCATTAATTACGGTCATTAATTCATTGTTATACGCCGCAGGATCTTTTGGTTGACTGCAATTATAAGCGGTCAGTAAACATAAGATCATAGATAAACCGATAAATACTTTTTTCATGGAAATTCTTTTAAGATAAATACTTTTTTAGAGCAAAGATAATTTCGCATTTAGTACGTGTAAATCGCTGTTTTTAGGGGTTTTTAAGGAAGCAATGAGCTTAAAGCGAGATGGTCAGCTTGTTGCTATTCTTCTCTCAGACCAGCGACCGAATTTTATCGAAGATCTTTTAACTGCTTTAATACTTCATCCACTGTTTGTGAAATGGTTACTTTATTTCCATTGACTAAGTTTAGTATGGTTTGTTGTGTGGGTGTGGGGTTTTCTAAGGGATAAAACGAAAAAATCTGATCAATATGTATCCATTCAGTCAATCCTGTTGGATGCATTATTTTGATAAATCTTGTCATATGCGAAAAAACGATGTTTGAATGCAGGAAAAAATAAAGATATGAAATTTTATTTAGCTAATGTGAGAATCTGGCGATGTTTCGGTGTTTTCATGGTTTTTTGTTTGCTTGTTTTTATCGAAAAGAAGTGTAGTTGGCGATAAATAGTTTTTTTTCTCTGTTATTGAAGTGATTTTGTGTTTCTCGCAACGTTAGTTCTAAGTAAATACTTGACAGACTGCTGCTGTTGTGATATACGTAATTTTTTGATTGTCCGATGAGAAAAATATGCTTCTTATTTCCGGGAGGAAATAAGAGATTGCTGAATATTGCAATGTAAAGAGCACGCAATTTCGGAAAATCCATTATGTGTAATATTTTCTGCTATAAAACTCTTCGAATAAAGGACTAACCACTATATTTATATTTTACAATTTTCTCTTCTTAATGGAGAGATAAAATCATTTTAAAGCTGAGGAGCTTACTTCATATGGAATATATTATAGCCGTGGATATTGGAACTACGAGTACAAAGGCTTTGGCTTTTAATTTACAAGGGCAGGTGATAACCGAACACCGCATGTCCTATCCGGTTATTTCTCCTTTACCCACTTATAGTGAACAAGATCCCGAAGTCCTGTTCGAAGCCGTCATCAACTGTATCGCCGCAGTGCGTCAAGTTATGAATGGAAATCAGGCAGCGACGGCATTACGCGGTATCAGTTTCAGTAGTGCGATGCATGGCCTTATGGCCGTAGACTCAGCGGGAAGGCCGCTAACCAATTGTATTATCTGGGCGGACACCAGGAGTGAAGCATTTGCGACGCAATTAAAGGGCACATCTTTAGGCCACGATATATATTTGAAGACAGGTACACCTATTCATCCCATGTCGCCACTTTGCAAGCTTGGGTGGATGAAAGAAAACCAGGTTGATATTTTTAAGGCGGCATATAAATTTATCTCTATTAAGGAATACGTATTCTTTAAATTATTTGGAACCTATATCGTTGACGTATCCATAGCTTCTGCCACGGGATTATTGGAAACGGCTAAGCAGCAATGGTATAATCCTGCATTGTCGTTACTAGATCTTTCTGCCGAGCGTTTATCTTCATTAGTGCCGATTACGCATATTTCAAGAGGCCTAAACGCGCACTATGCCGATTTTATGAGGCTTCCGATCGATACTCCCTTTATTGTAGGTGGAAGTGATGGCTGTTTAGCCAATATAGGTGCACAAGCCATGGATGCAGGCGTTGCCTCTGTTACGATTGGAACCAGTGGGGCTATACGCGTGGTATCAGACAAACCGGCACGGGATGAAAAGGAACGGATTTTCAGCTACGTAATATCACCTGAAACCTATGTGCTGGGTGGGGCAGTGAATAACGGCGCCAATATTCTGCAGTGGTATCAGGAAGGTTTTGTGTCTTCAAATGGACAAGCGTTGGAGGAAACAATTCCCTTATTGACTCAACAAGCCGCTGCGATAAGCCCCGGATCCAATGGTTTGGTTTTCCTGCCTTATTTGACAGGCGAACGTGCTCCCCATTGGGACGCAAATGCAAAAGGCGTCTTCTTTGGTGTTCAAAAGCATCATAAACAAGCCCATTTTATTAGAGCCATGATGGAAGGTGTACTCTTTGGCTTGTACAGTGTGGCGCGGGCTTTGGAGGAGGCCTCCGGTTCTTTCCGTTGCATTTTCGTGAGCGGCGGTTTTGCCCGATCAAGTGATTGGGTACAAATGCTTGCAGATATATTCAACAAACAAGTATTTGTTCGAAAGACCATTGAAAGTTCAGCGATGGGAGCGACCATTGTTGGTATGAATGCATTACAATTAATCGATGGCTTTTCTATTTATAATGATCAAGATGTAACCATTTCTTCTTTTTTGCCAAAACAAGCGGACCATGAGGCTTATATGAATAATTTTAAAATTTTCGAGCGATTGTATATCAAATTAAAAGACGAATTTTAACGTAGTTCAGTATACTTGCGAGATAAGGAGCATTTAGTTAATTTTGCTCTCAATTAAAATTATAACCGATGAGGCTAATTTTTTCCGTTAGAATTGTTATGTATAGAGATAGGGCTTAATAAGAGCACTTCTTTAACACTTATCTTATTTCAGGACATCTCCTGGAACATTACTTTTATTTTAGATTCTGTTTAACATCCTTGAGTTCAATAGGTTCTTGAGGTATTAATCATTTTTTTATGGAAATCTCTTGGAAAAGAAAGTTTCTCGTTATCTGGACGGGTCAATTTATATCCTTATTAAGTAGTTCAGCAGTTAATTTTGCGGTTATCATTTGGTTGAGCATAGAAACGGGCTCCGCAGAGGTGTTAGCTTATGCGGCTATTGCCGGTCTTTTGCCACAAGCTCTTATAGGGCCCTTTGCCGGTGTCTTCATCGATCGGTGGGACCGAAAAAAGACGATGATTTTTGCAGACGGCTTTATAAGCATTTGCACCATCGCTATGTCCTTACTTTTTTATGCAGGTCATTTTGAGTTAATATATATCTATTTGTTGTTGGGACTCCGCTCGGCTGGGTCTGCTTTTCATATGCCAGCCATGCAAGCGTCTGTGCCTTTGTTGGCACCTGAATCGCAGCTATTACGTATAGCGGGTATTAATCAAATTATCCAATCTGTTTCCAATATTGCGGGACCCGCATTGGGCGCATTTGCCATCGGTCTTTTAGATATTGGTCATGTTCTTTTACTCGATGTTGTTGGCGCTTTTATTGCAATTTTGTCGTTACTGTTTATACGTATTCCAAATCCAGCTCAACAAATATTAGATAAAGCAAGTATTGAACAAGTAGGACGGGATATCGTGATTGGGGTCCGTGCCGTTACAAAGAATAGAGGACTATCTTATTTGTTTCTTTTTTCCATTTTAGCCACGTTTTGCATTATGCCGGTAGCCGTCCTTTTTCCGTTGTTGACATTACAGCATTTTGGAGGTGGCAAATTTGAAATGAGCTTAATTGAAGTCGTATGGGGAATAGGAATGTTAGTGGGAGGCGGGTTATTAGGGGTTTTTAAACCCAATGCCAGTAAAGTTATTTTAATTAACTACATGCACATACTGTTGGGCCTTTCTTTAGCTATTTCCGGTATGTTACCGATGAACGGTTTTATTTTCTTTGCAATTTTAACCGCCATTGGCGGTGTCGCCGCCTCTATTTATAACGCGAGTTTTACGACGATTATTCAAGAGGAAATTGATCCCGCTATGATGGGAAGGGTATTTTCCATGTTCTATAGTATTGCGATATTACCCTCCGTCATCGGTTTGTTGAGCACGGGGTTTATAGCTGATTATATTGGAATCGGCCGCACGTTTTTTATATTAGGCGGAGCAATTGTATTAATAGGTTTGATTTCTTTTACGGTATCTCCGTTGATGGCACTTGGACGCCGGAAAGAACGATCGGAAGTTGAACAGGATGAAATAAATTAACAAATTTAAAAAAAGTATGGCTAAGGTAGTAATCTACATAGGAAGTCTTTTGGTAGTTATAGGCTGTATTATGTACTTTACCAATTCTAATCTGAATTGGTTCGGAAAGCTCCCTGGGGATATTCGCATAGAAAAACCGGGATTCACTTTTTTTATGCCCATTACCAGCATGGTCATCTTATCTGTTTTTATAAGTTTGTTGATTTGGATGTATCGGAAATTTTTGGAATAACCGATACATCGAATGCAGCTGCCTAACTTTTTTCTGCCTATCGGAATAGGTATATTTCCTTGGACTGACTTGAGAATTTGCTAAAAGGCTTCGTTCAGTCCGAGGAAAAAACCACGGGCGCCATATCGACCAAAAGCATAATCGAGGCAAAGATTGGTGCGGGTCGCTTTGTTGAAGAGTACACGAAGTCCTGCTCCTCCCCCTGGTTGCCAACGCTGGAATAGCTTAGTGCCTAGATCGTCATTCGCAGTTTGTACATGGAAAAAAGTAACACCACTCAGGAACTTGTTTCGTGTAATGGGGAAACGATATTCAACTTCCGAATAAAAATACAATGGACCCTTAAAATATGAAACGGTATAACCCCGGCCACTCCGGAAACTTGGGTCTTTACCTGTACCAGGTAGCTCCAAATAAGGTAGGGCTCCACTGACGAGATAAGAGCCCCAATTCCAGAATGCGATAACATGTTCAGGGTTGCGTTTCGACAAGCTCCAATATTTGCGAAAATCGGTCGTAATCTGTACAGCACTTTGGCTACTTCCTATCCATGTTTGATTAACGCGGATGCCAACGTCGGAATAAATACCTTTATACGCACGATTTTGATTATCGCGGGTAGTATATTGTACATTGAACAGGAAGCCATTCGCCATATAGTCTTCTTGCTTAAAACCATATCGCTCGTTATAGATATGATAAGGAGTAAGTCCCTGATCTATTTGTCTGTCTACAATTTTCCTACGGATATCAAAAGATACACCTGCTCCGAGAAATAGGTTTTCCTGAATCTGTTTGTAGATTTTTTCTCGGAAGTTATAGTATTGTGCATGTTGCGTATAGCCTCTACGTTCGGGATTGGTCAATACCCGGTCTTCGTCAGTGTCACCGCCCGCGTGCCCAATTCCAATCCCAAAGTCGGGTGATACGGTTCTTGCAGCTACTAAGCTTCCTTGTAAATTCCATTTATTCCCGGGTGTGTAAACGTTATGACTTAAGTAAAAGTAAATGATGCCTTTTGTAGTAATCGAAGCTGAAGTAGCAGCAACCGACATCAACGTGTTGGGGTCGTTTCCTAAAACTTTTCCTGCCACTGCCTTAATTCCAATCTGGGCTCCAATACTTGGATTGTAAGCTATATTAGGCATAGGGGTAATACCTGATTTCTTCTTAAGCGAATCAGGTTTTCTCTTAGGATGGATAATGTTCCTTATTAAATCACTGATATCATATTGATAAAAAGTTGAATCAGCTTTCTGCTTAGGTTCATCTATTCTCACTGCAGTTGTATCTTGTCCGTAGCTAAATACATATACATTTAACAAACAGAACATGCTTAGCCATGTCTTTAAGTGTTTTTTAAACGTTTGGTGCTTACGAAGAAGCGACTTCCGGGAATTAAACGAGCTGTTAAATTTCAAAATATTCTTCTTTGTTTTAAACATGTTCAGAACGAACGTAAACAATTTTCAATCCAAAAATTTCAATTGCTTTTCGCCCGAGCAATATCCATAACACGAAATGATTATTTTATGTTTAGATGATTCGTGTAATATTTCTATCGATAAAGCAACATTGGTAAAATAAACATTTCGTTTTCTTACAATTTTGAATGGTTCATCAAGCCGAATTTTGCGATATAAATATAACGTTATGACAAGCAAAGCATCTATTTTAATAGTCGGCGCAACGGGCGCGGTAGGCACACAATTAACCGCTTATTTAGCTGAAAAAAATGTCTCATTTAAAGCGCTAACAAGGGAAGGCGCAAAACAAACAAGCTTAATTCAATATAAAGGGGCGGAGATTGTTCACGGAGATCTTGCCAATATGAATAGTCTCAAAAAAGCATTAGAAGGGATAAAAAAAGTATTTCTGCTAACAGATTCCTCTGAACAGGCCGAATTCTTGCAGTTAAATTTAGTGAAAGCGGCGAAAGAGGAAGGTGTTGAACACTTGGTTAAATTGTCCCAATTTGCAGCAGATCCGGTTTCCCCTGTGCGTTTTTTAAGATATCATGCTGTGGTTGAGCAGAAAATAGCGGCCAGTGGCATACCTTATACTTTTTTACGACCTAATTTATATATGCAGGGGCTATTAGGTTTTAGAAAGCTTATTTCCGAACAAGGATTGTTTTTTGCGCCCATTGGCAATGCTCGTATAAGTTTAATTGATATCCGCGATATTGCTAGGGTGGCTGGCGAAGTGCTGACTGGTAAAGGACACGAAAATCGGATTTACGATCTTACAGGCCCAGAGGCAATCACGCATGAGGAAATAGCTGCTTGTTTTTCAGAAGAATTGGGTCGGCCCATCCGATTTATAAATGTAGGACCCGATGAAATGTATCAAGAGCTAATTCGCTTCGGGTTTCCTCAATGGCAGGCGGCGGGGCTAATAGAAGATTATGCTCATTACGCTAGGGGAGAGGCCGCAGGAGTAAGTGCTGCGGTAAAAACAATAACAGGCAGATCGCCCCGGAATTTTCGAACTTTTGCTCAAGATTACGCTTCTTTTTTCTAATGCGTACTTTCTAACGCCTAGTCGCGAAATCTTTAGCAAATAAAGACTTCGCGGCTAAGCGTACATCTACAAGTTTAGATGTATTCAAAATCTGCTGTTTTAGGGAAGTTTTCCATACCTTCAAGTACGATTGGAGGGACAGGGCGTGCTAATTTTCGTTTGATGGTATCCATCCAACTTCCTTCCACTTTAAGAAGGGCGTGTAATGTATCCGTTTCCGCTATAAAGCTGTGTTGAATTACCCAAAAAGAAGCGTCGCGTTTCATTTTCAGAACTTTTGTGTCAATATATATACGGGAAGATAATCGGATTTCCCGTTTAAATACGCACTCCTCTTTAAATAGTACCGGCCCAAAATGTTGATCGATCATAACAGCAGCATTTATGCCGTAACGATCTAAAATTGCAATTCTTTCCTGGGCTGCAAGGTCATAATAAACACTATGTCTCAAATGAAAATTAGGATCGAGATCTGCCCACCTTAAATTTAAAAATTCCATTGTCCTCTAATTTATTTCCAACTATTATTTGATCGGTCGATGTCCGGAATTTTATGCTCGGGATCTAATTCAACACTTATTATTTTTGATTGCGTGCTCACATTAAACGTAGCATCAGCTCCCCGTTGCCAAATTTCTACAGGAACGGTGAAATTGTGAACTGTACCATTACTTTCTTTAATGCGTGCCAAAATAGGCATAGCCATTTGTTGTTTGTTTTCCACCGTGATAATTACTCCGTTTTTTGGTTCTCCATTTACATAGCTCACCCCTTTAATGGCTTGATCTAACTGCCAATTATGATAATACCAAGCCCTCCAAAACCAGGATAGGTCTTCTCCTGCACCGTTTTCTATCGAACGGAAGAAGTCTGCCGGTTGTGGATGTTTATAAGCCCAATTATGAATATATTGTCGGAATGCGTAGTCGAATCTTTCCGGTCCGAGAATGACATCCCTAAGTAAAACCAAACCAAAAGCAGATTTGAAATAGGCGAGAGGATGCACATATTTACGATCCATGGCGTCGGGAGGCGTCATTAGCGTATTAGCTTCTCCGCTTTCCGCAATCACTTTAACAATTTCATCCGCCGGATGTCCACCTCCCGGTGCATACTCACCGTCTCTTTTGGGAGCAAATTCCCCATCATTAAATTCTTCCTGCGCCAAAATATTAAGAAAAGTATTGAATCCTTCATCCATAAAAGGATAACGACGCTCATTAGATCCTACGATCATTGGAAACCAAGTATGTCCTATTTCGTGTGATGCCAAAAGATACATGATATAGGGTTTCGCTTGATAACCATTAAAAGCCATGCCGGGAAACTCCATGCCGCCAACAGGCCCAGCGACGCTGGTAGCTACCGGATATGGAAATGCAAACCATTTTTTTGAATAGTGTTCCACTGAAGCTTTGATCATTTCCGTTGACCTTGGCCAAGCAATCGAGTCGGTTGTAGATTCAATAGGATATACCGACTGTGCCAAGGCTGTTTTACCATCCGGTAGATTAATGCGCGCTGCGTCCCAAATAAAAGCAGAGGATAACGCCCAGGCTACGTCGCGCGTATTTTTCATATTAAAATGCCAGGTTACCGTGCCACGTTTGTTTTTTGTTAAGCCTTCTTTTAATTCTGATGCTGAGCGTATCATGACCGTTGCGTCCGATTCTTGAGCTTTGGCAAGCCGGGCTAATGTTTTCTCTGTTAAAACTTCTTCTTTATTGATTAGATCGCCTGTAGCAACGACCAAGGCACCGGCGGGTGCGGTTATCGAAAAATCAATATTTCCATAATCGAGATACATTTCTCCGCTACCCATAAAAGGTAGCGTATTCCAGCCATAATAATCATCATAGACACATAAGCGCGGATACCAATAAGAAAATTCAAAAATCTTACCGTTTTTAGTATCTAGATAGCCGGAACGCCCTCCACCGCCCTGTTTCTGTAAAGTATAAGCATATTTGATGGAAAGCTTGAGTTGTTCACCCGACTTTAGTGGGTGAGCTGCCAGTCGGATCTGCATGCGGGTGTCTTCAATTAGATAACTTGCATCTACCCATTCCCCGTTCCTTTCTATTTTAACCGAGCTGATTAGATAGCCTTTACGCGCATCTACAGCTGCGATCGGTGCTTGTATTCGATTCCCTCGTGTACTAGCCAAGGTATTGTTTTGGTCCAGCTGAAGCCAAAGTTGGTCTAGTTTATCTGGGCTGTTATTCTGATAGCGGATTTCCACTATTCCCTCCAAATTATAGTTAAGTGTGTCAAAAGATGCCTGTATACGGTAATCTGCCTGATTTTGCCAATATTTAGGGCCAGGTTTGCCACTGGCACTTCTGTATTCGTCTCCTTTATAGGTATAGAAGTCCGGTGCAAAGATTTTTTCGGGATAAAATTGAGCAAAGGCGTCTATCACGCTAAACTCCATCGCTATAAATAATGAGAAAAAAAGCGTTAAGATTTTTGTGGTTTTCATTGAAGAACGAATGTAAAGGATGGAAAATTCTATTAAATTGCTGTTGTCCGGGATTTGCCAGTGTAAAAATAGCTAATCTGGCGGACGTTTATTTAAGATAAATGCTGTTTCGTTCTGAAACCAATTAAAAATCGTCTTTATCTCTCTTCTTTTGATGCGAGCCTGGCCGAAATATTAAACGTAGGGTAGGATCATTGGTAATAAAAGACCACATCCAGCTGAATATCAGCTTCATCTTATTTCTAAACCCTATTAAGGGGATTATATGGATAAATAACCAAAGCACCCAGGCAAAAAATCCTTTAAAAGAAAACTTTGGAAGATCAGCTACTGCTTTGTATTTGGAAATGATGGCCATGCTTCCCTTATCTTTATAGTGAAAAGATTTTTGTTCTTGACCGCTAACTGCCCGGGATAAATTCTTTGCCAGTAATTTTCCCTGTTGTATAGCCACTTGAGCAAGCTGTGGGTGGCCCTCAGGAAAATGGGGGTCCGTTGTTTGATAGCATATATCGCCAATGGCAAAAATATTGGCAGTATCTACTACTTTATTAAAAGCGTCGACTATAATCCGCCGTCCCCGGGTTATAACCTGCGATGGTAATCCGGGAACTTCTCGTGCTATAACTCCCGTAGCCCAGATAAGCGCTTCCGTCTCAATTGTCCTTCCATTCGACAAGATGACACGCCCATTGAGGTAATCCTTTACTGCCGCATTTAAAATCACATTAACACCTAACTTGGTTAAAACTTTCTCCGCTTCTTGTTGGGCAGTTTTACTCATAGGGCCCAGTAATACAGGCCCGGAATTGACAAGGTAAATATGCGATCTAAAATCTTTGATCTCAGGATATTCTTTTGCCGCTATATAACCGCCTAATTCAGCCAACATTCCCGCAAACTCAACACCGGTAGGCCCACCTCCCGCCACAACAATATTAAGTAAGCCATCTCGCCGAGCGGTGTCCTGCATTCTGACTACTTTCTCCATATTTAAGAGAATATGGTTGCGTAAATGAAGGGCTTCGTCTATTGTTTTCATGGGTAGCGAGTCGTTTTTTACCGACTCCATGCCGAAATAGTTTGTCTCTGTACCTAATGCGAGAACAAGGTAATCATATGATAAAGTTCCTGTATCTGTATCGATTGTGTTTTCCGATACATTCACTTGAATTAAACTACCCATGTGAAAACGCAAATTATCTTTTTTCTGAAACATTCGGCGAAAGGGGTAGCTAATATTGGACGGTTCAATAAATGCGGAAGCGACTTGATAGAGGAGCGGAGGGAAAAAGTGATAATTATTTTTATCCACCAAAGTGATTTCGAATCTTTTATCCGATTCGATGGATTTTATGAAATTAATGCCGGCAAATCCACCGCCAACAACTACTATTTTCATATATGTTATTGTTTTTTGTTTTAACAATACCAGGTCCTGAATCCTAGGTTAATTTTTTGAATTTCTGATCCAGCACGTGCAGGTCACCTATTTAACTGGTACAAAGTACATATTGTTTGGCATAGAAAAGAATCGTCTTCGGCTCTTATTCGTAATTATTAAGTTGTAATGACTAATTTAGGTAACAGGAAGGAATACATTTTTACGGATAAACATGAAACTACAAGCTTTATCGCACGGTGTCTTTATAAGTGGCTAAGAATAGCTATAACAATATCATGGTTTTTTAGGATGTTTTCTTTTCAGGCAGCTCATTATATTTGAACCAGTCTTGGAGTTAGTGAGAACTATTGAAAAGAAATATCTTATGAAAAAGAGATTGTTGATTTTTGTTTTTTTTACGATTGGCGTCATCCCAATTACTAACAGCCAACAAAAAGAAAAAGATATAAGGCAAGGACCGTTGGCAATTGAAGGTTGGTTTTTTAGAGCGATTAGCGGCTATCCGGTGTCCATTACCTTTGAACCCCTTGTGCTATTTAAAAACGGCGATTATTTTGAGGTAGGTGAAGAGCCGCTCGATGAAGTGGAGATTGGTACTTCCAAACAGCAAAAGCCGAAAGCTTGGGGCAAGTGGCAATTAAAGAACGGTGTCTATTACCTCACTAATTATAAAGGAAAAACTGTTGACTACAAATTAGGCTCAGGAAATTGGTTCCCAGCTTATGCATATCATAAGAGCCTACCATTAAAAAACGTATATAAGCGGACGAGCGGCGGAGACTATGGCAACGGTACCCATGCACTGATCATTAATAAGATTAGCTTTCTAGATAATCAGTACTTCGAAGAAGGAACTAATTCAGGCATCAGTACACCGAGCTCCGCTGCCTGGAAAAAAAGTAAAAATGCCGGCACTTATACTATTGATGAACATACGTTGACTCTTCGTTATAATGACGGTCGGGAAGTACGTCGCTCGTTTGCAGTAGGTGCTTCAGGTAGTCCGGCAAGGCCTTCTATGAATATGTTATTTATTGGGGGAGATGCCTTTGTTGATGCTGATTAAAGTTACTGTATTTAACAATAAGAAAAGTGCCGCTAACTAGTAATTACTTTATGCTTAAATAACTCGCTTTCCTCCATAAGTAATGCTTCTTCCAGCGTAAAAAAAGCATCTTGCTGATAATCGGGAAGCGCTGTTAAACGTTGGAATTCATCAACATCCACTCCGATGGGTATAAATACATAAGATTGCTGATGATGCTGTCCGGGCGCGAAAAGAACGGTGAAGCCGTCCTCCTTTAATTTATTCAGTAACTCGTGTGTTAATGCTTGCTCCATGCTGCAAACATACTTAAATTAAAATACAATTGCCTCGCCGATATAAACCCTTTGATAGCGCTTCGCTGTTTTATAAAGAAGCAATACGTTCAAATATACGCGCGACAATTTCTGCGCCCGGGTCCGGTACACTTTTTAATACAGCTTCGGACAGATATGCGGAGCGGCCGAATTTGGTCTTGGTTATATTCTTTGTTCCATCGGCACCTTTTCGAGCTTGCTTCGCTACTTCCTGAAGATCCTTTTGTTGAGCCAATGCTTCAAAAGCGGGTTGCAGTGCATCCACCATGGTGCGATCACCTACTTGAGCCCCGCCGTATGTGTTCATTTTCTTTAATCCTTGCAGAAGCGCTTGCCCCATGTCTTGTAAGGTTGAAAATTCATTTCCGGCGGCGGTAAACAGGATGGATAAAAGAACACCACTGGAACCACCGGTTTCCCTTGATAAGATACGACCTATACTTGACAATAATTTTTCAGGCTCATTTAAAGGTAGTGCATGAATGGACGATAACAAGCGCCGTCCGGCAATTGCAAAAGTAGAGCCCGCATCCCCATCGCCAACTTGTATATCCAATTTATTGATTTCCGCTTCCGACAAAATCAAAAGTTCAGCAATGCATTCTATAAATTGTTGTACACGACTATTGCTTGATGCTTCGTACGGAATGGTTTTAGGAAGCATCGGGTGTGGTACAACGTTCGGTTTCGAAAACGTCTGTATTTGCCAAGTAGCGAGATTAACAGGTGCTATTAACGCCCTTTCAAGGTCGTTATTTAACGCGAGCAGCGAAACGGAGAAGCCGCTCATGTTAATAGACGACATCAGTGCCGCCGGGCCAACAACATATTCAACCTTATCGGCCAAATGTGTTTTACGAAAACTATTGAGCAATAAGTTCATTTCTATTGGACTTACACTTCCCATGTTGTTGAAAATCATGGCGTATTTTCCGTT
Organism: Olivibacter sp. LS-1; assembly: GCF_008245145.1. Lineage (GTDB taxonomy): Bacteria > Bacteroidota > Bacteroidia > Sphingobacteriales > Sphingobacteriaceae > Olivibacter > Olivibacter oleidegradans. The sequence goes on along the minus strand of NZ_CP041643.1, from coordinate 4,982,878 downwards.
CTCTTCAGGTAAGTGCTGTGCTAATTTGTCGACCACCAGCTCCATGAGCTTATCAGCTTGTGCGTAAGGAATAACTTCTATTCCGGGTTCTCCATGTATACCCAAGCCTAGTTCAACTTCATTGTCATTTAATCGCATGGTAGGTTCTTGCCCTAAATGTTGACATTCGGTAAGTGATAGCCCGATGGATATCGTGTTATCAATCACATGGTGTGCTGCCTCTACAATTTCCTGCAGCGACTTGCCTTCCTCGGCTAGATACCCTGCTATTTTATGAACGAATAATGTCCCCGCCAGACCTCTTCTTTTTACATCGGTGCCAAGTGCAATATCATCATCAACGGTTACAATCTCGACCTGAAGACCAAGTGCTCGTGCTTGTTCCGCAGCTAGGCCGAAATTGAGCCGATCGCCTGTATAATTCTTTATAATAAGTAGACACCCTTTAGAACCAGCCGTAGCTAAGATGGCTGATAAAACGGCATCAACGGATGGAGAGGCAAATATGTCTCCGCAAACGGCGGCTGTTAGCATCCCTTTTCCTACAAAGCCGGCGTGGGCAGGTTCATGCCCGGATCCGCCACCGGAGATGACTGCAACTTTTGACTTGTCCCAATCTTTGCGTAGTACAACACGTACTTCTGGGAAACTATCCAATTTAACCAAATTAGGATTAGTTAAGAGTCCGTCTATCGCTTCATTTACGATTTGATCCACTTTATTGATAAAGAATTTCATGATCGATTTTTTTGGCAAGTTAATGAAGAATTTCTCTTAGATGTTCATTTATTGGTAAGATTGTAAAACTGAAGAAGTTTTATGCGTTATTTTTCGTTTTCGAAAAAAAATACTACAAAAAACGCATAATCCAAAGATTTCTTTTTAAATTGGCCTTACCATTATAAACGTATTAAATCAAGGGATTAGTTTTTTATAGCTGTTCGCTTTTCGATGTATGAAGAGTTTGAACTTCATGTTTATTTAAGTTGTTTGCCACCTAATTAACTAAACAAAATGATATGAAAAAATTAAGACAATTTCTGTTGTTTCTTTTTGTGCTGAGTTCAAGCTATGCCTATGCACAAGAAAAGACCATTCAGGGTAGGGTTATTGATATAAACACGGGAGAAAGTTTATCCGGTGTAACGGTAACCATCAAGGGCACCGAACGGCGAACACAAACCAACGCACAAGGTATTTATGAGCTAGTTGCCACCCGCGGAAGTATCCTTGTGTTTTCTTACATAGGCATGGAACCATTAGAACTTACTGTCGGCGCTGAAACACGTGTTGATGCCCGTTTAAAACCCATCGCCTCCAGATTAGACGAAGTGGTGGTGACTGCTTTAGGTATTCGAAGAGATGAGCGTTCGTTAGGATATACTGCGCAAAAAGTGACAGCTGAAGAGCTCAACTATAATAAGCAACCTAATATGGTAAATGCTTTACAAGGTAAGGTTGCGGGAGTTACCATCAGTAGTACCGGTGGAGCACCCGGGCAGGGAGCAAGGATCCAGATACGGGGTATCAACTCATTGGATCCTGCACGGGATAATCAGCCCTTATTTGTGATCGATGGCGTATTAATGGATAACAGTACATCCGTTCAAGGCGAAGGAGCAGAAGGTAGAGGATTGAGCAATAGAGCGGTTGACGTCAATCCCGATGATATAGAAACCATTAATATCTTACGAGGAGGCGCCGCTACCGCTTTATATGGTTTACGGGGTGCCAATGGCGTGGTCGTTATTACCACGAAGTCAGGTAAGTCCGGTAGTTTGAAAATTGACTATCAAGGAACAGCCGGTTTTGAAAACGTTGCGCGTTTCCCCGAGTTGCAAAACACCTATACGCAGGGGTGGCAAGGAGAGTATGATCCAGCGTCTTTCTGGCCGTCTTGGGGACCAACGGTAGCCGACGCACGCGCTATTGATCCAACGCATCCTGCCCAGTTATATGACCATGTTAAAGATGCGTTTAGGACAGGTTCTCAGTTTAAAAATACGTTGACATTGTCGGGTGGCTCAGAAAAGATTACTTTCCTATCTTCCTTGTCCCAGCTAAATCAAGAAGGGGTATTACCGGCGACAGATTTCAAGAATTACCAGGCCCGATTGAATACGACCTTTAAATTAAGCGAAAAGTTCAATGGCGGTGTCAACATGAGTGTTAATAATTCGGGTGGTTATCGGGGTAATGCCGGTAGGTACATTGAGCAATTAATTTATTGGTCGCCCCGTCATGACGTGAATGACTATTTAGAAGACAATGGCACGATGCGTTCTTACGGAACAACGACCAACCCTCGATACGTAGCCGAAACCAATCGTTTTAAAGATGACGTTTTACGATTTATAGGAAATGTCAACTTCTCCTATAAACCAATTGAGTGGTTAAACCTTTCTTATCGGGCCGGAATAGATACTTATCGTGATAATCGTTTGGGCACGGCCCTAGGGTTTAGAGATTTGGTAGGTGAGCGATTGGTGGAAGAAAACGGAACCGATGCGAATCCCGGGCTAGGTTTCATGCGGGTTTATAATCAAAACTTCCGTTCCATCAATAGCACTTTCATTGCAAGCGCTGATCACCAGTTTTCAGATGATTTCGGTGCGACTTTACGGTTGGGACACGATTTATACGATCGTTATATCAGGCGGGAAAATACAGAGGGATCTAATTTAAGTGTATATGATTGGTTTTCATTACCAAACGCCAAAACAATTCAGGCTGACACTTATGAAGAGAAATACAGGCTCATGGGTATTTTTGGTGAACTTTCCTTTAACTATAAAAACTATCTATATTTAACACTAACCGGTAGAAATGATATCACTTCCTCCTTGGTAAATCCACGGAACTCCTTCTTTTATCCATCTGCCACACTTAGTTATGTGTTCTCTGATCATCTGAAATTGCCTGACGGCATTGATAATGCCAAGTTCCGTTTCTCCTATGCTAGGATCGGTAAGGACGCTGACCCATATTCAACCAGTCGTGGCTTAGCAATCTACCGCGGTCTCCCCACAGGGTATAGTGGGTTTACGCGACCAAACTTATTAGGTGACCCACTGTTGAAGCCGGAATTTACAGACACCTGGGAAACCGGTTTAAGCATGGCTTTCTTACAAAACAGATTAAGTTTCGATTTTAATTATTATCATTCTGTAAGCAAAGATCAAATTATTAAGATTCCGGTATCTTCAAGTATCGGTTATGTGAACGCCGCGGTTAATGCGGGCAGTATGCGCAATCAGGGGATAGAGCTCTCTGTTAATGCAAGACCTGTTCAGTTCGATGATTTCAGTTGGGATACGCGCTTGAATTTTTCAATGAACAGAAATAAAGTTTTATCGCTTCGGGAAGATTTAACGCAAATAGAGGCGGGAAATGAATTTGGTTATTTGAGTTCCAACGTATACATGTGGCTGATCCCCGGAGAAGCCTATGGCGACTTATATGGTCGGGTATTAAGACGTTATTATACACCGGACGAAATAGCGCAAGGTTTGGATCAATCGGATGAAATTGATCCGAACAGACCACTTTTAATAGGGGATAACGGTTTTCCAATACTGGATGCGGTTGCTAATAAGAAGAAGTTAGGAAATGTGCAGCCGGATTGGTTAGGAGGATGGAGCAATACCTTTAATTATAAAGATCTGTCTTTATCCTTTCTTATTGACGCCCGAGTGGGTCAGGAGCGATATAATCAATTAGCGAATTTTTACTCAGCCTTTGGCATGGCCAAGTACACGGAAAATAGAAATGACCATATGGTTTTTGAGGGTGTATTGGCAGACGGCACACCAAATACAAAGGAGGTATGGCTCGGTCAGGGTGTTGACCCTGCCACGGGACTTAATTATGGCGATGGCTATTATAGAATCATCCACCGCGGTGTATCCGAGAACTTTGTAGAAGACGCTTCATGGGTACGCCTTCGTTCGGTTTCGTTAGGATATCGATTTCCACAAAAGTGGTTGCAAAATAGTTTTGTAAAAAGCGTTCAGTTGTCGGTCACCGGAAACAACTTGGCTTTATGGACAGATTACTCGGGTTTCGACCCGGAGAGCACAACAACAAATAGCGGTTCTAATGTGGATGCTTTTGCGGGAATGACTTATCCATCCGTTAGAAGCTTTTTGTTTACTTTAAATGTTGGTTTTTAAACATACGATTATGAAGGCAAAATTTATATATATAGCGCTACTGGGAATTATTTTATGTTCAAGTTGCAAGGATTATTTTGATCTGAACGAAAATCCCAATTTGGTGCAAGATCCACCAATCAATGCCATGTTGACAACAGCGACGCAAAAAGCAGCGTTGAATATGCAACAGTTTGGTCTGATTACAAGCTATTATACGCAATATCTGGCAAATCCCTCAGCTAGTGGGGCAGCTGACACCTATCAAGTAACGGATGATTCAGAAGAATGGAATGACGTTTATTACGCAATGGCCGATCTATATGATATGATCCAAAAGGCCGATTCAACAGATGCGTTTCACCATGCAGGAGCAGGTAGAATATTGATGGCTTATCAGCTAGGTTTGGTAGCCGATGTTTGGGGAAGAGCCCCTTTCTCACAAGCCTTTTATGCTAATGATATATTAACGCCGGCTTATGACAGTGAGGATGCACTGTACAGCGAGTCCCTTCAACTGATTGACCGAGGAATAGCAGACCTACGAAAAACCGGCGTTACAAGCGAATTGGATGAAACCTCGGATTTAATGCACCACGGAGATGTAAGCGCATGGATTAAAACTGCCTACGGATTGAGAGCACGCTTGCTGAATAAGCTGTCCAAAAAGTCGAGCTATGATCCAACGGCTGTTCTCGCCGCATTGGATAGCTCTTATCAATCAACGGATGACGAGTCTAGCATGAATACTTTTCTAGGTATAAATCCATGGGCGCAGATTGCTAGAAATAATGCTAATAATCTATTAGGTGGTTGGTTATCAGATAATTTTGTTAATCATCTGAATGGGGCTACCTATGGTTTCGAAGATCCGCGCATCGCTAAAATTACTGATAAGACTATTAATGGCAACTACGTTGGAACTCGCAATGGTCAGGGCAATGTTGGAGGTCCGAATACAGTCCACGATGAATGTTATATCAGTACCAATTCACCTCTTACCGCAGAAGCAGCTCCGTTGGTTATTATGACTTACGCAGAACTTAAATTTGTTGAAGCAGAGGCTGCATTACGTGTTGGAAACAATAATCGTGCTTACGAGGCTTATTTAGCAGGCATCCAAGCCCATATGGACAAACTGGGCGTGGCTGTTTCTGATAGGGATGCGTACCTGCAAAATAGAACGGTAGCAGTTGGAGCAGCTAACCTAAGTTTGGAACTGATCTTCAAAGAAAAATACGTTGTTACCTATTTGAATCCCGAAGCTTGGAATGATATGCGAAGAAATGACTATCAATATAAAGATTTTAGGTTGCCATTGAACGCTTATCTAAATAATTTTATTAGACGAGTTGCTTATCCCGCTGATGAACGTGGCCGAAATAGTAGTAATGTGCCGGCAGATGAGCCCTTAGATACCCCACTTTGGTGGGATCAACCTTAATAGCTATCGCTTAGTTTTAGAACAATAAAATATGCACCTTAAAAAGAATATTCTTGGTTGTCTTTTTGTTATTGGTTGCTTCTTTTGTAAGTCGCAGGAATTGAGTTTAGAAACACTTACATCCTATCCCTTTCCTTCTTCCTTAGTAACGGGTGGTACGGGAAGTAAAATAGGATTGGCAATCAATGAGCAAGGGAAGCGAAACATATGGGTTGCTGAAGGACCAACTTTTGAATTGCGTCGGTTAACCAACTTCTTAGCAGACGATGGGCAAGAACTGAGTGGTCTTAAAATTTCGAACGATGGGAGATGGGTAGTTTATGTAAAAGGCGGTGATCATGGTGCCTTTGACGAGAGTGAGCCAAGAAATCCTTCATCTCTCCCTATTAAGCCAAAAGTAGAAGTTTGGAGCATACCCTTTGAAGGCGGAGATCCAATATGTTTAGGAGAAGGAGATTATCCCATCATTGCACCGGATAGCAAGGAGGTTTTATTTGAGCAAGATGGACAGCTTTGGACGGTTCCCATTAATGGTGGGCAAGAAGCGAAGCCTTTATTCTTTGCTCGTGGTAAAAATGGCGGGGCCCAATTTTCGCCGGATGGTTCTAAAGTTGTTTTTGTCTCCGATCGGGATGATCATTCACTCATTGGCGTATTTCATGATATAAAAACACCCATTCAATGGTTAGCACCGGATTTTAGTCGGGATTTATCCCCTCGATGGGCGCCTGATGGCACTGCGGTTGTTTTCGTAAGGACAGCAGCCATTCGTGGTGCCTCAGACTCGTTAACGGTACAAAAAGCGAGGCCTTGGACGATTTGGCGCTGCGATTTGGATGATGGTCGCAGTACGAAAATATGGTCTTCTCCCCATAGCCTAAGTGGTTCAGTTCCAACTACAGATGGAGGTTTTAATTTGCATTGGGCGGATAAAGAACGTATTGTGTTTTTATCTTATCATGACGGCTGGCCACATTTATATAGCATTTCATCAGCAGGTGGCGAAGCCTCATTGCTTACACCAGGGAACTTTATGGTGGAGCACGTACATTTAAGTGCTGATAGAAAGTGGCTGCTATTCAGTGCTAATACAGGTGAAAATAACGATGATATCGACCGACGTCACCTGTATCGAGTGTCCGTTAGTCACAGTCAAATGGAAGCGTTAACAAAAGGAACAGGGATTGAGGCTTTTCCACAGCTTACGGGAGATGGCGGGCACGTAGTATTTGTTAAATCAACCGAACAACTAGCTCCGACACCGGCAGTGATGCCATTTCAAGTCAATGCCTCCGTAAAGCTCATTGGAGAAAAGTTAATCCCCCAATCACTTCGTGATGCTTCCTTAATAAAGCCAAAGTCGGTAAGTTGGAAATCGATAGATGGAAAAACCGTATACGGGCAACTGTTTGAGCCTAAGAATAAAGTTAAACGGCATCCGGCCATCCTGTTCATTCACGGCGGTCCGCAACGACAAATGCTAGCAGGATGGCACTATGGTGATTATTATGCCAACACTTATGCCTTGAATCAATACTTGGTGAGCAAGGGTTTCGTTGTATTGGCAGTTAATTACCGTCTGGGTATCGGTTATGGTTTCGAGTTTCACAAACCGGCTAATGCAGGACGATTTGGCGCATCGGAATATCAAGACATCCAATCGGCCGGTGAATGGCTTGCAAAGCGCAAAGATGTAGATGCACAACGCATAGGCGTCTATGGAGGTTCTTATGGTGGATACCTTACTGCCTTGGCCCTCGGCAAAAATGCAGACCTTTTTGCGGCAGGTGTCGATATTCATGGTGTACATAATTACATGGAACGGATTAACCTCCGTGCGACTGAACCGGCGCCTGACTTGGATCTAGCTATGCAGTTAACTAAGGAGTCATCACCCGTTTCGTGGGTTGATCATTGGAAATCGCCTACATTAATTATACACGGTGATGACGATGGCAATGTCGACTTTCACCAAAGTATTGATTTAATTGAGCGTTTAAAGAGGAAATCGATTCACTTGGAAACGATTATGATTCCTGACGAGACACATCATTGGATGCGCTATCATAACCAATTAAAGGTTGACCGCGCAGTCGCTGATTTTTTTGAAAAAACGTTAATAAAAACAGAGAAGTGAAAATTTTTATTTTTAAGATTCAGTATCTGAGATTACAGGTATTCATTTATAGTTTCCTTTGTTTCTTGCTTCCGGCCAGCTTGGTACTTGCGCAGGATTTATCTCTACCCCAAGGCTTTGACAACTATGTGCATCAGGTGCTGAAGACTTTTGATGTGCCGGGGCTAAGCGTCGGTATTGTAAAAGATGGAAAAATCATACTGACTAAAGGCTACGGTGTGAGGAGGTTAGGCGAAGCCGCACCTGTGACAGAAGAAACACTTTTTAGTATTGCTTCCAATAGTAAAGCCTTTACGGCAACGGCTCTAGCCTTATTGGTAGAGGAGGGAAAGTTAAAATGGGAAGATCGAGTAATCAAGTACTTGCCCTGGTTTCAACTGAATGATGCTTATGTTACAAGTCATTTAACGATACGTGATCTATTGGTGCACCACAGCGGATTACCCGCATATGCCAATGATTTGTTGTTGTTTCCACCCTCTACCTTTAGTCGACAAGAATTATTACGGAAGTTGGCGGACGTACCCCTTCAACATGACTTTCGGTCTGTATATGCCTATGATAATATTCTCTATATAGCAGCTGGTGAAGTGATTGAAAAGGTGTCGGGTATAACTTGGGAAGATTTTATTAAAAAGAGAATTTTCGATGTTGTAGGTATGCAACACAGCATAAGCCGGTTTTCCATGCTTAAACAGCAAAAAAACGTTGCTTATGCACATGTGAAACGAAAAGGCCAATTGAAGGTAGTTGCCAGTTTTTTTGATCAGAATATTGGCGATGCAGGAAACCCAGCGGGAGGGATAGCATCCTGTGCCGTTGATATGACGAAATGGGTAGCCGCGCAATTGGACTCGGGATTAACATTAAACGGAGGACGCTTGTTTGCATCGAACGCGACGCAGGAGCTTTGGAAGATCGTAAGACCTATGCCGATATCGAAGGAGCCTGCTTGGCTTCAGCCTGCACAGAAAAATTTCTATGGATACGCTTTAGGTTTCAGAAAATACGACTATAGAGGGTATGAGGTAATCGGGCATGGTGGACTTTTGACGGGTTTTGTTTCACAAATCGCAATGGTACCACAGAAACGTTTGGGCATTGTTGTATTGACTAATCAATTATCGTCGGGAGCCTATTGGTCCATCATTAATCACTTGCTAGATTATTATTTACAAACACAGTCCTTTGATTGGATCGCCGGCTATAAAAAAGAAGCAGATAACGCGAGCATTAAACAAGATTCTATAGAGAAACAGCTGCGTCCCGACTCCACGTTAAAGTTAAGTTTACCTTTAGAAGCCTATACCGGTGTATATACCAATAAGTTATTGGGAAAGGTTCGTATTAAAGCCGAACATGATTCGTTAAAAATACGATTCTTAAATTCACCGCAATTAAATGCATCGTTACGGCACTTTCATGGAGATATCTTTAATCTAGCTTTTGACAACCGGGATCGAAGTTCAGCGCCCATGTTATCCTTTTCTTTGAATCCCGACAAATCAATCCGTGAGGCGAACTTCATATCGACCTTTACTGATGCAGATAACGACTGGGAGTCGGTAATTCTCAAACCTGATAAAAACGCCATAAATGATACCTTAATGTTAAAGAGAAAAATAGAGAAAGTTCTTCAAAAAGGAAATCCCGGAACTTTCGCGATAGCATTTAAAGATTTATCGGATAACGATACCTTTTTCTATAATGAACACCAATTGTTTCATGCTGCCAGTACAATGAAGACACCTGTATTGGCGGAGACATTTAGGCAAATAGAACGCGGTAAGTTAGCGCTGTCGGACTCTGTTGAAGTTTATAACGAATTCAAAAGCATTTATGATGGTAGTAGTTATGCAATTGACGCACGGGACGACAGTGAACAAGGACTTTATTCATTAATAGGAAAGAAGGCGGCGCTTGCCGATTTGCTTTTGCGAATGATAACACAGAGTAGTAACCTTGCGACTAACATTGTAATAGATCTAGTGGGGGCAAAGAATGTGATGAAGACAATGGAACGTTTAGGAGCGAAGGAAATGAAAATTCTTCGAGGTGTGGAAGATAGTAAAGCCTTTGCACATGGAATGAACAATATGGTAAGCGCCTATGATCTATCACTCTTGTTCGTACAACTGGCAAGAGGCGAAATGATTAACAGCAGATCGAGCGAACAAATGCTCGATATACTGATGAAGCAGCATTTTCGAGGCATAATCCCTGCAGAGTTGCCAGCGGACGTCAAAGTGGCTAATAAAACCGGCTCAATCAACAAGGTGTGCCATGATTCAGGTATCGTTTTTTTACCGGACGGAAGGAAATATGTACTCATATTACTTTCTATGGGAGTCGATGAAAAGTTGGCGCAACAATACCTGGCTGAGATATCAGGTGTTTTTTATCATTATGTATGTAATAAGGATACAACCGAATAAACCTTAATAGTCTATTAGAGTTGTAGATTTTTAACTTTTATTCTACCTTTGCCTCTCTATTCTTGTTGAGGCTGTAATTTGGTTTTGATATATCAATAATACATCAGGACATCGTCGGCTTTACGGACGGTAAATATATGATTGAACTAAAGGATATAAGCAAAGTTTTTCGGAAGAAAAACATCGATATTAAGGCGCTTACCGAGGTCAACTTGAAAATTCCGGAAGGTCGTATATATGGAATTATTGGTTCATCGGGTGCTGGGAAAAGCACGCTCATAAGATGTATTAATTTACTTGAAAGACCTACCCAAGGTCAAGTGCTGATTAATGATGTGGATCTTATGACATTGTCACCAGGTAAACTCATCGATGTCAGACGAAAGATCGGTATGATATTTCAGCATTTTAATTTATTGTCCTCGCGAACAGTTTTCGAAAATATCGCTTTTCCCCTTGAGTTAATTGGCACATCAAAAGAACATATTCAATTAAAAGTTAAAGAACTGTTGGATTTAGTTGGTTTGGAGAGTAAAAGTGACGAATATCCCGCTAGCTTATCGGGTGGGCAAAAACAGCGTGTAGCCATAGCCAGAGCATTAGCGAGCGATCCTGCTGTTTTGCTTTGCGATGAAGCAACCAGTGCGCTCGATCCGGCGACAACTCGATCCATTTTAAACTTGTTAAAAGATATCAATAAACGATTAAATATAACGATTGTCCTAATCACCCATGAAATGGATGTAGTGAAGGCAATTTGTGATGATGTTGCTGTTTTATCGGAAGGGAGAGTAATAGAGCGGGGCAGTGTACGAGAAATATTTTCAAATGCAAAGACTGATTTAACGCAGCAATTTATAAATTCTTCCCTTCACGTAGATATCGCACACGAGTATCTGAATCGTTTAGTACAGGTTTCTGAAGATAACGGCAAGGATTTATTGTTAAAAGTGCGTTTTAATGGAGCTAGCACTGATCAGCCTTTGCTTTCTTCCATTGTCAAGTTATTTGGCATTGATTATGAAGTATTGAATGCGAAAATGGATACGCTAGGAGATATGCAAGTCGGTGTTATGTTATTGAAAATCAGTGGTAGTATCGATGCGATAACAAATGTGATTAATTATTTTAAAGACAAAAAATTAGAGGTGGAGGTCATAGGTTATGTCTGACGCAATGCTGCTGATGCTATTAAAAGGAACCTGGGAAACAATCGTTATGACCTTTGTATCGGGTTTTTTTGGTTTCTGTTTGGGTTTGCCGACGGGTGTTTTATTGTTTATGACACGCGAAGAACAGATGTTGGCTAACAGAAAGTTAAATAGAGTTATCGCGGTAGTTGTAAACGTCTTTCGTTCGATTCCCTTTATTATTCTTATCGTTTGGATGATTCCTTTCACCCGTTTGGTAGTAGGTACATCCATCGGAGTTGGGGCCGCCCTAGTGCCCTTAAGTATCGGTGCTGCGCCCTTTATTGCCAGAATGATTGAGAACTGCTTGTTGGAAGTGCCGCACGGACTGGTTGAAGCAGCAAGAGCCATGGGAGCTAAGCCTATTCAGGTTGTTCGTAAAGTATTATTACCCGAAGCCCTTCCCGCCATTATAAACAGTGCAAGCATAACGCTTATTACCTTAGTTGGTTATTCAGCTATGGGTGGGGCTGTGGGGGCTGGGGGATTGGGGCATATCGGTTACCAATATGGCTATGTAGGCTACGATGCCGTAGTAATGAATGTTGTGCTTCTATTGCTCGTTGCGCTGGTATTCCTTATTCAGTTTCTAGGCGATTTTATTTCAAAGAAGGTAGATCATAGAAAATAATTGAAGAATTTATGAAGAATTTTAGCTTGTTAGGGATAATCCTTTTAATTGTGTTTGCATCTTGTGGAAATGCATCTAAAAATAATCCCAATCACATCAAAGTAGGTGTGGAAGCCGGTCCGGAGTATAGCCTCGCTGAAGCGGCCCAACGAGTGGCAAAAGAAAAATACGGACTGGAAGTCGAGCTTGTGCAGTTTAACGACTATGTGATGCCGAATGAGGCGCTTCGGCAAAATGATATTGATGTGAATGTTTTTCAAAACAAGCCCTATTTGGATGTGCAGGCAAAGCAACGAGGTTATGATTTCGCTATTTTAGGTAACACATTCGTTTTTCCATTGGCTGGTTATTCGAAGAAAATAAAAAATATCGATCAATTGCAAGTGGGTAATACCATTATTATTCCTAATGATCCTACTAATGGCGGGCGTGCTTTGTTGCTAATGGAGAAAGTCGGCTTGATCAAATTAAAAGACGGTGTCGGTCTATTACCCACAGTCAATGATATTGTTGAGAATCCGAAAAGTTTGCGAATTCTCGAATTGGAAGCGCCTCAGTTGCCGAGATCTTTAGATGATGCCCAGGTTACGGTAGCGATCATAAACAATACCTTTGCCGCTTCTATTGGACTGGTTGCGAAAAAGGATGGGATTTTCGTGGAAGATGAAAAATCGCCTTATGTAAACATAATCGTATCTCGTACTGACAATCAGCATGAAGAAAAGGTGAAAAAATTTGTTGAAGCCTACCAATCCCCCGAAGTGGAGGCTGTCGCAGAAAAAGTATTTAAAGGAGGCGCTATCAAGGGTTGGTAAGTGATTGAGGAGTTTATGGTCCGAACGAACGTTTGCGCGTCTGCAAAATACGTGCGTGTGTAAACGATCTCCTAGTCACTTTAATAAGCAGTAAAATATAGTATACTAATTTTATAGACTTAATATTCTTTATTAAAAATTCTTTATCTTTGTTTGAAAAATCATTCTGTGTTTTTGGTAGGTGGTGCTTTAGATACTACTTTAAGGACTGAATAGTAAGCGCTGTTTGCCACCTATGAGGGATTATTATTTAAAATATTAAATCATGAAAAGAGGGGGAATTGAATCCGACGAAGAGCAAGTATACATAGATGTTCAATATGACTATTGCTTGCGTTGCCTGGAAATAGAAAGCGATGAAAATACGTCGATAAGAGAAAAAAAACGCCAAAAGAAAAATGAAGTTAAATCCTTAAACAATGGGGAGGGTAGTCAAGATCTTTAAAAAATGTCGCGTGACCGAGCGGTTAGGTGGAGGTCTGCACGACCTTTTACGGTAGTTCGAATCTACCCGCGACTTCAAAGGAATTTCCGCTGATGGGGGGCGTTACATTCACTTCTACTTCTTATAAAAAATGCTTGTTTTCACGTAAGATTTCTTGGTAGAACTTGATATCATTTTCTAGCTTTGTGATGTACGTTTCTTTTTCCATAAGCAATTTATGGTATAGTTCCTTCTCTATATTTTTGCCCGCCATTGTCTCCGGTGATTGATTAAATACAGTGCTTAAATTTAAGTCAATTAGACTTGCGATTTGTTTCAATCGCTCAATATCCAAGCGAGTGATGCCGCTTTCTATGTTCTGGTACGTCTTAAGAACAATGTTCAACTTATTCGCCATATCGCCTTGCGACAAGCCTTTGGCTTTTCTATGACTTTTTATTTGATAAAGTAATTCCGCATTTGTCATCCTTGAATCTTTTTGTCTAGATAATCGTGTCCGCCATCCTTCTTTGTAACTATACTGTAGTCAACAAAAGTAAACAAGAAAGTCTACTAAACCAATAGACTTTATTTATTTTTTTATTACATCATAACAAATGCTAATAACGATCGTAGACAACCTCCCTATTTATAAATATAATGTCTATGGTTTTTGTAGATTTTTGATTTTTTCTATTAACTTTACCCCTTATCTTATTTAGCAGTAAGTGATAGAAAATGGAAACAACTAAAGAATACCCGCTTGATTCGATTTTGCCTGACTTTGCTATTGACCTATCTTCTATCCATGAGGCACAAAATGCTATAGGTGGTAAATGGAGTTTAAAATTGATTGTTGCTTTAGCCAAAGGACATAAGCGCTTTAACGAAATAAAAGAATATATCGGAAATATTTCACCTAGGGCTTTATCAAAAGAACTAAAAGTGCTGGAACGAAACGGGTTGATAACAAAAGGTGCCTGTAGGGAACGGCCAATATATACGGAGTATCAGCTAACGGCCATCGCGTATGAGCTAAAGGGCGTGATTGAAGAAATAAGTAATTGGGGTAGATGTTTCCGAGCAAGAAAATTGAATCAACTTAACAAATGATAAAATACTTATCTTTCGGATTGATAGGTGGCGTTTTGCTTGGAATAATCGGGTGTACCTACACAGAAAAAGAACGACAGGAAAATCAGGAGACCATATCTATATCGGGTGCTTTTGCGCTTTATCCGATGCTCATACAGTGGAGTGAAGATTTTAAAGAAAATCATCCAAACGTACGTTTCAATATTTCAGCGGGAGGTGCCGGTAAAGGAATCGCTGACGTATTATCCGATATGGTAGATATCGGTATGGTGTCGCGTGATATTCATCCGGAGGAGTTCGAGAAGGGCGCTTTTCTAGTCAACGTAGCAAATGATGCCGTCGTGGCAACTTGTAATGCCAACAACCCTGCGGCAGAACAGATTGTAAAGCGTGGATTAACAAAAGAGGAATTTATTGATGTTTTTTTGAAAGCAAAAATCACCCGTTGGAATCAGTTAGCAGGTATTGACAATGACTACGACATGCACGTGTATGTTCGATCTGATGCAGCCGGTGCTGCGGAAACATGGGCGAAATTTCTTGACGCTTCCCAAGAGGATCTGTTGGGAATAGGTGTGTTTGGTGATCCGGGCCAGGCTCAAGCGATTATGCGAGATCCATTATCGATTGGTTTCAGTAACTTGAATTACGTTTATAGTTTAAAAGATCGAAAGCCGCAGCAGAATGTGCAAATCATTCCTATTGATTGGAACAAAAATGGACAAATTGACCCTTATGAGTATTATTATCAAAATCTTGATAGTTTAAATCAAGCAATCGGTGACGGTCGTTACCCTTCCCCGCCAGCAAGAACACTTGGCCTCTTATTCCATGGCAAACCAAAAAACAAAATACTCATATCCTTCTTAGAATATATTCTTTCAGCAAAAGGGCAGGCTCGCTTACCTGAGAATGGCTACGTGAGTTTGAATAAAGAATTAACGGCTCAGGAATTAGCAAAAATAAAATGAAAATACGTTTGTTCAAGGATAAAGTAATTAGTGGAGCGATGCTCGTTTTCTCCATTTTATCCGTATCAATGGTTTTGTTGATAGGTGTTGGACTTTATTGGCGCTCTTTGCCTATTTTACAAGACTATTCCGTCTGGGAGTTAATAAGTTCGAATGTATGGCGTCCCCTAAAAGGATCCTTCGGGTTTTACCCTTTCATTATGGGGACATTGTGGGTGACGGGCATGTCTATAGCGATTGCTATTCCATTATGTTTGCTTACTGCGATCTATGTCTCTGAATATGCGCCCAATCGGTTTAAGAATTTCTTTTTACCTATGATCAACATGTTGGCGGGTATTCCACCGGTTATTTACGGTGTATGGGGAGTGCTATTTGTTGTGCCTTTAGTCCAAAAGTATGTTGCCCCTTTTTTTGTTGATTTCTCAACCGGTTTTACGGTTTTAGCCGGCGGGATCGTATTGGCTGTTATGATATTTCCGCTAATTGTAAGTATTATAGTTGAGGTTTTGCAAACCATTCCGAAGGAACTGCGGGAGGCATCGCTTTCATTGGGTGCTACGAAGTGGGAGACCATCAAAAAGGTAGTTTTAAGGAAGGCGATGCCGGGAATCATAGCCGCCATCGTGCTGGCTGTATCC
Source organism: Olivibacter sp. LS-1 (assembly GCF_008245145.1). Classification (GTDB taxonomy): domain Bacteria; phylum Bacteroidota; class Bacteroidia; order Sphingobacteriales; family Sphingobacteriaceae; genus Olivibacter; species Olivibacter oleidegradans. The sequence continues at coordinate 4,966,944 of NZ_CP041643.1, read as the reverse complement.
AGGGCATTTGGCGAAACAATAGCCGTTTTGATGGTTTGCGGCAATGTACCCATTGCGCCGCAGTCGATCTTTGACCCGGCTTATCCTTTGCCGGCCTTATTAGCTAATAACTTTGGCGAAATGATGTCGGTTCCTCTGTACGATGCTGCGCTTATGTTTTCAGCCTTGGCTCTATTCGTCATTATTTTGATCTTTAATATAATTTCCAGGTTAATCCTCCAAAAAATAAGCGTTCGAAATGCGTAGAAGAAAAATAGAAGAACTTATCTTTAAGGGTCTCATGATAGGCTCGACTATTTTGGTAGGGCTATCGCTCTTTTTAATCATTGGCACGGTTATTATAAAAGGCTTGCCTTTTTTAAGTTTAGATATGTTAACAAAAACCCCGAATGGTGGCTATTATTTTGGACGATCGGGCGGCGTCCTGAACGCAATAATCGGCTCGATATACGTCGCCGGTGGCGCAACATTGCTAGGTATGCTCATCAGCTTACCTGTGGCAATTTACTTAAATATCTATCTAAAAAAAGAAAATCGTTTTGCACGTTTTGCCAAACTTTCCTTTGATGTCTTGTTCGGGATCCCATCCATTGTTTATGGTGCCTTTGCTTTCAGTTTGATGGTTTATCTAGGAGTTAGGGCCTCTTTATTGGGCGGCGTCATTGCAGTGGCTTTATTGGTTATTCCTATAATGGTAAGAACCTTGGACGAAGTGATTATTCATGTGCCTAAGGAATTAAAAGAGGCCGTGCTGTCTTTAGGAGCAACGCGTTGGGAGATGGCAAAAATTTATTTTCGACAAATTAAAGCCGGTATCTTAACAGCTGTTTTATTGGCTTTCGGAAGAGGCGTAGGAGATGTCGCCGCTGTTATGTTTACTGCAGGTTTCAGCGATAACATTCCCACTTCACTGAACGAGCCGGCGGCAACCTTACCTTTGGCCATATTTTTTCAATTGGGTAGCCCGATTCCGGAAGTACAAGGCAGGGCCTACGCTTCTGCATTCATTTTATCCATTTTCATTTTAATTATTGTGGTTTTAAGCACGTTGCTTACTAATAAAAGACGCAAAAAGTCATGACGCAAACCCCTCATATCAGTGTAAAAGATTTAAATGTACACATCAGTGGTAATCACTTGTTAAAAAACATCAACATAAATATTCCTGATAAAAGCGTCACCTCTATCATAGGCCCTTCAGGTTGCGGCAAAACAACCTTATTGAAAAGCCTTAATCGGTTGCTGGACGATATCCCGGAAGTAAATATAAGCGGAAGTGTGTTAGTGGACGGAGAAGATATTTACGGACCAAAAACGGAAGTTACCCACATACGAAAAAAAATGGGACTACTCGCGCAAAGGCCATTTCCATTACCGATGTCAATTTATGATAATATCGCCTATGGCCCACGTATACATGGTTTAAAAAATAAGAAAGAGTTGAATGTCTTAGTGGAACATTACCTACAAGCAGTTGGACTTTGGGAAGAAGTGAAGCATCGTCTCCATACGTCTGCCAGTGCTCTGTCTATTGGGCAACAACAACGATTATGCCTCGCTAGGGGACTTGCTGTTGAACCGGAGATTATTTTGGGGGATGAATCAACCTCTGCACTCGATCCAATTTCTACGAAGACAATCGAGGATTTACTCATCAAGCTGAAAGAAAACTATACCATCGTACTTGTTACTCATATTTTACGTCAGGCCAGAAGGGTGTCCGACTTTATTGTCTTCGTATATATGGGGGAAATTATCGAATTCGGGCCAACCGAAGAAGTGCTGTTGAACCCAAAAGAAGCATTGACTAAAGATTATGTAAAAGGTTTTATAAGCTAACAAAAAAGGGAACGGAAACCATTCCCTTAGGATTTAACGAGTTGGCTATCAATTTGGCGTTGCACCAATCTCTTTTGTAACTAAACCCAACACAAAGCTAGCTAAAAAAGCTTGTAGATACAAGCTTTCCAATAGACGCGTTGTGACGTTTGTGACAAAACGCTTGCTAATCATGATCACCTAAAACATATTAGCATGGCTAAAAATGCATTTTTTTTATTGCATGTTTATAGAATTTCCAAAATAATCATCTATCTTTAGGGGCTAACAACCAACATGTCTAATACGGAATATATATAAATCAGAATAAAACTTTTGTGTGCGTTTCGTTGAAGGCATTAACGATAAACTAAACTACGTTTAATGAAACATTTTGAAATTCAGGAGCAGGACCAAGTGTATGATGCAATTGTAGTTGGCTCCGGCGCCGGCGGGGGCATGGCGGGATACGTTCTAGCGAATGCGGGACTTAAAGTTTTAATGTTGGAGGCGGGTCCCTTTTTTGACCCAGCTAAAGATGCTTTGCAACTTAGATGGCCGTGGGAATCACCTAGACGCGGCGCATCCACGGTAAGGCCCTTTGGCGACTTTGACGCCGCTTACGGAGGATGGCAGCTGGAAGGTGAACCGTACTCTACGGTTGACGGAACTGATTTCCAATGGTTTAGGGCGCGTATGCTTGGTGGAAGAACAAACCATTGGGGACGTATCTCTCTTCGAATGGGACCAGCTGATTTCAAGCCTACCGACGGTGTGACTGACGAATGGCCCATTACTTACGAGGAGGTAAAGCCGTTTTATGATAAAGTGGATCGACTGATTGGTATTTATGGTACAGTTGAAGGGCTACCAAATGAACCCGATGGTATTTTTCTGAAACCACCAAAACCCCGTTTAAATGAGTTGTTTATTAAACGAGGCGCAAAAAAAGCCGGTGTCACTGTTATTCCAGGCAGAGGCTCCGTATTGACGGAGGCGCTTCCCGGGATGAAGGGGCGTGGAACATGTTTTTATTGCGGACAATGTGGGCGTAGCTGTAAAGTTTATGGCGATTTCTCTTCGTCTTCCTGTTTGGTAATTCCGGCAATGAAAACCAATAATTTGAAGGTGATCGATAACGCGATGGTACGTGAAGTACTCACCAATGACGAGGGTTTGGCTACCGGTGTCTCTTATGTGAATACGGTAGATTTGAAAGAATATAGCGTACGGGGTAAATTGGTGATATTAGGCGCCAGTGCTTGTGAGTCTGCCCGGCTTTTACTGAATTCAAAATCGAAGGCTCATCCCGGCGGACTGGGTAATAGCAGCGGATTAGTAGGAAGGTATTTACATGATTCGACAGGTTCAAGCATGTCGGGCTTTATTCCGGAATTAATGGAGAGAAAGCGCTATAATGAAGACGGAACAGGCAGTGTACATATTTATTCACCATGGTGGCTCGATAACAAAAAATTGGACTTTCCGCGTGGGTATCACATAGAGTATGGCGGCGGCTTACACATGCCTTCTTATGGTTTTCTGGATTGGGTTCCGTCGGTGAATGGAAAGGTACCTGATAAACATGGTAAAACGAAGGAACAAGGTGGTTATGGTGTTTCATTAAAGAATGATTATAGGCGCTTTTATGGTGCAAATGTAGGAATGGCAGGACGAGGTACTGCCTTAGCACATAAAGATAATTACTGCGAAATCGATCCGAATAAAGTGGATAAGTTCGGCATTCCGGTATTAAGGTTCCATTATAAATGGGGTAGGGAAGAAGTGGCTCAGGCCAAGCACATGCAGGAAACTTTCCAATCTATTATGCACGAAATGGGTGCGATCATAACATCTCCTACCTATGGCGCAGATACATCTTATGGTTTAGAAGCGCCGGGAAAAATCATTCATGAAGGAGGTACGGTTCGTATGGGTGACGATCCAAAGAAATCGGTGTTAAATAAATGGTGCCAATCACATGATTGCAAAAATTTATTTGTAGTAGATGCCGCACCTTTTGTACAACAGGGAGATAAAAATCTTACCTGGACGATTTTGGCACTGTCTATGCGAACGGCAGAACATATTTTAGAACAAAGAAGTAAACTTAATATTTAACGACAATGAACAGGAGAGAGTCGATTAAAGCGATAGGGCTTACTACGGTGGGTACAGGCCTTTTGTTAGAATCATGTAGACAAGGAGATGCTAACAAAACGGTGGAAGAGTCTGTACAAAATTCAGGTAAATTACCTGGTGTGCAGGAATTCGAACATGCCCGTAATACGGAACTAAATAAGGAGCGTTTTTTTTCGGAACACGAAATGGCCTCTATTACGGTGCTTGCAGATATTATTATCCCTAAAGACGATTTTTCGGAAAGTGCTTCAAAGGCCGGCGTACCGGCTTTTATCGAGTTCATGGTAAAAGACATTCCTGACTACAAATTACCCATGCGGGGAGGTTTAAAATGGCTGGACGTACAGTGTTTAAAGCGTTTTAATAAGCCTTTTGTTGAATGCAGTGAAAGGGATCAGCTAACGCTGATAGATGAAATAGCCTATCCGCTGAAGGCAAGACCCGAAATGCAGCAGGGGGTGGCTTTTTTTAGTTTAATGCGAAATCTCACCGCTTCCGGTTTTTTTACCAGTGAAATTGGGGTGAAGGATATTGGTTATGTCGGTAACCGCCCCGGGCCGTGGGATGGAGTCCCGGAAGATGTATGGCGGCAATATGGTTTTACCGGTAACGACTAAATTGTTTAATGTCCTTATACTTCGTTACATTCAATGGTAACCGTTGTACCAGCTCCTATTTCTGAATGGAAATCCATCGTTCCATTCAGAAATTCAACCCTGGATTCTATATTTGTTAAACCCGCTCCCTTACCGGCTGCTAATAAAGCTTTCACATCGAAGCCGTTTCCATCATCTTCCACAATAAGTGTTACAGACTGCTCGATCTGCTGTAGTTGAACCAGGATAAGAGATGAATGTGCATGCTTTACTGCGTTATTTACCAGTTCTTGCATGATTCTGTACAGTACCAATTGCCTGGAGGCTTCCATTTTATTGGTGTAGTGATAGATTTGACACTGGATGTTAATACCGGAAGATTTCAATTTTTGGCAATATTCACGTATGGCTTCTCCCAGTCCGTAACGCATGAGTATCTCAGGCATCATACTGTGAGCAATTCGTCTGAGCTCTCCAATCGCTCCGTCCAAATGCTGTAAAGTTCTATTCATTAGCTGTTGTTGACTATCGTTTTTTAAAAGTTGCATGAAACCTGCCAATTCTATTTTTACTCCTGATAATAATCCGCCTAAACCATCATGTAAATCACGTGCTAACCTGCTCCGTTCTTGCTCCTGGCCATCGAGCATGGCGGATAAAAGGGAAATGCGATGTTCCTGCCTGATTTTATTTACTTCCATTTGGTGCAATTTATCCTGTTGCTTCATGGCCTTCACCCGCTGCTTATAGGCATAAAAAAGAAAGAGGAGCGTTAAAAAGCTTGTCAGACTGAATGCGATGTAAATGCGATTCAGCTTCTGGTTAAATTGAACTTGCTGCTGTAATACCAGGAGTGCCTTTTCTTTTTTTCCTGCCTCATATTGAGCGTCTAAACGTTTACCCAAGCTCATTTTTTCCGTATTGAATAATGTAGTGTAGGCATCTACATAAAGTTTGTAATTGCGAAGAGCGCCATTTAAATCTTCTTGCTTTTCCTTCATAACGGCAAGGCAGTAGAAAATTTTTGCTTCAATTTCATTATTAACAGTAGGGTCTCGATGAAGTGCCATTATTGCGTTTCCCACCAGCATCTCGGCCTCAGTCAAATTGCCTTTTTCAATTTGTTGTTTCGCTAGCATGACGTAGCTGTCTGCAAGCACTGTGTTTTCTTTGCTGAATTGAGCTTCTTCAATAGCGATTTCCAGGTAATAACGAGCAGAATCGTGTGAACTTTCCGGAAAATATTGCTCGTAAATAGCGGCAATATTTTTGGCTAATGCGGCAATTTCAGTAACATGAATAATACGATCTTTGTTCTTTTTTGCCAAAGAGAAAGCCGCTTTATTTCGTACAAGCGCAGAGTCCAACAATTGTTTTCGGATCGTGTTGGCTTCATAGTGCGCCATAAAGTTATTGGCTGTACATCGATACGCAGCAATTAACTTATCGAGATCTTTACTCCTTTCAGCGCTATAACGCGCTATTCGCGCGTATTTGTCTTGATTGGGAAGATCAGACCATTGGCCATAAATGGTGGAAATTGTTGTATAAAGGTTGCTTTCATAGGAATAATCATGATCCCCGTCGAAGTCTTTGGCAGCAAGCAATAAACTGGCAATGGCTTCATGCGGCTCATTTTGCGCAAGCTGAATTGTCCCTTTGGAGAGCTGGACTAAGGCTTTGCTCCGTTTGTTCGCTGATTTTTTTGCATAAAATTGGGCGCTATCTAAACTTGACAAGGCGAGCTGTATATTTCCATCGTTGCTATGCTGCATGGCAAGAAGCGCGTATAAGCTCGTGGTTTGATCAATATTATCAAGCCGTTTTGATAATTTTAGTGCTTTATCTAGTAACTCGAAGGCTAATCTGGGATCTCTTCTATAATATAAAAATTCAGCTAACCTAGCCATTGTTTCTAATCGATCTTGGCTAGATAGCTCTTTTCGGTCTAAAACCAATCGTAAAGAGTCTTCCGATAAATGGGCATAAGAAGTATTGAATGCTATTGAAAGCAATAAACATAAAGTAAAGGTGAACCGCACATGTTGAAATAAATGTAAGCCTGTGTTGATGCTGATAAATAATAGCTTACTAGGTATTCGATAAAGGATACGGTTTGAGATGGTAATCGTGCGGGAAATGCGTTGCATGATCAAAGATACGTAAGATTCAAAGGTTGTCAATCCCCGTTTCCGGGGGTTTTGAAGCAAAGATGTTTTGGATTACCGGTGTTGATCGAATTGAAACGGCGTTCGGTCAACTTTTTTGTCGATCTGCAGTTCCTTCGTTGTCATGACCAAGCGTTGAGAACCGGTGGGTTTTTCAAAAGCAAGGACCAGTGCCCCTGGGGCAGCATGATTTTTCCTCGAAGGCAGCTCGCTAAATCCCCATTCCCTCCCGTTAGACCATATTCTTTCCATACTGGAGTCGGGATAAGTCCATTCGACATAAGGTTGTTGAAGCAGTACACCCCGTCCTGTCAGCTGTACGTCTGTCGGTATGTTCTCCTCTTCCTCGGTTGAAGGTTTTATTGGGAGCGCTTTGAAGTGTAACAAAAAAGCTTCCGGAATTCCCGCTTCCTGATCAATCATTTTCCGGTTTTCCAGATTGTATTTAACCGAACGATTTGGTGTTTGTATACTTAAAGTGCCCGTATAAGTAAGTGAAAAAATACATTGTCCTGGATTGCTTGCCGGGCCTTGAAAACTAAAGCCCCAAGATTCTTCACGGGCACCTATCGTGTCGGCTGTTATGAGTAGTTGGTTACGGCGAACCCCAATCTTTTTGAATTCTTCGTCGGTGAGCGCTGTTACAGCTAATCCGGTAGATTTGGCAAAACTTAAGGCCTGCAAGTAGCTTTTTTTTATGATGTTGGTATCTCGAAGATACACTTCTGTCTGCTGATCAACATATATTTCAGGCATCTCTTTTCCACTACAGCCAAACAGTATGCTGATTATGAGGATTCTAAGCCATCTGATTTGGCTTTTATGGGTCAATGGATAGTATGTAGAAAGCCTTTCGTGTTTTTTCACACCGACAAATAAAAGCTAAATATAAATATTGTCTGAGGCTTGCCCAAATTATTTATCAATCGCCGTGAAGTACGAATGAAGAATAAACGCATGGGCTGATGTTTGAATAAGGAGCATACTGAGATAAGTATCAATGCTTATCTCAGTATGTAAAGCATCGATAACATTATCAAAATGTGAATCGCACAAAAGGAACGGGAAAAAAGCCTTGCTGGTAGACGTTGATAACATTAAGCTGTTGAGCATTCCACTCCTGGCGAAAAATATTCTTATTATCGGTTACATTTTGCAGGTCGAGAGCGAGTTCCATAGTTGTCCGCGTGAATTCTTTGCGATAGGAGACTTTTACATCTGCCCGGAAATAAGCAGGCTGCTGTAAAGAATATGCCCTTGTTTCCTCGTACTGAATTTCGCCGTCGATAACAGAAGAAGCGATGTCTACCGGCGATAAATAACGTCCACCCACCCGAGAAACCTTTACGCTTAAACCGAATATGTTTTCCTGTTTTCCTACTTTCCATTCCTTACCCCCCAATAAGTTAAAAACATTTTTCATGTTAAATGCAGTGTTGCGCCATATGCCATCACTTCCCTGATACCTAGAACTGAAAAAGGATCCGGTTAGCAAGTAATAAAAGCCTTTATTGAAAAGACGTTCCAGCGTGATGTCTAAGCCATAATTTCTTCCAACTCCTTCATTTATCAGGTTATCGCGCAAAACAGGAATGGTTTCGGCGCCAAGATTTAATGTTGAAAAAGAGCTCGGAGCTTTCGTGACCGGAACATCAAATAGCCGCTGAAAATACAGTTCTGTTTTAAGATGGGTATTGGAACGTATGTTCCAATTATGTGATAAAATAAATTGGTGACTGCGTATAAATCCCAACGATTCATTAGTATATCGATTGCCGGCCGCCGTTGTCGTAACTGTAGCATAGGTGAGAATATTGTCCATTTGACTGTGTAGGCCGTATGCAAAGCCAAAAACATGGGATCCTAAGCCCTCGTATTTAACACCGATTCTAGGTTCTAAACTATTCGTTTGTGAAAGGCTTAAGTACTGATAATGCAAACCGGAGACCATACTAAAATGATCTGTCATTCTGAATTTCCACTGAGTAAAGGCTTGCATTAAGCCAAAGTCACCATTCCGATTGTTCAGTATCATTTCACTTATTCCATGTCGCATCCTCCTGTTAAAAAGAGTGTAATTGGTGAAATCCTCTGTGATACCCGCTACCAAGCTATGCTTTGCATTGAATTTATGATGGAGGTGAAGAACGCCGGAGAATTTGTTTATTTTAAAACGCCAATGCCAGTCAGGTATCGTTTGGTTGATGTTTTCTTGATTAACCGAATCTCGATCAAATTGCTCGTTCGTACGGCTATAACCCAGAATAAAGTTGATAGCGGTTTTTTTGTTCAGTTGGTATTTATAACTTAATCCGCTTATGCTGGTCTGATAACGGGGATAACGGTTACTATATTCGTTGCCATAGGATTGACCTTCGGGATCATATTCGCTTGCCAAAATATCCATGCTGCTTCTTCCCCAAATGCCAAATAAGGAAAGATTACCATGCTTCCCGATACGATAGTTAATTTTATAGTTTAAATCCATATATTCAGGAGTGGCTCCGCCGGTGCCAAACTCAATACCTAAATTCTGAAAAAGCGATAAGGTGGAATAGCGGGCATTTATCAAATAGCTCGCCCCCTTACTGTTGCCTATAGGGCCTTCTGCTCCACCTTCAAAGCCATTGAACCCCATCTGCGTTACAAACTCGTGTTTCTCACTATTTCCGTTGCGAAGTTTTAGATCAAACACACCGGATAATGCGTTGCCATATTGGGCAGGAAAAGCCCCTGTCATAAAATCAGATTGATCAATCAAATTGCTGTTCAGCATACTAACGGAGCCTCCCATGCTATTAAGAGAACCAAAATGATTTGGATTTGGTATATTAAGCCCCTCCAATTGCCATAGCATAGCATTTGGAGAGTTTCCTCGGATGATGATGTCATTTCGAGTATCATTGGTAGAAACAACACCTGCAAAATTAGTAGCCATTCGCGCGGGATCGCCTAACGAACCTGCGTAACGTTTCGTCTCATCCATATTAAAAGTTCTGGCGCTCACACTTAACATATCGTTGTTAACCTTACGTCCCCCGCTATTTTCATTAGCTGTGATCTCGACGACGTCCAAATTCATTAAACTTTCACGCAAACTGATTGTTAAGTCCACTTCCTTGCCTGCTGTTACAATAATGTTATTTAATGAAAGAGGTTCATAGCCAACAGCGGTTATAATGAATCGCTGTCTGCCAAGCGGAATGTCCGTTAATTTGAAATTACCAGAGGAATCACTTAGGGTGGTTTTGGAAAGGTTAGAAGCAAGTCGAATCGTAACACCTTGCAATGATTGCTTAGAAGCCTCGTCGCTAACATTGCCTTTAACAATTTGAGTTACTTGTTGAGCCTTGGTCTGTACAAGGTAAAATGTGATGAATAGGAAAAAAACGATTTTCATATATGCCTTTTTTTACAAAAAAAATGGCATTTTCGGATCTTTTTGTTGATCGAAGTCAATAAACGATTGCTTATAGTGCGTAGTTTTCACATTATCCGCTTCCGAATCCTACTCAGGGCTTCCGGTGTAATGCCTAGGTAAGATGCAATGTGGTATTGAGGTATGCGTTGTATAACCTGCGGCTTCGCTTTAATAAGGTTTAGATAACGTTCTTCAGGCTTTTCAGCTAATAAAGACGCGTTTCTTGTTGTCAGTCTCAAAAATTGAGCTTCGGCAATTAGTCGACCCGCTCGTTCAAACACCGGATGCTTCTCATACATTAACTGTAAACCGTTGTAGTGTAATTGAAACAAAATACAGTCTTCAACTGCCTCGATACCATATAGAGCGGGTTTACGTGTCAGAAAACTTTCATAGTCGCCTGTGTACTCATTTTCGAAGAAGAAATTATAAACACATTTTTTATTATCCAGATGGTTATAAACCATTACTGCTCCTTTTTGAATAAAAGATACAATGTTGTTTGTTTTTCCTTCTTCACTGATTATGTCGCCCTTCTTGTAGTGTTTGACTTGTTGAAGGCTAACAAAACTATTCCAGGTTTCATCATCTAATTTAGGTATTAGTTTATGAAAAAATATTCTTAAGGTGTCATACATAGCTTTTTTATTTGCAACCGGCAAAATAATCATTGTGCCATAGAATGCATAAAGAAGTTTAAAAAAGGTCTCCCATAACAATTGTCATCATCATCTTCCTGCCGGGGTGAATGCTATTGGTGTTTGTGAGCAAGATTTTTGATTCGGCGCAATTGCCTTCAAACCAATAGTATATCGATTTATTTCACTTCGTACGAATGACTCATCATACATTCTTTTGTAAAATAATAGCCATGTTAATAATAAAGCGATGAGGAATTCGAACAAATCCGCTAACTTGCTTGTATTTAATAATAGTATGATGAAATATTTAATGCTCTTTTGTTTTATTTTTACTTTATATGGGGAGAGCTATGCTCAGTCACCATCGACTATAAATCAACAATTAAATAAAATAACAAAAATGACATCTATTACATTAAAGGGCAATGCCGTACATACGGTTGGTACATTACCTTCCGTTGGGAGCGAAGCAAAAAACTTCAGGCTGACCGCTATTGACTTATCTGAAAAGACGCTGGACGACTTCAAAGGAAAATACGTAATCCTCAATATTTTTCCCAGCGTTAATACCGGTGTTTGTGCAGCGTCTGTACGTAAATTTAACGAAGACGCAGCTAATCTACCCAACACGACCGTGTTATGTATATCTAAAGATTTACCTTTTGCTCAAGCACAGTTTTGCGGGGCCGAGGGGATAAAAAATGTTGTTATGTTGTCCGATTTCCGTTCAAATTTCGGTGAGGAGTACGGTGTTGAAATTGCAGACAGCCAAATGAGAGGTTTACTAAGTCGCGCCGTAGTAGTAATTGATCCTCAGGGCAAAATCATTTATGAAGAACAGGTGCCCGAAATTGCTCAAGAACCAAATTATCAGGCCGCTTTGAAAGTTATCCAATAACATAGGATTTACTGGGTCCAATAAAAGTGAATTTAAAGTGAAAGCCGGTTACTTGTTAACCGGCTTATTACGTTAAAAATAAAAGAGGCTTAAAAATACAAAGATGAAAATAGCTACATACAATGTAAATGGTGTTAATGGCCGATTGCCCGTATTGCTTCGTTGGTTGGAAGAGGCGAAGCCCGATGTCGTTTGCTTGCAGGAGTTAAAAGCCCCTCAGGAAAAATTTCCCGAACAGGCAATCCGAGAAGCTGGTTATAATGTTATATGGCATGGCCAGAAAAGCTGGAATGGCGTGGCCATCCTCGCTCGACATCTAGATATAATAGAGTTTGGACGTGTACTTCCGGGAGATCCGGAGGATACACATAGCCGATATATCGAAGCAAGTATCAATAACATTCATATAGGATGTCTCTATTTGCCAAACGGTAATCCGGTTCCCGGACCTAAGTTTGACTATAAGCTCAAGTGGCTTCAGCGTTTAGCCAATCACGCACAGGAGTTATTGAATAAGAATATTCCTGTGATATTAACGGGCGACTATAATGTGATCCCCACCGAACTCGATGTATACAAACCGGAACGTTGGGTAGACGATGCATTATTTCGGCCGGAGGTGCGTATGGCTTTCTCCGATTTAATGACGCAAGGATGGACGGATGCAATTCGACAATTATATCCCAACGAGCGGATTTACACTTTTTGGGATTATTTCCGTAATGCATATGGCCGCGACGCCGGCTTACGTATTGATCACTTTTTGCTCAGCCCACAACTGGTTGAAAGACTGGTTGCAGCCGGAGTGGATCGTTATGTGCGTGGGTGGGAAAAAACAAGCGATCATGCCCCGGTTTGGATAGAATTGCGTGATCTACCGTAAGCAAATATGGAAATCGCTACGAATCGCCGACACAGGAGCTGTAGAATTAGTTGACTTTTTTCATTAAAAGTATTAATTTTATGGTAATTATGCATGTTGCTATATTGCCTTAGCCGATCCTTTGCTTATCAAGCCCCATACTTTTTGTTTGCCAATTACAAAACTAAGTTACGTTATGAAAACAGTTAAGTATATTCTTGAAAATAAGGCTAAATCCATCGTGTCGGTATCTCCCAATGATTCCGTTTTGGGGGCTTTACGAATTATGATGGAAAAAAACATTAGCGCATTGTTGGTCGTTGATCAAGGTGTGTTACTCGGTATCTTTACGGAAAGGGATTACGCCCGAAAAATTATTCTCAAAGGCAGGGCCTCCGCAAATACTGCCATTCATGAGGTAATGACATCAAATCCACATACCGTTGGACCGAATCATTCCATTGATCATTGCATGCAGCTTATGACTGATCGGCACTTCAGGCACCTGCCGATAGTAGAAAACGGTAACTTGATAGGGATTATATCGATAGGCGATCTTGTTAAATATATTATTGAAGATCAGAAGCAAACTATCAGCCACTTGGAGAGTTACATTAATAGTTAAGAAAAGAATTAGAATAAAAAAGCTAAGTAGGCCAACTAATGAAAACTCACTAAATGACTCAAAAATCACCTTTAATCAGTATTCTTTTAAATGCATATAAGATAGGGGAGGCGGAAAATCTCTGCTGTACACGTCTTTGATACTCTTGGATAAATAAGGTTTTGATATCGTCAGTAAAACGTTCGAAATAAGGTATTAATGCAGATCCTGAGATGAATTCGAGGAGCTCATTGCTGTTGTGGACTATTAAAGGATAAACTTTCTGAATAATATTCATTTCTTTACAACCATTTTCGAATAAGATTTGGGCATATTCATCTATACTCAATATAGGAGAGATCTTTTTCCATCCCTTTAATGCGCTTGAAAACGGCTCTTCCTGAACCATATCCAATAACATTTGATTCAGCACATTCTCCTTTTGAGAAGGCATTTGAATAGCCAGCTGTCCATCGGATTTCAGAATAGAAATCATTTTCGGTATTAAACGGGCGTGATCGTCAATCCATTGGATTGCCGCGTTGGAAAACACTAGGTCCCATTGACTTGGTTCGTTTAGTTGTTCTTCGATTGTCTTTCGCTCAAAAGAAACACGTTCGTTTTGGTAGTGTTTAGATTCTTCCAGCATTTCTGACGATGAATCTATTCCTAATACGCTTTCAGCGTTTTGGAGTTCTTCAGAAAGCATTTTGGTTAATTCACCGGTGCCGCATCCTAAATCAAGAACGGTCATTCCCTGCTTTGAATTAATGAGTGCTAAAAGATCATAAAAAGGTGCATACCTTTCCTTTTTAAACCTGTTATAGAGAGCCGGATTCCATGCCATAGTTTTTGATTTTATTCATAAAGGTAAAATTTATCCAAATGAAATACGATAAAATGGAGACCAATTAGAAGACGTCGTTCGAATGGAGGTTCAATCCGGCCAGTTTAATAAAAAGACAGTCGGTACAATAAAAGCTTTTTCTTTGTTACAAAACATTATAAATTGTTTAAAATCAGTTATTTTATGTTGTTTTATAAACTTTTAATATAGATGTTCTTCTAGTCTTTACAAAAAAATGCCAGGAAGAGGAGATTCTCTAATGCGCGTTAAGCCATGTGTTCTCTAAATAGGTGATTATGCAGCTTCTAGCTTTATGTATTATTTTATTAATGTCAACTAATCTTCGCTAGTATTATGTATAAACAGTTTATATAGATCATATTATTTATTTGATAACTAATGGTATATTTTTTACTTCTATTTATTTGGTATGCTCTGGTCTGCCTCATTTTGAGCCGTAACACCTATGGTTTCAAGAAATCATGCCATCGAATCGGTAAATTATACCATTAGCTCCGTAAATCACACCACCGGTTATAAAGTGCGTTGTTTAGTTTTGGCAAATAAAGGATAAAGATGTCCCTCAGGTTGTAAAAAGAAATATGGAAAATTCGAAAGAAATCAGTGAGTGGAGCGCTGCGCTAGAAGCGAAATGTCCACGTTGTCGTACAGGCGCCATGTTTACCGGGAAAGCTTACGGGCTTAAAATTCAAAAAATGAATGAAAACTGTCCACATTGCGGTTTGAAGTTTGAGCGCGAGCCCGGTTATTTTTATGTTGCTATGTTTGTGAGCTATGCCATGAACGTGGCCGAGTTAATCGCCGCCTGTGTAGGTACCTATTTACTAACCGGTAATTTGGAGTCACCCTGGCTGTATTTAGGTGCAGCACTTGCAGCAGCGCTTTTGCTTTCGCCATTAAATTATCGATATTCGCGTGTCATCTTGCTGTTCTGGTTAACCCCGGGACTACGTTATATACCCGATTTTGTTCAACAGCAGAAGAAATAATTTGTAGAAGTATTATTTATGCATTATGACTGACGAATAAGCGATACCTTTGTGAGACATATGAAGGCTTTCCCTGTTTATGATATTATTGGTTTGGGGGTTACGCAGAATGATGTTTTAGTTAAGCCGTTTGCTCCCTACATCCTGGAACATCAGAAGTTGTTGGTTCCCCATCGACACGCTTTCTTTCATGTAGGTTATTTTAGACAAGGACAAGGTATTCATACAATCGATTTTGAACAGTTTCAGGTAAAGCCTTTTCAGATTTATTTTATGGTGCCGGGTCAAGTGCATCACTGGAATTTTGAAGGCGAGATAGAAGGATATGTACTGAATTTTTCCACCTCCTTTTTCCAGTCGTTTTTAATGCGGTCGGATTACCTTAACGATTTTACTTTTTTTAATGGAATAGCTAAGGATTCGGTCTTGGATATTCCCTTATCGCTTCAAGGAAAGATTGAAAAGATTTTTGAAGAAATGATTAGTCTTCGGGAAACTATTAATCCAATGAATCTAGATGCTTTACGCGTGAAAGCATTAGAACTATTTCTATGTATTGGTGCCTCCCATATAGGGAAAAGCCATGGTAGTTCTTTGGTTAATCAAACAGTCATTCGGAATTTTCAGCGGTTAATAGATCAGAACTTTCAAACTTTGCGATTGCCGAAAGAATATGCGGCACTTTTATATGTAACGCCCAATTACCTAAATGCACTTTGTTCAGATATGTTGGGTATATCAGCGGGTGAATTAATTAGAAATCGTATTGTATTGGAAGCAAAACGTTTACTTGTTAATTTGGAACTCCCGATTTCCGCTATTGCGTACGAATTAAATTTCAACGATCCTTCCTATTTCACCAAGTTCTTTAAAAAATATGTCGGATTAACGCCTGAGGAGTTTAGAAAGCAGTTTTGAAGAATAACCGGCTTTATTTTTTTTGCTACCCAGCCGGTTTGCCATTGCTTTTCTACAGTAAGCTCTTTTGGGTTTATCAGTATTGCGTTTTGTTTATCGAAATTAAGTTATTGTTAATATATTTTTATCTTTTCTGTTTGTTTGTTGCCTTTATTTTATGATTTATTCTAAAATACAGGGTATTTCCTGTGTTTTTTGAAGGGTTTTCCTCTAGTTAATCACGGATTTGTCGCCTTTCTTTGTATAGAAATTGTTTTTACCGCTTAAAATTAAAAATATGGAAAAGCATTACGGTGAAATTATTGAAAGAACCATCCGTCGCAATGGCTATAGTATCAGCGAATTGTCGAGATTGATGAAAGTAAATAGAAGATCTATTTACAATTGGTTTAATCAGCCTAAATTTAAGCCTGAAATCATTTTCAAAATAGGCTGCGCTTTAAAACATGATTTTTCGAATGAGTTTCCTGAGCTTTTTTCTGCTGAGGAGTTTCAGAAAGTTTTTAATGATAGCAAGATGTTCCATATGCGATTTTTAGATGAGGAGCGTGAAAAGATAAACTATTGGAAGGACAAGTACATCAGTTTATTGGAAGAATATAACCATATTCTTGCGGCAAACAATATCCAGACGAGGACGATCTCGATTTCCGCATTATAGCAGCGGTTTTTATCAGTTGATCCGAAAACGTAGGTGCTTCCAAAGTTCGGAACTAATGTTTTGTTGGGATGACCTGTACGGTTATAGGTGTTTTATTAATGGAATTCCAATGCGTTCAGCTGGAAGATTGACTTTAGAAATTATTAAAACGGTATGATGGTTCTCTATAACACGGCCGATATGGATAGCCTACCGATTTACAATTATGTAATAGAGAAGGATCAGGAAGCAATTATTTTTTCGAAATTAGCTTCCTATGAATAAAGAATTGAATGAATTAAAAACTAAGCTGTATAAACGTTGCCATGAGATCGTGAACGAGCGTATTGATCATGCAGAGCAAGGGATTTGCTATGCAAAAGATGCAGCAACGGATGATACAAAAAGTAGCGCGGGAGATAAATACGAAACTACGCGCGAAATGATGCAACAAGAAATCAATAGAAATGAACGTCAATTGGCAGAAGCAAACCGGTTAAAATATCAACTTGATGGTGTTTCTGTTGCGTTAGCGAGTGATATTGTTCAATTGGGAAGTTTAGTGCAAACCAATGATGGCTTATTTTTTTTGGCAATTGCCCTTGGGACAGTTGAACTTTCACCCTATAGCTTTTTTGTTATCTCTCCTGTATCTCCTTTTGGACAGACGATGTTAGGAAAGCGTGTTGGGGAGTGCCTTACATTCAATAAGAGGAGTTATCAAATCTTAGCTATCGTATAAAGCCGGGTTATGCGATATTTGTACACTTAGTATAAAGTGCCTGGCAAATTCCAAACGTTGGGCCTTTTCTTTTCAGATATGCTTAACAGCAGCTTCTTAACCTTGGTTCATTTTTTTTCCTACAATTTTTTTTATCCCATGGGTCTATTTTTCGGCACTTTTACGACTCATGCCATCATTTCAAAAAACACACGGTTATCCGACCCGATAACCGCTGAACTCCTTGTTTATTGATGAATGCAACAATAAATAATCTTTTCTAAATTAGCCGGCTGTATATAGAGAATATAAAAAACTTCGTCTGTTGTCCAATTTTTAAAGTTCAAATGTCTTCTCGTTAAAGCAGATAAATAGAAATAATGAAGACATGGCTTAGCTCCTTTGATGTCCATTTCAACAGTAGTTACGTAAACTTTATCTTTGAACCGATGAAGTCGAAAAAGAATTTTTTATTGTAAATCAAAAAACGAAAGTAATGAATGAGTTTTTATTAATATTCCGTAGATCCTTTATTGGCGAAGAGGCACCATCGCCCGAACAATTGCAGGCTAGTATAAAACCTTGGCAGGATTGGCTGGGGAATATCGCCGCACAAAATAAACTCGCTAGACCATTGCAACGTTGGGATGCCAAAGGAAAGGTGGTTACGAGTAGCAAAACCGTGATTAACGGACCTTATGCCGAAATCAAGGAATCCATTGGTGGCTTAATCATTATAAAAGCGTATGATTATGACGAAGCTACTGAGATCGCAAAAGATTGCCCCATCTTACAGATGGGGGGAAATGTAGAAATAAGGCTAGCTGTGCCGGCCGATTATCATGAATAAAGCTGCTTGACCGGACAATGCACAACAGCGAGCTTTTGCCACATTTATTTCGTACAGAGTACCGTAAGCTGGTTTCGGTACTCTGTTATCTGTTTGGTATAGAACATATAGAAATAGCGGAAGATATCGTAAGCGATACATTTCTTTCTGCCAGTGAATCATGGAGTATAAAAGGAATTCCTGATAATCCCACCGCATGGCTATACACGGTTGCTAAAAATAAAACAAAAAATCACCTAAAACGGAGTAACTTATTTGAGCAGAAATTATCACCTGATTTAAAGCACATTACCGATAAAGTTGAAGAACTGGAAATTGATTTATCAGAAAAAAACATTAGTGATAGCCAGCTGGCAATGATCTTTGCGGTCTGCAATCCTTGTATTTCAAGCGAGGCGCAAATTTCTTTAGCCCTCAATCTGTTATGTGGCTTTAGTGCACAAGAAATTGCAAACGCTTTTTTAACAAACAAAGAGGTAATCTATAAAAGAATTCAGCGAGCCAAAGAAAAGTTAAAAGATGAAAATATTAAGATTGAGCAACCTAAAATAACTGAAATTAATGCTCGATTGGATACCGTTTTAACGGCATTATACCTGTTGTTTTCAGAGGGTTATTATTCTATCTCTCATCACACCGTCTTGCGTCGGGATCTCTGTGCTGAGGCTATGCGTTTAACCTATTTGTTGATGGAGAACCATCACACAGACAAACCCGCAGTAAGTGCTTTGTTATCACTTATGTGTTTCCACTCATCGAGATTTGACGCTCGTATTCGTCAAAACGGAATGATGATTTTGTATGACGATCAAGATGAGCAACTCTGGAACAAAGAGCTGATCGAAAAGGGGATTTATTATCTGAACCGAGCCTCCCAAGGTAGTCAACTAACCAAATATCACTTAGAAGCAGGTATTGCCTATTGGCACACGCATAAAGAAGATACAAAAGAAAAATGGGAGAATATTTTACAGTTATATAATCATTTACTCATTTTGGAATATTCACCCATAGCAGCCTTAAACCGAACCTATGCGTTGGCTAAAAGTAATGGAAAGGAAGAAGCTATTAAGGAGGCAGAAAAATTAAACCTTGCAGATAATCCTTTTTACTATTCATTACTGGGAAATCTGTATACGGGATTGGATAATCAAAAAGCAGTAGCTTATTATCGAACCGCGTTAGTCTACACGCAATCAGATGCTGACCAAAGCATTCTCAAAAAATATATTGAGCAGTTGTTACACAAAGTGGACCCTCTCACTAAGTAGCAATCTTTCTGTTTGTCAATCAAATTGTTCAATAGCGAACAATCCATCGTTCATTTTCGAACAGTGTAACCTAATATTTTATAATTTATTTAATTGATAATCAGTTGTTTATTGTTTTGGAACGATAATGTGAATTATTGGCATAAATGGTCATTGGGGCTAAAACATGGTTGATGATCTCGATCGTTCCAATGTGGAAAATAAGATTAACAATAAATAAAGAAAGTATGAAAACGTTAGTATTAAGTAGTCTAATAGCAATTGCAAGCGCTGGTAACGCACTTGCTAATCAAACGACAAGTGGCGCTCACGAGAATTTCAGAAGTGGGCCGGAATTAGTGATACCAGCCAAAATGATAGACGATCTAAAAAGTCAAATTGAATTTCATCAGCGAAACATTGATATTCTTTGGAACCAGTACGACCTCATGGTTGCCCGTATTCAAGGCAGTAAAGGAAACCGAATGGAACTCCAAAGTGATAAAGCCTATTTTATCAATGTGCATGAGCAAAATATCGGAAAGGGAATCGCAGTAGAAGAAAGTAAAAAGGCGATTGAAGAAATTGAAAAAAAATTTCAAAAGGAACTTGCTAAACGAGAAGCTTATGAAGCAAAAGAGATCGCTCGCATGCAACGTTCATTAAAGGAAGCGCTCACATTGGAACAAAGAAAAGTAGCGAGGCTGCGGAAGAAGAATGCCGACATAGCGAATCAAGAAGCGTTATCAAAATTACAAGAGTTGGATCGCTACTTTTCGCAATCAATTCAACGTATAGCCGATCTTCAGCAAAATCCCTACAAAATAAGTATAGCGGCTGACAAGTAATTTCCCTGTCGGAGGAGTCGTTGAATAATGTTGGCAAAGAAAGTTGCCCTAAAGTAATATGAAGCAATCTGTTAGTCAAGTTACAGGTTGCTTTTTTTGCTTGGAAGGAAAATACTTATTTAAAGCTTGCTAAAGACACTTTTTTGTTTACCTTTGTATTGTTTGTAATCAATCTAATTAATAATAGTAAAAAATCAGGCGATTATGTACAGTACAGTTTTTATTTTACTTCTTATTGCCTTCTACCTTTTATATAATCTTTCTCAACGGGTTCCGAGTAAGAATAAACCGGCCCGGGCAATATACTTCAGAGAACGAATTATTTTAACACGAATGCTTAGCTTAATTTTGATCCTGGTGACATCGGTTTTGTTGATTAACCGATTAGGAATAGGGGCTGGTATTTTCTGTGCAATGCTGCTATTGATGGTGTGCGCCAGTTTTGTTGTGGTGTTGTCACCGTTACGTTATATTCGATGGCACCATTTACTTGCCATTTATTTTTTTTCCATTGTTCTTGAAACCTTTATCTTTTAGTCATGCCAGCTAATAAAAAATATTTAACTTCTTCACCGTGGCAAAGATGGATGAAAATCAGTGCGGGTTTTTTCGGTGGATACGGTGTTATGATCTCGTTCTTCTTAATGCTCGCTTGTTTTCTCGAAAAAAAGAATGTTATTGTAACTGGCGCCGTAGTAGGCTATGTGCTTTGGGCCTTACTATTGCTTTTCGCTTTCCTCTCGAGGTCGTGGTGGAAGCCGTGGATCATCTATTTAGCGTTAACCATCGTCTTTTTATTACCCTACCTACTAAAATAGCACGTTATGAATAACCGAAACTACAATATTTATTTCCATACCCACACGATAAGCGGCATTATCATAGCATCGCTATTATATGTTATTTTTTTCGCCGGTTCATTTTCTTTTTTTAAAGACGAGATCAGCGCTTGGCAAAGCGGCAAATCAGTAAATGAAAAACTATCTCACGGATTACCCTATCAACTACTCTTGGATTCCCTTGATTCAAAATACAATCTTGCAGGTAGAGATATTAACTTTTACCTTTACCCCAACACGAGTCATTGCTATATAAATATAGCGCCTTCTAAGGACACGCTCCATAATCCTAAAGCAAAAGAGCGGGCTTATATAGGGTATGATTTTGCTGAGCGTAAGGAAAAAAGTTATGAAGAATCGTATGATATGGGCGAGTTTCTCTATCGTTTGCATTTTTTGGCCCAACTCAATCAGGCGATCCCCCTACGAATAGGATACCCCATTGGCTATCTGATTGCAGGTCTGGTGGCCTTTCTCTTCCTGTTTGCGTTAATTACGGGCTTATTGCTACACTGGGACAAGTTGGTTTCCAATTTTTATCTATTCAGACCCTGGTCTAAATGGAAGACCCTGTGGACAGATCTACACACAGTTTTGGGCGTAATCGGTTTTCCATTTCAATTCGTTTTTGCCCTTACCGGTATTATCTTAATCATTAATACCGTTTTTTTGGCACCCTTTAGCCAACTACTCTATAAAGGCGATATGGAAAAAGTATTTCAAGATTTGGAATATGCGACAGCTGCTGAAGCTACTTTCATCGGCAAGCCGTTAACGTCAACGCCCAATATTCAAGAATATATGGATCAAACACAGAAAAGATGGCCAGGTGCTTTCTTCAATCGTGTAGCTATTAAGAACTATGGCGATGAAAGTATGTTACTGTCGATCGAGTCAGAGGCAGATCGTAAACAAAGCTTTGCAGGAACCGGACAAATTACTTATGAATTGAAGACGGGAAAGGTCTTGACCCATCGTTCACCCTACGATACGCCAACCTACATTGCATCGGTTAAAAGCTTTATATATCGATTGCACTTTGGTGACTATGGGGGGTATTTTGTAAAACTTGTTAATTTTATTTTGGGAATAGCGGGTTGTGTGGTTATTATATCCGGTATCTTGATCTGGCTGGTTGCGCGCGACAAAAGCAGTGTCGCTTCTTATAAGAGAAAATTTAATTTTTGGTTGTCTAACGTTTTTTTAGCCATCTGTCTAACGATGTTCCCTGTAACCGCTTTTTCATTTATCCTAATCAAGTTCATTGGTAACGTAAATCAAACCTTAATCTACCAAATTTACTTTTGCAGTTGGCTGGTAATTAGCCTATATTATATTCTTAGGAGAAATCTCAGGCGTACTAATGCAGAGACTTTACTTTTAGGCGGTATATTAGCTTTGCTGGTTCCTGTTGTTAACGGCGTTTTTTCCGGTAATTGGCTATGGAATACCTGGGCTCGACATGCAACGGATATTCTGCTAATTGATCTACTTTGGATATCATTAGGATTGGTGGCGCTTATAGCTTTTGCAAGAATCAAAAAATATCAGGCCTTAAAAGCGCCGGTTGAGAGAATCAATCAAGTTCCTGTCCCTGATGATCAACAGGCTTATACCGGAGATTTAACATATTGATAAAAGGCCACTGTAATTTTGCAATAGCCTTTTCTGTATTATGATGTGCACATGAATGATAAAGGGTGAGAATCTTGGTTTGTTCCTTACAGTTGCTTTAGACTCATGTAGGCACTTGTAGGCGCATCCTTGCCTTTTATAGCCAAAATTTCGTTATATTCCTCTAACAAGGATATATATTTATCCTTCCAATAATTTATTTTTTCCAATTCACTCGCTAAAAAATCGTCACTGAAAGATCTGCTTTTGCTAAATGCCTGCTGGAAATCCGCAGGTGAGAATAACTCGGGAAATTCGTTCGAAAAATCGTGTTTCAAAGCACAACCGATCTTAAAAATAATTTCAGATTTAAACTTAGCTTGATTAAACCAATTGTAAATAGATCGTCTATTTACTTTCATCAATCGCGACAGTTCGCTAATGCTGTAACCATTACGTCTGATAGTGCGTTCGATGATCTCGCCATAGTGTTTGTCAATATTATTTCTCATTTGGTTGATAATTTTGTTAACACAAAGAACTGGGTAAAAAAGTGTAAAAACTAGAGGAAAAAGGAGAGAAATAAACGGGGTATTTCCTGTTTTTTTACCACATATTACCATAATATATGAAATAACTGTGCCTCCTCGCGGCATTTTACGCATGATCATAGGTTGCTACTGCTAATTTGAACCTACGAGCTGGATTAATCGGAGAACATGATCTTGAAATGTTAAAGATTGTTAAGGTTTTGCAAAAAAGCCAACGATGGCGTAGTTTTGTGATATCATAATTTAGGTTTATAATTGGTTAATAAAGCCTTCAATCTCCCCGATTGAAGGCTTTTCTTTTGACAAGTCTTCATAAACGTCCTTTTCAAATGTAATCTCCTGAGTTTGCTAAATCGATTTTGTAACATTTCTGGTGCATTGTAAGTATAAGAACCTGAATGTATATATTTGAAAAGCCAAGCATAAATATAAGATGAATAGCCAAGCAAAAAAAACCTTAATCTTTACAATGATTCTATCGTTTATCGCTCTTTTCGGTAGGGGGCAAACCAAACAGAATTATATACAGTATGTAAATCCTTTCATCGGTACTGCGCCACTTACGGATTCAAAAATTCTTGGTTATGAGCTTCCTACAGGTTGGAGGTCATGGGCAGGTCTTACATTTCCGGGAGCTTCTTTGCCTAATGCTATGGTTCAATTGAGTCCGATTACGGAATATGGTTCAGGCGCCGGCTACGAATATGAAGATACAGTAATTTATGGTTTTACTCATACAAATAAAGGGCATTGGAATCTTTGTAATATTCCCATACTTCCCATATCTAATCCCGATGATTCTTTCGGTTCGAAGTTCACACATAAACGCGAGCAAGCCGCACCTGGATTTTATCAAGTATTTTTAGATGATTATCAGGTTGATGTTAAATTGACCACAACGCTTCGCTGTGGGTACCATTCATATGATTATAAAAATACCATGAACCGACAGATACTCTTCGATCTTGCCAAGGCAAATAACCGAGTGTCGGCGTGGCAAATTGATCAAATAGATAGTAGAACGCTACAAGGATATCAACAAACAGGTGAGCGCATATATTTTTATGCCGTTTTGAATACGGATATAAAAAAGCTCCAGAAGAATCAAACAGAAAAGTCAAAGGGCTTCGCTCTTGTTCATTTAACAAATGAAAGTAAAGCACCTGTTGAACTTAAAATAGGTTTGTCATTTGTTAGCATGGAAAACGCTAAACAAAACCTTTTACAGGAAATAGGTAATAAAAGCTTTGTTGAAATTCAAGAGGAGGCTAGCCGTCAATGGAACGAAATATTATCTTCTATAGAAGTAACAGGGGGAACAAAAAAACAAAAAGAAATGTTTTACTCATCCCTATACCGGTCTTTGTTATGGCCTGCTTTACGTAGCGACGTGAATGGAGAATTTACCGACGCAAAAGGAAACGTGGATAAAGCAGATTTCAACTATTATACTGAACCTTCCCTTTGGGACACTTACCGGAATAAGGACGTACTCCTCGGGTTACTTGCTCCGCAGGTCGCATTGGATGTCATTAAATCAATGAAAGACGTGGGAGATAAAACAGGGTTTATTCCAACTTTCTTTCATGGTGATCATGGAGCTTCTTCTATAGTTGGCGCTTATTTACGTGGCATCAATGATTTTGATGTTCAAGGAACTTACAAACTATTATTACGGAATGCAAATGCGTCAAATGGTGCCCGCCCTTATGTAGATGAGTATATACAGAAAGGTTATATATCGGATCCTGACATCGCAAACCCGCATGTTGAAACAAAAGGGAAAGCGGGTGTTTCAAAAACACTCGAGTACGCTTATGATGATTATTCGCTTGCGCAAATGGCAAAAAAACTGGGCGATGAAGTCAATTATAAGCGTTTGATAGCCCGTTCAAAGAACTACAGAAACGTATTTGATCCAACGACAAAGCTTATGCGGGGCAGATTAGACAATGGAGACTGGATAACCCCTTTCAATCCGCAATACCCTTATTATGAATACATGTATAGAGAAGCCAATGCTTGGCAAGTGTCTTTTTTTGCACCGCATGATATGGAAGGACTGATTGAATTATACGGTGGAAAGAAAGCGTTCGAGTCAAAACTAGATTCGTTATTTACCATCCCATGGAATCCAACTTATATAGCAAGAAACGTTGAAACAATGATCGGACAGTATTGCCATGGAAACCAGCCTGACCATGAAGCACCTTTCGCTTATTATTTTATAGAGAAGCCCGAAAAATCGCAACGCATTATCGATTATATCTTAAATAATCTCTATGGTATTGGTGATGAGGGGCTAGCCCTTTGTGGAATGGATGATGCAGGTGAAATGTCCTCATGGTATGTACTGAGTGCATTGGGTCTATACACATATTCTGCAACGGATCCGACTTACCTTGTGACCGTGCCACTTTTCGATAAAGTGAAATGGCATCGAGCCGCCGGAAAAGAATTGACTATAATAAAAGCCGGTGAAGGACGGGCGCTGAAAAACATTATAGTCAATGATAAACCAAATAAAGGTTATTTTGTATCGCACGATTTGTTTCTTAAGGGGGGTGAAATAAGAGTTGAAACTAAATAATGAGGGAAGCTTTGTATTTGCTAATACGTATCGATAGTTTTCGGAAGCGAAATTTTTATTGCAGTACCTATACCAATTTGGGAACTGCAATGTATATTTCCCCTTAACATTTTTACTCTGTGCTTTATGGTGAGTAAGCCGGTAGCATTGTTGTCTTCTTTTTGAATATCAAAACCGATACCATTGTCCGAAACAGTTGCATTGATAAAACCTTCATTTGAATCATAGATTTTAATAGAGGCTTCGGTAGCTTGCGAATGCTTAACGATGTTCAAGGCGAGTTCTTGAACAATACGATAAACGGCTAGCTGAATCTCTTGGTCAGCCGGTGGGACTATGGGTTCGATTTCTGCAACGAAATTGCAGGGGCCGGTAAGTTGACTACAGATATTTTCAATAGCAGCCTCCAATCCGAAATCTTCTAAAATGCTGGGCATAAGCTCATGAGAAATTCGTCGGCTTTCTCGAATACAATTGGCAAGAAGTAATTCCGCATTTTTTAATTTTTTTCGGTTCTCCTCAGTCGAAAAAAGGGAATCGCTTAAATCAATCGTATCTAAATTCAGCTTAATGCTAAATAGCATCTGTCCGAGTCCATTATGTAGATTCTCCGAAATCCGCCTTCTTTCTTCTTCTTGGGTCCGAAGTGTTACGCGAAAAATTTCTCTTTGTTGTCGCGCTTCCATCTCTAACTGTTTTGCCTTCATTTGCTCATTCTTTATCTGTAACTGCTTTTCTGCTGTCATATCGTCCGCTATTACGATCAACAAATCATGAAGCTTATTCGCTTTAAATCGCAAGCAGCGATTTTTTCCATTTGTTTCGTACCATCGTTCAAAACTAGTTGATTGCCCCGTATAAACAACTTCTTTAAACAGGTCCAATACATCGAGCTTCGAAGCAGTAGGAAATAATTCGCGATAACGTTTTCCAATAATATCGTGCTTTGGTCGATTAAGTGATTGGCACATTAAATCGTTCAATAAGAACATTTCAAAATCATCGATGGAATTATCTGCAGCATAGCATGTTTTATATACAGCAATCGAGCTTGGCACGCCGTTAAAAACAGACTGTAGAAGCTCTTCACTGCTCTTAATAGCCTGATAGGCTTGGTTTCTCGTTCTCTTAAGCGTGATATGCGCTTTAATTCGTGCCAATAATTCGGGCGGAGTGAAAGGTTTTACTAAATAATCGTCAGCACCGGCGTCGAAACTATCAATTTTTGACGCTTCGCTCGCTCTTATGGAAAGTAGAATGAGTGGGATATCATGTGTTCTCGGATCTTGACGTAACGCCTGCAATAGCTGTATTCCGTCCATCCCAGGCATTATAATATCGCTTAATATTAGGTCGGGTCGTGTTGTTTTTGCTAGCTCAAGAGCCATAATGCCATTCTGAACTACGGTTACTCGATATTGTGTCTTAAGTAAACAACTAACATATTCCCGCATATTGGCATCATCATCTGCGAATAAAACGTGAGGGAGTGTCTCGAGGGAAGCTGAGGTGTTGATTCCGTCACTCGCATTGATCCTTTGCGGTGCTTCCATTCTATTGCCGTCCGTTTGCTTTTTGTTGGCAGCAAGGAACCATTTTTTAGCCATGGTAAAATATCTTTGTTTTTACCATAACAATTCTGGCATTTGAAGGTTCGCGATTTTTTCAGGAAGCGGCGAATAATCGTTAGGAAGTGGGCAGATGATTCGTCTCCCACTCCTTCAATACTTAAGATTTGTTATTTCGCCTTTTCGTTATAATTGATCATCCAACGAACACCGTACCTGTCTTCAAATGAACCAAAGTAATCGCCCCAAAACATGTCTGCCATAGGCATTTCGACTTTTCCTCCAGCCGACAATCCGTTAAATAATCTATCCGCCTCTTCGCGACTATCAGGTGTGATACAGATATAGTTGTTGTTTCCTACGTTTAATTGATGACCTGCTGATTTTAGACAATCGGAAGCCATTAAAAATTGTCCCTCACCAATGGGAATAGAGACATGCATCGCATAGTTTTTTTCATGGTCAGGAAGATTTTCACCTCCTGGAGCCGCACTCATTTTTTGGATAAATAATTCACCGCCAAAAACTGATTGATAGAACTTGAATGCTTCTTCTGCCTGGCCATCGAAGTTCAAATAAGGATTGAGTTTCATATTATTTATTTTAATTAGAGGTTATTAGCTGTTAGCTATAAAACTATTAATGTTTTATGTGTTACACATTACTAAAGGGTTAAATTCTCTTTCATTACTCCATTGAATACAAGCCAAAGAGGTTGCCCTCTGTATCCATGCACAGAGAACAATAGCCGTATTCGCCAATAGAAAATTTCGATTTATGAACTTTTCCTCCGGCCGCTTCTACACGGCTCTCTTCTATACTGCAATCTTGGCAGGGAAAATAAACGATGGTATTGACGCAAGCACCGTCGCCTTCTTTTGTGCCGGGCATTTCTATCAGTGCGCCGCTTACCTTATCGGTCTCCTCATCAGGCGAAGAAAAGAAAGTCATCTTCATTTCTTGAGGCGCTTCGCCTGGTGCGCATTCAGCATCAAAGAACGTTCTATTTAAAACTGTCCGGTAAAACGTCTTTGCCCTTTCTAGGTCCCGGACATATATTTCAAACCAGCATATAACATTGTTTTTCATAATTCAGTGTTTTATTTTTTGTTAGCTATTTTTTTTTGTCTTATTATCGTATAACAAAGGTATTACCTATTTATGAGAATAGAAGAGGCTCTTTATGCCATTTTTAGGGTGTATTTAAGACATTCCTTTTATAAAGGATAAATGAACTGTTTTGTTTTGCATATGAACTAAATCTCCCCATTTTTCCCGACTCAATAAGGTCTGCAACAACGCTATACATTTGGGTCTTAGTCGCGCTTGGCGGATAATCTAAACAATATTTTGTTTAATGCACAAAAATGCTGAAAATTGTAAAACTAACACTTATCATTATCGAGCCAATAATTATGCTTCAGCAATATAGAATTTCCGTAATCGCTTTTTGTAGTAGACCACAAATAGGTCTTATAAGCTTCTTCCTTTTGTGCTTTCTGTCGGGATCAACGGTATTTAGTCAGGAAACAGTGGTCAAATATCTTTCAGGAACGGACAAAGATCATACTAAAAATTGGGATTTTATGGTTTCTTCCGGTGCAAAAAGTGGGCAGTGGACGACGATTGAAGTGCCCTCGAATTGGGAAACCCAGGGTTTTGGAACCTACCACTATGGTTGGGAAGAAGATTTCAGTAAAAACGAAATCGGTTATTATAAGTATCGATTTCCCAGCAACCCGACGTGGAAAAATAAAACCATGAAAATAGTCTTTGAAGGTTCAATGACCGATACAGAAGTGAAGATTAATGGTAAAATCGCGGGAGCTATTCATCAAGGTTCCTTTTATCGATTTAAATATGATATCACTAAATTACTGAAGAAAACGGGTGATAACCTTTTGGAAGTTAAAGTCAGCAAAATATCGGCCGATACTTCGGTCAATCGTGCCGAACGGATGTCAGATTTCTGGGTGTTCGGCGGTATTTTTCGTCCCGTATATTTAGAAATTACGCCGCAGACACATATAGAATGGACAGCTATTGATGCTAGAGCAGATGGCAATTTCGTGATGGACGTATACACAGAAGGAAAGTTAGCACATGGATATGTGGAAGCGCAGATAAGCGATTTAGACGGAAAGCTTGTTGGCGAAGCATTTCAAGCGAAACTCGATCACAAATCAGGGAAAGTAACACTGAATAATAAAGTAACTAAACCTGCATTATGGTCGCCTGAATTTCCCAACCGTTATCAGGTAGTTGTTAGATTAAGAGACTATAAAGGCAAAATCATTCACAGCAAGGTCGAAAAGTTTGGCTTTCGAACCGCTGAGTTGAGACGTGGAGAAGGTTTTTTCGTGAACGGCGTGAAAGTGCGTTTTAAAGGCGTTAACAGACATAGCGCATGGCCTACCTCTGGCAGAACAATGAGCAAGGAAATCAGTGAGTTAGATGTTAATCTTATAAAAGACATGAATATGAATGCGGTTCGTATGTCTCATTATTCTCCGGACGCTCATTTTTTAGATATTTGCGACTCGCTCGGACTGTTTGTGATTGATGAATTGACAGGCTGGCAAAAAAAATACGATACCAGCGTCGGACGTAAATTACTTAAAGAAATGGTTATGAAGGACGTAAATCATCCTTCTATCGTTATCTGGGCTAACGGAAACGAAGGGGGGAATAATCACGAGCTCGTTGCCGATTACGCAAAATATGACCCACAAAAGCGCACCGTTATACACCCATGGAATAATTTTGAAGGTACCGACACGCAGCATTACAGAGCTTATGATTGCTGTGTCGGATCATTGTATAATGGAAAAGAAGTATTTTTTCCTACTGAATTCTTACACGGACTCTATGACGGAGGGCACGGTGCCGGGCTGGAAGATCACTGGAACCTGATGAGAAGTAAACCATTATCTGCGGGAGGCTTTTTATGGTCCTTTGCAGACGAAGGGGTTGTGCGGTTGGATCAGGAAGGACGCATGGATATAAAAGGTAACTTGGCACCCGATGGAATACTTGGACCTTATCGTGAAAAAGAAGGGAGTTTTTATACTATTAAAGAGATTTGGTCACCTATAAAGATAGCTCTTGATAAGCTTCCCCAGAACTTTGATGGCTTACTTCCGCTCAGCAATGATTACCTTTATACCAATCTCAATCAGATTAGGTTTAGCTATGAATGTCGGCAATTACCGACACCATATGAATCGGATACCACCGTGAAAATTCTTGAGAAAGGTGATTTACAAGGACCCAATGTAGAGCCTCAGCAAAACGGCTATTTACGCTTACCCTTTCAGCATGATTTAGCGAAGACCGATGTGTTAGCACTTACCGCTAAAGATCCTTATGGTCGGGAGATTTTCACTTGGACTTGGTCACTAAAATCACCAATTGAAATGAATGAAAGATGGCTCAGCACAAAAATAAGCTGGCCTATTTCCGTTGACGAAGCTAATAATACTTTACGTTTACAATTGAATAAAACTACCATTGCCTTTGATACAAAAAGTGGCTTACTGCAAAGTGTGATTAGTAACGGCACGGTAATTCCTTTGACTAACGGCCCGCAATTGGCGGTAGGAAAGGCATCTTATGTAGGTATGAAACATTACAAAAAAGGAGACAGTCTTTATGTGGATGTTCAGTATACCGGTGCTTGGAAGAAGGTTCGTTATATATTGGCTCCGAACGGTTTATTAACATTGGAATATGCATACAATGTTTATAATTCCAATCCGCATAACGAGTATCCCTTTTTAGGAATTAACTTCAATTTTCCTGAAAATTTAATTACCGGTGTTCGGTATATGGGACGAGGCCCCTATAGGGTATGGAAAAATCGGATGAAGGGAAATAGCTTCGGTGTTTGGAACAAAAAGTACAATAATACGGTCACGGGCGAATCATGGGATTATCCGGAGTTTAAGGGCTATTATCGCGATTTCAACTGGGTTGTAATAAAAAATAAAGCAAAGGATTTTATTGTATATAACGGAAGTGATAAACTGTTTTTGCGGTTGTACACGCCGGAAAAACCAAAAGGCGCAAGGAATGAAAACAATTCTCCCGATTTTCCTGATGGTGACATTTCATTTTTGCACGCGATTAATGCCATCGGTACCAAATTTGACCGGGCTGTGGATCACGGACCTCAAGGACAACTGAATAGAGTGGGCTTTAACGCCATTGAAGGGAAACTAATATTTGATTTCGATCCTAAATTGCAGTAGTAGCCTTGCCTAGACAGCCTCGTGTGAAAGTCGAACATATCGGTTGCTCAGGCGTTAATAATTAATAGCATTCACACGGGCTTTACCTGTTTTTTTGATCTTGCTCGCTCTCCGAAAGAAAAGCGTTTTTTATTAATTTTTCAGGATCGAAAAAATGATTTAAAGGGCCGCGCCCTTTACCCGTTAAGACATCCATTCCGTTTTTGATAGCTTTGTACGTATAGCACTGTCCCGCAACTATTGCGCTTTCCATAGGGAAATCCCGGGCTAAGAAGCTTGTAATAGCAGATGATAGCGTGCAGCCTGTTCCATGTAGATTATTCGTTTCCAGTTTAGCTGACTCATAGGAATGGACTTTACCTTGATTGTCGAAATATAAGGACGTAAGCGTAGATGACTGCAAGTGGCCTCCTTTCAATAAAACATTCGTAGCTCCCAGCTTCAAAATCCGTTCGCCGGCAATATACATATCATCCAGGGAGCTGATTTTCATTTCGGCAAGTACAGCAGCCTCATCGATATTGGGGGTAATAAGATCGGTTTTCGGAATTAGCTTTTCCACAATAGTAGCTACAGTTGCGTCTTGTACTAGTCGATGTCCGCTGCTTGCTACCATCACGGGATCGAAAATAAGTGGAACTTTTGGATATTCTGAAAGGGTTTCCACGATGACATCCACTAAAGTTGCTGTGTGCACCATTCCAATTTTTATAGCTTTCGGAAAAATGTCGCTCAATAGAACCCTTATCTGTTCCTGTATGGCCCGATCCGGGATGGCATAAATCGCTTGAACCCCTTGTGTGTTTTGAATGGGAAGTGCTGTTAACACCGAGGTAGCAAAGCATCCCAATGCGGAGAAGGTTTTGATGTCTGCCTGAATTCCTGCGCCACCACTACCGTCAAAGCCGGCAATTGTCATGGCAATAGGGTATATATACTCTTTTTGCATTTAACGTATTATTACTTTTCCTCACTATTTCAGTGCGATCAACTTCAGAGCATGCACTCCACGCTTCTTAGCAGAATTAAAGCTAATGCGAATGTACAAATCTTTAATAAGGGTAAAAACAAGTCTTTACTTGATTTCGTCCAGCAGAGTAATTGCATCATATTTGTGATGTGCCCATTCTCGTTAGACTTTTATATAAATCTTCTTGCGATCAAGTAGCCACCCAACACTCCAACAGAAAAGCATATAGCATAGTGCAAATAATAACGATCCTGCCGGACCGGGGAGTAATTTCTGAAACAAATGTATGTTGATGTAATCAAACAACGAAGTTCCACCTAAAGGTATTAAAAATAGGCTGATCAAAACAATTTCGGATAATAGGTAAACGAATAGCGGATTTTTTCCAAAGATAATAAAGAAATTAGTCCATTTTCTTGGGACGCCATTACCATTTTCTGAAATTGGAACCAACAAAGGAAGAATTAGTAGGTCTAAGCTAATCGTTAATAGCGCAAATGAACTGGACCATATTTTTTTATTTATAGGAAACACCTGGTTCCATACCAAGGCTATCAATACACCGATAGCGCCAATAATCAACAATTTACCAAGGCTCTGTACCGTTCCGCCCTTTTCTTGTAAATACTTACCGACCAAATACCCTGCAATTGCATTGGTAATAGCAGGTATTGTGCTCAACAAACCTTCCGGATCAAAAATAATTCCGTGGCTATGATATAAATGAGACTCGCCAAGAAGCCATAGGTCGAGTTTGAATATGGCATTTCCCTCTAATGAATAGGGCGCATCCGTGCCAAAAATTAGTAGGATGACCCAATATATTGATAATAATGCAATCGCAAGCCAAACAAGATACTTTCTTCGAACATAGTACACCGCTAGGGCTGTAAAAAGATAACATAAGGCAATACGCTGTAAAACGCCAAATACACGAGTCTCATGTAAAGGGAAAGATATGATTTCATGTTGCTCCGTTATTTTAAAAAAGGGGAACCAATACATTAAAAAGCCTAATAAAAAAATCAATGCCGCTCTTTTGAAAATGGTCAAAAGTACCTGTTTGGATGAGAGATACTGAAATTTCCTTTCAGAAAATGAAAGTGCGTTCCCAACGGCAAATAAGAATGAAGGAAAGACAAGATCCGTAGGAGTAAAACCATGCCATGTTGCATGGTTCAAAGGCCAATACGGTGTTGCACCTGACCCTGGACTGTTTACAATTATCATGAAACATATTGTCATTCCCCGAAATACATCCAGGGCAGTGAATCGTAATTTCTGTTCCTTCATTAGCTGCGCTCGGCTTATTAGTTGTTGAAGTTTAAGCATAAAACAATCCAATTCACCGTACTAAGTGGCGATGGAATCGGATTGCTTTTACGTGCAATTTACAAAAACAGCTTACAATTACAATTATTTTTCTTGATGATATTGATAGAGACAAGAAGAGTAAATTAGGGATTCGACAAAAATTCAACCCAGTTTACATTGTAGCCGATGCCTTCAAATTCCAGTCGAAGAATTTTATTACTGCCCGATGGTACCGTCACATCACTTAACGTAAAGTTCTGATAGGTCTCCCAACCACCGGTACTTGTAATATCGACTGTTCCGAGTGGAGCGTTATCAAGCTTTACGGTGATTTTTTTTCCGGTGGCTGCATCGCCACTTGCTACACGCAGGTTGATGTCGTAGGTGCCGGCAACTGTATTTGATAAGGTGTAAGCAAGCCACTCGCCCGTATTTATATAACCAAGCGTATATCCACCGCCGCCATCATTTGTGGTACCTAGGTCAACCGGCGTGTTACGGTAAACATTTCCTCCCTGATTGTCGAAGGTCGTTTCATGATAGGAGATATCTTGGCCGCCTTCATCGAAATCTTCAATTTCCATTCTGCCAGGAATGTTATGCACCTTAAACGCCGTTTGTGGTCCGGGTGTAAAACCGCCCGCCTGATTGTGATTTTGCAATTCGAAAAGCCAGTCCCGTATAAACTTTCCTTGATTTTCGCCGCTCATTAAATTCCAGTTCCAGTCGAATATCTGTGGTTTCCAATAATTGTCAAAAATGTAGTTAAGCCAACCGATATGGGCGTGGCCATCCATATACGTACGGAACTGTTTGCCCCAACCGCCGGATGTGCCATAAGTGACATTGTCGGAATAATTTGGGTCAGCGTTCCATCCAAATTCAGTTATAACAATAGGAATGCTATTTGCAGCATTACCAAATCGAGCATCCAAACTGCTAGTAGTTGCCGGCTGATTAGGATAAATATGATACACATAAGCCATATTTGGATCATCAAAAGGGTCAGAAACGGCTTGGTTGACCCGTGTGCTCCATTGTGGGTTACCCATGAGGATGAGATTATTAGGTGCAACTGCTCGGATAGTATCGACAACAGGTTGAATAAAATTTTTCCATGTCGTCCAATTATCGGGACTAATTGGCTCATTGTACACCTCGAAAATCACTTCCGGATTATTGGCATAGTGTGGCGCTACATAACGCCAGAAGTCGATCACTTTTGACTGTGGCGTCCCTCCATCACCATAATTTGCGACAAGATGAAGATCAACAATAACATATAAGCCTAACGAAATGGCCTGTTGCACAAAAGGATCAATGTGATTTGCAAAAGCACTGGCAGGATCACTGTAACTTTGATGAACACCGATGCGCACAACTCGCGAGAACCATCCTTGGGCAGCATTAGCCTGTAATGCTAACATTTCACTAATCGGTCGTGGGCTACAGGTGGTACATTCATCGTTGCTTTCGTTTGGAAGGAGTGAAAAACCCCTAAGTGTAACAGGATTTCCGAAAGCATCTTTAATTTGATTGCCGTCTACATGTAACGAAGGTAACGGTGAACTAGTTCGCTTAAGTGAGCTAAAGGTCTGTTTTTGGGAAAGAAGTTCACTGGGCTCTATCGGCTTTGTTTCACAAGATGTCAACAGGACTGTCATCCCAATGAACACACAGCCCATCAATTTTCTTTTACAGAGATTAATTGGGGATATCATAATCGTTTTGGTTTATAAATGTTAATATCCTTGAGGACATTAGCTGCCTCTAATAAATGTATAGTATAAAATGCAAAAAAAAGCTTTTTTGTTTTAAAATAATAAACTAATTAATTACACATTTACATAATTAGCCAACTGACGATACATGCTTCATGCCATGGTGGATTTTGATGCGGTCCTATAAAGACGCAATTTGTATCATCCGTGAGACAAGGTTAAAGGCCTTATATGCCTATTGGCTAATAAGACAGGCATTGGGGCGGGTGGTGAGTAAACATTAGCTCAGAGAGCCCGGTGTTGGTATTCATCACTTACATCGATGTTAATTAAATCTAACAAATGAAGCGAAATTGCTTGTTCTTTCTGCTGAGTTACTTCCACTGCTTTCTCAGATTTAATATCCTTTGCAATGGTAAAGGCTATTGCCGCCATCATTTGATCACGGGCCTTCAATAGTTCGGATAGGTCTTTTGTTGTCGTTTGCATGCCAGTACTTTTGTTTTATATCCAAAGAATAGGGTAAGTTGTCCGCTCGCAAAAATTCAAAAACTACTTTAGCAAATCTTTAAATAAATGTTATTATAGCGTGATTACAAGTTACGAAAAATTTAGAAAAGGCAACTAAACTTTTTTAAAATTCACAATACACTTCATAAAAGCGTAATAGTAGGGCCAGCTAATTTTCGACTTGTATATTTGTGCTGATATTAAAAAGCCAAATTATGTTAAAAGACAAAGTAATAGTAATTTACGGAGCCAGCCAGTCGCTTGCCGGCGCCGTAGCCAAAACAATGGCTCAAGCCGGTGCAAAGCTGTTCTTAAGCAACCGCCACTTGACGCCGGCAGAAGAAGTCGCACGAGAAATAAATGAAGCAGGCGGTTTTGCCGAAGCAGCCGAAGTTGATGCCCTAGACAAGGGGGCTATTGAAAAACACCTTGTCAAGACACTAAAGAAAACGAAGCGAATCGATGCTTCCTTTAATCTTGCGGGGTTTGAAGTGCTGCAGGATGTTGATCTGATTGATATGTCGTTAGACGACTTTGTTCGTCCGATAACGACGGCGATGCAAACTCATTTTCTAACTGCTACGGCTGCCGGGAGAATCATGGCTAAACAAGGTTACGGGGTGATATTAACTTTAACGGCAACTCCCGGCGGAATAGGTTACCCCAAAGTCGGAGGCTTCGGGCCCATATGTTCGGCTGTCGAAACCTTTTCCAAAAATCTGGCAGCCGAATTAGGACCTTTAGGGGTAAGAGTAGTTAACATACGATCGGCAGGATCCTTAGATTCGCGCCCCTTTAAGGAGGCCTTAGCTTTTGGTGGTGATCGAATCATAGAAGTAATCAAAAAGATGAAATCTGATACGATGTTAAAAGAGTTACCGTCTATGCACGACATTGCTTCTGCAGCGTCGTTTTTAGTGTCAGATATGGCGAAAAGTATTACAGGTACCACCATCGATGTAACAATTGGCACAACTACTGCGTTGAATTATAAAACAGACATTTGAACCTTATGTAATGGAGAGAAAGATTCACATACAAACAATAATTGGAATCAATGGAATCATTAAATGAATATATGGAGCACCAATATCAATTGGTGAAGCATTCACGGAAAAAACTATTTGACTATTGCAGCACGTTCGTAACCGAGGATTTTGTAAAGCCAATTTCTTTTTTTGGTAATGGAGGTAGTGTGCGGAGCTTGTTAGTAATACCTACAAAGCTTGGATCGTATGTCGTGGCATGGCATTAAACACGGATTTTTTGAAGGAGGAAGTGGTTAGCTCTATGAAAGACATTATTCCTATCTATTTGGACATAGATGCTCATGTTGATGCCTTCATAAAAAAAAGCAGGCAGAAAAAATTGGGCGTTACTTTTATGCGAAATGGCCGTCTATGTACACTAAGTCCTTTTCACCTATTTAGCCATGTTATTACTCATGAGTTTCATCATAAAGGACAAATACTAAGTATAAGTAGATGCCTTGGATATCAACCTGTTGATACAGATATAATTAGTTGAACGCTTGAACCAGTTGTATTAATTTGAGATAATTGGCTTCTGTACCTTTCGAATCCATCGATGGACAATACAGGCTAGTATGCATGATTTGCCAATTTCTATTAAAGCCTAGGCAACTTGTTTTTATACGAAGATGAAATGGGAAGAATATAGCCTTGAGCGGTTAATTGATGACGTTCGATTTTCGTTACCGCGTCTGTATTTACGATAAATGATCTATGAATGCGGATAAAACGACTTTTAGGAAGCAACTCTTCACACTCGGTTAAGGTCATCCGACTATTGACAATTTCGTTTTTACATACAAAACTGACATAATTGCCAGTTGCTTCTATATAAAGCAGATCGTTCAGATATAGGCGGATTTGTTCTATACCGCTTTTAACTAAAATAGCGTGAGACATTTCGGTAACGCCATTTTTTACTTGTAAGAGATTCTTAGCCTTATGACATGCTTTCAAGAAACGAGTGACGGAGAAGGGCTTTAAAAGATAATCCACTGCATCTAGGTCAAAGCCTTTTAGAGCGTGTTCTGCATAAGCGGTTGTAAATATTACGAAGGGTTTTTTATATAAGCCATCATAAAAGTCGATACCTGAAATGTCAGGCATTTTTATATCTAAAAACAATAGATCTACTTTTTCCACTTGCAAGTATTCTATGGCCTGATAAGCATTAGTAAATGTACTATCTATTTGCAGAAAAGGTACTTTCTCTGCAAGCTTTTGTATAATACCTAAGGCTATAGGCTCATCATCGATAGCGATTGCTTTAATCATATCATAGGTGTTTTTCCAGTTGTGTATAGAGTAGTTGCTGATCACTCGGACGCTTTGCCTTCTCTTTGATCAAGATTCCATTTTTGTCAAATATAAAATAACTAGGATATAATCCGCGTAGACCGTCCCCGGTTGGAAGAAGCTCTGCCCAGATTCGCTGAATATGCTCATTATTCATACGTATATGGAGGCCTTGTAGATTACTAATCCAGACAAAATTACGCCATTCATCCTCTTTGTCGTCGTCGTCCATGTCTAAATATATAAAAACAATATCTTTATTGTTAAATTTATCTTTTAATTGCGATGTGTAAGATAATTCTACTTTACAGGGGCCGCACCAGGTTCCCCAAATAGCTAAATACACCACTTTCCCTCGATATCGTTTGATGATTTCGTAAATAGATTTTATATGGTTGCCTTCATTAAAAAATTTAATAGAAGCGTTACGCTTATTAGCCATCAATTTTTCATCAAGCTTCGCTATGCAAGTCCGGAGATGGGGTAAATAACGACTATCGGCAAAATATGCTTCAAAATCAACCATTAAAATTTTCATCGATTTTAAATCCTTATAGCGATAGCTGTTT
Organism: Olivibacter sp. LS-1; assembly: GCF_008245145.1. Lineage (GTDB taxonomy): Bacteria > Bacteroidota > Bacteroidia > Sphingobacteriales > Sphingobacteriaceae > Olivibacter > Olivibacter oleidegradans. The sequence goes on along the minus strand of NZ_CP041643.1, from coordinate 4,927,887 downwards.
AGGATTTGCTGCGCAAGATACCTTTCAGCAGTAGCACGACTGACATTTTGTTTAACAGACAACCATGCCACATAGTTTTCACCATTTACTTTAGCTAGCCTCATTATGCTGTCTAAACTTAAATTGAAAAAAAGCAGACGGCTGATTGTTGTGTCCTTTAAGTATTGATCAAGCGCTTTGGATTGCATATAACTAATGTATCGGTCAATGAATTTATAGTATTGAAGACCATGATACTGTTCCTCCAGATTCGGTGACACAGGTATCGTATAATGCCAGCTGAAAATTTCTCCATTCGCTTTTCCTCCAACGGACAATTGACCCTGTAAAATCTGTCAAGCTTGCTAGCGCATGGAATCGCACCTCATTTTTAAAAAGCTCCTTGTTTGCTTGAGAGATCGAGCTCTGTGTTATACGCAGTAACTTTTCCTCACGTTCTTTAAACCACGGTTTAACTACCATGCTTTGTATTTCTTCAGCCGTTGTAGATGCATAGTTATACTTTCCTCCTTGCTGTTCCATGAAAAAAGGAGTTTTGTTAAAACCAATAGCTTGCAGTAAGTAGTTCTCATCCGCCAGACTTCCTTTGAAGTCCGCAATCGTTCTATTGTTACTATTGATCACTAAAAATAAATCTTCGTGAGGCTGGACGAATAGAAGTATTTGATCGTTATCAAGATGAAGAGCAATAAATCGTCGGTCTGTTAGTGGGATGTTGACGCTGAAGTTCCCGTTGCTTTCAACAGCTATTTCTTTTGCATTTAATGGGTCGAGATCGTAGATTACCGGGACGTCCAATTTTAGATTCACCTCCTTATCGCCGATCACAGAACCGCTGATTTTGAATTGTGCAAATGAAAGAAAAGACGAAAAGATAAGAATTACATCAATTAGAAAAGCTTTAAATTTCATAATGTTAGGGTTAAGTGAACAAAATACTCCATATCAGTTTGACGTATAGTAAGCTCGTGTTTATTAGGATAGAGTTGTAATAAGCGCTGCCTTACATTGGGAATACCTATACTACTGCGGTTTTTTTCGGGATCATTTATCTGCTTTAAATGCACGCTATTGTATACATCAAAAAATAAGCGATCATCCTGCATAGAAAGATTGACTTTAATCCACGACGGCTCTTTTAAACTTATACCGTGCTTAAAGGCATTTTCGACAAAAGGGATCAACAACATAGGGGCGATAAAAAGGTCCTTAGTAACTTGTTGAATATTGTAATCCACGATAACATTTTGCGATAAATCTGTCCGCAGTTTCTGAAGATCTATATAGTTGTGTAAATATTCTATTTCCCTAACCAACAGTATGTTATCTAGTATGTTCTCATGAAGCATAAAGCGCATAATATCACCGAGTTTCTGTATACTCGTGGCGGTCATCTCTGCGCCCTCTGTCAGCGCGCTGCCATATAAAGTATTTAATGCGTTAAATAAAAAATGAGGATTAATTTGCGAACGTAAAAAGCTCAAATTAGCCGTACTATTACCTAAGGCATTTTCAAGATTACCTAATTTTGTATGATGTTGCAGCTTTAGGTGATATAGGTGTTTAATAACCGGGATAGAGATTAGACAAGTACAGCACCATAACGCGAAAAAGGCATTAGTGTTGAATCCTAGCCCGCTAACCACTACAAATCCAAATGGTGCATAAATAAGAAACGAAAGAGGCAATCGTACATAGAGGTATTGTTTTAAACTGTATTTGGCTTTGCTACAAAATGGGAGTAATCCGTACATTTCTATACTATACATAATAAATAGATAAATGGAAATTATAAGCCAGAAAAAGGCCATACTTCCATTAAAAACCAGAAGGAACAAATAGGCAGATGATATAACGGAGAAAGCAATTAAACTTTCTTTTAGAAGTGTCGATGACAGATTTAATTTTTTTTGAAGTAAAAAGAGATGCCCTTGTTTCGCTAACGTATAAGTACTAATAAATAGAATAATAGAAACAATAGAGCTGATTACCCTCCCGCTTTCGCCAAAATAGGCCCAAACAGTTAGTCTATTATATCGATGCTGCATCCACTCACAGTAGGCAAAGCCAAACCACAAAATAAAAAGCGTAAGAAAAGATGTAAAGAGTGCCATTTCGTACTTCGCTTTGTTTATGTATCTGGGAATAATGAAATTATTGAATGTGAGAAAAGCTATATAGAAAAGTGCTACAAATAATAGGGTCGGCAAAAGATGGTTTTCAAAAAAGTTAAAAGTCATTCCCTTTTCTTCAAAGGGCTTTTCTAGAAATAGCGACGTCCTAGCTTCCCAGTTTTTCGTTTTTTTGCCAAACATTATTACCATAACAACCAGTGTAATAACGGTAGCGACAATGGCTTCGATTCTTCTTAGTTTCATATTCTTATTTTGTACAATGCTAAATAATTAACTGTCCTGACGCAATTAATTGGGATGAATAGTGCTTTTTTTGGGATGAAAGGCTCCTTTGCTTGTTTTTTGCGTATCAACACAATTACCTCATGCGCGTAAGACCATATTCTTCTTTTGCAAATACTGAATTTAGTATGTTTGTGTCATGTTTGATACGGAAGCGTTGCTAAACCAGGGGGGCATGTTGTTTTTGATTTTTTCTGTTTATGGACAGATCGGGTTGATTTTTCTCTTTTTCTTACCGAGTGGTGGGTTTATGTTTACCGCCGGTGTGCTAATTGCAGCCGGTAGATATCATTATGACCTGCCGACACTATGTATGCTGCTAACTATCGCTGCTATTGCCGGCAATATAACGGGATATATATTCGGTAAAAAAATAGCACCATATCTGCATACGCGACAAGATTCCCGATTCTTTAAGCAAACCTACTTAATAAGTGCACAGCGGTTCTTTCAAAAACATGGCTCTTTAGCAATTGCTGTTGCTTTATTTTTTCCTGTGGTTCGTACTTTTGTGCCTATTGTTGCCGGTATTACTAAGGTCCATTTCAATAAGTTTTTACTGTATGCCGCTGTAGGTTCCCTTTTTTATGTAGTTGGGTTTTCACTCACAGGATATTTAATAGGCAAAGTGCCAATGTTGAAGCCCTATCTCAACTATATCACCATAGGTCTTATTCTTTTACTAACATCACCGGTTCTTGTGCGATTAGTGAAAATTGTTAAGAATGCATAACTGATTTATTTCCTGATTTTATCCCGATATTCCTGTAAGCTCTCAAAATCGACGTAGAAACGTATATATTGTCCGTTCTCCTGTAAGGTAACCATCCCATCGCTATTGATGTCAAAATAGGTCGGGGTAATTAAAACCTCACCTGTTTTTGGACGATAAATACCGTAGGCCTTTTCACGTTCAGGCCTAAAAGACCATAACCCCTTTTCGGCATCCAAGCAGCGGATGCTATAATTATCGGGATTCCAAATCCAACGATTTTCCTGTTTATTCCAAAGGCCTTGTCTCTGGTGATCGCCTCGCTTAAGAGTTATGATCAACCAATGCATATTTTCGGATACATCTTCGTAAGCAATGGCACGAAAATCTTTCAAAGCATTTGGATTGATTACAGTGGATAATTCGGGCCATACGATATCGCCGGTAGGATAACGTAATGTAAAATTATGTTCGCCGGAAGGTTGGGACACCCACCTTCCATCCGATTGAAGAACTTTGTGTTTAATCTGGCCGGTTATTTGGTCGAACGAGCGTACTAAGAAGCAATTTGTTCCGGCAATGGGCGCTAATAACATCGCTTGCTGTAATACCGAATCAGCTAAAATATGATCATCAATTAGAGTTTCGACAGATTGGGGAAATGCTATCTTCATTTCAGGGAAGAGGTACTGCTTGCCTTCTGTATCTTCAAACACTTGCGCGATATTTTGGTAAAGGTAGTCGTCTTTATGCAGTTTAATGGCATGGCTTTCGCCTTTAACAGTATAAATTAAACTGTCTTTTTTTCTAAATATCCGTCCATCTGTTTTTCGGTTATTTCGATCGGTGATATAATAGTTGTTACCGTTAACTTGAAACAATTGGTCATATCCAATAACATTTTCAATATGGTTGCTTATGACCTTTGCTTTGCCATCATTTAGTTGATATAATTTTCTTTTGTGTAAAAAATATCCGTCGCCCAAATTATTAACCTCCATGTGGTAACGATAGCTTTCAGAAGTCTGTACTTCATTATCATAAATAACTTGCTTGTTTTCAATAATAGTGATTTTTAGTTTAGACATGTTAACCTTGGTGTCAAATAAACGGTTATCATTTTTTGAAGATCCCATAAGCGAAAGACCGGGAAGAAAGCGCCAATTCCAGAAACGCCATCGCGTAGTATAAGTCTCTTCCGTCCACATTAACGTGTAGTTGTCCAGTTCTTGAAGATAAATATGTTTATACTTTATAGGCACAACGATATTCCCAAGAGTGTTGATGACACCATATTGCAGTGTCGTATCTTGTACGACGGCAAAACCGGTATGAGTAAACTTATTCGCAGTAATATAACATGGGGAAACCACCAAGCGCATCGCCGTGTCAGCGTAACCATAAAGTCCATTGCTGCCAAGATAAGGATATAGCTGAAGGGAATTGGTTTCTACAGTGGTTGCGATCACCTTCGTTTTGCTTTGACAGGCGTGCATGGAGCAACAGAAAACAACTGAAATAAAAAAAGTGTAGCTAAAGCTCCAGGTAGCCATTGTTGATGTATGATTTCTACATCAAAATTAGTACAGGAAACTCATTTCTATAATCCCTGAAAACAACCATTTCCAAGGGGCTTACTTTTATTCGGCGCGTACCCATAATAGTTTTTAAAGGCACGTATAAAGGAGGCATCAGATTGATAGCCAACCAAGGCCGCAATTGCACCCAAAGGAAGAGCTCTTGCTTGGAGGAGTTTATAACTATATTGCATACGCAAATGGTTGATGTAGCCAAACACTGAATAGTTAAATAAGATTTTGAAGCCTTTCTTTAGTTTGAATTCATTGATACCGGCCTGTCTGGCCAGCCCGGAAAGGTTATGCTGCTTCAGGAAATTATCGTCTAAGTATATTTTTAAATCGTGAAGTAAGTCGACGTCGCGTTGACTGAAAGGAAAAGTGTTTCTTTTCTGACTAAGCGATGATTCATTTAGGATAAGTAATATCAATTCTTCAATTTTATGGGGGACATAGGTAGAAATTAAAGAATCGGCCACCGGAGGATGAATGATTGCGTAAAGGGTTTGTTTTAGTAAGGAGCCAAAATGCTTTGGTTTGTCAAATAAAGTAAAGGGTTGGTCTTTTGCTAGCTTTTTAGCTATTTTCTGCCATTCGGCTCCGCACTGTTCCAATAGTGATGTAAGGTATTGTTGATTAATCCCTAGGCATATATAACTATAGTCTTTCTGTTTTGGAAACGAGAAATTACTGATAGGATCAATACAATTCATTACATTAAATTCACCCTGCTTCATGGGTAGCGCATCCCCGAAACAAGAGATACGCGCGTTCGAATGCCCTTCAAGTTGGAAGTGGAAGCTGGTATGATTGAAGTCTCGAAAGTTAACGACACGTACTTCCTCCTGAAAGGACGACTCGAATTGAAGTATGTTAAAATTGCTGTTGTTGGACGTACGCGTTATAGCATTAAATTGACCGACATGCTTTAACGCTTTATACTGGCCTTTTTCCGAATCAGCAAATTGCCGGTCCACTAATTGGGTGAATTCATGGCTATATAAGGTATACATAAAAATCCGTTTGCGCTGTTTAAAATCCTTTTTTGCACCAAGGCTCCACGAGCAAAAATAGATATTTGTCGCATGAAAAAAGAAGTTTCTTATAACCAAGTCAATACGCTGAACTGGAAACGGCAAGCTCATTACGACTTTTTTAGATCCTTTGAAAAACCGTTCTGGGGTGTCACCACGCAGTTAAATTGTACGAAAGCTTTTGCATATTGTAAGACTTATAATGTCTCGTTTTTTTGCTATTATTTATACTTATCGCTGCGGGCGGTTAACGAAGTGCAGGCTTTTCGTTATCGCATACATGACAACAACGTCCTGGAGTATCACGAAATTGGCGGGTCCATTACCGTCATCAGGCCTGACGAAACTTTCGGCTTTGCCTATTTTGATTTTTACGATGAATTTGAGCGCTTTCAAGTAGAACTAAAAAAACAAATTAATTTAGAAAAGCAGTCGCGTGGATTACAAACGGATGCAAATTGCCGGGATGTTATACACTATTCGGTGCTGCCCTACATTTCCTTTACACAAATGGAACATGCTTTATATGGGGGGCAAGATAATGGCATACCAAAAATCACCTTTGGGAAATACCTATTTCAAAATGATCAGATCTTGCTTCCCATGTCTATACATGTACATCATGCGCTGTGTGATGGGGTTGATGTTGGCAAGTTCGTTACCACATTTCAGGGATATCTGGAAATGTAGCTTAAGCATTTTCCTAAACCGAAAACACCCATTTGAAAAATGGAAGCTATGGTTAAGAAAAGTCTATTCAGTCTAAAAATTTCGTGTATGGGTAAAAAACGATATCTTTATTGACCATAATAACTATTGAATACCATATTTATGAAGAAGAAACTATTTTTAGGCTTAGCATGTGGTTTATTGTTTGCTGCAATCGAGCCTTTTTGCGCACAGGCACAGGTAGCGCCTATCCACAGCAATGCGGTGCAAGGAGGGGAGCTCATCGGTCGTTGGGATATCACCGTCGAAGAGAATGGCAAACCGGCACCATCTTGGTTGGAAGTGGAGTTGTCGGGCTTTAAAACACTGGTGGGACGTTTTGTTAGTACAGGAGGTAGTGCACGGCCTGTTGCTAAAGTTAATTTTGAGAATGGAAAATTCAGTTTTGCTATTCCTCCACAATGGGAGCGCGAAGACCGTGACTTGGTCTTAGAAGGAACTGTATCGGGCGATCGCATTCAGGGGACAATCACTACAAGCGCCGGTGTAAAGCAGTCTTTTACTGGAGTAAGAGCCCCCTATCTAACAAGAACAGCTGAACCCGTTTGGGGAAAACCAATCGAGCTGTTCAATGGAAAAGATTTAACAGGGTGGACGGCACTTGGGAACAAAAATCAATGGGTAGTGAAAGATGGAATTCTGACGAGTCCGGAATCGGGTGCAAACCTGGTGTCGGAGAAAAAGTTTAACGACTTTAAGCTACACGTGGAATTTAGGTATAAAGAGGGGAGCAATAGTGGTGTTTATTTGAGAGGCCGATACGAAGTACAAATCATTGACAATCCAAAAACAGATCATCCCAATAGTCATTTGTTCGGTGGAGTTTACGGCTTTTTAGTGCCAAGTGAGATGGCGGTAAAAGGTCCGGGCGAATGGCAGAGTTACGATATTACACTGGTGGGGCGGATGGTTACCATAGTAGCCAATGGTAAAACGATTATTGCGAATCAAGAAATACCAGGTATTACCGGTGGTGCGCTCGACAGTAATGAAGGTGAGCCTGGTCCGATCTATTTTCAAGGAGACCATGGTCCGATTGAATTCAGAAAGGTTGTTATTACACCCGCAAAGTAGCTTTATACAAATAAAGATAGCCAGCCTCTTAACTAGATCGCTGGCTATTTTTTGCCTCTCCAACAGGAGTAGTCGTTATTTTATGCCCCGTTATATCGCTTCATAAAAGAAGCTTTCGAATCATGGTAAGTGATTACGCCACCGATAAAGTGCAAGAACTTTATATAATACCAAGCCAAGTCTACCTGATGTTTTAAAAAGCCTGAACGCGCACTGCTCGGGTATAAATGATGATTATTATGCCATTCCCCTGCAACAAAACCTGGCCATAATTGATTAATTGACATATCTTTTTCGTTTAAATCATAGCCTTTTTTACGCTTATCTTTTCCTTTTCCATGTCCTTCATAATTAAACGTTCGCACGCCTATTGCCCAGAAAGCTGCGGCACCAAAGAGTGCGCAAGCCAGCGCATGACCGCCAATTAAATAAAATATACCGTACCATACCAACCAATTTACTAAGCAAGCAGAGATAGCACGCATTGGATGTACAACTGATCCCCATTTCTGATACTTTCTATAGCAATTAGCTTTTACACCGGTGTGTGCCATTAGTTGCACAGTTTGCTTATATTCCTCTGCACTGAGGTCTTTAGCAATAGGTTGATGATTTACATCTGCTAAAAAGCAATATAAGAAACCGCCATTGGCATTATAAGGATCGCCCGGCTTGTCTGATTTCGCGTGATGCACGTGGTGCGAGATGGCATAAATTTCTTCGGGAATCATGCTGATCGTTAGGTTTTGTGTTAGCACCCGCCAAAATCGATTCTTAAAACGGTAGGCTTTGTGCGTGCAATACCGATGGTGCCAGATCGTTCCGTGCGTTCCCATAATGATCATGCTGTAAATAAACGCGGCAACTAATAAAGCGACGCTGAAATAGTTGAATATAAAAAGAAATAGCAGCGGAATCAGTAAAAGTACGCGAGCCCAGCTAAATAGAGGTAACCAATTTTTTTTGGATTGAAATATATTAATACGTTTTAAAAACTCGCGGAGTAATTGCTTGGTTGTAGGTTTACTGAAGGCCCCATCCCGATCCGTCCATCCATACGATGGCGGATCTAACACTTTATCTAATAACATCATATTTTTAATTGGTGTAAGGTACGTCTTTTAGTCGGTAGATTTTCAGCATAGCCCAAATCTTAACATAACTTAACATTTGCTTCTGTTCGGTACAATGATTTCGTTCCGGAAGCTGCATCGACACTTCGCGGCGCCTAGCACTAAACCGCCAAAAAAGCAATAAACCAGATCGTTATTCGGCTTTTAATGAGTTAAATTACTGGAGTAAGTTTGGGAAAGCGAATAATCCGAAGCCACTTCAACAAAACAATGATGGGATAAACAGGATCTATTTCATGCCAGCGATTTCCGAAATTTACAGATGAAGGATGCTTATGATGATTATTATGGTACGATTCACCGAGCATCAATACATCAATAACCAATAAATTTTTAGCGGTGTTTCGTAACCTGAAATTTATATAGCCATATTTATGCGCAAACCAATTAACGATCGCGCCATGAAACGCACCCATCGTGATTACAATAGGCAACAGCAAAAACCACCAATAGGTGTTGGCAAAAAATAGAAAAAAAGCGAAATAGGCAGCTACCCACAGAAGTCGCGATACTCCCGAATGTGCCCAGCGATCAAATCCTTTCCACTCAGGCAAGTTTTTAAGAAACCGTGTTTCTATCGGTTCTTTATTGTTAACAATATTCCCGTAAATATTTCGTGTACGCCACATCATACTGAAGATATTAGATGAGAACCGAGGAGAATGAGGATCTTTCTCGGTATCAGTATAAGCGTGATGCATGCGATGCATAATGGCGTAGGCTCGGGCGCTCATGTAAGAAGAACCCTGGGTGAGATAGGCGAGGATGAAAAAAAAACGCTCCCAAAACTTACTCATCGTAAAGGAGCCATGTGCTGCATATCGATGTTGAAAGAAGGTTTGTGAAAAAAGGGACAGATACCATAGTCCGATAAAAAAAATGAAAATAACCATAAAACTAATTGTGTAAATAAATCAAGAATGCAGAAAAAATTTGAAGCCCACTTTGGCAGTGTAGAAAGAAGGAAAGTGGTAACCTGTAGAATGCTAACTGTACTCTAAAATGTAAAGATAACTTTTTTGGTTGGTAATAACAAAAAAAAAGCAATGATTTAAAGAGGGAGACTTAAAAAAATAAAGTGGTACAATTCATTGGTTGTCAATTATTTTATTACCTTTATTGCATATCTCCAAAAGAAAAGGGTAAAATTGGTTGATATAGGGCTACTAGGTAGCTCGAGGCTACAGATCATGAACCCTTGGAACAATACTTCTTTTTTTATCAAATTATTTAGCAATCGATATCGACTGAGCGGTAATTTTTAATAGAATAAGATCATTATGGTAATGAAGCAATGCATCTCATCATTCATTTTTTGAATGGATGCTCTGGCAAGTTCCTTCCTAAAAGAATATACTTTACTTAAAAACAATTTACGATGAAGAGCTATTATCGGTACTACCGGGTCTCAATAAATAATACCGAAATTACTGAGATGTCTTCGAATGATTTCACTCGGATTAATATGAAGCCTTTCAAGACAATTTGGAAAGACAACCATCCCGTGAAAGTGTATTATTCGTTAACCAATCAAGCATATTCGCTTACCGGAATGCGTTCTATTCAGCAGGATTTCGTTGATAAGATTACGGCGATGGAACATGCAAAAAGTGGCGCACTACATTACATATCATCTCTTATTGCACAGGCTGATGCGGTGATAGCAGTATTAAAGCAATACCGTATCGACCATTATGATGATCTAAACAAAAATTTACTTGAGGATAATATCCGTCGGTTAGAACGATTAATGGGAAATAATTAATAAATATAAACCATGAGCAGAGACAAAAAAACACCCAAAAGCACCGAGAAGAAGGGTTCTTCTGATTATCAAAACAGTAAAAAGACCTCTTCAAAAACAGAAATAATAACAACCGGAAAATCTAACTTAACAAAAGGAAAGAAGTAATAAGCTTAACAAAAACCATTATGCAGGAGGGAATAGTAAGAATTTTTAATGGATCTCGCGGTTTTGGCTTTACAATACCACAACGGGGAAAAATTCATGAAAACGATCAAGTTACCTACAAGGTAGTACAAAGGTCTAAAGGCCTAAGCGCCATCGAACTTAAGATAGCCTAAGCTATCTGCATGTGTAAGAGCATTCTTTTTAGTCGAAGAATGCTTTTCGCTTTTAGGCATAACGTATCCGTAAAAAAAAATCAATGAGACAATTAAAAATATCCGATTCAATTACCAACCGTAATAACCGTTCCCTCAGTCTGTATTTAAATGAGGTTAGCAAGTTTGAATTAATCAGTGCCGACGAAGAAGTGTCTTTAGCTGAAAAAATAAGAGAGGGAGATCAACTTGCGCTCGAACGTTTAACCAAGGCCAACTTGCGCTTTGTGATTTCTGTAGCAAAGCAGTATCAACATCAGGGATTGGTATTGGAAGATCTAATCAATGAGGGGAATGCCGGCTTAGTAAAGGCTGCTAGACGCTTTGATGAAACGAAGGGTTTTAAATTTATCTCTTATGCAGTATGGTGGATTCGACAGAGTATCATGTCCGCTATTTCCATTCAGTCTAGAGCGGTCCGACTTCCGGGAAATCAGATTAGCAACTTGATCAAACTGCGGCGTTCCCAGGCTGAGATGGAACAACGCCTAGAACGCGAGCCGAGCGTGGAAGAATTAGCCGTCGAGCTGGGAACTACTACCGATCGTATTATTGCCTCTTTTGCAAATGCTGAAAGGCAGCTGTCGATAGATGCTCCATCAGTATTCTCGGAAGAAGAGCGATTGTTGGATAGTTTAGCTAGTTCAGATCCTGCCACTGATCAGCAACTGATTCAAGACTCGCTCTTTCTGCGGATTGATTTGGTGCTGAAGAAACTTTCATCACGTGAACGGCAAATTCTTACCATGTTTTATGGATTAAGCAATAGTGAGCCGCAAACGCTGGACGAAATCGCCTATCAGTTAAAACTTACACCGGAGCGTATCCGGCAGTTGAAAACAAAGGCGCTTCTACATATTAAAAATTCGTCTTCGGGACGCGATTTGTTGCAACATCTTTAGCTTATACGCTCTCCTTCATAGGAGATGTACAAATATTTTCGTATATTTGACGAAAACCTCACTTACTCTGTTTCCGGTCTCCTTTTTCCGCAGGTCTCCTTTTTCATTGTAAACACGGTCAATTTCATTTATTAATTCATAAATAATAACGTATGGGTAGAAGTCAAGAAACATTCAGAAAGAAAGAAAATATTAAAAAGCGCGAACAAAAGAAAAAGGATAAAGAGCTAAGAAAGGAAAATAGGAGTAGTCAATCTGACAAGGGAAAATCGTTGGAAGATATGTTGGCGTATGTGGATGAGAATGGAAACTTGACTACTGAAAAACCTGCAGAATTTAGAAAACAAAAGATTAACGTCGAAGAGATCCAGATTAGCACACCCAAAATGGTGGAGGAAGACGATGTGCATAAAGGAAAGGTGAAGTATTATAATGAACAGCGTGGTTGGGGCTTTATTAACAACGAATTCGGAGAACGTGTGTTTTTCCTCATTGCCGAGGCACCTGCGTCTATCAAAGTTGATGATGTTGTGAATTTCAGAACCCGAAAGGGACCTAAAGGCTTACAAGCCTACGAAATTCAGGTGGTATAAACTATAATCTTATGAACTAGCTTGCAATGGGCCGAATACCTAATAAAACGAAAGAAAAATTTCTATACCTCAAAACAAAAGCTAACGTTGAGGGTTAATAGACAACAGTTATATCGCATTAAACACCAATGCTCAGCCTTGCCGTCGCGATGACCGCAAGGTTTTCTTTTGAATGGTTTACAAGCAACCTGTTTGTCAGTGGTTTATTAAACGGATCCGCTATAACCGTAAAAGAGTAATCGAATTTTTGCGCGTATGATAGTTGATGTTGCAGAAGTGGGCGTTTACTGCCAGCTTTGTTAAAATATGTTAATCATTTTACAACATTGTCTCTTTAATGCGATATTTGTGTCATCATAATTTAGGTTTATAATTGGTTATTAAAGGCCTTCAATCTCCCCGGTTGAAGGTTTTTCTTTTTTCGATACATGGTTTTTCGGATCAAGCAAAAAGGTTGCGGAAGAGAAAAGCCGATCTTGAGATTTAGGGAATACGGTTTATGGATAAGCTACAGCTATATAAACCTGCGTATGGGCGTATGCTTCTGAGTAATTGACACAAACTAAGTTTAATAAAAGCGAAAAGCCCGGCTTTTGGGATCGCCGGACTTTTCTAATCAACCTAAACCTGTCCTTCTACTATCAAATCTTATGCCGAAAGCTGAATACACATTATATAGGACTTTAGCAGACAAGCTGTCAGGGTGAATGACATTTTATTCGCTTCATTGAGAGACGCTTTCCATGTGGGGTTGTTATGTAGCTGACACAGATTTTCGTGTAAGGTAGGGCTGTTTATGTGTAAATTTCTTTCCCTGAAATTAGTGGTTCCTTATTTTTGCTATAAATAAAACAGAAACAAAGTCGTATCATCAACAGAGGCCATCTCCGATTGAAAAGTGATCGTCATAACTGCATTACAAAGTTTATGGTTAGATGCCATCTGCTTTCTAAATCAAAACATGAGAAATAGAATATCCTATATATTGATCTGTCTAATCATTGTTTTACTGTTGGGACCTAACTTTTCCCTTTGGTTGCAGCATGGAGGTTTGCAGTTTGGACAGCCCTTCTCTTACCTCGAAGTGCAGCGTTTTGTATCTTCTCATGGTACAGATACATCTGTAGGTTTAATCCCTACCAATCTGTTTATTGATATGATGCTAGGGCTCGTCTGCTTTTTGCTATACGTACTCTGGATGTTTTTACGTAAAAAAAATGTCTAAACGATTTAATAATCATACTTGTCTTATGGTGGACAGCATCCTCCATGTATGTTATATCGATCTGATAGATGGAACGATAAGTTAAGGGATCGATTTTACATCATAATAAAAGCCGCTTTCTCAAGCGGCCTTTATTAAACTGTGCTGTAAAGTATGCCCTCTTGTCGAGAGTTTCGCTAAAATAACCAAACCGTATTAGAATGGTCTAAAAATAGTTGTTCAAGAATGGGAAACTATTTGCTAAACTATTTTATTTTTAAGCATTCCGATATAACGCATTTTGGAAATAAAGCCTATTTTTATGGCACTTAACCTGTCAATAAGATGAATGTTAGTGAGCTACGTATTCCAACGTCAAGTGACTCAGTATTTTCGCGGCTGGGTTTACGTTTAGCTTATCATAGTCTCTTTTGGCTATTAATCGCTGTAGTTTATTATTTTAACTACTATAGATTGATCGGTAACGCCGAGCACGTATGGATATTTGTAATAAAAGAGTTATTAGTGGTGATGATTGCTTTTTATTCACTATCTTCTCGAAAAGTTGTGTCTGTTTTCTCCAATCCACGTGGTATCCCTTTTGTGCTGTTATGGATAGCAGTCTTGTATGTAATTTGGGCCTTAACAACTTACGCTGCATGTTTTATCTTTCAGGCTACATTCAAAAACTATGGACCGAGATTCGGTAAGTATCTTGAGCTTGTACTGACAGATGGACCTTTAAGTATAGTGAAGAATGTTTACATTTTTGTGCTTGATTTTATCTTTCTTATTTCACTCCCCGTTGGGCCGAAATTCGTGAAAATCATGTTAGAACAAGTACTTACTAAAACAAGGCTAGAGCGCGACAACCTCGAGCTTGAGCTTAATTTTCTCAAGTCGCAGATAAACCCACACTTTTTATTTAATACCCTAAACAATATCTATCAACTACTCGATACGGATTATGATAAAGGCCGAGATATGGTTCTGCGTCTTTCGACGTTAATGCGCTATACGCTATACGAATCCCAAAATCATTTTATTCCCTTACGAAAGGAACTCGAATTCCTTAAAGATTTTATAGCGCTTATGCATATTAGATACGGTGAACGCGTGCAGATCGAAGCGTATATTACGGATATAAAAGAGCCTTATAAAATCAGTCCATTGATGCTTATACCATTTGTGGAAAATGCTTTCAAGCACGGACCGGATAAAAGCCCTAACAATAATTTCGTTTACATTAACATTGACGTAAACGACGATTGGATATTTTTGCAGGTAGAGAACGAAGTAGAATCTACCCAACACATCGCTAAACCAAATGATAGTCAATCCGTAGGAGGGGTGGGTATGTCCAATATTCTCCGAAGATTGGACTTACATTATAAGGACAAGTATTATTTGTCCTATGGGGTACAAAAAAACGTATATTCAGTACATTTGAAAATTAATCTGAAATCTAATTGAAATATGCTACGATGTATAATAATTGAAGATGAACCGTTGGCGAGAAAAGGCATAAGTGAACATATCACTCAGATCCCCTTTGTAAGTTTGGAAGCTAGTTTCGAAACGGCGATGGATGCAATCGTTTTTTTAAGCAAAAACAACATCGATGTGGTCATTTCAGACATTAATATGCCTGGTATTAATGGGGTTGATTTCCTGAAATCGCTATCTAAAAGACCGCTTTTCATATTTATTACAGGACGAGCAGACTATGCATTGGAAAGCTTTGAATTGGAAGTATTCGATTATATACTGAAGCCTTATTCATTTGAAAGGTTATTCAAGGCCTTATCGCGAGCACAGAGCCATCTTATTCGAAATGATGTAGTAGAAAAAGTGCAGACTGGTACGTTTGCTATTAAAGACAATTATAGGAACTATCTGGTTCCCTATCACGAAATACAATACGTAGAGGGCGACCGGGAATATATCAGAATATCCACAACTGAACGGGAGTTCCTGATCATTTACTCATTAAAAAAAATCACCAACGACCTACCACAGGATGTGTTTCTGAGGACCCATAAGTCCTATATTATCAATAAAAACTTTGTGCGAGCAGTCGATCCGGACAAGATCATTATGAGAGGGAGTATAAAAGATATCCCAATAGGTGTTACCTATCGGGATGAGGTTTATAAAAAATTAGTGAATCACTAACTTGGACATAGTTCTCCTGTCGTAATTGCAAAGGTGGTAGCGCTTTCATTCTTCGATCGAGCTATCCTTGATCGGTAATTTTTAGCCAAAAAGCTATATAGGACCATTTCGTTGGCTCGCTGATCCGAAAAGAAAAGTCGGTTAAAAAACATATGGCAGATGCTTCCAATTAGCTTATTTACCTCAATCTTATTTGGCTTCCATTTTTGTAATATATGGGTAATACCTTGGAATCGCTTTTCAAGAAGATCTTTCGCGAAAATCCGGGAAGGCTCTTGATGCCAAAGCAGAGCATCAATGGAAGCGGCATGATTTCGGTAATTTAGATTCATCTTTTTTTGCTTTACCTTATCAATTTTAAATTCTCTGGCCAGCGCTAAACTCCATTCTTCAGTTAATTCGAAACGTTCTGATAGATTTATTCCGAAAGCGTTAAATAGTTGATCAACGGCCTTTAATCCAAAAAGCCATCGCACATTTACGTCGTCCTTGGGCAGCGTTGCCAAAAAATCCAAAACAACCGCTGAATCAATTGAGAATATCGATTCGCAATGCTCGATATTATCAACGCCATAACGTTCAAGTTCTCTCACATATGTATCGTATTGAACTGTCCAAATTTTGTTTTGAGAGGCCAAATGTTCCATGGTGAAGCGTAAAATTTCTCGTAGTTTATTATAAGCCTTTTTACTGTTATTGGGTGCGTGTAGGCGCAAACGGATATGGAATTCGGGGTCATGATAGCGCGTAAAGAAACACTTATCGATGAGTTGCCATTCTTTAAGCTGTCTAACTAAGTTCATGATATCTTCAGCCAATATTTCATCCGCAGTTTTCTGTGGACAATAAAGCTTTATATAAATCCATTCGCTTCCAGGCAAGAAACTCCGTTTCACTTCCTTGTTCTTCAACGGGGTCATTTCGATGAACGCGCACTTTTTTACAATCGATTTGAAAGGAATGATAATTTCGTTGACAAAAGCATTACCGTTTGTATCCTTAATAATAGTGCTATGGTGCACTAAAGACTCATATAATATTACATCCCCCAAAGCCAGTTTGTCTTTCAATAACTGCATTCCCCAACTGGTTCTGATGTCAATGTATAATTCATTGTCGCCTTCAGCGATCAATATTTCGTTCGGTAATCGTAGATCCTTTTGCAGCTGCCTAAACCAATTTATATCGAACTGGCGCCTTTGCTTTATATACCAGCGCGCGCGAGATAAGATAAGATGTTTATAGCTGATTCTAGGTAAGAACGGAGCCCTTTTATATATGTCCCAGTTCCAATAGATGGAAAAAGGGGTGTCTTGATATTGCAAATCGCATAAAAATCGATAAACGGAGATTCCTTGTCTAAAATTGTGAGCGCAACTCAACCTTGGAATAACCCTTTTGTCTAGTTTTTTGGAGAACAAAATAACCTGGTTGTTTCTCACAGTTACTGTAAGGTCCGAAAGAGGGATTTGTTTTTTATTTTTTGTACAAGTAAGTCCCAATACGGGTATTTCATAACTGTACAGCTTCGGCCGCCGCAAGATGTTACCTATTTTATTCTCCGGTATATGTTTGATATCTGCCAGAATCACATTATCAAAGCATTGTTCTTCATAAATAGCGCAGCTTCGAAGGTTATTCTTCAGCGCCTCGTCCATATAAGCAAAGCGCGACATCAAATTTACTGCTGACGATCCACTACATGCGGCTAGGTGAAATTGAAAATTGCCGTTATCCAAATCCTCTACTTTTTTTGTCAAAAGATTGCCAATGGCGTAGCAGGTCGGCGCAACAGCACTGTTCTCCTGTCTCTTTTCCAAAAGAGGATAAATTGTTTCCAGATCTATATGCCGTGAACCGGAAAACAACGCATTAGTCATCACTTGTTCTTCAAGCTTCGATGTGAGCTGTTTCTTACCTTCGCTTATATCCAGGTTGTTAATTAAAGGATGTTCGCTTTTATATTGATTATCGAGGTTTCCATAGCCGATACCCAAATCCCCATCAAGTACTTCCAGCAGTGGTACCTCCATCATCTCGTATCGCCTTTTAAATTTTTGAATAAAAACCTGCAGTTCTTGTGGTATTGATGATGTAAACAACGGATGTAGCTCACACAATTCTCTAGCTATTAGCTGTATTACAGATTGTTTCAGGTTGACCTCCTTTGCGATGAATTTTTTATCAACCTGTGGTAGCACAACGTTGAATGGGAATTCATCTAAGGTAGCTATTCTGTTGGGGCAAGATGACAAAGTTAATAGGTCTCGCATCTCTACAACTGCGGCATCCGTTCCCTTTAACTTATGAGTAAGCTTGTGAATATCTTGGTCTTCCAAAATCGTGGGCTCTAATTCCGATATTAGAAATTGATTATCTAAGAGCTTAGATAGATAGGCTGTTATCTCGTTTCTCTCAATATCAAAGTCCATAAGAAAGGTTATGAGTTCACTGAAAGTTCTCCCTTCCCTGGCATAATCATAAAGCAATTTCAATAAAGGGTTTATCTTAAGTTTAACCTGAAAAAAAGTCCTTTTGTCTTTTACGGTTTCAAAACGTATATACCTGAAATAACCGCCTACTGCGTAAATACTATTATTCGTGTAGAATACAATGTCGTTTAGCCAATCCTGACTTTGTTGTAGCTGATGAAGTTGACGCATCAAGTGATCTAGACTCACACGAGCATAGATAGTTGCGTGCCCTGTAAGCGTTAATGTACTCGTATTATCATTGATATGCCCCATGCAGACACCGGCAAAACTACCAAAGGGAGTAGCGCGAGAAGCCATGCGAGAGACATATTTATACAGAGTAACCAGTAGCTTTAGATCTGGCATATATCCATTCTCTAACCAGCTAAGATAGGTATGATAGAGATCTTTGCTGGCAAATGAAATAGCTTCCAATACTTCCGGATTACGACTGAGCAAATCATGTAGGTTTTCGGCTAGGCTGGCCGTATTATCGGCATTGATCCTTTGAATTTCCTGCAATGGTAAACTTGGCAATCTTAATAAAAAGAAACCTAAATGTTCAATATTACTTAACATCGCATGCAGAGTCTACTGGAAGTGTCCTATTCCTAACAAAAAGTCAATGCATTCATTGAATTTTTCAAGCGAAAAGGGCTTCAATAATTCATAAACCTTATTATTGTTTTCTATTTCTTCTTTATTTCTGAAGTGGGATAGGGGTGAAGCAGATGTGTTGATAACAATTGAATTAGGTGAGATTTGATCCAGTATTTTGTCAACATCGCCATCAAAACCAGGTGTTTTGAAATCAAGGAAGATGATATCCGGCGTAATTCTTTTTATAATCACATGAAAATCGTACACATTATCAATCGTAGCTACCAACGTTAAATCGGACCGTTTACTGATATAGCCCTTGAGCATTTGTACAGCGAGCGGCTCATCCTCCACGATAGCGCATATCAAGCATCGCATATTCCTTTATTTTAGCAAGGTGAGTATTAAATGAAATTCGATGTGGTAAAGGTCATGCTGCTCACTGTTTCGTCACCATCTCGAAGATGCTGGTTACTTTCGCGCGGTGCGTCTATAGTGCAGATACACTCTGCTTCGATTCTTAAATAACTTTCTAAAAGACTTTTGTTAAACTTTTCCATGTTGTTTATAATTTATCCTAGGCTAATTTGAGGGGAATGAATTTGATAGGCATGTTTATTTAATCAACCGCCTATCTTCTTATACCAACTTGCATATACGCTCAACATCGTTTTGCCAAGAATTTTTGCTACCAAGTTGGTATGAAGAAATCTGTTGCTCGTGACGACTTATATTAGGTATTTAATAAATCATCAGTCAACCACAAATTCATTTTAGTGTAGAATAGATAATTCGGCTTCTTTAGTGCTTGATGTGCGCAATTGTCACCCGTTCTTTTAGGATATAACCGAGGTATTTTTTGTAAGTTATTGATTATCTGTTGTAATAAATGATTTTATCAACAAAATCAGAAAAGTGTAGCAATAATTTAATGAAAGTGATCTGCATCTGGTGGAGGCTCGTTCAGAGTGATTATAATACTTACATTTGCTCAAGGATATTTCATATTGAACAATATATTATTGTCAATTTGGAACATGATCGAAGGTATTCCAGTACTATGCTGTTTATTGAAAATTGGCTAAGAAAGTGTTATGCTCTCGCTTCAAACTATGTCTACCCGTAGTGAATACGGCAAACTTTCCGAAGAGAAACAACATTACATCAGCAACGTCTGGTAGCCGTTTGAGAAAGTCAGTCTGTAGACTGGATACCATTCGACGTGATATGAGGCCAAACCTAAGACAAATTAACTAAATCGAAGTATAAGCTCGCATGGCTCAGCATGTGAAAAGTAGACCAAGAAAACGAATTGATAGATGCTATAGCACTGTTCGTAAAGTTAACTGTTAATTGCAAGGCAAACCATGCAATTTCGTATACACCTATAGATAGGGTTACGATGGAGATAGAGAAAAAAAACGCACAGCGCACAAGAGCTATTATTTTAGAGGCAGCTGCCAATATCATACGAGAAAAAGGTCTTCAAGCACTAAAAATAAGTCGTCTCGCCGATAGATCCAAATTCACCCGGTGGACGATCTATAATCATTTCGGTAGTTTAGATGGTGTAAAAAAAGAACTGTACAGCCGACACGACTACCTTATTGCGAACTTACCCCAAATAGTCGCTTTAGCGGCGAGACAGGAGGAAGCTATGCGATTTGAACTCTTAGCGCACCTTATCGTTCAACATTTTGATGCACTTATGAGAGATCCCCTATACCGAGAATTCGCAGTTGCCGAATTTATGGGAACAGATGCTGCGATCGCGAAAATGGTATCGGCTCGTGAACGACGCATGTTGAAGATGATGAAAACATCCGAATTAACTGACTCAACGGGAAAGCCGTTTCTCCTCGAGTTTCTATTCCCGATTATTTTAGGTGGTATTACGTATATGGCGTTTCAATACAGAATAGGTGGACATGCTTCTTGTTTCGGTGTTATGTGTTTGCAGAAAGAGTTCAAAATAAATTTGAGACAGTTTTTAATATATTTAATAAAAACCGCTATTAACGGTTTAGATGGAGATATAGCTAATCAACAAATGACCTAGTCGTAAGCAAAGGATTCTTAGACATTAAAAATAGCCGGATATTTTCTTGCTGCCATTAATATTAAATTCATTGAATCCGTAACCCAAATTTCACCATTTTCAACCATACGAAGCGCTTCCGATGCCGGTAACGTAATTACTTCTATATTTTCAGTGATGTCCAGACGTTGTACAGCATTGAATTCAGCATTAAATAAGATATAGCCATAGGTTATTTGTTTGAGTTTAGTTGGATTAATAGCAAAACGACAGATAAATTTCAAATCTTCCTCAGCGGCTTTGATTCCACACTCTTCTTCAAGCTCGGCTACGGCTGATTGTTTTAGCGTTTTATCCTTTTGTTGCATTCCTCCGGGCACTTCAATTAGAATTTCGCCAAGCCCATGTTTATATTGACGAGTAAGTACCACCTGATTGTCAGGAGTAAAAGCTAAAACCTGCACCACATCGCCCAGTGGAGATAAAAAGTAATCATCTACGATCAGACCATTTGGTAATTCTACTTTTTGCTTATGTAGAGGATACCAGACGCTTGGCGAAATATCCTCGTCTTCTAAAAGAGTCCACGGTTTTATTCTATCAGACATGACGTAAAAGTAACTGTTTTAACTTATTTGTTAACTAATTCAGTACAATTTTATAGGCGGAATAATGATAATACGGCTACTGCTCTGATAAATGTCAGTACCTAAGTATTGCAGAAACGGTGGAAAATCAAAATGGCGATAGACCGTCATGAATAATCAGCTTAGACTATGAATGCGCGTAGTGTAGATTGATTGTCGACATAATATCATACATATCAAAGGGTTTACGTATATATCCATCTGCTCCGCATTCCAGTGCAATTGATGGAATATCCCATAGTCCGGATATCATAATTACCGGTACATGCTGGTAATTATTTAAGGATTTAAGCTGCTTACAAAGATCGCTTCCCTGACACCATCGCAGATTTTCATCCATTAAAATCATGCCTACCTCATGTTCATCCAGCAATCTATACAAGTTTTTCCCGGTGTCCATGATAACTTCAATACCTTCATAATCGAGAATATCCATAATCAGACCTTGCATCTCTGAATCGTCTTCAACGTATAACATTGTTTTTTTCTTAGTCATAGCGGTATAGCATAACTTCGCACAAATTACACAAGTGAAAAAAAGCTCTATATTGTTTAGCCTCTAACGGCAAAAGGAACTGCGCGACATGAAGTTATAACAAATACCGTGCAAAATATATGATAATATTAGTTTTATTTGTTTATGTTGTTTATTATCAGTTTGTTTAATATAGTGTTAATTAAAAATATTAACGGTTTCTTTGTTTTCTTACTTCAATTCAATAGGTCAAGGTTATTTTTGAGAAGTTTCCATGCATAGGAAACGAATAGATTTCATTTTTGATTTGGCCACCCTTTTGGATCCGGGTGGCTTTTTTATCAAAATTTGATGAATAGAATCGTTCTTTGGTTAATCATAACGATCATTACGCCAAGGATAAGCGGTATTCGAATAACCACGCTCCTCCCAAAAGCCTGGTTGGTCCTGGTTCAGGAATTCAATTCTTTTTATCCATTTGGCGCCTTTCCAAGCATAAAGTTGAGGTGTAATCATACGACAAGGCCCGCCGTGTTCCTTCGCCAGCGGTTGGTTCTCAAAGGTATGCACTAAAAGCACGTCTGGCTTCAAGGCCTCTTCTAATGAAAGGTTAGTAGTATAAGTATCATAGCCATGACAAAGAATATGAGTTGCGTCTTCGTGAGGTTGCACAAGTGCAGCTAAATCCAACATACTGACACCAATCCAGCTCATATCCAGTTTGGACCAAGTAGTGACGCAGTGTAAGTCGGATATGTCATGGGTCTGTGGTAGTGCCATAAAATCTTCCCAAGTTAACATAACCGGATGCTTTACATTGCCGTCTATCCTTAAACGCCAACGATCTAGCGAAATATCGGGCTGATAACCGAGGTCTAAAACCGGCCATTTGGTAGTTACAACCTGTCCTATAGGAATAGTTGGCATCCCATGCCGATTTATTTTACCCGTCCCCATGGGTTTGTCGTCCGCCATAGAGGGCGTATCTTTCATTTTTGCTGCGAAACGTGCTTTTAATTTCATTCTCGCCTCTACAATACGATTCAATTTTGCTGATCCTTCCATATCGGGTTTCATTAAGTGTCTGTCATATCAGTTATCCTCTTCATCCGGGACGGTATATTTAAATCGGAACAGCTTAAATAAACCGAGAACAAGTAGTACTGAAAAAACGATGTCGATAAAAAGATACCCAAAGTGAAAGTCCTTTATTTCAGCAAAAAGTCCTGTCTCCACGTTTTGACCAACTGATTTTCGGAGGAATATAAGCGGAAATCCCATCGTTGTATCATCGGTGTAAGGCATACCGCCACGATAGGAAAACGCAGTAAAAAAAGTAAAAAGTAAAACGGTGCCCGCTCCCCAAAGTAATATTCTATATTTTTTCATAGTTGGCGACAGTTTTTTAGTGCGTTTACAATGCCACTAACTTTCCGTTACGATAGTTACTTACAAACTAAGATAAATTGTTTTATACATAATATCATCGAATTGCATAAAAGTCGTATAGCTGTCTCTCTTCCGCTTCTTAAGGTTCTTTTATAGAAAAAATACAAGTACACTAGCATATTATTTCACATGTACAAGGTATAAATTATCTGTTGAAAAATGTAAAATTGATTGGTCAAATTTAATGTGTATCGCACCGAATGTTCATTTTTCCAAACAAATTTGTTGTAAAAAATGACGTAGGCATTGTCGTGCTCAATGAAAATGCATCTTCACCATCGCTATATTCAGTCGTTACTGAACGACAAATCTAAACCTCATATAACAAGGTACTGTACAAATAAGAGACGTTATTTGGAGAGCACGAATGAGTAAAGTTAATAATTCCGAGCAATTGGTTCAGGAATAAAATAACTGAGGTCATTACAGGGTATAACTTCCAGCGAACCGCTAAAGACAAACTTACCCGGCAACTTCAAATGTTGTTTATAGAGTGCAGCTTTATCGTATGACTCCCGTCCAATTGCAAAAGACGTTATTAAGTCCAAGCGCTGGCCAATTGGCGGGTATTGGTTGATTTCCACGGGTTCGCTAAAGGGAAAATATACAAAATCCGCTTGTTTACTGATATAGCTCGGCGATTGCGGAAATGCGGATTTTGTGACGCCTATAGATAATAATTTACTAGGTGCCAATTCTTGTAATGACCTTATCCCCCCTGGGGATAAGGATTGGGCGTTGGCTGATACACTAAAGGAAAGGGCCAACATGAAAGCAGTTATTATTTTCATTCGTTTTAATTGTTTAAAAACTCAATTGCTTGCTGTACGAAATCAAGTGCATATTGAAAAGCAGCCGCATGACCCGCATCTTTATAGACGATCAGCCGCGCATTTGGTATATGCTCGGACATCTTTATAGCATTTATCACCGGAGTGGGAACATCTTCCTGACCTTGTGCAATCAAAACCGGTTGTTTAACTGTTGCCAACTCTTTCAGCGCATCCGGGTAGGGGGTAGCCCATTTCAGTACCGCGGTTAATTCTGCTGTGGCACTTTGTGCACTCAAGGGAAGATCGCGATCGATTACACGCTTTTGAATTCTTTCGTAGACGCGTTTTCCTGCTTGCCGGCTAGCGTCGGATTTAGTGAAACCAACATGTAAAAAACTCTCCTCCGGACTCAGATTTGCCGTGCTTTCCAGCAGCTCTGGTAACTTCGAAAGCCCTTCACTACCTTTGGGTCCTGTTCCGGTTAAAATCAGTTTATTTACAAGGGTAGGTTCAGTTAATATAATCTGCTGACTGATAAATCCGCCCATTGAAAAACCCAGAAGATTTACTTTCTTATACCCCAAAGCTTTTATAAAGGCTACCACACCCTTAGCCATATCAGGTATATTTTCGGGCGTGTGGCCGCTTGAAGAGCCAGCCCCTTCAAGATCAAATAAGATTACTTTATTCTTTTCGGCTAAGCCATTTGTAATGGCAGGATCCCAATCATCCATAGAGCTACCCAAAGGAGAAACCATAACAAGCGGTATATCATCCGTTTTGCCTAAAACCCTGTAAGCAAATTTAACTTCTCCTACTTTAATAAATTGGGTGCTTGCTGTTTGATGATAATCTATTTCATCCATATTGGAGCCTTCTTGCGGACCGTCCTCTTTTTTACAGGA
Source organism: Olivibacter sp. LS-1 (assembly GCF_008245145.1). Taxonomy (GTDB): domain Bacteria; phylum Bacteroidota; class Bacteroidia; order Sphingobacteriales; family Sphingobacteriaceae; genus Olivibacter; species Olivibacter oleidegradans. The sequence continues at coordinate 4,902,852 of NZ_CP041643.1, read as the reverse complement.
TAATAGTTGAAGCGCGACTAGTACTGATAAGATAATTTTTTTCATATTGTTGTTTTTAGTTAAGGCAATAGGCTAATAAAATTGGACTTCGTGAAAAGGAATCGGCACATCGTTAATATATGTACTGTTAACTTGTTATAGCTGAGTTGCTGCTTTCATAATCACCTCTGCTACTGCTTCCGCTTGTGAAATAAAAATTACATGACTACCCTTAATTTCAGTGACATCAGCGTGCGCGCGCTTATACATAACCCGCTCCGTCTCCGGATTGAGGGCCTTATCTTCCGTGGCAACAATGGCGTAGCTTGGTTTCATTTTCCAAGCCGCGTTTTCAACGGGCTCCTCAAAACACTTTCCGATAATCGGTACCTGTGAAGCGTTCATAAAGTCGCTCTGCGCTTTACTTAAATCACCGGCAAAACCAGCATGAAATTTCATCGGATCAAAATATACAAACCCAAACCTGTCCGCTGCTGTAAACCCAGCTTCAGGTGCTGCAGGCGCGGCTGCAACCCATTTTCCAGTTGTTTCACCTTTATCTGGCATAAAGGCAGCTACATATACCAAACCACTTACCTTTGGGTGTAAACCTGCTTCGGTAATCACGGTGCCTCCCCAAGAATGACCTACTAAAATTACCGGGCCATCCTGCGCTTCAATAACACTTTGCGTTTCGGCAACATCGTCCCTAAGTGAAGTCAATGGATTCTGGACAATACTGACATGGTAGCCCTTTTTAGTAAGAATGTCGTAAACTCCTTTCCAACCCGAACCATCCGCAAAAGCGCCGTGCACCAGTACGATATTCTTTACAGGAACGCCTTGTGCATAAGCATTTCCCGTGGCTATAAGTAATTGACAGCTTATCAGAAGTGTAGCTACAAGGGTTAATTTGATGGTATTAAGCCATTTACATATTGTTTTCATTTGTTTTGAGATTTGTCGTGAATATATTTGTTGATTTATCAGCTATTGTGAAGCTTTGCCGTAGTCATCAGCTTCTATAATGGCTTTGGCAAAAGCTTCAGGTGCTTCCTGCGGTAAATTATGTCCAATACCCCCCTGAAGAGTTCTATGTCTGTATTTACCATTAAATTTGGCAGCATATATAGCAGGGTCGGGGTGAGGAGCGCCATTTGCATCGCCTTCGAGGGTAATGGTTGGAACATTTATCACCGGGCCCTCAGCCAGCTGTTTTTCAAGGGAGTCGTACTGGCTTTCACCTGCCGCAAGACCCAAACGCCAACGATAATTGTGAATGACGATTGCAACATGATCGGGATTATCCAAGGCAGGTGCAGACAGCTCGAATGTGGTATCATCAAATTCCCATTTGGGTGAAGCCGTTTGCCAAATAAGCTTTGCAAAATCGCGCCGATTTGCTTCATAGCCCTTGCGGCCACGTTCGGTTGCAAAATAAAATTGGTACCACCATGATAACTCTGCTTTTGGCGACAGGGGATTTGCATTTGCTTGTTGACTTCCAATTAGATAGCCGCTTACAGAAACCATCGCTTTACAACGTTGCGGCCATAAGGCAGCTATAATATTGGCCGTGCGGGCCCCCCAGTCAAACCCACCAATAACAGCCTTATCGATTTTCAGTGCATCCATCAACGCAATAATGTCCATCGCAATTGCTGACTGCTGTCCATTTCTGGGTGATTGGTCGGAAAGAAACCTTGTACTGCCATGGCCACGTAGGTAAGGTACAATAACTCGATAACCTTCGTTTGCCAATAAGGCGCTAACCTCCGCATAACTGTGGATATCATAAGGCCAGCCATGTAATAAAATAACTGCTTGACCGTTGGTTGGACCAACTTCGGCATAACCAAGGTCCAATACGCCGGCTTTTACCTGCTTAATTATATCAAAAGATGAATTTCGGAATCGAGGGCTTATGCCATTCTCAGTTAAAAAAGGAATTTTACTGTTCTCTGCTTTCAATAGACCTATGCCGCTCATTTCTGCCGCAACAACGGTTAATGCAGCGACGCTTAAAAAGCGCCGACGCCCATATTTGACTATTTGTTCCATCATGATAAAATATGAATTTAACACTACTCCTTACCGTCGCTTTGTGATTGGTAAGTGGAACAAAAGTAGTTCGGGATGAACTCCCAGAGAATCATTAAATGGTTGAATAAGGCAGATTAGGTCTTGAATTTGGCATTTTTCATTGTCAAACTTATTTTATTCCTTTACCTATTTCGAATGGCAGTTTGTACCCGGTTTTAGACTTGTCTAGTTCGGCCTGCGTATTGTCCAGATCAGATGTAAACCGGTCCATTTCGATAAATTCATAGAAGTATTATCAATCCAATTTGTTAAGTTTGATGCCATATCCATTTATATGAATAGCAATTTTTTCCGAAAGAAATATCAAACAGATTGTTTGTCTAGCGATCTGATTTAATCAGCTAGCTATATGAAGCTTTTTTTTAGTTTTTTATGAAAGCAGTGAGGACATTTAAAATTTCCCATAAGCTCATCTGGTTCAGCTCGCTTTTTTTAGGAATGCTCACGGCCGTACCTAAAATTGCAGAACACCAGTTTCGCCCTTACGAGGCTTTAGTCGATTCATCCGTAACCTTTCTATTTGCCTTGATTATATGGTATTACAATGTCTATAATTTGCCAAGATATACGGCCAATAACCCGAAAGGTGGTTTCTCGACAAAGCAGCTGCTGAAAGGGCTTTTCTTTGGTTTGGTGCTCATGTTTTTGCTTGCTTGCATACAGCAATATCTCTTATCACATCTGCCTTTTGGTCCCGTGATGCTGATGTTTGAGGTGCGTAGTATCCTCATTAGCAGTGCCTTCTATATGTTTATCCACCTTTTGTATCAAAGTTATCTTAATCAACAGGTCAGCGTAGAACTGGAGCGGACAACAGCTGCAAATGTATGGGCCCAATACGAATTATTAAAGCAACAGGTAAATCCACATTTTCTATTTAATAGTTTAAACACACTCAAATATATGGTTGAAAGCGGAGATCCGCAGGCAGTCAATTTTATTTTAAAACTATCCGACTTTTATCGTTTCACGTTAGAAAGCAGAAAACTTGATTTGATTGATCTTTCAGAAGAATTAAAGATATTAGAAGCCTATATGTATCTGTTGAAAGCACGCTTTGAGAACGGGATTGAACTATCGACCAACTTGCCGGAAAAAGTACATACTTCACCGATTCCACCTTTCACTTTGCAGTTATTGATAGAGAATTGCATAAAACATAATATTGTCTCCTTAGAAAAGCCCCTACAAATACGCCTTTATTTGGATACGGATTACTTGGTGATAGAAAACAATATCCAGCTGAAGCGAGAACCGGAGTCTTCCACCGGATTAGGACTTGAGAATATTAACCAGCGCTACCAACATCTTTTAGACAGGGAAATAGTAATTGAAGTCACCGATAACACATTCACCATTAAATTACCAGTTATTTATGAAAGCAATCATCATTGAGGACGAGATCAAAGCGGCCAAATCTTTAGAGAATATGATTGTAAAATTGCGTCCTTCTATCTGCATATTGGCTAAATTGCAAAGTGTAGAGGCATCCATAAATTATTTAGCAAATCACGAGATGCCGGAAGTGATATTTATGGATATTCAATTGTCCGACGGACTTTGCTTCGAGATTTTTAAATCCGTGAATATTACCTGTCCTATTATATTTTGTACTGCCTACGGGGAGTATGCCTTAGAAGCAATAAAGGCTAACGGTGTTGACTATCTACTGAAACCATTCGCTGAAGCCGATCTTGAAACAGCTTTTGGAAGAATCGATAACTTTAAAAATTTCTTTCAACAACATACAGGAACCAATCTGCAAGAGCTGATTCGTAGAATGAATGTAGATGATGGAAAAAAAAGTTTTTTGGTTTTTAAGAACAATAAATACCAAACGGTACAAACCGAACAAATTGCCTATATCTATATTAATTATAACGCTCCATCTATCGTTACTTTCAAAGGAGATGAGTATGCCATTAACCAATCATTGGATCAAATACAGAATCAGTTATCGAGCAGACAGTTTTATCGATTAAATAGGCAATACCTTATCAACTTTACGGCTATAAAAGAAGTAGAACATTACTTTGCCAGAAAACTGTTTGTTCGCTTGCATATCGCTACACCCGAAAAGCTTTTAATCGGAAAGGAAAAAACAGCAGCATTTCTGCACTGGTTGGAAGATCGATAGTCTGGCCAAGCCCCAAAATTCCGTCTACAGGCCCTAATTTGCCTAATCCACCAAGATATTCGTTTCCTTCCGACGTTTCCATCACTATTTTCGCTATTGAAAATAGAAAAAACACAGATTATGGAAGCAATAAGAAGAAAGAGAAAACAGCGATTATACCTGGCATTACTCGGGATAATTAGCCTGTTTATCGGCATTCAGTTTTTTAACCAACCTTTAGCGGGTAAACCGATCACCGGTGCTATTGAAGCTCCGAAAGAAGTAAGGGCCATTCTCGAGCGGTCATGTTATGGATGTCATTCTAATGAGCAAAAGCTGAACTGGCTAGAGCGGACTGCCCCAGTTTCTTGGATAGTAAAAAAAGATGTGAATCGGGCACGAGAAGTATTAAATTTTTCCGAATGGGGAAAATACTCGCCAGCAGAACATGAAGGGAAAATGTACGCCATACTCAACATGCTAAAGGCTGGGAAAATGCCTCTATCGCCATATACCTTATTGCATCCTACCGCAAAAATCTCAAAAAAAGATATAGCAGTGATTAACGCGTACACTTTATCCTTATCAAGAAAGGACACTACTGCAAATAGCTCTTTCGCACATCCGGAAGCAATTCCAACTATTTCGGAAGAAAGGTTTTCTGTTTCGCCCAATGGTATAAAATATACGGACGCTTTTAAAAACTGGAAGGTGATCAGCATGAGTACGCTGTTTGACCATTCTATCCGGGTAATTTTTGGAAACGAGATCGCCGTAAAAGCGATTGAAGAAGAAAATTTTCACCCCTGGCCTAAAGGCAGTTTAGTAGTGAAGGCCGTTTGGGAGCAAACAGAAGGGCCCGACGGCGAACTCCGAGCAGGTAAATTCATCAATGCACAATTCATGGTGAAGGATGCTGAGCAATATAAGAATACAGAGGGTTGGGGCTTTGCCAAATTCAGTGGCCAACAATTAATTCCCACTGGTAAAACAGCCTTATTTGCACAGCAATCCTGTATCAGCTGTCACCGCCAGCTAGCGGAATCTACCGGGTATCTTTTTGACGTACCCTTAAAAGTAAATCGTAAAGAACTAATCTCAAAAATAATAAGACATGAATAAAATGATTTTTATGCTAGTGCTTATTGGTACGTTGCTTAGCAGCTGTGTCGACAAAGCGGAAAACAAGGGTTATAGTCGTGTTGTATTTGACCCCGGGGCCTTAAAATTTATTGCCTCTTCCGTGAGTAAAAAGAACCAAACCATGGCTGCCTTATATGGTAATGAAAAAGCCTATCAGACTTTGTCAAAAGGCGATAGCTTACCTGCGGCAGGTAGTGTTTTACGCTTGGTTACCTGGCGTTCGCATGATAATCCCCAATATGTTGGAGGTACCATAAACGGTGAACTCTTAAGTGTCGAATCGATTGAAAGTGATGGAATGGGTGCCATATCGTATCAGCTTAATAAAGGGACGCTGCAAAACGGAAATAATAAGCCGGAAGACCAGCAAAAAAGAATAAGCTATATCATGGGGTACAAACCGGTCTTCTAGCCGCTAACTCACTCGGCGAAGCTATTACTATCTCATCTTAAATTCAATAACTAAATAAAAAATGAAAACAACAAAAATTATTTACTGGTCAGGAGTTATCTTTATGTCGCTTTGGTTTGGAGCGAGTGGCTATTTCGAACTGACGAGAAATCCAATTGTATGGGGTATCACGCAGCAATTGGGATATCCATCACATTTTATCTACCTATTAGGTGTTTTTAAGCTTTCAGGCGTTGCCGTACTCTTGCTTCCTAATAAGCTCATTCGACTAAAAGAATGGGTGTTTGCAGGAATGTTCTTTGATATTATCTTCGCTTTCTTTTCTAAGATAAGTGTAATCGGTTTTCCTGCTACGGTTGATGCACTCGTTGCTTTTAGCGTATTAACGATGGTCTACATCCAGTTTAGAAAACTGTATCCCATAAAATATACGATATTTTCCCTATAGCGTAAAAAAGCAAACCTTTATGGTTTGCTTTTTTACTTTATATAAGCCACCTGGGTTAAAGTGTTATTCCACCATCCACAATAACTTCCGTACCGGTGATAAAAGAGGCCGCGTCATCACATAAGTAAGTGACCAATTTGGCAACATCTTCCGGTTCACCCATTTTTTTCAATGGAATATCGTTGATTAGCTGTTCTGTAATGCTTTTTAACGCCATTTCTTCCAAGCCTGTTTTCCTCATTATTTCCGTTCTATGCGGACCTGGACTCACGATATTTACCCTAATTTTTCTTGAGGCTAATTCTGCGGCTGCTGTTTTTGCGATTGAATTTAAAGCCGCTTTGCTGGCCTGATAAATAGAACTGTTTGGTTTATGAGTAGCGGCTACTATAGAGGAAAGTATCACAACCGAAGCACCATCATTTAGTAAGGGAATGAACTTGCTCAACGTAAAATAGGCTCCCCTAAAATTGATATTCATCACACGATCGAAATTTTCTACACTCGCTTCTTCAATCGGTCCCAAGGTTCCGGTAATTCCTGCGTTGATAACTAAGATATCTATCTTAGCAAATTGCTCTTTAACAGCAGCCGTTAATTGTATGGTGTCATCGAGGTTCGCTTGGTCGGCTAAGAAAGAACTGGCACCTATTTCATGGGCAGCGGCCTCTATTGCCTCTTTACGTCTTCCTGTAATAACGACTTTTGCGCCTTGCGCTACCAGTTCTTTCCCAATTGCATAGCCAATGCCACTATTCCCGCCGGTTACAAGGGCTATCTTATTTTTTAAATTATTCATTTTTTTATTTTTTTGATAAAGATATGCTGAAAATGGTATACTTTTGTAATCAGTATAACAGAGTATATCAGGTAACATAAATAAAAATGGAAAGAAATCAAGAAGAAGAACTCAGGGCTTTGCAAGACACCCTATACTTTATCGGCGGGAAATGGCGGATACCTATCATTAATTCCATTTGCAACGGTAACAGGCGTTTTCGGGAAATTGAACGGAGTATTCCAGGAATTACTACGCGTATGTTATCTAAAGAACTGAAGGAGATGGAATTAAATAAATTGGTGAAACGAACGGTTTATGTAGACACGCCGGTATTGATTGAATATGAACCAACAGGATACTGTAGAACTTTCGGTAATATTATCCAGGAAATGATTAATTGGGGGAGAGCGCATCGGGATGTAGTAACAAAAGAAGCCGCAGAAAGTTAACCAAGTCGTTTATGTGTATAGGAGTATCTGATGTGCTAAAAAGCATTTTGAAAATAGTATTAAATTTGGCGACGCAAAATATAAGGCCTGTTTGCAGCTCTCCGAGGCTGAATCGGTTAAACGCCTTGCGGCAGAACAGGAAATAGAATATATGTCGAACATCCTAAAAAAAATTCTTATTAGCTTGGGCTTAGCCTGCACTTTGATTCTGCTTGCCATAACTTTCATTACTAATTTTCTCTTTAAACCTGAGAAGATAACGCCCATAGCACTTAAGGCGATTAATCAACAATTGGATGGACAGGTTTTTTGTAAAAGCGTCGAATTAACTTTTTTTTCTTCTTTTCCACGTTTCGGTGCTCGTCTACATGACGGATATATTCTTTCGAGAGACAGGAGAGATACCCTAGTTGTTTTCAGTGACTTTCGGGGCGCCGTCAACATGACTAAATTACTTTTAAAAAAAGAAATAGATATTGAGCGAATTACATTGCGCAGGCCGCGACTTCATTTGGCAGTGGATCAGCACGGCAACGCAAATTATGATATTCTGAAGAAGGAAACGGCTGAAGCTACTGACACAAGCGATGTCCAATCGGCAATAAAAAAAATTCATATTAAATCGCTTCGCATCGAAGATGCCAGTTTTCACTATGAAGACAAAGGATCAAGACTTGATTGCCGAATCCCGCATTTGGCTCTTAAAATTGGGTTTGTTTACGACGAGGATCACCTCCTGTTAAAATTACATTCAGATAGTAAGCAGCTAACGATCACGAAGGGTGGATTTGTCTTTATCCGGCAATTGAACAGCCTTTTGGATACAGATATGAAGCTTGATAAGAAAAGTCGAAAACTCAGCTTTACCAATGGAACGCTAAAATTGAACGATATAGACTTTCTGCTTGACGGCGTCTTTGAACGACCCAATGGCAGAAAAGCTGTAAATGTAGCATTGCAAGCTAAAATGAAGGTGCCATCGCTGGCAAATTTATGGAAAATGGTGCCAAAAAGATACCTTAAGACAACAGATGTTGATGTTGGCGGTAGGGTGTTTTTAGTGTTGCAGACAAATGGTGTATACGGTGAAGGCAAGCTGCCTGTATCAAGGGCACAGCTTAAAATACATGGCGGTTCTCTGCGTTATAAAAAGTTTCCGGGCCAAATTACCGCCCTAGAGGCAGATGTAGAAAGTCTTTTAGACTTTAATGAGCGCCAACGTTCCGCAGTACGTATCAATAAGATGCTAATAAGAGGAACGGGCATACACCTTAGCGGTAGCATATCAGTACAAAACCTGTTGGATAACCCGGAAATTGAACCGGATGTCGAAGCAAATATCGATCTTACAAAAATTGGGTCAACATTTCCTATTGTCGAGGGATTGCAGCTCGGTGGAAGAGCGTTCATAGATCTCGCGGGAAAAATTACGTATACGGCTCAATCGGGCTTTGATTATCGCGATCTGTCATTACAAGGTAATGCTAAGCTCGCGGATCTACAAATAAACATGGCTAAAGAGGAGCTTCTTTTTCATACACCTTATACTGCACTGAGCCTGAAAAGAGATGAAAAGAATGGATTGTCCGGACAATTGGATATAGATAGGCTTAATCTACAATACGGAAAAAAACATAAGCTTACGGTGCAGGCACTTCATGCGCAGCTTTCAGGATCTAAAAAAGTCGACAAACGCTTACCGCTGAAATCGAAGATCAATTTGGCGGCTCTTCACTATCAATCTACAGACAGTATGAATGTACGCATTGAGAAAGCTTCCATCGCTGCTGCGGTTGGCCCAGGTAAGCTGCCACGTGCTCCTCATTTTGTTACGAGCTTCGACGCGCAGAATTTAGCCCTGCACTATGGACAAATGACACTGATCGTTGATAAAGGGTCTTACCAATTCAATGTCGAGAAAAATGAGCAGAAGCAATGGTGGCCAATAGGCTCCTTTAGCTTTTCGAAGCTTAAGGCGGCCATTCCTAATGTCGGTATGCCGCTGTCGATTAATCGTTCCCTTATTACTGTAAAAGGACATGATATTCACCTAAACAATGCTTTTGTGGCGCTTGGCGACTTCAAGATGAAGCTCGACGGCGAGGTACGCAACATCTTTCCGGTAGACAAGCGGGATACGCTTTTGTATGCTGATTTAAATCTGCATGCCCACTATTTGGATATTGACGAGTTAATGGGCGTATTGCAAGCCGAAAGCGCTAACGCAGGAGTTATAGAGCGTATGGCGGCGCCAGCGTTGACCGCCGCGCCACCCGTAACACCTATAGCAGACTCTACTCGTTTTACATTACCTACCAATATTCGTTTTACCTTTAACTCCTTTATAGAGCAATTGAAAATGGGATCATTAATGCTGAACAATCTTAAAGGTCAAGCCCGTGTTGATAACGGGCAGTTGAATTTACATGATTTCAGTTTAAAATCCGGTGAGGCTTCTCTGCAAACCAAACTGCGTTATAAACCACTGGCGAATGGTCAAGCTAGAATGCAATACGTGATTGACGTACGTAACATGAAAATGAATCAATTGAAGGATTTTGCCCCCACGTTAGACACTCTTTTCCCTGTTATAAAATCACTGGAAGGTAATGCAGATTTCAGTATAAAAGGCTCTGCTAATCTGAATAACGATATGGAGATCGATATCGGATCAGTAAGAAGTGTAGCCGCGTTGCGAGCTACCCACTTGGCCGTGCAAGACAATGAAGCGTTTAGGGAGCTGGCCAAAACCTTCAAGTTCAAGGAACGAGACAGCACATACATCGATTCGCTGAACGTAGAAATGTTAATTAAAGATCGGCAGCTAGAGATTTTACCCGCTTTGGTCGAAATTGACCGTTATCGCCTAGCAGTAGGAGGCATACAACATATTGATCTGTCCTATGATTATCATATCTCGGTACTAAAATCTCCGGTCCCTTTTAAAATGGGCGTAGATGTAAAGGGTAAGATACCTGACTATAATATTAGCATGACAAAAGCCCGATATAAGTATTATTTTACCGATAAAGAACGTTTAGCCAAAAAAGCCGATAGTACCATTATCCGTAAGAGAAATGCGGTTCTGAAACTGATCAATTTTGAGTAAAGGAAACGCTAAAGAGAGTTCAATTAGGTGATTTCAATCGGTAAAGTTTGCATATAGAAACTTTACCGATTGAAATCATTATTTGATTTATTCTAAGGTCGGATTAAACGTACCACCCCAGTTATTGTTCTGTTCAATTTTAGGATTTTTATCGATTATGCTTTCCTGAATCGGAAAGAAATAATAGCTTTCAGGTAACGAGTTTACTTTAACGCCTGATAGGGGAACTTGTAAAATGCTATATTTAAAATTGTTTTCCATCAGTTCGTATTTTTCGGCGAGTGTGCGTGCCTGTCCCATCGCCATTTCTGATCCATCAGTTTAACGCTCTCTCATAGTTCTTCATAATTTAGTAATACACACAATCATTCAGTCGAATACTTCGTCCTTACGGTAAAGACGAGTTCACGATTTTTCCTAGTTTATTGTGGTCAAATTGGTTACTGCGTGAGCAAACATATTCAAGCCTATATAAAAAAACAAATTGGTTTCGAGATCAATCGATTGCGTAGTTTACGCACACGTGTGCGTAAACGCAGGCTGTAACAACAAGAGGAGAGGGGGGTGAAGGCCTCTCTTAAAGAGGCCTGAATTGCATTTTTGTTACCGTTGCATGTGAAGAGTAAGATAACCTGAGAAACTTCTAGGCAATAAGGCGGCAGTCGCTACTATAGATCCGTCTTTAAGACAGCCCCATTGCTGGCATTTGTTACTAAAGCCCTGTATTGGCTAAGCCATCGCGATTGCAGCTTTTTTTTGAGGGGCACAAAATTCGCTTTTCTCTTCCCAATTTCCTCATCACTTAACTTAACCGATAAGATGTAATTGTCTACATCGATATGAATTTCATCTCCGTCTTCGATTAAACCGATCATACCACCCTCAGCCGCTTCCGGAGATACGTGTCCAATGGAGGCACCTCTAGTTGCTCCGCTAAATCTACCATCTGTTATTAGTGCAACAGAGCTGCCCAAACCCATGCCCATAATCAAGCTTGTGGGCGTCAGCATTTCTTGCATTCCAGGACCGCCTTTTGGACCTTCGTAGCGGATAACTACCACATCACCCTCTTTAACTTTTCCGCCGATTATGCCATCGACGGCTTCCTGTTGACCATTAAAACAAACGGCTTTGCCGGTAAATACCCTAGAACCCGTAAGTCCTGCGGTTTTGATAACGGCACCTTGTTCGGCCAGATTTCCATACAGAATTGCTAAGCCACCCACTTCACTGTATGGGTTATCGATGGTACGTATAATATTTTTGTCCTTAATTTCGGCTCCTACTATAAGTTGTAAAAGGTTTTCGCCGCTGATTGTTAAATTGTCTATAAGAATATTATTACTCCTTTTGGTCATCTCTTTCATCACAGCACTAACGCCACCTGCCCGATTAATGTCTTCCATATGAACATTCGTTAGGCTTGGTGAGATTTTAGCAATGTGCGAAACATTCCGTGAAATTGCGTTAATATCTTTCAGTTGAAAATCTAAACCTGCCTCATTTGCAATAGCAAGCATATGTAAAACAGTATTGGAACTACCACCCATTGCCATATCAACAGCAAAGGCATTTCGAACGGCGTTTTCGTTCAATATATTTTTCAGGGTGAATTTTTTACGTGCTGTCTCTTCTTTTGCAATCTCACAGATGCGTCGAGCCGCTTTTCTATAAAGTGTCTCCCGTTCGACTGTTTGGGCAAGGATAGTTCCGTTACCCGGTAGGGCTATGCCCATTGCCTCCATCAAGGTGTTCATAGAATTAGCCGTAAACATACCCGAGCAGCTTCCCGCACTTGGACAGGCATTACATTCGATATCCCGAAGTTGTTCCTCGCTAATAACCCCAGCCTCGTGCTTGCCCACTGCCTCAAATGCAGATGCGAGATCGATGGGAGTACCATCTTTTTTATAACCTTTTGCCATGGGACCTCCACTCACAAAAATGGTAGGTACGTTTACACGTAGTGCACCCATGATCATACCAGGTACTATCTTATCACAATTTGGTATAGCAATCATGGCGTCCAATTTGTGTGCGTTCATTACACTTTCTATTGAACTGGCAATTAATTCTCTACTCGGAAGCGAATACAGCATACCGTCATGTCCCATAGCAATGCCATCGTCAATTCCAATGGTGTTGAATTCAAAAGGGATGCATCCGTTTGCACGAATCTCCTCCTTAATGATGTTCGCCACCTTGTTCAAAAAAAAGTGTCCGGGAATAATCTCTATGAATGAGTTGGCTACACCGATAAAGGGCTTTTCGAAATCTTCATCCTTTAATCCGGTGGCTCTAAATAAAGACCGGTGTGGCGTTCTATGGTATCCTTTTTTTACTTCATCACTTCTCATGACTGATTTGCTTATTTACTTAAATCAATTTTGTTTCTGAAACGGGTATGCCGCTTTGATTCTACTATTATAAATTTGATTTTAACCTACTGAGTGTTTCGGGTGATATATTCAAATAAGCCGCTAAGTTTGCATTTGATAACCGCTGTACAAGTTCCGGGTTATTTTTTAGTAAGTTGCGATAACGTTCTGTTGCGCTCTGCGTAAGTAATCCGCTAAGCTTCGATGTAATAACGGTGAGACCGTATTCTAGGATATAAATATACATTTTGTCCCATGCCGGGATCGTCGTCCGCAATCGAAAAAAATCATGGTAGGAGATCACGAATAATTCCGAAGTTTCTACAGCCTGTATATATTCAGGTGCCGGTGTTCTTGAAATAAAACTAACAATTGACGTTAAAAAAGTATGCTCAAAAGCCATAAATCTTGTCGATACGCCGTGGTTATCATTATTGTAATAGAGCCGCAGACATCCCTTGTCAATAAAAAACAACTTATCTGCTACAGCACCCTCTGCAAGTAATAATTCGTTTTTTTTGGCGACAAGTGGCTTGAAATACCTCAGTATCTCGAGAACTTGCTTTTCTTCAAGTTGTGTTTTTCGTTGTATAAGGTCCTTTAGCATGTCAGACATCACCGTGAATTACAAGCCAAAGTTGCATTAAATAACTTTTAAAAACATTGACTTGCGTCAAAATCGAGCAACCGTATTCATGTTAAGGATTAGCGCGGTCGGCTGTTAATTCAGGTAAATAAGCCCGCCAAGTAATAAGCTTCGTTTTTAAGTCAGCTACGATATCCGAATGCCATGCGGCAACGTTGTTAGTTTCATATTTATCATCCACGATATTATATAATTCTACATTATCACCTTGGTAGTCAACTAACAGTTTCCACTTACCCGACCGGATCGCTAAGTTCGGACTCCGGTCTCTTCCTTTGGGATAGTTAAAAGCATAATCATTTCGCCCATATTCCCAATACATATCTTTTTCTCTTGAGGAGGGCTTTCCTAAGAATACCTTCATTCTATCCTCGCCGTCTCCTTTGTAATTAGGTGGTAGTGGAGCAGCGGCAATACGTGCCAAGGTGGGAAACAAGTCGCTTGAATTCAAGACCGACACACTGTCCGTCTGACCCGCAGGTGTATGGCCCGGCCATCGTACGATAAAAGGCATACGAATACCACCTTCGTAGAGTGAGAGTTTCGTGCCCCGCAAGCCGCCCGCCCTGCTGCCCTTAAAGCTCGGTAGCGGACCATTATCACTGGTGAAAATGATCAGCGTATTTTCAGCTAAACCCAGTTTCTCTAAGCCGTCAAACAACCTGCCCATTTGTTTGTCAAATTCAGCTAATACCAGCTTAAAAGCCTTCTCTTCGTCCGGATTCATTGGGAATTTACCCGATTGCCGACGATTTTCTTCCGGTACCCATGGCGTGTGCATGTCATCCGGCCAAAGGTTCACGAAACAAGGTACACCCTTATGCCGACGGAGGAAATCAAGCGTTTTATCTACAAAGTAAGCCGTTCGGTCCCAACGTTTGATGCTGTCCTCATCAGACCAGATCCAGTCCCTTGCAGTTAGGGCAGGGTCAGGATCCGGACTTTCGTACGTGCTGGCGTGCTCGTCAAAACCATATTTCTTAAAGCCCGGTGCATTTTTAATATCGCGGCCACCGCCCATATGCCACTTTCCAAAATGCCCGGTGGCGTATCCCGCTGCTTTTAATACTTTGGCCAATGAGGGGGCGTTTACATTCAAATAGTTTGCTTGCTCTGCACGCGCATTGCTTCGCCGATCATTCAGGAAGGTCGTGAAATTCCATTCAGCAGGGAACATACCCGTCAGGATACTGGTACGAGAAGGGCTGCAAATAGGAGCGGCGCTATAATACTGCGTATATTTAGTGCCTTCTTTAGCCAGTTGATCCAAATGGGGGGTGGGAACAAACTGGCCTCCAAAAGTGCCTATGTCGCTGAATCCCATGTCATCTGTAAGAATAATAATGATATTAGGTTTTTCTTGACCACGCAAATTGCCTGCCAATAATAGCAGACAGAAAAGACATATAAACTTACAATATAGTTTCATTTTTTTTTCAACCCGATTAATTCAGGGGACTTAAATTTTTACTCTCCTTTAATGTAGGCACCCGCTTCTGCAAGTCCGGGTTGCTGCTGACTATCATAACCAGCCAACGGGACTAACTTAAAGTACCTACAGGTACGCCTTACATCTATATTTAAGTATTGTTTAACCAAATTTACATTAGCCAATTCAAAGGTTCCCAGACTTTCCCACGAACTGTTGTCGTCGCTTATTAAAATTTCTATTTCTTTAACTTTTCGATCACCGCTTTTCTGCGCGAGCATAAAGCCATCCACTGTTAGGGATTCCCCCATATCAACGGTAATCCAATGATCGGGATAGTTTGTTGGATTGGATGAGTATCGCGTTATCCAGTACGAATTTACGTCATTATCAATCAATTTACTAGCCAAACGATTATTGACAGTCTCCTCAGAACTAAAGCTTGCAATAGACCAGTTATCAGTACGATATACTTTTCGAATGGGTTCGCCAGAAGGTTTTGCAATAGGTACACCAATCTTAACGGGTATACCGAAGTTGGGGGTTCCATCTGCATTCCAAGTAAATTGCTGAATGCGGGCATTCCGACCGTTTCCATCCCCACCTCCAGGTAAGCTCCGTGCATGATAAATAATCCAGTCTTCGCTATCGTCCGGCGATTTGAAAAAACCATTGTGGCCGGGGCCATAAGCGCCGCTTTCGGCATTCATAGAAAAAACGGGTTGCGGTGTTTTTACCCAGTCATCGGGCTTCATTGGATCTCCATCTATGTTCAGGCTTAGTAAACCTAAGCAATAGGTGTCAACCCAATAACCACTTGCTGAATATACCACGTGTACGCGACCACTCGGACTTATTAATACCTGGGGACCTTCGTTAATCGCACTACCATTCATTTCCCAAGGATGTATCGGACTGGAGATAGCCACCTTTTCGCTACTGATGGTCCATGGATTGCTCATCTTTGCAATATAGATACGTTGCGGAGCAGCACCGGCGTTTCCACCCGACCATAACATATAGCGTTGCCCTTTATATTCAAGTACGGTACCATCAATGGCCCACTCGTTGGACGGGTCGGCCACCTTTCCCTTGAGCACCCACTCTCCGGTCGTAGGATCTGCTGCCGCATTTTCTACGACATACATTCGATGATTTGCATTCTGCCCATTGTCTGCAGCAAAATACATATACCATTTATTATCAAGGTAGTGTAATTCCGGCGCCCATAGATTTTTGGAATATGGCATACCTTGTTCGGGTATCCACGCATCGTGGGCGCTCGCCAATGCCAACTCAGACATGTTTTTTGTTTTATACAAGACTAATTTGCCCCCCTGCGTGTATGTAAAGTAGTAAAAGCCATGTTTGTGCGTCACCCATGGATCGGCGCCTCGCGGTATGATAGGGTTGGTAAAAGTGCTATCTATAATAAAACCCATCATATCCATTGTTTCAGGGTTTGGCTGCATCTTAACGTTTTTTTCACAAGCGTACAAGAGCAAGAGACATAGATAACATAAATTGATCGTAATCTTTTTCATAATTTGGACATTATAATGGTGAAATAATCGTACTTTATACGCTACCGGTGCAGTTCATGAACACCTTCGTTTGTCCGTAATTTTAGAAGAGGCCCCAATCCGGTTCTATAGGACATAATTGGTTTTTAACAAACTTGCAAGAAACCCCTCACTCTGTAGGCAAATAAAAACAAACAAGCGGAATCGAATTGCACAATATGTCTCTATTTTTCACTAATTTTTATCAGTGTTTTGTGCGTTATTTGCAAAAGGATGTGGAATTAATTTCGGAATGATTTTGATAGGTATGCCGAGTAAGTACAAGTTAAAACGGTTTCGGTT
Source organism: Olivibacter sp. LS-1 (assembly GCF_008245145.1). Lineage (GTDB taxonomy): Bacteria > Bacteroidota > Bacteroidia > Sphingobacteriales > Sphingobacteriaceae > Olivibacter > Olivibacter oleidegradans. Next base: position 4,885,994 of record NZ_CP041643.1, on the reverse strand, counting down.
TCATTCCTTTTGAAGCGAGTGCAGCAATCTGGTGTACTCGTTCCTGTCTTGTTTCAGGCCGCTTGGCTAGAACCAACCACTGTAACATTGCCTTTCTTGCGGACTTGCTCAGCCCTTCGAAAAATGATTTTGCCCCGGTATGAATCATAAATGCAGCTTCTAAATCCGCCGGAATTTTAAGTGCTTCCACTTCATCTAAAATCGTCCAGGACCCATTCTGTTTCGCCTTTTCAATACACTCCAAACCAGCTTGTGTCATTAAGCCGCTTGCTATCAATCTCTCCACTTTATCTTTGTTGATTTTTGACCATGTGCTTTTAGCTTTTCGCTTGCTGAAAAACTGATGGGATCTTTCAGGGTCTATTTTTATCTTTTTACTATCTATCCATCCAAAGCACAAAGCAACGTCTACCGCCTCACTCCAGGAAATGGAAGGTTTGCCTGAAGATTTATTATAAAGAACGAGCCAGACGGATGATTTTGATTGATGGTTTTTCTCCAACCATGCCCGCCAAGCTGTCAAATCCATTGGATAAAATATTTCGGTGTCTTCTTTTTGAATCATAACTTAGTTACTGTAATTAGATATCCGTGCAAACTTATATAAATATTAAATGGATGTTTACAATTTTCGCAAGTACACAAACAATATGATTACATGTTGGTATATTAGCATATGAAATTCTTTAGATCGAGCCCTTACGTTATTGTGATTGGCTTTTTACTGACTATATCGTCATGCCAACACCGCGAACAAAATAAACAGACGGACACTAAAAAGCAAAAATATCTTTATACACCCGAGAAAGGCGCGCTATCGATTATTAGCGAAACAGCGAATTCCGAAATAAAAAAAGTTTCTTTGTTCAAGGACAATGAGAAGGATTCCGTTATATCCGTCCCTATTGAGAACGGGAAATTCAAACTCAAGCTGGATACCGCTAATCTTAACGAAATTTACTTTATAAAAATAGAAGGAAAGTCCACAAAACGCGGTACCAGTGGGTTAGTTTGGGAAGCCTCCATCCCGGTTTTAGCATCCGCTTCTACAGATCTGAAGCTTGTACAACGGCCCTTTAATCACCCAGGCTCCATAAGCAAAACTGCCTTTTCGATTCAAGGTGGTGGAAAAGAACAAGAGTTATTAAATAAATGGCATACTGTACTTGCCGAACTTGAAGCGGAAGAAGAAGGACAGACAGAAAGTTACAGCCTTGGCGGGGCAGGCGTCACCAAAGTTTCGGGTAAGAAAGAACTTTCGAAAAGTCCTGCTTCAATTACTGAAGATTTCATCAAAAAACACCAGCCATTAATCAGCTCATTTTATTTGTTATCACGGGCGGGAAAACAGCGTCAATACGCAAAAGCATACGGGAATCTGTTAGAACAGGCGCCAATTGAGGTAAAGCAGAGCAAGTATGGCCTAGACTTTGCCAAACGACTCGAAAAGGTGCAAACGAAAATACAACGGTTAGATCTTCAAAAACAGGTAGTCGCAACCGATGCACAGCTTTCAGAAATTCCATGGGATTCTTTTAAGGATCGTAAATATTTGCTGCTGTCATTTTGGAATAGTGCAGATCAAGCGTCCGCCAAGGCGGTTAAGCAATTGGAACAAGAAGTGCCAGTTTTGGAGAAAAGAGGAATTGATATATTGCCGATTTCAATGGAAAGCCAATTCAGTAAGTGGAAAGAGAATACGGAAGGCCTGGATTTTAAATATAGTTATAGAATGAGAAACGAAGCACAACAGGACTTAATCAATACCCTATATCTTTCTGAGCTACCCAGATTTGTCTTGGTAAAACCCAACGGCGAAGTGATTAATGATGATTTCGATCTTAAACAACTCGACACGTTAGACTGAGCCAACGTTTCCTGATCAAAAGTAAAGGGAACCCACTGTGCAGGAGGTTCCTTTTTTTATCTGCTTGGAACTAGTTGAGGTGTCGTAGTCGGTCCCTCTACTATCAATTTCCCGTCTTCTGTTATCTTCATTCTATCAATAAAAACAACACGTTCTTCACCCGTTGATAAGGTCCGTGCGTGATACACGCAGAACATTTCCTTTCCGTCTGGCGAGTAGGTCACACTATTATGACCGGTTCCTGTTACCACACCACCACGTTCGCTGTTCTTCTGCAATACAGGGTTATTAGCCGCTTTGGTAAATGGGCCGAGCGGACTTTTGGAAGTCGCGTATCCTACGGCATAATTCTTACCCCCAAAGTAATTGGCCGAGTACATCATATAATAAGTGTCTCCCTTCTTAAAAATAGCGGAGCCCTCTGTCCACCGGCGATTAACTTCCTTTGACGTAACCGAACGACTTTCCCACTCCGCCTGTTTATCGCTCATTTCTACAGGAGGTCTTAATAATAAGACGGGCTCGCCTATAACGCCGCTGAAATCAGGTTTCAACTCAACACCATACACCCAACTTTCCTCTATTGTATCAAACCATCCCTTTTTCTTAGCCCAGGTAGCTACTTCGCTTTCCACGGGATGCTTATAACAGCAGCGGGAATAATAAAGATAAATCTTACCGCTGTCATCAAAAAGTACATTCGCATCGATAATAGGGTATCCAGGATCAAAAATTGGTTTATCGGTTAAGTCAACAAATGGCCCCGTAGGCTTATCCGCCACAGCTACTCCAATGCGAAAATTTTCAACCTCCTTGCCAGGGTTATCGCTCCATTGAGCGGAGTAAAATAGGTAGAACTTGCCGTTATGCGCATATACTTCCGGTGCCCAGTAGGCTCCGTTCCAAGCGGCGGTAGAATCGCTCCAACCATTTGGGTTACCGGCATAAAATACTTGGCCTTCATCTTTCCAATTCACAAGGTCGGTCGAAGAATAAGCAGCAAATCCATTTTTTGCAACTCCACCCGTGCCGTACATATAATATTTGTCGCCCGATACGTGCAGTACGTAAGGGTCACCAAATGCAACCGGCAACGGGTTTTGATAGGTGTTTTGCGATTGAGCAAACAGCTGGTTATTAAAGGATAATGTTAGTGAAAAGAAAGTGAAAATGCTTATAATTCGTTTCATTGTTGGTCATTCGATGCCGACAAATATAAACGCAGGAAAGTATAAAAGAAAATAAAAAAACTGTTCTTCTATCGATTCGTTTGGAGAAAGACTTTGGAGAACACTTTTTACCCAATTTTTATGTGTAAAAAAAATGAACAGAATGAATAAAAAAGATGGACAATATTTCGCTTAATTTATAATTAAAGTTTCGCACCAGATCAGATGGATGTGTTCCATTCTACCTATTCATGTATATTAGAAAACCTTTCTTGCTTATTGTTTTGCTTACACGTATGTTGTACGTGTACTCCCAAGAAGAGGGATTTATTTTTCGAGATGCCAAGTTTCCCGAAAATTTGCAGAGCCAAGTTATTACGGATGTTATAAGAGACAGTGCGGGGCTTCTGTGGATGGCTACTAGCGGTGGATTATGTCGATACGACGGAAACGAAACTATCTTCCTGAATAATAAAAGTAAACCCGCTATTCCGAACAGTAGAATTAAGACCCTTTTTCCCGACAGGCAAAACAACCTTTGGATCGGAACTGAAAATGGCCTCGTACGCTTCGATTTGCGAAGTTGGGAAATGAATTTTGTAAAAAACCCGGAATTAGACCAATATGTTCATAAACCGGATATAGAGTGTATTGGGCAAGGGCGCAACGGCAATATATATGCAGGGTCGTTTGATGGTAGACTCTATCAGGTCAACGGTGATAGCCTAAAACTTCTGCTTGATATCAATCGGGATTATCCAAACCATTTCAACAAGCCTTCTATCGTTTCCATCTCAGAACCTTATGCCGGAGAACTTTGGGTATCCACGAAAGCAGGGAAAATGATCCGTCTCCGAATCCGGGAGGGTTATTTATCACCCCCGACATACTTTGGCTTACCTGAATTGAATAATACAGAGATTGAACAAGTGCACTTTCATCCCTCGGGAAAATGCTTGTTAAACATTAAAGATCGTGGTTTGTATCTTTTTGATACTCAAAACGGAACTTTTGACCAAATTCCGGCATTGGAAAGGAATCAGGTTGGTAAGGACGGTACCGTATATATGGCACCTTTCAATAATGATCACATCTTGATATTCACGAATAAAGCAAGTATCGGTAAAGAACAGCTGTTTACATATAACTTTCCGACCAACCATGTAAGCAAGCAAGAAATGACCTACCCCGACAACCTAAAAGATGATCATATCGTATGGTTTAAAAATTTAGGTAATAGCTTGTTGATGTCGCTTAACAATCATGTCTTAGAGTTATTGCCCACTAATCATCGATTTCATACGCTCCTTAGCAATGGTACGTCAATCAATAGTATACGAAGCATCTATAAGCACAGTGACGGCACGCTCTATGTCGGATCGTACAAAGATCGATTTATTGCCATAAACGAGCGGACCGGAGAAAAGGAAACACTCGGTGGGCAGTTTGTTTATCGGATACTTCCATGGAGTAAAGACACCTTATTATTAGGAACGGAAGGAAGTGGCTTGCTCTGGTTCGATCGAAAAAAAAAACGACTTTCATCTATTAGGCTTAGTTTGGCGGCAAAAAGCGAAAAACTGCCAGTTGAAGCCATGACAACGTTGACGCGTGTTTCGCATGATTCTGTATGGGTAGGCACTTATGCAGGCTTATATATGGTTAATCCTTATTCGAAAACATACCGGGTAGTGAAACACCCTAAACTTGCACGATTAAAGATATTACATGTAACACCCGTTGGAAAAAAATTATGGATCGGTACGCCCGAAGGGCTATTTATCTGGGATTGCCAAACTAACAGCTTGCAAACAAATGCCTTGGGAAACGCAGTGTATTGTATTACGCCGGTAGATGATACTTTTTGGATAGGAACACACGGAGAAGGCGTTTGGATATTAGACGGGAATGGAGCGGTACGGCAGAAAATCACCAATGAAGATGGCTTGGCTGATGATATTGTGTATAGTATATTAACCAAGGCAGACCATGTCGCGGTAGCCACCCATAATGGTTTAAGTATGATTGACAAACAGACAAAGCAGATTGCTAATTACTCTCGACTGGATCGATTGCCAGCAAATGAATTTAATCAGGCGGCTGCTTTTCAGCAGGGCAATACCTTTTACTTGGGAACCATCAATGGTTTGCTTTATTTTAATGCGGAGGCGCCTCGTGTGCCGCAAGTAAGAAGATTAACGAAAACCACTCCCCTAAATATTACCAGCTTTACTACCGAGCGAGCAGGCCAGGGATTGGAACGGCATTACACCTTCCCGTATAAACAAGATAAAAGGCTTATAATAGAAGCTGGGACGCGCTATTTTACGATTGGCTTTGGCGGGGTGAGTGAGCTGGCCAAAGAGCTACAGTTTTTTTATCGATTGGATGGACACTTGGATTGGCTGCCTTTGGGGCGTCGGCAGGAAATTACCTTCGTTGAAACGCCGCCCGGCAGTTATCAGCTGCACCTTGCTTCTCGTCTGCCGGATGGGCGGTGGACTAACGCTAGCCTAATCGTGCCACTTCAAGTGAATCCCACCTTTTATCAAACAATTTGGTTTAAATGCCTGCTCGTATTGTTTTTCGCGATCATTATTTGGGCAATCTTTAAATATCGTGAATATATACAAATCAAAGAACGTCGTTTACGAATTAGCATCGCCAGCGATCTTCATGATGAGGTGGGAAGTTCTTTAACACGCATTTATTACCAAGCCGATTCGCTGAACAGCAAAATAAACGGGTGGAGTGGAGAAAATAAGCAATTGCAACAAATCGCAGATACTAGTAGGCAAGCCTTATCTACCATGAGCGACATGGTTTGGTCGATCGATTCGCGTTTTGATACAATAAAAGACCTGGTTATCCGTATGAAAGACTACCTGTATAAACTTCAGGAGGAGGTAGATTTTCAGTATAAGTTTGAGATTCGGGGAGCTTATGCCTCAAACGGCTTGTCACAAATTGTAAGGCAGAACCTTTTTCTTATTTTTAAAGAGGCTGTGACCAACGTGATCAAGTATGGCGATGGTTCAGAAGCAATCATCGAGCTGGTTATCGACAATACTATACACTTGTCGATTAAAAATACCTGTTCAAATCCTAAGGAATTATTTGTAAATCACCAAGGTGGACGCGGACTCCAAAATATGAAGGAGCGCGCTGCTAAAATGAATGCACAGTTGTCTATTGTTGAAGAGAATCAATATTTTCAGGTGCATATAATACTTATGTAGTTTAAAACTAATGCATGCACCCCCATTGGGGGGGATGTAGAACCAAAAATAATAAATAGTTTTAACGCATGATACGTTTAGGGATAATTGAGGATGACGAGCATATTCGTACAGCCCTGTTAAATTTTTTCAAAGAACAGCAAGGTTTTTCTTGTCTTTTAGCGGCGGGCTCGGTAGAAGACTTTATGAGTCAGTGGACAGACAATACTTATCTCGATGTGGTTTTGTCAGATATCGGGCTGCCTGGAGAATCCGGAATTAAAGGGATTTCCCGCATAAAAAAGAGAGCACCAAAATGTCAGGTAATTATGCTGACTGTTTATGATGACGCAAAAAGGGTTTTTCAAGCCTTGTGCAATGGCGCTTCCGGTTACCTCTTAAAGCAAACGCCTTTACAAAAAATCAAAGAGTCTGTTATTTCACTTTGCGATGGGGGAGCACCGATGTCGCCAGGTATTGCACGACTGGTGGTGGAGTCTTTCAACCCCAGGGTGACGCCTGATCCAAAAGAAAAACTTACACCGAGAGAAGAGCAAGTCGTAAGTGCTATTGAGGAAGGACTAACTAATAAGGAAGTCGCACTGCGTTTGGATATTGCTGTAGAGACCGTTAAATATCATATTAAAAATATCTATCAAAAGCTAGAGGTCAATAGTAGACATGCATTGATCAGCCGAAAATTTAAATAGTTCATGTGTAAGAAGCTTTGTTTAATAAATTATGCCTTGTATCAGCTCCTACACTAAATAACAAGTATATCCAGGCTACGCTAGCTCCTCCTCTTAGCCACAGTGCACAACCCTTAATTTCCACACATGCGATCCCCCCCAAAGGAGGGATACAAAGTGAGCAAAATTTGTGTTCATTTTGTGCTGTTGTGGAAATTGTGTGAAATATTTCATATCCACAATAGCAGTCAATATACGTAACACATACTAAACTCAAAAATTATGGCAGCAGATCCTCTTTTAAGCGAAATAATGATATGGGCGCCCAATTTTGCCCCAAGGGGTTGGGCATTTTGTCAAGGGCAGCTCTTAGCCATCAGTTCAAACTCCGCACTGTTTGCACTGCTTGGAACTACTTATGGTGGGAATGGTACAACTACCTTTGCATTGCCGGACTTGCAAGGTCGCGCGGTAATTGGCCAAGGACAAAGTCCAGGCGGGTCCAATTATACGCTTGGACAAACAGCGGGCACAGAAACCATCACCTTGACATCGGCCCAAATGCCAATGCATACACATCAAGCAACGTTCACGCCAACTCCCGGGAGCGTTTCCGTTGGTGTTTCCACGAACCAAGCACAAACACATGTAGCCACATCTGGTAGCGTATTGGCAGCACCCTATGACCCCAATAACGCAGCATCATTAAATGGCTTTATCGATCAGGCAAATGCGGGCACTTTGGTCAATCTCGGTGGCGTATCAGCAACCGGTGGAGGAGACGTAGCTGTAGGATTCGCAGGCGGCAATATACCGTTCAACATCATGCAGCCTTATCAAGTACTCAATTTTGTAATTGCACTGCAAGGTGTATTTCCTTCGAGAGAATAATCCCTTTTACCTTTGATATGCAAAAGTTAAAAATAGGATTCTTAATACCCTATTCAGGGGTGTTCAAAAATCTTCGCAATGATTTCAAGCAAGGTGTTATGCTTGCCTTGGCGCAAAGGACACCGAACTGCCGTATCGAAATCATTGAGGAGTTTATTCAAACCGGCGGTCAGTCCTTTGTCGAAAATGCACTAAATAAACTGGCTTTATTCGATCAAGTCGATATGATCATTGGTGTGGTAGGTACCAAGGTTACTCAAAACTGCTTAGAAATCATCAATAAATACCGTATACCCGTCGCGATAGCTAATTTAGGTGGATTTGTTCCTACGTATCAATTCCGGTCAGATTATCTCTTTTATACGAGTCTCGATCTTTGGAAAAGCGAGTGGGTGATGGGGAAATGGGCGCAACGGGAATACGGCGCGGATCCATGTGTAAGCCTATCGTATTATGAGGCAGGGTATAATATGCACGAATGTTATCGTTATGGCTTACATGCGGCTGGAGCTAGCCACGTCAAGCTTAATTTTATAAATGGAATGACTTCCATGCCAAACACCCTGCTTCTCATCAATCAATTACAAATGTTGATGCCAAACCACACCCACGCCATGTTATCGGGAAAAGAAGGAGAGCAGTTTCTCCGCTATTATCAGGAAAGTAAGATATCCTCTCGCACCGCATTAAGTGTGGCTCCGTTTATGACGGATGAGTGCTTGGAAACAAGCGACCCATTCGTGACAAATCTAACCAGCGCTATAACCTGGACCTACACATTAGAAACAGGCGCTAATCAGGATTTTATACAGGCTTATGAGAGTAACTATGACGAGAAACCGATAGTGTATAGCATGCTTGGTTACGAAGTAGGCTTATGTCTTTCAAAAGCGATTCGTGGACATGAAGATAAGAAGATCACACGCGATTCATTGGCTAGTGTGCTGGCAGCGATCACCTGCCTCGGTCCACGAGGGGAAATCAACCTTAAAACGACGCCTTATCAGTCCAGTCACCCGGTATATGTCCGGCTCTCACAAATCAATCGTAAAACAGGCCTAGTAGAAAATAAGGTAATTGACCAGGATCCAGGTATCAGTTGGGAGCACCCTGAGATGCTGCAAGCGGCCTATCAAAATAGTTCCGGGTGGCAGAATCCTTACTTATGCGTCTAGTCGATATTTTAACAAGTATATATGAAATACTTTTACCCTACAAAATTTTTCAACTACCTAATAACGCTTTGCGGACTGTTATTCAGTGGTCTTATTGTACATGCACAAGTACTCAATTCCGGTGTTTATGACTGGGAGGGCTTTAATGCAGGAGAGGTTCACGCCATTAGCACAAATACGGCACCAGCCACCTGGGAGGTTGGTAATGGCTTTTCAGCCATTGCAACGGGAAATGGCAATGGTAGTCAAATCAGGGTGTTAATTGGCACTAGTTTAAGTACAAAAGTGTTACGTTATGATGCGTTGGCTGGCGCTACGCTTCATTCTGCCACTTTAAAAAGTACCTCTGGAGATAATTTTGGTATAAGGCAATTTAACATTTGGCCTACCCAAAATGAAACCCAGATGATTGAAATTTATGTAAAAAGAGATGGTGTTCTTATTGATACCATCCGGACTTACTATCAACCCACTATACCCATCCATAAAATTGCCATAAGTTCAAGCGACTATCCATTCTTGGCGAATATGGATGAGCTTGAAATAGTTGGTTTCAACATAGGTGTTATGTTGGATGATATTGAAGTAATGACTAATCAGGCTCCTGTCGCGATGGATGATGCCGTATCGGTAAGGGAAGATACACCCGGCACTGGGAATGTCTTGACGAATGATAGTGATCCGGAAGAGAACGCCCTGACCGCCTCTTTGGTGACGGCGCCCGTAAATGGCACGATCGTACTCAATGCGGATGGTAGCTTTACTTATACACCAAGTGCTAATTTTAATGGTTTGGATAGTTTACGATATCAGGTTTGCGATAATGGTACACCTTCTCGATGTGATACAGCATGGGCACACTTTCAAATTGAAGCGGTAAACGATGCACCGGTAATTGTGGGACTACCTGCCGATATTACCGTGCGAGAAGACGCTACCGAAGATGCATTGGATATTTCGTCGGCGACAATAATGGATGTTGATGCGGGTGTGGGACAAGTCTCCTTAACGTTGGACGCCACCGGCGGAATATTTGATATTGCAGCAGGAACTGGAATCTCCATAACGGGCCATTTGACTGGAAAGTTAACATTGACGGGAAATCTGATAGATCTTAATAATTACATCAATGTGCCTAGTAATATTTATTTCCGACCTGATCATAACCTGTCAGGCGACAATGCGGCTCTGGTAGAAGTTTCCATCAATGATAACGGTAACACCGGTTCAGGCGGTGCAAATAATGTAGTCGTTGGTACTATCAATATAGATATTACGCCGGTGAACGACGCTCCGATGGCTGTAGACGATGCTGTCAGTACAGCGAAAAACGTAGCAGCGATAGGGAATGTTTTGACGAATGATACAGACCCTGAAGGGAATGTGCTGACTGTCTCACTGGTGACGGCGCCGGTTAATGGAACGGTGGTATTGAATGCTAACGGCAGTTTCACGTACACACCAAACACTAATTTTGTCGGCTTAGACAGCCTGAACTATCAGGTATGCGATAATGGTAGCCCGTCCTTATGCGATACAGCGACTGTCAAGTTTACCGTAAATTCAACAAATGACGCTCCGGTTGCAGTTGATGATGAAATTATTGTAACTGAAAATGAACCTGCAACGGGTAACGTTTTGACGAACGATAACGATCCCGACGGGAATGCGTTGACTGCCTCACTGGTGACGGCGCCTGTGAATGGCACAGTCGTGCTGAATGCAGACGGCAGTTTTACCTACACGCCAAATTCAGACTTTTTCGGTCAAGATAGTGTAATCTATCAAGTATGTGATAATGGCTCGCCTTCACTTTGTGACACCGCAACGCTTAGAATAGCAGTAACTGCTGGAAACCCACGAATAAATATGGTAAATACAACTGCCTCAAACGGTTTGTATAAATTAGGAGATGAGATAAGTATCGTAGTTGTTTTTAATCAAATTGTCGTCGTTCAAGCGGCAGGGGGAAACCCCACGCTGACATTAAATACAGGTGTCGTGAACAGGGAGGCCGAATATGTTTCCGGATCGGGTACCGATGCCATAACATTTAATTACACGGTGCAAGCAGGTGATCTCAGTCATGACCTGGATTACCTATCAACCACCGCATTGAGACTCAATGGTGCGGTGATAAGAAACGGGGCTTTAGTTGATGCGGATCTCACATTGCCAAATACTGGTGGTCCAAACTCCCTTGCCGGTCAACATGATATTGTCGTTGATGGAGTTACTCCCGTTTCAACCTTGGTTATTGTACCAAATAATGGATATTATAGAATGGGAAGTTCACTAAACTTTACGGTGAATTTCAATGAGCCTGTTACCGTTAGTGGCAACCCTTACCTGAACCTAACTATTGGAGCAGCACTTGTTCAGGCGGCCTATGTTGCAGGTTCAGGAACTAGCACGCTTGCGTTTAGCTACGCCGTGCAAAGCGGAGACTTAGATTTAGATGGGATCACCTTGGCCGGAATTATCGGCAATGCAAGTGTTATGCAGGACGCTGCTGGCAATGAGGCTTCCGCTATGTTGAATAATGTACCGAGTACAGCAGGAATTTTCGTCAATACCATACAACCAAGCGTAACGCTTTCTACGGAGGCCAGTTCTCCAGTTAGTAGTCCTTTCACCGTAATTGCAACGTTCAGTGAAGCCGTTACTGGATTTACACTTGAGGATATTATAGGAAGCAATGCAACACTTAGTAACTTACAAACAAACGATAATATTTCTTATTCGTTCTTAGTGACACCCGCGGCGGGGGGAATTGTGCAGATCTACATACCAGCTGATATGGCGGTTAATGTCGGTAGCAATGGTAACCTAGCATCCAATACACTAAGTCTTCAGTATGCGACGATTATTACGGGCATAACCTTGGATGACGGGTCTTTTGTGTATGACGGCACCGCAAAATCGCTGGCTATCGCCGGCACCTTACCAGCGGGCACGAGTGTCAGTTATGAAAATAACAGTCGCACCGATGTAGGTACGCAGGAAGTAACGGCCACGATTAGCGGTGATAATTATGAAACACTGATATTAAAAGCAAACTTAACGATTACCAAAGCCGCTATCACAGGCATCAGTTTCCAAGATGGATCTTTTGTATACGACGGAACAGCAAAATCATTGGCCATCTCAGGTACTTTGCCAGTAGGCACCAGCGTTAGCTATGAAAATAACAGTCGCACGGATGTAGGTACACAGGAAGTAACGGCCACAATCAGCGGTGACAACTACGAAACCCTGGTGCTGAAAGCAAACTTAGCGATCAGTAAGGCCACCATTACGGGCATAACCTTGGATGACGGGGCTTTTGTGTATGACGGCACCGCAAAATCACTGGCCATCTCAGGTACCTTACCGGTGGGCACCAGCGTTAGCTATGAAAATAACAGTCGCACGGATGTAGGTACGCAGGAAGTGACGGCCACCATTAACGGTGATAATTATGAAACCCTGGTAATGAAAGCGCGCTTAACAATTACCAAGGCCAACATTACGGGCGTAACGTTGGATGACGAATCTTTTGTATATGACGGCACCGCAAAATCACTGGCTATCTCGGGGACTTTGCCAGTGGGCACGACTGTTAGCTATGGAAACAATGGTCGCACAGATGTAGGTACACAAGAGGTAACAGCAACAATCAACGGAGCGAATTATACCGATCTAGTGTTGACCGCCAATCTGACAATCACCAAGGCATCTATAGATGATGTATCAGATATCACTTTTGTTGATGGATCTTTTGTATACGACGGAACAGTAAAATCATTGGCCATCTCAGGTACTTTGCCAGTAGGCACGAGTGTCAGCTATGAGAATAACAGTCGCACGGATGTAGGTACGCAGGAAGTAACGGCCACCATTAACGGTGATAATTACGAAACCCTGGTGCTGAAAGCAAACTTAACGATTACCAAAGCCGCTATCACAGGCATCAGTTTCCAAGATGGATCTTTTGTATACGACGGAACAGCAAAATCATTGGCCATCTCAGGTACCTTACCGGTGGGCACAAGCGTAAGCTATGAAAATAACAGTCGCACCGATGTAGGTACACAGGAAGTAAGTGCTACGATTAGCGGTGATAATTATGAAACGCTGGTACTGAAAGCAAACTTAACGATTACCAAAGCTGCTATCACAGGCATCAGTTTCCAAGATGGATCTTTTGTTTATGACGGCACCGCAAAATCACTGGCTATATCGGGGACTTTGCCAGCGGGCACGAGTGTCAGTTATGAAAATAACAGTCGCACCGATGTAGGTACGCAAGAAGTAACGGCCACAATCAGCGGTGACAATTACGAAACCCTGGTGCTGAAAGCAAACTTAACAATCAGCAAGGCCACCATTACAGGTGTAACGTTGGAAGACGGGGCTTTTGTGTATGACGGCACCGCAAAATCACTGGCCATCTCAGGTACCTTGCCCGCGGGCACGAGTGTCAGTTATGAGCATAACAGTCGCACGGATGTAGGAACACAGGAAGTGACGGCCACCATTAACGGTGATAATTACGAAACCCTGGTGCTGAAAGCAAACTTAAGGATTACCAAGGCCAACATTACGGACGTAACGTTGGATGACGGATCTTTTGTTTATGACGGCACCGCAAAATCACTGGCTATCTCGGGGACTTTGCCAGCGGGCACGAGTGTCAGTTATGAAAATAACAGTCGCACCGATGTAGGTACACAGGAAGTAAGTGCTACGATTAGCGGTGATAATTATGAAACGCTGGTACTGAAAGCAAACTTAACGATTACCAAAGCTGCTATCACAGGCATCAGTTTCCAAGATGGATCTTTTGTTTATGACGGCACCGCAAAATCACTGGCTATATCGGGGACTTTGCCAGCGGGCACGAGTGTCAGTTATGAAAATAACAGTCGCACCGATGTAGGTACGCAAGAAGTAACGGCCACAATCAGCGGTGACAATTACGAAACCCTGGTGCTGAAAGCAAACTTAACAATCAGCAAGGCCACCATTACAGGTGTAACGTTGGAAGACGGGGCTTTTGTGTATGACGGCACCGCAAAATCACTGGCCATCTCAGGTACCTTGCCCGCGGGCACGAGTGTCAGTTATGAGCATAACAGTCGCACGGATGTAGGAACACAGGAAGTGACGGCCACCATTAACGGTGATAATTACGAAACCCTGGTGCTGAAAGCAAACTTAACAATCAGCAAGGCCACCATTACAGGTGTAACGTTGGAAGACGGGGCTTTTGTGTATGACGGCACCGCAAAATCACTGGCTATATCGGGGACTTTGCCAGCGGGCACAAGTGTCAGTTATGAGCATAACAATCGCACGGATGTAGGAACACAGGAAGTGACGGCCACCATTAACGGTGATAATTACGAAACCCTGGTGCTGAAAGCAAACTTAACAATCAGCAAGGCCACCATTACTGGTATCACATTGGAAGATGCAAGTTTTGCCTACGATGGTAAGGCCAAGTCATTAGCAATAGCAGGTACTTTACCAGCAGGCACTACTGTTAGCTATGGAAACAATGGTCGCACAGATGTAGGTACACAAGAGGTAATAGCAACAATCAACGGAGCGAATTATACCGATCTAGTGTTGACCGCCAATCTGACAGTAACCAAGGCCGCTATCACCGGCATCAGTTTCCAAGATGGATCTTTTGTATACGACGGCACCGCAAAATCACTGGCCATCTCGGGGACTTTGCCAGTAGGCACAAGTGTCAGTTATGAGAATAACAATCGCACCGATGTTGGAATGCAGGAAGTAACCGCTAAGGTAAGCGGTAGCAATTATATCCCACTCACGCTAAAAGCAACCTTACAAATAAGGACTGTTGAGCGTAGTATCGATTTCGCGGAATTACCGGAAAAAACCTACGGCGATAACGATTTTAATGTACAGGCTACGGCTAATAGTGGGGAGGCGGTTAGTTACATTAGCAGTAATACCAACGTAGCGACAATCAGTGTCGACGGGCGTATCCATATTGTTGGCGCTGGTGAAACTATTATTACGGCCACCGTTCCGGATAACGCTAATTATAACAACAAGCCAACGGTAAGTAGGAAACTAATCGTTAAAAAAGCTTCGCAAGAAATTAGTTTCACGGAACTAGGAGAAGTAGCCCGTAACGTAGGCCGTCTCCCGTTAACGGTAAGTGCAAGCAGCTCCCTGCCGATTCGGCTAGAAGTAAGCGATCCACAGGTAGCAACTGTTTCCGGGACAACCCTTAATGTCCTTCGGTTAGGTACCGTAATGATAACGGCTTTCCAGGAAGGAGACGCCAACTATGAAGCCGCAAACCCTGTAAGCATCCGGGTGCAAGTAATAGATAAGGGAGCTGCGTTACCCATAAAAGTACACAAAGCGCTTTCACCAAATGGAGACGGTATCAATGATTTTCTGATGATCGAAGGAGTTAAAGACTATCCTGATAACAAACTTATCATTGTAGACCGGAACGGTATGCAAATCATAGAGATGAGCGGTTACAATAATGAAGACAAAGTGTTCCGAGGGCTTGGTCCTGGTAATAACCAGATTCCTCCAGGAACCTATTATTATCTCCTGGAAGTAAAAGTGGACGGAACTTGGAAGCATGAAAAAGGTTATTTCGTAGTCCGATATTAAGTGGTCATCAAAGATAGACGCCTTCTTTTTAAGAATGAAGGCAGCGAAAATATAAGCTAACATGAACAGTATAAAATTCATATCAGTTATTGCGGTCCTATTGCTGCACCTTACATTCGCAAAAGCTCAACAGGCTCCCACGTATAATCAATACGCTAATCAGCCAACCGCCTTGAATCCTACTGCAAGTTTGTTACGGCCAGATGGCGAGGTTGCTTTGTTGGGCCGCAAGCAATGGGTTAACCTAGAAGGTGCGCCAACTTCCTATTGGATGACTGCGCATGCACCTTGGCACAAATTTAATGCGGCGATAGGATTAAATGTGCGCCATGAAAGTCTGGCCATTGAAAACGCAACGGAATTAAGTGCCTTTCTGGCGAAGTCAGTTCGGCTTTCGGAGAACGAGTACTTGGCAATGTCCATGAGCTTAGGGGTCAGCTTTTATAACGGAAGTTTTAGTCAAGTAGATCCAAATGACCCTGCGTTTCGTTCTGATATTCGCGAAAGTACCGCTTTGATGGGTTTCGGTGTGTTGCTTTATCGGCCCGAAGGTTATTATGTCGGTCTTTCCATGCCAAGACTTGCCCTGTCAGATTTAGGATCTGGAGGCGATATAAATCGACAATATAATTTCAGCAATCAATATCACCTCATGGGCGGTGCTGTGCTTCGGCTTGATCAGAGTTTTGACATAAAACCCGCATTCCTGGCAAGTTATATTCCGGGAGTGCCCTTACAGGCAGATTTTTCTGCAATGATATACGTGCAGAAGAAGGCTGGTTTGGGGTTAAATGCTCGCACTAATAGTGATTTATCTGCCTTGCTTGAAATCATGGTGGGGCCATTGAAGCTGGGGTATAGTTATCAATTTAACTCCAATGATAATCCACTTAAACGAAGAATCGATAATGCCACTCACGAGGTCGGTTTAAGTTATCGATTTGGAAGTGGTAAAGCCGGTATTTTATAAGTTTATTGGAAGGTGGTCCTATTTACTCTAAAAATAAATGAACGATGGAATGAACACTTGTTATGATAGAGGAGGTATGATAAAACTTTGTTATATTTAGCGTATTATTCCATTCAACTCATGAAAATAGCGCTGGCGTCGCCATTTTTTCCTAAATCTCTTCGCGAGGGACTTGCTTCGTTACGTGTTTTAGCTGAATATGCTGGGCTGCAACAAGCAGAAGTGGTCTGTTTCCCTGAATCTTTCATCCCTGGTTATCCGGGAATGGGTTATTCAAAAGAAGATCGTACAGCTGACGCATTAAAGTGGGCGTTGGCAGAGGCTTGCGATATAGCTAAAAGAAATCATATCGCTATTATTCTTCCCATGGACTGGTATCTTGGATCACAAGTGTTTAATCTAGCTCATGTTATATCAAATAAAGGAGAATTGTTAGGTTATCAAACAAAAAATCAGTTAGATCCTACAGAAGATAATTTATGGACGGCAGGCGAGCAGCGGCAAATTTTTGAGCTGAACAAGGTCAAGTTTGGAATCACCATATGTCATGAAGGTTTTCGATATCCTGAGTCGGTACGGTGGGCTGCTCAACGAGGTGCACAGATCGTTTTTCACCCGCATTTTGTCGGCAGTAATGAAAAAGGAATGCTCCTCACCGAGTTCGGCGCTAAAGAAAATCCCTATTACGAAAAAGCAATGATGATGCGCGCCTTGGAAAACACCATTTACTTTGCCAGCGTCAATTATGCCGCTAAGTACCAAGAAGCGGCCAGTGCTGTCATAGCGCCCGACGGTTCTTGCTTAGCTAGGCAGAACTATGGAGAAAGCGGTGTGCTGATAGTCGATATTGACCTAAGTAAAGCTACCGGCACCTTGGCGAAGCGTTTTAAGCCAGCCTTAGTATATGAGAAGACGTTTTCGTAATAACAAAAGTAAGCTCGTCGTTATGCACGTTTAATTTTGATAGTTTTTTAATTGGCGTAAGCCCATCACTAAATTTAGTTATTAAAAAATGTAACTTTGGAAGAAGCCCTTTTGGCAGGATAAGCAATCTTTAGTATGCCATTCGAATATTTCAAACCTTGTGAAGAGCTGAAACCCTATATTCACTCTTACTGGACACTCAAAGGTACGAACGGAGCTTATGAAGTTTTTTATCCTGATACCTGTGTCGACATTGTTGTGAATATGGGTGATCGATTTGCAACAAGTCAGCAGAACATTGTATTAGAACCACAAACGGCCTATTTGGGAGGGGCATTAACAGAAGCGATATACGAAAAAGTTAGTTGATAATCAATTTTGTAAAAAAGAAGAAAGGAAATGGTTCGTTCGTACAAAATCTTGGTAGGATTGATTTTTACTTTTGCAATAGCGCATCTGCTATATCCACTTTTTGATCGCACCGGGTTAAGCTCAACCGCAAGTGTGATGTGGTTTCTTTCAGGCGGCTTGGCCATGTTTTTCAATGGCTGTATCAATCTAATTCACTTGGTGGAAAAAAACCGTTTTGCAAGGCTGATGAGTGTGGTAACAAACGCTGTCATGTTACTTTTTTTGATCATCCTGTGCATGGTGATTTCCGAAATACAGGTTTTCGTTTTAACCTTTGTTTTATTGTTAACTTTAATCGTGAGTGTAAGGTCTTCATGTCAAATATGATAAACAAGAGCTTAAAGCTCAATCGTTAATGCTGTTAGGTTCCTGCTTCTACCTTTGCATGACAGCGATAAATTGACCAATCGGTCTTCATACAAAGAGTATCCTACTGAATACGATACGCTTATGAACCTGTTTTTAATAGGTCCATAAATCTTCCGCATTCCGCATAATCCTTTATAATACGATTTCGTTCCTCTAAGAACCTGCGAAGATAGTTGTTGAGAATTAACCGGTCGAAAGACTTGCCAAAAACACCATAAGGAATACCATAATCAAAATGATCAATAACCGTAGTGAAATTGCCAACTGTTCTAAAAAAATGATCATGTTTGATGTAAGAAAACGGCCCTTTTAATTGCTCATCTCTGAAATGGAATGGACGTTCAAATGCTGTTATCTTCGAGGTCAGTTGCTGGCGTATTCCAAAATGCTTAGCTTGCCAGGTGACGGTTTCATTAAAGCCAATCAATCCACAAGTAGTACCGGCTATAGCCTTTTCATCAGTTCCTACGGTGGATATACAGTGTAAATCAATACTTCTCGACAAATCAAAGCAGATATCAATTTCCGCTCGAATATTAGTGGTTAATTCAATTACAGGCACAATTGGTTTATTAATGAAGTTAAACATGAAAGTGGTCATTATTGTCTATAGCTAAACCACTCCGTATATCCGTAAAGTTAATGATATCAACGTAAATCTATCGTAAAAATTATGTTAACCTCTGCGATACGAATCTGGTTAATACTTTTTTTTTACTCTCAATCGAGTTTACGGGGTAAATCTTTTTGCTATAACGGTTCTTAACTGCTCTCCATTTTCGTCTCCCCATCGTCCTAAGGTATCAATTACCGGGATCAAGCTCTTTCCGAATTCAGTAAGGCTATATTCAACTTTTGGCGGAACTACCGGGTAGATTTTCTTGCTTATAAGTTCATGCTCTTCCAATTCTTTCAATTGAATGTTCAACACCCTGCGCGAAGCATCCGGTATTTTGCGTTGTAATTCGCTTGGTCGTATATGACCTTCATTGATAAACCAAAGCAAGCGTATCTTCCACTTGCCGTATAATACTTCACCAACCAGGTCAAGTCCGCAATTTAAGTTAGGTATTATTTTTCTTTCGTACATGACACAAAAATAAGCCTATGTTCCTCGGCGTACAATAGGGGAATAATTTATCCCTATATGAATCGTAATGCCGTACTTGTAGGGACGTATCATACTTCTCAACTTTGCATTGAAAGTTATTGAACATGGAAAATTTAGATTATCAAAACGAACTATCAGGCAAGATTGCTTTGGTAACCGGTGGAACAAAAGGAGCAGGCAAAGCCATTGCTGAACGTTTAAACCAAGCGGGTGCAAAAGTAATCATCACGGCTAGAAACAGACCCGAATCACTCAATAAAGAGCAGTATTTTATTTCGGTAGATTTAAGTAAACCGGAGGGCGCTGCTAAAGTTGCGGCTGAAGTGTTTGAAAAATTCGGGAAACTCGATATCCTCGTAAACAATCTTGGAGGTTCCGAAACCCCGGGGGGGGGCTTTGTCGCATTAACTGACAGGGATTGGGAAGAGACGATACAAACCAATTTACTCGCTCCGGTTCGCTTAGATAAAGCGTTTCTACCGCAGATGCTTAACAACAAAAGCGGTGTAATTATTCACATCGCATCTATTCAAGGCAGGTTGCCGCTCTATGATTCCACTCTTCCGTATGCCGCTGCAAAAGCAGGCCTAATTAATTACAGCAAGGGGCTGTCAAAAGAAGTATCCGCTAAAGGTGTACGTGTGTTAACCGTTTCCCCGGGTTGGATAATGACAGAATCGTCAGCGCGAATGATGGAACGTATTGCTGAAAGCTCAAATATTTCCATCGAAGCAGCTACACAAAGTGTAATGGATGCGTTAGGTGGTATTCCTTATGGAAGACCAGCTCAACCTGAAGAGATTGCAGAATTGGTTGGTTTTCTTGTTTCTCCAAGAGCCGGCTATTTAACGGGTACAGAATACGTCATAGATGGGGGCACTATCCCAACCATATAATTGCAGCATGAAATTGCATCTAAAAGAAATACAAAAAATTAGTTAACCATAAATGATACGAATATGAAGCTACCTAAGGTTATAACCAAATTAGTTGAAGCACAAAATCAAGCCGACAGTGTTGCTTATGCTAACTGTTTTTCTGAAACTGCTACTGTCTTTGATGAAGGGAAAACGTATAAAGGAAAAACAGACATCGAACAATGGATTGCCAATGCTAATGAAAATTACAAACCCGTAATGCAGCCTCTTCACTTTGAAGAAAAAGAGACAACAAGTATTTTAAAAGCAGAAGTATCAGGAACCTTTCCCGGTAGCCCTGTCGTTTTAAACTATCATCTTGAAATCGCAGATGGACACATTCAGTCTTTAAAGATTACGACATAAAAAAGAACTGACAAAGGGCCTATTCCGTATCGTGCAGTAGAGACGCAGCCAATTGTTAGATGGCCGTAATGATTAATTCAATTGCCATCTAACAATAATTGGTTCTCGGTTGACACTATACCTGTGAATAAGGAGTTGGAATCAAAAAGCTATTGCTAATTTTAGAAATGGTATTCGCATACTGCGGATCTGCTAGTAATTTTTTCCATTCAGGGTCTGCCCCAAAAGCAGACCACCCCTTATCGCGTTCTTCCATGCTGTTGCACGTGAGCATATAAGTGATACGGGGTAGCCTGTCACCGGCAATCACTTCACCAAAGAATACAGGCATCAATTTTGCGCGTTTAAAAATAGGAAATTCTCCATCATGGAACATCTTAATCTTTCTTCTTACGGCGTCTTCACTATAACCTTCATATGTTCTTAATTCAAATATCCGTGACTCACCTGAAGGGACAACCATTGTAGGAAATCCATCAAAGGCAACCATTAAAGACGACGTAAAGCGATTGTAGACAGGTTTATCAGCAGGTATACTGTTATATGCGGCGCTATTTTTAATATAATCGACGTCCGCTTTTACTTTTGCATTAACGGATTGATAATTATCGAGCGAAGAATAAGGCATCAATAAATAAATTTTGGCGGGATCCGATGGTCTCCATTCCTTAAAGACACCAACTTTTTTTACTCCATATTTATTCAATGCAGGAATAAGGGCTGTTTTGAAATAATTTTCCAGCTGACCTATATCAGAACCAAATCGCGCTTCATATTCGCGCCATTCGTATACTTCTTTTTGCGTCGGCGCTTTATCATTTGCCATTGTTGGGTTGATACTTACTGATGCACTTGCAGCAGCCACAAGCGAAGATTGGAGGAATTTCCTGCGTTCCATAACTGTTAATTCGGGTTTAATGTATAAATGCTAATGCATAAGATAAAGATATTCATACTCGGTCGACTTCCAAAATCTTTCAATAAAATATTGGGTGTAATCAGTCCTGTCCATTTTGTCCGATACTCTTATTCAATTCATAACTATCCTTAATAACAGCTTCGTTAATTTCCTTAATGCGCTCTAGTTGCATTTTTTCCACTTTTCTATCATAAGTCAACACACCGTTCACTTCATGTTCCACATCCGTTGTTTGCGTATATATGGCCACACTGAGCCCCTTATACTTCATGAGCTGATCTACTTGCTCTAGAAGTAATATATAACGGTCCGTGAGCGCTGTCTGCGTAGGCTCATAAGCATAGGCATTATTTTCTACGGGCCACATATGGCCTCGGGTGTATAATCCCACACCCCCAAATTCACCTAAAGAGGCTGCCCGCGCGCTGTCAGGCACCGAAGCGCCGTAAGGTCCCACATAGATGTGTGTATCCACAAAGTCCCCATTGCCCGGGTCGCCGTAAGCCTTCTGATAGCTGGGATTATTATTAAAGCCGGAGTTCCCATTAACCAGTCGCGACGGATCGTATTGTTTCACCCAATCCGTGATGTTTTTTACGTCAAAGGCTCCCCAGTTTTCATTGAAGGGAACCCAGGCGATGATAGATGGCGAATTATAGTGATCATCAATTATTGCCTTCAGTTCCTTTCGGAACATTTCCCGGTATATCGTCGTATCTTCGTTAGGATACCAAATGGCAGGCATATCTTGCCAAACCAGCAATCCCAATTTATCCGTCCAATAGTAAAAACGCTGCGGTTCCGTTTTCATATGCTTTCTAATCAGGTTGTATCCTGCCTTTTTCGTATACTCGATGTCGGATTTTAAGGCTTCCTCAGTCGGCGCCGTTAATATCCCATCCGGCCAATAACCCTGATCCAACAACCCCAGTTGCATCACAAACTTTCCATTCAGAAGCGGTCTTACCACACCATTTATTTTGCACAGTTTAATATCCCGCATAGCAAAATAGCTCGTTACTTCGTCGGAGATACCACCATCTTTACCATAAAGACTTAACTTTAGGTCATAGAGAAAAGGGCTGTCTGGCGACCAGAGCTTCGGATTTTTTATGGGCAGGTAAAAATACGAACCACTCACTCCATCACTCTTGGTAATCAGTTGTTTACCATCATAAGCAGCCGCGGATATCTTTTTGGCTCCATCACTTTCTACAAATATTTTTAGTCGTC
Organism: Olivibacter sp. LS-1; assembly: GCF_008245145.1. Classification (GTDB taxonomy): domain Bacteria; phylum Bacteroidota; class Bacteroidia; order Sphingobacteriales; family Sphingobacteriaceae; genus Olivibacter; species Olivibacter oleidegradans. The sequence continues at coordinate 4,863,114 of NZ_CP041643.1, read as the reverse complement.
CATGGTCAAGCTCCGGAAGTAAACGAATACCCTGTATAAAGTGTTTATTTACCGGTTCGAGCCATACCGTCTGCCAGATACCGGAGGTGAAGGTATAATCGCCCCGCGGACCGTTTTTGCCTGATGGTGTTTTACCATCATTTAAATCCTTAGCTGCTACAATGAGGGTGTTTTTGCCGTTTTTTAGGAAAGGAGTAATATTTATAGAGAACGCATCATAACCTCCTGCATGGCTGCCGGCTTGCTCTCCATTTACAAAGATGGTTGCATCATGATCCACCGCACCAAAATGAAGAATGATCTGTTTGTTTTTCCAGGCAGCAGGTACTTCAAAAATCCGCCTATACCACATGTTTATTTCCTGTTTCCGTTGTATGCCCGACAAAAACGATTCCGGGCAGTAAGGAACAAGAATTTTCTCCGCTACGTTATCAAAAACGGCCGGTTTTTGTGGCTGAAAAGCGTCCGGAGCATCCTTTCCCCCGAGATAATCCCACTTGCCATTAAGACATAACCATTCCGCTCGCTGCAATTGCGGTCGAGGGTATTCCGCTAAAGGGACTTCCGCCCGGCTTGCCGTTTCGGTCCACGGAGTAGGCAATTGAGCCACTTGACCCCTAAGGGGATAGGCATTGACAAAGAGAAGTAAGAAGTAGATAAAGTATTGGTAAGTCGTCATAGTAATACAAGATTATACATTTTTTTCAGTTGGTGGCTTGGTCTTTAGTCCAAAGCCCCCAAAAAATCATGTAACTGAATACGGTAAGTTGTCTAATTGCTAAAAAGCTCTGGATAGTATTTTTTAATCAACTGCTGATCATTCGTAGCCAATTCGCTCAGTTGTTTAGGCTTATCCTGGGGCCTTAAACCTTTTTGGTTCAGCACATTCATCAGACTCCAGTCTTTACCTGGTTTGTTTGGCGAGGGGTCTGCCGGCTCCCGTGCAGAAAGGTCATATCGTGTAAAATCAATAACATAGGTAGGGGACTCCTTTTTATGCCAATTACGGAGTAAAGCCAAACGAAATGATTTATTCATAAACCATTTAATTTCCAGGTTATTATAAGAATCACCTAATCCAGAACCCTTTTCTATAAATCGATAATTCCAATCCTCATTTGAGGCATGCTCCTTTCTCCAGAGATTACCAAATTCGCCGAAACTGGTAAAGTGCGTATCCGGCCAACGCTTTTTTGTATCCGTTACCCATTTTTCCATCGCCTCACAGATAAACTCCCGCCCAAATTCATGCACCATTTGCGCCTCCCAAATGTTGGTTACCCAGCCAAATCCATTTAACTCCATGCCTTTGTCAAAATGAATAGCCTGCGTATGCATGACTTCCCGGTGTCCGAGGTCTAAACCCCAGCCTTTATAAGTCTCAATAGGACCTACACCTCGGCGACTGTTATAGCCGGTTATTTCGTGACCATTGGCACCGCTCTGGCGGGCACAGATAAAGTCTACCGTCCAGCCATCCAAGTTTACACAATCAATAAAATCAGCCTTCCCCTGCGCGGGTTTGCAAAAGTGCTCTGTAGAAGGATAAAAAGGATAGGAAGGTGAACCATCCGCTCCACCGCCATCAATATTGTGCTGGCTCCATATCACAGCATGCGCCACATGAATATTTTCCTTTTCTGCAAGGTATTTAAGGTTGTCTGCCGATAAAAATCCGCCCATGATTGATTGTGGACGATAACCATTTCCTACCATATTGGAAATGAGTGTTAGCGCCTCCGATATTTCGCGATTTACCCGCTCACGTGGCAGATACATAGCGGGGAAATAACCTGGAAAGTATGATACTTCATCACCATACTTTTTTTGACAGTCGACTACATAATCACGTATTCGCTTAAAATTTTCGCGTTGGTCTTCCAAGGCATTTAATGTAAATCCCCAAGTCAAACGGCCATCGGAATTGTTCTTTGCAAAGGCTTCCCGTAAAGCGCGCACACCCTCTAAGGTATGCCAATCTCCCTCATCACGTGGATGCAATTTGACATCACGTGACACCTCCCAGGGGGTAGTGCGTATCATGATGCATAAGGTGACAAAGCGATTGCCTTTTAGCTGAAGCGCGGTATCAGAAGAAGCTATTTGTGCGTTTGCTCCTAAATTAATGAACACAAGAGCGACTCCTAAAAGAAAATATTTTAAAGAACTTAGTCGAAATACTATAAAGGTAATTTTCATTAACGTAATTATTTTATTCTTTGTGTCTGTTTCTAACAATATTCATGCTGCCTTTGGCATGAACTCGTTTCACTCATTTTAAGTTATTTACAATGAAGCTGCCATAATGCACCACCTCCTAAAAATACTAAGGGTTAGTGCAATCCAGAACGATTTGATGTGCCGCAGGCATTATCTGGAAAACCGCCTCATTTGTTTCGGCACCTTGTTGAATTGATCCCTTGTTACAATTAAGACTATAAGAAAAATTTCGAAATTCCGCCTTTACTTGTTTGCGCGTAATAGATTGGAAAGGCAGGTTCGCAGATACCGCGGTGTGTAGTTCCAATATCCAATTGAATCCTTTTTCTTTCGGTTTACAGTTCACTTCAAAGCGGTCTTCGTGGAAAATGATCGTAAAAATATTTCCCGCTTCATCCCGCGTGCTTACCTCTAATACATTTTTTTCCTTCTCTGTTACCGTTGGGTCTTTTAAAGAGAGGCTCACTTTTCTTCCACCAGAACCTATTTTCACGATGCGGAGTCCCGCGCGATCCTCTTTCGTACTCCAGTTAAAACCATCTACAATGGGTAGCGCATAATAAAAAAATTGGTTCCCGGTACCTGCTTTCCGCAAATAGCTGGATTCAAATTCTTCATCAAATAGATGTATATCCCGGAATCGAAAACTTTCTTTTTCCCACAACAAGTTAGTACGGTAGTAACGGCTGTTAAACCATACACTTTTACGCCCTTCATCCCGCACATCATCGATCGTTGTCACGGCCGTTGCTGGCGTCATATCAAACCTTGCTTTGAACCAGGCCGCGGAACTTGCCAATGTTTCTATCCGGATTTTCCCGGCTTTCGATAATGAATCAAATAAGGGAAATTGCATGGTTAAACCTGCTTCCATTCCATCCCAAGTGAACGAGTTTTCCTGACCAGCTTGTGCATAGCTAAAGGCTAGGCAGGGCTGGTTCACAACAGATTCCAAAAAGTACTCGACCCATTTTTTATTCTTACCTGACTCCTGGTAAACGGGCTCCAGAGAGATTACTCCTTGACGGGAATCTCCCAAGCCGGTATCGTATTGGTAAATAGGATCGCTCCCGAGCATGCGAAAAATCGGAACCGGAATCTGAGACATCTTGCTTTGTGCTGGCATATAGGCATTCAGTTTACTAGGATAATAGGCTTGATTCCAATATCCGCCCCAGAGCGTATACCCATCTGTTCCTACCTGATCTTTGCAATTACAGGAAGCAATGATTCCATATTTGTCATACATATAGGCCAGTGTATGTGAGTCGATAAACCAAGAACCAACCGACTTGGGATATTGGCCATAGATCTCTTTAAACTTTTCCATATAGACGTCTACCAATTTTTCTCTTTCTTCCGGACTGTAGCCAGTGGTGAAGGCAATATTAGCATGAGAAACCCACGCATGTTCTCCGCGCCATTTAATACCTGCGGCTTCTACATGCGGCTGCGTAATTTCCCACCAAGCTCCAATTTCACAGTTTTCGCGTAACTGGCTTTTCATGAGCGTCTGATATTTCGGATTAATCAAAGCATCGTATTGAAACAAGAAAGTAGCCGGAAACTGATATTGATTGACAAGTTGAATCTGCTTCCTTACCGTTTCGAACAAGAGACTATCGGCATCTTGTACCCGGTAGTCTGTTTGACGGATGAAATTCACAATATTGATGATTCGGGGTGCCTCGTTACCAGTTCGATCATTTGCTTGACCGTAGGCGAGGTCATACATTGTATTCGTTATAAAAATCAGGAAAATAAAAAAGAATGCTTTTTTTGTATACATAGAATTTATTTATTTATTGAAGAGGGAACCTTGTTGCGTACCCCCTTCTTTTTCTGTTATAAGTTACCAGCCCGGATTATTGGGTAATAAATTAGGATTGAGCGTTAACTCATCCAACGGAACGGGATAATAATAATGTTTAGGTGTTCTGAAAAAACGGGCATTCGCCGGGTCGATAATCAGAAAGCCATTCGCATCTACATTACCCGGGTTACCGTCGTTCAATACCTTGAGTTGTTCATATTGCGTTCCTTTATATTTAATGCCAAGTAGAGGTTTAACGAGTTCTGTCGCGGCGGTTTTCCAGCGGCGTAGGTCGTCTCGTCGAAAACCTTCAAAAGCTAACTCGATGGTACGCTCGCGACGGATTTCGGTCAACATGTCCAAAGCGTTGCTGTTCACAAAGGCATTACTTAGCACCGGCATTTCCACGCCTTTCCGCGAACGGATCACATTGATTGTTTGATTCAGCACATTATCACTGATAGCACCATCTTTCTCAAAAGTGGCTTCAGCTAAGATAAGTAAGACTTCCGGATAACGGATAATATGGTAATCATAGATTGCTTCATTAACACCGGCAACCGTTTCGCCCATAAACTTCCATAGCTTGTAACCTGTGCGGGTTTCCGGGCGAACGGTAAACTTTGCTACACACGAGTCGGGACCATTAGCATTGCGGTAGTTGGTGCCGGGCATGATAAAAGTTTGCGACATCCGGGGATCACGGTTACTGAATTCATCGCTGATTTTCTCATAACCCTGAAAGCCCGAATTGCTTTTTTCGATGGGAAGGCCGCTGCTTTTGCAGAGGTACATATCAGCCAATTTTTTGGTCGGCGTTCCCCGCCAGCCCCAATAAACGGAATGCGCGGCAGAATGCATGCGGATGTTTTTGGCATAACGACTGTCGAAGATGCCCTCGTGTGAGTCATCCCCTTGGTCAATGAACAGCTGACGATAGCTATCGTCCCCTGCGCCCTCGAATAATTGGTATTCGTTGCTTTCGATAACCCGTTTTGCAGCATCTATCGCTTGATCCAATAACTGACCGTAGTCGCCCCGATGCTGGTGATATTTGGCCCATGTTCCAGCAAAAAGAGCTACACGTGCTTTTAAGGCAAGGGCTGCTCCTTGAGTAACACGACCGAGCTCGCTCGACTGAACTTCACTTTGTTTAGGGAGCTTAGAAGCAGCTTCTTCAAGTTCCGACAAAATGAAGTCTTCGGCCGTCGCCTGTGGTTGACGCTTGCCATATAGCTCTTCGGAGTCGGTGCTCAAAACACTCGTTAGAATCGGAATGTCATTGAAGCGCTTCATTAAGCGCCAATGGTTATAGGCCCTGAAAAAGCGCGCCTCCGCAACATAGCGTTCAATTTCCTTTGGATCGCCGGCATAGCTTTCACTTTTTTCAATGATTTTATTGCAATTGCGCAGGTCTGCAAAGCGATTGCTCCATAAAGTATCGCTGGTAGGAGCGCTCCAGGTGCCATTGCTGAAAACGTCTGGAGCTTGATTATAGCCAATATCACTATCCACATCTTTCACGTCAAATGATTCAGCAGTAGTATATAATTGATTGACCGCTTTCATAAAATCGCTCGGCCCTTTCCAAAACTGGCTGTCGCTTAGGTTATCTTTGGGGCTTAAGTCGATCTTCTGACAATTGACCATAAGCAGTAGTATCGCGATGGCTGTAAAGATTCTTGATGGATATTTTTTCATGATGATATACATGTTACGTTTAGAAAATAAGATTAAGGCCCAATGAATAATTACGTGCAAAAGGATAGCTTGTGTAGCTGCCACCACCTTCTATATTGCCTCTATCTTCCGGATCCCAACCGCCCGGTGTATTGTGAATTTCGAATAGGTCCTCACCACTGAAATAGATCCGAAGCTTTTCAAGTTTGATCCGCTGGGTCAATTTTTTAGGGAAAGTATAACCGATCTGGAGGTTCTTAAGCCGGGCATAGCCGACCCGATGGGTGGTGTTAGTAGAAGGATTATAGTTGTAATAGCGTTTATCCGTCAGCGTAATGGCCGGGTATTGGGCATCGGTCCGCTCGGGTGTCCAGGTTTTGCCATACCAATATTGCGCCGACTGGAACCAAGGGTAATAGAAGGGCATGGAAGCTTCACCTTCTAAAATCATAGTGCGTCTGCCTATGCCTTGAATGAATGCCGTGAAATCAAAACCCTTATAAGAAGCAAAGAGGTTAATACCAAAATTATAACGCGGGTTGGTGTCTCCCAAATAAATTAAATCGCCTGATCCTGGGCTGCCGTTGCCTAATTCAGATAACCTGCCATCACCGTCCAGGTCTTTATACTTTGCATCACCAATGCCTACCTGGGTTTGGATCATCCCTTCATTGGGGAAACGTGCCCGATAGTCGGCCAACTCCTGCTCATTCTGGATAATGCCGTCAAACACATAGCCAAAGTAAGAATTTAAGGGGTAACCTGCCGGTGTAGCGTTATTGCCAAGCTCAATCAGGTTGTTACCGATCCGTTGCGTTACTTTATTTTTCGCATCGCTGATATTGGCACGTACGGAATAGCTGAGATCACCCACTTGGTCGCGCCAGCCAATATTGAGTTCCCAGCCCTGAACAGCCAGCTTGCCGCTATTGGTAGTAGGCGCTTCAATACCCAATGCCGATGGGTAGGCAATGGGTATCAACATGTTGTTATTGTTTTTCCAGAAATAGTCCAACGAACCATACAAGCGATCGCGCAGCATACTAAAATCCATACCGATGTTTTTCGAGATAATGGTTTCCCAGGTTCTTGATTTTGAGACGAGGTTGGACTGTGTAGCCAGTTGGCCGCGCTGGCCATTACCGAAGGGATAATAGCCTGCGTAAAGGCTCACTAGCTCGATATAATCATAGGGTCCAATGCCAGACTGGTTACCCATTTCACCATAGGAAGCCCGCAACTTCAGATCATCAAAAAAGTTCAGCTTTTTGATAAAAGCCTCCTCGGCCAGACGCCAGGTAGCATTTGCACCCGGAAAATAGCCCCAGCGGCTATCAGGGTCAAAACGCGAACTACCATCTGCTCTGAGGGTTGCCTCCAGGAGGTATTTATTGTTGAACGCATAATTAACCCGCGAAAAGAACGAATTGATGGTCCAGGCATTACCATGGCTCGTAGCTAATTGGTCTTGTGCGCTGCCTAAATTCAACGGCATGGACTCCTGCTGATCGAAATTGATGCGCTTAGCACGAAACATATCGTAATTGGCAGATTCGCTTGCCGCACCAATCATTACACCGATATCATGCTGTCCGATGGTTTTTTTGTAGTCGCCATATAAAGTAAAATTCTTATAAAGCGTTTTAGCATATTTTCGTTCGGCACTATTAGGGAGTCTAGCTGTCCGATGGTTGACATTATCCCAATTGTAGCTATATAATATTTTCTGCACAATGGAACTATCAATGTCATTCTTACGTACCACCGCTCTTCCTACCAAGTTCAGGTCTTTGGTTACTTTATAGGTCAACTGGTTGTTAAAGGTGAGGTTTCCTCCGGTAAGCGAAGATTCTCCACCCTCTTCCAATACCTGTGCCGGATTGTCAAAACCTTCGAAGGTGTAAAAATTGCCTGCAGGATTACGGAGTGGTGCCCAGCTTCGCGTTTTATAGGTAAGTTCCCATATGTTTTGCCCTTCACTGATACCCGAGGAATAGTTTCGGTTATTGGCTTCATACGATAAATTAAAATCGTACTGTAGGTTTTTGGTGAGATCAATGGTTGATTTTGCCCGCGCATAATAGCGTTTGTCATTATCAATGCCAAATTTAGGTAACCCTTCTTCGCGGGCATGCCCCAAAGATATCAGGTAGGTATATTTATCGCCACCTCCCGAAATACCAAGATGATAGTTCTGTAGACTGCCGTTGCCAATGATTAATTTGTTCCAATCTTGATTTTTATAGAATTTGGGATAGCCCGTCCACCGTCCCCAATTAGAAGTAGGGTCTACACGGTCGCTACCTTCCAGAATAAGTTGCAGTTCTTCTTGAGTATATTCGATGGGGAAAGAACCATCGCTGATTTCCAAGGCCATTGCAGCGTGCTCGTATAGGCTGGCTGCTTCCTTCACCAAAGCCGGTGTTTTAAGCGAGTAATAGCTGTCTAAAGAAATTCGAAGGTCTTGATTTTTCCGACCGTTCTTTGTGGTCACTAAAATAACGCCGTCCGCCGCTCTGGCTCCGTAAATAGCAGCCGTTCCATCTTTCAAAACCGAAATATTTTCGATATCGGCTGGATTAATCAGACCGATATCACCTTCTGCTCCATCGATGAGTACCAGTGGAGAACCGCCGTTAACAGAGGATACATCGCGTATACGCAATGCCGGACTGCTACCGGGTGCCCCACCATTACGGACCACAGTAAGCCCCGGAACCTGTCCTTGCAGTGCGTTGGCGGCATTCCGTACCGGTCGTGATTCGAAGGTACGTGAATCCAGGGTGGATACCGCTCCTCCTAAGTTCGCGCGTTTGACCGTGCCGTAACCCACAGCTACTACCTCTTCCATTTGTTGCATTTCTCCCTTCAGCGTAACACTGACCGTTGTTCGGGCGCCGATGCTTTCCTCAAGGGAATTATAACCGAGATAGGAAAAAATCAATACACCCTCTGTTTCACTTACTCGGAGACTATACTTACCATTTGCATCAGTTAACGTACCGATTTTGGTGTTTTTTAATAGCACGCTTACACCTGGTAAGGGCTCTCCCATTTCATCAAGCACTTGTCCGCTAACCATTTGCTGTTTACCCGTTGCCGTCTGCTTGGCGCTTTTAGGGCTTACGGCTGTTAAAATCACATCATTGCCAATAACTTTATAATCAACTTCACGTGTGGAGAAAATATCTGATAAAATTGCAAGAACCGCTCGTTTATCAGCCTTTATAGATATGGGCTGTTCTACATCAATGAGGTTTCCATCGTAAAAGAAACGAAAGTCAGATTGTTCTTCAATCGCATCTAGTACATCAATGATTCGTTTATTTTTAAGCTCAAATGATAATTTGGTTTGCTGCGCATAAGAATCTATTGCGAATACAACATTGACTGACAAGAAAAAAAATGCCAGTATTAATTTCATGGTACGTAGTATATTTGAGAATTTGCAATAACAATAACGCCAGCTCCAAACGCGTTGGAGTTGATAGACAATTTTCATATTTTTGTTATGATTTAAGTAAAAAAAATAAATTTATTTTCGATTTATTTTACACGGGAACATGCTGGTAACATGTTTCCGTGTTTTTATTTTAAGGTGCTCTTATTTTATCATAGGCAATTACGTTAGGTTTATACCAAGATCGTCCCCAATCTTTTTTGTTAGCGTTGTTTGGTTATTTTTATTAAAGGTTTTGTTCCGGTTTTTGGTGTTGCATGTTCAAATGAATAGGTCATTTTCGATGCAAGCGTAATATAATCTAGTACTTGCTGTAAAGGTTTATTTTCAAAAGTACCCGTAAAGGTCCCTTGTTCAACAGAGCTATCAGCGACTTCAATGTCAACATCGTAAAACGTACTGATGCGATTCAGTACCTCTTTCATCGGTGTTTTTCTGAATACCAAGCGATTGTGCAGCCAGTCTAATGCTCGATCCGTGTTAACTGTTGTTATGGATAGATTGTTGTCTTCTGTTGTATAAATTGCTTTTTCAGTAGGTTTTAAACGTTTTTTTATCTTTTTTTCCGGAAAAGCCAACTCAATACTTCCGGATATCAGTGTGGTCTGAAAGGTTTGGCTTTCTCGGTTTTCTTCTATGCTAAAAGCCGTTCCCAAAACGTTGATATACATAGCGCCATCACCAACCTTCACCTGAAACGGTGCCTTTGCATTCGGTACGATCGAAAAGTATCCTTTGCCATGCAAGGTAACGTGCCTTTCTTGATCCATTAAAGCCGGATAACTAATACTGCTTCCTGCGCCAAGAAAAACCTGAGATCCGTCTGGCAGTGTCAGTTTGGTTTGCGCATGGTTTTGAGCAGAAACCGTGACAAGGGTAGAGGAAGTTGCTTTTGGGCTGGGGGTAATAAATAGCGTACCCAAGCCGACTAATCCGATGAAAATGGCTGCAGCGATGCTTACTCTTTTGATAATCCGCAACCGCTTTTTTCCCCGCATGCGCTGCTCAAGATGGTTGAATGCAGTGTGTGAATCTGTATATTTTAGTCTCTGTTCTACTTGTCGTGCATCATAAATAAAGGCCATGCGTTGTAGGAGTAGTTGATTGAGAACGGAGCTATTGGCCCACTTTTCTACCAGCTGTTTTTCTTCAGCAGTAAGTGTTCCGGCGAGATAGCCCATCAAGGTAGACGCCTCCGGTATTCCGTTATATTGGTCTTTATTCAAGTTTATGCTGTTTTATACACGGACGACACATAACTCTCCGCATACCCTAAACTAAAATTTTTTTTCTTGTGTTTTAGAGTAAACAATTGCTTTTGTTGCTATAGTGATAATCCCTATCTTTGTTTGCAACCTGATGATATTATGAATGATCTAGATCTCTTCGAGGCCATACGAGAAGGGAATTTGCTTGCGTATAAAGAGATGTTTCTGAAATATTATGCGCCTTTGTGTGCCTACGCTGCCCAGTTTTTATCCGATACGGATGCAGAGGAGTTGGTGCAGGATCTGATGCTCTATATTTGGGAAGCAAGAAAGCATTTAATCATCGCCACTTCCCTCAAATCCTATCTTTTTATTGCTGTAAAGAATCGATCGTTCAACGCCATCCGCAAGCAAAAATACCGCGAACGCATACATGCTAAACTTTACGACAGTTTAGAAGGAGAGCAGCTAGATGATCCCGACTTTTATATGGCAGATGAATTGGCCCTTAAGATAAACGATGCCATTCGAGATCTCCCGGAAAGCTATCGCGAAACATTTGAAATGAGTCGTTTTGAAGGGCTGACCAATGCAAAGATATCATCCAAACTTGATGTGTCCATTAAAACGGTGGAGTATCGAATAACCAAATCGTTGAAAATATTGCGGGGTAAATTAAAAGATTACATGATGCTATTTTGAGTACCATCAGTTGGTCGGTATCATGTATGCCGTCCTATTAGGAGAAAAGCAGGTGATCTCAAGATCAGGTATTTCTGTTACAAGACTCCTTGATTTAGTTACAAGGGTGCGGAGCCGAATGCAGATTTTTGTATCAGTAATTGTTAATTGTAATACTTATGAAAAATCAAGCAGCGTCAAAGAACAATAAGCAGCCGGTTGCATTGGTGACAGGCGCCAATCAGGGTGTAGGTAATGAAATCGCCAAAGCGTTAGCAGCAAATGGCTATCAAGTATATGTAGGTTCACGTAACTTAAGCAATGGCGAAAAAGCAGCCGCTGAAATCGGTGAGAATGCCACGGCTATCCAGCTGGATGTTACCCAACAACAAACCATTAACGCCGCAGTAGCGCGTATCGAGCAAGAATATGGCCGCCTGGATTTGCTGGTCAACAACGCGGGTATATCCCATGCCGGAAAACCCGGTCGACCAATGGAAGAGGTTTTGGCAGAAGGCCGTGCTACCACCGCATCACTTGACGAAGTGCGGGCAGTTTGGGAAACCAACGTATTCGGCGTCATTGCCGTAACACAGGCAGCGCTACCCTTACTGCGTAAGTCTGATGCGGCCCGCATCGTCAATGTATCGAGCGGACTGGGATCGCTCACTTGGGTATCCGACCCGGCTTGTTGGGCAAGAGAGCACTTTGGTGTAGTATATGCCGCATCAAAAACAGCCCTTAATGCCGTTACCCTTTCCTTTGCCCTAGAACTGGAAAAAGAAAACATCAAGGTTAACGCTACGAGCCCGGGTTTTACAGCCACTGCGCTGAATAACTTTCAGGGCACGGACAGTCTGGAAGTGGGGTCCCGCGAACCGGTTCGCGTAGCGCTGGAGACAGACGGCCCCACCGGTCGTTTTACCGGTCCGGATGGCCCGCTACCTTGGTAGACCGTCATCAAGTACGAAGATAGTATTAAGGTTGCTTACTTTATGACCGTTGCTTGAAATAAGAAACGGTCATAATCATTATCTTACAGCATGAAACCGCAAACGCCAAAAGTCGTCAAACTCGAATCCATAACCGAGATACACCGTATACTCGGTCTTCCGGGCCCTGGTCATCCGCTGATCAGTTTACTGGATACCACAGAAGGGCGGATCAACCTAAGTCGATTACCATTAAGTTACGTAACCAGTCTTTACAAAATTTCCTTTATAATAAAGTTAGGTGGCAAGTTTAGATACGGCCAAGGCTATTATGATTTTGACGAGGGAAGTCTTCTGTTTACAGCACCTAACCAGCTTGTTGGTAATACCTCAAATTACCAAGGGAATGAAGGTTATTCGTTGATTATTCATCAGGATTTTTTTCAAGGATATCCGCTAGCTGCGAAAATTAAACAATACGGTTTCTTTTCCTACGCCTCAAACGAGGCGCTGCACCTGTCCGAGAAGGAGCGGACAACGGTATCGTCCATCTTTGCCATCATTCGCGACGAACTCAATAGCCGGATAGACGATTTCAGCCGCGAAGTAATTATTGCACAGATCGAGTTGCTGCTGAGTTATGCCAAGCGCTTCTACAAGCGTCAGTTCTTGACCCGCCAGCCGGCTAGCAGCGACTTACTTCAACAATTGGAAGAACTACTGAATACCTACTTTGAGAAAGGTGAGGCGGTAAAGCACGGTATGCCGACCGTACAATACTTGGCCGAACATTTACATTACACCGCCAATTATCTAAGCGATATGCTGCGTTCGCTCACCGGTCTGAATGCCCAGCAGCATATACATGAAAAGCTCATTGAGAAAGCCAAAGAACTACTCGCAACCACTACCTTAACAATCAGCGAAGTAGCCTATGAGTTAGGTTTCGAGCATCCGCAGTCATTCAGTAGGCTATTTAAAATGAAAACGAAACTTTCGCCGATGCAATTCAGGGCAGCCATTTGATTTACCTAAATCAGGAATATTTCTGAGCGTATTTAGTGCAGCTTATCTCGCGCCGTTGGAAATCTACTGTGCGGTTTCGAACACTAGCCGTCCATAAACGAACAGTAGATGCCAGCCAAAGTGCGGATAGCACGACTTATAAGAGATTTAATGCATATGGCAGTGTTCTTGTTTTCTCAGGATAAAGCTTCTGTCTTATGATAAGAAATTATATTAAGATTGCACTGCGAAACCTCCGCAAGAATCCGGTTTATTCGTTTATCAATATATTTGGCCTCGCTTCAGGACTAGCCTGTTTTATCCTCATATTGATTTTTGTGCAAAATGAATTATCGTATGATCGATTTCATAAAAATAGTGATCAGTTATATCGCGTTATCCAGCGGCGTCCAGATTCTAAAGGAGCGGATCATTGGGCTGCTACATCACCCGCATTAGCTTCTACCCTCAAGAAAGAACTTTCGGAAGTTACGAGCGCGACTTCGGTGTTTCCAACCTTTAATCCACTGATCAGTTTAGGTGACAAACGCTTTACGGAGGAAGGAATTCTTGCTGATACTAATTTCCTAAAAATATTTACCTTTCCGTTTCTACAGGGCGATGCGGCAACAGCTCTTGAAAGTCCCAATAGCATTGTGCTTACCGCCTCTTTTGCTCGAAAAATATTTGGTGAGCAAAACCCTATTGGTCAAACGTTGATATATCAAAACCAACAACCGCATATTGTTACGGGTATTATGGCTGATGTACCTGAAACCTCGCATCTAGCCTTCAGTTATATTCTCCCTGCATTATCTGATCAGTACTATCGAGATTGTATCGCCAGAGAACCTTGGTACAATAACGGTTTGTATACCTATGTGGTTTTAGCATCAGGAGCGGATACCCATAGGGTAGAGGAAAAAATGCGTGCTTACATTGACAGAAACTTGGCTGATTGGAGACCGGAAGATCGTATGGCTTTTTTATTCCAACCCTTGCGAGACATTCATCTCAAATCGCAACATCTGAAAACATTTCCCTTTGAGAAGGGGGGAAGTCAAAGATACGTATACCTTTTTTTAGCAATCGGTTTCATTGTGCTACTACTCGCTTGTGCCAATTATACCAACATAGCGGTAGCTCGGTCTATCCAACGTGCTCAGGAAGTTGGTGTACGAAAAGTAGCGGGGGCCCGGCGATGGCAACTTATGCGACAATTTTTGGGTGAATCTGTAATCATGACTTTGCTAGCACTTCTGCTGGCATTAGCGATGGTACACCTACTGTTGCCTTCATTTAGCCAGTTAATGGAGCGCCCCATTCATATAGATTATTTAAGTAATCCCATGTTGTTGCCAGCGCTATTAACGCTTGTTGTGCTAGTAAGCCTAATTTCAGGTAGCTATCCGGCCTTGCTGATGAGCAGGCTTAAACCCGTTACTATACTCAAGGGCAAGAATACAGTGCCCGCTAGTCGTTTTACATTACAACGCGTATTAACTGTCGGACAATATGCTGTTTCTATCGCTTTGCTGGCAGGGAGTTTCATTATATATAGACAGATGCAATTTGTCCAGCATAAAGAGCTTGGATACGATCGGGAGCATATCCTTACCATAAAAGTCAGTGATGCTAACTTGAGTCAACGCTACTCCACTATTCGTGAAACGTTGTTGCACGATCCTCATGTGGTTGCAATGAGCTATTCGTTATACTTACCCACGGATGTGATTACCAGTCAAAGCATGTCTGGTTGGGAAGGTAGTGATGGCAAACTATTGCCAACCCAAACCACTGGTATAGATTATGATTTTCTCGATGTTTATGGGATACCACTTGTTGCTGGACGAGGGTTTTCGCGTCAATTCGGAACAGACACACTTGGTGCTCCCATTGCACTTATAAATGAATCTGTTGCTAAGGCCTTGGGTTGGACACCAAAAGAAGCTATTGGTAAGGAGTTTAATTACTCCGATGGGCGTGGTCAAAGGCGAATTGTGGGGGTGGTGAAAGATTTTCATTTCAATTCCATACACCAACCACTCGGACTACTTGTACTGACACTAGATCAAGGACCTTCAGGATATATTTCTGCTAAGATCCGATCGGAGAATTTGCAGGAGACTATTGCGAAGTTTGAGCGGGTGATTAGGAATGTTACCCCGTATCCCTTTGATTATCAGTTTATCGATGATAATTTTAATAAATTATATAAGAATGACATCAGACTTGGGGAGCTATTCACCTCATTTACGCTACTTGCCGTTTTGATCGCCTCTTTGGGACTATTCGGATTGGCAGCCTATTCTACACAGCAACGCATGAAGGAGATCGGAATAAGGAAAGTGCTGGGTGCGAGTATTCCAGGTATCGTAAGGCTGTTGAGCAAAGATTACATTAAACTCGTACTTGTCGGTTTTATTATCGCCGTACCCTTGGCCTGGTATTTTATGAATCGCTGGCTAGAGAATTTTGCATATCGGGTTGACCTGGATTGGTGGATATTTGCCTTAGCAGGTATATTTGCCCTTATGATCGCTTTGCTAACGGTGGCTTTTCAGTCATTGAAAGCGGCCTGGATGAATCCCACGAAGTCGCTGAGAGCAGAATAATTTTGGTAATTGACTCCTTATTTCTTTACCGGTGTAAACAAATTGACCAAATTACCGTCAGGGTCACGGAATAATAATGATTTATTTCCCCAAGGCATTAGCGTAGGTTTTTGAACAAGATAGGGCTGTAAAAGATCCGCCAATCTTTCATAATCACGATCTACATCATCAACTCTAAATTCTATGATCACACTACGGTTTGTGGCGGTCTGGGCAACAGAATCGCCACCGAAAAATTGCAGTGTTCGAGTACTTCCTATCGCTAAGGTTGCCGTTTTTGTTTTCAACTCCACAAAATCAGGCGTGTAATGCACAACAGAACTTTGGGTCACTTGTTCATAAAATGCGATTAAGCCATTTATATTGGCCGTTATAATTCGGATTGATACTAGATTCATGCTGTCTTCTTTAATAGTACATTTCAAAAGTAAGTTAGCCTTATGACAACTGTATGTCAGGAGCGGTTGAATTTTTTTATATATTCAGATTATAGGAGTTTATAAGTTAATGGTAACTTTGTTCATATGACAAAATATTCCAAAGGCGAACTAGAAGAGGCGCTAGAGGCTTTAAATTCAACACTTGGCAAATGCGAAAAAGCCATACTCAAATTAAGAGAAAATTCGGCTCAGCATACCTTAATGACGCGTAGAATTAATGCATTTCGTATTGCATTAGCGCTTGTTGGAAACGAATTGCAGGTTAACGATTGATCGTTTCCGCAGGTTCCAAACCATCCGGCTCATTTTTATGTTTTAACCCTTTTACGATCAAATAGGCGATAAACAAATTAGGTAGCCAACACCACCAAGCCACAATAATATAAGCTGATCTATAATTGCCGATGATTGAAATCAAAATAGGCAACCAAATTCTTAGCGTTACGGCAGCAAAGCAAGATGCATAACTATATACCATCATAATTTGATGGGTCAGAAACTGTTTTTTCTTGACAGTTAAGTAAGCCCTCAACGTCGTATAAAACCAAATCACGGCCAAGCAAGCAAATCCAAAGGAGGTCCAGGGGCCTTCATCTGCAAACAATGCGATGTAAAAGCCAGCTAGAGAACTTAATAAAACCGATCCGACATAAATTTTACCAACTTGCCTGTGAAGCAAGGGTGTTTTAATCCGCAGTTTTGAACTAAATTGAACCCACCCAATAAGTAAGGCAAGCCCCCCTAAAATAATATGCGTGTAAAAGGCAACATTCCAGAATGTATCTGTTAAAAGCCATGCCGGTTTTGAATTTAATATTCCCACTCTTCCGGCAATTAAGAAATATTGCAGCGGATATAGCCCAATTATTATCGATAAAGCAGCAAATAGAATCCAAGAAATCTTTTTTATCATTATCATCATTTAAGTTTACCAAGAAGACATGCCGGTTTAACAAGAAATGAGGTTGATCACTTTTATCGCCGGGTAGTCAAGTCAGATCTACTTATTTCTTACACTAAAGATATATTTTTATATTCAAATAATGTAACTATTGAGCCTCTTTGTCGGCAATAGAGAGCTTAAAGATAATAATGAATGGTCTACAATTGGCCTTAAAGTTTGTTCTGATAGTAGCACAGTAAAAGAAAAACGAATAATTTTAACGTAACGCTTGTTATCTATCGGGAGTTAAGCTTTGTAATGAGTTCACACCTATTTAAGCCATGCAGTCAAGAACGTGCATGGCTTCTTTTTTTAATCGTGATAAGGGGAGCTTATAAAATTTCCACTTCTTCAGGGATTACCAATAAGAGAAGGCAACCCAGCTCTGTATGCACACTATGTTTGAAGTTGGGGGGTGTATATAAATAAGAGCCCTCGGAGAGTCTTGTTTTCTCAATAATGGCTTCTCCCTTCAATACAAACAACTCTTCTCCCGCCGGGTGGTTGTGGTAAGGATAAGCAGCACCAGGTTCGAATTTAAGAAGGATGGTTTTAGATCGCTTTGTTAGCTTGTCGTATCGAAGCGACTTTACAAATATGCCTTCGTAATGATGATTATTCTCGATTAAAGGAATCCATTCAATGGCTTCGCTTTGAACAATGTAATTGTTAATATTAGTGTCCATAACTTGTTTTTAATGCTTTACAAAGATCCATATAGATGCGAAGCCATAAAATGGACAAAGCTTGGAAAAACATGTAATATTTAGAGGAGATAGGCCTTTCTATAATCTTTTGGCGATAGTGTTGTGTGTTTCTTAAAGAAGTTAGAAAAATAGAAAGGATCGCTAAAACCTAGCTCGAAAGCTATTTCCTTAATGGAACGGTGCGATTGATAAATAAGCAGTCGTTTCGCCTCAGACACAACCAGGCTGTAAATTACGTTTTGCGCGGTTTTACTGGTATGAAGTTTAGCTAGTTCATTTAACTTTGTTTCTGTCGTATTGAGGATAGCAGCTATATCAACCAAAGAGTAATTTCGAGAAAAATTATTCCTCACAAGCTCTAAAAAATATAAAAACAGAGCGCTAGGCTTCCATATTTCATCTCCACGAGCAATTTTAGCCCGATTAACTTCCACGATTAACAGTTCGATGTATGTACGAAGCGCAATATGGTATTGATAAGGCTGTGTGCTTAGTTCCGTATCGATAGCATTTAATAGCCCTTCAAATTTTTCGGTTTCATAAATGCATATTACCTCATTCATTCCAAAATGGCAGAATAAGCCGTTGTGGAAAATTAGTTCAATATCGTTTTCATCCTTGCATATAAAGTCCAGCGTAAATTCTAAAACTCTTATACATCCTCTTATTTCTTTAAAATAATGGACCTGACCAGAGGTGATGGAAACCAGTTCATTTTCGGTGAGCGAGAACTGTTGCGCGTCAATAACAATACTGGCAGAACCCTGTTGGCACCAAATCAGTTTATATCTGAGTACTCGTGTAGGTTTATCGCTATCAACACCGTTAAGCGTATACAAACTAATCATAGCCTTCTAATATAATTTATTCGATCTTGGTAAATCATTGTCAACGCTTATACCACACGGTAAAAAAAGTATAATATAATTTCCATGTGATAGTTCTTTGATACGTACCGAAAATAAGAAGAAGTTTTCTAATCCTCACGGCGAAGAAAGAAGACGATTAAAACACATTCTACTAAATTCGAACTGAGGTATTTCTATTGCGACGCTAGGATATGACGGGCGATCTAAGGTGACTGCATTAAGCATTTCCACTAAATATTGTACCAACAATACTTGGAAGCAAGAACTACAGGTGATATTGACTGATTCCGTTCGAGCATGATGATCGAAGGAGTAACAATCATAAACATAAAATGCAGCCTCCAAAATTTTCGGTAGCTATAGGCTAAGTAAGAGCAGTTACGTGGTAGAAAATTTTGCCGCTGCGAGGTTCTTTGCTTCTTTCTTCACGGCGAAGAAAGAAGACGATTAAAACATTTACTAAATTTGGAGCAACGTATTCTTTTGCAGGGAGTGACGTTAGACTAGGGATAAGCAATCTAAAATGGATACATTGAGCATACACGATTACGTTTCAGACCGGCAAGCGCCCAGAAACAAAATCTTTCTTCCACAAAATCTGATTTCGTTATTAGAACAAGGCGAGAAAGTAGTGTATTATGCCAACAGCAAAACCGTTATTACAGACAATCAATTTGCGATACTTTCTTCCGGTAATTGTTTAATGACCGAAAAACTTCCGGTAAACAATCATTATCGTAGCTTGATGTTGTTCTTTGATAATACGACATTAGCCACATTCTTTATTAAATACGCTTCTATAATTGACAAAATTCCATCAAAACCCGACAGGCCCAATCAGCCGTTTGTCGTATTTGAGAAAGACGAATTTATCAGAACCTACATCACCTCACTTAAGCTCATTCAATCAAAACCCGCATCTTTTTCTGAAAAAATAATAGAACTGAAATTTGAAGAATTAATGTTGCATCTACTTGAAAAATACCCGAACGAAATGCTTGCGTTCCAAGTAAAAAATCAAGAAAAATATTCAGACTTTGAAATACGGAAAGCAGTTGAATTAAACATAACCAACAATCTCACCTTAGAAGAATTGGCGTTTTTGTGCAACACAAGCGTATCTACTTTCAAGCGAAAATTTGTAAAACTCTACCATGTAGTGCCAAGCCAATACTTCCAGCAACAAAAAATGGAAATGGCAAAGACCCTGTTGTTACAGAACGAAAATCCGGGCGAAGTATATTATAAAGTTGGATACGAAAATCATTCAAGTTTTTCGAAATCGTTCAAACAGGTTTATGGCATAAGCCCTAAACAATTTCAGCAGCAGAATATGGCTGTTCCTCAACAGCAATTGAACGATCTGCGATAACGCTGCCATATACAAGTCTTCTACTTTTGCGTTACACTTTAACGCAACAAAAAATGACAAAAAAGTATCTGTTGGAAATTGCTAATTATAGCAACTGGACTGATAGCGCTGTAATCAAATGGCTTGAACAAATCAGTGATGAGCAATGGGAAAAAGAAATACCAAGCAGTTTTAATTCAATTGCAAAAACAGCAATTCACCTAGTGAGTGCTAAAAAGATTTGGATTGATTTTTGGAAAAATGTAGCTAATCCGGTTTTTCTTTCAGCTCGATTTACGGGAACAAAAAGCGAGCTGATTGAAATCTGGAAGAAAACAATGGACGATTACCAAGATCTCATTGCGAATTACCCAGAAGCAAATTATTCCCAGATAATTTCGTTTAAGGTAAGAGGGAAAGAATGGGGAATGGAGTTTGCACAAACCGTTTTACACCACAACAATCACGCTACTTACCATCGCGGACAATTGGTAACCATGCTACGGCAAGTCGGTTTTACTGGTTTTTCTAACACAGATTTGGCAACTTATTTTGTCACCGGTTCGGTTGGGTGATTATAGCAAGCTGAATACGCTGTTATCCGCTGATTTAAAAAATGAATGGCTTAAAGCTTTATACTGGCCATTATGACTTTCTCAAATCATTTTATAGACAGTAATGCAAGTAGGATAGAAGCTAACCCTCCATTAATTTAGCTAAAATCTGTATATTAGAGAATCAATTCATTTGGGACAATTCCTTAAACCCTAAATTATGCGTAATAATCATCGTAAATCTTTGATCGCCGTTAGCATAATAATTCTCGTCGTCTTATCTATTTCTTTAAGCGGCTGGTCACTAGTTCCTTTCGGAAAACGATATTTGCCGGATTATTTCTTTGACAATGTTTCCAGCGGAATCAAAGGGTATGTCCGGCCAAATGATCGACTAATTCTCCTGAACGACTCCATTTTCCATCCGGAAGAAGGAAAATACGCACTTGGCGTAAGTCATGCATCCACTATAGTGGAATACAGTAGGGAAAAGGCGATGGAAAAATTCGGAGATGCCGGGCAGTATGGTGCAGTAGAGATAAGAGGAGGCAAAGCACAGATCTTTTATGGAAGGGAAGATAGCGTTCGTATGAATAAAAAAATGGCTCTTCTCTTGGCTCACAATACCGGTTCCGTTCCTTCTCGCTTAAACCTGGGCCTTAACGCCATTCATTCCACTGGAGAAATAGATGATACGCTATTTCTAGGATCCTTAAGTTACCGTTTAAAAGGTGATACGTTGCTGACATTAACACCGGATAACCTATATTACGTCAGCAACAGTGAGACAAAAAAGGAAAAAAGTAGACGCTTGCTTATTTATCGCTATGGGAAATTAGACACTATTTTAAATGGCCAGATAAAGATTGAAGGAAACATCGAACCTGGCTCAAACGTATATACCTATAACAGAGGCATAGCCATCTATCACAAATGGGCAGCAAACACCCTTGTCGGCGTCTTGGGTAATCACCACGTATTAACCATTAATGGCAAGAATATTAAGGAGCCCCTTAGTAGGGTACAAGCAACAGGAGGTTCTGTACACTACCTGAATGGAATAGAGGCAGTGAAGAAATATGGCATAAAAGGATTGTTCGGGGCTGCCGAAATTTCCGGAAATAGTTTGAAGTATTTCCGGAATTGAGTAAAAAACGTTAAGAATAATACTGTAAGTTTATAGACGTCAATAATTTAATTGCTATGTATGACTTTTTTATTTAAGAATACCGTTTCTAAATTTCTACGCTGAATGGTGAAATCAATATGTCTTTCCTTATTTTTCTTTATTAGCTAATAAACCGATGATTAAAATAGCTTACCAAATACAATCTCAATTGACGTCCTACCTGCAATCAAAATCTTATATCCAATTATTTTTCATTTTTCTTATTGCTGAAATGACTTTTTCAGGTGTCACTGCTTTTATCGCCACCATGATTGACCCCGACTTAACCTATAATCCGATTGAAAAGGAAAGTATTTACGTTATCTTTATAATATCTGTTATCGTTGCACCGGTGATAGAGACCTTTATTTTCCAGCTGGCCGTTATCGAAATAGGATACGAGTTTAAGTTGAGGGGAAGATTGCCGGTGCTATTATCCGCTATCTTATTTGGTATTTCTCACTATTATAATTGGGTATATGTGATGGTGATGGTCTTTACCGGATTCATTTTTGCCTACTCATACGTGTTTATCCGGAACCAGTACGATATCGCCAAAGCAACACTTTTTGTTGGCTCTTTACATGCTGCCTCCAATCTGGTATCCTTTTTAAACAACAATGTTTTTAATTTCTTCTAACAGTAAAAATAGTTATTAATTACGTTTGTTTATTTTGCTAAAAATATTAGTAATATTCAGTTGTTTTCAGTATCTTTGCCATAGAACCAAAGCCGAACCTGTCGATGGCAAAAAAAGACGATCTGTTATGGAAGGGGATATTGGAAGAGATCTTCGATGACTTCCTTCGTTTCATGCATCCCAAGGCTGATGAGATATACGACCTGAAAAAGGGCATCGCCTTTCTCGATAAAGAACTCGAGCAGTTATTCCCGCCCGAAGAAGATGAATTTTCACCAAAAGTTGTGGACAAGCTGGCAAGAGTAAACACCTGGGAAGGGAAGGAGGAATGGATACTGATTCATGTAGAAGTACAAGGAAGGTATCAAAAGGATTTCCCCAGGCGTATGTTCACTTACTATTACAGGATATTGGACAAATACAACCGACGTATCAGTGCCTATGCCGTCTTTACGGACGGATACAAGATGAAGCGACCTGATAGATACGAAACCAGCTATCAAGGAACCAGTTTAACTTATCGCTTTAATACATACCAGCTGGCGCTGCAGAATGAAGAAGAATTATTGGAAAGTGGTAATCCGTTTGCAATCGCAGTATTGGTAGGAAGGGCAGCATTTATAGGAAGCAAGTACGGAGATAGTCAAGAAAGCGAGGCAGAGCTGATGAGCTTTAAGCTACAATTGCTACGCAAGCTGACTGAAAGAAGGATTAAAAGAAAGAAAATCAGGGCACTGATGAACTTTTTAAGGTATTATGTACGTTTTGAAAATGATGATAATAATGTTAAATTTGAACAAGAAATACAAACGGTTACAGGAAGGAGCGAAGCTATGGGCATAGAAGAATTACTGTTGGATAGAGCTACTAGGCAAGGTGAACAAAAAAAGAGCAAAGAGTTTGTAGAGAATCTATTGCTCGAATTCGGTTTTACCGATGAGCAAGCGGCCAAAGCCGCAAAAGTTTCTATTGAATTCGTTCAAAAAATCCGCGCCAAACTAGATAAGAAAAAGAAATAGACTAAGACATCTATTTATCATACATATTTAAGCCATGCATTAAATAACGTGCATGGCTTTTCTGTTTAAAATACTGTTGGCAGTTCAAACGAGGCTCCCGTGCTAAGAACAGTCTCATGGAATGAAATCTAACTATTTTTCAGTTCGCTTGGCAATACACCGAATTTACGCTTAAACGCCACGGTAAAATGCTGAGGGTGATTATATCCTACCTGATCGGCCACCTCGCTAACATAAAGGCCTTCTTCCAGCAGTAGCTGCTTAGCCCTTTCCATTTGCAAATCTCTCACATAACCGAATACCGTGGTGCCGAACAACTCTTTAAAACCGCGTTTCAGTTTGGTTTGATTAATACCGACAATTTTGGCTAAATCAATAATGGAGCAAGGCCTTCGGTAGTTCCGCTCGATGTAATGCTTTGCTTCATGCAGGCAGTCAATATCCGCAGGTTTTAACGTTGATACTGCACTTTCTGTTTTCATTAGCGTCTGAATCTGTAGCAACAAAAGCTCACGGGCTTTCGTCTCTAGGTACAATTGTTGCAGCGGCCCGGTAAAAACCTTACTGTCCATAGCGCCAAGACAACTGTACATATCAGGGATTATAGGAGAAGCAGGAGCGTTTCTATATTCTTCCTTACCAAAGCGGCTAAATAACTTGTCTGCAAGCAGCTCATCTTCTTCAACGAGCCCGTCTAAAAAGCTTTTCCGAAAAGCCATTTCAAAGAAGTTATATTGCTGGTTTTTACCTATATATCCGGATTCCGATTGATCCCTGTCTTGATAGTATAGCCGATAGGTGTTTAGAGAAGGTGCCCAGGGATTCTGCTTTGAGGTATTTAAGGTATCTCCTAGCACAAAATGGGTGACATAAAATGAAGTGTCGAAGTGGATGACAAAGCTGATATCCTCGTTGGCTGCCTGCCTGCCACGTATTAAATGAAAATCATTTAAAGAGATGTCAGATAATTCCATCGATAGCGAATTATCTTCATACGAAAGCCTATGTTCCAATATGCGCGTATTGTGTTAATAGATGAGGCCGCATCAGCCCTTGACCCGGAAAACGAACAGGCTATCAGCAACGCCATTGCTAATATTTCCAGCGACCAAAACCGGACCATCATCATCATTGCCCATCGCCCTGCCACTATTCAGGCGGCCAACCATATCGTTGTACTGGAAAACGGCAGTGTCATAGAGCAGGGAAGCCCTCATGATCTGCTGCTGCAAAACGGCTATTATGCCAAATTCAGGCAGCAGCACAAGCAGCGTAGGGAATGGAAAGTGGAGTAATTATATGACGGCATCATGTTAATCACAAAACCTGAGCATTAAACAGTCATGCTATTTACCAATAGTAAAAAGTTATATTACCGGATATTTTTCCGTATTCGGCTAAGAGATTGTTGAGTTACTCCTAAATAGGAGGCAATATAAGCCAGTGGAATACGATTGATGAGCGATGGGTAATTTTCCATAAATTCTAAATATCTTGTGGTAGCATCTTGCGATATTACGGGGCCTTTTCTGGATTTTTGGTACATACATAGTTGCACCATTTTATTCTTAATGTTATCCCAACCAACGATAATATGGGAGAGTTCTTCCCAATCTTTTTTTGAAAATACAATTAGGTTACAATCTGTAATGGCTTGTAGATACTCAGAAGATGAAGTGTTTGCCTCCAAGTTAACATAATCACATACCAAGCTGTTTTCACTAATAAAACAACGTGTAATTTCATCACCCTTATTATTGTAATAACAGCCACGAATAACACCTTCAACTACAAAGCCGACCTCCTTTGGCACTTTTCCCGCTTCAGAGAAATAATCCTCTTTTTTTAATTCGCGTGGTTGCGCTTTACTTACGACCAGATCGATTTGCTGTTTATTAAGGTTGCCAAATCGCAGCATATATTCAATCATTTCTTCCATTAAGGCAAGTTAAACATAATATCACTTTACTTATTTACCATTTGATAAAAACTGTAATATGCCAATATGCTGGTTGAAATTAAACAAGAAGAAGAAATAGGCTAAATACATCTATTTATCGTACATATTTGAGCTATGCATTAAACAACGCTCATGGCTTTCTGTTTAATAATACTATTTGCCGTCCGAACGACGACTTCCCGGCAATAGCAAGCTGGCTTTAAGCTCCAGCCATACATAGATTTTGCCCCGCGCTATTTAACTTTATTTACGATATACTCTATAAACCAGTTTGGAAGTTTCTCTTCTTCCACAAGAATAGTTAGTTGTCCATCTTTTACTTCAGCGACTAGAAGCATGGTTTGCCCGGAATTGTCAAATAGATACGCCTTTTGTACTAATAGAACTGCTGGTAGAAGATTTTCTAAAGTTCGCGTATATCGTGTGATAATTTTATCTTTCGGAACAGCATGCCCTCCTTTTTCTACCCTGTTTTGTACGCGAGAAATATTAAGCTGACTATCATCAAGACATATAAAGTAAAGATAAGTTTTATACCCCAAATCTTTGGCATTTTGAATTTCATCCAATTTTGAAATATGACTCATCACCGTTTCAAAAGAATAGGAAATCCCTTTTTCCAGTAAGTGTTTACGAATGAAAGAGGTTATAAGTGAAGCTTCATAACTATGTGTATCCCGTGACCTATCAACGATTACGTTTTCTTTAATCCGAATATCAATTTTATGTCCCTCAGCCGCAGATTTTTCCAGAAGCGATTGCGTATTGGGCTTCCGAAAAAAAGAATGCAAATCCTTTTCCGTAAGGCTTAATCCAAAATTTTCTAAATTAACAAAGCCTGTCGAACTGATTTCTTTTTCGATAGCGTCTGAATTTACGAAATAGCCTGTATCAAATTGCTGGTTGATATCTTCGAACAAGGTAGATTTGCCAGATCCATTCGGGCCCGCAAAAACCCTTAGCCTTTTGGCTTTAGGCATAACGTCGCTCCTTTTTTGAGTTTTATATTACTAGGTGATTTTTTGATTTTTTTAATTGTCCTAACAGATCCGTCAGCGGACTTTTCGATCAAAGTGCCCTTCATGATTACTTGAACTGGGATCTCTAATGCTTTGGAAATCCTCGCAGCGCGTGACGATGCTTTCTTTGCCGCTTTGCTGACTGCGTTTCTTTCCATTATACTGGACAACCTATTTGACGATTTTGCTACATTACCCATTCTATTACCGCTTTGCTCAAATTTAATAAAAAAGAACTATATTTTAAACACAGCCGTTATATCACTGGGTTGACCTTATGGAATGAGCGCAAAGATGATTTAGGTTTGTCACAGCCGAAAAATTATGTGAAGAAGCGAAGTAGAGGGTATTGATCTTACATCACCCCGTTCAACAAAAAATACCATCAAGATTTACTTTTTAAGATGGCCTCAATTACCTCTTTTCTGTTTGAGAGTCCAAACTCGATCAAACTATTCAGAACCGGCCAAATCATCTGCGCATGGGAAGTGAGTTGATAATACGCAATATCTTGCGTAGGCGTGTATTCGACAACTTTCTGAACAAGTTGGTGTTCCTCCAGAATTGTCAATTCCTTACTTAGGACTTTTGGGGAAATACCCTTTGAAACTTCAAAAAAATCCTTAAACCGTAATCGCTCATGATAATAAATATTAAGAAGTAAACAGAACCTCCATTTACCTCCAAATAATTCTAACGTGTCTCGCAATGCCAAAAATCTTTTATTCAACATTTCTTCATCGTCGATACAGGGCTTTATCTTTTTTTCCATAGCGCTTTCCTTGAGGAAACTAAACGCAAATATAACGATATCGCGAACTACCTTTGTCCGATATAATACAGAAAATGAAAAAGATTTTTGTTACAGGTGCTACCGGAAATCAAGGAAGCGCCACCGTTTTAGAGTTATTAGATCATGGTTTCGACGTGACTGCTTTAACCCGAAATCCAAATAGTCCGGAAGCACAGCATTTAAAAAACAAAGGTGCTCATTTATTACAAGGAGATCTGGAAAACATTGATGCTTTACGCCCAACGTTGCAAACCATAGACGGACTATATCTTGTGCTGCCACCGGTTTGGATATCCAGCAAAGAGACTGATGAACAGGAAGCAGCGATGGGAATTCAGATCTTAGAGGTAGCCAAAGAATGCGGAGTCAATTTCGTTGTATATTCTTCGGTCATGGCATCAGATAAACAAGCAACCTTCCGTCCAAAATTCAAATTCAGTATTGAACAATACTTATGGGCCAGCGGGTTAAAGGGTGTGGTTCTCAGGCCAGCATCGTTTATGGAAAATCTTTTGCTGCCAAGTTTCGGTTTAGGAGAGGGGAAATTTATAAATCCCTTACCTGAAGATCGTGCGATCCCTTATGTTGCCACTAAGGATATAGGAACCTTTGCCAGAATTGTATTTCAAAACCCAAAACAATTCGAAGGGAAAACGATTGATTTAGGGAGCGACCTGTACATGCCGAAGCAAATTTTACAGCTGCTGGAAAGTAAATTAAACCAATCCATCGAGTTTATACAAGTCCCTCAAGAGCTATTATATCAACAAAGCAAAACATTCGCGCAACTGGTTGAAATGATCGAAAAGGAAGGCTACGATCCAATAGATTATTCGCTTATTAATCAATGGATGCCAAGCTTGACGACTTTTGATCAATGGATGGATGAGGTTGGCACAAAAAACATCAGGGCGTTACAACATAAAACATCCAACATCTCAAAACAGTGATATGCCTTCTGCTCCCCCATAAGACCTTTCGCTAGACAGCTTGATACATAAAAGTCTTTATTTTTTGATATTGATTGTATAATAAAAGATCATCCATTTTCTAATAACTCGCTAATGAATTGTAGTTGATCCAAATATAGAATCTTTGATAAAGGTACTGGTTGCCAATTTTAGCTTCGGAGGTGTTTAGTTGTAAGGAATCCCGTCCGTCGGCTACCTAATAAGCTATTTTGGCAACTCTTTTAAGGTGGTGCACCATCAACTATGCTGATC
Source organism: Olivibacter sp. LS-1 (assembly GCF_008245145.1). GTDB lineage: Bacteria > Bacteroidota > Bacteroidia > Sphingobacteriales > Sphingobacteriaceae > Olivibacter > Olivibacter oleidegradans. Next base: position 4,834,814 of record NZ_CP041643.1, on the reverse strand, counting down.
TAATCTTTGGTAAGCATTTCTGTACCTGTTTTATTAAGGGAAATAAAATCAGGAATATACTGTCCGAATTCATAGCATCATGTTAACCGGGAACCATTTTTGGAATAATGAACTTACCTTACTTTAGGTTGTTTTTTGCGGAGAGAAAAAAAACGTAACCCTTCATTACACTCCTTCGGATAAAATCCGCTCTTCTAAAATTTCTCTGTTTTCTTCTCCCCATCGGGCAGTTGATTCAATAACAGGAATAAGTGATTTGCCTAGTTCCGTCAATTCGTATTCCACTTTAAAGGGTTTGGTGTTATAATCTTTCTTTAAAATTAAACCATGTGCTACCAATTGATTCAGCTGTACATCCAACACTCTTCTGGAAGCTTTGGATAGGGTTCTGTGAATTTCTCCCGGTCGTTTGATGCCGTGGTAAATGCTCCAAAGAAGACTTATTTTCCATTTTCCGCTCATCACTTCCATAAAAAGATGCAGGCCACAATCCAGCATCACCGGTATTTTCTTTTGATACATAAGGCCAATTGCTAAACGATTCGGATACGGACAAATTTATCCGTTATTGCACACAAAATTACCTTCAGATACTTTTGTATAATAAAAGTAAACAAAAAAAATGAAGTACAAATTATTCGGCACACGCACCGGTCTGTATGCAAGTGAAATTATTCTAGGCGGAGCCGGTTTGGGCATCCGCAGCGGTTATGGATCAACTCCGGAGGAAGCACACGGTATCCTAACAAGCTATGCTAAGGCAGGCGGTAACTTTATCGACACTTCCGATAGATACCAGTTGGGCGAATCGGAAGAAATCATCGGGAGATTTCTGAAAGGCCAACGCCAGAATTTTATTATTTCCACAAAATATACGCAAAGTAGCAGTCCGAATCCTGGTATCAGCAATTTCGGAAATCATCGTAAAGCGATGCGTCAGGCTGTGGATGCAAGCCTCAAAAGATTGCAAACCGATTATATCGACATTTATATGCCGCATTATGACGATGGTTGTACCCCTTGGGAGGAAATTGCCCGCGGATTGGAAGATTTAGTACAATGCGGCAAGGTGCTTTATATGGGGCTAACCAATTTCCCTGCCTGGAAAACTGCTGCGATTGCCTCCTCGATTCCATTGAACGCCATCCAGATTGAATACAATTTGGTACAACGAACAGCAGATCGGGAATTTCTGGCAATGGCCAAAGAGTTTGGATTAGGAACCATGCTTTATTCTCCGCTTGCCGGCGGTTTATTAACCGGTAAATACAGGAACGGTGCAACCGGGCGCTTAGCCAAAATAGCTGATGAAGCGCAACGGGAGGATGATATTACGAAGGAGATCCTTAACTACCTGGAGTTAGTGGCCAAAGAACATGATGCAAAGCCGGGGCAGGTCGCTTTTGCCTGGGCGTTATCCACTGGTCATTTTCCATTGGCGGGTGCCCGTAATATTAATCATTTGGAAGACAACTTAAAAGCAGCAGAGATAGAATTAAACCCTGAAGAACTTTCCCGATTGGATGAATTAAGCAAAATCGTGTTAGGCTATCCGCACGACTTGCTAGTAAAAGTAAGAGGGTAGGCTTATTCAGTAAGGGAACCTGTTGTGTACTCGACGCAGAAGATAATAGAGCATAATTTACGGAAAAATTCCAATTATGGCTATTACTTTGGAAGATTAGCTTAGCCTCGGGAAAAGCAAAAAAGAGAGCAGCCTCATTTGCTGTGGAAGTCGAATTTATAAAGGTATTTTGAAGGGATGGGAAAGGTGGTGTTGATTGACGTTGAAAGACACACTTGGCATTCAAACAATAATTACGGAAGAATTTATTTTGTAAATTTGAAACTAATGCTAACAACTATTTTAAATTCGCATTACGTGTATTTATCAGTTACAGGTAACCTGAAGAAATGACAGTGATACAATGATACAACGAGAATTTGCTGACAAAGCTAAAGAGATTTTAGAGCCGGACGACAACGTGATTGGTTTGGCTGTTGCCGGTTCGTGGCTGACCAATGAAATAGATGAATTTTCTGACCTCGACCTAATTCTGGTAACGAAACAAAAAATTTCCAACGACAGCAATCGTATGCTCGACTATGCAAAAAGATTAGGGGATTTTTTGTCGGGATTTACGGGTGAGCACGTTGGAGAACCGAGATTATTGATTTGTCTTTATGACAATCCTCTTTTGCACGTAGATATAAAATTTTTAACACTTGACGAATTTCAAGTCCGTATTGAAACTCCAACTTTGCTAATCGACAAAGATAGACAACTTGAAAGAGCAATTCACTGTACCGAAGCGAAGTTTCCTTACCCGGACTATCAATGGATTGAAGATCGTTTTTGGACTTGGATCCATTACGCATTGCTAAAAATAGGGCGGGGAGAATATTTTGAAGCATATGACTTTATGGGATTTTTACGCATGGTTGTTTTTGGACCATTGCTCCATATCAAAAATGACAATTTACCCCGTGGTGTTAGAAAAGTAGAAACAGAACTGGAATCCGCAGATTTAGAAAAGTTAAAACGCACGATTCCAACCTATGATCGGCAATCCTTATTAGCTAGTTTGAGAAACGGAGTATCCTTATACAGACAATTAAGGACGGAACTTTTTGACAGCAAAGTGAGATTACAAAACGACACAGACAAAAAAGTGATGAATTATTTTGATGAAATACAAAAAAATAAAACCCTATAAAGAATTAGCGCGCTTCATTCATTTTTATTGGGAACTGAAGGGAGCTGAAAATGAAAAGCAATGGGAACGGGTTTTTCCCGATGGCTGTGCGGGCATTATACTGAATTTAGGAAATAAATGCCTGACAGATAACGGGGCGCTTTCGATGGAATTTGGAAAGACGTACGTAGTGGGTGCCATGAATTCTTTTAAAGATAGCTTTATTGATAACGATACGCATTTAATTGGTGTGTGCCTAAAACCGGCAACTTTTGCGAATTTCTATCGTCATGCTTCGCAAGACGAATTGACAAATAACACGGTCGAATTAGAAAAATCCAATTCATTTCGTGTTGATAAAGCATTTGAAAATCCATTCAATTATTTTGACCATTTTTATTCCGAAAGAATAAAAACCAAAACCAATCCATTACATGCTGTTATTGACCATATACATTCATCAAACGGAACAGCTAACATTTACGATCTGGCGAAAAGAAATTTTACAACCGTAAGACAACTGGAGCGAAATTTTAAAAAGCTCATCGGACTATCACCAAAAGAATATTCGAACATTATTCGTTTTCAGCATGCTTTGTCTTTAATCAAAGATTCGAAGCAAAACCGCAGCTTGTTCGATATTGCATTTGAATGCGGTTATTATGATCATTCACATCTTAGCAATGACATCAAACGAAATACGGGACTTTCACCATCATTACTTTAATTTGTCGCATTTTTACAAAGTGCCAGTCGTAGTGTAAAAGTAATTTGCGGAAATTATTTTTATCTGAATTTTATGCTGTCCTAAATTTCGTAAACCTACACCGTTATCCGCTTTTGATGGCACCACAATTTTGAATTTCAAGCGCAGTTTTAAAGAATGTTTGTTAAGGTGGAATAGAATGGTTATGTTTGATTATTGCAAATCGATCAATATGGAAATCACTACGCTTGAAGGTTTTTATAAGACAGCTTCAGATAATTTAAACAAAGACATCAGCCAGTTATTACCCCAGGGGCTTACAAAGGAAGTTGGCCATTTCAATGTATTTGATGTCAGTGAATTGGCAAAACTGATCAAAGTAAAGCCTAATATGACTTACAACAGGCGCGCCTACTATAAGATCAACCTAATTGATGGACGCAACCGGGCGGAATATGCTGATAAAGTAATTGATATCGAAACGCAGGCACTGATGTTTACCACGCCGAAGGTCCCTTATAACTGGATCGCCAAAGACATGGATCAGCGTGGCTACTTTTGCCTTTTCAGCGCGGATTTTCTTGCACAGTCCAAAAGTGGTGTTGTACTTGATGAACTGCCTATATTTAAGCCGGGGGGGTATCCCTGCTTCCATATCAATGAACAGGAAAAGGAAGAGATCAAAGCGATTTTCAGAAAGATGCATAAGGAGATCAATTCCGATTATGCGTATAAATATGACCTGATACGCAACTATTTAATGGAGCTGATCCACTACGGTCAAAAGTTGCAGCCTGCTACTGATCTTTACCAGGAGCATAACGCCTCGTCCCGTGTATCCTCATTGTTCGCCGAACTTTTGGAGCGGCAGTTTCCCATCGCCTCGCCATTTCAGGGACTTAAACTGCGTACACCTAAAGACTATGCCGATCAGCTGTCTATCCATGTTAACTATCTGAACCGTGTGCTGAAACAGCAGACCGGACAGACAACAAAAAGCCTGATCAGTAACCGGATCATTCAGGAAGCCAAGATATTGCTCAGGCAAACGGAATGGAATGTGTCCGAGATCGCGTTTAGTTTAGGATTTGAAGAGGTCGCACATTTTTCTAACTTTTTCAAAAAGCAGACGGACTGCTCTCCTCTGACTTTCAGAAACTAGAGAAAGGTTTCGTTTTTGCAAACATTGTTTTGATTCTTGCAAAGTCCTCCTGATCCGTTCTTGCCAACTTTGTTCTATTAAATTAAAGAACATGGAATTAAGCAAGAACACAATTCTGATCACGGGAGGAACAAGTGGCTTTGGTTTTGAGTTTGCCTCCAGACTCCTTCAACTCGGCAATAGGGTGATCATCACCGGCAGGAACGAACAAAAACTGGAAGAGACAAAAAAGATTCTTCCTGGCATCCACACTATAAAAAGTGATGTTAGCAAGGTCGAGGATATCAGCTGTCTGTACAAAGAGGTAACAGAAAAGTTTCCCGAGCTGAACATGCTGATCAATAATGCCGGGGAGATGCGAAAGATTGCCCTGTATGAAGATCACGACCTGTATGATATTACCCGCGAAATAGAGATCAACCTGATGGGCCCCATTCGCATGGTCCAGGAGTTTCTGCCCCATCTTAAAAAACAGCAGACCGCTGCCATCCTAAATGTCACCTCCGGTATCGCACTTGGTGCGTTTCCAATTGCCCCTGTCTATAGCGCCAGTAAATCAGGATTACGATCCTTCACGCAATGTCTGCGGGTACAGGTTAAATCTACCGGCATCAAGGTATTCGAACTCATCGCCCCCGGCTCTACAACACCCCTGAATGAAAAGTTCAGGAATGGCGGCGAAGTTGATACCAAAATGTTAGTCTCACCCGAAAAAATTGTAGACGAAGCTATTAAAGGGATGATCAACAATACCTACGAGATCTTTCCCGGCAGTGCCAAGATCATGCGTATCCTGAGCAGGCTTGCCCCCAAATTCATGCTTTCGCAAGCCACTAAGATGGGCGAGAAAGCCATGTCCGGCAAATAATTTCCCTCAAAAAAATTCTACTTACAATCAAAATCATGGTTATGAACGATCAATTGACTTCAACAACTCCGCTGAGCCGCTGGCGCAGAACGGCTTTCATTGTTACCTTATTTTTGGTCAGCGCATTCAGCCAGATCGACCGCATATTACCTTTTATCCTTGCAGAGTCCATTAAAAAAGAATTGCACCTCAGTGATACGCAGTTAGGGCTGATCAATGGGATAGCCTTTGCAGCGATCTATTCACTGGCCTCCCTGCCGCTTGCACGGTTGGCTGATCGTGGGGCATCCAGGCAGGTTTTGCTCTGGTGTGTATTGATCTGGAGCATTATGACAGGACTGGGTGGTTTGTCGGCAGGTTTCCTGACAATGGCGCTTTCGCGCTTTGGCGTAGCCCTTGGAGAAGCCGGAGGAACACCCGCCAGTCATGCACTGATTGCGGGTAACATCCCAGAGCATCGGCGTGGTCGCGCGCTCGGCATTTTTTCGATGGGCATCCCTTTGGGTACAATGATAGGGTTTGGTGTCGGTGGCTGGGCAAGTGATCATATAGGCTGGCGCTTTGCTCTTTTTGTTGCGGGGGGTGTCGGATTACTATTGGTTATCCTGGTGTTGACGTTTACAGGGAAGACGGCCATTACTTCGAAGCAGCCCGGCAGTGCTACCGGCAATATCTGGTCCGCCGGCCGCGAGTTGCTGTCGAAACCTGCGTTCCTGTGGATGTTCATTGGCGCGAACTTTTTAGGTTTTGCCGCTGCGCCATTTTATGCCTTCACTGCACCGTTCCTGATACGGACACACGGCATGACAGCCAGCGAGGTGGGGCTATCCTTCGGCTTGTTACAAGGGCTGATGGGCATCATCGGCACAGTAGGCGGTGGACGGTTATTTGATAGCGCTTTAAACCGCGAGGCAAGCCGTTTATTGCATCCGCCAGCTATTGTTTTCAGCATCGCCGCAATTGCAACGATTGCAGGGCTCCTGGCGCCCGAAGGCTGGATGTCCATTGCGCTTTTTGTACCTGCTATGCTAGCCTTTGCGTTTCTGCTTCCATTTGCTTTTGGCGCAGGTCATCTTATAGCAGGGGCAAGGAAGCAGGCACTGTCTTCCAGTCTGCTTATGATCGCTTCCGGGTTATTAGGTCCGGCACTATCGCCGCTGCTCGTAGGCATGATCAGTGATGCGGTCGGTGCGGCTTATGAGGTAAACGGTTTGCGCTGGGGAATGATGATCGTTCCTGTTGCCAGTTTACTAAGCAGCATTGCCCTATTCATCGCCAGCAGAAAGATCAGAGGACACCTCGCCGTACCACCCAGACAAAATGTCGCTGCAGACATGGGCAACCAACTTTCACTTATTAAATAACATATTCACTGACTATCATGCAACCTGCGCGTTTGCCATAACGGCTGGTAAAGCTGTGTAAATAGGTATTGTCTGGACCTAGGGCTGGCATACTTGGTAATATTTTCGAAAAAATGAAAAGTGATCAGTTTTATGCCGAATGGTGGCCATCGGGTCGAAGCGGGAGGGGCAGGTTGCTTCCAAACGAAAACACGTTTTACATCTATCTAAAAATAAGTGCCACCTTAACGGGTCGTCCGGCCCTTGTCTTCTGCAGGTCAAGCGATCTTGAATGGGAAGATCAGGATATGGGTTATATCACATCGTTTGAAAAGGCATTTTTTGATAAAGGTGTTTGGTGCAATTTCGAGGCCATCGATCTTTTTAAAGAGCGCAATCCCATAAGCATCGAATTGGATGAGGAAGAAGTGCTGACACTTGCGCCGATCTTTGATAAAATATGCGGTAGCATGGAATCCAACTATCTCTACAAGTCCGACCTGGTGCGGACTTACGTTTTCCAGATCATCCATATTGCGATCAAAATTCACCTGCAAAGGACAAATATCGTCAGATCACCTGTACGCTACGTACGCCTGACTACCTGCGGCATAGACATGTTCGTCAGGATCAGGCTCCGCCATAAAAAATAATAGTTCCATACAATTAATCTTAGCAATTATGTTTAATCACAATTTTTTAATTTCTAGCGCGCGTCATTCAATAGGAGCAGCTTTCGGCTATATCCAGGCGCTAACAGTAATCACGTGTATTGCAATGCTGCCCCTCGCCGGTAAGGCGCAGAGCCAGGATAGTCTTGCCAAAAAAGTCGCTGAATATGAAGCGGATAAGTTTGCCGAACGCAGACCGTTTAGCATAGACTACAAACAATACGGCAATTACAACTCCTCGTCTACCCTAAGAGGACAGGATCTTCCGGATGGCGAGTTTACCAAATGGTCACAACTGAGTGCTAGTGCCAATATTAATCTTTTGCAAAACCGCCGATGGTTGGTACAGGCCAATGGTTTTTACCGATATGTCTCTGCTGAGTACAACTTCCCGACATCCACAACGGCTACATCACAAACGGTCAGCAGAGATCTTCATTATCATACAGAGGGGCTGAACGTTGTCTATTTCTCGAAACTCTTTGGAAAGACCGTCATCTATAGCGGCAGTGTCAATGTTGATTGGAGTGAACGTTCGCTGGAAAGGGTTCGCGGGCTGTTTACCGGCGCTATTGTTCTGAAAGCGAACAATAGAACGAAGATCAATGTCGGAATTTTATACACTACCGATCCTGGTACATTTATCCGTGTGATTCCAACATTCCTTTTAGAGCATAAGTTCAATGAGCGCCTGATGGCAGATGTTTTTCTGCCACGGTATGCCTACCTGCGAAAAAAAGTGTTTAGCAATGGCAGGCTTTCCGCAGGTTGGGAACTCGACCCGCAAACCACTTTCTTTCTGAACGATCTTGACGAAAACGGCACAACCTATCAGTATCGCCAGGTTGACGTGAACACGGGACTGCTTTATGAGCACATTTTACCGGGAAGCATCACCCTTTCGTTGCGGGCCGGTGTCCGTATAAATCCATACGCACGCACGTTTGAAAAAGACCGTTCGTTCACGGATTACACTTGGGAAGGCAGAGCTGACGCGGCGCCTTACGCCAACATCGGATTTTCTTTTAACCCCTTTTCGAAGCGAAAGAAGTAAGTTTTTAGACAATTTCGTTCCCGCTGAAATTACGCTATCAAGCAAATGGTGTTTTTACTACAACCTCGCGACTTTTGGATACATCTGCTCAACGATATTGGCTGAACTTTGCATCAACAACAGTGAGAAAATATGGACTTAAAGAATAGCACCATCCTGATCACAGGAGGAACCAGCGGTATAGGTTTGGAACTTGTCAGGCAACTTACCCGGCAGGGATCAACCATCATCGTTACAGGTCGTAAACAAGAAGCTTTAAATGATACCAAAAGGCGTTTCCCGAAAATACGCGTCTTTCAGAGCGATGTAAGCGATCCGCTGGATATTGAGCGCCTCTACGAGGAGGTGACGCAACAATATCCTGATCTGAATATCATAATCAACAATGCAGGTGAAATGCGGTTGCTTGACGTTCAGGACGCCGGCAAAGACTTGGAAAACGTCACCCGTGAGATCGATATTAATCTCACGGGACCGATACGGATGGTTCATCAGTTCTTACCGCACCTGATCAAAAAGCCTGCGGCGGCAATTGTGAACGTCTCTTCTGCCATTGCTTTTATGCCTTATTCTACCGCTCCGGTTTATAGCGCTTCAAAAGCCGGAATTCATGCGTACACGCAAGCCCTACGCCTTCAATTGAACAAAACCAGTGTCAAGGTATTCGAACTGGTTCCTCCGGGGGTGAATACTAATCTTCAGCATGATTGGGTGTTGCCACCGAACCCAAGCCAAATGATGGATGTGGATAAACTGGTCAGTGTAGCCATCAAAGGACTTCTGAACGATACACCTGAGATCAAGCCATTTCTGGTGAATGTGATAAAATTTCTAAGCAGACTGGTGCCTAATCAACTGATGCAGTTAGGACACAGGGAATTTAAAAAATTTAAAAAACTGAATAATCAACAATAAATAATCAGCTATGAGAAAATCAATTTTAGCCGTGTTCGCACTGCTGTTATCAATAACCTCTTTCGCACAGAAATTACCTGCTGACCGGATCACAGGGGTGTGGCAATGTGATGATTACAAGATCGAGGTATTCAAAGCGGGCAGCACCTATTCCGCCAAACTTTTATGGTCGAAAGAGATGTTCGAAGCAGATGGCAAAACATCAAAGAAGGACGTTAAAAATCCGAATGAAAAACTCCGGAGCAGGTCTGTGCAAGGTTTGACGCATATCACCGGCCTTGTCTATAAGGACGGCGAATACGTGGATGGTACCTTGTATAGCGTACAGGATGGCAACACGTATGGTCTCAAAGGTAAACTGAAAGGCCCTAATGACCTGGAAACCCGGGGTTACAAAGGTGTCCCATTGATGGGCAAATCATTTAAATGGAAAAGAGTTCAGTAAACTATAAAAACAACGCTCATGAAAGATAATAAAGACAGGCTGTCTAGGTTTTGGTTTGTCGCTTCCAATGCCCTTCCCCCTATAGGATTTTTCCTATATTTCAGACACAGAAAGGCACATCCAAATAAGGCTAGAAAAGCTTTAACAAGTGCAATGATCGGTGTGCCGATAGCGATAATCGGAGGTTACATCATGAACACTTTTGTCCTCAACTAAACTATGATAAGAATCATTATTTCCGCAGCACTGCTGCTCATTTCGGTAACGCTTAGTTTTAAACATGCCTGGGATACCGTATACTACAAAAGCAATCCGGAATCCGTTAAGATGATGGAAAGCTTAGAAATCAGCGAAACGTTCATTCCATATCTTGCTTGTGCAGCCATAGCGGTTGGCGTACTTTTACTCATCCCACGCACTTTTTTTCTGGGCAATATGCTAAATGCGGCCCTGATTGTTATGATTATGGGGTTGGCGCTACGAGCAGGAAATTACCGCATCGCGTTGATAGAAATCCCGTTTTTAGTTATGCCATTAATTATGATATGGCTGAAGTATCCGTTCAAATTTAAGTAAATGTAGTATGACAAACAGGAAACCCTACCGAATCAGTTCCATAACGGAGATACACCGTTTAATGGGACTACCGAAACCCCATCATCCGCTGATCAGCATCGTGGATCTGAAAGGCCTGAAAAATGACACAGGAATAGAGGCGGTCGTTTTCGACTTGTATGTGATATCTATGAAAAGAGGTTGCGACGGTTTACATTACGGGCAACAGAAATACGATTTCGACGAAGGCCTTATGGCCTTTATGGCGCCCGGCCAGATCCTGCGTGGTGAAGCGAGCGGTGTGCCGCCTGATCTGGAAGGTTGGATGCTTTTCGTACACCCCGACTTTCTTTGGAACACATCACTTGCTGTCAAGATCAAGCGTTTTGATTACTTTGGCTATGCTACCAGTGAAGCGCTTTTCCTTTCTGATAAGGAGGAAATAGTGATCAATGACCTGGTCAAAAATATTAAAACTGAATATCATTCCAATATGGATAGATTCAGCCAAGATATTATTATCTCCAACCTGGAGACCTTGCTGCAGTATGCCGAGCGTTTTTACCAACGTCAGTTCATCACCCGAAAGATCACTAACCATCACGTCTTAAATCAGGTGGAAGAGATCTTAACAAGCTATTTTAAGAACGAAGCGCTGCTTTCTAAAGGGCTGCCAAGCGTGCAATACTTTGCTGAAGCTTTGAACCTATCGGCTAAGTATTTAAGTAGCCTGTTGAAACAACTGACCGGTCAGACGATGCAACAGATCATCCATGAGAAGCTGATCGAAAAGGCCAAAGAGAAATTATCTACGACGCAGATGTCTGTAAGTGAGATCGCCTACCAACTCGGGTTTGAGCATCCTCAGTCTTTCAATAAATTATTCAAGAGCAAGACGAAGCAAAGCCCATTGGATTTCAGGCAATCCTTCAACTGAAATGCACAGGTAATTCGGGCCAGTATGCAACAGTAAAATTCTGCCTGGACTTGTAACCAAATGACTGTAGCCGGTTCGTCGGAAGCATTAGGTCGGGTCTTTTTCTATACATTAATCACTTCGATAACACTACTTTTCCCAACTGGCCGTAGTATCCAGTGATATTTTCGTTATTCTATTTAGTTGAATGCAAAAGCTGGACTGTCGCAAATCTGAATATTGGATGGTCATCTCTATCTGTTTTATCTCGTATTTTGTAAATAAACAAGGCAGTAGCTTCGTGTTTATAATTGGCGTCTGTTTTTGTTTGATCAAGTTTTATTTAAATAAATGAATCATGAAAATCTTAGTAATCGGAGGAACCGGCCTTGTGGGCAAAGGAGTAAGTAAAAAATTGGAAAGTATGGGTAATGAGGTAATTGTTGGAGCGCCCTCATCCGGCATTAATGTCCTGACGGGGGAAGGACTGGCAAAAGCCTTGATGGGAACTGAAATCGTAATCGATCTTTCTAATTCTCAATCGCCAGATGATCAGATCGCTTTGGATTTTTTTCGTACCGCCGCTGAACATCTAATTAGAGCTGAAAAGCTTGCAGCTATTAAGCACCACCTAGTACTTTCTATTGTCGGAACAGACCGCGCACAACATATAGGGTATCTGCAAGCAAAAAAGTATCAGGAAGATGCCGTAATCGAATCAGGCATACCCTATACTATCATCCGTTCAACACAATTTCATGAGCATGTAAGCACCATCATCGCTGTTCAGGGCGAAGGCCGGAACGTCCATGTTTCAACAATTGACTATCAACCGATCGCATTGCAGGATGTGGTAGATTATGTGGTAATGTTCGCTTTGGAACAGCCTAAAAATAAGATCGTTGAAATAGCAGGGCCTGACCGCGGATTGATGAACAACTTCGTGGAAAACTATTTGAAGGTGAAAGGTGAAGATAAAGTTGTGGTAGCTAACGAGGATGACAAATACATGTTCCATAGCATGCCAAAGTCAGGATTGGTTCCTGCCGGCGATTTCTATCCAGGTAAGATAAGGTTCGATGATTGGACAAGAAAGTCATCATAATACATTGAGGACCTTTACAAAATCTATCGGATTATATTATTGAAATCTTTCTGTTTAGGTTGTGACATTCCAGCTTTCAGCGGAAATGAGGCTCCACTTTAAGCATAGAGCTAAGCCTTCCATTAGATTGCCTTAATATAATTGCAGGGATGTTTATCGGGATCGTTTTAGTGCATTTGCGAAAGATTGCATTTCACTCATATTCAGCGAGGCAAAGCCAAACCTTATTCCATTGACGTCATGCTTATATTTATAGATGCTGCCATCGTTCATGTATATGCCTTGGGTAGCAAGCCTTTCTGAGAGTTGGGGTATGGAGTATTCAGGATTAAATAAAGTCCAAACTGCCATACCCCCATTAGGAGTACTGAAATTGGCAATATCTCCCAAAGAAGAATTTAATAGTTCGCAGAACTCATCCCGCCTTCTTTTGTATAGTTTTACAGATCTTCTCAAATGTCTTTGCATTTCGCCGATGCTGAAAAGATGGGCAACAGATTCTTCGAATAATACATCACCACGAATATCTAGAACTTGTTTTAGCTTCGATGCTTGCCATATAAAGTCTTCACTGCCAATTAAATATCCCAGTCTGATAGTTGGAGCCAATGTTTTAGAAATTGAGCCAATGTAAAGAACGTAGCCATCGTGTTCAGCACTGGCTAAAGGTAATATAGGGGCACTTGCGTAGTGAAAATCATAGTCATAATCATCTTCGATTACAGGAAGACGATAGCGGCGAATAATGTCTAAAAGTTTGACTCGCCTTTCGGCACTGAGCGTAACCGTTGTGGGGTGGTGGTGGTGTGGAATGATGTAAAGCAGACTCGGTGTTGATTGCTTGCAGATATTTTCAATTGCATCGACATCAATACCATCCTGATCAACCTTAACTTTTATAAGCTTAGCGCCTAGCTGTTCAAAAAGCCTATCTGCCAAGACGTAATTAAGGTCGCCTACAACAACGGTACTACCAGGCTGGAGTATCATACCAGCCGCGACAGCTATTGCCAATTGTGCACCATGAGTAATCAGCACTTGCTCAGGGATAATATCGAGGGCTCTGGTCTTCGACAAAAAAAGAGCAAGCTCAGTTCTTAACGATATACTACCCTTTGAACCGTCAGCTAATAACCTATCATGAACATTCGTTTTTCTTGATAAAAATTTGTACCGATCAACGATCAGGTCTACCGGTGCAATTCTGGCATCAGGATAACCATCATTAATCATTAGCTGGTAAGGTTTTAGCTGCCTGGTTATTGGTTTTCGAATAGCCACCTGTCGATAAAAGATCTCTTGGTCCTTTGATTGAAATTTCGCTGAGGTGCCCATGTCGAACGACTTGGGGCTCATTACCGGTAACTGCTGCGCAATGAAGTTGCCTTTCCGCCCTATCGCTTCAAGCCAACCCTGAGCCTGCAGTTCTTCATAGGCAGCAACTACCGTTGTACGGTTTAATGTTAGCATTGACGCCATATCCCGACTTGCCGGTAATTGATACCCAGGTTTTAGTTTTCCATTCTTTATCAGTTCCACCAAACTATTTGCAACCTGTCTGAAAATAGGGATTGCGGACTGTCTGTCAACAGCGATGAGGGTACTAAAGGGTAATGTTTGAACTGCCATATTTCAAGGTGTGTGCTCGACGCACAAAATAATGGAACATAATTTACGGAAAAATTTTGTTTCTATCTAAAAGTATCATGATTTAAGGCATAATCAACTACATTAGGGGTAATCAAAACCAATAGGTCTGCAGCATGTCTAAATCCAAACAAGTTCGTATAGTCACTAACAGATGTAATCTTTACGTCAATAGATAAAACGTGCGTAATTTTTTTGTGTTTCTACCTTCGAACAATTGAAGCGTAGTAATTACTCATTATATGGCAGTATTTAGTATTGAAGTTCCTTAATGATCTTCTGTGCTATTATTTGCAGGACTCTCTTTTTATTAATTGTTTTCTCTATAGTATTGATATGTAGCGCATGGGCAAGATACCTGGTTTTGTCAGCTTATCATTTTGATATAGGAAAGCATGCGTATTAACGATTTCTTCAAATCTCATGTTTTTAGTAAATTTGTAATATGGAGAAGTTGACTATCAATATACCGGAAAATAAAACTGCTTTAGTAAAGCAGATTCTGAAAGAACTAGGAGTAGTTATTCAGCAGGAAAAAAGAACAGATGTGGCAGAGGCGAAATCGAAGCTGGCAGAGGTGTCCGTATGGTCTGATGACGATTTGAAAATTTTTGAGGAGAGCAAAAAGGCTTTTGATAGTTTAAAACCACAGCAATGGTAGTTGATACAGGAGTTTTTATCGAACACTTGCGGGCAAAAGATAAACTATCAACCACACTGTATAAGATCTCTGCGGATAATGGTCTTTATACCTCGGCTGTTACGCTGTATGAACTCTATATGGGAGCTACTACGAGCGATAAAATAAGAGATGTGGAAGCTATCACGGCATACTTTACTGTACTTCCCTTTACAGATTCGGTAGCACAAAAGGCGGCTCAGTTATATCATGAGTTAAGACTAAAGAATAAGATGATTGAATTTAGAGACATTTTTATCGCTGCTACCTGTTTGGTTCATGAAATGCCGATTGTTACACTGAACAAAAAACATTTCAAGCGCATTGAGAACTTAGAAATCCTCTAATATCTTAGTTCTGCAAAAACTTCTAGAAGAGCATTATTTATCAAGAAACATCGAAATTAAATCTGCATGCTGGTAGGCAGGGAGGAACGTATGGCGTACGAAGTACGCCTCTAAAATCCAATTATTGCAACAGTTGCAAATCCTGAAATACATTATTTAGTTCTTCCCCGCGTATATCCTTTCGTACAATTTTACCCTTTGGATCAATCAGTACAGTGGTAGGGTAAGAATAAATGTCATAGCCTTCCATGGTTGTGCCGGTTCCCATCTTAAGTGTAGGCCAGGGAAGTTCATGTTTCCTCATCAATTCCTGAAGGCTAGCTCCACGACGCTCATCAACCACAGCAATGAACTCAACCCTGCTTTTATCCACCGTTCCGTACAGCTTTTTCAGATTTGGAAACTCCTCTATGCATGGGCCGCAGGTAGTGCTCCAGAAGTCGATAAAAACCCAGCGGTCCCTGAGGCTATCGGTATTGATCTTTTTGTTATCGATTAATTTGTACCTGCTACCGTTGGGGCGATAAAACCTACTTGATTTCTCACAGATTTCGTATCGATATCTGCGCGGGTTACATCTGCGTATCCGGGCTGCTGTTGACCGATCTGAATGGCGCCTAGGCCTTTTCCTTCCAAACGTATTATCCTGCCGTGACTCAAACTATTTTTGAAAATAAATGAATTACCATTTAATTGGATCAGATCGCCCAATCTGTAACCTTTGTCCCTCTGCATTGGACTGAAATTCGGTTGTTCCGGCACGACATACAATCTAAGCGGATCACCGATTGAACGCCCACAGCATAAGTAATAAGGGATCCCGTTACTGTATATTTTCGGTAATAAAACTCAGGATGCGTTATAGTAAGCATGGGTTTACCCTCACTGTCCTTTTCGTGGCTTGCTAAAATTATATGCACTGTATCTTTAAGAATTTGACCGCTTTCACTGTAATCCACCGGAACGGGAATCGGCGACGCCCCATACGTTAAATGAGCTAAACTCGATAAGCGTTTTATCGCATCATCAGAGAAATCATTATTCCCATTAATATCTGCAATAAAAATGGCTTCACCTTTGTCGTTTAAACCCGTAACAAATTGCAGTACACACCGCAGGGGTTCGCGAGAAAGGAACAGGGTATCCTTTAAATCCCATCCGGCTTTTTTTGCTTCCTGCAGGAAATAAGTTTTAGGCATTTTTCCTGCAATATAATTTTGAAAATAGAATTGAAAATTATCCAATATTAAAAAGGAAGCAGTTGCCTGGCGAATGCTTTCCGGAATACCGGTGACATTAGGGTTACAGACCTTTATTTCTTCAGGATAATCCATTTGTACCCCTATTGAAAAGGATATGTTGCCATCAGGGCCGCTACCGAGCATTTTCTGCATTCTTATAGAAATGACACTATCCTCAATAGCCGTAAATTTTACAGAATCGTCTTCCTGCGCTGAGACAAGCAGACAGTTTAACAGCAGATGAGAAATAAGTACGGTACTTAACAGACTTATTCGTTGTATCATAAAATAGGAAGTTATAATTGGTATGAAGTTAAGTTATTTTTTAAAAGTTTCAAACGTAATAGCGTAGATACACTTGCCAAATCGTCGATAGGAGGAAATTTATACTTTCCTAAATCTTCTCATTTTTTTAAAATCAAAAATCTTTTTCTAACTCTTCATAGCTCAATAGAATTATGACGGCTAATGAACTTGCTGTTTTCGTCAGTTTTAACGGATCAATAATGTATCTTTAATGGTATATAGAAAAATTTGTATTAATTAAATCATATCCTAAATCTATGAATTTATTCGGTTAATAGCGGAACCTATGTTTTCAATTCGGATAATATTATTGACAGAATACTGTATCAACACGTTAAAGGTTATCACGATTTCCCCTCTTCGCTGTTTACATTCACGATCTGTGTACTTTTATTGTCCACCGTTAGCAAACTTAATCTGGCCAATCCTTTTACAATAGGAATAACAAAGCGAATTACGTTGATTGGATGTTTATATCTCGTTTATGGAATACTAAAAATCGGTATCGCCCTATACAGTTGGCAAAGATTAAATCATTTTGCAAATGACGTTGTAACCTCTTTCCCTAGCTTTCGCTATGATTTGGCAGATATCAAGATTGGTATATTTGTACTGATATTGGCATTTATCTATAAAGTAGGCACTATGATTCAGGAGGAGCAACGATTAACTATTTAACAGAGATGGCTATAGTAGTAAACTTGGATGTGATGATGGCCAAACGTAAAATGTCCCTCAACGAACTGCAATCAAAAGTAGGTATTACCTTGGCCAACTTGTCAATATTGAAGACAGGCAAAGCGAAAGCAATAAGGTTCGAAACTTTGGAAGCCATATGCAAGGCCTTGGAATGTCAGCCAGGGGATATACTGGCATATGTTAACGACGATTAATCGCTAATGATCGGATATTCTTTACCATACTGCCTTTCGTACAAGACTACTGAGCAACAAGCGAATTGCCGACAATTTTAAAAAATACCTTATATTTGCCTAAGTGACTGCTATTTAGACGTCTGATTTTAGATTATGAAAAGTATAACCGATTTCTACGAAAAGAGTGGTGACTGGCTATTCAATCTAGGTGATCCCACTTCAAATGCAAGTGATTCAGCTTGCGAAATTAAATCGACTTCAGAGGAAGCCGGAGGGAGTAAGCTCCGCAAGCTGATTCGAAGATTATTTAGGTCCATAAAAAAACAGGAAGAGAAAATGAAGAGGCTTCATGCAATCCAAAGTTATCCTCCAATATGATGGGCTTAAAAAAGTAGTATATAAATGATTAACTTTGGAAAATAATTGCTGACTAGCAATGTAAACTAAGGATACAATTCCAGAGGATTGCGGGAAAGCAGATTTTAATATTCCGTTTAGCTTTCGATTAAAGAAATAAATGTGTGTGTTATTAAAATTAGATAGGGTTTTTCGCAGATTACAGTGTTGCTGCCTATTGGCAACTATTATTGTCTCCTCGTGTTCCGATACTAAAACGCTCAACTTTGAATCTTTCAGTATTGAAGTCCCGAAAACATGGGAACCTGTACAGGCGGAAGGGATCGATTCTTATGTAGGACAGATTGCTATTGATAAGCAAGATACCTTGTCTTTTGATTTAGGATTCTACTCCAATTCATTAGAAGAATCAATTGTACTAATACCTAAATCTTCCACCCGGTATTTTGATAAAAGGCTGCTGAAAGAGCCTTATATACATATTGTCGCGGAGGTTGATACAAGTAAGAATCCAGATGAGTTTTATGTAAACAACTATTCTCAATTTGAAGTTAATGGACGAACCGCTAAAATCGTAGAACCAAAGCAAGCTGGCAATGGCATAACGGGGGTCTATTTCGATAGCTTATGGGCTGTAGGTAACAACAACGTCCGATTCCAGTTAAGTGGACATGATTTAAAGCCAGAGAATCAGAAAGCAGTTTTAGAAGCCGTTAAGACGCTGAAATTTGTTAAAAAGCAAAATGACTAATTCTCTTTTTGAGTAACACAATTAAATAAAACAGATTTGCGAAGGGATTGAATATTGTTAATACCTTGTAAATGTTTTGTGCTAAAAATATTAGTAATATTCAGTTGTTTTCAGTATCTTTGCCATAGAACCAAAGCCGAACCTGTCGATGGCAAAAAAAGACGATCTGTTATGGAAGGGGATATTGGAAGAGATCTTCGATGACTTCCTTCGTTTCATGCATCCCGAGGCTGATGATATATACGACCTGAAAAAGGGCATCGCCTTTCTCGATAAAGAACTCGAGCAGTTATTCCCGCCCGAAGAAGATGAATTTTCGCCGAAGGTTGTGGACAAGCTGGCAAGAGTAAACACCTGGGAAGGGAAGGAGGAATGGATACTGATTCATGTAGAAGTACAAGGAAGGTATCAAAAGGATTTCCCCAGGCGTATGTTCACTTACTATTACAGGATATTGGACAAATACAACCGACGTATCAGTGCCTATGCCATCTTTACGGACGGATACAAGATGAAGCGACCTGATAGATACGAAACCAGCTATCAAGGAACCAGTTTAACTTATCGCTTTAATACATACCAGCTGGCTCATTCTAATGAGCAAGAGTTACTACAGAGTGATAATCCCTTTGCTCTTGCGGTACTGGTTGGTAGGAGCGCTTTTGTTGGCAATAGGGCAGAGGACAGCGAGAAAAGAGATAGCGAGCTGCTGGAATTCAAAGGAACGCTATTGCGAAAGTTGGCGAAGGCACAGCTTAGCAGTAAGAAGATCAGAGCATTAATGAATTTTTTGAAGTATTATGTGCATTTTGATAATCAGTATAATAATGTTATTTTTGATAAACAAATACAAACGGTTAAAGGAAGGAGCGAAGCTATGGGCATAGAAGAACTGATGCTTGATAGAGCAACAAAAGAAGGAATACAAAAGGGCGAACAAAAAAAGAGTAAAGAGTTTGTAGAAAATCTATTGCTTGAGTTCGGCTTTACCGATGAGCAAGCCGCCAGAGCCGCAAAGGTATCAATTGAATTCGTTCAAAAAATTCGCGCCAAACTAGATAATAAGAATAAATAGACTAATCTATTTATCATACATATTTAAGCCATGCACCGAAAAAAAATGTGCATGGCTTTTGTGTTCAATTACAACAGATAAGTCAAACGAGGCTCTCGTGCGATCGCAGAACAGCCTTATGGAATGAGCGTAAAATAATAAGAACTTCCAGCACTCCCACAGAAAGTTGATCTTCTGTTCACTTTCCTATAACCCCGAACACAATTCGCGCTGAGTCAATAACTATAGGTTTTCGAATCCGAGGAATGCGTATTCAGGAGCGCGTGATATTTGAAGTAGTTATCAGTTAAAGTTTTGCCGGAACGCTAAAGGCGACATTTCGGTTTTTTGTTTAAATAATTTACTGAATGATTGCGGATAATCAAAACCCAATTGATACGCTATTTCACTTACTGAAAGTCCGGTGCTTGTCAGTTTTTCTTTAGCATTTTCAATCAATTTGTCGTGAATATGCTGTTGTGCGGTTTGACCTGTGAGTTGTTTTAAACAATCGCTCAAATACTTTGGTGATAAATTAAGTTTAGAAGCGAAATAGTTTACAGTCGGTAAACCGTTTTCCGTTTCCGTAAAATAAGCATTTAGCAAGCTTTCAAATTTGCTTAAAAGTTCACTACTATTTTGTTTTCGTGTAATGAACTGTCTATGATAGTAACGATTGCAGTACGTAAGCAATAAATCAATGTTTGAAATAATTACATCCTGACTAAATTTGTCTATCGGTAAGCTTGTTTCTTTTTCTATCTGTAAAAAAATGGCTTCAATGGACTTTTGTTCTTCATCTGACAATATCAATGCTTCGTTAACAGCATAATGAAAAAAGTCATACGTTTTTGTCTTTTGCGATAAGGGATAACCTCTCAAAAAATCGGGATGTACGGACAGCAACCAACCCGTTTGCGGAATAAAATTGCCTACTTCTAAAATGTTCACTTGCTTCGGAGAAAAGAAAGACATGACCCCCTCGTCAAAATCGTATTGCGTTTGCCCGTATTGCGTTTTGCAAGGGCAATCTTTTTTAAGCGTGATCTGATATAAATCCGAAACTAATTTTGTGCGTTGTTCCACTTCATTTTTTGGGAAATCTTCAAATCGCAGTAAACTAAACAAAGGATGTTTCGGTTTCGCTAAACCCAATAGCTGATGTTGTTGTGCCAATGACCGAATATTTACCGTTGCAACTTCCTGCTTGTTCATAAGTTCAAATTTATAAATTACAATCCCATTTCTTTTCTTTTTCGTTGAGCAAAAACGCTCGTAATAGTAGAGTATGGAATTAAAGACCCTATTTTTGCTAACATTGCATTTTGAAATCCTGAAACATGAAATGTTTTTTTCTTTTCCAATGCTTTTATCATTTCTGCGGCAACTTGTTCAGGTGTCTGTGTATACGCACCTTTTACAAGTATTTTTCCCCATTCATTATTGTTGGCAGCAGTATTCATAAAATTGGAACTCGTAAATCCCGGACAAAACAGCATTACATTTACTCCATAAGGTTTGCATTCTTCGGTCAATGCCTGGGTAAATGAACGTACAAACATTTTGGAAGCCGCATAAACACTCATATATGGACTTGGAAAAAAGGAAGCCATAGAACCGACATTTATAATAGTTCCATTTTTGTTGTTTTTCATTTCGGGCAGGAAAAGATGACAAAGTGCTACCAATGAAGAATTATTTAATTGCAACATTTCTAACTCGGACTGCAAATTGTTGTTTACAAACTCTCCACTTGAACCAATTCCTGCATTATTCACCAGAACGTTTACCGACAAGTTTCTCTTTTTAGCCTCTTCAAAAACATAATATGCGGTTTCGGGTTTGCTCAAATCTGCAACAATGTAACTTGCGGTAATTCCGTTTTGGTTTGATAGTTGTTCGCATTGCTGTTTCAGTTTTTGTTCATTTCGTGCAACCAGAAGCAGGTTGCGTTTTTTCTTTGCTAGTCGGTATGCTAATGCTTCACCAATTCCGCTTGTTGCACCTGTAATCAATATTACTTCCATCTTCTTCAAATTTTATGTGGCAAAATTGCGACTGTTTGAAAAATTAAAAGTGTTCAAATGTCGGCATGTTGTATTTAAATGTCGGGGCGGCTATTGTTTTTACACGATGAAAGCAAGAAAAAGTTTAAAAAGAACTGGAAAGCCGTCGAAGAAATACTTCGGTTTCTAGACTAGTTTTTCGATAATATGTTAGACTAAAGAATCAAAACTACAGGCGCTCCCGCAGAAAGTTGTCTTCTATTCACTTTCATATAACCGAGATCCAATTCGTGAAACAGTTTCATGCTCTATTTAGCAATGTGAAATTTAGAGAAAAATCGAATCAATGTACAGGCTAAGGAATATGATTGTTTCACTTTTTCATTTTGTTATTTGAAATAAAAGAATATTTTATGCTAAAAATATTAGTAGATCGGCTACACGAAAAGAACGTGCAAAGGCAGATCAAGAGAAGCTGGATTCAGCTAAATTTTTAAAAGAAACAGGACTTTTAAGCAACGAGCAAATTGCCAAAAGCCTGAAGCTGCCTTTGGAAGTAGTTGAAAAGCTATAGAGTATACAGCATAAGTTTAGGAGCCATGCATTTTTAAATGCATGGTTTTTTTGTTTAAGATATCGTCAGACCCGAACGGGGCTCTCGTGCAATGGCAATGACGGCCTTATGAAATGAGCGTTAAAATGATTTAGCCTTGTTGGGGCCTAAAAATCATGTTAAGAAGCGAAGTAGGGGTTAGCGGGTAGAGCGGCTCAACAGGATTGCGTGAAGGAGCTGAATCATTTAGCGAAGTTCATACAGCCTAGATCTTTTGTTACTTTTGTATCATGACAAAAGTAAAATCATTTCCTTACGAAGCGAGCCTAAAGGCAAAATGGGATACCCAGAATGCCTTTGATTACGCAATAAAAGAAGCCGCAAAAGTGGCTACAAAAGCGGCTACAGAAAAAGAACGTGCAAAGGCAGGTCAAGAGAAGCTGGATTCAGCTAAATCTTTAAAAGAAACGGGACTTTTAAGCAATGAGCAAATTGCCAAAAGCCTGAAGCTGCCTTTGGAAGTAGTTGAAAAGCTATAGAGTATACAGCATAAGTTTAGAAGCCATGCACTTTTTTGTGCATGGCTTTTTTGTTCTCGTGCAATGGTAAGGTCGGCCTTATGAAATGAGCGTTAAAATGATTTAGGCTTGTGGTGGCTTAAGGAACATGTGAAGAAATTCCTCTCTATATTCTCAATAAAAACCAAACTCCAAATGCTCCTACAGAAAGTTGATCTTCTATTCACTTTCATATAATCCAAAACACAATTCGTGAAAATAGTTTCCTGTTCTATATGGTAGTCGTAAAATTTGAAGGAAAATCGAATCAATGCACAGGTTAAGCGATATGATTGTTCTCACTTTTTTATTTTTATTTGTGAAATCAAAAAATCTTTTTCTAACTTTCCATAATCAGAATAATACATTAAACAAACTAAGCCAAAGTCAGGAAACTAAAAATTAGCTATCGATAGTCGAAGGAAATAACCCTTCAATAAGGAAAAAAGCGACCTCGAAATGTTCGGGTAGTAGAGGCTAAGTAACAGCAGAGCCGATCAAAGAAGATTTCAAGTCGCGAGCTTTTGTTTCTTTTGGCGGTCCAAAAGAAAAAAGAAAAGGTCAAACTAAAACATTAAACAAACTGAACCAACGAAATCAAATAGTGAGGGAGCTTTGTGAGTCTGACAACTCGCAACTGGCAACTAACAACTAGAACATAGCAACCAATGGAATAGGAATGCAGCATTTCTATAACCTATAGAATCAGAACAAAAAACAATAATTGAAAATGTAATGGCTTCGTGTGAGACGCGAACAACTAACAACCTAAAAACAGGCTCAGTAGCTATGTACATCGGAACCAACAACCAATAACCAACAACCAATAACGAATAACCAATAACGAGTAACCAATAACTAACAATCAACCAATAACCAAAATGTTCAGAGCACCCTTTTCATTTGAAGGCCGTATCAGGAGGATGGAATACGGTATCAGCTTTTTGATCTATCTTATCTTCATAATCTTCATCAACATCGTAATAGGTGATGACGAAGATTCTATTTATAACCTTTTGGGATTAGGAGCTGTACCACTTTTGTGGTTTTTGTGGGCGCAGGGTGCAAAGAGATGCCATGATCTTGGCAGTAATGGTTGGTATCAAATAGTTCCCTTTTATTTTTTGGTGTTGATATTCCGGCAGGGCGAAGAAGGTGAGAACTATTACGGAGACGATCCGCGTGTACCAAAAGGAGAACCGACTTATATCCGGCCAGAAGTTATAGTCAATCAAGACGAATCTAATAATGAAATATAAATTAAAGTAAACTGAAGGAGATGTACATTGGAACAACGAATAACCAATAACGAATAACCAATAACGAATAACCAATAACGAGTAACCAATAACGAATAACCAACAACCAAAACAGAAATACGGGAAACCGTAAAAAAGCGAAAATATTAATATTTAACTATGCCTAAAGTTTAACGAATAAAACAACAAGTCAAACACTAAAATAAACAGCATGGACTTCAAAGACGAAATTCAGCAATTTGCCAAGCGGGTAGATCGCTTGCTGCCACAGATCAAAACCGAAGAGGCTACCAAAACTTCGCTAATTATGCCTTTCTTACGAATACTCGGTTACGATGTATTCGATCCCTTCGAGGTACATCCCGAATTTGTAGCCGATATCGGCATTAAAAAAGGGGAGAAGGTAGATTACGCCATTCTTAAAGACGAGAAACCCGTCATCCTGATCGAGTGTAAACACTATGCCGATGGCTTAGATCCGCACAACTCGCAGCTCTTCCGTTATTTTCATACCACGGAGGCCAAGTTCAGCTTACTCACTAACGGGCTCGAGTACCGTTTCTATACCGATCTGGTAACGCCCAATAAAATGGACGAGAAACCCTTCTTCGAGTTCAAGATTACCGAAATGCGCGATAATGAAATTGCCGAGCTCCGTAAATTCCATAAATCCATATTCGATCTCGAGAGTATCTCCAATACCGCCAGCGATCTCAAATTTTTCAATGAAATCAAGATCTTGATCAATGGCGAAATGTATAATCCAAAAGAAGAATTCGTCCGTTATTTCGCCAAACAAGTTTATCCAGGGTTAGTAACCGCCAAAGTGCTCGATCAGTTTACCGCCCTTACCAAAAGAGTTTTTGGCCAAATCGTGAACGATCAGATCAGCGAGCGCTTGAAGAGCGCCCTGAAGAAAGAAACCGAAACGGCCGAAGAAGCTACACCGGCAACAACAGAGCCCGAATCACTGGTTATTACCACACAAGATGAGATTGACGGTTTCCTGATTGTGAAGTCTATCTTACGCAAGGAAGTAGAAGTAGGCCGTATTTATATGCGCGATACACAATCGTATTGCGGAGTGCTTTTGGATGATAATAACCGCAAACCCATCTGCCGCTTCTACTTCACGGGCAACCGCTTACGGATCGGCTTATTTGATCAGGATAAGAAAGAGACCAAGCATGATATCGCACGTTTGGATGATATCTATAACTTCTCGGAAGAAATTGTACAGAGCATTGGGTATTATGAGAAGGAGAAGGTGGCTTAGGGTATAAGTATGAAAAGAGCATATTTGTGGCTATTTGTGATCATGGCGATATTATACCTTATCGGAACCGTCACTAAAAATGCATCCTCTGCCGATGAAAACATATTTGATAAGCCTTGGAAGAGCCCAAATAACGATGAACTTCTAACAATCGGTAAATTGTTAGTGAGTAAACGTATAACAGGCTGCGGTGAATATCATTTAAAGGAACTAGGAGACGATCAGTATATAATCGCTTGTACAAAAGACGGAACGCATTGGATTTATTATGTTAGCCAACCAAATAGAAAGGAAATAAGTTTTTTGAAAAACGAAATAGGAGAAAGGCTAAACCCTCCATATTAACACAATAATAGCATAGAAATTAATAAACATGAGTATAGATATATCAGGTCTACTAAGCTTTTTGTTCGGAGCCGGGCTGTTATTAGGTATTATATTACTGATAAGAGGAATAACGTTGTGGTATCTCAAGATTGACATTCATATCTACAACCAAGAACGGATAATAGACAATCAGAAAAAGACAAACTTCTTATTATCGAAAATCTACGAGCAGAATGGAGGTGTATTATCTGATGAGCACATTGAAAGATTAAACGATTAATATGAACGCATTATATTTTTTATGGTTGGCCTGTGCGCTGCTGGTAGGCTTTTTAGGAAAGGATAGAAATATAGGATTCGGTATGTCATTTTTTCTTGCGTTAATCCTCAGCCCACTTATAGGTGTTATTATCGTCCTTTTTTCTGACAAAGCTATCGATGGGAGCTTAAGGCACAAATTCAAGTCGTATCTCGAGACCGCAAAGCGAAGTGAATACAAAGGGGATATAAAAGACGCTATCGAAAACTATATGAATACACTTTTTCATCTCGAAAGCGGTTATACAAATCTCGATCGCAAAAATAATCGAGATAGACAGAAGATGATTGCAGAGATTAAAACTAAGGTTGAAAAGTTGAAAGAAAACTTGCATGGATAAGCCAGATATATAAAGGAATATGATTGTTCTCTCTTTTTCATTTTTATTTGTGGAAATAAAAAACATTTTCCTAACTTCCCGTTGTCAAACTAAAGCATTAATAATTATACCAAGCAGCCGAAATAATCACAAATAAGGAATATTCCTACTTGATGACGTCGACACGAAAGTGGAGTCTTTATTTATTGATGAAAGTTTCAGTTCACTCGACCCTGTCCCTCTCAATATCTCGATGTATGCGCTCAAACGCTTACACAACTAGCAGGATCGACGATGCGTCTCACAAGTGCAGAAAATGGCGAGTGGACACCAGTGCAGATTAAGGTGGGTAAGCAGCATAGTGGGAAGAGTAAGGTGGAGGTGATGGGAATCTGATTAAAACAATAAAAGTAAAGAAACAATTTGACCATTATGGCGAAACAAATACTACCACATACAGCAGCAGCAACTTGGAGTGGATTTATATATCAGGGAAGAGTGGCACTTTATCATGCCTTAAAGCTTATAGCTGAAAAAAGTCCAGACGAGATAAATGCATTACACTTACAACTTGATTCTTTGGAGGATTTTGCAATTGTTAAATATAATCAACAAGGGAATATTTTACCTATAACATTGCACCAAGTCAAAGCAGTCAAAAGCAACCAGTATTCAACTTATGAGGCTGACTTTAATCAACTTGAACAAAAAAAAGTAAATACCGGGATAGCAGATGTAGAGGCCTATTTTCATTTATCAACCCAAAATACATCTACAAATGATGAAATAGAAAATCAACATCCAGGATTGAAAATATATTGCTATGATAATAACGAAGGCTTTTGTCCATTATCAGAAATTGACAATAAGGTAAAAGCAATTATAGTTAGTGCACTTCAGAAATATGATATTCCAGGGCATCAAAACAACAATAACATACAAATATTATATGATATATTGGAGAAGAAAATAGCTGATAAGGTAACATACATTCATGCTAAGAACCATGGAGGTGAGGCTATCGCTTTCGCAGCTTACGAAAATCCAATTTGTCTGTCAGATTTCCTCGATGCAATACGCCAAGATATCACAGCTATCATTCAAGATGAGAAATATTTTGAGGGCAAAATCAAATCTAATCTAAACCGATATTACCAAGAATTTTGTTTGGATTGTGACGAAAATCAGTTGACGGATAATGTCAGGGAGAAAATGAACAATTATCTATATCTGTTCAACACTCTCCATTCCACCGATTTCAAGGCTTTTTTACAGAGTATTAGACCACACAAAGAAATATCGTATCGTGATTTACAGGAATATGCAAATTGTTTGAGTGACGATGAAATGAAGGACGCCTTTTTCCAAATATTGCTGGCAATTAGAGAATCAAATAATGGAAATGGAATTGGTTGGACTTGTGCCGAAGGAAAGCATTATTACCCAACTTCAATAGACTATTCCAATTCGGATGCTAACAAAAAAAATGCGAGTGAACGCATATTAAAAACAGTATTTAATACGATGGTAGATGTTCCTTTTAACTCGGATTATCTTATCACTAGCGAATGCAATGTCGATGATATAGAAGCTTGTGCAAATAATGTAAGTCACTTAAATACCGGCGACTTAGGGTTAGATGATGATGAAAAACGAAATAGAATAACCCAATGGAAAATGGTTAGCCTAATTGATCTCGAAACAGCAAAAAATAAATTAAATGATTAATCTAATTAGCAGAATATTCGAAGAGGCTGGGCTTGAAGAAAAAGCAAATACAGATTATAAAATCTATGCACTGAAAGAGCAGCAAAATTACTGGGTGATTGTTCAGTATGAAGATCTTGACAAGATTATAAGTGAACAAATAGAGCTTTTTGTAAAAGCAAAAGAAATTATCCAAGAGCCAACATTTGATAAGAACGCTAATCTGCTTGTTTTAAACAAGGTTAACGCAATTTCTGATATTAAACCAGAAAGCTTGTTACAAATTGAGGAAAATCCGTACCACTTTAAAAAGAGTATTCTTTATTACACAGATGCAGAACTAAAAAATTTAAGCGAAGCAATCAATGAACTAATAGCACTCCCCAGCATTGAATCATTGATTTTGACAGATACAATATTTGAAAAACATAAAATGCATTTCGATGCTAATGATTTCGAATCATTAGTATACCGAATGGCCATCAAAATACCATTCATTAAAATAAATATCACGCAGACCAATAACCTAAAATCATTAGAGGAAATCAATAAAAAGTCAGTCGAGAATAATCAGCTTAATGATTTGTTAGAGCAAAATTTTTTTTCACTGAGTGATGACGACTTTAGTGCCATGACAGAGGAAGCCATTCTCGAAAAATTAAAATCAGTATTGCCGGATGAAAATCAACAAAATCAGAATCCAGAACTTTAAAGTATTTAGAGATATTACTTTAGACTTCAACTCTTCAAACATCATTGTATTCGACGGTCCAAACGGATTTGGTAAAACGACTATTTATGATGCCATTGAATTAGTTTTTACCGGCAAAATAAGGCGGTATAATGATTTAAAGTCAAAATTGATTGATGGAAGACAAAGCTTTTCAGAGAACCCCTTCCAGCATACAAATGCACAGGACGGAGATATCATAATTACGATCGAGTTTGCCAAAAACGAGCAAATTTATGTATTGGAGCGCCTTGCACAAGTTGACACAATAAGTCCTTACATAGACTTTTCAATATACAAACTGTTCACAAAAGATGATTTTTCTTCGGTAGAAAAAAGCCCTGTTGACGACGAGGAACTATTCTTAACAGGGATACTTGGCAAAAACTATGATTCAAATTTTCAGTTTTTGAATTATGTTGAACAGGAAGAATGTCTTTTTCTGCTAAAACATTCCGATAAAACTAGAAAAAGCCATATTGGTCATTTATTTGACCTGAAAGAATTTGAAGAAAAAATTAAAAGAATTGAAAATTTAAAAAGAAGGATCGATGCTTTTCTGAGTAATAAGAATATTGAGACGAAAACACTAAACGATGAGATAGAAAATTTAAAAGGGACTTTAATTGAAGAACAAGAGCCATCAACTTACATTAAACTTTTTGAAAAAAAAGAGTTGAGTTGGGATAAAGAAGATGTAGATACAAATTCGTTTAATTATTTAGATGTAGTCGGTAATGATGGTGTTCTCGAACGTTTAAAAATATTTATTGAGCGAAAAAGCTCATTTAATCAATATAGAATAAACAGGGCGGTAGATTATCTACTGGAAAATGAAGATTTAACCCAGGATTTCTTCAAATTTTACAATTTTTTGTCAAGAAAGGACGAATTACGTGATTTACGCACAAGGGTATCGCAATTACAAAACTTGATTAACCAACTAGAATCTCTAAATAATAATACTCTTGAACAGATAATAGATTTAGAAACTTATGAATTTATCCCGAACGGGCTCAAAGTTGCCTTTACTGAAACAAAACAAGAACTTTTGTCTGGCTTCCAGGAACTTTCGGGACTGGACAAAATATACTCAGATATCTCCAGATCGAGAAATGAATTAATAGGTGAAATCACAATTTTAAGAGAAGCAGGAACTTCAATTAGCGAATGTATATTATGTGGTTACGATTGGGGTAACATAGAGGAACTATTTCTTCAAATCGAAAATAAATCCGAACAAATCAGAGTAATTAACTCTGAAAAAAGTAATCGTCTTCAGGAATCGTTTGTGTCGTTTAAATCAGGAACTGTTCAAAATTTGATTGACACCATACAGGAAAATTCATCTAAGCTTAATTACAATGAAGAATTCGTGACAAGATTAATCGAAACAGAAATTAACCGCTTTAATGATGTAATAAAATCTCTTGAATTCCTTAAAGTTGATTATTCACAATATCTGGGTAATGAACAACTGCTTGATGTTTCAGCAATCTTCGATAGATTTAAAAATGCAATCACTCCTTTAAAAGATGACTCCGACATGGAACTGATCGAGACTTATTTTTTGACCTATTTCCGCGAGTATTTTGACAATGAGTTTGATCAAATTGATGCTGTCCCCGTTGAAAATATAGAAGCAAAGAAAAGATACCTATCTCACAAATGGTCTTTAGACCAAAACCAACTTTTACAAGACAAGTCAACAAAACTGCTTGAAGTGGCCAAAAGCAGGGATGAAGCAAGAGAAATTTCTCAAAAATTAAATGGGTTAAAAAACACTTACAATTCTTCTTTAAAATCTTACCAGAAAAAGATTATTAAGGATATAGAAATCGTTTTTCATGTATACTCTGGAAGAATTATGCAATCCTTTCAAGGGGGAATTGGACTATTTATTTTTTCGGAGAAAGATGGCATACGATTCCAGACAGACTCAAATAAAACATACGATGCTGTCTTTACCATGAGTTCTGGTCAGCTGTCTGCCCTCATTATTGCCTTCACGTTGTCACTTCACAAGAAGTATTCGCAGAATAAAATAGTGTTGATTGATGACCCGGTTCAAACGATGGATGAGTTGAATATGTATGGATTTATCGACCTTCTTAGAAACGAATTTAGGGATAATCAGATTATCATGTCCACTCATGAAGATATGATGTCTGCTTTCATGAGGTATAAATTCAAAAACTATAATCTCAAAGAAAAACGGGTAAATCTCAAAGAGATATCATAAAGTTATCGACTGTTACAGAACCAAAATTGGGTATGTTTGAAAATGATTAAATACGATTTACATCTTTTAGGCTGGTATGAATTTCAAAAGTTATGCTTGACAATTGTTCAAGAAATTCTAGGCCAAACTGTTATGACTTTTTTGGACAGCAATGATGCTGGTAAAGACGGCGCTTTTTCAGGTACTTGGAAGCAAAAGGACGGCGAAGATTTGACAGGAAATTTTGTTATACAATGTAAGTTCACAAATAAATCAGATAAAAACTTAAGATTAAGTGATCTCGATGATGAGTTTTCTAAAATTGAAAGATTAGTCTTAGAAAAACAGTGTGACTGTTATGTCTTAATGACAAACGCAGGTATTTCCGGACGTTTCGAAACAACGTTCAGTAGAAAACTCTCCGCTCTTGGTGTTAAAACGTGGAGAGTGTTTGGAAGCAATTGGATATATACCCAGATTCATGAAAGTAACCAGTTGAGGACGCTCGTTCCTCGTATATACGGGCTTGGAGACCTCAGTCAAATCTTGGATGAGCGTGCCTATTCACAAGCAAGGCAGTTATTGCTTTCTATGAGAGATGACCTTTCCAAAATTGTTATAACTACGGCCTATTATAAAGCTGCAAAAGCATTGAGTGATCATGGTTTTGTCCTTATTATCGGAGAGCCAGCTGCAGGAAAAACGACGATTGCATCGCTTTTAGCCATGGCGGCTGTCGATCAATGGAAATTGTTTACGCTTAAACTGGATACTCCAGAACTGGTTATTAAATATTGGAATTCTGATGCTCCGAATCAGTTCTTCTGGATTGATGATGCGTTTGGGGTTACACAATATGAATCTGATTTGGTCAATAATTGGAATCACATATTGCCTCAGGTTAAGGCCATGATCAAACAAGGAATCAAAATAGTAATGACTTCCCGTGACTATATCTACAGAAGGGCAAGGAATGATCTGAAAGAAGGGGCATTCCCATTATTTAACGAAAGCCAGGTGGTAATTGACCTTCATAAATTAACAACGCCTGAAAAGGAACAGATCCTTTATAATCATTTAAAGCTTGGACGCCAAACCAAACAATTTCTTACCAAGATAAAGCCATTTTTAAACGATATAGCCAATAATAGTCGATTTATACCGGAAACCGCCAGGCGTCTGGCGGATCCTGCTTTTACAAAACAAGTGTACATCTCTAAATACTCACTAATGCAATTTGTTGAAAGACAAGAAAGCTTTTTAGAGGATGTTATTCGTGGACTTGATAATGATTGCAAAGCAGCACTTGCTCTTATATATATGAACAATGGTCAAGTAGTAAGCCCGTTAGAATTGGAGCAAAATGAGTACGACGCTATCAATAAACTAGGGAGTGACATAGGAAGCTGTATTCAAGCCCTTGAGGCTATGAAGGATAGCTTGGTACAATATACTTTTATTGAAGATAATTCTGTTTGGCGCTTTAAGCATCCGACTATCGGCGACGCTTACGCACGAATCGTATCAAAGAGTCCTGAGCAATTAGAAATATACCTATACGGCACAAATATTGAAAAAGTGATGGAACAGGTAACATGTGGCAATGTCGGACTTGAAAAGACCATCATAGTTCCCAAAGCCATGTACAATATTATTTTAGAACGGATACTGTTATTCAAGGAATCCGAGGCATATAAAACAGGTTACCTATCAAGATGGGGGGCCAAAAGGAAAATTTACACCTTTCTATCGCGTCGCTCCTCGAAAGATTTCCTGAATCTCTACATTTCAAAAAATCCTAAAATATTTGAACAGATAGTAAAACCTTCTATGTCTTTTCATTATTCCGAAGACATTGATCTAGTCATAAAACTGAATGAACTACAACTTCTACCGGAAAATTATAGGAAGGAATTTGTGAACTACATAGCTCATTTTACAATTTTGGGAGAGGATCTTTACGTGCTGCGCAATGATGATTTACAAAAAGTCTTTACTATCATGGAATTAGAAGACCTGAAACAAAAGGTAAGAGCACAGCTATTACCAAATATTGAAGACCTAAGAAGAAAAAGAGAAGACGAATTCAGAAAATTTAATGATGATACGTCAGAAGAGCATATGGAGGATTTTTTCGACAAAATGAATATTCTTCAAGAAGAATTTCAGGAAGAAGAAAATGTTATCGAGGTAATCGAGAACGAAATATCAAAAGCTAAAAACTGGGTGGATGAACATCTTTTTAACAAGAATGAAAAACCGGATAGAATATTAGATATCGCTGAAGAGAAAACAATCATAAAAAGTTCAAGAAGTATATTTGATGATATTGATATATGAATAAATGACCAGCAATCAAATTACTCGAACAAAAAAATTAACCCTTAAAGAATAGATTGAATTAGATAAAAATATTATTTGAAAGTTACATCCAACCATACCTTCCACTTTCTCACGGAAATATCCAAAGAGAACACCTATAGCCTGCTTTTTCCGGAAGCTAAAGCGGGCCTGGCCATCGTATGGTTGTATGAGCAGATGCAGAAAGGAATATTTCCACAAGATAGCTTTAAAGAAAAGGATATCCATGAAGCCCTGCGGACGGTCAATCCCGCTATTGAAAACGACAAAAGCCGCCATCCCAGAGAACATTACAATGCCTTGATCTCAAACCTGCTGGAATACTTTCTCCGGTATGATGAAGAACGGCAGGAATACTCGTTCAAACAATATGCCTACATCTTTTGCCAGCAGGCACACGATATACTAAAAGCTACCTTCTCACCTACAAGAATTGAGAAAATATGCTTCGCTTTATATGATAAACTGAAGCAAAGCAAAGACCTCGATACTTTCTTGGATTGGTTCCATATCGATTTTGATGCCTTTAAGCTTCAGTTAAAAAGCCAGTTGGATTTTCTGGATCGGCAAATCGATCAATCGGTCGCCTCATTAAGGGAAAACAAAAAGCTCAGCCTTCAGGAAGGCACCATACTGGAAACATTGCAGCAAATTGATGAACGCTTTGAGCTCATCAGGGCACAAAACAAGGAATTACGTACTGCATTTCGGGAAATAGAACAAATCCGGAGACTGATTGAAAGCAACGCATTAGCTTATGATCATGCAGAAGTTGACGCGAGAGTACATGAAGCCATTACATTTTTCCAGGAAATGCGCCGGACGCTTTCCATCATCGATAAGCGATTAGATCGCATTCAACCCAAAATCAAGCAACTGTTCAGCAACCTGAACAAGCCGCTGTTCAATACACGGATAGAACGTTTTCTCTATCACCTGGTCGAAAATAGTATAGAGGTTATTGAGGGTAGTAAGAAAACAATCCGTCTGCCTGGCAATATTCCGCCATTGTCTGTATTTCTGTTGGAGCAAGACCTTACAATCGTAGAAAGAAAACCGGATCTCTTTCCGGTAAAACCAAAAAAACGGCTGATGATTACTGAAACCCCTGAAATGAAAGCCTCGGTTTTCGCTTCATTTCAGAACCGCCTGAACCAGCAGGATGAAATCAGTCAATGGATAGGTACGCTTCAAAGAGAAGTGGATATGCATGATCAGCTACGGCTTTCGGATTATTTCTTTCAGATAGCGAAACCGGATGATCCTCATACGCTCACGCTTGCCATTGCTGTCATTTACCGAGCTATGGGGTTTTTCGAAGGACAAGAACAATATATGGTTAGTATCGATCCTGGAAAGATTATACATAACACGGCATTTAAAACATCATTATGGGAAATTATCATCCGCAGGAAAACATAAACGCGACTTCATTTTTAGCAGACTCCGCTGCAAAAGAGCTTTTTGCAACGATAGATTATGCGTTAAAGAACGGTGTACACATTCAGCGCTGGCAACAGCAAGAAGCTATATTTCGCTTTTTAGAAAGGCATTTTCGAAGTATGAAGCTATATTATCGCGAATTTTTTGGCATACTGCTCGAAGAAGCCGGAGAGACGGTCAATAAATATTATTATGTGGATTTTCTGCCCGGCAGCCGCGGGAACATCTCTGTGGAAAACAGGCATTTCCTGGCAAATGAATATGTCATTATAGGTTTCATACTGTACAAGATCGTGTTTATCGATGGATATATTGAACTAGATTCCCTGCCTGCATTGCAAAGGATGATCCAGCAGGACTATGAAGACATCAAGCCCGGTATTTACCGGGCATTGGCAAAAGCCAGAAAAGTCAACACAACAGAAATGGACGATCAGAAAGTAAATGATGTCGTTGAAAAAGCACTGCGTGAATTTTCCAAAATCGGCTGGATAGCACTGGAAGGGCAAAACTTCGACATATTACCCTCTTTTCAGCGATTGCCCAAAATATATGGTGACTACATCAACCATCCCGAAAATTGGCTAAAAGACGAAACAGCATGACAAAACAATATCCAAGAATATACAGTCTTTCCACCGTTGGCCTGATTCATCACCGAGAATTCGACTACCTTTTTCATCCGTTCCGTACAGATTTCATAGGCGAAAGCGGATCGGGGAAAAGTATGATCGCAGACCTGATCCAGCTCATCTTTGTGGGATCGGAAGCCTTTGAATCTGCCACACGGGGAACGGACATCCGAGAACCGGAAGGGATGGTATTGCAGGCAGAAAAACGCAGCAAAGGTGTCGGCTACGCTTTTCTGAACATAGAAATAGCGCCCGCACAATACCTGGTGGTAGGCAGTTACATGGAAACGGGCAATCGGAGCACACAGGCATTTATCATTCAGGCAGGTTACGACTGGCAGCATATTCAGTATCTTTCTGTACCGGTTTCTTTTCAACAGGTTTTAAAAGAAGAGGATATCCTGCCGATAGATTTGCTCGCGGAATATTTGGATGAACAGGGGTTGCACATGAAAGCATGGCACCGTTACAAAGAATTTCATAAAATCCTGTTCCGTGAAAAGATCCTCCCTTTGGATCTGGCATCCAGCGAGAGACTGCTGAATGACTACGCTGGGATACTGCAATCTTTCTCCAGGGGTAAAATGCTGGATACCCATAAAAGCGACAGTCTCAAACAATTTCTTTTCGGCAATCAGGAAACCCGGAAAATACTGGATAATTACAAAAGTGCGGAAAAAGATATGGAACAGGCCATCGGAGAATATGGCCATAACCTGCAGGAGATTGAGCGGGTAACATCAAAACAAAAAGAACTGATAGACCTCAGGGAACTGAAAAAGCAACGGGATGAGCAGCAACAGAGATGGCTGCACCGAAATCTGTTGTTCTATCACCAGGAGACAACAAGACTGGAAAAAGAAGTCAACGACGGTATCATTCAATATACAAGCGTACTGCAGCATCAATCCATACTCAAAGAATTACTGGCAGATGAAATAAATCGGGTTAATACGATATTACCAGAGTTAGAGTTAGCACAAAAAACAGCAGAACAAGAATATGAAGCTATTTTACCTCGTCATAGCCAGGTAAAACAAGTAGTGGATTGGCTGGCCGAATTTAACTGTTCCTATGAAGAGCTGGGAACCCGTTATAAGGAGTACAAACGGAATCAATCTGAAAAAGCCGTGCTAAGTCCGTTTCTTTACGCATTGCAGC
The DNA here is from genome assembly GCF_008245145.1 of Olivibacter sp. LS-1. GTDB lineage: Bacteria > Bacteroidota > Bacteroidia > Sphingobacteriales > Sphingobacteriaceae > Olivibacter > Olivibacter oleidegradans. The sequence goes on along the minus strand of NZ_CP041643.1, from coordinate 4,798,250 downwards.
AAAAAAGCATAGCGGATGCATTTGACAATATTTCCGCAAAACAATCAGCTGCCGAACTAAATCAATATCTGGCAGATGTCATTGCTGAAAGAGAACATCAGATACAGCAAAAGAACCGGTTAAAAAAATACGCTAATATCAATGATCCGGAATCATTGGTCAACTGGGCATTGCAACAAAAAAGAGCCTTTACGATTGAAGAAGAAAGCGCCATCCTACATTTTCAGGATTTGCCGAGGAAGAAGCCAGCCGATTTAAACGACTACCTTCCAGAACCAGCAGAGTTGATATTATCGCTATCGGTGGCTGAAAAGTCGGATAATGGCTTTTGGATCACACTGAACGGCATACGCAAGCACATTTCCTATGTTACCGAACAGATATTAGATACGACTGATGAGGATAAAATCCGTTCTTATTTTGAACAATACACGAACACCCTAGATAAGGATGTCCGCGAGCTTGAAAAAGAACTTAGTATTTACCAGACTATGCAGGAAACCGTCAATACACAGGATAATATCGCCCGAATACTATCAGCTTATCCAAGAAAAGATATTTTGCATCAACTTTCGGATATTCCATCGCTCAATATCAGTGAGGAACGTTTTCAGGAATACCAGGAACTTTATCTTCAGAAAACAGCAATTCAGGAACAATTTACCCGAGCCAAAAATACCAAAGAGCAAGCCGATTATGAACTGCGTCTGGCTAAAACTAATGCCGGCGAATACAATGCCATCTTGAAAGCGTTGGATACTAGTAGTAAACCTGATGATGATGTACAGCTTATTCTCGACCAATTCCCGCGTAGGGAGACTTACCTGAACTCCTACAGCTTGGAAAAAGAAAACATATCCGCTTCCCTCTCAATGGCGATGAACAAAACGGACTTTTTTAGGGAGCAAGGGCAATTGATGCAACCCGCTTTGTCTGGTGTCCAACAGATTCCCTCTTTGAAAAGCAGTTTAGATAGTAACCAAGCCGAACTAGAGAGAGCAAAAGATCAATACCTGAAATGGTACGAACGTTTACCCGAGTCTTTGGAGATTGAAGAGTATATAACAGAACCCAAAACAGAATACACTCAGTATCTTGATTCGGAAGCAAAGTTCAATGCCAAATATGCTACCATCATTGAACAATATATCGCATCCGAAGCCTACCGTTTTGTGGACACAAAAGACTTTACGGAATTAGCCAGGAATTTGCTTCCCGAAGCCTTCTATGATGTCGTGGTAGATCAGTCCGAGACCAATGTGATTGATACAATTGCCACTTACCTTACCCGTATCAACGAAAAGAACAGGCAACTGAACAACCGGAAAATTCAGAAAATAAAAAATCTGCTGGATGAAGTAGATGAAATCATTACGCAACAGGAAAACATCATTCGCCGTATCGACAATTTTTTGAAAAGCGATGCGCAAATTACAGGAGGGTATACAGCCAGGTTACGCAAAACACCGGCTGTTAATTATCCCAAAACCTGGATGAGCACCTTTAAAGAAATGATAGAAGACGAAGCAGGCACTCTGCAAAATAAACTAGGTGAAAAGATTGATTTAGCCGAAATGATGAAGACTGCCTTTCACAATTGTGGAGGCCCTTTGCATGCAAATACAGTAGTAGCCAAGTTGCTCGATCCATCGAATTATTATGAACTCTCTTTCACTATGGAGTCCGAAAGTGGGCGCATCAATAAAGGAAGTACTGGTCAGACCTATGCAGCGGTCGCGCTTCTCTGCATTGCCCGTTTGTCTATCATGAGCAGCGAGGAAGGCAAAGCGGCAGCACCTGCAGTTCGCATCATGCCGATAGACGAGGCGGAAGGCCTGGGTTCCAACTATGATATGTTGTACGACATAGCCCAGAAGTATGATTATCAATTAATTTCCCTTTCCATTGGCCCCGTTGGTAAATTCAGGGACGGAGAGCAATACTTGTATATGCTTCACAAAAATATGGAAGTAGAGGATCCTGTAAACTATACACCATTAGCCATTTTATGTGAAAGCGATAAAATGTCCAACGTATGAGTAATCGTAAATTAACCTGGCGACATTTAAAAGCCTTGCATCAATTATACGTTTCCAAGCGGACAGAAGCGAAGATAACGGACAATGCTTATATCAGAAATGTACTGATGGTACAGAAAAAAATTATAAAATATAAGTCTGGAAATGTCAAAATATTAGAAGTAAATCCAGGTTTTACAGCATTTTATCAGCAGCATTTTGAGGCAGATTATTTACGATATGAAAATTTTTTGCGGGAACAAAACCTGGAAAGTGATGCAAGAAGGCGGTATACGGAAGATGATATTCAGACATTGATGTTCATAGCAGAGCAAAAAGAAGAGTTAGTCCAAAACCTTTCCACCATACGCACCTTTTCCAGTGAAATATTTAAGGGACAAGGCTCTAAGTACCTTGAAAATAAACCAGGGTTAAAAGACGCTGTCTGCAAAATTTTAGATATAGCAGATTTTCCTGAAAAGGATCCTAAAAATCTTCAATGGCGGTTTGTGGTAGATTGCCTCAATCCTAAAGTGATCGTGCTTTGTGAGAATATTGCCCACCTGAAAAATCCCTGGAAAGTAAGAGAACATAATATCGAACTATGGTATGTAGGCGGCAATAATATCCGTATCATCGATTATATCAGCCCTGAAAAACTGTCAAAGCCACTTTACTACTCCTGTGACTGGGATTGTCATGGCCTTTCCATTTATTCCCGTATTAAAGAGAAACTGCGAGTAAAATCTTTTGACATAGGATTATTGTTGCCTGACACTTATGAAACAGCCTTGCCCGTAAATTCTCTGCATCATAAAAGTGAGTGGAACTTTAATAAGGAATTGTCCGGGTTAAATGCTGCAGATTTTTCAGATGAAGCTTTACAGCTTATCAACAAGTTAATAAAAGAGAATAAGTGGATTGAGGAAGAGTCAATGGATTTAGTGAGAATGGTGATAAAGTGATATTCAAATTGAATTTACTAACTATTTATTCATTTCTTCATCGCTTATCTTCTGTTTAGCTATTTCTATCGAACGATGTAATTTGTCTGCAAACCATTGTTTACTTGGTAATTCGGTTAAATATTGTGCTACGCGTATTTCCTTTTCATTGAGCATTAGTAGTTCGATGTGTTCTGTATTTCCTTCACTGCAGAGGAGCAGACCTATGGGAGTTTCTTCGCCAGGCTGCATTTCATATTTTTGTAGCCATCTAAGATATAATTCCATTTGTGCTTTATACTCTGGTCGAAATTTGCCTAATTTCAAATCGATTGCTATAAGCCGTTTAAGCTTCCTATGATAAAATAATAGATCCAAATGATAATCTATACTATCTACACTGATCCGTTTCTGTTGACTTACGAAGGCGAATCCACTACCTAATTCTAAGATGAATTCCTGTAAATTGTCTATCAACGCCTGCTCTAGTTCCCTTTCGCTATGGTTTTTAGAAAGATTGAGAAAATCTAAAATATACGTGTTTTTAAATACTAACTCAGGATCTATGGCAGCATTTGATTGAAAAGCACTTATGGCGTTGGTTATATTGCTGTCCGGTTGGGATGCTATTACAGTTCGCTCGAAAACCATTGCATCAATACTATTCCTCAGTTTTCGTACACCCCATTGTTCTTTAGCAGCAAAGGTCGCGTAATACATTCGCTTGGGTTCGTTCTCTATAATGGAAAGTTCAATAAGGTGACTCCAGGATAATTGTTGCGACAATGTCGCAACAATTTCTTCCGAAAAGACAGCAGCCACTTTTCGCATTCGTGTTAAGGCTGTATAAGTATATCCTTTGCCATAAGACAAAGTCAATTCCTGTGACAGTGTCGCAAGAATTTGACGGCCATATTCTGCACGCCTTTTACCGATCAGTTCCTTGTTGAGGTAGTTGCCAATGCTCCAGTAGAGAAGGGTTGTTTCTGAATTGACATATACTGCGACCCGCTCACGTGCGGCGTCTATGAGCTCTTTTACGTCAATTAAAATAATGGAGATGTGTTTATCTAATTTGGTGTCAGGTTTCATTATTAAATTTAGGTCTTGTCGGTTATAGCACTTCGCAATCCAAAATTGGATAGCCTTATCCTAGAAGTTCATATCTTTACGCTGTAAGACTTAGTCAAGCCTCTTCCGTAAAAGGAATGTAACTAAGTAAAGATTTGCAAAAGGGATTCATTTGAGTCCCTTTTGCTTATTAAGAACTAATTTTTGTTAGGTTTTTCTTCGCTACCTTCATAATATGAAACTGCGTATATAGTCCTGCTGTAAGTTCCGATATTGTAGTTTGTACTGTCTGATACCCCCAAAATATGCTTGGGATCTATCCCATAATGTTCTCCGAGTTTTCCTGCTTGAATAAATGTAGGCCTAACTGCTCCGCTTTCAATTAGCTCATATTCAGAAATGGAGATATCTAGCAAAGCTGCGAGTTGATCTTTTTCATACTTGTTTTCGATTCTCAGATTTTCCAGTAAAGTTTTGGCCATGATATTTTTTATTTTCGGATGTTAAAGTTAAAAAACTATTTCAATAAAGGTATCTATTAGGACGTCTTATCATTGATGAGATGAGATAATAGCCTGTCATTTTCCTTTGACAGTTTCTCATTTTGCTGTTTCAAAGTTTCGATTTGCTCGTCTTTTTCTTTTATAAATCGCTCGTATAATTTAATGATCGTTTTATGTTCGGATTCATTGTATTCCTGCGTGCTGATGATGGTTCGACTGTGCGATCCAGTATTATAATTCACTACAGGTAAATCTTCTGATAAGAAAATGTTTGCGGGAACATTATATAGTTCTGCCAACTTTTTCATCCTGTCGATTGTCAAACGGATTTGACCATTCTCTATTTTCGAGTACGTATTTTGGCTTATCTTCAAATAGGATGCTACATATTCTTGGCTGTATCCATTTGCTTCTCTCAGAATTTTCATAATTTTTAACTCGGTCATGTCTTAATGGTTTAAGTGATAAGTTAACACTATAGGTGATTATTTAGTATCTAAAAAATAGTGCTTTTTTAAAATCGAGCTTTAACTTTGCTGTTATATCCAAAGGTAACAAAAATATGTTTAAAAGAGATATATAAATTATTTAAAATACATAAAAATAGGTATTAACTAAAGAGTCTTGCGGTTGCAAATTCTGACGCCGCTACGCAGGACAGCAGAGTAATACCCATATCTATTCTTAATGTGCTATATTTGCGCATCGAGATGGATGTGGGATCTGTTGTAAAGCCGTGTAGCGTAAGGCGTCAGAAACTTTATTGCAACCACGGTGTTCAGGTCCCACATTTGTTGTTTCTGCACCACGCGAGGCTCGTAGCTATACGAGCAAATGAAAACCAAACCTAAACATCAAAAGAAATTAAATTCCCATTTTCAAAGAATTGGAGATATATCGGCTTCCAAGCCTAGATTTACCCTTTTCGACATCCTCTTCGCGCGCAAGCCCAAAAACCCTATTTAGCAGGTTGATCTTGAATTTTTCAAGCCAGAGAGCTTGATTTATTAATGTACTGATTCATTTCAACCAAATCTAAAAATGAACGATAAAAGCGTAATGGGAGAGGTTTGCCCAGTGGGCAGGCCGTCGGTTATCAGCTGCCAGCCATCGGCTAAAGACACCTCTCAAAAGAAAAAAGTATTTAAAGATAAAAAAGAGGCCCTAAGTAGGCTGGCCTCCAATATAGATAATAAATCGACACAATTTGTCGGGTCCCTCCCGTGTCCCTCTCTTGAAGATGGCTTCGGTGGTTCGATTAATATTGGTCGGAACTCAATGGGCACTCGTGGCGAGTTCCATGGGGAAATTCCCCATCGAGTGAACCTTCAGTTTCGCTCAAGATGGCTAGCAGGGGAGAGGACAGGTAGGAGGGAGGTAAGCCGTGGAAAAGGGACCCTGCGCGCCCTTAAACCCTACACCATATACCTTACAGCCTTAAACGTCTTGTTCTGTGTTTGTTTGGCACACGCCCGGCAGTCCTCCTCCCCGGAGGCTGCCCACGGCGTGGCTTTTCAGAACAGCTATCCCATTACGGGTAGGGTGCTGAATGCCGCTGATGATACCCCTTTGGATGGTGCGACGATTAGCATCAAAGGCAAACAGAATACTGTATTGACCAATGCGGAAGGTAAATTTCGTATCCTTGCAACAGATAGCACAGGTGTTCTGATGATCAGTTATGTAGGCTACCAAACAGCGGAGATACCATTTACTAATAGCAACAACAATCCGTTAACCATCTATCTCGAAAGCAACGGTACCCAACTGGAAGAAGTGCAGGTAAGCACCGGGTATCAGACCTTGCCGAAAGAACGGGCAACGGGGAGTTTTGTACAGATTGATAGTACATTATTGCATCGAAGCGTATCCACGAATATCCTTGATCGGCTGGAAGGAGTTACGAACGGATTAATCTTTAATAAAAGTCTTACAAATCAGGGTAACAATGCCGGTATTTCCATAAGGGGCAGAAGCACCTTGTTTGCCAATCCTGAACCGTTGATCGTGGTCGATAATTTTCCTTATGACGGAGATATAAGTAATATTAATCCCGCAGATATTGAGTCGATAACCGTGCTTAAGGATGCCGCCGCGGCAAGTATCTGGGGAGTGAGAGCCGGTAATGGTGTAATTGTAATCACGACACGAAAGGGTAAATATGATGTAAAACCGGTAATCGCTTTTACATCCAATTTTACGTTCAAAAGAAGGCCGGATCAGTATTATTTACCGCGTTTGAGCTCTGCTGAATATATAGATGTTGAGCAATATTTATTTGAGAGAGGAGCCTACAACACCATAATCGGTAATGGTTATGGTGCAATTTCGGAAGTTGTTGACATTCTAAACCGGAAGACCAACGGAGACATAACGGAAATGGAAGCGGTTTCCGCAATTAATGTGCTTAGAAACCAAGATAACAGAGGTGATATAAGTAAATATCTATTTAGGGAAAGCTTTTTTCAACAGTATCAGGCGAACATGAGCGGAGGTGGGCGGAACAACCGATATTTTATCTCAACCGCCTATGATAATAATAAAGGCGCTGCTGTGAGCGATCAGTTTGAGCGAGTTACGATCATGGCAAACAATACATTCCGGTTGCTGAAGGATAGACTGGAGTTATTTACGGGCCTTACATTTACAAACAGTTTATCTAACAGCAATTCGAATCCATATTCAGCCTTTACACCTTACGAAAGATTTATAGATGAAGAGGGGAACTCACTACCTGTTTCCGGTGGTAGGCAGTTGCTCCGTAAAGCTTATGTCGATACGGTCGGTGGTGGAGATTTATTGGATTGGAATTATAGACCGCTGGATGAACGTCACGCAAACGTCAAAGACGCACTTACCGATTATCGGGTAAATGTGAATATAAAATATCGTTTACTGGATGGGCTTGATATTTCGACGAATTATCAATATGAAAAGGCAGATGGAGTGAGAGACAATCTGAATACCGCCAATTCATTTTTCACACGCGATATGATCAATACGTTTAGTCAGGGAAATGAACAGACCGGTGAGATCCGAAGAATCATTCCATTGGGAGATATACTGGAACGCAGGAACAATGCTTTCGCTTCACACTATGGGCGTTTTCAATTGGATTTCAATAAAAAAATCCATCAAAATCACGATGTAACCGCACTTGCGGGATTTGAGATAAAAAATTATAAATCTTCTTACGATTCCAATACGCTGTATGGTTATGACAGACCAACGGCTTCCAATCAAAATGCTTCCATCAACTTCACAGCGCTGTACCCCTTGTACTATAATCCCGTACAGTCGGGCAGAATTCCTTTCGAACAGTTCGGACAATGGACGTTAGACAGGTACATGTCCTACTATTTCAATGCTTCCTACGGTTTTAAGAACCGATATATATTTTCTTTTAGTGCAAGGAAAGATCAATCGAATTTATTCGGTGTCGATTCAAATCAAAAAGGTGTGCCACTTTGGTCGACAGGCTTTCTCTACAAGCTGACTGACGAGCCTTTTTTTCCCATCCCCTGGCTTGCCAAACTGGCACTTCGGGCAACCTTCGGTTACAATGGAAATGTGGATAAAAGTGTTTCTGCCCTTTTTACCTCGACACTGTTTACGTACAATATGTACAATGCGCTATACGCGAGGGTGGTAAATCCACCTAATCCTTCGTTGCGGTGGGAAAAAGTAGCCAATGTTAATCTCGGACTTGATTTCGCTCTGAAGAGCAACAAGTTATCGGGAAGTATTGAATATTATCAAAAAAAAGGGCTCGATCTCATTGGCAGCGCCATGATCGCCCCACAAACGGGGATTTCGAGTTTTAGAGGAAATACTGCTAATATTATCACCAGAGGTGTCGATCTGATGTTGCACGCAAATGTGATCGATCGAATTATCCGTTGGGATACTGATTTCCTGTTAACTCATGTTAAGGATAAGGTTACCAAATATGATTTCAGGCAGTCGACCAATTTATCGGTCGTCCGAAGCAATCCCCAAAATCCCATGGTCGGGTATCCATACTACGGCCTGTTCGGTTTTGTTTGGGGCGGTCTGAACGGCGAAGGCAATCCGGTCGGTCTTATTGAAAATACTGAAAGTACCAATTATGCTGCAATATTGAATTCAACAAAGACCGATGAATTGGTTTACGTTGGTAACGCCACACCCACTTTCTTCGGCTCGCTTCGGAACAGTTTTTCCTTCAAAAGGGCAACGCTGTCTGTAAATATAACCTATAAGCTCGGTTACTTCTTCAGGCGTAGCTCCATTAATTACTCGGCGCTCTTGAATGGCGGTATAAACGCGTATCAGCAGGCAGATTTTGCTTCGAGATGGCAGCAGCCCGGTGATGAACAGCATACAACCGTTCCCGCCTTTGTTTATCCCGCAAACACCAATAGGGACAATTTTTATCAATACTCCACCGCCTTGATCGAAAAGGCCGATCATATCCGGCTTCAGGATGTTCAATTAAGCTATCTTCTTAAGACCGGTGAACGTATTCCCATGAAAAATGTCCGATTGGTCTGTTACGCCAGAAACCTCGGTATCATATGGAAATCCACAAGGTATAGCATAGACCCGGATTACAGCTACGGTACGGGTATGCCTGATCCATTCAGTGTATCGATAGGTATAAATTTTAATATATAATCCAGTGTACTATGAAAAAGCAGTTTTCCAATATAGCATCTATTTTCGTAACATTATCGGTTTTGGGATGCAGTGGATATTTAGATGAAAAGCCTTCTTCGGGTCTCACAATACCTGCCAAGGTGCAGGAGTTCCGGAATCTATTGGACAATATGGGGGTAATGAATATAACAAACCCCTTACCCCAGCTTTCGGCTGACGAATATTTCATAAAAGATGAAAAAATCTACGATGCGCTGAATACGCTTACGGAAAAAAACGCCTATCTGTGGAACAGGGATGTATACGGGGGAGAGCTGAATTTTCAGGGATGGAATGTCCCGTATTCAGCTATTTTTTATGTAAACAATGTACTGTCAGGTCTGGATAAAATCAAAGATGATGTTGCCGACAGACAAGAATGGAACGCTGTTTATGGCAGTGCCTTCTTTTATCGCGCTTACGCCTATTTCGATCTTGTGCGCAACTTCTGTGAGGTCTATAACGAATCGACCGCTGATAGCAGCCCGGGGCTTCCACTGAAGTTGGATCCGGGTATCGATAAGCTGGAGCAACGATCAAGCCTAAAAGACACCTATGGCCGGATAATAAGTGATTTACATTCGGCATCTACTTTTCTTTCGGAGACCGGTAGACCGGTAACGCACCTGAACAGGCCATCCAAACCCGCTGTTTTTGCGCTCTTTGCACGGCTTTATCTTGATATGCGGCATTATGAATTGGCTGAGGCGTATGCTGACAGTACGCTGGCGATATACAATGCGCTTATCGATTATAAAGCAGTTGACACCGAAAGTGCAAATCCCTTTATGAATCTGACATCGGAAACGCTGTTTTACACCACGCAGGCAAATGTATACGGCTTTACTACTTTTCCCGGGCTGAATAATCTGCAGGCAACAATTGATACCAATCTTATCAAGCTGTATGAGCCCGATGATCTTCGCTTTTCCATTTTTTATACAGAGCGATCTCCCGGTGAATTCTATATTAAAAAGGGATATTCTACGGGATATCCGTTTACGGGACTTGCTACAGATGAAATTTTTCTGATTAAGGCCGAATGTGCCGTCAGAAACGGCAAAGTGGCAGAAGGAATTGCGGTTCTGAATTATTTACTGGAGAATCGATACGATACTTCCTTTGAGCCCATTGTCGTAACAGATCGAGAGGATGCACTGCATACTGTATTGTTGGAAAGAAGAAAAGAACTCGTATGGCGTGCGCTGAGATGGCAAGACCTGAAGAGGTTGAACCGGGAAGGACATAACTTGAGCATAGAAAGGAGACTGAACGGGAAGCGTTACATACTTCCTCCCAACGATCCCAAATATGTTTTTCCCATTCCGGATGACGAGATTGCATTGAGCGGTATCAGACAAAATGAACGATAATAAATAATCTCCAAATGAAAATTTTACCATTATTATTGACTTGCCTGATATGGTCGATCAATTGTGGCATTATGCCGTTGCAGGCAAGCGGATTGCCTAACGATAGCATTGTCATATGTGGAAGAACCGCTATGATTTCAGGTGCTCCATCCATTTTCCTGGTTGAGGATTATCAAGCTGCCGTGCCATTAACACAAAAAGAACGTTCGTTACCTATTCGATTGATAGCAGACTCATTCTATGTTTCTGTTCCGGTAAAAAACCGTATAAACTATATCCGGTTTCGAAATCTGAAACCGTTTCGCAGCATTAATAATTATCTGTTATCCGCAGGTGACAGTGTTCATATTGACGGTGTGACCAATGCGGTTTTAACAACTTCGATCGAGCCCGTGAAATTGCTTGAATGTCAGTTGAAACTGGATAGCATAAACGCATTGGATCCGATAGCGGGACGTGATACGGTTACCTACTCAAAAAGATTGCTGCGCAGGGCCGAGCTTAATTTTGAGAGAGGAAAGCATCTTATACGGGAATACAGGGGCGATATCGGAGATAACCTGCTAGATGTGCTGGAGATCAATTTTTTTCTCCGAACTCATAGTATATTTTACGCAGTTTGGAAAAGCGATGGCTTGGCTGATAGTAATAAGTTCGATCCGGTACGCGTGTTGGCCAAGCTTGCTCATGATGTAAATCTGGAAGTTGACGAAACGGTATGGCTGTTAAGCGATAAATATATCGAATATAGGGCTTTTGTGCTGATGGGTTATTTTGAATTGTTGTCGAAAAGAGGGAAGCTAACGAACAGTCCCTATAAAGAAGCATATGAATATGTACAAAAAAACTTTGATGGTCTTTTGAAAGATCGGATCACTTCCTATCTGTTGATAAAATCCATTCAGCGTGATCCGCATATCGTTCCGCAGTTGCCGAAGGTTATCAATTCGCTTTCGGATAGCCTGGCCAAGCATACCTTGCTTAACGCTTATAAAAGTGTTAAACCGGGAGAAAAGGCTTTCAGCTTCAATCTGTCAGATGATAAAGGTAGAAGGCACTGTCTGTCCGATTATAAGGGGAAAGTTGTAATTATGAAGTTCTGGTTTACCGGGTGTTTGGGCTGTGCTGAGATAAAGGAGAATATGGGGATTGTCAAGCAAGCATACAAAGAGGATAAAGAGGTACTTTTTCTAAATGTCAATATGAGTAAAAAACGGGATGTCTGGCTGTCCGGTTTGGCCAGTGGCAAGTACACAGGTAAAGATGAGATCAACCTGTTCACGGACGGGGAGGGTATTGAACATCCTTTGGTGAAACACTATCAATTTGCCAGTGCACCCCAACTGTTGATTATCGACAAAAGAGGAAATGTGTTCTCGGCGAATCCCCCGCTTCCCTATACAGAAGAACAAACTGAAGAATTGATAAAATTTATCAATGATGCACGAAAAAAAGAGCGGAATTAATCCGCTCTTTTTTGCATTACTGCCATGCACCGTTTTCGGTACTTTCAATTCCTCCGGGAGGTAAATCCTCGAAGGAGTTGTATTGATCAGCCGATTGAGCTGAGCTGTAACTGACCGTGCACGGGTTCTCCTGTGGAGTACAATTGGAGCCTGGCGGCTGATTGCGAGTGTAAGAACCATCAGGTAGTTGATGATAAACAAAAGCTTGCCTTTTTGCTTCCACTGATTTATTTGTAAAGGCGCTGGCTCCAGCGCCGAATCCGATAACCGCCAAGCCTAGGGCGATTTGGGATATTATTTTTTTTGTTTCCATTTCTTTAAGTTTTATTGTTTATGCTTTTTGAGACGGAGTGCCCAAAGGCCCAATCCGGTCAGCACCAGATTGAACAGCAAATGTTCCACCCATCCCATGGATTCAATGACACCGCCACAGTGGCACATGCGCTTTTCGGCAAAGGCAAGCATAAGGCCCAAGTAAAGCGTGAATAGGCTCATTAAGCCGGTGGCTAACTGTAAGCCCCGCTTGTTGCTTTTCGGAATGATAAGCAACGCGCTGATCAGCAGTTCGGCAAGGGGCACACCCCAAGCGATCCACCCATGCATATTGCCTACGACGGGGATTTTACCAATGCCCCTGCTGAACTGCTCCAAATGCCTCAGCTTATCGATGGCCGTATAACTGAACAGGAAAACAAAGAGCATGCTGATAATAAAAATAATCCGCTCCTTCGCAGGTCGAGCTAGTTTCCATTGTTTTCTTTGTTTCAGTAAGCGTTCCATATACTTAGTGTTATGTGATTGAATCCCTTGATTATATTGCCTTGTAGCCGGCAGGGCTGATGCTGCGGGCTGCTCCCAGCCTTTGCACCCTTTTATCAGGCCATCCACGGCCATCGGGGGAATACGGCAAATTTACGTCGGTACAACCATCGGTGAATAAAACGCGTAAAGGGGAGGTGAAAGGCCAATACAGGATAACGTGGAATAAGCATCACGCGAACCGGCAAAGAGAGGTAGTACCTGAAAAAGGTAAGGAGCAGGGGTGCTACGATAGCTGCCACCCACTGCCTGTTGATGTTTTCCTGTCCTTGAGTCCACCTGTTTAATAGCTTTTCCATGTTGCCTACATTTTGTTTTTCCTACACAGTGCCGCCTCGCAGCCACTGCCCTTGTTTAATTGATCTCCGGCGTTTATCGCCGCGCCCGGCGTCCCTTGCTGCCGTACCGCTATAGCGTTCGCCTATAGAGGCTCTCCAGCACCTTCGGTATTCCCTTTAGCTAAGGCTTGCATGCCGGGGCGCCTTAGCTGGGTTCGGCACGCTGTTCTCGACAGCTGGCTTTCTACTGCGGGGGAACCGCAGGCTATGATCGAGGTACTCCCCGGTGCGATATCTTATTTTAATTGTCTTTGGTAAAGGTAGTAGATCAGCAAGGAGGCTTATGCTGCCTAGGTAGCATTTGAAGCGGATCTAGGTAGCATTTTACTGTGATCTAGATCACAGCTTTAAGTTCGCTCGTGTATCAACGAAGCTCTTTTAAACAGGTATTAAAAGTGCGCCGATCGATATGGAGGTAGTGTGCCAATAGTTCTTGCTTTACTTTACTATGTACGCCAGGGTAGCTACGTAAAAGGTAGGCGACGCGGTCGACCGCCGGATAACGTAAGGCAATGTTATGCATGGCCATTCGTCTGAGCCGCAAACTGTAAACACGAAGGAGAAGGGAGTTGAAATCTGGATAATCTTTCAACAAGTGATGTAGTTTTGAATACGAAATGCCAAGAAGTACGCTATCATCCCAGAGGTGAATACTTTCCTGTAGCTCCTTTATTTCGAAAAAGCTTTCCGGTTGAAAAATGATATCGCCTTTTTTCCAAAGAAGTAGGGCCTGTTCTTGATCGGTATATTGATCGTATTTTACACTAACAGCAACGCCCTGAACGAGATACCATAGATAACCATCGCTATCGTCGCCTTCAAATTCGATAACGCTCATCTTCGGTTGCCTAACTAGTTTCGCTGTCTGCAACAAACGACTATGGAGCTCATCCGGAATGTCCATTACGGAAGCGAGCCTATCCATAACAACTTGAATGTATTTTCGTTTCTCCTGCATAGCACCACTCGATGATTATTATAACTTGAATATGGATTCCATGTGAAATTTACGACCTTTATATCTACTAAATACTCCAAAGCTATTGGAGATTTTATAAACCGGTCTTTAATGTAAATACTACATTCCCTTTTCAGAAAAGATCTGAGACCTTCCAATAAGTTACGATACAGCCGAAGGCGAAAAACCGTGATATTTTTTAAACTGTACGGAAAAACTATGCTGATCAATATAGCCCACTTGTGGCAAAACCTCGTTTACGGGAACTCTTTCTTTTAACAGCTGTAAAGCTTTTTCCATCCGTTTGGCGGTAATATAGCTTTTGATCGTCGACCCATATGCTTCTTGAAATTTTCGTTGCAGGGTGCGTGCACTTCCTATAAACTGATCGGTGAGTTGTCGTACTTGCAAGTTTGGATTATGCAGGTTCTCGTCGATATAAATTTTCATCAATATAGGCGCTGATAGGGCAGGGCTACTTAATAAATTGGAAAGATCTTCATGATGTTGGCTCACCAACTGGAGAATGAGATGATTGATCTTATTGTTCAACTTGTTCTTGTCGTCGAGATTTAAATGAAATAAGGTCTCGATTGTCTTTCTTGTACGTGCTCGTATTCTTACGGCGGGTAATGATTTAATGCCTTGTAGATTTTTAATCATGGCTTCAATAACGGGATAAATAGAGGGAAATAATAATTGATTATCTTCTTTATGTATTAAAATCTGCGGCTGAAACACGAGGGTAACTGCTTCCACTTCTCCCGGATAAACACGTAGCTTATAGTCGCCCTGATTGTGATACGTACAAAGACTTTCTCCGGCCTTTATGTCGTATTGTTCTTCTGCTTCTGTTTGCATGGCAATACGGCCTTCTAACATAAATAGCATAAAAAAGTGAGGGTACTTTACACGATATGAGCCGTTGCGCTCGATGTCATTGTGTATTCGGTAGCGATGGCATCGCGCATCCTGAAATACTCTGGATTGGTGTTCTACAGTCGGTCCGTTGGTACCTTTGGCTTGGTCATTCTTTTTTGGATTTTTGTTTTTTAATTGTGGTAAATCTTCTTCCATGTCATGATGAATTTAAATTCATAATTGTTAATTAATTGTATTCGTAAAAATGCGGCATTCTATACATGGTTAAAAGCAAAAAAACGTCATTTTTTGAAAGTAAAGATAGGCCTTAAGAATTTTAAAAAATGGGTCACTGGCTGACCATTTTTTCTTAATTATTTTTCGTATGGAAGATGGAATTTTTTAAATCCCCTTTTTTGATACTAAAAGTTACTACAAACCTACTAAAACCACACTGAAACCTACTGGCTTCACACTGATTTGACACTTATTTGCTACTGCCGTGACATTGGTTTAGCACTATTTTTACACTTGTTTCGTACTAGCTTGATTATACCTTAGTACTTGTTAAGTACTACAGAAGTGCGGGTTATAGACGAGCTGGTAATTGGTGATAGCTAGCCGTGACCTGTACGGCTAGCTTTTTGGGAAGGTCGTTTGACTTATTTGCCGTTTTTTTTCGATAAATTCCTGTAACGCATAAGGGCTTCTACATAATAATAGTCAGCATATGATAAAGGCACATCCACTTCGCTATTGCCAGGTAAATTGCCCACGGAATGCTTCAAAAGAAAACCTCCATTAGTACCAATGGCTGCGCGGTATGTGGGTGAAGCAAGCTGTTGGATGATTTGCTCCGCAAAGTTGACATATTTGGCGGCCGTATCCTTCGGAGCGTAAGTGCTTAATTCCAGTAAAGCCGAAGCGCTTATTGCAGCCGCAGATGCATCCCGAGGGCTGTTGGGAATATCTTTTGCATTATAGTCCCAGTACGGAATCTTATCCGATGGCAAGTTTGGGTGATTCATTAAATAGGAAGCGATATGCATGGCTTGCTGTAGGTAAGCTTCGTGGCGGGTATCTCGGTACATCATGGTATAACCATATAAACCCCATGCTTGTCCACGGGCCCATGCAGATTCATCGAAAGCGCCCTGTGCGGTTTGTTTGTGCCGTATTGCGCCCGTAGCGGGAGCGTAATCGACCACGTGATACGAACTGTTATCTTGACGGAAATGGTTTTTCAATGTGGTGTTTGCGTGTGTTTGGGCAATCTCAGCATAGCGTTCATTATTTGATACCCTATTTGCCCAGTTCAATAGTTCCAGGTTCATCATATTATCGATGATGACAGGAAATTCCCATTTATCTTGATGATGATCCCAAGATCGGATGCAGCCTACCTGCGGGTTGAATCGGCTGATCAACGAAGTAGCTCCTTGGAGCAATACTTCTTGATAATGTGAATTTCCGGTGAGCCGCAAACCATTTCCAAAACTACAATAAAGCATAAAGCCCAAATCATGGGTGCCCTTGTTATATTGCTCTTTTTCCAGGTCTTTCATCCGGCTCTCGGCTTCTTTCCTTAAGCTTTCATCTCCGCTGAATTCGTACAAATACCACAATGTGCCGGGATAGAATCCGGATATCCAGGAGTTACTTTTACTAACCAACAGACTATCGTGTTCGTAAGTGCGTGGAAATACGCCTTTTGGTAGGTGCTGCCGAAGCGTTTTGTACTGCGTTACGGCTTGGCTTAGTTGCTCGTTAATGAATGCCTGATTGAGCTTGTATCCGTACGACTTGTTTGTTTGTCCATTAAGGGGTGCAAATCCTGCCAACAGAATAAAGAGCAAATAAATGCTGCTCTGGAGCGTGTTTTTTGATGTTAACATATGCTTGATTTTTGTTAAAGGGATTCATGATGAATTTTAAGGTGTTGCATAACTGTCTAATACGGGGATCATATTTTTAAAAACGTATGCCTGTAACAACACGATAAGGCAGATAATCCCTAATAGTATAAAACTGTGTTTGAGTGTATAGCGCAATAAATGTGATTCGCTACCGGTTAAACCACTGCCTGCCGCTGCTACGGCGATAGATTGTGGGGAAATCATTTTACCTAAGACACCTCCGGAAGCATTGGCGGCTACCATGGTGAGTGGATTAAGCCCGATACGCTGGGCTGTTTCAAACTGTAATTTGCCGAACAGTGCATTGGAGGAAGTGTCGGAACCGGTTATAAAGACCCCGAGCCAACCGAGTATTGGTGCGAAAAGTGGATAAAGCGCACCGGTATTAGCCATGGCAGCTGCTAAGGTTAGGGTAATACCTGCATCATTCAGCAGGTAGGCAAAGCCCATGATTGTAGCAATGGTGAGTATGGCATAGCGGAGCTGTTTAAGGGTCTTGCCGTAAATGCCGGCTGCTTTTAGGAAGGAGAGTCCGGTAAGTGGTATCGAACATAGAGCGGCTAACAGAATAGCTGTACCTGGAGTGGAAAGGTAGGGAATAGGCACCTCTGTTAAACCGATGTTGATTTTGGCTTGCGCCCACTCATCGAACGCTCGTTTTAATGTGGGTATGCCCCAGAGTATAATGAATAGCGTAAGTAGTAAAAACGGACTGAAAGCGCGGAGTACGCCACCTTCTGCTTGCTCTTTTTCTGTTGATATCTTGCGGAAGCGCAAGTAGCCCCATAGGGCAAGCAAGGAGCCGAGCCCTGCGATGATATCGGGCAGCGTGGGGCCAATGAAACTGGCGGAGAACCATTGCAACAAAGCAAAAGAGCCACCCGAAACGAGCAGTGCGGGAAGTATGGCTACCATCTGCTTCCAACCGGCCAAGGTGATGATGAGATACATGGGCATCATCAAAGATAGAAAGGGTAAAGTGCGCCCGACAGTCTGCGATATGGCCATCTCCGGTAAACCGGAGATATCGGCCAAAACGGTAATGGGGATACCTACGGCGCCAAAGGCTACCGGCGCCGTATTGGCAATCAGGCAAATGCCGGCAGCTTGTAAGGGTTGGAAGCCCAGACCTACTAACATGGCTGCCGTAATGGCTACGGGTGCACCATAGCCGGCAGTGCCTTCTAGGAACGCGCCGAAAGAAAAGGCTACCAGTAGTACCTGTAAACGCGGATCGGGCGTGATAGCGGCAATGTACTGTTTGATTGTTTTGAATTGACCACTTTCTACGCTCAGATTAAAAAGAAATAGCGTGTTGATTACTATCCAAGATATAGGAAATAAACCATAGAGCATACCGCGGACACTGGAAAAAGCAATCGTTTGCATCGGTACATGAAAGACGCTATAAGCTATTAAACAGGCAAATGCAAGAGCGAATAGGCTTGCCCAATGTCCTTTCCATTTAGCAAATACCAGTGCCCAGAATATCGCGAGTATGGGCAGGGCCGCAGCTCCTACCTGTACCAGCTTCCAGACATTACTGTTTGTAAAAAGACTACAGATCATGGCGTTTTATTTATCGGCTGTGCCTTTATGAACTTTTTGTTGAACACGCGTGGCATCTGGTAAACGGTGCCATTTTTGCCCAGGTAATATAAATGCGAAATAGAGGGCTTCCGTGCATTGCCATCGGCCCAAATGGCATAAAAGTCGGGTTGCGCATTACGCGGTTTCCGCACGTAACTGTGATTCATCTCGCTATGGGCCGTTAGTTGTTTAACCTGAGCCCAGTTTTTACCGGTATGGGTGCTCCGCCAAACGGCGATTTCCCCGCCTGGATTATAGGTTTGGGGGCCGTCTGCAGTGGGGCCGATGATATAGATGTCATCCTTATTCAGGTAGATAGAGCCCATATCGTAATTACTGTCAGACTGTGTGATGGTGTCGGCAATCCACTGCCCATCAAATGTAGAGAGTGTCCAATTCCTCGGTGCGTTTTTAGGGCCGGCTTCATAGCCTTTACTGGTAATCGTGAGGATAAAGGGTTTTCCCGCCTCGTCTAAATCAATGTCTAAAAGATAGCTGTTGCGTTGCGGGTTGCTGTAATCATGTACCAAAGCTGCATTTTGTATTTCCTGAAGGGGAAGGCTAACGGGCTTTCCTGCGGCGGTCGTCCACGTTTTTCCGAAATCAGCAGTCTCCAGGTAATATAAATTGGTACGGTAATTCAATCCTTTACCTTTAGGATGGTAGTCAAAGGCAACGCCAATCTTCCCGTTTCGCTCGGCACTTACTTGGTAATGCCCGTCTTCTATATGTGCCAAGACCTGCCATTGGCTCCAGCTGCGCCCATCTGCGCTGGTGTTAAAACCAATAACCCGGTGCCCTTGCTTATTGTACTTGGTAAATAAAGCAATAAAGCCCTTACCTGTAAGATGATAAACTTGGAAATACGAAAAGTTATGAAAGGGTTTTGTTTCGCCATCAACTATTTCTGTTGCCTGGATGGATTCAAATTGATCAATTTGATAAGGTGTTTTGGATTTAGAGATATAGGACGGACGGGACGTGCCATGAGAGGTGGAAAAAACCCAAATATAGCCGTCGTCATCCATTGAAATAACCGGATTATCATGGGCATCGGTTGTCTTTTTATCTAAAATGATGGTGGGATTGGCGAGTTTTTTCCGTTGATGATCATAATAGGAAACATTGTGGTATAAGGTGCTGTTTTCGTCATCGCTTCCGCCAAAACAAAAAAAAGTTTTCCGCACCTTTGGGGCGTAGATAGCAAAAGGCCGATGGTTAGCGGGGTAGGTGGCCATACCGCCACTGTATTTATATGCATATTCGTCATCGGAAGGCTGATTCATGTACCAAATGCCTTTAAAGCCATTTGCTTTTTGTCCGATGATATTCGCTTCGGCAAATTGGGCATCGGGATGTATGCGCTGTTGCGCCCATATTTCGCCCGGAAAGGAGAGGAGCGTACTTATCAGTATGATGATCAGCACAATATTATATCTTTTCATTTTATTCGTTTTTGGTAAATACATGCTATTAAAGGATAGCGAATGTTGTTAATAGCCCGGATTTTGCTTGAGGACGTCTGGATTGATATCGATCTGTTCTTGTGGTATCGGAAATAGCAGCTGATGGTCTTTTATGGCTATCCCCTTAGCACGCAGCACCTCCACTGCGCGGCCCGTGCGCACTAAGTCGAACCAACGATGGTTTTCAAACGCAAGTTCTACCCGCCTTTCGTGTTCGAGGGCTGCTCGGAAGCTTTCTTGATTACCAAGCGCAGCACTGCTAAGGGAGGCTAAACCAGCACGTTTGCGGATGCTGTTAAGCAGTTCGAAAGCTTCCCCGTCCGGGGTGTATCCAAGCTCATTGAGTGCCTCTGCGCGCATGAGTAAAATATCGGCATAGCGTAATACAGGCCAGTTATTGTCGGCATCACCGGCACTAAAAGGGGCAGGATCCAGGTATTTCTTGATATAGCGTACCGCAATAAATTGGTTGCCCTGCTGATAACCATCTGCCATGGAGACGGCGCGCCTCTGATCACCTTCTTCATAGCTATTGGCCATGTCGGCAGTAGGTTGGTTCTGTCCACCTCCGGCGCCAATAGTGGTTACAATCTGTCCGGATAAGCGGGGTGCAAATGCATTGTTGAATGGACTGCCAAGTCCGAATCCTCCTTTTTTATATTGGACTTCAAAAAGGGATTCTGCGTTGTTTTTATTGGCTATCGCAAATACGCCCTCGTAGGTAGGCATGAGCTGATAAATACCTAGGTTCATCACAGCTTTTGTTTGCTCGGCGGCTTCTTGCCATCTTTGCAGGGTTAAATAGACTTTGGCGAGTAAGCCTCGGGCAGCTCCTGCGGTAGCACGACCGACATCTGCAGAACCATAGCTGTTGGGAAGCGTAGCAGCGGATTGTTCCAAATCGGCAATGATCTGCTCATACACGGTTTCCTTTGGGCTGCGTGGGAAGGCATAACCTTCTTGCACATCCACAATTTCTTTAGTTATCAAAGGGATGTCTCCAAAGGTTCTAACCATATTAAAGTACATGAGTGATCGGAGAAATAAACATTCACTTACATAGCGTGCTTTTAGCGTTTCGTCCATATCCACGGCAGGAATACGATCAATAACGGCATTACAGGCGAGTATGCCCTTGTAGTGCGCATTCCACATGGTCCTGAGGATGCCATTGTTGGTGATGGTGGTAAAGGCGTCTATCTGGCTAATATCGATACCTGATTGGGCATCTAAGATTTCTGTATTATCGGATGCTACTTCACCGATGGCGTATAGGGCAGCATTGTATTGTCCGCTGTTTTGTAAGGAGGCATAAGCTGCATTTACGGCATTGAGCATGTCCCCGGCGGTACGATAGAAATTGACGGTATTGGTGTCCGATATGGGCGCCAAATCTAGAAAGCCCTTCTTGCAAGAAGTGATCAGCAAGAGGAGGCAGGTGCTGTATATAATAATCTTTTTCATTGACATAAGCTGTTTGGTTAAAATCCCAGGTTTAAACCCAGTGTGAATGTTTTGGCAATGGGATAACCGCCATAGTCTACTCCCGGAGTTAAGGAGCTGATGCCATTTACACTTACTTCCGGATTATAACCGGTATAGTTGGTAATCGTAAACAGGTTTTGTGCCTGGGCGTAGATCCGGACGTTCCGCAATTTCCATTTTTGCAGAATCTGGCCGGGTAGGTTATAAGCCAGCGATATATTGCGTAAACGGATGAAGGAGCCATCTTCGATGTGCGTGGATGATATGTTGGCACTGGCATTGCTGCTGCTATAGCGGGACAAGTCGCGGTTGGCTCTAGGGGTAAATCCATTACCCGGATTTTCCTCTGAACGCCAGCGGTTATTCAACTCCTTTAATCCGTTAGCAGTTCCGGCGAAGTTGGCATAAAAACGGCGGCCTAAATGCATAATTTCGTTACCTTGAACACCTTGTATCAAAAAGCTCAATTCGAGATTTTTGTAGCGAAAGGCATTGGTGATGCCGAAGACATAGTCGGGTTGGGGATTGCCCAGAATGGTGCGGTCGTCTACACTTAGTATTCCGTCGCCATTAACATCTGCAAAACGGAATTGCCCCGGCTTTGAATCGGCAAAAGAGGCATTCTGATCAATTTCCTGCTGATTTTGGAAGATGCCAATTACCTCGTAGCCATAGAAATTTCCCATGGGCTTTCCGATTTCGGTAATATGACTATTGGTAAGCTGATAATTGCTGAATAGGGGCTCGCCACTGGGGCCGAGGGCCAGTACTTTGTTCCGGTTAAAGGACAGGTTGATATCGGTTGTCCATTTAAGGGCTTTTGTTAGATTTTGGCTGCGCAGATCAAATTCCCACCCTTGATTCTCTACACGACCGATATTTTGGGTAGCTATGGTGTAACCGGTGAGTGATGGCACGGGTACATTCAATAACAGATCGGAGGTTATCTTGCGGTAATAATCAGCAACGAAGAATAAGCGCCCGCCAAATAATCCCAGCTCCAGGGCTAGATCCAGTTGCTTGTTCTTTTCCCAACTCAGGTTGGCGTTGCTTACGGTATTGGGCCCTAGGCCATGGGCAATGGCGCCGCCACTGCTGCCGAATACGTAATTGCTATTGCTGAGTAGGCCAATATGATCATAATTGCCAATAAAGTTGTTGCCCGTAAAACCATAACTGGCCCGTAGTTTCAGTTCATTGATGGCAGTAAGGTTGGCCATAAAATCCTCTTGAGAAAGACGCCATCCGCCTGAAAACGACGGGAAAACACCCCAACGGTTGTTGGCACCAAAACGCGAAGATCCGTCTGTTCGAAGGGTGGCTGTAAAGAGGTATTTGCCAGCGTAATCGTAATTGAGTCTGCCCAGATAGGAGAGTAAAGACCACTCCAGCGCAGTAGTGCTAGCGCCCGAAACCACTCCTGCGTTGATCGTCTGTACCAAGTCGTTCGGGAAATTCGTGGCGTTGATACTAGCCATATCAGACCGCACTTTTTGTGCAGTAAAGCCCGCTAAAGCATCAACATGGTGATCTCCGAAGAATTTGTTATAGCTGAGGGTATGTTCAATTAACCAATTATAAGATTCCTGTGAACTGTAAGAGGCACTCGGAATAACCGGTGCCGGATTACCGTCGCGTCCAACAGTGGATGGGTTGAAGGTGTTAGACTTCATGTGTTGCAAATCGGTGCCAATTAGTAATTTGTATTTCAACTCGTCCGTAAACGCGTATTCCGCAAAAGTTGTACCCAATAGTCTGAAATTAGTGCGGTGGTTCACCAGCTCGCGGGCAACTTTTACGGGGTTTTCCAGACTGCTGAATCCATTTCCGAGGGAGATGCCGGAGCTATAGCTTCCATCCGGATTATAAACCGGTAAATTTGGTGGCATCATCAATGCGCTCAACACAACGGCGCCATCTGCAAAATGGCCTTCTGCCCTAACAGGGTTGCTTACCGTGTAAGTGGGGCTCAGGTTTAAACCTATCCGGAATTTTTTTGAGGTATTGGCATCGAGGTTTACGCGAAAAGAATAGCGCTCAAAATCGGAGTTTAGGATGATGCCTTCTTGTTTAAAATAGCCCGCACTGGTCAGGTAATTGACCTGTTCGTTACCCCCGGAGAAAGTGAGCTGAATATTATGCATGGGTGCCGTACGGAATATTTCTTTCTGCCAGTTAGTGCCTTCTCCGAGTGTTTCAGGATGCTGAAGCTCAGGTAAAATTTGATAGATGGCGCTGCGCTCCTCATTGGGTGCATTGATGTCGCCGCCCATATCTACCCAAGCGTTGTTGCGCGAATCGACGATATAGGAAGCAAATTCCTGCGCATTCATCAGATCCATATATTTGCTTACCTTTTGCAAACCGGTATAGGTGTCTAAGTCGATTTTCATTTTTCCCGACTTGCCGCTTTTGGTAGTAACGATAATGACCCCATTGCTGCCCCTGGAGCCATAGATAGCCGTTGCCGAGGCATCTTTTAACACTTCTATCGATTGTATATCGCTCGGGTTGATGGAGTTTAAGGGGTTGTTGCTCTGGTTATAATTTGCGGTGATGGGGAAACCGTCAATCACATATAATGGCTCATTGCCAGCTCCGATAGATCCGGTACCGCGCACCTTTACCGACAGGCCGCCGCCTGGCGCACCGGTTGTTTGCGATACTTGTACCCCCGCCATTTTG
The DNA here is from genome assembly GCF_008245145.1 of Olivibacter sp. LS-1. Lineage (GTDB taxonomy): Bacteria > Bacteroidota > Bacteroidia > Sphingobacteriales > Sphingobacteriaceae > Olivibacter > Olivibacter oleidegradans. The sequence continues at coordinate 4,774,080 of NZ_CP041643.1, read as the reverse complement.
CCGGTGATGGCGGCATCCAAACTGGGAGCGGGTACATCCTGAATATCTTGAGCACTAACCGAAACCACGGAGCCGGTGATGTTGGTGCGCTTTTGGGTACCGTAACCTACTACCACCACTTCATTTAAGTCGGCCACCTGTTCCCGGAGTTGGATTCTGATTTCCCGCTCGGCGTTTGCTACGCGCTCTTCGGTGCCATAACCCATTAAGCTGAAAACAAGCACGCTTTCTGCCGAGGGCACTTTTATACTAAACCGGCCGGATGCATCCGTGCTGCTTTGCAAACGCTCATTCTTGATGCGCACCGTAACACCGGGCAAGGGGTCTCCTTCGGTATTTACCACAGTGCCGCTGATGATTCGATCTTGTACTGCCGAAGCCGCTTTTTTTATAATAATATTCTTATCCAAAATCTCATAGCTCAAGCCTTGGTTGACTAGGGTTTGCTCCATCGCTTCCTTGATGGATACACGTAGCAGTTGTAGGCTAACGGGCTTCGTGTTACGGAGCATTTCGGCATCATAAAAGATATGATAATCACTCTGCTTTTGAATTTCTTTAAATATAGCGGTGATGCTGGCGTGCTGCTTATGAATACTGATCTGTTGGGCATAGCTCGCGGCGTTGACTTTCCATAAGCTGATACACAGGAGGATGAATGCGAGCTTCATGACAAGTATGGGTTTGAATAAGGCGTTTCTTTCCCATCTGCGGGAAAAAGCAGTATTTTTTTTATACATTTGATGGTGATTTAATGAATAATCCTACGTTTTTTAAATCCAGGCATTTGATGCTATCGGTCAGGAGCGGTTCCAAGCGTTCCTGACTTTATGTGTCAATGCCGCTTCTAGTTAGGGAGACACGGTAACCCTCCTTCCTGTTATGGTAAATTTAACGGATCCTGTTTGTTCTATCGCATGCAATAGCTGTCGGAAATCAGTATACCTGGATAATGTTCCGCCAAAGGTTTTACCTTTTAGATTTCCTTCATATACGACTTCTATATCGTACCACCGGGCCAAGGTATTCATAACCTGTTTAATGTCATCTTGGTCAAAAACAAAATAACCCCTGGCCCAAGCCATGATTTCGTCTGGATCTACCTCCCGAATAACGATGGGGTGCCCAGTTTCGTTACTAAGTGCCTGTTGTCCGGGGCGCAGTATTTTGGACTGTACTTTCAGACTCCCGGTAAGTAAAGTAGTGACAACATAAGGATCTTCCTGATATGCGCTAACGTTGAATGCCGTTCCTAAGACGTGAATATCGGTGCCTTTTGCTTGCACAAGGAAAGCTTGGTTAGGATGTTTGGCGACATCAAAATAAGCTTCACCTTGGAGTTCCACTTTACGTTCCTGCCGACCGAAGGCGACGGGAAACGTAAGGGAAGAACCGGCATTGAGCTGTACGCGGGTACCATCCGGTAAGGTCAGCTTATAATCCATTCCGATAGGGGTGGTAATGGTATGTAAAGCGGGCGATGGATGAGCCTTTGTGTCTTGGTCTTCGGTATAAATCAGCTGGTTTTGATCTCTTTTTACATGTGTGCCGGATTGAAAGGTCTGAACGCCTTCGCTGAGTGCATTGACAGGGATTTGATGTCCGTCTGATAGGGTAAGCATAACTTCTCTTCTATCCGATGTAAGTGTATCTTCTTCTTGAGTTAGCAACTTTTCTTTGGCCGCTTGAAGTGGAAGGGGGGTATATTGCCTAACTAATAAAGTGGCGAGACATACCAGCGCTGCTATGCTCGCGGCAATCAACCAGACCTTTGGTTTTTTCCTCCGGGCTTGTGTGTTAAGCTGTGGCGAAGTCATTATCCCGTGTAAGACACGCTCTGCGTCCAATTTGATCGGGAGCTGCTGATTTGCTTGCTGCCAAGCTTTGTCAAATAAGTCCAACAGTTGCTCGTTTAATTGCGCTGTATCTGCTTGTTGTATATAGTTTACGAGCTCCTCGAATTCGGATTCGCTGATTTGCTCATTCATATAAGCCTTTAAAAGCGTAATAAATCTTTCTTCTTTGAAGCGCATCGTTATTGGTTAGCAGGGGACAGTTTTATCCCTTTTATATATAGATACGGATAAGGAAGGGGATCGAACTAGTGTAAAAGGAAAAAAAATAAAAAAAAGATAGTGATATCATTTTTTGAAATAAATATCTTCATGGTTTTTAAAGCACTTACGAGGTGATTGCGTACGGTATTGCGGGATATTTTGAGATTTTTGGCGATTTCGTCATACGACAAACCCTCTAAGCGATTAAGCTGAAAAACAAGCCGTTGCTGATGGGGTAATTGTTTCATTCCAGCATCAATACATTGCCGCAAATCGTGTAGCAATAGTTGCTCTTCGGTGTGGTTGCTTACATCGTTCACCACGTATTGCAAATGCTCTTTCAATTTGTTTTCTGTAATTACTTTGCGAAAAGCATCGATCGCTAAACGTCGGGCGATAAGGTATAAGTAGGGATATAGTGGCTGCTGGCTGTCTAATTTATGCCGGTTCGCCCATAGCTTGATAAAGGTTTCCTGCAGGATTTCCTCGCTATGGCTTTGGTCTTTTAACAAGGCATAGATGAAACGATAAACAGCAGGATGTAGTTGCTCGTACAGTACCCTAAACGCGCGTTTATCTCCCGATTGGAGCGCAGTAATCAAAAGAGATTCATCCTTTTCTACGACTGATACTGGTTTCATCTATTTATTTTTAGCTTTTCATTTGTCAGATGGAGCCTTTGATGATTGCTTTAATCATGCCGGGTTCATATTGGTTATGAGTGCTAGGTCTACCGTACAAACGTATAGAATTTAATTGGTATTTGCAATCCTTTGCACAGCCTGTCAATAAAATAACCATATGGGCATTGATTGGCCATTTGCAGTAACCGCTGGACGTTAAATTCAATTTGAGTATGCTCTAAAATAAAATTTGTCTTCCTGCTTTCAGCTATTTTTATATAGAACCTATATTCTATTGCACGGAAAATTCTATTTCCTATGTAAGGTTGAAATTTCAAAGGAATTAGCTCCACGCTTACGCAGTTGGATTTTGGAAGCAATAGGGAAAATTGAGAAGGAGGATGGAAGTTAAGATCGCTGTCAATTCATTTGGCATTGGTTTTCATATATCCATTATTCTTTGAACTGTTGACTGAATTTTTCGACGGCTGCTTCAAGTGCACGATTGGCTTCTATCAAAATGGCAGGCTCTATTTCTTTAGTGGTACTATAATCTTTGAACAAGGCCTGCTGTGAAGCGAACTCCAGATAGGCCATCACTTCTTCGCAATCCCAGAAAAAATCATAGATAAAAGCGACACCGGTATCTGCTGCATCTTGATAGGTTGCCAATTGTTTCAGCAGAGAGAGCATCGGTGATATCTCTGTATAATTCTCACTAAAAAAAACAACGATGAATGTCCATCTTTCCGTATTTTTGTCGTAATGCTCAACACCCCCGAAATCTCTTCCATTAAGCAATTGGTCGAAGACGGCACGGTTGTTCTGAACGCGATAATAGGGGAGGTCCGATAAAGGTTGTTTGCTATACATTCTTCGGCTGTCCCACCATTTCGACCAGTTTTCATCGATGCTTTGCGGCATGGGTTTCTCTTGAAAAAAGTGTTGAAGTTTTTCTTCTTTGATCTGGATGTTGATATAAAGCGAAGAGTATTCTGACATGATCTAAAAATTAAATTATTCCGAATTTAAAGAAAAAATGGTTTACTCCAATGAACAACATCGAAGTAGAAACTGCAGCGCTTAACTTTGCTGAGCTCGCGCTGCATACCCTCATATTTTTGTGTTACTTAAATTCAGGTAAATTTATACGACTGATTATATCATAATAGGCATTCAGGTTGAGCCATTCAATGCCGGAAATAACTTTACCGTCTTGCATCGTCATGATATACATGTATTCATTCCTGTAGGGCTTGTCGTCGATAGCTAAGGTGGAGCTTTGTATACGAGCAAAGACCTCGTTGCCATCTGCCCACACACCCAACGTTTTTACGGCAAGCGGTTGGGCAAAACGTCTGAATAATTCGGCTTCGGCGTTATCAAATAGATCTTTCAAACCATGGTAGGTCCTCGCTACCGGACCGTGCCCTGCAATTGTCCATGCAACATCTTCCCTAAAAGCTTGCTCAAAAAACAAAGTAAAGTCATGTGCCGAGTTGGCTAAAGCTTTCTGAATAATCTCTCTGTTCAATTGTTCCTGTGTGCTGTTCTTTTCCATCATTTTTTTATTTGATGCAAAATTAGGAACGGGAATACCAAACGATTTGTCATTCGCAAACCGATTATTGTGAATTTGAAACCTGCCGAAAAGAGGTGGGATTCTGCTGCGTATGTTTTTTAAAAAAGTTGTTGAACTGCGCCTGGTCTTCAAATCCCAAAACGTAACTTATTTCTGAAATGTTCCAATCGGTATGCCTAAGCAAAGCCTTTGCTTCGCCGATCAGCCTTTCCGCCAGATGATCGGTAGTGGTGCGCCCGGTGGCTTTTTTGATAGCCCTGTTGAGATAATTTACATGGACTGCAAGTTTTTCAGCAATGGCTTTCGGCGCGCGAAATTCAAAACGTTCGGACCTCGAGGTGATAGGGAATTGCCTCTCCAACAATTCAAAAAATACCGATGTGGTACGTGCACTTGCATCCGGGTGTTTAAAGCGCTGCTGAGTAGGCTGTAGTTTTATGGCCAGGTATATCAATTCATTTACATAGCCTTTGATGAGTTCATAACGAAAAACATAGTTTGACGCTATTTCACTGCATATCTTTTCAAATATCGCCTTGATCTGCCGAAACTGGATTTCATCTAAAGCAAATATAGGTTGGGTGTTTGCACTGAATAAAGGCAGATCGTTCAAATTAATACGTAGGCTCGTCTTGAAAAACTCATCCTTAAATACGCAGAAATATCCTTTGTTTTCCGGAGTAAAGGGTTCAGAGGTATAGGGCAGTTGGGGGTTGAAAAACAGTAACGTATTGCCATTTACCGGTATGCTTTTATCCCCATAGTGAAAAACACTATGCCCCTGCAAAAGCATAATCTTATAGAAATCCCTTCTGGTATAAAGTGCCGGCGCATGATCCGATTTGATGGAATCTTCAATGCGGAATACATTGAACGGCCCTATCTCCGGTACATGATGTTCCGGACGGTCATTGAATTTGTGTCTGTAAAATTCTGCTAACGATTCCGTTGATTTTGCCATACGCTTTTCAACCCAAATATCTAAATTTTAGATTAATAAATTATAGATTATAAATGGTACTTCGTTAAAGTACCTGGTTGAAGTGTCGCTTCCACAGCAGCGGTGCATGGTTCCAATTACGTGACGATCTCTTAATAAAAAGTGGCCAATGGGGCTTTGCCCCACTGGCCGAAAATCAGAACTGTACGCCAAAGCTCAACACGGCCCGGCGTACCCATAGTGGGGTATAGCCAGCGGTGCCCAGGTAGCCGATATTGTCGGTTAAGTTTGATACATTAAGGCGTGCAAATACATTGCGATAGTTGTATCCGGCAGAGGCATCCATAGACCAGAACGAATCAAGCCATTTTGTTGGGTCATTATTACTATTGGTATAAAAGCCGTCTTTATAAAAGATGCCCCATCCAAGCGAAAAGCCTTGTAAAGCGCCTTGCTGAAATTGATAATGTGCCCAGAAATTGGCGGTCTTCTTTGCATTGCCACGTAGCTGATTTCCTGTAGCGAATGCCGGATCCTGCACTACGTAGGCATCGATATAGGAGGCTGCTAAATTCACATTTAAACCTTTTGCCAATACACCGTTTACATCTAGTTCAATCCCTTTGCTGCGATGATGACCACCTAAATAAGAAGCTATCTTGGTATCAGGATCCCAGTACAGATGAGGAAAGTCGGGCTCTTCGGCCAAGTTGTAGACGTAACCGAAAACATTTTCTTTATTGATCCGAAATGCTGCCAAACCAATACCAAGGCGATCATTAAGCAGACTGGTTTTAATACCGGTTTCCCATTGATCAGCATCCGTTTGCGGAATAATATTTCCGGTTAACATATCCTGTCCGTTTTGTTCATACGATTGGGCGTAAGAACCATAGAGCGATAACCAATCTTTGGGTTTAATAACTAAACCTATGCGTGGGCTTAGTAGGTTTTTCTTATCTTCTTTATACAATTCGGGTGCGGGTGAAGCATTTGTAAATTCTGTGCCCTGCCGCGTGATGTTATAGCGAAGGCCAGCAAAGAGATGCAAACGATCCTGTAAAGTGGAAAGTTGCTCTTGCGCGTAAATTCCTGTTCTGGAGAAAAATGCTTTTGGACCTTCCATCCCGGGATATGAATTACTTCTGATTACCTTGGTTAAACCATATACAGGGTTGAAAATGTTAATCGGTTCCATTTGCTGGCTTTCCACTTGGTTATAGCCGTTTTCGTTGCGTAAATAGTCAATGCCAAAGGCAAGCGCGTGTTTGAATACCCCGGTTTGCACATTGCCCACTACGTCGAGGTTATTTCCCCAGCTTGTGGGGAAAAAATTGGTCATCCAGGTACTGCGCACGATATTGCCTTCTTCATCGGGCGTAAGGAGTGGATAATAAGTTCCTTCGACACGATCTTGTGTATTAGAATAAAAAGTACTGTTTCGTATCCGCCAATGTGTACTCAATTCGTAATTGAGATCAGAATATAAGCTCGTCTCCCGGTATCTGAACTGATTGTTAGGTTCACCTAGAAAGCGGCTAAGAGGTAACTGATCTAATGTGGCCGTCGTGCCATCGGGTGATACGACACCGGCATTGTGGGTACGCTCGTCATTTTTGAAGGCTGCTTCTATATTCCAAGATAGTTTCGGCGTGATCAACCACGTGATGCTTGGTGTAAATAGTAGGGTTTGATTGTTGACATAATCAATAAAGCTGTTAGAACGCTCATAACTGGCATTTACGCGATATAAGAGCTTATGTTGCTGATCTAGCGGGCCGGACAGGTCGAAACTGGGGCGGTACAATCCATATTCGCCAATTTTCATTTCAAACTTCCGATAGTCATAGTCGAGGGGCTTCTTGGTAACGAAATTCATGACCGCGCCGGGAGCAATATCGCCATACATGACGGAAGCAGGGCCTTTCAAAATTTCGATCCGTTCGATATTATCGTTATATAAATGGCTCATGTTGTTAAGGTAGATACCATTGCGTCTGAAGTTGCTGGTACCATTCATAGCGAAACCTCTTCCTGTATAGTCTGCGTACCCACCTGCATAAGTGCCCGTGTTGGTGATTCCACTGACATTCTTGATCGCGTCTCGCACATCAATGGTCAATTGCTGTTGAAGGAGTGTTTGGTCAATCAATTGTATGGATAGCGGAATATCCTGAATAGGCAGGTCCGAGTGCGTTACCGAGGCTGTTTTTCGTTTTTGTCCGGTAACAGTCACTTCGTCTAAATGCTGTGCATTCTCAATGAAAGTAAAGAATACTTCGGTTGTTTCTTCCGGAGAAACTATCACCGATTGGTTTTGCGTGCGCAGTCCGAGGTGACTGGCTTGAACGGTATGACGGCCCGCCTCAACAGACGTTAAGGTAAAATGACCTTTTTCGTCTGTTTGTGTGCTTCGCTGACCCTGTATACTGATGCTGACAAATGCTGCAGCCTGCCCATCACTGGTTTTAACGGTACCGGTTATGGTACCTTTTCCTTTGGATGGTTGTATGCTAATTTGATTACCTTTTACGCGTATTCCTTTGACTAGATCTCCGAACATCTGTTGCAATACGCTGGATAAAGGAATATCGTTTGCATCCAAGGAAATAAGTTGCTCATTGTTCAGGAAAGTTTCGCTATAGGAGATGCTGCAATCGGCCGCTTTTTCAATCGACAGGATGGCGTCGGATAGTTTGGTTTGATACAGGTGAAGGGTGATGGGTTTGTCCAGGATATTTTGCTGAGCATAAGTTGCGGAAAAACAAAAGAATGCAAACGCAAACAGTAAGAAACGATGAAAATGTTTATTAGACGTAGTAGTTCTAACGAAAGAATACATATTTTTGATTAAAGTAAATGGATTAAACGGATCTGTTACTAAGCCCGGGTCTCTGTTTTGCCGACGCTGGCCCGGGATTTTTTGCTAGGTGATGCGGTTATGGATTTTATGTAGGGTGCATGGTTCCTGGTTTGTTATTTATAAAGAGTGATTTGACTTCCGTTGATGCGAAAATGAATATTCGTGGTAAAGGCAAGATCTTCCAGCAGACTCTGCAAGGATGGAGACGGGTAACGTCCTCTGATGCGGTAATCGTATAGCTTAGGATCACTGATGGTAATTCGGATATTATACCATCGCTCTAATATGGGTACGATTTCGATCAAAGGATCGCCATCGAATACCAGATAACCGGTTTTCCATCCGATTTGGTTATGAGTGGTTAGGGTATCCAAATGTTGATTGTCAGCTTGATAGGTTGCCTGTTTGTTGGCCGTTAAAATAATTGGCTGAATGCGTTTATCGGGACTAAATCGGACACATCCCTCTTCTACAGTTACATATGTTTTATTTTCCTCCAGATAGCTTTTTAAATTGAAACGAGTACCTAATACGTCGATTTGGCTATTTTTGGTTTGAACGATAAAGGGTTTGTTAGGTTGCTTGGCGACCTCAAAAAATGCTTCACCTTCCAATATAAGAAGGCGTTTATCATTAAATGATTTTACATAGCGCAGGGTGCTGCCGGCATTTAAATAAACCTTGGACCCATCTGGAAGGAGGAGGGTTTTCTTTTTTCCTTTAGGGGCAAAAACAGCAATGAAATCAACCTGTTTTTTGCCCGGAAAGGCGATGATACCGGCCTGATAGCTGTAATACCCATAGGCGAAGGCTATCAAGAAGCAAATACCGGCGGCGATACCACCCCGCAACCATACTGATGAGGATGCCTTTTGGCTGTGTAAGGGAGGAGGTAATGGACGATACTTTTTTTCAAAGCCTTGCCAAGCTTCTTTCTGCATACGATCCATATCCACTGCAGGAGGGTAAGATTGTTCTGCCTTCGCTTCCTGAAGCCATCGTTCTACCGCTTTCTCTTCTGCCGCTGTGCAAGTGCCTTCATGATACCGCTCTATTATTTCTTTGGTGATTTTCATTCAACTAAAATGAGCTATGCGCTATACTAACCATATAGTTGCATAACAGCTGTTTTTTCCTAAATTTATTTTGATATAAATGTAAGTGGCTTATTTACAGTTGGGTATTATTGGTGGACCTTGAGTTGATGGCGTAAGAAAGCCCTGGCCTTGTACAGATGATATTCGACGCTTTTTTCGCTGAGCTGAAAAGTGGACGCGATTTCCTGACGGCTAACTCCCTGAAAACTGAGGCGGTAAATCTGCTGGCGCTTGATGGGTAGTTGTTCTAATAGTTCTTCGACGCGGGTGGAGAGCTCGCCGTAAAGAACGCTCTCTTGTGTGCAGTTATCCGTGTCGGATACGTTTTCAGCATATTGGTGCAAATGTTTTTGCCTGATATGCTGTTTACGGATGTATTGAAAAACTTCCAATTTGGCCGCCTTGAGCAGATAAGCCTCTGCATTTTCCTTGATGAAAAGGCTGTCCCTTCTTTTCCATAGAGATTCGAAGATATCTTGGGAGAGCTCTTTCGCCAGTTCGGTATCCTGTAGGTAATGGTAACAAACGCCGAACACTCTTTTCCAGTACTGTTGGTATAGCTTTTTAAAAGTGTGATGGTCAATTTGTAGCATACGGGCTGTTGATGTGGCGTTCAAAAGTCGCTATGAAGCGTTATCCGATACAAATATACTTTTATTTAGAATTAATCAAAATAATTGTATCAATGTGCTAGCTAGTGCAACTGAAAAGAACTATTAGCATGGTGAGTAATGAACGACTGGCTAGGTAACTTTGCGTATCGTACTGATTTACACTGGTGGGTGTTTGCTTCCGCAGGATTAGGGGCTTTGATACTTGCACTTATTACCGTGAGATCACTGGCGATAAAGACTGCTCTTACGAATCCGACAAAGAGCCTTCGAGAAGAGTGGCAACGGGAGTCCACCAAATCCTTTCTTAAGCCATTTGGGTGATTATTTATTAAAACAATGTGCTAATGTTGAGCTGCAGAAATTCCTGCCAAGGTAAACTACTGTCACCAACTAACAGAACCTGGTCAGGCTTTTGCGTTTTTTGAAATACTTGCATGCCGGATGTAGTTTGTGCATGACCGCTTTTTATCTCTATGCCGATTACCTTACCCCGGTATTCCAAAACAAAATCGACTTCATAATTTCCCTCCCGCCAATAATATAATTGGAAACCAGTACTAAATGAACTGTTGATTAGGTAGGCACCGATTGCAGATTCAACCATTCTTCCCCAGGAATCGGGCTGCGATCGTACTTCTTGAAATGTTTCCACCCTTTGGGCACTGATAAGCGCAGTGTTATGCACCTGAAATTTTGGACTGGACGATCGCTTGCGTATCAGTTTATTGTCAAACTTCTCTAATCCATTTAGCAGACCTGCTGTATTTAGAAGGTCGAGATAATGAGCCAGTGTGGTTGTATTTCCAGCGTCTAACAGTTGTCCCATTATTTTCGTGTAGGATAGTATTTGTCCGGAATAATTGCAACCGATCTCAAAAAGTCTTTTCATGAGTGCCGGTTTGTCTACTCGAGTAAGCATTAATATGTCTTTAGAGATACTGGTTTCGATCAGGGACCCAACAACGTACTGTTTCCACCTCTCTTCATCTGAAATTAGACTTGCTGATCCTGGATATCCCCCAAACCATACATAATCATCCACCGTCCAGTCAAAGGCCTGTTGCATCTCGGAGAATGACCAGTGCCCCATATAAGTGGTTTCAAATCTCCCAGCCAAGGATTCGGTTAAACCCTGTTGAAGGAGTAAGCGGGACGATCCAAGTAAAATGACTTTTAAGTTGGTTTCTGTTCGGGTGTCTGTATCCCAAAGGAGCTTTACAGTTTCACTCCAATTATTTATTTTTTGTATTTCATCGATGATCAAGAGAAATTCATTGCTCTCCTTTTGCTTCATTTGTATACGCGCAGTATCCCATTGCGCTGAAAGCCAGCCGCCATCAGAAGCAGGTACAGCATCGGCCGAAACAAATAAGTAAGGAATGCTTATTTTTTTTGTCAATTGGGTTATCAAGGTGGTTTTGCCCACTTGGCGAGGTCCCATTAAAATTTGAATGAACTTTCTTTCTTCGTTTATTCTGTTTGTAAGTGTTTGTAAATAAGGTCTTTCAAACATATTTATAAAATTACTCAATACGTTGAGTAAAATTACTCAATATATTGAGTAATTACAAATAATCCATTATTTAGCTTTCTCCAAAGCTAATTTTTTTATCGGCTGGGTTTCCGAGGATGCTAAATCAAGGAACAGTTATCTTATTGCCATTTAAGATTTTTCATCACGCCATATCTTCTACAGGTACTTCCCCAGGCTATATTGCCCAATTGTGCAGCTACAAGAACCTCTCGCATTAATTCGTCCTTTATCTCGTAAGATGCTAGCAAATAGTCATTGGCCATTTGCAATAACTCTTGGACGTTATGTTCAATATCGTTTTTTTCCTTCTGTAGTAAAACGAGGGCATTATATTGCTCGTTCTCTGCTTTTTCTTTAATATAAGAGTGTAGGTCATTAAAAATAAGAATGTTAAAGACGGCTTTTCTGAAATAATGATCGTGTTCGGTAGGGAAATTCAAATTTAATGCATCGTACAGCATGATAAAGAAAATATGCACAGCGATGTTTTTAAGACGTTCATTTAAATAATCGTCCATACTGCTAAAATGCTTCTCCTGGTTACCGTCAAATTCCGTAGGTAAAAAGTCAAGCAAATCTTTATGTACAAGTTCATAGTTGAAGGGGCTCAGCGTTTCCTGTAACAGATTTTCATAGTAATAAACGATGTCATACTTGTTGCGGTCATATTCGCCCTTTGGAGCCGTGGCCCGGCTACTATGAATATCCATCGCATGATGAACAAAATCCTTGTACCTTACCTTTGCATCTTCTACGTAGAACAGATAAGTGACACTAAAACAGGCTAGGTATAAATGTTTTTCACTTGTTAATATTTTAGGGAGTATGTATGGAGCCCAGAGCATTTGTTCTTTTATGGTGTTAAAGTCGTAACGCCAGTCGATTCCCATATTCAATGCTATGTTTGCTGTTTTATGGATCACATCTTCTACTATCATAGAGTCCTAAATTTTAAGTGCGCTCTAAAATAAAATTCGTGTACCTGCTTTCAGCTATTTTTACACAGAACTTATATTCTACTACACAGAAAGTTTCGGTCTCTTTATAAGATTGAGATTTCGTTTAAAAAAAGAAATTTTTTAGTCTATTTTATTCGTTATCCTTTGTTCTAAAACGAACTCATGTTACTTCGTGGTTTTGCCGCTTTGGCATGATGTTTTTTTTAATTTCATTCTCGTTACCCGGACGCAAAAGAGGAGTTTATGTCGGGCCTCTTCGCATGAAACGCTTCTCTTTCAACTGTGAACAATTTTTACTTTTATGTTTATAATTGAGTATTGATGAGTATATTTGAGATGAATCATCGAACTTTGTGTGACATAACTGTGCAGTGAGCGTTGGGAGCATAAATAAAGAGGTCGACGGTCATTGTTCCACGCAATCAGCTATGAAATTAAAAGGCAAAATTATTGTGATATTAAGTTATATGCGGTTTGATGGATTGGCGTCCACGAATCTAACCATAGCTAAATATCTGAGCAACGAAAATGCCGTTTATTATGTAGATCATCCCTACACATGGCGAGATTATTTTTTTTCGGACAAAGCTAATAGCTCTTTTAAGTGCAGAAAGCCGTTCTTCTCGTGGTTTTCAAAGAAAGTTTTAATGCTGGAAAAATTGAGGCTTATTATTCCCTCTCCGGTACTTCCTATAAACTGGTTGCCGGAAGGACCTGTGTACCGTTTTTTTCTTAAGCTTAATGAAAAGATGATTGTCCGGAAGATACGAGCTGTTTTGGAGAAGGACGGAGTAACGAATTATATTTTTATCAATTCCTGGAATTTCCATTATCCGAATATAGGTAGATACCTGAAGGCCGATTTGTATGTTTATCATTGCGTTGATCCTTTGATAACCCCCTATGATAAAAAGCATGGCGAAACTTCAGAAAAGATATTGGTAACAGAAAGTGATGTAGTGATCTGTACGAGTAGGGCATTGGAACGTGAAAAGAAACTGCTGAACCGACATACATTTTTTATTCCGAATGCGGCTGATTTAGTGCTTTATTATCAAAAAAATAGAGGAAAAATAGTGAAGCATCCTGCAGTTAACACAATTCCTTATCCTAGGGTAGGGTATATCGGCGCGGTGGAGCGGCGCTTAGATTTTGATCTGCTATATAAGGTGGCGACCAAAAATAGCGATATGCAGTTCGTTTTTGTAGGACCGGTGAGTCATGATGTGGTGCCAAAATGGTTTTTTGGTCAACCCAATGTGCATGTGATACCGGCTATCCGTTACGAAGAGGTGCCGGCATGTATAGCGAGCTTTGATATTTGCATTATACCCTTCAAAAAGGATGAGGTAAGTGATACGATTTTTCCGCTTAAACTTTTCGAATACTTAGGTATGGGCAAGCCGGTTGTGTCTACTGATTTTAATCTCGACTTGCAAGAGTTTACAGGCAACGTAGTACGTTTTGCCGCTTGCGACATCGGTTTTAGTGATCAGCTTAAACAGGCATTGATAAATCCTCAGAAAGGGCTGGAAAAACGGCTACATATTGCAGCGCAGAATACATGGCAGCAACGGGTGAGTCAATTTGGTGACTTAGTTTGTGAATGCTTAGATGATAAAAAGATGTCAATTTAATTTTCATGTGTATATTAACGGGCTTCATATGGTGCATCAGATAGCAATAGACAAAATTAAAATCCTTTACCTGGATGACGAACTGCACAGCTTACATGCTTTTAAAGCAATGTTGCGGGAAGCCTATGAAGTGTTTATTACCACAGAGGAAGAGCGTGCCTATGAGCTGTTGGCCGAACATAAGGATATACGGATTGTTTTTTCCGATCAGTCCATGCCAACACATTCAGGAACCGATTTCTTTGAAAAAATAAGTCATTTACACCCATTGCCGATACGAATCTTGGTTACAGGATACAGTGAGGATGAACAACACATTATAGACGCAATTAACAGAGGTAATATTTTTCGGTACCTGAAAAAGCCATGGAGCATAGATATGCTGCATAGGGTGATAGGGGAAGCCAATAGAAGCTATGTAACGACCTCCTTGCTCCAACAAAAGAATAGCGAGTTAACCGAGGCCTATGCTGAACTAGATAAATTTGCTTATAGTGTCAGTCATGACATGCGAGGTCCTTTGGCAGGCATTATGTCGGCCATGCAGTTGTTACGTATGATTGATGATCCGGCAGAGCGTGAGGAGATTGTCGAGATAGCTATTAATTCTGCTGAGCGATTGGATCGTTATATTATTAATCTGCATGATTATTATAGTGTGAGACGTGGCCAATTAACCATCGCTGAAATAAATTTATTGGCGCTGAAGCAAGAGCTAGAGCAGCTCTATGAGGCAATAGCCAATGCTAAGCAAATCCAATTTAGTATAAGTCTACAAAACGAAGAGCCCTTCCGGAATGACGAAATGGCAATCAGGTTAATCCTCACAAATCTTATTTCAAACGCCTTCAAATATCAGAAAAAGTCTTCTGGACCGAAGTATGTGGAAGTAGCGATTGAAGTGACTAAAGGAACTGCAGTCTTTTTCGTCCGGGATAATGGTATCGGTATAAAAGAATATTATCTTGATGAGATATTCACGTTGTTTTTTAGAGCATCTTTGGATGAAGCCGGTAGCGGATTAGGACTTTATAATGTTAAAAGCGTGGTGGAGCAATTGGGAGGGCAGATTAGTGTCGAATCGACAGTTGACGTTGGGTCGACTTTCAAGGTGGTACTCCCAAACAAATAATTTTCGAGCATTTTGTTTAAATTTGAATACTAAATACTATAAAATAGGTCTATTATGATGTTCTCTTTTCTTGTAATTGATGATGACGATCTGGATGGTTTGATAGCCAAAAAATTTATCTCTTTAACGGGAAAAGCGAAAAATGTGCTTTTGATGCAGAGCGGAAGAGAGGCCCTAGATCACCTAGCAGCTTTTGAGCTTACCACGGTAGACGCTACTTGGATTATTGTGCTGGATTTAATGATGCCAGGTATGGACGGCTTTCAGTTTCTTGACGAATTTTCAAAGCTACCCGCCTCTGTGAAACAACATTTCAGAATTATGATTCTGACACTCTCTAGCGATCCCTATCGATTGAAGAAGCTTGCACATTACGCGACTGTGAATGCGGTGCTTGAAAAACCGATTACTTTGGATAAGTTAAACAGCACCCTCGCTAGAATCGAACAAACCATTGTGTGAAATTTGTGTTTTAATCAACAAAAATTCATAACAATTGCATCTTTAATGCGATAAATATGTTGTTTAATGAGAAAAAGTTGTGTCATTTCTATTGATTAAAATGATGGTATAGCTGATTTATTTTTTGTAATAATCTTTTTACATTATTGTTAATGTGTATATTTGTAAAATATTGAGATGTATTTTTTTACGATATTTCACATGAATTTTTACCTTTACTTCTCGTCAAACGGCTAGTCTCTTAAATGTTATAAAATTATGAAAAAGCAAATTCTCGTAGTTGATGATGAGCCGTCCATTTTACAACTGTTGAAGTTCATTCTTGCTAAAGATTACGATGTAGTGTTGAAGAGTAACGGCTACGACGCTACATTATGGTTGGAGGAAGCCAATTGTCCTGATTTGATATTATTAGATGTCGAAATGCCCTACTTTAATGGTCCCGAATTTTTAAAGTCGATCAGAATCAGTGGTTTGTTTCGAGATATTCCGGTGGTTATTTTATCGGTTACCGAAGACATGGATTCCTTAGCACAACGGACTCCCTATTTAGTAAACAAATTTATAAAAAAACCTTTCGACCCAATCTATTTAAGAAATGTAGTGAAAGAACTGTTGGAGGAAAATGTTCATGAAAAATCCTTATGAGGAGCTGGAACAGCGACGTGCATTTGTACCTAACCTTGCCTACTGTGGCCAAAAGTATGTAGACGAATTACAGCACTTACTGGAACCTGATTTTGACCTCAATTTTTTAGCGTCAACCGATGCTTTGAAGATACATCTAGAACACTGCTCCATTATTACAAGTCCGGAGATCATCATAATGGAAGTGGATGAGGAACGGGCAGTTTTTCCATTAATCAATGCGATTAGAACAAACCCGCTTACTTCTGGATCGGTTATTATTTTGATCGCCGATAAAAAGGATGCTGGATTAAAAGCCCGTTCATTGAAGGCCAAAGTTAATGATTTTTATGTTTGCCCTTTTGATAAAGCAGAGCTGATGGAGCGTCTGAAGTTTTTGATTAAGTTCAAATTGATCAAGCCTGATATCAAAAAGCTGATTCCAAACACGGTGCAGGAGTACAAGATACCTCCTGCCAAGCGGCTGTTCGATGTTTTCTTTTCAGCTTTGGCGGTACTGCTACTTTTGCCTGTCTTTCTCCTGATTGCTATCTGTATCAAATTGGAATCAAAGGGGCCTGTATTTTACAAAAGCAAACGAGCAGGTACGGGCTATCGGATTTTTGATTTCTATAAGTTTAGATCGATGGCCGTAGGAGCGGATGCAAAATTAAAGGATCTAGCAAAAACGTCCAATCAATATGCCGGGACGGAGGCCTCGGCAAATGAACCTTTGGCTTTCGTCAAGATTAAAAATGATCCCCGCGTAACAAAGGTGGGAAATTTTATTCGGAATACGAGTCTGGATGAGCTGCCACAACTTTTTAACGTTTTAAAAGGCGATATGTCCATTGTCGGAAATAGGCCGCTTCCACTTTACGAGGCGGAACAACTGACTTCCAATTTATGGTCAATGCGCTTTTTAGGCCCTGCAGGTATTACTGGCTTATGGCAGATTACGAAAAGAGGAAAGAGTGAGATGTCTGATGAGGAACGGAAAGGACTGGATAATTTCTACGCGCAACATAGTTCCGTATGGATTGATTTAAAAATTCTGTTAAAAACTTTTCCGGCGCTTTTACAAAAAGAAAAAGTATAAATTTTAGAAACGTATTTATAACCTATGAGAATACAGTTTACCCTTATTAGTATGTTTTTCCTGGCTTGTTTTAACTTGAGCGCGCAGGAATCTATCATCGAGGATGTCAATTATGCACAGCTAGAGCGCT
Organism: Olivibacter sp. LS-1; assembly: GCF_008245145.1. Lineage (GTDB taxonomy): Bacteria > Bacteroidota > Bacteroidia > Sphingobacteriales > Sphingobacteriaceae > Olivibacter > Olivibacter oleidegradans. The sequence goes on along the minus strand of NZ_CP041643.1, from coordinate 4,756,724 downwards.
TCATTGAATTGGCGAAGGAACATTACCCGCGGAAAAAAATGTTCGAAGCGGCGGAAGAAAAGGCAAAAGCAGGCGTTCCCGCTGCGAAAGTTTCCTATCTGGATATACTAAATGCCTCATATTTCTACCGGCCGGAGGGTAAAAGTGCCATTGACGTAGTCAATCCGTATATAATCAATGGATTTCAATTCGGCGCGACACTGAATGTTGGAAATTTTTTACAAAAGCCTCATGAAGTTAAACAAGCGAAAGCAGACTACAAATTAGCGCAATACGAATCGAAAGAATATGACATCTTGTTGAGCAATGAGGTCAAAAAAAGGTATTACGATTATATCCTTCAGCAGCGCAAACTCAAGATCAAAACACAGGCAGAACAAGATGCGAATAGCCTGATGGAAGATCTCCGATTTAAGTTTGAAAAAGCCGAAATCACCCATGATGTATATAGCGAGGCACGCGCTGCTTTAACGACTGCAGAAACGGATAAAGTGGAAGCAGAAGCTGATTTCTTAAAGTCGCGGGATGCACTGGAGGATATCATCGGTATGAAGCTAACAGAAATTAACTAAGAGTGAGCGTAAAGAACGGATAAGCTATGGATATTAAAGCCCTATTGAAGCACTACGGTAGGTATAAATGGTTGATTATCTCTGTACCCCTATTGTGTGTGGTGGTTACTTATTTCTTAGTGAAAGATCTGCCTCAGAAATATATTTCACAGGCGCAGGTAGCTACGGGCTTAACTGATGAATCGCAGCGAACCGCTGACAGTCAGAACCTCGACTATTTCAGAGTGACCACACAATTTGGCAATATCATGGAAACGATGCGCAACCGTACCGTTTTGAGTATACTGACCAACAGTCTGATGTTACATGATCTGCAAAATCCGGTGACGGCTTTTCAACCTTGGAGTGATTTGTTGCAGAAACTTTCACCGCAAGAGCGGGAAAAGGCTGCCTCATTCGTCCGTCAGAAGCTAATAGCACGTGAGCCCATTACCTTAAACGACAATAAAGCAGCAGGTATACCTTTGCTGGATATTGCCAAATCAATGGCTTATGACGAAAAAGGGCTGTTGAAAAATCTGAACATTCAACGCCTCGGAGAAAGTGATTTTATCAATATTGAATTTACTTCTACCAATCCTGACCTCTCGGCTTATGTGGTAAACACGCTGGCGCAGGAATTTTTGACTTATTACACAAATACTACTTTTACCAATCAACGTAACTCGCTGACCTTGCTGGATTCGCTCTTGAAGGATAAAGAACGGGTAATGACCGAAAAAAATGCGGAACTGAAAAATTATAAGATAGGCAGTGGGGTATTAAATTTGGACAAACAATCTGATGTCATTTATACCCAGATATCGCAAATAGAGGCCAAAAGGGCCGAAACAATCAGTCAGATCCAGTCATTGAAGGGAGCCTTAAAGGCGATCAATACGAAATTGGCGGCCGGTGGGGAAGCTTCTACAGGCGGTACTTCCCTTGAGGAGAATAACCAGATTATTGATCTTGAAAATCAATTGAAAATTGCCAATCAGCAATATATTAAGAATAATTTCAGGGCAGAGGATAAACGGCAGATTGACTCTTTGTCTGCATTGAGACGGCTCAAAGTTGCCGCTGCTGCTGACAAGTATATAACGAGTCCATCTGCTGTAAGAAAAGAATTGAATGATCAGCGACTCAAACTGGAAACTGATCTGGCACTTGCGCAGAATAGTATGTCGTCCATAGAAGCCGAATTGGCTACCCTGCGTGGCCGCTACAGTTCATTGGTGCCGACGGATGCGGGCGTGCAGAATTTAGAGCGAGATGCTGATGTGGCCACAAAAGAGTATATGGATGCCTTGACACGCTATAATCAGACCAGCGTCGAAAAGAATACTACCGCCAAATTACATCTGGCGCAACCTGGCTTACCGGGAACGCCGGAACCATCGAAAGGTTTTATTTATGTGGGCCTCGCTGGTTTTGCCGGTCTCTCCTTGTGTTTAGCCATACTCACAATAGCTTTCGTATTGGATAAAACGATCCGTACGCCACGGGATTGGAAATCCGCAACAGGGATCAACGTGGTGGGAAGTTTAAATTTTATTCAGGAAAAGAATAAGGATCTTCGGGATATTTGGGAGGATAATGCTATTGTTGGTAACTATAGTATTTATAAGGATCTTTTGCGTTCCTTGCGTTTTGAGGTAGACCGCGAGCTGCTAACAGTTGAGGGCAACGTCCTTGGTGTGACGAGCTTGTATCGCGGAAGTGGTAAAACGTTCTTGAGTTCCAGCTTGGCCTATGCCTTCGCTATGACTGGCCGGAAGGTTTTGCTGATTTCAGAACACTCACCAAATTTAGCCAGCATGATCCGTAATGATCAGGAGCAGCCCATGCAAGGGTTTGAATCATTTCTGGTAAAGAAGGAAATTAAGGTAGAGGATCTGATTACTATTTTGAACCGAACCCCAGGGAGTAAATCCCTATTGGAAATGAAGGATGCGAACAGCTTAATAGCAGGATTCTCTTATCTGAAAGACAAGTTTGACCTGATTATTATTGATATGGATAGCCTACAGGACATGAACCGCGTGAAAGAATGGATGATGTTTGTGAGCAAATTCCTGTTGGTATTTGATGCGGGAACAAAATTAGATGATCATAGTTTAGAACTACTGGAACAGGTTAGGAAGGAGCCTGGTTTTTTAGGAGCCGTGTTAAATAAAGTGGTGCTAAATCAACCTGTATAGGAGGTTTACAAAATACCGATAGGGTTCAAATATATGGAAATGGTAATCCCTTATAGCCGCAAAGTAATTGTCGCATGTGTCTCGTCTGCACTGATCATATCGGTGATGACACCAAGAATAGGGCTCGCGCTTCCTGTATTGGCTTCGGTTTTTTGCTTTGGATTGATATATACGATTTTCTTATTTAAGGATCCTGCTGTTGGACTTTATACGACCTTGGCATTTTGCTTTCTCATGCCCATGTTAGGGCGTGAGCTAAACGGCGTGCCCTTCGGTATTGGGGTGGAAGTATTACTGATCGGCACGTGGATAGCAGTTTTGTTTAATCATCACCTGTATGATTGGTCTGTTCTTCGGGTAGATTTGGTGGCATGGACCGCTGGCTGGTTTATTATCTCTGTCTTAGAGGTATTCAATCCGGCCGGCGCAAGTGTGATGGGCTGGATACAGGAAATCCGTAATTCCGCATTGCACGCCATGTTATTAATCCCTTTAGCTCTTTTAATTCTTCAGCAGAAGAAAGCGTCTTCAGTGAATTGCATACTTTGGATTTGTCTTGCTGTATCTGTATTGGCGGCAGTAAATGGTTATAGACAATTAAAGATCCTCACGCCGGGCGAGCAAATTTTTTTGCAGGAGATGGCTTCAACGCATTTGATATGGGGAAAACTACGTGTATTTTCCTTTTATACGGATGCTGGCCAGTTCGGCGCCTCTCAGGCACATATTTTATTGGTAGCAGTGCTCTTAGCTCTCGGCCCGTTTAAATGGTGGGTGAGAGGATTGTGCCTGGTTGGCGCTGTAAGCTTGTTGGTTGGCATGATGATATCCGGAACAAGAGGTGCCTTTTTCGTGCTTTTTTTTGGCGCTTTCTTTTCGCTGATTCTCTTTAAGAATTTTAAAGCGTTATTGTTGGGAGGACTGGCGATGATGCTATTGGTAGGATTTCTGAAGTTTACTACTATAGGAAACGGGAACTACGAGATAGCGCGTCTAAGAACCGCGCTGGACCCGCAAGACGCCTCATTAAATTTACGCTTTATAAACCAGCGGAAGCTTGCAGATTATTTGAAGACGAGACCTTTTGGCGGAGGGTTGGGCGTGATTGGCGTTTGGGGACATGAATATAATAGTGATAAATACCTGTCAACGATTGAGCCGGATAGTTATTGGGTAAAGGTATGGGCCATGTATGGTATTGTTGGCTTCACAATTTGGTTTTGCATGATGATGTACTTGTTTGGCAAATGTGGCGGTATCATTTGGAAAATTCGCAATCCAAAACTCAAAATCAAGCTGGTTGCACTGACCGCCGGAGCCTTTGGGGTCTTTATTGCCAGTTATGGTAATGAGGTCATTAACAGAGTGCCTTCCTCACTTGTGGTGTATGTGTCGCTCGCCTTAATATACCTCGGACCAGCATTTGATCGGCAGGTGAATCGAATGAATTCTTTATCTAATCCTAGCTGATATGCCTTTTGAACTGTTTTTATTGCCAGGTATTGTATGTTTGATTTTTGGTTTCTATAAAGGAATGAAGTTTTACAAGGATAATGATTGATTGTTGCAAGAGATAAATGTATGCTGAAAGGGCAATGTATAATTGTGGTTGGTCAACAACCTTGGGACATCGATATAGGCAGTAATTGCAAGGATATAGCACTTGAATTCAGTAAAGATAATCGGGTGCTTTATGTAAATGCACCACTGGATCGGATCACAGCCATCAGGCGGGCGGGAGAGCAAGAAGTCATCAGAAGAAAGCGAGTTATCCGGCATCAGGAAGAGGGCTTGTTGAAGGTAAATGATCGTTTGTTTGTACTGTATCCCGATTGTCTGGTTGAATCCGTAAATTGGTTGAAACCCTATTTTCTATTCGATTTCTTTAACCGGTTCAATAATAAAAAATTTGCGAAAGTAATCGCTCATGCCATAAGACTCTTGGATTTTACCGACTTTATCTTGTTCAATGACAATGAAATTATTAAATGTTTTTATCTGCAAGAGTTGCTGAAACCAAAGTTAAGTGTTTACTATTCACGTGACTATATTTTGGGTACACCCTACTGGCGCCGCCAAGGTCTGATTGCTGAGCCCAAAATGCTTGAAAAGGTTGATCTGTGTGTGGCTAACTCGGCTTACCTGAAGAAATATTGTAAACAATACAATCCGCATAGCTATGATGTGGGGCAGGGATGCTGGTTGCCTGAGCCCGCACAGGAATATGTCACTCCGGCTGATATGATAACGATACCCAGGCCTATCATCGGTTATGTGGGTTCACTGCAGAGCAGTAGGCTGGATATGGAACTTTTGCTGAAAATAGTTGCGAGCAAACCGTACTGGCAGTTGGTATTAGTTGGGCCTGAAGATGAACAATTTAAAAGCTCTCGTTTACACGTTTGCGCAAACGTTCATTTTTTAGGTAGCAAGTATCAGCAGGAGCTGCCAGCTTATGTGAACGCTTTCGATGTCTGTATTAATCCGCAATTGGTGAATCCACTCACGATTGGAAATTATCCGCGTAAAATAGATGAGTATTTAGCACTTGGCAAGAAGGTCGTAGCGATGTCAACGGATGCCATGCTGCTGTTTAAAGAATATGTTTACCTAGCCAATAACCAAGATGAGTACATCGAAAAGATAACAGAAGCCCTGTCAGAATCTTTTAACTTAGAACGTGTAAAAGCGCGCATGGACTTTGCCGCTTCTCACACTTGGTCGAATTCGGTTTCGTCCATTTACAGAGCCATGCAGCAGCGATTAAGCGAATTAGTAAGGAAAAATAAAAAAGAATGATTGCCTTAAAAATCATATGGTGGTTGGTACAATGCGTTATATTATTTAACTTATTGATGCCCATTATTTTTTATTGTTTCTATAAGTTGATTTCCCGCAAGATGCCTCCACCGGTACCTGCTACAGAAGCGGACTATGCTATTATTGTAACCGCCTATGAAGATGTTTCAATGCTCCCCGCCGTTGTTCAGTCATTACTGGCGCTCGATTATCAGCGGTATACAATATACGTAGTTGCTGATAAGTGTGATACTTCTTCGTTACAATTTGATTCGGATCAGGTGGTGTTACTCCAGCCGGAAGTGGTGCTGGCCGGAAATGTGCGATCTCATTTTTATGCAATAGAACGATTTCAACGATCACATGATCGATTGACGATTATTGATAGCGATAATCTAGTACACAAAGATTATTTAAAAGCCTTGGACGAGTACTTTGCATTGGGATTTGATAGTGTACAAGGCGTACGTATGCCTAAAAATACGAATACCATGTATGCTTCTTTGGATGCAGCGCGCGATCTATATTATCATTTTTATGATGGAAAGGTTTTGTTTTCGTTGGGATCTTCGGCTACACTGGCAGGTTCCGGAATGGCTTTTAAGGTGAATCTTTATCGGGAGATATTCTGTAATAGTGGGGTGCAGGGCGCTGGATTTGATAAGGTCTTGCAATATGGTATTGTACGCAAGAATCTCCGTATCGCTTTCGCTGACAAGGCGATCGTGTGGGATGAGAAAACAGCCAGGACCGATCAGCTAGTGAAACAGCGAGCCCGTTGGATAAACACTTGGTTCAAATATGCAGGCTACAGTTGGAAATTAATCTTTTTTTCTTTTTCAAATGCAAGCATCAATCAGTTTCTTTTCGGCTTGGTTTTAATGAGGCCGCCTTTATTTATTTTCCTCGGGCTGGGCTCTTTGTGTTTTGTGGTAAACATGCTGACACAAAATTGGTGGATTGCCTGCTCGTTTGTGCTCGGATTTCTTTTGTTTGTGAGTGCTTTTCTGTTGGCATTGAAAGAAGGGAATGCGAACAGAAGAATATATAAAGCCTTGAAAGGAGTGCCTAATTTTATATTCTATCAGCTGAAAGCGCTATTATTGGCCAGAAGGGCAAACAAGGTTTCGGTGGCAACGAAACACGATTATCATCAACAACAGGAGTAACGGTGAAATTAGCTTCTGTTTTTTTTGAGGCGCTTGAAATGGATGTCATAATTGAACTTTATTTGCCTGAAAAGATCGCGCCCCCACTTTAGGAGAAAAAAGTTACTGTAACGCAGTTTATTTCGAATCATGGTGCTGGGTTCGTCGCTGGTATTCACCTGCTTAAAAAGGGCCCGATAGTCACGATGAAATAACACTTCACCTTTGTTTTGTATAACACTCAAACACATATTGTATTCTGTCACATCACCTTTTATTCCCTCTTTGTATCGCCCGAATTTCTCAAAGAAGTTGCTGCGCCGTAGATGGGGGTGGTCACTGTACATATGTAGCTTGTTGTATTTGATGCCGAAACTTTTAAATAGTAATTTAGAAAAGTGTTCGTCATAAGGGCGGCTGTAAGGAAAAGGTATATACGAATAGAACCTGACGAGATCAATTTTTTGATCTCTTTCCATGTGATGCAGTGCCATACCCAGCCTTTCTATAAACAAAGGCATAGGTATAAAGTCTTCCTGCACATAAAGCGTATAGAGCTTGCTTACGACGTCCTGTCCCTTATTCAAGTTATTTCCAAGTCCACGGTTTCGCTCTGACGTGACGCACCGAAAGTTAAATTGCTCCTGCAATTGACGGATGTATTCTATGTGCTCCGGTCTGCTGCCATCGTCCGAAACAATGATTTCTCCAAAAGTGCAGTTCAGGTTTGAAAATGCGTTTAACAAATTGTGTAGTGACCTGCTGCGGTTGTAGTGTGTAATTAATAAGGAAACAGATGGGAATTGATTCATAACCTAAAGTGCAAAATTAGTCATTCTTCGAGGTCTTCGTGTCGTGTGGTTCTTGTTTGCGTAGTAGGCTGGTGAAACGTTTGGTTTCCTTGGCAATTCTTAATTTCATAGCTTGCCAGAGACTGCCATCTTGTTTCAAGGTGCGCGGTTTCGTCCATACCCGCGCCCGTGTCCGTTTAAGTTGTTTCACTGTTCCGTAGTGCATTAGATCAAAACAAAGACGCCCATCTTCGCCTCGGATCTTTTGCATTACGTAGCCTATTTTTTTGCCGTATTCCGTAACATACCCAAAACTCATACCATAGGCGTTGAGGTGGGGTCGATGGAGGTGCCTGAAAGAAGCGATGATGTCTTTTAGACCTTCGTATAAATAGAGTTTCCATCGTGGATAGCCCTCTTCCGGAATAAATGAATAACGACCGTATACAGCAACGACCTCACGCTGCTCCAATAGCTCAACCATGTCATCAACCCACTTCCTGGGATATAGCACATCGGCATCCGCTGATAGAAGGTATTTTCCCCGCGCGTGATCTAGTCCCATCTGCCTTCCAGGCCCCCATCCCTGAATGGGTTGAAAATAATGTTTTACATGTAAAGCTGCCAACGTATCGCGGGTCCGATCGGTTGAGTTGTTGTCTACTACGATGATCTCCAGCGGAATGTTGGTCTCGAAGTCGGCCATGCTGGCGATGGTTTTCACCACATTCGTTTCCTCATTCCAGGCAGTAATGACAATGCTAACGAGGGGAGGTGCAGCCTGTAGCCTATCTAGCTTTTTATTGATACCGTCAAAAAAAGCAGCGGGAATCTCTTCAAATTTAGTGAAGGGAAAATCGTACTGTTTGATCCATTTAGGTGTATTTAAAGCAGGCATATGGCATGTGATTTTTTAGGTGTTTTTCATCGTCTTTTTTAATGCTCGGAAAATTTCTTGCGCACCCATTTGATAGGCCTTCTGAAGCTTGAAAGGCGCGTAATGTTTATTAACAGCCTTCAAGGACAGGAAGATCGCAACTAATACCGGAAGTGTATTGGCGAAAACGATTACATAAATATTCTGAAAAACGTACAGTCCAATGCCACCAACGGATAGATTCATGCAAAGCATAATGAGTATTTTTCTGAAATTAATTTCCGGTTTGTGAATAGCATCCAGCATCACAGCTAAAAAGCGGTCTGCCGGATAAAACAAAGCAAAGAGTACAAACAAACGAAAAATATTACCGGCCGTATGGCCGGTTGGATTGTGATAGTATTGACTGCCTCCGATAATTCCCATCGCTAAGTCCGCAAAAAGCAATGCAAACAACAGTGCTGGGATTATTGATAGGGTGATGGTGCCAATATATTTTTGCGTTGTTCGCACTACTTCATGCTTGAGGCCCTGATTGTAGTACTTAGAGAGCATTGGCATGGCTGTTGCAACAAAACTACGTAGCGGGATTTCAACAATTTCCATCAAACGGGTTCCGAGATTATAAATAGCGAGATGTGAAGGTCCTAGTATGAAATTTATGAGGGTAGCATTGGTGACATTGAATAAGTTCGCACTTATAATGGTACCTACTGTATACCGACCAAAATTAAATAATTCGGATATCGCTTTTTTTGTGCTGAATTTTATATAGTGTATTCCTGTCCACCCTTTTATAAGGCAACGCAGACTGGTGCAGACGCTTGCGAATATATTAATGTACATCAAATGCTGCAAGTCATTGCGTTTAAGAAGAATAAGGGCGACAAAGCTTATGATAAGCAAACTTATCTGTATCAAGCGAATAGACAACAGCCGATCAAAGCGTAGCTGGGCCTGAGCAAGGCACATGGCAATAATCATTGGTAAGGATGCAACAAAATTGAAAGAGAAGTAGCTTATAAAGTTACGCAAGCTCGCATCTTTGATGTAATGGATAAAAAGTAGCGATATCAGGTCGATGACAATCGCAGATGAGGTAATACCGCCAAGTATAATCCAGGTAGAGCCGACGAGTTGCCGTTGCCGTTTGAAAGTGGCTCCAGCATAAAATTTAACAAAGGCCGTGCTCAAAAAGCCCTGACGAAACATGTCAAAAAAAGCAAGTGTGGTCTGAAAAAAGAACCAGATACCGATCTCCTCGATTTCCATAAAGCGGTAGAGTACAGCAGAAAATAGGAATGTCAGTACGGACATGCTACCTGTGCCCAGTAAAGACAATAGATGAATATTTTTAAATAATTTTCCTGTTTTCATTTATACAAAACACGCACTGGTTACTTGATTTTCGCTTACTTGCTATTTAACCAATACAAAGGTCGGTTTTTCATTTACATTTAGCTCAATCCGATTATTTTTTATCCGTTGATCTATTCGCTTCCCACGGGTTTTTCCCACTATGGGTTCAATAATCGTCGCATGTCTTGCGCGGGACTTAATTTTCAATCGGTAATTGTTTTGCTGATAACCAGTTGATGTGCCAGACCAAAGTACATAGACTAGCTCATTCTTCGACAAGTGTTTGAATTTATAAATTAAAATCGTGGGATGCGTTGATCTTTCTTCTCCGGCAAACACCATATTCGTTAAAACATTTTTCATGGTATAAACATAATACCAAGATGTCTTCGGTTCCCAGACGCCTTTTTCACTAACTAGTCCGCTGGAAGAAAACTGTATGGGATCATTTGGATTTACATCGCGCAACATGTACAATTGGGCTCTGTCTACACCTGCGGCTGCAAAGGCAAGGTAAGCGCGCAAAATCCATCGTGCCTGCACTTCTCTGATGTCTGACTTGCCGATAGCAGGGGGGCTTAGAACGGACCCCGGATGGGTATCCCAACCGAATTCGGAAATCCATACCTCCAAATTTGGCAAGTGTTCATTCCGGTAAGCAACCAGCGCGGCGGCTTGTTCTTTGAATTTGGCCTGCTCAGGACTAATGGCCGGCCCACCTCCTTGCCAGTCTTTCCCGTTTTTCCACGCATAGGTGTGTACGTTAATAACGTCTGCCGCAAACTTTTTGTCGCGCCGATTTTGCTTGAACCATTGATTCATTTGATCAATGTATTCCAAATTGATGCTGCTCAAGCCGCCCATGACCAATTTGATTGTTGGATCTGCATTTTTTACACCAAAGCTCGGTTTACCTGTCTTATAATGTACTATGCTCTGTTCATGGCCGTCGTAATCTGCGCTGAGCATGGCAGCAAATTCGTCGGGCTTGAATGCCGATTTAGCGCCTTCCCAAAAGCGATCAGGCTCATTCCAATCTTCCAGATACTGTATATGACCAAGTCCGGAGACCATTGGCTGATCTGCAGCAAAACGCTGTTCTTGGTTCGGAATAGGATGACTGCCGTAACGGCCGGCAAATTGGAAAAGATAGCTGGCCCTTGCTTCATAAGAACTCGGCTGATCTGCGGCAGCATTCGGCTGATCTGTCGGTTTGATGTTTGTTGGAAACCAAGACGCACTGTCCAGCCAGGGAACCGAGCTTTGAATACAAGGCGAAACTTGCAGACCAATCTGTCTTAACTGTCCATAAAATTGGTCGAAATTCCAACCAGGATATCCAGGGGCTACCTTTATCTGACGATATGGATGACCTTGGTAACCGGTACTCCCATTTCCTTCATCCCACACCCATGAGTGATATTCACGAATGAAACCCAGCGCAAGCATGTCTTCCGGGGGATCATCTACGAACGCGTTTACCCCCATAAATCTGTCTACGGTTATGGACGGGATCAAGGCGGTCGTATCCTGAAAAACAACTTTTGTTTGACTTTGATGATGTCCATCGCAGCGAATAGCTGCTAATAGGTGCATCGAAATTGCCAAAAACCTCAATGGTAAGTAAAACAGTTTGATCACCATATTAAGAATGTATGCATGCACGTCTTCGTTTCTGTGATAAATGTAACATATTGCTGCGTAAAAACGGTTCTTTTTGTGTGTAAAAAATCTAGTTTTGAGTATGGTATGTATATATTTGTGTAATAATTTTAACAAGATCGCTAGCCTCTAGGAAAGTTTGCTTATGATTAGAAATATAACGCTATGCCAACTCATTGCAATTATGGTGCTGCTGTTCTTTACGAAGTGTACCGTTGATTGGGGCGAATGGTCTCCGGCAGGCGAACCGGTGGCTGTGAAAAATATGTTGGGCATCAATGCCTTCGAATGGGATTTTCTGCAGGATCCGAATGTACCTCATAAAATCGATAGTATTCAGGAGAGACAAATGCATTTGATCAAATCGTTTAGTTCTGTCAGACATTACCTCGATTGGGATAAGTTAGAGCATGCGGAGGGAAGCTTTACATTTAATCCCACCTACAGTGGCGGCTGGAATCTGGATTTGGTGTACGAGCGTTGCAAGCAAGATAGTCTTACTACACTGGTATGCATCAAGAATGTTCCGGATTGGCTTTTTAATACCTATCCGGAAGGTGAGCGTGACCCGGAGAACATTCCCGCACCCTATAGCAGCGATTTGGAAGACGCTTCTTCCTATCACTTGATGGGACGTGTAGCCTTCCAGTTTGCTGCCAGATATGGATCAAACAAAGATCTCGACAGTAGTTTGGTGCGCGTTGATAAAAGGCCACGCTGGAAGGACGACTCGGTGAATAGGGTAAAGATTGGTTTAAACTTGGTGAAGTACATAGAGTGTAATAATGAGCCTGATAAATGGTGGAAAGGGAAAAAAGCACAACAAAATGGTCGTCAATACGCGGCTAATATGTCAGCTTTTTACGATGGACACAAAGGAAAATTGGGGAAGGATGTTGGGGTTAAAAATGCAGATCCGAACATGGTGGTTGTTATGGGTGGTTTGGCAAAAGGTGATATCAATTTTGTGAAAGATATGGTTGCTTGGTGCGTTGAAAACAGAGGTTACAAAACGGATGGTTCAGTAGATCTGTGTTTCGATGTACTGAACTATCACATTTATTCGAATGATAATCTTTCTTGGTTCTCCAAAGTGTATAAAAGCAAGAGGCGGGGTATTGCGCCGGAGCGGAGCGATATGGGCGACGTCGCTGATGAATGGGTAGCGTATGGTAAAAACCTCAAACCAGGTTTGCCGGTTTGGGTGAGCGAAACAGGTTATGACTTGCGGCAAACGAGTACACAGCGCGCCATTCCAATTGGCAATAAAGATGTACTGCAAACCCAAGCAGATTGGCTGCTTAGAACAGCGCTACTATATGCCAAACATGCTGTACAAAAAGTATTCTTTTATCAGCTGTTTGATTTCGATGCAGAAGGGCAAAACTCGGGTACGCCGTATGGTAGGTGTGGTCTTGTTAACAGAGACAGCAGACGTCCTGCAGCCAACTATTTCATACAGGTAAATCGGCTGATGGGTAACTATCGGTTCATCACAAGCCTAAGTAAAGACCCGGTGGTGGATCAATACAGCTATCAAGGAAACGATATATACGTGGCCTTCGTTCCTGATGAAGAGAATAGAAAGGAACGGTATACGCTGTCCTTGCCGGGTGCTAAGCAGGTAGTACTATATGAACCTGATCGCTCCGGAACAACCATGCGAAAAAAAGCAAAAAAATTGGTGGGGGAAACGCTGGAATTAGAAGTGGGCGAAACACCGTTGTTTATACAGCCAGTCAAATAATTTGGTAAAAAAGGTGATATGGGACTCGTTTCAATCATTTCCGTCAACTATAAGCAGCCCGTCGTTACCGCCGCATTTTTGGAGTCTATCGTCGCGTTGGCGCCTCAAATTGAATTGGAAGTAATTATCGTGGACAATGGAAGTGAGCAAGACCAAGAAGATTATTTTAAAAAGATTTTACCAAGTCTGACTTATCTGCGTGTGGAAAAAAACATAGGTTTCGCCGGCGGAAATAATATCGGAATACAGGCCTCAAGCGGCGATTACCTGTTGTTTTTAAATAATGATACAGAGATTACTGCCGGGATGATCGAGGCGCTTTTAGCAGTATTGGAAACCAAACAGGACGTGGGTATTGTATCTCCTTTGCTTTTGTATTATGACGATAAAAAGCTTATACAGTATGCCGGTTATACAGAAATGAATTATTTGACGGGACGGAATCAACAAATAGCATTTCAAGAAGTAAACCAAGGTCAATATGCATCGACAAGTCGGGAAACAGCCTATTGCCATGGAGCTGCCATGATGGTACGGCGAAAGGATGTGAACCGGATAGGACTGATGGACGAATCTTACTTTCTCTATTATGAAGAGCTGGACTGGTGTGAGAAATTTAGGAAAAGTGGGTTGCGTTGCTGGTTTCATGGTCAGGCGGTCATTTACCATAAAGAATCGATTTCGGTTGGTAAAGCAAGTGCCTTAAAGACATATTTTATGGCGCGCAACAGAATGCTCTTTATTCGTAAAAATTGCTCATGGCCATTCGTGCTGTTTTTTTCTCTTTTTTTTGTGTTTGTATCTTCTACAAAACAAGCCTTGGTTTTTTTAAGAAAAGGGCGAGCGGATCTGATCAAATGGCATTACAAAGGGATATGGTGGAATCTTACCCATGGCACAAAAAGCAAACGGCTTGGGTTTCAAACGTAGATGATTTGTCTGCAGCAATGAAACAGCGTTGTGAAAAAAACAAATTTATGAGTCTGTCATCAGTCTTTGGGCATTTATTTATAGCGGAAATATAGGATGTTATGATTTTCTTTTTTTGGTTTTGTTTAGCCTTGATTGCTTACACATTTGTTGGTTATGGACTACTATTATATATATTCGTCCGTTTAAAAGAGTTTTTTGTAAAGCCGAGATTATGGGAGGCAGGGGAGAGATATGTTCCCGAGGTTACCTTGATCGTTGCGGCCTACAATGAAGAAGCAATTATCGAAGAAAAATTAAAGAATTCACTGGCGATAGACTATCCACAGGATAAATTGCATTTCATTTTTATCACCGATGGATCTACCGATCGTACGCTGCAAATTGTTCAGCAATTTGAAATGGTTACTCTTATGCATGATGCTGCGCGGCGTGGCAAAATGGCGGCCATTAAAAGGGCTATGCAGGTTGTTAGTAGCGAAATAACCGTTTTCACAGATGCCAATACTTTTCTCAATAAAGAGGCTATACGTAATTTAGTGAGACATTATCGGACACCGAAAGTTGGCGCGGTAGCGGGGGAAAAACGTATTGCGCTACGAGGCTCAGCAGACGCCAGCGCGGCAGGTGAGGGCTTCTATTGGAAATATGAGTCTTGGCTCAAACGGCTGGATTATGCTTTCTATTCTAATGTGGGAGCCGCAGGCGAACTATTCAGTATCAGGACTGCTCTGTTTCCTTATGTAGAGGAAGATACCATCATTGACGATCATATGATTGCTATGCGCATTGCTGAAAAAGGGTATATTATTGGTTATGAGCCTGAAGCCTACGCAAGCGAGGTTGCTTCTGAAAATACCGCGGAAGAACTGAAAAGGAAAATCCGTATCGCAGCTGGGGGAATGCAATCCATCCTTCGTTTACCAATAGCTGCCAATCCTTTTAAATATCCCATGTTTTGCTTTCAATATATCAGCCATCGCGTGCTACGTTGGACGATTGTGCCCTTTTTATTGATCATATTCTTATTGCTCAATATTCTCTTGGTCATCCAAGGGCAAGGTATGTTCTATGTAGTGGGCCTTTTTTTCCAATTGGGCTTTTATTTGTTAGCCCTGATCGGTATGGCCATGGAGCGCGTATCGTTGAAAGTAAAAGCATTTTTTATTCCATACTATTTTTGCCTGATGAATTACGCTGTAATCGTGGGTATTTATCGATATTTTTCAGGTAGACAAAGTGCCATTTGGGAAAAATCAAAAAGAAAATCGGACTTAATGTTGCCGCACCATAAATGAAAAATATAATACCTCTTCAAACGCGACTGTATCTAGGTTTAGCTTTCTGTATCATCATGGTAATTGCCATTGGGGTTGTGTCATATGATCGTATTAAAAGTCAAAATAAGGAAGCCGAATGGGTTACCCATTCTTATCAGGTTATCAGTACATCACAGCATGTACGGAACTTGTTACTGAGGTTGCAAACCAATAAGATGGCTTATCGGAACACGGGTGACGAATCTTTTTCCAAACTCGTGGAGGGCTTACATGGTAAAGTAGTTTATACCCTCGATTCGCTTACAGAGCTGACGAGAAGCAATTCTGTTCAGCACGGGCTGGCTAAACAGATCATGTTAGATGTCAAGGACTATCTTGAATTTGAGGGATCTGAACAGAGAAAAGCTGTATCAAATGCGGATGATTCCATGTTGATTATGAAGGAGGATGGTTATTTTTCGGTTATTAATAAGACAATCGACCAATTTCAACATAACGAAAGGAACTTACTCACAAAGCGTAAAGACCGGAACGATCATCTGGTGAGGTTAACCCTGCGGGTCATTGTTATCAACCTATCCATCGTTTTGTTCATCGTCTTGATTTTGTGTTATGTGATACGGGCGGAGCTTATTGGCCGATTGAAAGCCCAACGTAGATTAAAAGACACCATAAAGAATATCGAACAGCTGAATGAAGAAGCAAACGAAAAAAACTGGCAGCTGGAAGGGGTGGTCAAAATCAATGATGAGTTACAAAAATATCCCCATGATTTGGAGCAGTTGGCGCAGAATGCACTGAATGTTGTTACCGACTACCTGATGGTGCCGGCCGCTGTATTTTATGTGTTTCGCGAGGAAAGACAGTCGTTGGAGGTCGCTGGTGCGGTAGCCGTTCCTGCTGCTAAAAGAATAAGTGCTAAGCTGGGTGAAAATTTAGCAGGTAGAGCGGCGCTCAACACCAAAGTGCAGGTGATTAATGGCATTGATCCAGCTTATTGGAAAATTGAATCAGGCTTAGGCAGTATCGATATAGATACCTTGGCATATGTGCCGTTGTATGACGCGACAGGATTAAAGGGATTGATTGAGCTGGCATGTGTTAGCGATACCATTAATAACAAAGCTGACTTCTTGCAGATTATTGCTTCTAATATAGCGCGGGCGTTGAACAGTTGTATTGCACATGGCAAAATGGAATCGTTAATTGAACATGTTAATCAACAAAAGGAAGAGTTGATCGCTCAAAAGGAAGACTTGGCCGCCTCGAATGAGCAAATCAAAATACAGACCGAAGAGCTGCGCGCATCAGAAGAGGAGCTTCGTGTTCAGCAGGAAGAGCTTAGGGAGATTAATGCCGAGCTGGCTATTCAGAACGGGATGATGGAAGAAGCCAAGAAAGCCATCGAATCACAGAAGAATGAACTTGAAAAAAGTAGCCGATACAAGTCTGAGTTTTTGGCAAATATGTCGCATGAGTTACGTACCCCTTTGAACAGCATATTGGTGTTGGCGAAAATGTTGGCCGACAACACCTCCGGAAACTTGACTGAAAAGCAGCAGCAATATAGCGAGATCATACATAAATCCGGATCGAATCTCCTAAACCTGATTAATGATATTCTAGACCTATCAAAAATCGAAGCGGGTAAGATTGACGTTTTTTTCGAGATGATTTCCCTTGGTTCTATTGTACGGAATATGGAAGAAACGTTTGAGGCTGTAGCAAAAGAACGCTCCATCAACTTCGTCATTGAATTCCAGGAAGATCTTCCTGAAAAAATCGAATCTGATCAAAAGCGATTGGAACAGATCTTAAAAAATTTACTGTCAAATGCCTTCAAATTCACCCCTGCGAACGGACGTGTCACCTTGGCTATAGACACAGAAGAACGAGATGCAGAAAAATTTATCGCTTTCCATGTCATGGACACCGGAATCGGTATAGCTAAAGATAAGCAGGCACTTGTTTTTGCCGCCTTCCAACAGATCGATGGAGCTATTAATAGAAAATATGCCGGTACGGGTTTGGGGCTTTCGATCAGTAGTGAACTTGCCAGGCGTCTGAACGGGTTTGTTAAACTGGTGAGTGAATTGAACGAAGGAAGCACATTTTCCCTCTATATTCCAATGGATGCTACTAGTCCACAAAACAAGCAGCTCGAACGGACTAACGCTGTTGAGACTTCCCAAATTCCCATTGCGATACCTTCGATGGTGAAGGAACAAGAAATCATACGGGATGACCGAAACGTTGTGAGCAGAGGAGATAAATGTATATTGATTGTGGAAGATGATATCAGTTTTTCTACGATTTTGCGAGATTTTGCAAGATCAAAGGGCTACCGTGTTATTGTTGCCCTTAGCGGAGATGAGGGGATCTTCTGCGTCAATAAATATAAACCAGATGCCATCATACTCGATATGAATTTACCTGTTTATAGTGGACGGGAAATTCTCCAATATGTCAAAAGTTTAGAAATACTGCGGCATATACCGGTGCACATTATTAGTTCACAGGATGATCCGGGTATAGACAAAAACGATATAACAGGTTACACCCTCAAACCGCTAGTTATAGAGGAAATGGATATGGTTTTCAATTTAATAGATAGTCAAGGAGTAGCGGATCAGCCAAAGCGGATCTTGATAGTTAATAGCGGAAAAGAAAGCACAACAGGTTTAGAGGAGCTTTTAAAAAACTATCAAGGTGTTGAGTTAACGATTATTAATGATTTTACAGCCCTCGATAATGATAAAACGGATCGCTATGATATTATTCTTTATTATCTGAATGCTCCGCTTCCACACGTAGAGAAGCGTTTATCGGCACTGAACGATCGACTGCAAGTGGATCACGGAAATATGATTATTTTTATCAACCGCCAAATTGATGAAAAAGAAGAGTTACTACTTAAAAAATATGCCAGGACGCTCATTCATATTTCTCCGAAAGCCAAGGAGCGTTTGATAGACGAGCTTGATCATTTCCTGAAAAAAAAACGCGAAGTGTCGTCGGCAGTTCCAACGGAAAGGCAAAGTTTGATTGACGACCATGTATCGAAAGTCAATACAGTCTATGATCTCCGCGATACATTGGTGTTATTGGCAGACGATGATATGCGAAATGTTTTTGCGCTGACGGCTGTACTGGAAGAGAAAGGCGCCCGAATAATTGTTGCAAATAATGGGCAAGAAGCTCTTGATGAGTTGTACGCTAATCCTAGTATTAAAGTTATCTTGATGGATGTTATGATGCCGGTAATGGATGGGCTGGAAGCAATAAAGCGGATTCGTGCAATTGAAAAATATAAGAGTCTGCCAATCATTGCTTTAACTGCAAAAGCCATGCAGGGTGATCGTGAAAAATGCATGGAGGCCGGAGCCTCGGAATATGTGACCAAGCCGCTCGATGTAAATAAACTACTAAATCTGATTAAAATTTTGGTTAGCGAAATAGCTTAGATTTATGCAAGATAAAAAGGAAAATATCAATATACTGATTGTCGATGACAAGCTGGAAAACTTACTCACGCTGGAAGCTATTTTAGAAGCACCTAACCGAACGTTTATACGCGCAACTAGTGGCAATGAGGCGCTTAGGTGCGCCATTAAACAGGGTGATATAGGGTTGATCATCTTAGATGTACAGATGCCGGAAATGGATGGTTTTGAAGTGGCATCCATTTTACAGTCCAATTCAAGCACGAAACAGATTTCTATCATATTTGTAACGGCTATCAATAAGGAAGAACATTATGTGATGAGAGGATACGCAGATGGAGCGGTTGATTACCTGTCGAAACCGTTGGATATCAAGCTTGCCCAGGCGAAAGTGAACGTTTTCGAACGTATGTATTTTTACCAGAAGAACTTAAAATTGGCGCTGGAAGAAAAAAAAGAGATTAACAATCAGCTGGAACGTTTTATGTACGTCGTCGCTCACGATCTTAAATCGCCCTTGGCAGGCCTAATCTCCATCTTGGGCATGATGGAATATGCGCTGGATGATGATGATCAGGAAACACTCAGGTCATATCTTCATTTAGGCGAAGTTTCCGCCAATAAACTAAACCAAATGATTTCATCCATTCTCAATTATTCGAAAAATGCACATAATTTTCAAGAGAAGGAATTGGTATCGGTAAAGGACCTTTTGTCAGATATAAAAGCTGCTTTGTTCCTGCCAGAAAAGGTGCAAGTCTCTGTTATAGAGCCTCTGCCCTGCTTTTATACGAATGCTGTACAGCTTTATCAGGTATTCCAAAATCTAATTTCAAACGCCATTAAGCACAACGATAAGGAACGGGTGCAGGTGGAAGCTGGTATGTCCCGTGAGGATGAAGATTTTTACACATTCTATGTAAAAGACAATGGTTCTGGAATTGCACAGAAGGATTACGCGAAGGTCTTTGGCCTTTTTCAGACGGTCGATCAGGTGGACGGTGATACCAAAGATAATACAGGAATAGGTTTGAATTTAGTAAAAATGTTTGTTGAGAAACAGGGCGGAACGGTCGATGTTGTTTCCGAGCTTGGGACAGGAAGTACATTTTATTTTAAATGGAGAAGGGCAAAACCCGAGTAAAGAGGAATGATACGGGGTTAGCATAACGACACAACGAATGCGATCGCCGACTTAAGTATGGAGAAGTAAATACGGTAAGGTACAGCTTTTCGGCACAGGTATTTACCTGCCGAAAAAAACTATGTCATTGATGGAAATGCACAGGTGCTTGTTGGTATCGATAAGCTGGCAGAATTAAAGTTTGCAGATTACACGACGAAGTTAACCGAGAAACTACAGTGATCATTTTCTTTGCAGCATGTGTAATGCCTTATCTATTATAGCGTTGCTCTACTTCAAATTGGTTGTGACACCTTCTTGGATGCTGGGTTCGGATGGTATTATTTTAAGTTGTTTCAAATGGTGTTTTCGCTGCCAAAGTTGCGAGCTGTCTTGAAAAAACAGCTCGCAATAATACACCTTATCTTATTGGATGGTGCTACCTTCTTTTATCTCATCGTTTGCGTGTAACAGAATCTGGTCATGAGCCTTTAAGTTACCGAAAACTTCTACCGAATCGTTGGCGGCGATTCCTTCCTTTACATCTGCAAAGACGGCTTTCTGGTTGACTACTTTAACAACATACTGCCTTTCTGTTGAACGTACAACACTGTGATTGGGCACCAGCAGGGAGCTTGCTCCCGATAATAAGGGGATGCTTACTTCACAATACATACCAGGTTTGAGGCGTTGATCCTTATTGATGACGTCTATTTCAATGGCTTCAGATTGTGTGGAACCGAGCATGTTGGCCGAGCGGCTGATTTTACCTTGATAGCGCTTACCGGGCTGGCTATTGAAGATATAGGACACCGGCTTACTGAGATCTACTTTATCTACATAGTTCTCCGGAATATGGACTTCAAGTCTGAGCTTGGCGATATCCTGTAGGATGAACATGGGCCGCTCATTGCTTTTTCCGGGGCCAACTAATGCTCCGGCAGAGACATTCCGCTGTACCACCATGCCGCTAAAGGGGGCGTGGATGTTGAGATAGGATTGCACCATCTTCATGGCTTCGACGTTCGACTTTTCTGACATGGCAACGGCTTCATCACCTTTCATTTTTGATAGGGCGTTGTCTAGGTCTAGTGGTGATACGGCTCCTTCTTCTAAAGAAGCTTCCTTGAGTCGGCGATATTTTTCTCTACTGGCATTGGCGGCTTCGTTTGCTTGGATGTAACGCGAGTTGGCGGATTGTAGCTGTGATAACATTTCGGGTGCTTCTAAGGCTACCATCAATTGCCCTTTTTCTACAATGCTGCCGCGGTCTACAAAAATCTGGTTGACAAAGCTATTGACTTTAGCAAATATATTGACTTCGTTGAAGGGTCTGAGCTGCCCGGGAAGGCGCACGGAACTGGCGAGTGACTTTTCGGTTACTTGCCCTATTTCGTAACGGCTTTTTGTTTGTTGTCCTTCTTTTTGAGCCGAGAGGTCAACAGGTTTATTTTGGCCTCCACATGCCGCTGCGAGCAGAGCAAAGGAAAGGATATAAAGTTGTTTGTTCATCGTTAATTGTTATGAATAATGTCTGTTACTAATGGATTACTTGGTTTATGTGCATTGTCAATTGCGTTGGGAAGTAAGGAAGGAGATTGAAATCCGGCCTTTCCTTTAGCCCAGGCAAATACGAGCGGAAGAATAAATAACACAGCAAAGGTGGATGCAAAAAGCCCCCCAATAACCGCGCGCCCTAAAGGTGCAGCCTGCTCGCCGGCCTCGCCCATTCCCATGGCCATGGGGATCATACCTGCAATCATGGCCAAACTGGTCATCATAATCGGTCGAAGGCGTGTAGAGGCGCTGAAAAGGGCCGCTGTTTCTGCATGTTGGTGATGCAAACGGAGTTGTTCTGCATTGGAAACAATAAGTATGGCATTAGCCACTGAAACGCCTGTTGACATGATCATGCCCATATAGGATTGGAGGTTAAGGGTAGATCCGCTCAGCAGCAGAAATACCAGCGAACCGAGCACTACAGCCGGAATGGTGGCAAGGGCAGTGAGCGAGAGTTTGGTCGACTGGTAATTGGCTGCGAGTAAAAGAAAGATAACCAGCATGGCGAAGCCTAAGCCTAATTGTAAACTATGAAGGGTTTCGTCCAATAAGGTTGCCATGCCTTGTAATGTCACCGTAACACCACGCGGAGGTGCCTCTAGCCGATCGAGTACTTTTTGGACCTGTACGGTGGCCGACCCCAAATCAATATGGTGGAGGTTAGCTATAACGGTTAGGTATCGGCGCGGGCCCTGGCGATCGTACTGCCCGGCTTCATAGGAAGTGTTAAAGGTGGCAATATCGCCTAAGGTGGGCGATCGTTGGCCTTTTACGAGGGAAATTTCGCGTAGTTCGTCCATGGTATTCATCACATATTCCGGAACTTGTACCTGCACTTGATAAGTGTAGGTGTTTTTCTCATCAAGCCATTGTATTTTTTCGGTAAAACGGCTTGAAGAGGTGCTGGCGGTAACGGAGCGCGCAATATCAGTCATTTTAAGTCCGAGTTGTGCAGCTTTTAAACGATCAATGTGAATGGAAACGGTGGGCATTTTCAGTGGCTGGGCAATTTGAATGTCCCGAAGGTCTTTAATTTGTTTCAAACCATCTTCTACCTGACGGGCATAAGCTTTTAACTGATCCATATCTTTTCCGGCTATTCTTACCTCAATGGGGGTAGCGGCACCTCGGCTCATAATCTTCTCCGTCATATCAATGGGCTCGAAATTGACCCGTAGATTGGGAAGTTTATAGGCAATGTTGCGCCGGAGGGCGTCTTTTAACTCGTCGGTATTGATGTGGTATCCCTTTTTTAGGTTTACTTGAATAACCGCTTCGTGGGTGCCGGTATTGAAGACATATAAGTTGCTGACACCGTAACTGCTGGGTACAATACCGACATAGGCTGAAGTGATTGCGACTTGGCCGTTTACGGTACTGTCGATAATGGCGAGCACTTGCTTAACTTTTTCTTCGGTCCGCTCTAAACGGGTTCCGTCAGGCTCTTTGATCCGCAATTGGAATTGACCGTTGTTTAATTTTGGCATCATGTCTTTGCCGATATAAGAGAAAGCGAAGGCCGTGAGCAGGATGGTGGCGACGAGATAGATGAGGGTAGTTGTACGCTTCCATTTCATCAGACCCCTTAATATATGGAGGTATTTTTTTTGTATCCTGTCAAACAGCGAGGTATCTGGGGAGGTTGCTTTGACATGATCTTTTAATAGCCAGTTGGCCAATATGGGCACGAGCGTTTGTGCCATGACATAAGACGCGATCATGGTAAGCCCAATGGCTAAAGACAGCGGCAGAAACATGGCTTTGGGAATACCTTCCATCAGAAAGGATGGAGCAAAAACGGCGAGGATACACAGCAAAATCAAAAAGAGCGGAAGGGCAATTTCTGCACACGCATCGTAGATTGCTAGGCGCTTCGGCTTGCCTGCTTCCTGATGCTGGTGGATACTCTCTATCGTGACCGTAGCTTGATCTACTAAAATACCAATAGCTAAGGCCAACCCGCTCAGGGTCATGATGTTGATGGTTTGATTGAAAAGGCTGAGTAAGAGAACGCCAATGAGCACGGAGACCGGAATGGTAATGACGACAATGAGGCTGCTTCGCCAATCTTTCAAAAAGAGCAACACCATAAGACCGGTTAAAAGTGCACCGAGCCCCCCTTCGGTGAGGAGGCTTTCTACCGAATTCATCACCGCTACGGATTGATCAAACTCGTACGAAATGGTAACATCCTCTGGTAAGAGGCTTTGTATCTCGGGTATTTTCTTTTTTAAGCCTTTTACAACTGACCAGGTGGAGGCATCTGCAGTTTTTACGGCGGGTATGTAAACAGAACGCCGCCCGTTGATAAGGGCATAGCTCACCGTTACATCGGAGGCGTCGGCCACGCGTGCTACATCTTTGATGTAAATAGGAACACCGTCTTTGGTAACTACAGGGATATTACCGAATTCATCTACATCTTTTATGAGGGAATTGATGGTGGTTACATACATGTTGTTGTCCATGCGCAGGTTGCCCGATGGAGACATGACGTTGAAAGCGGCGAGCGCTTGTACAACCTCGTCCGGTGTTAGGTTGTAACTGCGCAATTTGTTGGGATTCACGTTGATGGTGATGGTTCTGGAGTTGGCACCAAATGGGGGAGGGGCGGACAGCCCCGGCACAGCGGAGAAGCTTGGCCTTACCAAGGTGCTGGCCATGTCGTAGATTTCTTTTAGGCTGCGGCTCTTTGAGGAGAGTACCAGTTGCCCTACAGGTAATGACGATGCATCGAAGCGTATCACTTGCGGGGGCAACGCGCCGGGAGGAAAGAATTTCATAGCACGATTTACCTGCAAGGCTACCTGTGCGGAGGCTTCGGCCATGTCGGTTTTTTCGTAGAAACTGAGCTTAAGCAAGGTTAGACCCTGAATATTTTTGGCGCTTATTTCCTTAATACCCGTAACGTACAGGAATTGATCTTGAAGGCGCGACGAAAAGAACCCTTCCATCTGCTTTGGCGACATCCCGCCATACGACTCAATGACGTAAATGGTTGGGGAGTTGAGCTTCGGAAAAATATCGATGGGTATTTTGGTGGCCGCAATAAGGGAGAATATCAAGAGGCTGACGGTAAAGATAATAACCGAAATGGGCCTTTTTAATGCGTTTGTTACTAAAGACATGCGATAGATCAATTAAAGAGTTGAAGAAATGGGTCGACGTTGTTCTGCGCAATAACTTGATGAAACAACGCAAGGTAGTAGTTGTACTTGGCTGTTATATAGTCTGTTTCGGCTCGATAAAGCATGTTTTGTGCAACATTCAGTTCTACAATGTCCGTTAGGCCGTTTTTATACAGCGAGAACTTCTGCCTGTAGGCTGCATTGGCAGCTTTCACTTGTCGCGGTATTTCATGCAGGCGCTCTTCTGCGGCGCTTACTTCGGCTTTAGCCTGTAGGATATTAGTTTGCACATTCACCTGTTCTTCGGCTAGCTTTTTACTGGCACGCATGGTTTGCCTTTCGGTAAGGGCTAGATCGAGCCGCTGCCGTCGCCTATCAAACAAATTGTAGCTAATACCTAGGCCTACTAAGTAATTGCCTCGTTGCATACCGATACCTTGGTTAAGGGGAAGAAATTCATCCACACTGTTTACGCTGCTTGCGCGCCCCCATACGGCCGCCGATAGGAAAAGCTTTGGACGGTAACTTTTTCGTACCAGATCCTCTTTAAGCTCTTGATTGGCTACAATGGATTGATAGTAATTAATGAGTGGATGCTGATTGGTTTCCTGTAGCGTTGCAGGTAATGCGGTCACCTGTTGGAATAAGATATGCTCGGCTGCGGTATCGGGAATAACCTCCTGTACTTGGAGTCCGCTCACGGCGGCGATTCTTATTTTGAGTTGATTTTCTTGATTTTTGAGGTCAATCTGCTGCAGTCTGGCCTGTGAAAGCGCTGCTTCAGCCATGCTGGTGTCAACGCCGGCACGAATACCGCTTTTGGCCAAAGCCAAAATAGAACGATGTATTTCAACATTTCGTTCGATGCTGCGCTGTTGGATAATGGATAAGTCCGTTAGCTTGAGGAGCTGAAGGTAACTGTAAATGGTAAATGATTGCAAATCGAATTGCGCTTGGGCGAACTTATTGGCCTCCACGGCTAAGTCGCCTTCTGCAGCGGCCCGCTGTGCCCGGTATGCGCCAAAGTTGGCGAACTCCCACTGAAAGGCGGCAATACCTAGATTGGAGCTGACAGGCTGATAGTTGTTGCTTTCACGTACACCGCGATTATTGGTGGGTACAATACCGAAGCCAAAGTAGGGGCCTGCGACATTATTGTTGGATCCTAGGTTTGTTTGATAAGATAAGTAGAGATCTGGCGATCGGTTGTTTGCTGTTTTCTTTATTTGACTTTCCCGAATGGCTAAGGCTGCTGCATCGGTTTGTAAGGAGGGTGCATGTTGTCTCACCAGCTCCAACAGCTGATGGAGTGTAATCGGGGTAGGATTCTCTTGACCATAGCAAAGCAGTATGCCACATAGCATGCTATAGCCAAGCAATAAAAAATGCTTGAGCATATGTACGTTGTTTTAGTTTGAATGAGAGACGTTAAGGTGATCACCCTGACGGAGGCTTCACCTACTAAGAAATAAAATGGAGTGGAGGCGCATCATAGCGCTAATTGCTCGAAAATGAGGTATTGTTTAGTGGGCCAAAACCGATAGATTGAACATTGCCTTAATTGAACCAACCAGTTCGTTAGCTGATCCTTATAGCGATTAATGTATTGTAAAATGTAACTTAAGCGTAGGGGTAATAAGTTGGTTTGTCCGCTTTGCGTTGCAATATCATTCTCGCAAAGCATATCATCGAAGTATTCTTGTTTTCGCTTACTGAATGATTTTATAATAGTGATTAGCTCGTTGGCAGATAGTGGCTGCGTTTTAGCATACAGATGAAAACCGACTATTGGCTTCACTGAAAATAATAATGCTATCGTTAGCAAAAGAAGTTTTGAAAAGATGTTCTTTGGCATGTTGATCGGCGTTAGTACTATCCGCTTAGGCCAAAGATAAGTATCCTGAAATAAATCGTGTAATATATTAGAAAAATATAATGTTAAAATAACTGTTTACAGTTATCTATAAGGGTTTATCGGGTACAACCGGTCGCACCCGGCACAAGTCTGTTTCATGGCCGAAGGGTGCACGAAGTTAATCGGTAAAAAGCATTGCCGTTATCATGGCAGCTCTTTATATAGCGGTATACCCACCATCAATTGCATAATAGCTGCCATTGATAAAAGTAGAGGTCTCTGCACTTAAGAACAGGACGAGGTTGGCAACTTCTTCTGCTGTTCCGAGACGACCAATGGGATGCTTGCCGATTAATGCCTGCTTTTTTTCTTCATCAAGCTGATCTAGCAGCGGCGTATCAATATAACCGGGGCCTACAGCATTGACGCGTATGTTTTGTGCAGCATATTCGACACCAAAATTGCGCGTAAGTCCCAAAACCGCGTGTTTGGATGCAGCATAACCGACAGACTGCGGTACGGCGGTAATGCTGTGGATGGAGCCTACATTGACAACAGCGCCGCCTCCATTTTTCAACATCTGGGCAGTTGCATATTTACAGCCATAGAATACGCCATTGAGATTGATGTCGATGATGGTTTTCCAACCTTCAATACTCAGGTCTGCACCGAGGTTAGCCTCTCCGCCAATACCGGCGTTATTGCAGGCAATGTCTAAGCTGCCATATTGCGCTACTGTTTTTTCAACGAGATTTTCCACCTCTTCCGGTATGGCTGTATTGGCATTTACATAAATGGCATCTCCACCATCGTTTTTGATGGACGCCACCACAGCTTCACCATGCTCGTCGTTTATATCTGAAACAACCACCTTAGCACCTTCTTTGGCATATAATAAGGCAATTGCTTTTCCAATACCAGAACCGGCTCCGGTTACGTAGGCAACTTTATCATTTAAAATACCCATGATCGATTGTAGTTTTGTTATAGGTATAACAATGAACTATTTGCATTGTTCACCGTCAGGATACTGAGTTATTCATGGTAAGCAAAAGGTACCGGATTTACAACGGTTAAAATGGGGAAACAATGGAAGTGGTTATTTTCCTGACAGAAGTGGATTACTTTATCAAACCCGCTTTCTGCATTAAGTGGGTGGCATTTTTATTCTTCGTAATACCTTTGTTTATTTTATAATCAAAATAAAGCTCATTGGCTTCCAACCGGCTTTCAAAGCAATAGTTGCTTACTTCCAATGGATATTTGCTTTCGAGTTTATGCAAAATATGAATAAAGTTATCCATTACAAATGGATAACTTTATCCACTAGTACTGGATAAAGTTATCCAGTATTAATGGGAAACTATGAAAAAAATGTATCACCGCTAATGCTGTGCTGCTGATAGGCTATAGTATAGTCCACAGCCCGCGCATATTATTGCCGCTATAAGGTGCGCATAAAGATAACCGGTTATTCGCCCTTGGTAGGATAGTACGGTGATGAAATCACTAGCTGGAATGATGGTTCCGGCCAATAGAATATAGCCCAATATCCGGAAATCTTTTTTCAGCAGCAGTAGCAAGATAATGAATCCGAAAAAGAAGTCGCGTACACCTTTGATGTGGTGAAACGAAAAATCTCCGTTGGTAGGTGTATTGATGCCGAAAGCAATTTCTGCGCCTACCGGATGGAAAAAGAATCGGGCACCAATAAATAATAAACCTATGCCTGAAAGTAGGCATAACCACCAATTGATTTGTTTTGTTAAACGTTGCATAACATTGAATTTTTGTTGAAACAAAATTGCCCAATGGCTTACTCAATTTAATGCACCTAGGTTAACAAAATCAGGAAGTGAGCAACCTTTTTCTAATGCGACTGAGCGATTGCGGTTTTACGCCTACATAAGAGGCTATATAATATTGCGATAAGCGCTGCTGCAGCTCGGGATGCTGCCGGATAAAATTTTCATAGCGTAATGGTGCGGTATCCGTATAAAAGGAGTTTAGATCTTTTAGCGTTTGGATAAACACTTGTTCAATGACCAACCTGCCAAAACGATCACCCGCATGTATTTTATCGTAAAATTGCTGTAAATCACGGTAGGATATCACCAATAGTTCGCTGTCTTCTAATGCTTGGATGATCTGGCGGGAAGGTTTCTGTGGTACAAAACTTTCGTAATTACAAATAAATTCAGCTTCTTGGGAAAAGCCATAGGTTTTCTCCTCTCCATCATCGTTGATATAATAACGCAAAATGCCTTTTTTGATGAAGCCAACATATTTGCAGGTTTCTCCCTCTGCTAAGAAAAAAGTACCTTTTTTATAGGTTTTTAACTTGAATAAGCGCTGGATAATGTCGATCTCCTCAGCATTCAGTGGAATGGCTTGTGCTATTACCTCGATTAATGGTGCATGTATAGTGGTGATTTTCATCGTCATATTGTCAAATAGACTGTTCGCTAATTTAGGCATATTGTTCCTTTTTGCCAATCTAACAACGATACATCGGCTTAATTAATTCAATAGATACCCTCATCAAGAGTCAGCTACCTTTTTCATACTCACTTCATAGGTTTTTCGATATTTATTTAGGTTTATACCAAGTTTTTACCAGATTCTGATCAGGTTTATCTGATGAGAATCTGGTGATACCTGGTAAAGATCTGATAACGAGCGAAATTGGTGGGGAGTTAGTAGGGGCTTGATACGTTCAACGCTGAAACCCTCATTATTGCACGGACCTTATTTATTGTTTTTCGTCTTTTACTTCTTTGTAAAAGATATAACCACCATGGTGAAGGGTATTTTCGTCAACAAATGTTCCGTCTGCCGTAAAGCCGGTGTCATCTCGATAAAAGATTTCATTTCCGCTTACTTTATAGGCTCCCTGATAAGCACTTAGACGGCTTCCCCGAGCTTCGTCGTAACGGTTGCCGGGAAGTAATTCTTGGCGTATATGTCCATCTGCCGTTACCCACATGCCGATGTACCCTTTGGTTTCTTCTATTGTTTTCTTCATAACTGTTATATTGTTTTGCATTAATTGAACTAATTCATACGTGTCTAAAAAAGCAACCGCGTGGATGATTTTCCCGTCGTTGAGTTGCAGTTTCCAGATGTAGGTGTTTTCATAAATCGTATTCGTTTTGGTTTTTGCCTGTGCTTTGAAATGAAGCCAGATAAATCGGTCGTCTGCCGTAAGACTAATTAGTTTTGGCTTTAAGGGCTCTTTCAATTTTTCAATAATGGGCGCTACAGCGCGCTCCATAAACGCTTGCTTGCCTTTATAAGCGCCGGAAACGGGAGACCGTCCGCTAACCTCCCAGTTAACGTCATCCGCTAGCAGATCAAAGAAACTCGCTGTGCCATTTTCCCATTGCTTAAACTGATGGGCAACCAGGTCTAACTGTTTTTGCAAAGCAGACTCTTTCCTTTCTTGGGCATTTGCAGAAAAAACAACATGCCCAAGAAAGAGTGCGATCGTTAGAGCGCCGTAGATAGTGTGTAGCTTTTCCATTGCTCTACTTCGCTGGTTATAAAATCTACTTTTTTATACACGATATCATAGGCATCACTACCCAAAAACAAATGAACCGGCGGTTTTTCTTCTTTGCTTATCGCAATCAATACTTCTGCTGCCTTTTCCGGATCATTGGGCTGATTGCCATTTATGTCGCTAAGGTGTGCCTGTTGGGATTGGCGGGCAGCTTCATACTCATCAATGGTATGCTGAGGTGTTTTTACCGAACCTTTGGCGAGAAAATCGGTACGGAAATAACCGGGATAAACAACAGTAGCATGTACACCCAATCCTTTGACTTCTTCGGCCAAGCTCTCTGTAAAACCGACAACGGCAAATTTAGTGGCGCAATAGATGCCCCAACCCGGAAATGCACCGGAAAAGCCGCCAACAGAGGCGATATTGAAGATATGCCCCGATCTATTTTTGCGTAAGTAAGGCATGGCATTTCTGATGACATTCAGCGAGCCGAAAACGTTGACATCAAAACTGTTTCGCGCTTCTTCATCTGTCAGTTCCTCCAATGTGCCTATTTGTCCGAAACCGGCATTGTTTACGATAACGTCTAGCTGACCGAAATGGGCGATGCTTTTGGCAATTCCTTCCTTTACATGTTCATTGTCTGTTAAACGAACTTCCAGTGGTAGGAATACGTCTGAGACTTCACCAACTTCAGCGATTAATGACTGGATGTCGCGGGAAGTGGCTACTACGCGATAGTTCTGCGCTAACAATTTTTTAACCAGTGATAGGCCTAAACCTTTTGAAGCACCGGTAACTAACCAAACTTTTTTTGTTGTGTCCATATGTTTTAATTTTTTATGATGACACAAAATTAAAGCGGACGTAGCGGAACAATTAACGAAATGCTAACAATAACTTACGAAATTCTAACATTACGGAATTGGGTAGGGTTTATGTTAAGATGTTTCTTAAAAAAGTTGTTGAAATGGGTCACTTCGGTAAAACCCAAGGCAAAGGCAATTTCTGATATATTCCAGGTGGTTTGTGTGAGCAGAATTTTAGCTTCTTGTAATAAACGTTCAGCGATAATCTGTGAAGTGGTTTTCGCTGTGGTTTCTCTGATTGCTCTGCTCAAGTGGTTGACGTGTATTGAAAGTTGATCGGCGAAATCAGATGCGGAACGGAACTGTACGCGTTGTCTGACGTCCTCAATGGGAAATTGCCTTTCCAGTAATTCCAGAAATAGGATGGATATTCGATGAGATGCATTGATTTCCTGCTTATCGATCTTTTTTGCGGGTTTCATTTTATGGGTTTGATGTAAAATAGCAAACACCAGATTTCTTAATGCATCGTATTTATGTTCATAATCTGAGCTAATTTCTTCAAACATCTGCAGGTAAATCTGCTTGATGCTTTCAGCCTGCTCATCGTTGATTTCAAAAATAGGTGTACCGTTGGGCTGGAAAACTTCGTACTTGCTCAGGTTTCCGAAATGGTGAAAAAAAGCAGGGGTAAACACACAGAAATAACCGGATTGTTCATCATCAAGCGATTCCCAGTTATAGGGTATCTGCGGGTTGGCAAATAATAATGCCTGCTTGGTTATTTCGATTTCTTTATCAGCATAATAGATTTTATTTCTGCCGATAATCAGGCTGATTTTGTAATAGTCTTTTCTGCTGTACGGAACCGGTTTGGGATGGGTGCCTGCGAAATCATCCAACTTGAAAACGTTAAAATGGCCAATCTCCCTACGGATATTGTCGGGTACCCAGTTGAGTTTGCTTTTGTAGAATTCTTCTATTGATTGCGTTTTCTCCATGGGACAAAGTTACGAAAATCAAACAGAATTCGCTGGATGTTTGTCTGTGCGTATTCTGCAGCAAAGTATACCGTTGATTTCACTTTGAATTGGTTGGGGCACCTGCTAAGACATGTTAATGATGGTAAAGTAACCAGGTATAGAAAAGAAAAGGTAATAAACATTGTTCTAATGTTGCTATTTTATCCGTTGTATGCATAAATGAGTTAATTTTCATACGGATTGGATAGCCCATGTTGGATCTCTCCGTACGACAGCGGTACGGAGAGATTTGATGCGAATGACCAGCGACCGGGGCTAGGCTGTTACTTCGCATGTAAACGTGACTGCGGGGCCTTCGTTAACACCAGCCTTCACGCTAAACCTGCCGATTGCATAGTAGGCATAAACACTGTAGCCTCCATAAAATTTTTCAAAACGTGCTATCCCATTTTGATCGGTTTGTACCATCGTTGGATATGCGCCGGAAGGATCTACCTGTACGGCCATACCAGTAGGCTGTTCAAACGGACCGAGGCTTACATATGCATTTGCTATTGGCCGATCATGTTCGTCTGTTACAAGAACAACCATTGGTGTAAATTTAGCGGATATAGGACCCCCACCACCCGCCGTACGGGCAAGCTTTTGGTCATTACCACTTATAATGGTGAGTTTCGCGTTTGGCAAAGGAGGTAGCGGTGGTGTGGGAAGAACTGTTAGTGAATATGTTTGTGCCTGCCCAAAACCAGCAGCGATAATGGTAAAATCACCTTGGTCATAGTAACATATGACCGAATTGCCCGACAATTTTTCAAGTCGTGCAAATCCACTGCTATCGGTCAGGATTTTTACTGTCTTCGCTGCGCCACCCGGGTCAATTTGTACCGCCATTGATTTTGGAAATTCACCTACAGAAAAAGTTACTTCTACACCTGGCACACCCACTCCTTTACCGTCCCGCACGGCAATGATTAATGGCTGGAAAAAGGCCTGACCTCCTGGAATGTGTGTCAGATTTGTACGTGGCACTGCTTGGTTATTGCCGGCTACGATACTGAGGCTAGCGGGGTTACCGGCGGCAGGCGTAATAATGGGTTCTGAAAGTGCGGACCAAGGGCCGGGTGCCCCTGGATAGGGGAGCGTTAGGTAAACAACGGCCCCTGTCATTTTACTGCCGTAATGGCCCCTCCAGAACTTGGTGTCTTTGCCACTATGTTCAAAATATACCGAGCGAACGCCCTTTCCATAATCCGTAAATTGATGTGCTATGCGCTCCCATTTGTAGACCCAATCGGGTGTACTCGGTGCGATAACCTCCCCGCTGTCAAATCTGGCTATAGCTTGATTGTTAGTATCTCTTAGCTCGATATACATGCGATAAATGCCATTGCAATCGCTTCTGGAAGAAATCCAATCGGCTACTGTAATCAAAGGTGCTTCATCAAGTTGCGCTGCGGTAAAACCATTGGCTATTAGGTCGATGGTTTGCGCCTTTTTACACCATAGATAAGAAGTAACGAAGTTGTGTTGGCTTGTAGTACCGGGGCAGCTTTTAGCCGGTCCATCTTCAATGGCCCAACCGTTGCCACCATTTTCCAGTATGTTCCAACCGCTGAAGTCGGCCGAGGCATCTCCGTTTTGTAAGAGTTGTGGCGGCGCAGGATTGAGCGCTCGGATACGGGCAATGTAGGCCGTATCTGCCTTAAGGTCGCTCAATAATACCTTTGCCCCTTGTTCATCATATTGAATAGGAGGCTGTGGATTCAATGGCATGCCATTGTTTGGATCAACAAGCTGCGCCTCATAATGGGTAGCAGCTAGCCATTGATCTTGGGGGATAATTTTCAGCGTATCTCCCGCAAGGGATAGTAAAGGCGCTTGAGGTGTTTCAATCGGGTTATAGTGGATCACATCTGAAAGTGTCCAAATACTATCGATGAAATTGCTTGCAGTAGCGTGTGTACGTACTTGGATATCCTTCCCTGCCACCGAAGTGTCTAAGGTATAAGAAGCGGTATAACCGATGTTATCTTCTTTTACCATTTGTGTCGCCTCGTTTGAAGGTGTGCCATCTATAACCAGCTGTGCCCAATAAGCAGTTGCATTTGCTACTTCTTGGCTTAAGGTAGCGCTGAGTTTATTGGCGGTAAGGCTAAGGCTAGCTGGTTCTGTTGCTGCTAGCCTAGCTACCGTATTAGGCGCAGGTTGCCAAGCGCTTGGAGCGTAACCCTCTTTTATGGCGCGAGCTTGTACCGTAAAAGTGTTGCCGGTTTCATCAGGTATGGTAAAGTTTGCTTGGTATTTCGGCGGATCGCTTTCTGCGAGTTGCATGGGTATGATCTCACCCAG
Organism: Olivibacter sp. LS-1; assembly: GCF_008245145.1. GTDB lineage: Bacteria > Bacteroidota > Bacteroidia > Sphingobacteriales > Sphingobacteriaceae > Olivibacter > Olivibacter oleidegradans. The sequence goes on along the minus strand of NZ_CP041643.1, from coordinate 4,722,621 downwards.
GGGTGTAGCATCTGCCAGCAGTTGGGCTTCGTAGCCCGTGGCCTCTTTGGAAAGTTGCGCCAGCTCCGCCTGAATTTCATTGCCGTCTTTTATTAGGAGTGCTTGCAAGCTAGGTGCGGGTAAATTGATAATAGTTACTGGATCACTTTCTCCAGGTAAACTGTTGAGTTTGTTAGCATCGCCCAAAATTTGTGCCCAAGCTCGGTAAATTCCATTAGGCAAGGAAGGAAGACCGTCTGCAGGCCAGCTACAGCTATTGCTTGTTCCGCTAACAGTTCGCCTAGCTAAAACAGTGGGAGTATCCACTTCTTGGACTTCTACAAGGATTTGTACGCTTGGCTCGGTTTGGGCCCAACTAACGCGCAGTTCTTGCGTGGTTGTGATCTTTGCCCCGCCGGGTCCGTCTTCTTCTGCTGTCGCGGAGATGAGCCAGCTTAACTGAACCTCTTGCGGTGTGGCTTGCCGCTCGACCATATTACTGCTGGCTGAAAGCCCGCTGTTGATTGTTTGCGCATCAGCAAGGGTGAGCACACGGGCGCTAAAGGGGCCGATATCGCCATCAAAGAGGTCTGGCAAGATTTCCCAGTGATTTTGATCCGTTGCAAAGGAACTGGTATCTGCCAGCTCTTCGCTGCTGTATAGATTTGCCGTGTAACCTTGATTCGGATTGACTTGCTCCCAATCGGTAACAACTTTACCGTCTACAATTGACAGGGTAGGAGCAGAAGGCATGATCGCCCGATTAATGTTTTCAGGTGAAGAAGTGGGGTTACCGTCTAGTATCTGGGCGTTGCCGCAAGCTTTGACCTGCACGGTGAGCGAAGTTCCGCTTCCTTGTAACGAAGTAAGCGAAATATCAGACTGGAGGGTGTTTGGAGCGATGTTGTCTACATAACAAACTGAAGCTTCTTTTTCGTCTACCACCCGTACCGCATAGGTGACAACTCCGTCAACAGCACTCCAGTTGCATTGAATATAGCCGGCTTGTTTATCTAGCATGCTACCGACGGTTTCCGGCGAAGCGAGTTTAGAAAGATTGTTGCTCGTAGCTGCGGGGGCGTTTATGGTGTTTACACCGTTGCCGATGGCCCACAATATTGCGTTAACATTACCCGCTGCTAAGTTATACGTATCAACTGAATAGTTTCTGTCGTCTTTGGGAATACTGTATTGTTGCTTATCGGTGCCTTGTATCACTTCGAGTAGGTAGTGGTCAACACCTGTCTGACTGTCCTGCCAACTGGCTTGCAGCGATTGTTGATTGGCGGCGAGGGTGAAGGCGCTTACTGCGTGCAGTTTTTGCATCGTATTTCCGGATTGCACGCTTTGACTCGGAACAACCGCTGCGTTGTGCTGTTTGGTGGCTGTTACCTTTGCAGCATAAGTGCCTGGTACCCAATTTTCGGTTGTGGTTGTTATCGGGCTTGTTTGGGCAGGGCTTTGCCAGCAGGCCATGCCGTCTGCCGTGTTAAATACGGTTATCTCAAAATTTGTAGCTCCATCCTGCGCCCAGCTAATGGCAAGTTTATCATCGTTAGGTGTATAGCTCAGCTGTACATCATGCGGATCCGCCAGTTTCGGAATAGTGACTGATACCCAATCCGATTTTTTCGAATCACGAGTACTCCTCAAATCTGCACGGTAGCTACCACCATTAAATTGAAGGGAAATTGTTTCGCTACCTTGATAGGTATTCATACCGAACTGTTGTATAGTGCCTATCTGCTGCCCATTTGGATCATAAAAGGCTAGTTCGTACCCGACGGCATAAGAGGCTCCGTTCCATTGTGCAGTAAGCGTAGTTCCCGCCAAGCTAAGTGGAGGGCTGGCAAAACTTGGTTTTTCCGGATCGGGATCATTTCCGCCACCACCACCTTTATTGTGCACTAGGTATCCATTTGCGTGGTAACTGTTATTGCCAGTCAGCAGAAAATTGTAAAGTGGTGTCAGTGGATCAGCCTCAGTACTGTCGATGCTTAATAGCTCCTCCTGTTTACCATTTATAAGAGCGAGTATATCGCCTACCTCCAGCATCCCAACTTGCAGCGATGGATTCTCTGCCGCGGTTGCCAAGGGATCAATGGCTTTCCATCCTTCTGTGGTGTAAAAAGGGTGCTCGGCGGTTACGAAATAATCGCCTTTATTCAGCGCATAGAGTTTACGGTTACCTAAAAGGGGATGGTCGAAACCGATCACCTCGTTTATCTGTCCATCCATTCCTAACAGTTTATCGCCAAGTTGAACCTGTTCGATGGGCTTGGTAGAACCGTCTATCAGTAGTACCTGCGTGCCTGCAATAAAACAGGTGCTCCCTTTATTATGCGCCAGCAGTTTATTGGCAAAGTAGGTATTATTGCCGCTTAGCTTAAAATTATATAACGGAGTATGAAAATCGGCCTCAACCGAACGGATCAAGCTGAGCACCAAACGTTGCCCATTAGCAAGTAGCAGCTTATCACCACCTTCAAGTTTGGTAACGGGCAGATTTGGATTTTCTCTTTTGGTGGCCTCGGGATCGATGGCTTTCCATCCCGTTTCAGTTAAAAAGGGATGTTCGGCTGTTACGAAAAAGGGGCCATCATTGAAAGCGTACAGCTTTCTTTTACCAAGTAGCGGCCGATCGTAGGCCACTACGGTGTTAATCTGTCCATCATAGCCCAAGAGCTGATCGCCGATGCCGATCAATTCAATAGGCTTTACACTCCCGTCTGCTAAAATAACTTCGGTACCAGCTGTGAAGCAAGAGGAGAATATAGCCGCTGCCGCAACTGCACCTGCTGTGATTGCTGCGGCAGCGGCGGCTCCGCCTGCTGCAAGTGCCGCTACGCCGCCCGCCGATGTTACCGCTGCAGCTCCGGCTGCAATAGCTTCGGCAGTGAGTGCATCTATAAGTCCTTCACATAGCCACTGGGCCGCCAGTTCTGCAGCCTGTTCTACAAATAACACAGCGGCTAATTGTGCCCATTGCGCTCCATTATTGACTAAGCTTTTAACGAAAGAGCTTGCTGATTCTTTTAATGCCGCTGCAATATAATTACCCAAATCATCGAAAGAGGTATTGTCCGGCAACGGAATCCGCACGGTATCGGGAAAGTCAATGGTGCTGACCTGCTGATTGGCTACGAGCACGGAAAATTGCCCATCCAATACAAAGTATAAGGTGTATTCGCCGCCCTCATCTTCCACAGTATCAAAGCTTGGTGTCATGGTAAACTGGTTGCTGTAGGCAACATCGGCGACTAAATCGACAATGGCGCCGCAAACGAAGGTGGGGTCGGTTGCTTTCATTAATTTGGAAACCTCATCAGCTATATCAATAATCTTCTGTATGCTCTCGTATAGCTGCGTAAAGGACGGCCAGTTATTGACGACGAAACCTTCGCTTTGACAGTAGGTAAAATCAATCGAAAGGTTGCCGAAAATCGGTACAGCTTCATCTGCTGTTAATTTTGCACCGATCTTGGTTTCAGTACGACCGTTGGATAAGCTCTTCGAACCAATGCTTATATCTGCTGTACCGAAGGGATATTCAAAGAAATTGAAACCTGTAGCGAAACCAAAAACAGGTGTTTCTGCTTTGGTGTTCAAGGTTAAGAGAGGTCCGCTGATATATTGTTTATTGCCTTCGTTTGCTTTTTGTTTACCGGCTAATTCCAATATAAATATAGAGATTGGACCGCTAAGCCCTAGACTTGCTTCCATCCCTATATCCTTTTGTACATTAATACGTAATTGTAAGCTGATGGTATAGAGAAAAGTTAAATCAATGGTGGCTTCTAAGTTATAGCCGTTTACAAAACCGTTACCCGCAAAATGGGCAGGATCTGCTTGGGCATCATAATAATATACGCGCGATGGACTTTGATCGCTATTGGCTTTGAATACAATATCAAAGAAATCAGTAGGCCAAGCTTGACCGTTACCTACCAAGTTTCCGATGAGACTGCTGATGGAAAAATCCTGACTAAGGCTAACGGATGCAAGCATAGGATTTCCATTTAATAGGTAAAGGTTGGCCTGGAGGAAAATTGCAGCAAGAAGTTCGATCCGCCCGGATACTTGTAGTTCCAGTTGTTTTTCCTTCCGTGTTTCTGTTTGAAAATAATATAGTACATCGAGCCCGAGGTCGCGCAGTACAAATACCGGTGGCAAGTTCTCTGGAAACAACTGGATCGTGACACTCGTATCGGGCGTGGTGGTTAAGGTGAAATGGGTTTGATCTTTATTTACCAGTAAATTGCCTATAAAAGCATAAGTTTCTCCAAATACTTGAAAACTAATCGTTCCGTTGAGTTTAAATTCAGTTGACGCGGTTTGTGTGTACTCCAGAAGGACGCCGGGATCTTCGTTAGCTCCACTGAACTGAACGATGCCGGAAATGATGGAAAACGGAGCGATTACGGCCCGAAAAATAGTTTTTGCTGAACCTTGATTGGGTTCGGCTTGGGTTGAGATAAAAGCATAGAGCGTCACGTCCAGGCCACTTGTGCTATCTGCATCTAGTTGTGTAAATACGGCAAAAAGTGGCCCGGTAAAGAGCAGTTGCGCGTAAAGATGGACTCCTTTTTCTAAGGTGTCGGTTGGTAAGTTACCCTGTTTTATCGGATTTTGAACGGTACCCGGTTTGTTGTTGATGCTTAGTATTTGGTCAACCTGCTGAACCAGATCTGCTACAGACGGCAGGGTATAGCTTGTGATGGCGATACTGGCATTTCTTACAAGTAAAATGTTATCAATGGGTGCAAGCGCACTGAAAAGACTGGAAAATTTAAAATTTTCTGCCAAAGCGAAGGCGAAAAGATAACCACGTTCATCGCCATCTGCTGTTTTCTGCGCAAGTAGTATGGCATCGCCGAAATTGGCGATGGCACCGTATAGGAAAAATTGGTTTTGTGTTTGGTTAAAATATACAAAGGCTTGGGCGTAATTGACTGCCTGCATGTCATTGGGCGTAAGTACTGACCAGCTGGTTTGGTCAGTATCCGGTTGATCTGCCACTAATCCATCGCCGAAAGTGCTTATCTGTAAGGAAGCAATCTCATTTACGGTTAGGGTACCGGTAAAAATGGTGTCTATGCCCGCAGAGCCAAGTTGCAAAGTAAGCAGCACTTGAAGGCTGTTCATATCCAAGAGCGCACGCAAATTAGCTTTATAGAAGTTTTTATTGGCGGGATCTTCGGGTTCGAGGCTTTTTAAGGCCACTTCGGCATCTAAACCAAACATCTTTAGTTCCAATCCTAAAAACGGTACGGTCCAATCGGCCGTCTGGTTGTTCGCAGGCGGCGTAGAGGGCATAACGATAATTGACCCGCTGGCTTGAAAGTTACCGGTTTCGGGGGTCATACGACCTTCTAACGTTCTAATGGTAAGGGTAGGCAAGCCAATCGAATTTGGAATTACAAATAGCTCGTTGAGGTGTATTGCCTGCAAAAATGCATCGAAGTTAAAACGCTCTTCGCTCAGTAAGCTAGCGGTAAATACCCAATGCGGTGCCTCTGAACTGTAATCTGCCGTAAAAACAATGGGTGCGCTAGATACAAAAAGCGTTACGCCGAGATGCATTGTAAGTGTGCTATGATTGGGATCTTCCGGCACTACTTGTACACTTGATTCAATACGGGCATTATCGAACACTAGAAGATTACCTATTGCATGCCATGGAGCACTGTTAACAATCGTGAAGTCGATCTTTTCAAGTATTTCTGTGGTGATATTGAAGCTAATGTTTAACGCGGTGAGATCAAAACCTTTCCCAAAGGGCATAAACGTTTCTGGAATGTATTCGACCACCACAGCAGGCAGCATCCAATTGGCAAGATCGCTTAGTCCGGGTAGATGGATCGTGTCTTTTACCGCTAATGTAAATTGCCAGTTTTTCGCTAAATCATCCCGATACGCCTGTATCCATATAGCGTTGTTGAAAATATGGACAAAGGCATTGAAGGTGCCGGTACTGTTATACCCTTTGTCTTCTTGACTTATATTCAATGAGGCATATACGCTAGAGAAACTGAGGAAATCAGGCAGTACCACCCAGTCTTGTTTGCCCTTCAATGCAAATTGAAAATTTTTAATGTTAGCCGGTTGGGGCATAAATTGGATGCGCAACTGCGTTAAGCTAAAATTGCCAAAAGTATTGAAGCTGGCGGGTAACCCATCGGAAGATCCGCCAATTAATTTTAATAATTCGCCTATACCTGGAAACTCGATCGTGCTACCGGGTTTTAGGCTAATGGTCCAACCCGTTTCACCTGCAGGAATGGGCATGCTTATCTCCATGTCTGCCACCGTACCTATCTTCATGAAGCCGTGTAGTAAGCCGGTGATGGTATAGTTAGCCGCTACATCTACGAACATATTAACGTCCCAACCATATACTTCGAAATCGGCTAAAATTTTCCAGCTTCCGATTTGAGAGAGGTCGAAGCTGACAGAAGACAGTGCCGGCGTAAAGGGATTGAAGGCAATTGCAATTTCATTGATGGCAATATTGAGCGAGCTATCTACCAAGCCTTCGGGGAGCGGTGCCAAAATATCTTGTTCCGAATGTCCTCCTTGCGGCCATATAAAGTTTGCTAGGTCAGTTAAGGTTGGTAGCTGCACATTGTCTGCGCTAATGCGGAGTGTCCAATTGCCTTCCAGCGGAATTTGCATAACAACTTTCAGATTGGTAACACTGCCAATGGCAATTTCGCCGCTCACGAAGGCCTGCAGAATAAAAGGCGCTGGATTATCTTCTGAAGGCACGAACGTGGTGCTCAGGCCGAATTGAAAACCGCCCACTGCAATATTGGGGCTAGTCAATATCTGCCAGTACCGGGCTGTGCCATCTTCATTAGGCAAGAAAGTAATGGCTGCAAAAAATTGGGCCCATAGTTGTGTACTGGGATCAAATTGGATGTAGTTACCGCCCACATGTAGTTGCAGCAAACTGGTGAGAGAAGGCGGGAAGATACCGGATAGCGCATTCCCTCCCGCCAACCGAATGGCATCTTCCATCGTGGCCAGCTGAATCCCTTCTGTTGTGTCGTTACTTAAATACCAGTTGGTATTGGCTGCATTCGGAAGGGTTAATTTGGCCGGATAGTTGAAGGATGCTGATAGGGTATACATACCGGATACAAAAGCGGTATTCACCACCTGATTTGCTGCGGCCACCTCGCTGCTTAGCGAAAGGATAGGAGATACCAAGGTGGCTGCTTCTAAACCTATTGGTGCAATAGATAAGGTGCCGGCCAATTCGCTGTTCATGCGCAATTGGTAACCATCACTCTTTTGTGTTACCTTACCGCGTAAGGCAAGAGCATCTTCTGTCGTGTATATATTGCGAAGTACCGCTAATGAGCCCTCGTTCAGTGATGCAACCCAATACAGGTTAAGCCCGGGATCGAGCGCACCTATCGGCGCCACGTTCTGTTGCGCATAGGAGCTGGCAATCATGGCTTTTTCTGACAGTATTAGTCCATCAAAGAGTTCGCTCTGTGTTTGCGGGAAACTAGTGGATGGCAACCAATCGTCCGGAAGTGGACTTATGTGTAAGGTGAAATCGAGCCGCTGATTATCGGTCTCTACCACTTGAATCCGGATTGGCTGATTTGTTAGGTTATAAATTTGGGTATAGCCGTTTATGGTAAGCTGATCTCTCGTCTGTTCTAGTGATGCATTGCTAAGTTGCAGCGTCTGAGCAAATACCGCCGCATCAAACAATGGAGCTACGACATCGCCGAAATCTGTGTCGAATATAGTAAGTTGACCGTCCTTCAACCGTTCATTCAACGTAATGTAAAGTTGATCTAGGAGGTCGAGCGTTGTAGGCACTTCTACAGCTACGGGATAGGTGAAATTTTCTTTTTGGTACGTTCCTTTAAGGTAAGCTAAGTTGAGCGCTTGCTCGTTACCCGATTGAAGGAGTAGAGTGGTAGTGGTTAGCTGCAAATTAATCGGTTGCTCTAAATGCGCTTGTAGGCTTACTTGAGTAGCTGCCTCGCCTGTCTGGATCATCCCTCGCAAGGCTACCGTTTGTATGGCTGTGTTTAATTGTTGCAGACTGGCCAAAGCTGCGGTGGTCGTGCTGTTTGAGATGAAATTTAAACCGGCTTCCAAATTAGCTGAAGGAAGTTCAATGGCGTGTGCGTAGGAACAGCCAATAAGCCAGGTTTGCTGTAAATCGAGATTGTCAAAGTACGTGTTCTGCAAATCTGGAAAGCTATCGGGAAAACTCCATCCCGTTAAGGCTTCCTGATGCTGAATACTAAATTGGAGAGTTTCATTTTTTTCGATAACAGTGAGTTGCGCTTGTAAGGAGCTTGACAAGTTCCAAAGCGCCGCTTGTCCGGTGACCAGCAAAGGGCTTCCTTCGGGACTTATGCTAGTAGCCGTAAAATTTAGAGTATCAGTATTTAATGTAGACAAAAAGATCTGGCTGTTAGCGCCAAAATCTGCTGCATATATAGCAAGCTTTCCGTCGGAAAGGCGCTCCTGTAAGGTAGTTCTAAAAGTGTCTAAAAGTCCCATGGTTTATAATTGAGATGACTACAGATAAGGTACGAGTTGACTGCCCGGATTTTGGTGACTGATAAATGCTTGAACGGTCTGCAAAAACTGTTGCCTGTCTATAGCTAACAAAGGTTCAGTATGGAAGGTAGTATCAAGCCATTGTTCGTTTCCCGAGATGATATAATTGTATTGTTTAGTTAACACTACGCGGAACCCATCGAAAACTTTTAAGTGATAAAGCTTGGTATCGGCATTATAGATGGTAGCACAGGCATAAGTGTCGTAGCGAAGTGATAAGCGAAATTTTTCAATCGATAGATTCTTAATGTAATATCCATATCGGCTACTTAATTCACCGTTTAAAGCGTTCAAATCTGGCCTACCATATATCAATTGTGCTTCTTCCCATTCTTCCTGCAGGTCGTCATCTAACACTGCGTAATAGGTTGTTTGCCCATCATTCCAAACCGCAAGGAATGTTTTAGAGCGTATGCTTCTATTAGCTTTTTCCGCGAAACTCTCATAACTAATTAAAAAATAAGAGATGCCATTTATGGTTTGTGTGTTTTTTATTTGAGCGTTGTTGGGAATAATCCCCTGATCTGCAAGATATGTCTTAATAAAGGGAGCCTGGAACGGAACAATTGCTGGAATAGCCGTTCCCCTGAGCGTCGATAAATCAAGTGTGTTGAAATAAGTTAGATTGTTGAAGTCTACCGGCAGCCCTTGATAGCTCAATGCGGTCTCTAAGGTCATGAAGGCGCAGAGATTATCATTCCCTTTACGCGTAATGCCTGCTGGATTATAGCGTGTGTATCCTCCGTAAAGTTGCGGATACTTGTAAAGCTGCGGTAAAGTTAGTTGTGGATCGTCTTGTAGGGCCCACAAGGGATACTCCGGGAACCATAAATTTTTGAGAGGATTATCGTATTGCTTGGGAATATTCATCCATTTTAAAAGCTCGGGTGCATGCGATTGCGAATTGAATTGATTAGTGAAAAGGAAGGGGCTTGTCGGATCTTTCAGTTGAAAGGGCGTTTGCAAACCGTTGATCAAAAAATCGCTTACTTGAATAAAACAGATCTGGTCGTAAGCTTGGTCTCGCGCCAAAGGCGATAAAGAGGGATCAAAAAAGGCTTTGATGGTGTAGGTAAGGTCGTCTAAACGAGTAAATCCGACTACCAACGGGTTGGAGGAGCCGCCAAAGGTCTGCGCGGTTTGGCCAATCCGGATCGCTGAGGTCCCTTGACCCTCGTATACACCGGTAACTACTTTGTATCCATTTGCGGTACTTAACGTTAATGCCATGATAATTGGTGTTACTGATTATTTAAAATAGACGAGGTCTGCATTGTTGGTTTTCACTTCGTGGCACTCCATCTTAATATTCCCCTCGGCATTTGGGGTGCGCATTACGTGACTTACCATAGTGCCCGGTAGTTCGCCGTTCCAGAAAACGGTAAACCTGCTTTTTTGCTCAATATCCTCGTCATTAACAATCACCACGATATCGCCTGCAATAACGCCATTGCTTTTGGCGGGATTTCCTATATTGACGCGTGCTGAGTCGGTAAAGCCATCCATTAAAGAAGTAAGAAAATAGCGTTGAAGGGAGTTGTCAACTGAATCAGGTGTGATACCTGTCCAGCTAGAGATATCCCATTTAGGGTAAATATGCGTGTCCAACGCTTCGATTACTTCTTCATTGGGATGTCCATGTTTATCACCACAGGAGATAAGACCGGTTATCGGTTTAATTAAGCTTAGAAAATACTCACTGGTGCTGATGGTACTGCCATGATGACTCAGCTTAAAGGAACAGACATGTCCCTTGGTAACATCATTGCCGTTATGGACCCATTTGAAGTTCGATTGATCGTTAGCCTTTAACGCTTCTGCTAATGGGGATTCCATATCGATATAACCCCCACTTTTCCAACCACCAAGGTCACCTGCGCTGTAGAAACGAAAATTACCATATTGCAAGATCCAAGCTAAGCCCAGATCGTTCTGATTGCTTCCTGACCGTGGTGCCGGTTTTGTGGTGGTATCACCGAGAACGTAGTTGTTGGTGGCTACACACAGTAGTTGGATCTGTTTTTTGCCCGTACCGAATAAATTGAGTGTTGTGGCTAAATTGGTGGTGTTTCGTGTCATAGGCGCTTTGGTTACCGCTTTTACGTACTTGCCATAAACACTGGGTGATTTATTGGAGGTGGTTGAGCTTGGGAGCGGCTTTACCAGCCCCCGATCCCAGGAGCCTTTATTTGAATTGAAGTTTACAAGGACACCGGGTAAACCGCCTATATGATCCTGATGGTAATGTGAAGCAATCATATAGTTCAGCGAGTCGATCCCCATTTTGGTCATATAGAAGTTGATTTTGTTCGCTTGCTTACTGCCGTCGCCTCCGTCAATTAACACGGCATTAACGACAGTACCATTCAGCGAAACGCTGCTGTCTACCGCTAATTGAAGCATATCGGTACGATCGGCTGGGACTGTTTGCCCGGCAGCTATAATCGCCTGCCTCACTTTGGCTGTGTCTCTAACGACTACGAGTGCGGCGTCACCGTGCCCCACACTCATCTGGTGGATCTCCAGCGTTTGAGCGGTTGTTTTTGCCAGATTGAGTATAGTGAGAAGCAAAGAAAGCATCATAACCTTTCCTTGGTTGGGAAAAGATGGATTGAGCATGCATCTACAGAAAACCTGCATACAAAGGCGTAGATTAATTTTGATTGTCATAATTTGAGAAAATATGTGTAATAATATGAAAAAATGTGTGAAAAACACTGATTTACTTCTATTATTAGCGATGGTAATTACATTAAGCTTAAAGCGTGAGACCTGCAGAAATTGCATTAGCGTGGCTACCGGCACATACATTTTTTATTGTGCCTATTCCCAGTACATCGAAATTGCTCCGCTTGCAGGAAAACCTTGGAGTTGTTGAGTTTTGCTTGATACACGAGGAGCTAAGCAATATCAATAAGGCATTAGCAGTATTAAAACTACAGACGGTACAGATACAGCAAGCAAGTGGCTCGACGTAAAGGCTAATTGCTATTTTACATCATTTTCCCGAGAATTGTTTTTTATCACAACGGCTTCATAGTCGGAAAGCGTGGGTACGGTGAAGCGTATTCTGCCGTCTTTCCAAGAATAATCCAAAGCTTGATTAGCTTTTAATAGGTGAACCCCTGTCGGTTTTTCAGCTAAGGCAATATCAAGGTTTATACCATGCAAATCGTTCGGCTTAAAGTAGGTATTCCCGCTGAAACCAGTTAGGTTGATCAGGTGCAAGATATGCCCTTCTGCCTGAAAATCGACCAAATGATTTGCATCATCATTGCGTGCATATTGTTTCCATATCATTTCTACACGTTCGGGAGCGTCGGTCTTTAATAAGCTTTGGGCTGCTGGATAGATCGCCGATAAGGTGTTTAGAAATATCGCTTTATGTTGCTCATAGCCTTTTAGGTAATAATGGCGCCCAATGGCGGGCACTAGAAGGGCATTTTTTTGTTTTTCAACGGTGTTGATGGCCAGTGCTTGATGACCGATGGGTTCATGCCCGCCTACAATCTCCGGTGGGCCCGGGCGACCTTTACTAAGGATGGGCAGGTAGTTGCTAACCGATGAACTGAAGGTGTAAAGCGGCATTGGATAGGCTAAATGAATCATTTGCTGACCGCCCAATGTCTTAAAAATGCTGCTGTCATCAACCTGTAGGTAATTGCCGGCGGCATCATGGTTTATTGTTGTTAAAGAGGCTCCAAATTGCGCCTTCAGAAAGGCGGGATGATGTGAAAAAGCAGCTCCGGTTGCAAATAATCGGGTACCTTTTTTTACGGCAACCGATAAGGCATGTAAATCTAAGCTGTCAAGCGAGGGTATGCCAGGGATAATGATAACTTTATATTGCCCAAGTCTTTCGGTTTGCGCATGGGGGCGGCGGTATTCCATCACATCGAAGGGAATATGGGTCTCTTTTAACATCAGCTGGATGCCTCTGTATTCTTCTCCCTCTGCGCCGTGGGCCCATAAGCTGGGGGAGAGAATCAATACCTTGGCCGTGGAGCGGTAATTGCCATAATAGGGTTCATGTGTTTTATGGAACTGGTAAATGGAACGAATAATGGGGAAGTTGCGCGGATCGGTATTGTTATTGAATTCGCCCATCATGCTGATATCTAACCCGGATCCATTGGCAATGTTTTCATATAGCCTGATGCGAACTTCTTCAGGACCTACACTGTTAAAGCGCGATTGAAAGGAAATCTGTTGGATGGATGCATTGCTGATAATGTGCGATGGATAAGAACCCATGGCATTACTGACATTGTCTGATGCATTGTAAGGCCAATAAGGGAGGCTGGTATTACTTTGCGATTCGTGGCGGATAATATCTACATATTGATCGGTGTAGGTGCAAATAGCGACGGCTGGATTTTTGGTTTTAACCAGTTTGTGTAATCGCTGTGCCCAGTCGTCTAAAGTCATCTGTTTAAAGGCCTGGTACTTTTTAAATACGGGGTCTTGTGTGTCTTCTTTTTCCGGTAAATCCATGCCACTGAATGCTTTAAAACGTTTCTGATCATAGGGGTTGTGATCGATACCGTAGTACTTTCCGATGTAAGCATTGTTGGTTTGATAACCGGGCATGTTCAGAAAAATACCATCAATGGGAAAGCGGTCCATGATTTCGCTTACGATTTCAAACGACTTTTCCTGTACATAAGGCGCATTGATAGATACGACGTAAATATCATCATTAAACATACGTTCTCCTTTGTTAGATAGGTAGCACCAATCGGGATGCGCTTCAAAAACGGATTTATGTAATCTGCTGAAATCTACGCGTACAATGACACGGATGCCCTGTGCATGGCAACGATCAATGATTTCGCCCAATAGGGTGTCGGTGGCATAGGGATTTCGATAATGATAGGGGAGCGCGGTGGGGTAAAAGGCCATGATGCCACCGGCGTTGATGATCAACGTGTTGGCTGATGCTTCAACGAGTTGGTCTACAAAGGCCTTCGGTTCGATACGTTCGGCGGTAAAGGCAGGAAGATTTGTTTGAATAACCCGCAGGTTATTGCGGCTCCACCAGGGGGTATCGGCTGTTTGGCCTGAGGCTATACCCGGGCTTATAAATAACAGTATGAGAAAGATGAAATGATAAGATGTGTTTAAATTCTTTGCGGATACGCTCATCATAATTAGTTTAAAGGGCTATACGTCATTTCTGACCTTGGGCTTTAGATTTATTGCTAGATTGGTAAAGTTAATAAATTTGAAGGTTTTTTCTTTGTATAATTATGCTGGTTACTTTCAAAGGCACTTTTAGTTTCTGTCGCTTTTCAGGGTAGGATGAAAGAGGATTGTTGCCATTACATTGGTTTGATTTTTGTAATTTTAGGACATGGAAAGAATTGATATGAACCACTTCCTGCGCTCGCAAAATAAATTGGTGAATAAGGATTTGGGTAATTTCAACCTTTTTTGGGTACAGGAATTGGATACGTGCTCCGTACAGCCTATTCCTTACAACCGACGGGATTTTTACAAAATAAACTTGCTCAAGGGCGCGTATACAATTCATCTCGCAGATAAAACCTATGAAATTCAAAAGCGGGGTTTGTTCTTTGGCAATCCTTCTTATCCCTATAACTGGATTCCGAAGGGAGCGGATTCGCACAGTGGGGTGTATTGTATTTTTAACAAAGAGTTTTTTCATCATTTTGGCAATATCGACTCTTACCAAATGTTTCGGCCTGAAGGGGATAATGTTATTGAATTGACGGAAGGGTTGTACGATGAAATTGAAGCTATTTTTGAGAAAATGGACGTGGCTTTCCGATCGGCGTATCAACATAAATATGATAAAATCCGGAATTTGATTTTTGAGGTGTTACACAGTGTCAATGAAGTGTCTACTAAAGAAACACGGATTAACCGGCACGATGCAGCCGCTAGCAGGATTACCGGCTCATTTTTGGAGTTATTGGAAAGACAGTTTCCGCTTGAATTGAAAAACCAGCAGGTGCCCCTTCGGAACGCAGCGGATTTTGCGGATACGCTAGCGATTCACGAAAACTACTTGAACAGGGTTTTGAAAAAAACGATGGGAAGTACAACTACCCAGTTAATACAGCAACGCTTCTTACAGGAGGCGCGCGTTCTCATCAAGCATAGTTCCATTGATATTTCGGAAATTGCCTATCTCTTGGGCTTTAAAGAAGTTAGCCATTTTTCCAACTTTTTCAAGAAATATGAAGGGCTTTCGCCATTGCAATACCGAAAGGTTTGATTTTCGTAAATGATGGTTTGCTTTCTGTAAAAAAATGGCTTAACGATCCACGAACTTTGTCGTGTAAATAATACGTATAAAATTATGACAAAGAACTGGTTTATCACAGGCACATCAAGCGGTATTGGCCGTATTCTTACCGAGCACTTATTGGCATCCGGGCATACTGTTTTTGCGACACTACGGCAAACGGAACAATTGTTGGAATTGAAAGAAAGATATCCTAAACAACTCCATGTTGGTTATTTAGAACTGACAGATACAGAGAGTATTCATAATGCAGTGGAAGCAGCGCTGGCGGAAATGGGACGAATAGATGTTGCGGTGAGCAATGCCGGACTGGGTGTTTTCGGAGCGGTGGAAGAATTGGATGATCATGTCATCTCGAAGCAGATTGAAGTCAATTTGTTAGGATCAATCCGATTGATAAAAGCACTGATTCCGGTAATGCGTCAACAGCGGGATGGGGGGCATATTATACAGGTGTCTTCAGAAGGCGGTCAGATTGCTTATCCGGGCTTCAGCTTGTATCATGCATCTAAATGGGGAATAGAGGGCTTCATCGAGTCGACCGCACAGGATGTACGACCTTTTAATATTAGGTTTACAATTGCCGAACCGGGGCCAACGGGAACTAACTTCGGCAGTAGCCTGCTCATAGCGCCTGCTTTGGATGTATACCAAGACACACCGGTAAACGATCTACGCAAATTTATCGATGAGGGTTTTGGTGAACTGGACAATGTGCATGATGTTGCGCAAGCTATAATCGATTGTGCCGTCCATGCGCAACCTCCGTTTAGATTGCCGATCGGAAAAGTGGCCATACAACATGTTCAGGACGGATTACAAAAACGCTTAGACGCTGTGCGTAGCGCTATACAGTAAAAAAACCATTTACTTACTCATCCCTTAATGAATCAATCGGATTGGCTATTGCCGCTTTAATGGCTTGTGAACTCACAGTGAGTAAAGCCAGTATAAGCGCCCCCAATCCTGCGATGATAAATAAACCCCAACCGAGGGAAATACGGTACGTGTAAGCTTCCAGGAATTTATCCATCGCCCAATAGGCAATTGGAAAAGCTACCAAACAAGAAATGATGACTAACCAGGCAAATTCTTTGGACAGCAAGCGTGTAATGGAAAAAACCGACGCACCGAGTACTTTGCGGACTCCAATTTCTTTCGTCCGATTTTCGGCCATATAGGCGGCAAGTCCAAATAAACCCAGGCAGGAAATAAAGATGGTGAGAAAAGCAAATAAAGCTGCCATGGTGCCGGTTTGCTCGGATTCCTTGAATTTAGCGGCGTAAGCTTTGTCTACAAAGTTGTAGGCGAAAGGATAATTGGGGTTGTAGCGCTTAAAAATGGCTTCTGTTTTAGCAAGCGCAGTAGCCGTAGATAAGGCAGGATTGAACTTGATATGCATGATATTAAACCACCCTTTGGCCCCTTCGATGACAGCGGGTTCCACGGGTTCATAGGGTGAGCGGGAAATAAAATCGGCGACCACGCCCACGACGTGCCATTCAATGCCGTTATCTTTGATCAACTGGCCTATGGGGTCTTTGAAGCCCATAAGTCTTACGGCTGATTCATTTAAAAGGATGGCTGTGGAATCGGTAGGGTACTGCGTCAGGTCCATGTCCCTGCCGGCCACTAAACGAAGACCGGCTGTTTTTACAATGTGCTCGTCAGCGCACATACGGTCGATAAGTGTTTTATCGTTTGGTGCTTTTCCCTGCCACCAAAATCCATTACTGTTACTCCAACTTTCGGTAATGGGGCTGCTGGACCGCGTAACCGATACGGCTACACCTTCTTGGAGCAGCTCATTTTTGATCAGCTTGCTGTTCTTGGCGACCTCGCCCTCCTCCGAAATATAAACGACATTGTTTTTGTCATAACCATTTTCCCTGTCTTTTGCGTATTGGATTTGTTTATGAACAGCCAAGGTGCTTATAATAAGAATGATGGCAATGGTGAACTGAACAACTACCAGGATTTTACGAAGACTAAAAGTGGCTTTTGCTTGTTTAAAGGTGCCCTTTAATACTTTAACAGGCTGAAAGGACGAAAGAAAAAATGCCGGGAAACTGCCTGCGAGCAGGCCGGTTATTAAAATAAAGCCTACAGCGTTTAACCAAAACTGGAAATGACCAAAATCAACAGCTAAACGTCGGCTGATTAAATTGCCGAAGGAGGGAAGGGCTAACCAGGTAATAAGTAGGGCGATGATACCTGAGATGGTAGCTATCAAAATGGATTCGCTTAAAAACTGGCCGATCAGCGATACGCGATAGGCGCCCGCTACTTTTCGGATGCCGACTTCCTTGGCCCGTTTTTCGCTTCGGGCGGTGCTAATGTTCATAAAGTTAATGCAGGCAATTACTAAGATGAAAACGGCGATCAGCGTGAAGAGGTTGACCATATCAATGCGCCCGCCCACTATCTTTCCATTTTCAAATTTGGAGCGGAGCCACCAGTCGGGGAGTGCATGCAGCAGGACTTCCGTGTCTTCCTCCGGTCCATTATGCCGCTTGGTAATGTCCTTGATCTTTCTGTCCATTGCCTCTTTGCTGATGCCCGGATTTAATTCTACATAGGTTTGTACCGAGTTGTTGCTCCAATAGTCGTCGCTATAACCAATCTTTTCCATGTATTTCCAAGGAAGCAGGAACTCCGCATCGGTGAACCGGGTATTGCCGGGCATATCGGCTAGAACGCCGGAGACGGTCACTACATCTACACTATCTATTTTGAGCGTTTTCCCCAGTGCTTCTTCTTTGCCAAATAAACGTTTAGCCAGGCTTTGGCTGATGACAATTTCGGTGGGGGTTTTTAAGATATGCTCTTTATCACCTTCGAGCAACGGAAAATCGAACATGGAAAGGAAAGCGGAATCTACGAAGGCGCCCTGGCCCTTTAGCTTCTTGTCGCCCACGGAGAACAGAAAACTGTTATCGGAGTAGCGGCTGTAATGGGCTATTTCCGGAAATTCCGCTTTGGCGGCCGGCCCTAAAGGCTTGGGCGTGTAGAACCACACCTGAAGTTTATCGCCCCAATTGGCTCGGTTTCCTACTAAAAAGAGTTGGTCTTTTTTATGGTGAAATAGGTCAAAACTCCGTTCGTTTTGTACCCAGGAAAGGATCAACATGGCAGCTGCCATACCGATAGCCAAGCCTGTTATGTTCAAGATGGAATACCCTTTGTTTTTAAGTAGATTGCGCCAAGCAATTTTGATGTAGTTCTTTATCATACCGAGCCCTTTAATTGAATATTAACTAAACATAAATGGAGCCATAATTTTATCAATTTGATTATTAGTTGTTTGTGTCTTTGGTTTTAACAGCAAGTGTTCGTTTTCGAACAGTGATTGTTCATTGGCGCACAGCTTTCATCTCACTTTACCTTGATGCAAAGTGAGACAAACATCAAGGCTGTCCAGTTCTCGCTAAAAATTCGATTTCATACCCGCCGTTATGCGGAGCCGCCCCATATCTCAATCCTTTCCTTCGCTTTTTCGCATAACGTTTTTTCGGCCCTTCCAATCGAATTTTCTTTACGCTCACCCTGGAAGGCCGTCCTTCCCTAGGCGCTACAGCCCCTTTGCATTGAGGTTCTGAAATGCTTAAATGGCCTTGGACGATATTGAAGCAACGAGCAGCGACATCAAAATAAAAAAAATGTTCTTTTAAACAGGTTCCTAGCCATTGATAAATTAGGCAGCGAAAAAACTTTTTACCATATGGTAAGCGGATTCCTCATAATAAGTTCGAAATTTAAAGTATGAAAGAGTTTATCAACTACGTATTACAGTTTGGAAATTTGAACAAACAGCAAATCGATTTCATTCTGAGCAAAGCGGAAACGTTGGAACTTCATAAGGATGACTATTTTTCGGAAGCTGGAAAGATCCCCAGACACGTTGGGTTTATTCTTGAAGGGATCGTTCGTTTCTGCTATTACAACAACAAAGGCGAAGAGATCACACACTCATTCGTAGACGAGAACAATTTTGTTTCTGACCAACAAAAGTTTGAGGCACAAGTGGTGGCCTCCGATTATGTACAGGCCGTTACACCTTGCAAAATGCTCGTTTTTTCAAAGAAAAGTTGGGACGAGATCGGCAATACGATTGTTGGCTGGGACGCTATTATAACTCAGATTACAAAAAATTGTTTGTTAAAAGCGATTGAAAGAAGGAGCCCACTGGTTTCTGAGGATGCAACTACGCGCTATTTATCGTTCATTGAACAATTTCCCGGTCTTGTTAACCGTGTGCCGCTTTCTCATGTCGCTTCTTATCTTGGGATCACTCAACAATCCTTGAGCCGAATACGAAGAAATATCCGTTGAGCGCACTTTTTACCAAATGGTAAATGCTTCCTCTTTTTTGATACCGAGCTTTGTATCATTAATTTAAATGAATAGCAATGAGCAAAAAAGTTGTATTAATTACAGGAACAAATAGTGGGTTTGGATGGCTTACGGCGAATAGCGTAGCTGCTTTGGGGCATAAGGTATATGCCACTATGAGAGACACCCAAGGAAAGAATGCAGATAGGGCAAATGCGCTATCACAGGTAGCCAATATCACCGTTTTGGATGTTACGCTAACAGATGAAACCAGTGTTAAACATGCTTTTGACACCGTTATAGCGAAGGAAGGTACCATCGATGTATTGGTAAATAATGCGGGTGTTGCCCTATTTGGGGTGGCTGAAAGTGCTACTACGGCCGATGTGCAACGAGTTTTTGATGTGAATGTGATCGCTCCCTGGAGATTGATGAAATTAGCCTTACCCTATATGCGTAAACAATCGGAAGGTTTGATCATCAACGTCTCGAGCGGGTGGGGTAGGTTCTCGCCTCCTTTTTCAGCGGTGTACGGTGCTTCAAAATTCGCTTTGGAAGGTTTAAGCGAAGGCTTGCATTATGAGGCACGACCTCTGGGAGTCGATGTAGCAATTATTCAACCGGGGGCTTTCCCGACTGAGATGTCTCAAAAGATTCAAGCAGGATCTGACACATCGGTTGTTGACGCTTATAAAGTGATAGCAGAAGTTCCGGAAAAAATGTTCAATGCCCTTAGTCAGATGTTTGAGACTGTAAAACCGGATCCTCAAAACATTGCAGATGCCGTGGTAAAGCTAATGAATTTACCAAAAGGACAACGCCCGTTAAGAACCGTGGTTGACCCATCTACGGGAGAGATTGTCAAAACGGCTAATGAAGCCGTTCAGGTTGAATACGACCGAGTACTAACAGCATTTGGAATGAAAGATTTATTGAGTTTGTAGGTATAAAAGGTGATGCTTGTTCAGCAAGTTGTTCAAAGCACTTCCACCTAAACTTTTTCCTGTCTCATGTCTTTGAGAATACGTGCGCGGTGTTGAAGTCCCCATTCGGCAATGGTTTGCGTCAATTGCTTTAATGATTTTCCGTACTCTGTAATCTTATAGGCTACCGAGACAGGAGAAGTGGCCAATACATTTCGTTCAATCAATCCGTTTACTTCAAGCTCCTTCAGCTCCCGACTCAACATCTTACCGGAGATGCCCTGAACTTTCTTCAGTAATTCGGAATAGCGCATGGGTTGGTAGCACAGGCAGGCGATAATAAGCACCTTCCACTTTCCGCCTAAGATTTCCATGGTGTCATTTATAGCCAATACGGTTTGGCTACAGTCTTCGATTAATATACTTTCTGATTTCATTTTTGTCCCTTGGTTACCCAAATGTCACTGTTACTTTTTGTCACTTAGTGGCAAATTTAAACAATTCTGCTTTACCTTTGCATCGCAAACATAAAAATTTATACAATGGAACTTATTAATCATTTAAAATGGCGTTACGCCACTAAAAAATACAGCACAGAAAAAGTTAGCGAGGAAAAGATCAACCAAATTTTAGAAGCCATCAACCTAACCGCTTCTTCATGCGGAATACAGCCCTATCGGGTTTTGGTAGTTTCTAATCCGGAGATAAGGGCCAAATTGGGCGCAGGTTCGTTTAACGGACAGATTGTAAATTCTTCTCATTTATTGGTGTTTGCGGCTTTCAACGAGATATCCACAACATATATTGAAGAATATATAAAAATGGCCGAAAAGCAACGAAATTTACCGGAAGGTGGGATGGCTAATTTTACAGAAAAACTAGTTAACTATTTCAGTGCAAATACAGCGGAAGCAAATGCCGTCTGGGCTAGTAAACAGGCTTATATTGGCTTGGGTACTGCCTTGCTGGCGGCTGCGGAATTGAAGATAGATTCTACGCCCATGGAGGGTTTTGATGCTGCCCAATTTGATGAGGTTTTAGGGCTAAAGGAGAAGGGATTGCATACGGCGGTGATCCTTTCGTTGGGCTATCGGGATGCGGAAAATGATTACCTGGTTGATATGCCAAAAGTAAGGTTGCCCATAGAAGAATTTTCTGCTTTTGTAGCATAAACGATTTAATCTGGCTGTAGGGGCGCTTGCTATTGCTGCGCAACACTTCCATGAGCTGGAACTTGACAAGTTGGCTTAAAAGATCAGGGACGGTTAGCCAACCACGGGAAGATTCTTATAACGCCATTCACTCGGGGAGTAGTTTACCGGCAGTTGCTGTAGATGCTTGATGCGAATCTTTTTTCTGTGCTGTTTGATATGTGTAAAGAGGAGGTGACTGTCATAGGTGACTTCGAAAGGTTGTGACAGGTTAACCGGTTCGGTTGTTTCGCCAAGGATCACATACTCCAATTTTCCTTCCGAAGTGAACCGCTTAATGATGACATTGTCGCCAGTAGTGGCTTGTATACTGAACCATGCTCCATCACCCACGCCTCCAAGATACTGAGCCTCTTTAGGCACAGTAATGGGTTTTGAGGGTGCGTTCATGCGGCCAACCGAGTGGTCGGCGGGTAAAAGACGGGCTTTTCTTTGGCTTACATTCTCTCCTAGCTTTTTCAGTAAAAAACGAACGGACTGCCAACGGTTCATCTTAACATGTTTTAAGCCCTCATGGGGTGTAAATGAGTAGATCATTCGATCTGGCACTACATTAACTAAATTACTGATGGGACTTGCTTTAATTGTTTCGGGGAAATTGATAGTATGTCGCCAGCTGTAGCGCTTGGAACACCGAGCAAGCATGCGGACAATAAATCGTGAACAATTATTGTTGTTGCGGGCGATGGCACCATAAGGATATGCACCTTGAAGTACACATTCGTCTCCGTAAGCTTTGGCGCGTTCGAAATTAATACCACGAGCAATAGCAAAATAAAGAATACCTTCTCCATACATGGCAGGTTTCAATGCTTCAAACTGTGTTGCGATTTCTTCAAGGTTGACAATAGTACGGCCTTCAAATTTCGCCTTAATCGTAATCGCTAGGCGAGGGTCTGAAAATTTAGAACGAGCTCGACCATATTGCCGGGGCGTGATATATCGTCCGAAGTCATAGAAGAGCATTTCGCCGGTTTCTCGTTTAATGATAACAATACCGGTATGACCTACTTTAAAATTTAAGTTTTTTACGATGCCAATTTTCTTTAAAAACAACATCCACTTTTCGTCTCCACGGATAGTGGTATCCGGCCATGTTAAAATAAGGGCCATATCATTGTAGGTGATCGTTGACTGCATGATATTCTCTTTTTATGTTAGACTTTAAAGGAAGATGAAGTTTCGGTAACCCCTATGCGGTGAATGTTTGATAAATAGATTTAATTTCGTGCCCCAACGGAAGAAACGGCTTAATTCTTTTTTGTTCAAGTGCTCAAAATGGAAAATTTTATGTGGAAATGGAATCGCATTGGTATAGACACCATTTTTGGAAAAAACCAGCATAATTTTTTTGTGAAGCTTTTTCGTTAAGCCAACATGTTCATATACTGCCTGCCCGCGTTCGAAGAATGATGCTGTTGGATAATCTCGAAAGGTCAGCAAAACGATATAGTCACAGCATGTTAGCATGTTTTGATAATTGATTTCATTGCCTAAACTGGTACGGCTATACACTTCGTGTCCATTGTTCCAAAAAAACGCTGCAAGATGGTCGAGTAACATTTGTTCTTCTTGTCCGCTATCTCCAACTAATAAATATTTCATCTGTTTATTTTTTGTTTTTAGTTGTCAGATGGAGCCTTTGATGATTAAAATAATCATTGCCTGTGTGCTTAATGATTATTTTTAATCATGTCGGGTTCATATGTAAATGACTTCTCTTTTAAAGGCCATACCTGCCTACCGGCAGGCAGGTGGAATATCCGGATTATTTTATGTTTGTCTTTGGTAATCATGGATATTTCATTATCAAAAATGTTTTATGCTAAAGATTTTTAGCCGCTGCTATCTGGAATGCTATAAATTTAATGGTGGATATCAGCTAGATGGAGATCCTTTCCATCGCTTGTGTGTCCATAACCAACCATAGGGTTCTTCTTTGATGTTTTCGGTTAAGAGGCTTACATATTTTTGGGTTATCTCGCCCTCTCGCGTAGCTGAAGCTTCGGAACAGATTGGTAAACAGGTTATTTTGTAATGCCCTTTAGATAGCTGTGTAATATGTAAGTAGATGACGGCCGATCGACTCGTGCGTGCCAATTTCTCCATGCCTGAAAAGACGTATGTGTCCTGGTGCAAGAAAGTGAACCTGAATTTTTCTTCTTTTATCGGCGGACATTGGTCGGCAAGGAATAGATAGGCGGCCGGACCTGAACTTTTAGCTAGTATTTGGCGTACAACCGCTTTATCAGGTAATAACTTCATGCCAAAACGAGACCGGAATCTAATCATCAGCTTATTCATCGTGGTTGAGCGAAGGGGTTTGTAAACGGCATATATGTCGTATTGCATCTTAAAAGGCATAAAATTCAGCATCTCCCAATTTCCGCAATGGCCTAAGCAAGCAATAACGTCTCGTCCGGAGGCTATGTACTGATCAATTAATTCTTGATTCTCAAATACAATTTTCTTGTCAAGCACTTCAGCCGAAACGGAAATGCTTTTGATGATTTCGGCAAAATAGGCGGTAAAGCAAGTGTAGAACTTTTTTACAATTGCATGGACTTCTCCGTATCGCTTATCCGGAAAGGCACGTGCTATATTCTGGATAACGACTTCTTTTCTGTAACCGATGATATAATAAGCAAGAAAATAAGTGATGGAACCCAATGCATATAGAAAGGTCATCGGTAGCAGGCTTATTATGTATAGGCCGGCATAAGCACTTCTATAAGCAAGTTGTTTTAGTATCTGCTTCGGGTTCATATTTAGAGTTTCATCTTTAAGCCAACCGATGCATAAGGGGAAACAGAAAAAAAGTAATCATTATCGGATGCAAATACACCCTTCAAGGTTCTGTCGCTGTACGCAGCCGGACGGTATAGGTTTAGTCCCACCATACCGGTCATGGTTAACCCGGTTTTACCGAGCTTGAGCTCGGGACGAAAGCCTGTAACGATATACTGGTGCGAGAAGATCACGTCTTTGCCGTCTTTTTTCAATAAGGCGACCTGCCCGTTCATTTCAATGGCATAAGATAGTTTGAACCGATCGTTGAAATCGTAACCTGCCGATAATTCAAGGCCTTCGATTACTTCTACATTGACATCGTATTTTCCGTGAAGCTTCCATTTAACATAAACCGCCGGAAATATCATGGGGTACCCTAAAGAACTATTGATCGATACGCCACCGCCTATATCCAGATTCGGTTTCAGGTGCCGGATAAAAACAAGGCCCCCACTTCCCAGCACATTTTTAAATGTCAGCTTGGAGAAATCGGTAGTGGGAGCAAATATACCGGCTCCTAGGCTGGCCCGCATCGACCATCGGTCATTTAACGGACGTAGATGGTAAACCCCGAGTTGTATATTCATGATTTCGGAAACCATTTCATCTGAAAAATTTCGGTTTTTCAAAGAGACGTATGATCCGCCAAGGCCAATCCCCCAAGCTGTGGGACGATTCTTTTCATTCATTTTCATGGATAAGGGAATGTTGACGGCTCCTTGGTAAACCATGGCGGAACCTTTGCTATTACCGATTTTTTCTCGTGGTTTTTCACCCGGAGGCAGATAATAATAGCCCGAATTTCCAATATACTCGGTTCTGAAAGACACTTGTTGCGCGTTGCCTTCGAGATAGAGTAGTATGGCTAACGTTGTTAAGCAGAATGATATGAACTTCATATGATTTTTAAATTTTTATTTGCACTTATTTATTATATAGGAAGCAAAAGAAGGGTGAATGAAGTGATGTCGAAAGCAATAGATGGCAGACTTCAGCATCTGGTGGATGAAGTGTAGTATGAACCGGATAAAATGAATTCGAAAAAAGCCATTGCGTACAGAAATTCAGGTGTATTAAATTGCACGGCATAACCTATTTTTAAATAACCGGCTTGACCCTTGTTGTTTGTTTTCATCGCTTGCTTCCTATAATTAATGTCTTGTATAACGCTAAGACAATTATGAAATGGAAGACCCTACGTTTATTTGCTGTTTTCTTTAGGGGCATATATTTACACTGCTGTACGCAACCTGTTCTATGGCTTGGCTTTTTTAAAATTTATAGGCTATTCCGATGGCTGCACGTTGGTTTTTCATGGAGCCTCCCTGGGCTTTATGCAGGTCGGCCAACCCGTATTGATAACTGGCATTTATTTGCCAGTTTTTATCAAACTGGTATCCTATAATGCCGCCGACACCATAATCGAAACGTTTTAGGGCAGGTCTTCCGGTCTCCCCATTCGTTTTGAACAGGTTCACGCCACCGGCTTTTGCCAGGACGCCATAACCGACATAAGGGCCTACGCCTATAAAGGCTTTCCCACTGCCTAGCTGCCCTTGAACCATTCCATAGAGCGGAATTTCTACACCAACGGATTTGAACTTGGTAGTTGATTGAGTTGATTTGGATTCTAGGTTCGAGATGTCATAATACACATCAATCCCGGATTGCAAGGCAAAATTGGTACTCAGATCGTATTTAACGAAACCGCCAAAGGAACCGCCTATTTTCCTTTTACTTTTAAAGTTTTTCATATCACCACCTAAGCGGTAATTAGATAGATTTGGTCCGGTTTTAATACCGAATGATACAGGTTTGTCCTGAGCTGACATTTGTAGGGAAAGAAATAGGGCGCCGGCTGCTAGGAAAAATGTGATTGCGTTCTTGTTCATCGTTCTAAAATTTAATTTTGTTTTTAATGTTGAACAAAAGAACGATGGATGATCCGCTATTGAAAGGTGCAAGCGACAGACCTAAGAATTTGCCCTATGAACTATAGAATGGAAGGGATGAAGTTTTCCGTGTTTGGAGCTATTCCACAATCCCGTCCATCCATCGCAGAAAGTCGGGGACGCGTACACGACTGACTAGCACCTCATGTGGACATGCGGGTACAAAGGAAAGCTTCAGTCGGCTGTTAAAATATTTGTTAACACTTTCAATGGCTTTTACGTTCGCAATGCAGTTACGTGATACGCGGAAAAACAAGCGGCTGTCAACTTGCTGTTCTAGCTGATCTAAAGTATAATTAATAATATACCGTTTATCGTGAAGGGTGTGGAGAAAAACGACGCCGTCTTCACTATAAAAATGCGCGATATCAGTGGTTTCTATGTAGTGATAATTTTCTCCCTTCGATATCAGAAAACGATTTTTGGTTTTAACCGGCAGGATTTGCTCAAAACGCTTGGGGTCGGTTATATAGTGGTGGTTATGAAAGATGTTTTCGAATTTGATTAAGGCCGCTTCTAACTCCTTCTCATCAAAAGGTTTTAATAGGTAATCGATGCTGTTCAGCTTAAAGGCTTTGATGGCATGTTCATCGTAAGCGGTGGTAAATATGACAGGCGTGTTGACCTTTACATGGTTGAATATTTCGAAGCAGTTGCCATCGGCCAGACGGATATCCATCAAAATTAAATCGACAGAAGATGCTTTCAGGAAACCAATGGTATCGATAACTGTTTTGGTTTGCTTCTCCAGGAGATAACCGGAGCGTAGTTTCGCCATCATCCGTTTTAATTCTTCGTATGCAAATCGTTCGTCTTCTACTATTAGGTATTTCATTGTTGGATATAAGGGATTTTTACAATAAATAGATCGCCGGTATGCGTCACGACGACGTCTTTGGCATACAGCTTATATTGCTTGGTAATGTACTTGAGTCCTATACCGCCTTTATCCACATCGCTAGACGGTTGAATGTTATTTTCAATCGTAATATAATCAGGGTCGACCGTAATTTTTATGTGCAACAGTGATTCTTCGGTTGCGATATTATGCTTAAAAGCATTCTCTATCAGCAGTTGCAAAGTGAGCGGAATAATTTTGTTCTTTTCACAGTCCGCTATTTTATCTACCGTAAAAGTGAACGAGTTTTCGAACCGCATCCGCATAAGGAAAAGATACGAATCCAAGGCATCTAATTCTTCCGCTACCGAAACAACCGGCTGCCGGGTAAGAGAAAGTACATACCGATAGGTCTTGGAGAGGGCTTTGGTGAATTTATTGGCATTGTCGGGATTGATATAGATTAATGAAGAAAGTACATTCAACGAATTGAAGAGGAAGTGTGGGTTTATCTGTGACCTTAAGGTTTCGTGCTGGAATAACAGCACTTTGCGCTTGGCTGTTTCGGAGTCGGCTATAGCTTTTTGTTCCGACTGAAAATAATAGATTAATTCAAATACCAACAGAATCGGGATATTGGTTGTCATGGCAAATGCAAATTTCACCAGGAAGGGGGGAAGACCTTCCTCAGGTATATGAAATACGTCGTAGATCATGTAATTAAACATCCACAGAATGACCAAACAGATCAATGTGATGCCTATAAGGCCCGCCACAATACGATAAAATATATTTTTGGAATAAGGTAGATATTTATTTAAAAGTAGCAGTAAGCCATAATCAGCAAAACACATGATGAAGATAACGATATAATGTGCTGATAACTGTATGTGGAAATTAGCCCATAAATCTTCCTTCATGAGAATAATGCTGAAAAGCATTTGACACAAAGCATAAATCAGTGTGGAGAAGAAAAAAATGAACAGTTTTTTTATATTTATTCTTTTCACCCGAGGCATGCTCAAAAATAAAGTTTCCAGCGAAGATTTATTACTAAATCTACTCCTTTTCTGATGAACTTCATTTTTTAAGGGATGAATTTAACTGGTTATATTCTTTTTGTGAATATTTTCTGAATGGGTATCATTGGTAGCCACTTAAGGTCAGTTAATTTTTACAACATATGCAAGAAACTGAACGTTATTTTAACGCGAGCGGCGGCGGGGTCGGCCGTCGTGCAAATTATTGTGGAGCGCTTGTTGCCTTAATACTTGCTCGAAATTCAAGAGGCGTTAGTTTTGTGCGTTTTTTGAACAGCTTACTAAAGGATTGTGGATGTTCAAAACCCAAGCCATAGGCAATCTCGCTTACGGAAGCCGATGTGGTCGATAATTTTTCTTTAGCCATTTCAATGACTTTATCCTGTATATGTTGACGAGTGTTTTGTCCGGTAATATGCCGCAACATCGTGCTGAGGTAATCTGGTGTGATATGAAGTTTTTCACTGATATAGGACACCGTTGGCAAGCCCTGCCGAGTCAGTAGCTCGCTGCTACAATAGTCCACTAGAATTTTTTCAAAACGGGTGAGAATTTCGTGGTTGTTTTTTTCCCGGGTGAGGAACTGTCTTTTATAGAATCGTTGTGAATAGTTCAATAACAACCCGATCTGTGAGATGATGATGCCTTTGCTAAATTCGTCCATATTTGAAGCGTATTCGTGTTGTATATTCGCAAAAATTTGGGCAATAATCGTTTCTTCTTTTTCTGATAGGAAAAGTGCTTCATTGATCGCGTAATTGAAAAAATCGTATTGTCTGAATTTTTGCGATAGCTCGGTATTCCATAGGAAATCAGGATGGATAAGTAAAATCCATCCTGATGGTTTATTCTTCAACTGTTGTTCGTCAATCGTAACATCCAGTACCTGATTAGGAGCAAAAAAAGACATGAGTCCTTCATCAAAGTCATAATCCTGCCGTCCGTACTGCCATTTACCGATAACATTCTTTTTAAAGGCAATGGAATAAAATCCCTGCGTAAAATGCAATAGCATTTCATCGTGGTACATTTGACCGTAGTCTACCAAGCTGATCAGGGGATGCTCCGGCTTGGACAACCGATTTCGCTGATGAAATTCGCTAATTGTTTTAATATGCGTGAATGTTTTCATTACCCAAAAATACGAAGAAATTAAAGATTCATTCCACCGGATATTTCAATACGTTGTGCATTGATCCAGTACGCTTCATCGGTACATAAAAAGGCAACCACAGCACCAATATCGGTGGGTAAACCAACGCGTCCTAATGCTGTATCGGCAGCCAGTGCTTTGTTAAGGGTTGAATTATCTCGCACTGCGCCGCCCATAATGTCGGTTTCAATGGCACCTGGCGCTACCACATTGGCACGAATTTTACGGGCGCCCAGTTCTTTTGCCTGATATTTGGTTAGTACCTCCAAACCGCCCTTCATTGCTGCGTAGGTTGCAAATCCAGGGGTTGTAAAGCGGGTAAGCCCACTGGAAATGTTAATAATGCCACCGCCATTGTTCATAATTTTTAAGGCATGTTGTGTAAGAAAGAATGGCGCCATTAAATGGATGTGTATCATGTCTTTAAACTCGCTGATGCTCGCGGTCTCAAAGGGTGCGGGTGCAATTTGTCCGGCGTTGTGTACGAGATAATCAATAGTCGAAGCCTGAAAATGGTTGTTTAATGCCGGCAGTAGTTTATCCGAAAAGAAGGGTTCGTAATTTTCATAGATGCTCACATCTAAAGGTAAGGCCAATGCTTTCTGTCCTATTTTTTCAATTTCAGATACCACACTGTCAGCAGCAGTTTGGTTAGATTGATAAGTTATCACTACATCTAATCCTTTTTTGGCGATATTGATGGCCATATCTCTTCCCAAGCCACGACTTCCGCCGGTAACCAATGCAATTTTATTTGTACTCATGATTTTAATTTTTTTCTTGATACAAATTTCAGGATGTAATGAATTTGATTTGTAGCCCAACCCCGACACTTTGTAGCCCAATCAGTATTGCAGGCGTTGGCCTGTATCAGCACGGAATCATTATAGCCAAAAATTTAAGAGGGGAGGGCGTTTGAAAAAAACTTGCTGAGATATATTAAGCAGTCCGAAGCCGCGATTTCCACGCGTAACCAATGCAATATTATTTGCATTCATGATACAATTTGCGATGATAGTGCAGATGTTTATGGATTGGTACGGCATAGGGCCTAAATCGCTAAAATGCCAAGACATAAACCATATTCAAAAGAAACAAACCTGTTGGTGGGACGGAAAATCGGGGGCCGCTGTTTTAATCCGTGACGTGAAGAGGAAATAGCACTGCCCAGAGTGTTGAAAGAAAATCCGATAGTAAATGAAGAGTCATGACCTTCCTTTTTAAAGAATGAATTTAACGGTCTATGCTCTTTTTTTGTTATCGCGGAGAAATACGTCATTTTGGCTTACAATATTTCAGTTTAGATTAATTTTAGGTTTATAGTAATGTCCACTTTTGCATAGTACAATTAAAGCAAATAAATATGCAAAAGGCAATTTTTATTACCGGAGCCTCATCCGGATTGGGAAAAGCGACAGCCAAATTATTTCAAGCTAAAGGCTGGCAAGTAATTGCCACCATGAGGAGCCCGGAGAAGGAAACCGAACTGGCCCAGCTTCCAAATGTAATCTTATTACCAATGGATGTTACGGATACCGCACAAATCCAAAAAACGGTAAGAGAAATTTTGAAATCCCATTCTGTTGATGTGGTCTTGAACAATGCAGGTTATGGCCTCATCGGTCCTTTAGAAGCGTTCAGCGATGAGCAGATCGATGCTCAGCTGCAGACCAATCTATTCGGTGTCATCCACGTTACAAAAGCATTCGTCCCTTATTTTCGGGAAAGGAAAAGCGGGACATTCATCAACATTACTTCTACATTTGGCCTGTTAGGCTATCCAACTTGCTCTGTTTACAATGCTAGCAAGTTTGCCGTAGATGGTTTTTCAGAGGGCCTCGCTTATGAGTTAGCTAATTTTGGCGTCAAGGTTAAAGTGGTAGCACCAGGTGGTATGCAAACCGATTTCGCAGGAAGGTCCTTGCAGGGAGGGATGCACAAGGCTTACAATCACTTGGTGGCCAAGGTAAGTGAGGGCTACAGCGAAGAACAGGTTGCCAATTACACAAAAGCAGCAGATGTGTCGCAGATTATTTATGACGCGGCCACGGATGAGAAAGATCAACTGAGGTATATAGCTGGTAATGATGCTATAACCTTGTATAAGGAACGCATTGAAGCCACACCCGAGGGACAGTTTAAGAAAATCCGTTCCCAGTTCATCTTTTAAATATTCATTTTGCTCCTGTCAAATCTTTATTGTCTCTCAGCAGGAATTAAATTTGATTAAGTTTGTATATCGTGAAAAAACATCCCGTCATATTCAATTCCATATCTCAGCTGCATAAAGCGATGGGACAAGCTGCACCATCCCATCCGCTCATCAGCATCATGAATTATGGGGAAGCACGTTTTGATCCTAAAGATTTTGAAGAGGGCATTATTCTGAACTTTTACAAAATATCATTCAAAACGAGTTTTTCGGGAAAGTTGAAATACGGTCAGGGATTCTATGATTTTGAAGAGGGGGGGATGTCTTTCATCGCGCCTGGTCAACTTTTAAAAATGCAGGACGAAGAGGCCGACTACAGTGGTATGACGCTGCATATTCATCCCGACTTTCTTAGGTCTTATCCACTAAATTCGGCCATCAAACAATATGGTTATTTTAGCTATTCCGCGGCAGAGGCTTTATATCTTTCTGAAAAAGAAAAGGCAACCATCCTCAGCATTTACAGATTTATTCAGGATGAGCTGAACGAGCGGATTGATAAATTTAGCCAGGATGTGATTATTTCACAAATTGAATTGCTGCTTAATTATGCCAATCGTTTTTATGATCGTCAATTTCTTACCCGAAAGGCGGTGAACAATGATCTTTTGGTAAGACTGGAACAACAATTGGAAGATTATTTTAAGGACGATAAGTTATTAACAGGGGGATTGCCTTCTGTTGCTACCCTTGCAGAAAACCTGCATGTTACGCGACGTTACCTGAGTGATTTGTTGCGAAACCTGATCGGTTTGAACGCACAACAGTTCATCCACGAAAAGGTGATTGAAAAAGCAAAGGAATATCTCGCAAAAAATGACCTAACGGTGGCCCAAATCGCTTATCACTTGGGCTTTGAACACCCGCAGTCTTTCAATAAATTGTTCAAAAGCAAAACATCTTTATCTCCTTCAGGCTATAAAAAAAGTTTACGGAATTAGACTAAAGGCCTTGGATGCCAGGCTTCCCGTAGAGTTATAGCACTACTTGGTGCGTATGGATACCTGACGAAGGTCTAACGGATAATAAGGCAAAAAACTTTCCTAAAATTAACTTAAGTAAAAATCTGATAAATTAAATCAGCGGAATTTTGTTCCGCAATAAAAAATATAGAAAAATGAATACAGTTTAAAAACAAGACAAGAAATGTGATCAGGCTTTTTTCAATATCAAGTTTGGTAGTGGTAGTAGGCATGATGATTTTGGCATCCTGCTCAAAGGACGATGATGCAGGTCAGCATGAACAGAAATCTCCCGTTGTATTGGTACACGGTGCATGGCAGACATCTTACGCATGGGAGCAGGTGCAAGCGAACTTGCTGTCCGACGGATTTCAAATGACAGTGATCAACCTCAAAGGAGATGGCGAAGATAATACACCGGTTAACGAACTTAGTTTCGCTGGATATATCGATCAGGTAAAAGCTGTCATTAATTCATTTAATGAACCGGTAATCTTGGTGGGGCATAGTTTAGGTGGTGCAATTATCACGCAAACGACATCTGAGATACCCGGTAAAATAGCCAAGCTGGTGTACGTTGCCGGCTTCATTCCGCAGACCGGAAAAAGTGTGCTGGATTATGCTTTAGATGCAGGCTCAATTTTGGGACCGGTATTGACGTTTAATGCAGATCAAACATTGGCAGGCTTAGTTAACCCGGAAGTAAATTTCCCAACTGTATTTATCCAGGACGGAACTGACGAGCAAAAGCAGTTTGTGCTAGACCATTACAGAGCCGAACCTGTTATTCCGCTAGCTACATCGCTAAACTACACTGCTGAAAGTTACACTGCTATTGAAAAAAAATACTATGTATTTACTATTGAAGACAATGCCATCAGCTATCCTTTTCAGCAACAAATGGCAACTGATGCGAGCATTACCAAAACTTTTACCATTAACACAGGACATAGCCCCTTTATTTCGAAACCGACCGAACTGACTGCTATCCTTAACACTATAGCAAAAGATTAATGCGAAGAGCACAAAAAAGAAAATAACGATAGGCCTACCGAAAAGGAATTCGCGGGTACCAGTCAAGAAAATGACCTTAAGCGGATAATTCTGGAACGTATGTTCTAAATATCTTATTATCTTTGCAATAATTTATGGCAAGAAGCGTAGAATTTGATGAACAATTGGCAATTTCCAGAGCAATGGATGTTTTCTGGAAAAAGGGTTATAATGGAACCACTATGCGCGATTTGACCGAAGCGATGGGTATCAGCAGCAGCAGTCTTTACAATACGATCGGCGATAAACATCAACTTTTTTTAAAATCCATTAAGTACTATACCGAGTCGAGAATGGCTGCCGCCAGAAAACAATTGCAGCCTATCAAGTCTCCTTTAAAAGCGATAGAAAAATTTATTCTTTCGTCTGTTTATGCCATTACAAATGAACCTAATAGTTGTTTGGCTATCAAAACAACTTTTGAAGTGGCTACTACTGATGAGCAGGTGCAGAAAATTATAAAGGCTGATAACGAATTTACCTATAATCTTTTGATAAATCTGGTTGAGAAAGCGATTGAAGCAAAGGAAATCAAGGTGAGCCAGGATGCGGAAATGCTGACAGACTACATCATCAACCATTTTTCTGGCTGGCATGAATCTTTCATTATTCACCGAGACAAAACACGGATCAAGAAAATGGCTGCCTTCTTGATAAGGCAAATAAATCAATAATTTTTTTACTTTTTTTTGGAACAAATGTTCTATAATTATGAATAAACTAAATATACATCAGGAGTATAAAACCTATTATACGGCAAGGGAGCAACCCGAAATTGTGGAGATAGATAGAGCAGCCTATATTTCTATTCTTGGAAAAGGAAGCCCAGGTACTGTTGTTTTCTATGAAAAGAAAAAAGCAATCGCGGCATTTGCAGCAGCACTGGAAGACAAGTATGTAAGGACAAGCAGTGCATTTACAAGTAATATTGTGGAAATATTTTACTGGTTTAATGAGGAAGAGGTTGGATACGTAGATATCGGCCATTTCTATACAACAGTTGATCTTGAATTACTATACTACCGAATTGCAATACGCATTCCGGATTTTATTACCGATAAGGAAATTAAAAAGGTTGCCAAAGAAAGACCTGATATTTCATTCGCGAATGACTTTCAATATTTCAGCTATACAGCAGGAACCTGCGTACAGCTTCTCCATATGGGGCCTTTTGCAGGAGAATTAGAGACACTACCTGTTTTGCAACAATTTGCGGCGGACAATGGTTTTAGAAAATCAGGTATGCACCAGGAGATCCATTTAACAAATTTTGAAGTAGGGCAAAGTCAGACACATCTGCAAACCATCCTGCGTGATTGTGTAACAAAGCAAAACTAATTTTTTTAATCATATCTGGAACAAATGTTTCAGTAATAATAATTATTTATGGAAAAATCAACGAAAGAATTATCGGGTAAAATTGCCTTAGTAACGGGTGGTACTAAAGGTATCGGAAAAGCCATCGTAGATGAACTTGCTCAACTTGGTGCTACCGTGATTATTACAGCAAGAAGCAAACCTGATGGAAACCTCAGACACGCATTTATAGCAGCAGACCTTACTAAGCCCGAAGACAATGAGCAGTTGGCGAAAGAAATTATAGCAGAATACCGCGGACTGGATATTTTAATTAATAATGTAGGTGGTACCTCTGCGCCGGCAGGTGGCTTTAGCGTTTTGTCTGATGCCGACTGGGAAAATGACCTGCAATTGAATTTATTGGCAGCAATTAAGTTAGACAAAGCACTTGTTCCATTAATGATTGAACGTAACACCGGTGTGGTTATCCATATTTCCTCCCTCAATGGTAAGTTACCGCTTTATGCTTCTAATTTTTCTTACGGTGTTACCAAAGCAGCTCTTAATAATTATAGCAAGGCATTAGCTAATGAAGTTGCCCCCAAAGGTGTCCGGGTGATAACCGTTTCACCTGGTATGGTAAAAACCACGGCCATGGAAACTTTTCTGAATAGCTATGGTACCTCCATTGGAAAAAATTTGGACGAAACTGCGCAGTTGGTAATGAACAGTTTGGGCGGTGTACCCATGAACAGACTGGCCCAACCCGAAGAAATAGCACATCTGGTGGGCTTTCTGGTTTCGCCAAAAGCCTCTTACATCACTGGAACCAACTATGTGATTGATGGCGGAACTATTCCTACTACTTTTTAGGTCTCTAGTTTAAAAAAAAGTAAAAAATAAAACGAAACAGATGTTTCAATACAACAATCAATAATGGAAAAATTTGCAAAAGAACTAACCGGGAAATTAGCGTTAGTAACGGGTGGTACTAAAGGTATCGGAAGAGCAATTGCCGACAGATTGCTTGAAGCGGGTGCCACGGTGGTAGTGACTGCCAGAAATCATCCAGGCGACGAAAATTTGAAGTCTTATTTTATCCCAACAGATTTGACTATTCCTAGTGAAACCGATAAAGTAGTGCGGGAAATCAACAAAAAATTTGGAACCATCGATATTTTGGTCAATAACATGGGTGGATCTACCAGTCCGTCGGGAGGATTTGCTGCTCTTACTGATGAACATTGGGAAAATGATCTGCAATTAAATTTGCAATCTTCTATTCGGATTGACAGGGCAATTTTACCCCAAATGGTAGAACAGAAAGGGGGTGTTATTATCCATATTTCATCACTAAGTGGTATTTTACCCTTATATGAATCGCTTGGAGCGTATGCCGTTGCAAAAGCTGCCTTAAATAACTATAGCAAAAGCCTGTCAAAAGAATTTACCCCTAGGGGCATACGCGTTGCTGCGGTTTCTCCGGGGATGGTAAAAACCGACACAATGGGTGCTTATTTACAATCATTATCTGATACCTCAGGACGCAGTGTTGAAGAAGTTACACAGGATTTGATGACCTCTCTAGGTGGTGTACCGATGGGCAGAATGGCCCTTCCTGAAGAAATAGCAGAGCTGGTTGGGTTTCTTGTATCCCCGAGAGCCTCCTATATTACTGGTGTAAACTATATTATTGACGGAGGAGCAAATCCGTCATTTTAAGATAACTGATGGGTTCACCTGGGCTGCGAAAAATATTGCCTCGGTTGCGCTTCCACCAAAAAACAAATAGATCATAAATAACATCTAATGTTGAAATTAAGGTTTTAAATAGAAATGAACAATAAACGCAAATTGCTGATTTACGGAGCCACGGGATATACTGGTAAAATTATTACTGCCAGAGCAAAAGCACTAAACTTAGATTTTGAGATAGCTGGAAGATCGGAAGATAAGATCAAAGCGATGGCACGGGAGTTAAATATACCCTACCATATTTTTACGGTAGACGACTCTAAAGCTTGGGAAAGGGCATTGACGGACAAACAAGTACTCATAAATGCGGCTGGCCCTTTTCTACTTACAGCGGAGCTAGCTATGAATGCCTGCCTTGACGCTGGCGTCCATTATCTTGATATAAGTGCAGAACTAGACACCTACCGACTGGCAGAATCTTTGGATGATAAAGCAAGGGTAGCAGGCATTCAGTTGATATCGGGTGCAGGGCTATTTGTCAGTTATGATGCATTGGTGGTGCACCTGTCAAAGTTAGTGGTCAAACCCGAATATTTGAAGGTAGGGTTCCGTCATTATGGTGGATTCTCCAGAGGCTCGGTTTTAAGTAGTAAGAACATTGCCGATTTGGGCATATTAATCCGTAAAAATGGAGAAATCCTTAATAACCCACACCCAAGGTCTAAAGTGTTTTCATTCGGGGAAGAAGCGGTGGAATGTATGCCAACGCCATTGGGGGGAATTATTTTGAGCTATAAAGCTACGGGTATTCCCAATATCGAAGAATTTTTCTCTTTGAAACTGCCGGCCACAGAGCTGTCTGATTTAACAAACGAAAATCTGCCGGACGGGCCAACAAAGGAGGAACGTGCGGCGGGGCGAAATGGGATAGCAGCCGAGATTACGGGCAAAGACGGTACCGTTGTAAAAGCGTATGTAGATGCACCATCGGGCTATGACCTTACTCCGCTTTCGGTAGTAGCGGTGGCACACCGCATCTTAAATAATGATTTTAAGATCGGTTATCAATCGCCCGGATCTGCTTACGGAGAAGAGATCATAAAAGATATTCCTGATACCCATCTAATTGATATTAGGCAACCAACACAAACATTTCTATAAATGAAAAATCAAAAAATGAGTAGCGAACAACAAATTTTGAATTTAATCGCCCAATATACACACTACGTGGATCAGGCTAAATTTGATAAAGTGGGTGAACTCTTTGCCAACGGGAAAATAATTACCCCCGGCGGCACCATGGAAGGAAAAGATGACGTTTCAAAGCATTTGGAGAAGAACCTTCAGGTATATGCTGATGGTACACCGAGAACGGCACATGTGACCACCAATAGTCTTTTAGATATTCTGGAAGATAACGACGAGGCGATAGCAGTTTCATACCTCACTATTTTTCAGCAGGATGCAGATCGTGATTTTTCATTGCAACCGATAGCTATCGGACGTTATCACGACCTATTCAAAAGAATGGATGGGAAATGGTATTTCTTGATTCGTGAGCTTATTATTACATTGGCGTGAGATCTTTCCCATCACGCTAAACCAAACACGATAGATCTAAGCACGATCGAAAACAATGGAAAATAAAAACTTGCCTGTGAACTTTAACAATGAAGATTCGTCAAAACGACAACAGATCGCTCCGTTTTGGCGAACCTTATATTGATAATTTGTTTCATTTTTGTACATCAATTAAAAGTATAAATAAAATGAGTTATTGCGATTATATACCCATGATGAAAGAGCCTAGCCGTAGCCTTCATCAAAACTATCATGACAACTATTATGGTTTTCCTATTCATGATGATAATGAGCTTTTCGGACGCCTGATTATGGAAATCAATCAGGCGGGACTGAGTTGGGAAACCATTTTGAAAAAAGAAGAAGGCTTCCGAAAAGCATACAACGATTTTAATATTGAAACGATTGCCAACTACACAGAAGCAGATCGGGAAAGGCTGTTGGCAGATGCCGGTATC
Source organism: Olivibacter sp. LS-1 (assembly GCF_008245145.1). GTDB lineage: Bacteria > Bacteroidota > Bacteroidia > Sphingobacteriales > Sphingobacteriaceae > Olivibacter > Olivibacter oleidegradans. The sequence goes on along the minus strand of NZ_CP041643.1, from coordinate 4,684,277 downwards.
ATCCGCAGCAAACTGAAGGTAAATGCAGCCATCGAAAATGCCAAAACTATTTTAGCCTTGCAAAAAGAATATGGCAGTTTTGAAAAATGGCTGGAACATCATCATCCGAAAACCAAAGAGGAGTGGGTAAAGTTGTTTAAGAAAACCTTCCGTTTTACTGGTGGCGAAATCGTAAATGAGTTTTTGATGAGCATCGGCTATCTACCGGGGGCACACGCTGAAACCTGTTCTGTCCATAAAACAATTCTAAAAACCAAACCCATGTGGTTAAAAAAATAATGAATATCAAGATACAAACTTTGATCGATCAATGGATTGCTGCCAGCAACGCATTCGACATAGAAAAATACCTTGAATTTTATTTGCCCGAAGCGATCTTAGATGATCCATCAGTAGGCAAGACGTTCAATGGTCATGAGGGCATTAAAGAGTATTTCTACCATTACTTTATCGGCTACAACACGCATACCAAACAAGTAGGGCTAAGGATAACCGACGAAGAAAATGCCCATCTGGAAGTTGAATTTACAGGCGATTTCCCCGAAGGTAAAATTGGGGGAACGTTTGATTTCAATTTCAAGAATGGCAAAATAGCTTTAGCTAAAGCGGATTTGATTCACTAAAATAATATAACAATGAATAAAGAAGATTTTGACGAGATCATTCGTCGCTCTATGAAAATTAGACAGGAATACCACGAACTGGAACTGCAACATCACGGCAGCAAATGGACGGTGGAAGAAGATGCCTTGGCGTATCTTACCGATGCAGGATTAGTAGGGCGTAATATCATGTCTGAGCAGCAACGCTGGCCGAAAGCAGGTTCAAAAGATGAATTAGAACATAAGCTAGGTGAAAATATCTGGTGGCTTATTGTTTTGGCTGAAAGATCTGGTATCGATATCAAAGATGCAATTAATAACTTTTTAACGAAAACAGATGCTGCATTGGGGTAAATATTTGTAAATAAGTCTTTCGTGCATGTTTATAAAAATTACTCAATGTACTGAGTAATTTTTAGCAGTACATTGAGTAATTCCAAAATTAACCGATATATAAAGCAATATCATTGCGACACACCTCTCCTAAATGCGTTGGGGGTACATCCCGTGTTCCTTTTGAAGAAAAAATTAAAATTAGGTTGATCAGAAAAACCCACCGCGTAGCTAATTTGATCCAAGGTCCAGGTAGTTTGTATTAAAAGCGCTTTGCATTCATCCAAAAGTCTTCCCTTAATATGCGTACTTACATTCTGCCCGGTTCGTTTTTTAAGAATCCGGTTTAAATAATTGGGATGCAGATTGAGGGAGAACGCAAATTCCTGTGCAGTTCGGAGCCGGATAGGGTTTTCATAGTTGATTTGAGAGACTTCTTCTTCCAGTAAACCAAAAAAGCGATGAATATGGTCGTACTCTTCATCTGTTCGTTGCGGAACAAGGTAATTGGATTTTCGGGCACTTTCAATCATCAGTAGTTGTATATAGGCCTGAATAGCATCATATCCCAATTCATTACCTTGCTCTTGATACATGCTTTCCCAAAGACGGTTAAAGCCGGGAAGGTCTCTGTCTTCTATCCGGATGACTGATTTTGACTTGTCTTTAAATAAGTTCAGTCGCTCTAATGTTGCTTTCAACATGGGGTGGTGATTGATAAAATCCCTTTTGAAAAGCAGGTAATATCCGGCCGATTCTCCTGAAGTCTTCTGCCATGAGATAATGTCATTGGGATGAATAAAAAGTAGAGTCGGCGTATCGATTAAATACTTGTTGAGCCCTAAGGTGAAAACTCCTTTTCCGCCGGCGATCATCAGAATTTTATAGAAGTCTCGTCGATTAGCGGAGAGGTAATTACGGCAGTCTTCAATCTCACGATTGAACACTTTGATGGGGGGACGGTCGTGGGCTTCCCGGTATATAGGTGTAAGTTCCGGGAAATCACGAAGCCGATCTATTGCTTTGTGGTCCATGCTCATTTTCATAGACGTGGTTAGTTTTCGTTCCATAAAGTTATCAAAAATCTTAAAATTTTTGGTCAGGTTTGATTTTCATAAAATCCGGCTTTTTTTTCCTATAAGAATCCTTCCCTATCCGCTGCAACTTTGTCTTAACAAAACGAAATAAAAACATAACAACTAAAAAGCAATAGTATGGAAATCAATCTCAATGAATCAAGACAGGTTGTGCAGCAAGCTAGGGCAAAGGCTATACAACTCAATGTAAATGTAAATATTGCGATACTGGATACGGCCGGACATCTTAAGACTTTTGAAAGGATGGATGACGCCTTCTTAGGATCCATGGACATCGCCATCAAGAAAGCGAAAACGGCCAGCCTTTTTAGAACCAGTAGCGAAAACGTTGGCGAATACCTAAAACCTGAAGCAGGAACCTACGGCATGGTAAACACCAACAATGGTCTGGTGGGATTTGCCGGCGGACTTCCAATTCTGAAGGATAAACGTATCATCGGCTACATCGGTGTATCAGGCGGTGCCGTTTCGGAAGACTTACAGATTGCAACCGCGGGAGCGGAAATTTTTAACCAAAATTAATTAGAACACTAATAAACATTTCATTACCAATTTTAAAACGATAAAAAAATGGAAACTAAAACAATTTTAATTACAGGAGCAGGTTCAGGATTCGGAAAAGGAGCTGCATTAGGAATGGCTAAAAACGGACACAACATCATTGCAACGGTACACGTATCATCACAAGTAACCCCGCTTCGCGAAGAAGTTGCTGCCTTAGGTTTGTCTGATAAAATCCGCGTGGAACGCTTGGACCTTACCGATCAGTATGATATCAAACAAGCCTTAAAATGGGACTTTGATATTCTTTGGAACAATGCCGGAATGGGGGAGGCGGGGCCCGTTTGGGAGATTCCGGTAGACCTGGTACGGAAAAACTTTGAAGTGAATGTTTTTCTCCCGCTGATTCTTACGCAAGGGGTGGTGCAGCGATGGGTGCGAGACGGCAAAAAAGGAAAAGTGGTATTCACCTCGTCGATGGGAGGTTTGTTTACACCTGCTAACTGGGGCACCTATGTTTCTACCAAACACGCGCTGGAATCTTTGGCAGAAGCCTTGCAGCAAGAGCTTGCAGGGTATGGTATCAAGGTACAGACCATTAACCCGGGTGCTTATTATACGGGATATAACGAAACCATGGCTGATAATCCGTTCCGTTGGTTGGATGATGAAGTCAACTTTACGAAAAGAGCAGACCTTCGCAAAGGTTTTGATGATTTCTTTGCTACACCGGAAGGAAAAATGGATCCGAAAGAAATGATAGATCGCATGATTGAAATCGTGCCGGCTGATGAAGGGAAATTCAGAAATGTAGTTCCTAAAGTGATTGAAGATATGCTCAAAGATCATCAATTGAAAGCTTGGGAGAATCGCATTTGATTTTAAAGGAAAATAAGCCTTAACCAACGTTGAGGCTTGTTTCGATCAACTAACTAAAAGTATAATCCTAATGAAACTATTATTAATTTCTCTTTTTATGATTTCATTTTCGATAGCGTCAGCTCAAAATTACAGCGAAGCGGAATTGGCCAATAAAGAAATTATTACAAACGCTTTTCACGACTGGCAGGAGGGGACGGGTAATTTTTTCGATTTATTGACGGACGATTTGCATTGGGAAATAACGGGGTCTACACCTTACTCAAGGGTCTATAACTCCAAAAAGGAATTTTTGGATCAGGTGATTATTCCGCTCAACAAAAAATTGAAGGTAAAAATCAAACCAACGGTACGTAATATTTTTGTTGACGGTGATATGGTAATTGCGCTTTGGGATGGCGAAGCTACGGCGCTGGACGGAAAACCTTATCGTAGCTCGTATTCATGGTATATGAAGGTGAAAGATGGCAAAATAACCGAAGTAGTTGCTTTTCTTGACGGGATTGAATTTAGTGATATCATGGAGCGGATACCTGTTGAAGAATAAAAACCTCAATTGTCATGACTTCTTCATATAACACCTAATTAGACCAATTAGTCTAATTAGGTGTTATCTTTGTGGACCAAATGGTTCAATATATGAAAAAATTAGAAAATAAGGTTGCGCTGGTTACAGGCGCTTCAAAAGGGATCGGCGCCGCTATTGCCAAAAAGTTGGCAACAGAAGGTGCTGCGGTGGTGGTTAACTATGGTGCTGCGCAAGCGGATGCAGAAAAAGTAGTTGCCGAAATTGTAAGCAATGGAGGTAAAGCGATTGCCATTCAAGCGGATGTATCCAAGGCCGCGGATGTGGATCGTCTCTTTGCGGAAGCGCTTAGCCGGTACGGCAGCTTGGATGTGTTGGTAAACAATGCAGGGATCTATGAGTGGGCTCCCATTGAAGCGTTTACAGAAGAAAGTTTTCACCGTCAGTTTAATATCAATGTATTGGGACTAATTTTAGCATCGAAAATTGCCGTGAATAGTTTTGGAGAAAAAGGAGGGAGCATCATCAATATTGGTTCGGTCGTATCGAGCGCTACACCTGCCGGCAGTGCCGTGTATACGGCGACTAAAAGTGCCGTTGATGGAATTACTCGTGTGTTGTCAAAAGAATTGGGCCCTCGAAATATCCGCGTAAACTCGATCAATCCAGGGGTGGTGGCTACGGAAGGTTCACGCGCTGCCGGTTTTGTGGGAAGCGAATTTGCAGAGGCCATGGCGAATGAGACACCGCTGCGTCGTATTGGTGAGCCTGATGACATTGCGGCCGTGGCGGCGTTTTTGGCATCTGACGATTCAAAATGGTTAACCGGAGAGCTTATCCTGGCGAGTGGTGGCTTGCGGTAATGTTTTTTCTATTAAAATCAATAGCTTTGCCTCTGTTGGGTAAGGCTATTTTTTATGAGAACAAAAGACTTTGATGAGAACGAGATATTAAAGAAAGCGATTTCTATTTTTTGGGAGAAAGGTTATCATGCGACTTCCCTGTATGATTTAATAGAAGGCCTCGGCATCGGGCGGTCAAGTATTTACCATGCCTTCGGCGACAAACATAAGCTGTTTGTAAAAGCGCTTGAGCGATATCAGGAGGAAGCCACCGCACGTATTGAAGCCGCCCTGAACGATGCATCCTCCGTTAAAGAGGGAATTAAGGCACTCTTGCGTATCGGTGTTGTGGATAGGCTAGACAGTGCATGCCCTAAAGGATGTTTTAAGGTGAATACGGAGGTAGAGCTTGCTACCCATGATGAATTGATCAGGAAGGTGCTGCGCGAGGATGAACGGCTAATTGAAGAGGCACTGATCAAAGCGATTAAAAAAGGACAGGCTGACAGGCAGATCAACGCTTCCAAAGATCCAAAGGTACTTGCGCATTTTTTATGTAACACCATCACGGGGTTGCGCGTGTATTCCAAAGTTCGGAGCGATCGTTCATTTTTCGAAGGCGTCATCGAAACGGCCTTGTCGGTGTTGGATTAACCATGTATATCTGTTCGCAAGCGTACACCTAGGTGTTCGTAATCGCACATTGATTAGCGGGGAAAGGGGCCGCTGGATGTCTTTTATCAACAAATAAGTAATTTGGCAGCTTTATTGAAGGTGATGGTTACACCCGATAATCTGCATACGATGTTAAAAAATTATCTCAAGGTAGCTTGGCGAAATCTGGTTAGAAACAAGGTACATGCCATGATCAATATTTTTGGTCTGGCATTCGGTATGACCATTAGTATCTTGATTGCTTTATGGATTTGGGATGAGGTGTCATTTAACAAGCGCTTCAAAGATAATGAGCGTATTGTCAAGGTATTACACCATTCTTCCGACGGCCTTCATATCAATACCTTTAATACGATATCCATTCCGACAGCCGAAGAACTCAAAGATAAGTTTGCGCAGGATTTTGAGGGAATCGCCTTGTATCGTAATGGGCGAGCAACGCTGACAAAAGAGAATGGGGAGGAGAAAGCCATTAGCCAGGGTTTTTATGCTGAACCTGCATTCCCTGCTATTTTATCTCTGAACTTAACAAGGGGATCTCTTGGTGATTTCACCGACCCATCCACCATCTTAATCAGTGAACGCCTTGCGGCGGTTCTTTTTAACCAAGAGGATCCAATAAATCAGACTATTAAAATAAACAATGAATCGTCTGCAAAAGTTATTGGTGTTTACCGGAACTTTGCACCCAATACCGATTTTAATAAACGGGACTTTATTCTTCCCTGGAGTCATTTGCTTGCGACGAGACCATGGGTTAAAAGGGCTTATAACCAATGGAATAATAATTCCTTTTATATTCTAGCTAAAATAGCGAAGCGTGCTGATTTAAAAAAGGTAACTAATAAAGTAAAGAACCTGCTGCTGGGTAAGCCTAATCGGGATGATCATCCCGAGATTATCCTTCAACCTGCTTCTGAATGGCATCTGTACAATGAGTTCAAAAATGGCAAAAATGTGGGCGGTAATATCCAGTTTGTGTGGATGTTTGGATTAATCGGCGTTTTTGTATGTCTATTGGCCTGTATTAATTTCATGAACCTCAGTACTGCGCGATCTCAGAAGCGGGCAACCGAGGTGGGGATTCGAAAGACAGTTGGATCTTCGAAAGCGTATTTGATTATTCAGTTTTTAAGCGAATCTGTACTGATTGCATTTTTTTCGGCTCTTGTAGCCATCGTATTGGTTTGGCTAGCCTTGCCTTGGTTCAATAACCTAGCTAATAAGGAGATTGTTTTTCCATTGCAGGCTCCGCTATTTTGGTTGGCCATTTTTCTGTTTGCACTGTTGGCCGGGCTGTTATCCGGAAGTTATCCGGCGCTATACCTGTCTTCATTTAAACCGGTGGGGGTGTTAAAAGGCGTGATGAAGGTGGGACGCTTTGCGGAGATATCGAGGCGCTCGCTAGTTGTTTTTCAGTTTACGGTTTCGCTTTCGCTGATTATCGGAACGGTAATCATTTATCAGCAGATAAACTATGTCAAAAACCGACCGTTGGGTTATAATCAAGACGGCTTGATCAGTGTGGAAATAAATACACCGGATTTAAGGTTGCCAGGTGTTTATAATGTTTTGCGGAACGAGCTGCTGAATTCGGGGTATGTAGAGAACATGGCTGCGGCCTCTAATACTGCCACCGGCATCAATAACCATTTTGATGGCTTTGATTGGCCGGGGAAACAGCCTCATATCAATCAAAGTTTTGGCGTCTCTTACGTGACGCATGATTTTGGAAATACGGTAGCATGGGAATTTAAGGAGGGACGGGGTTTTTCAAGGGATTTTCCGACCGATAGCAATGCGGTTATTCTGAACGAAGCTGCGGTGCGGTATATGGCTTTACAGCATCCGGTGGGAGAGACGATAAAATTCGAGGATGTGCCCTATAAGGTAATTGGTGTGATTAAGAATGTGTTAATGGAATCGCCTTTTGAGGAAGTATACCCCAACGTATTTATGCTGAGTTACAATAACCTGGAAGCGATAACGATTAAGATCAAACCTAACGTAAGCACTGCGAAGGCGCTCAAAGCAATTGAGGTCGTACTAAAAAAATATGATCCGGCATCGCCATTTGCCTATAGTTTTGTGGATACAGACTATGCAGATAAGTTTTCCTTTGAGCAGAAAATAGGGAGCCTGGCTTCTTTATTTGCCGGCTTTGCTATTTTTATCAGTTGCTTGGGCATTTTCGGTTTAGCAGCGTTCATGGCCGAACAACGGACCAAGGAGATTGGCGTACGGAAGGTGCTGGGAGCGACGGTGTTCAATCTCTGGATTTTACTATCAACGAACTTTTTGCTGTTGGTCGTCATTTCCTTTTGTTTGGCGATTCCTATTTCGTGGTATATGATGGAAAATTGGTTGGCCGATTATGATTATCGTACGAATATTTCCATATGGGTCTTTGTTTTAACTGCGGTTGGGGCGGTGGTTCTTACCCTGGCTACCGTGAGTTTTCAAACGATAAAGGCAGCCTTGGCAAATCCGGTAAAATCGCTGAGGAGTGAATAGATTTTGTTTGCAGCGCTATATGGCGTGTCAGTTTCAGTTTTTCTTTCCGATCCAGCCTAAGTGAGTATGTTTAAAATCGTCATTAAACTTTAATCCATAGCCAAGCGCCCGATCCATGGCCGAATGTCCAAATAAAATGATGCCGGATAAGCCGAGCATCTGACTATCCAACCAATATGCCAAAATTAAAACGACAATGGCTAGTAATTTATGATGAAAAAAGTTATAAAGTGCGGCACCTACCCGTGGGTTGATCACATAACCAAGCATAGAAAGGTCCGGTAAGAGCAAACAGGCAGGGAAAACCCACCAGCTATAGTCCAGTTGGCTGAATAGGAGTATGGAAAGTAAAAGCTGTCCTAGTTCTTCCAGTTTTAATAGCGTATTCATCAAGGTTTTTATCTTGTTTAGGAACTACCCAATGTGTCGAGTAAACTTACTTAATACTGTGCATAAATCAAAACTGTCGAAAGCTCAATTTTTCCATTAAAACTTGTTTAAGCTACTAATCCGTTGTCTATTGATTTTTGTCTTTTACCTTTTATTTCTAACTTTACAATGGTTGTAATCTTCTTTTGCGACCGCCTACACAAGGTGTCTTGATTTTCGTAGTCAATGAAATCTTGTTTAGAAATGAATTACATGTTTTGAATAATGATTAGAGGACTTTACGAGACGCATATACAGGTGCGTGATCTAGAAATGGCAACCAAGTTTTATACAGAAGTATTGGGACTTAAGTTTGCACATCGTGATGAAACAAGGCCAATCGTTTTTCTATGGATTGGCCAAGATAAGGAATATATGTTGGGGCTTTGGGAAACCAAAGAAAACTTTCAGCCACGGCATTTTGCATTTAGGAGTACGAAGGAAGATATCTTAAACCGGGCACAACAGTTTTTAACAGACAGAAGGCTTCAGCCTTACAATTTTCTTAACGATGGAAGTGTGCAACCTATGGTGTTTGCTTGGATGCCGGCTTTGGCGATCTATTTCAATGATCCGGATGGCAATCAGCTGGAATTTATTTCAATTTTAGATGGTGATGGAAAACCTGAATTGGGGGTAATCTCGTATAAGGATTGGTTAAACCAATAAGACCTCCTTAAGCATCTCTAAAGACCGGAAAGTAAGCCACCGAAGAATCACTTATGATGCTTTCTGTTTTTTCTTATTTAATAACAAGTGTATGTTGGTGTTAGATAAGAAATTTAATTTACTACGACGATATCTTGCATCTAAAAAAGAAAATAAGTAAATTTGAATATAGGTTTAGGTTTTAAACCCCTCCTTACCGCCCGGTACAACATGGAGGGGTTTTATTTTTTCAGCATTTTCATAGCGCTACTTAAACAAACTGTACATTACCGCACAGTAGTTGTTCGTATCCGAACATGATTTAAATGCCTAAATAGGGTTTTGTGAGCTACAGGAAGGCAATTTGGCTTTTGGCTTTGTAATTGTGCGTTTCTGTAGTAATCCGTTCATTATGCTTATTAACTACTTAAAATCTGCCTGGCGTACACTGTGGAAAGATAGGTATTATGCCCTTATCAATGTCTTTGGCTTAGCGGTATCGACCGCCGTATTTCTATTGTTAATTCATTTTGTCCGCTTTGAATATAGCTATGAGAACTTTATTAAAAAAGCAGATGATTTGTACCGCGTAACGTTGGACAATTATAACGGATCTGAATATGTGGATACCGATTGTGAAACTTTCCCGCCCTTAGGGCCATTTTTAAAACGGGAAATGCCGGAGGTGCTGGATTTTGCCCGGTTACAAATGTTGGAGGATAATAATGAGATTCAGTATAAGCATCGAGCTTTCCGGATTGAGCATATTTATGCGGCGGATCCTTCTACTTTTTCTTTATTTGAAGTGCCTTTCGTTAAAGGAGATGCCGACAGTTTTCATCGACCCTATCAATTAGTCTTATCTGAAACGGAAGCAAAGCGAATTTTTGGATCGGAAGATCCCATTGGAAAAACTGTTAAGCAAGAAAATACGCTATATACGGTTACCGGTGTTTTTCAGGACTCACCGGCAAACACACACCTTAAGCTGGATGTATTGGTTTCTTTCTCTTCATTGAATGCATTAGGCTGGTCAATCGATGATAATTGGGGAGGAAATAACAATTATCTATATATACAATTGCCGCCAAAAATAGATGTCAACGCCTTTAATGCAAAACTACATGCGCTGACGAAGAGCAAGTTAAATGAAAGGGTCAGAAACGTTTTTAATGCGGAACCGATTAAATCAATCCACTTGCATTCGCATAAATTCTTCGAACCGGAGGTGAATGGCGATGTTAAAGCGGTTAATTTTCTGGCCGTTATTGCGCTGTTGATCTTGTTGGTGGGATCGGTGAATTATGTGAACCTTACCACGGCAAGAGCGTCTGATCGGGTGAAAGAGATTGGTATGCGTAAATTGTTGGGCTCTTCCAAAGGACTGCTCATTCGCCAACTGCTCTTAGAAACGTTGATTATTAATGTGGCAGCTATAGGTTTTGCGATGTTGTTGATCGTTACAGTCTTACCTTTTTATAGACAGCTGATTGGGCGGGATAATCCGGTTGACCTGCCGGGTACTGGATTCTTTTGGTTGAGCATCGCCTCTTTACTTTTGTTTAATTGCGTTATTTCGGGACTGTATCCGGCTTTTCAATTGGCGGCTACTAAACCGATTAAGGTGGTAGGCCGAGTCTTTACGACCGATAAAGAGGGTAGTTTCTTTCGTAAAGCGCTTATTGTGGGGCAGTTTGTAGCTGCCATGGTGGTGCTATCAGCCACCTTAATCGTTTTTCAACAATTGAAATTTTTAAAAAACCAGGATATCGGTTTAAACCCCTCGGAACTATTGGTAATCCGTGGGCCAAAAACTGGTGCTGATTCGCTACGTAGCCAAAAAGGTCTGGCCTTTAAGAATAGCTTGCTCGCCTTGCCCGAAGTGGAGAAGGTCGCACTTTCCGATGCGGTGCCTACAGCGCTGTATGATGTTAGCACTTCTGTGGGAATCACACGTTACGGTGCTACCGACAAAAATCGATATAACTACAATCTCTATGGCATAGACGAAGACTTTGTTCCTACCAATGATATCAAATTATCAGCAGGTAAGAACTTTGAAAAAGGGTCACTAAATGAAAATAAACTCATTATTAACGAAACCGCGGCAAAATTGTTGGGCTTTGAAAGTCCGGCAGCCGCGGTAGGTGGACTGATCGATTTATGGGGAGCCAAAAGAACGGTTATAGGTGTAATACGTGATTTTCATCAGCATTCTTTAAAGGAAGCCGTGCCACCAATGATCCATTGGTATAGCACAAGAAGTGATTTCTTTACCGTAAAGCTACAGACCGACCATGTTGCGAGCAGTTTGCTGACGATTGAGAAAGAATGGAAAGCTGTCTACCCTGAATATGCCCTGAATTATCATTTTATGGACGAACTATTGGATCAGCAGTATCAATCTGACCGTCGATTTGGCGAGGTAGTGGGTGTTTTCTCCGTATTGGTGCTTCTGATTACCTGTTTGGGTGTTCTGGGTTTAACTACCTATACTATTCATAAACGTACCAAAGAGATCGGTATTCGAAAAGTGCTGGGCGCTTCGATACCTGATATCGTAAGCTTATTGTCGTTTGAATTTGTAAGATTGATTGCACTGGCTTTGGTAGTGGCAATTCCCATAACCTGGTATGCCATGAACAACTGGCTGCAAAATTATGCGCTGCATATCCAGATCCCTTGGTGGGTGTTTGGGCTGGTCGGTTTATTTGCAGTAGGTATCACAATATTAACCTTAAGCTATCAGACGGTTAAAGCCGCTTGGATGAATCCGGTTGAGTCCTTAAAAAAGGAATAAATATACTGATAGGTCCTGATAAACCCCGAAGGCTATGTCTTTAAATACTGATTTAAGTAGCTTGCAGTAACACTGGTTTTGTTTTTTAATAGCTGTTCTACGGTTCCTTCAAATACAATTTCACCGCCGTATTTTCCGGCCCCGGGCCCAATATCAATAATCCAATCTGCTCTGGCAATGATGTCGAGGTTATGTTCAATTACAATAAGCGTATTGTTTTGATCAACCAGCTGGTTCAGAAAAATCAATAATTTTTCGGTGTCGCTAGGATGGAGGCCTGTGCTCGGCTCATCCAAAATAAGGATATTGCCGGAACCACTCAGCTCTTTTGTTAATTTCAGGCGTTGTCTTTCTCCACCTGAAAAAGTATCTAACCGTTGACCAAGCGTTAAGTATTCCAATCCCAACTGAATTAACAAGTTAAAAGCTTTTGAAAACAGGGGTTCAGGAAAAAGGGAAATTGCATCGGTGATGGTCAGCTTCATCACATCGGCAATGCTCAACTTGCGGTAAGTATATTGCAAAACTTCGGGGTCATATCCCGAACCGCCACATACCTCGCATGGTTGTTCGATGTCGTCTATAAATGCAAGATCAATCTTTTCTACTCCCAAGCCTTTGCAGTTTTTGCAGGCCCCTTCGCTGTTTCTGCTAAATAGTTTTTCTGATACCTGATTGGCGTCAGCAAAGAGCTTTCTAAGGGCATCAGATAAATGAAGGTAGGTTAATACATTGGATCGGACATTGCTTACGAAGGCCGATTGATCAATGATGGTGGCTTGGGGATAAAAATCCGGTAGTACACCATGAATTAAGGTGCTTTTTCCGGAGCCGGCTACACCGGCGACAACGGTAAAGACACCTTCGGGAATGCGCACGGAAACGTTTTTTAAATTATTTTTGGTGGCATTTTTGATTTCCAGATATCCCTTAGCCTTGCGTGGATTTTTATTGAACGAAGGACGCTGTGCGAAATAGCGGCCCGTTTTTCCATCCGATTGCTTGAGACCTGCAAAGCCGCCCTGGTAGATGATTTCGCCGCCATTGCTGCCCGATCCCGGCCCCATGTCTACTACTTGATCGGCTATTTTAATGAGATCCGGATCGTGTTCTACGATCAGCACGGTATTTCCTTTGTCTTTTATCTGATGGATGATCGAAGCGATATGTTGAACGTCCTTTGGATGCAAACCAATACTGGGTTCATCAAAAATATAAAGTAAATCGACCAAACTACTGCCAAGGTATTTCACCATTTTAATCCGCTGCGACTCGCCACCGGATAATGTGTCTGTTCGCCGGTCCAGCGTTAAGTATTGCAAACCAATATCGCAGATGTTTTGGAGCTTTTTGGTTATTTCCTGAAGAATGACGGCATAGGCTTCGGATTGTAGGTTATTAATGAAATGCAATAACTCATCGATAGCTAATGCGGTGCAATCTGCTATATTTTTTCCGCCTATTTTACAAGAGAGTACCTTCTTATTTAATCGTTGTCCTTTACAGGAAGGGCAAGTTTGTATACTTATTATCTGCTTTAAGGCCTGTTTACGTGTATGATATTCCTTGGCATCTTTTCGTAAAAAAGCTTGTTCAATTCGCGGGATTACGCCCTCATACTTTACCGTCTTGCCCCAGTTTTTATCGGGGTGCGGAGGTTTATGCTCCGAAGCATAAAGTAACCTATTCCACTCGTCTTCGGTATAGTCCTTCAGTTTTTTATCGTTGTCAAAATAACCGGCATATACATAGCGGGTCCAACGCCAGCCACCAGGCTGGAAGGTTGGAAATAAAATAGCGCCTTCGTTTAACGACTTCTCCTTATCGATGAGTGCGGATACGTTGACGGTCTGAACAAAGCCTAATCCCTCACATTGTGGGCACATGCCCTGGGGGTTATTAAAAGAAAAGACATTAGAATACCCTACAAAAGGCTGGCCCATCCGCGAAAACAGAAGCCGTAAAGGAGCATATACATCGGTTGCTGTGCCGACCGTAGAACGTGCATTGCCCCCTAATCTTTTTTGATTGATAATGACCGGAACATTGAGATTTTCAATCCGATCTACATCGGCAACGCCATAGTGCTGTAAGCGATTTCGGATAAAACTACTCTGCGTTTCATTGATCTGCCGTTGTGCCTCTGCACCAATGGTTTCAAACACCAAGGATGATTTGCCGGAGCCTGAGACACCCGTAAAAACGGTGATACTTTTTTTTGGAATCTCGAGTGAAATATTTTTAAGGTTATTTTGCCGTGCATGGATGATTTTGATAGAAGACATGTTTTTTTATTAACTTTGTTAATAGTTAACTAAGTTAACCTTTTTTTGTTTTATGACAAACGCGCAGAAACGGTTTTTTGAAGTTTTTACGGATCTTCAGTGTTATATATTAGCTAATATGAACAAAGGTGATTTTAATGGAGTCACCGCAACGCACTATAACTTAGTGGAGTATATATACCGCAAAGGGAAGACAACGGGAAAGAAATTGACGATGGATTTCGGGATCAGTGCACCGGCCATATCCCGACAGGTTAAGTTTTTACTGGAAAATGATTTGCTATCTCAGGAGCAAAGCGATGAAGATCGGCGGGTTTTTTATCTCAAAGCAACCGACAAAGGGAAGTTGTTAATAGATGCTTCAGAAAGCTTCCGTGAGCACGTTACCAAACAAGCAAGCGTTATATTGTCGAAAAAAGAGTTGGAAGATTTAGCGTATTTATTGAATAAAGTATTGACTAAAATTAAATTGTGAACACCGACAATATAATTGACTGTGCAAACAAAAATAAAGGCAATATTCCATATGTTGTTAAAAATCAATTTATGAAATGATGAAGCGTTTATGAAGACGAAAATTATTGTTGCGATAGGTGGCATGCTGGTACTTGCTTCCTGCAAACCAACGGAAGCTATTGACCTAAGGAACACGATTAGCGCCAATGACGAATACCTAAAAGATATCATACTAAGTGAGCGAAGCCCGGAAGAGGCGAAATTGAATTGCTTGGTAAACGACGATTTTAAGGGCGCCTTATCAGCGATTGATAAACAGGAAGCGCAATTTGATTCCTTGATACAAAGAACTTCTGCTATTTCTGTTAGGAACGTGAAGGAAGGGGAGGCCTTAAAACGAGCGGCGGTTGATTATTATCAAGCGTTGAAGTTGCTACATATGGCCGATCGGGAAGAGGTTATGCAACAAGTAATAACGCATGGCGTGGATACCACAAAAATTAGGCTAGCGCAAGATAAAAT
Organism: Olivibacter sp. LS-1; assembly: GCF_008245145.1. GTDB lineage: Bacteria > Bacteroidota > Bacteroidia > Sphingobacteriales > Sphingobacteriaceae > Olivibacter > Olivibacter oleidegradans. Next base: position 4,669,168 of record NZ_CP041643.1, on the reverse strand, counting down.
CTTGGAATTGTTGGAGCGAAAAGGAAAGTTATTTCAGCAGGTATACGATAAAGATGAAAAAATGCGTAAGGCACTCGATCATTTTAATAAAGAAAATGGCTTATAAAGATACCCCTTGGCGCAGTAGGTCATGGGGTATCTTATTTTACAGCGTTTTACGCTAATAATCACTACATTAAAGCACATTAATCATCCCAGTAGTCTTCTTCATAGTCATCGTAAAAGTCCTCGGGGTGCCTGCTTATCGGAACATCCTTCACAACCATTATATTGGCGCGGCCAAGGTCGACATTGATCATGAAGGAAGGTATTTCTGCTGAAAAACGCCAATTCCCGCCGTTTAAATAAACATAGCCACCGCGATAGGGATCATAAAAGGTATGATAATCGCGAAAATATACATGGCGACTTGCGTCGTAGTGATGTGCCAATGCCCAGCTAGGTAGCCCATGCTTGCGGCGTTCTTTTAAGTATTCTTTACGACGTTTAGCCGACTCACGATAGTACTCTTTTTCTCTCTTTCTTTCTTCACGCGCATATTCTGCCCGCTTTTTGTCGCGCTCACGATAATATTCATATCTTTTTTTATCTGCTTCTTTACGTCGCTCCCAATACTTATCGTCCTTTTCGTGACGTTGCGCATGTACTTGGCTTTGTCCCACAATTACCACCGTGAAGGCGGCAACTGCTAATAATATTGCTCTTTTCATGTTTGCTCAATTTAATGAAAGCGTCAAAGCGAAAAATCGTTCCAGCTTAATGGCGCTTTTAGTTTTGACTTTAGAACATAGGAAAGGTTTATTGTGCCCGCGTACATTTCGCCCTTTTGGCTACGACGATGTTCCTTTTGGTTAAATTCGCTAGCTAATGATGCCTGATCTTTGCTGAAACGATACATCAGCAAAATGAACGTGCAAAAGAATACGATCTTAATTACTGGCGGAACGGGAGGTTTCGGCTACACCTTTGCTTCTAAACTGATTGCACTGGGTAACACGGTTATCATTACCGGGAGAAATGAACAGAAACTCCAAGACATAAAACGTAGACTTCCAGCTGTACACGTGATAAAGAGTGATGTGGCTCAAGTGGAGGACATTTGCGAGCTGTATGATCATATTGCAGTACAATTTCCAAATCTGAATATGCTTATTAACAATGCAGGAGAAATGCGTAAAATAAGTCTACAGCAGGCGCAGGATCTGAACGACATTACCCGTGAGGTGGAAATCAACCTAATGGGGCCGATCCGGATGATACAAGCTTTTTTGCCTTTACTTAAAAAGCAACAAAAGGCACTTATTCTCAATGTAACTTCGGGTATTGCACTCTCGCCTTTTGCGATATCGCCCATATACAGCGCGAGTAAAGCTGGCTTACGTTCGTATACACAAGCATTAAGGGTGCAGTTAAAAAATACAGATATCAAAGTAATGGAATTAGTGGCTCCCGGTTCCTCGACATCATTGAACGATAAGTTTATGCAGGAGGATGGTTTTAATGCGAAGATGCTGATGGCACCGGAGAAAATTGTGGACGCCGCTATCAAAGGAATACGGCAAAATAAAGAGGAAGTGTTCCCTGGTCTTGCTAAAGTGATGCGTATGGTAAGCCGACTCGCCCCGAAGTTAATGATTGCACAGGCGGGCAAAATGGGAGCTTCATTTATGTATGGAACTAATCGCACGAAATAATGAGAAATTTACTTTTTACGACTGCCTTGATCTGGATGGCATTTGCGGCATCTGCTCAAAATTTACCTGCCGATAAAATAATAGGCGTTTGGTTTAGTGAAGATTCAGATGTAAAGCTTAAATTTGAGATATATAGATCGGAAGGTAAATACTTTGGGAAGCTGCTATGGGCTTCGACGATGTTTGAAGCGGATGGAAAAACACCCAAAAAGGATTCGAAGAATCCGGATAAGAATTTGCGAAACAGATCTCGACAGAACATCGTCAATCTTCGTGATCTTCGCTACTATCAGGGTGAATATGAGGAGGGAACGTTATACAATCCGGACGATGGACGAACATATAACGTGAAAGCGAAATTAAAAAGTGCCAATGAATTGGAATTCCGGGGTTATGTAGGCATTTCGCTGCTGGGTAGAACGAGGCAATTTAAAAGAATTCAATAAGCTAAATGATTTGATCATGATAAAGCATATTATATCACTCATCCTACTATTAATCTCTGTCTTCCTGTCTTTTAAACATGGATGGGATTCATTACATGTCAAAGATCATCCGGAATCTGCCAAGATGATGGCTGAGTTGGGTATCAAAGAGTCTTATGTCCCGATCATGGGAATCGTGATGATCCTTATAGGGCTTTTGCTGTTGTTTCCGAGAACTTTCTTTCTCGGGAATGTGCTGAACACGGTGTCCATTCTTTTAATTATGGCCTTGGCGTTAAACGCAGGAAACACAAAAATGGCTTTGATCGAAATACCGTTTTTAATCATGCCCTTAATATTGATTTGGCTGAAGTATCCATTTGAAAGCTAAACTCTGTTATGTCAAGTTCAAAACCTGTCAGAATAAAATCAATTACGGAGGGGCATCGCTTATCCGGACTACCCAAACCTCATCACCCGCTTATTAGTATCGTTGATTGTGCGGACTTAAAGGGAAATTCGTCTGTAACGGCGGCGGTTTTTGATTTTTATATGATATCGCTGAAAAGAGGTTGTGATAAGTTGATTTATGGGCAGCAGCGATATGATTTTGATGAGGGGGTGATGGCTTTTATTGCGCCTGGGCAAATTTTGCGCGGAGAAGAGGGGAGCACACCACCGAACTTAGAAGGTTGGATGTTATTTATTGATCCTGCTTTTTTTTGGGGCACTTCGCTGGCAAAAAAAATCAAACAATATGAATATTTTGGTTATGCCGCTAACGAGGCTTTGTTTCTTTCGGATAAGGAAGAGGCCCTTATTAACAGTATTATTGACCATATTAAGCAGGAATACCATACAAATATTGATAAATTTAGCCAGGATGTGATTATCGCTCAATTGGAATTGTTGTTTGCTTATGTGCAACGCTTTTACGAGCGGCAATTTATTACCCGAAAAATTACCAATCATAAAATCCTGGAACGTCTGGAAGATGTGTTAGCATCTTCTTTCAATAAGGAAGATTTACTTTCTAAAGGTCTGCCGACCGTCGGTTACATCGCAAGCGAACTTCATATTTCGACGAAATATTTAAGCAGTTTGCTGAAACAGCTGACGGGGCAGACCACCCAACAGCATATTCACGAAAAACTGATTGAAAAAGCGAAAGAGCAGCTTTCTACTTCCGATTTGTCCGTCAGTGAAATCGCCTATGCACTAGGTTTTGAACATGCTCAGTCGTTCAGCAAACTATTCAAAGCCAAGACCAAACAAAGCCCCCTGGAGTTTCGACAGTCTTTCAGCTGATGATTATACGTTAAAGACGCCGCTCCTGTTCCGTAATAGGACAATCGTTAATGCTAGCGTAGCGTTTCCGCATCAACCCATTTTCATCGAATTCCCACATTTCATTTCCGTAACTTCGATACCATTGTCCTTCGGCCTGATGCCATTCATATTCAAAACGGACGGCAATGCGGTTCTCTTGAAAGCTCCAGAGCTCTTTCTTAAGCTTATAATCTAATTCCCGCGCCCACTTTCGGGCAAGAAAAGCTTTCACCTCTTCGCGTCCATTGATGAACTCCGAACGGTTGCGCCATTCGGTATCGATGGTATAGGCAAGGCACACCTTTTCGGGATCGCGACTGTTCCACGCGTCTTCTGCTAATTGTACCTTTTGAAGTGCTGTTTCGTAGGTCAATGGCGGTAAAGGATGTTTCTGTTCCATATATTATCAATTTAAAAACTATGTATTAGGCTATTGGGGCAGGCTGTCTAAAAAGGCCAGTATATCTGCGCCGATCTCGTTCACATGGGTTTCGAGCGCAAAGTGGCCGGTGTCATAAAATTTTACGCTTGCATCGGGAATGTCTCTTTTATAAGCCTCTGCGCCGGGTGGCAAAAAGAAAGGATCCTTGTTGCCCCAAACAGCTAAAAGCTTGGGTTGATAGGTTCTGAAGTATTCCTGAAAGCTTGGATATAAAGCAACGTTATTTTTGTAATCTCTTAACAGATCGAGCTGGATTTCATCTGATTCGGGGCGATCAAGAAAATACTGATCCAGGGTGTACGATTCAGGGGCTATTAAGCTTGGATCGGATACACCGCTAAAATACTGAAACTTGGTTCCTTCTAATGTAACGAAGCCTCGGAGTGCATCTCTGTTTTCCAGCGTATCTTCTTTCCAGTACTTTTGAATAGGTCCCCAATCGGAGCCTAAACCTTCTTCATACGCATTGCCATTTTGAGAGATGATACCGGTGATTTTTTCAGGATTGGCGAGTGCCAGACGATAACCCGTAGGCGCGCCGTAATCGAATACATAGATGGCAAATCTTTTAAGGTTTAATTTGTCAATAAAAGCCTGCATGGTTTTCGCCAGATTATCAAATGTATACGTAAATACCGTTCTGCTAGGTGCATCGGAGTAGCCAAAGCCGGGAAGATCAGGCGCGATTAGGTGATAACGATCAGCTAAAATCGGGATCAAACTCCGGAACATGTGTGATGAAGTTGGATAACCGTGTAGCAATAAAAGCGTTGGCGCTTCTGTCGGGCCGGCTTCACGGTAAAAAATATTGATGCCGTTAGCGCTCAGGGTATGGTAATGAATCGAATTTGTTTTCATGTTCTATTGTTTTGCTTATCCAAAATTATTTCAGATATTTGATTATTAAAAACGATTTATTATGATGTAATAAATCATTATTTATGATTTATGAATACAAATGACCTAAGGATATTTGAGGCCGTGGCATTGCATAGTAGCTTTACACGGGCCGCAGAAGCGATGTTTACCGTGCAGTCGAACGTAACGGCGCGTATTCGCAGCTTGGAAGAGGAGTTTGGTACATCGCTTTTTGAACGAAATGCAAAAAAGGTGGCATTGACACCGGCAGGTGAAGTGCTGATGCAATATGCTAAAGAGATTACTCACCTGCTGGATGAAGCGAAAAGAGAGGTCAAAAATATTGATGTCTTGACGGGATCATTGAAAATCGGATGCATTGAAACCACCATGGCGCTTCGTGTTCCGACGATTCTGCATGATTTTGGTGCGGCCTACCCACATGTAGAGTTGGAATTCAAATCAGCCATGCGACCGGAATTGGTGCAGGATGTACTTGACTATAAGCTAGACGCGGCTTTTGTTTCGGGTCCTATTAGCATCTCCGGTCTAACGCAGGAAATCATTCACGAAGAGCAATTGGTTATCTTGGCGCATAGGAAGGCCGCCTCCTTATCATCGGAATTAAGCCGGCATGCAATCCCTAAGATTGTTGTATTTGATCAAGGCTGCGTATTCCGGGAAAGATTGGAATCGCTATTAAGCGCAAAAGGCATCGTACAGTATAGGCCTATTGTAGTGAATTCCATTGAGGGCATTATAAATTTTGTAGAGGCGGGTTTGGGCATTAGCATCTTGCCCGAGCAGATTGTCAGTTCCTATTATGCAGCGAGAGAGATCAAGACTTTCCCGCTGAGCAAGTCGCTCGGAACGATGACAACAGTCCTGATCTCGCGTAGCAACCGCCGTTCATCCAAGCTGATGCAAGTGTTTATTGATATGTATAAAAATCAATCGAAGCATTCGAACGTGGAGCAATCAATATGACAGCTCTTCACATTGAAAACCATTCGTATGCAACACGCGAATGATGCTAAAAGCATCATTGCGCGGGGTATCGACCCGTAAGATTTTATCGCAATCCTCTAGATCAAAATTCCATTTCGCCCACGGTTGAATGCTATCTAAATAGGGCTTTAGTTGCCGGATATCCTCTTCGCGCTGTACGGAAGTTTTAAATATGTAAATCATCTGATAAAATTTTATTATAAACCCTTTTTTCCTTCCAGCCAATAACCGTGTGAGACTATTTTACCCGCGTTTCTGGCTTTCAAAACCTTCCGGAATGTTCGGACCGATTTGGCGTTCCCGGTTAGGACAAAGTTGGATTGCTGCCATTCGGTCGATTGGACAACGGGTAGCGCGTCCACCCATTTCTCATCACTAAATGCGTCGTTCTTATCAAATACGGTGCAATTGCTCAATGGCAACAGCGAGACGATGTCGTGATTTTCTTTTTCCAGTTCCAAATAGAATTGAAACTGATGCCGGTTTTGTATAAGCACCGGTAAGAAAGAACAGGCAAGTCCTAAGGATGTTTCATCGCCAAAAACGACGTACTTTGCGGCTGTTGGCTCATAATACTTGTACTCTCGGGGCGGATTGATGTTAACCGTGTCGCCAATATCGAGCTTACGCATAAAGCAGCTTCCGGGTGCTTCACCATGTATATGCGCAATGAGTTCAAGTCTTTCGCGCATATCGTCAACATAAGAAACGGTATATCGCCTGGCCTCTGTATCACTTACCCGGAAATCGATAAAACTTCCTACACCGAAATTGAACTTTCTAAAATTTCCTGTAAATTGAATTCTCTTGACGGTATCGGATAGGTATTCGACCTTGGTTACCTCCATCGTTGATGACTTAGACGATAAAACACGGTCGAAAACATCGAATACCCATTTGGGAGCGCTTGGCATAATCTTTATTTTTTTGAACAAAGAAACCACGAAACGACCGCGCAAAGAAGGTTGAAACAGGGTAAGTATTGGACTAATCAAGGTTTTTCTTTCGAAAGCTTAATGCCGTCATACCAACTATTTTGGTGAACAAACGAGAAAAGTAGGGATAATCGTCATAACCTAGCTCGAACGCGATTTCTTTTACCGATTTGTTGGAATGATAAAGTAAACGTTTCGCTTCAAGTATGATACGTTGCTGAATGTGATAGCGTACGGGTTGGCCGGTGCTTTTTTTGACACACTCGTTTAGGTAAACAGTGGAGACCTTTAATCGCCTGGCGTAATCAGTGGGTCGTTTTATGAGCGTGAAGTCCTTTTCCAGGATGGATTTGAATGTTTTGGTAATTACATCGAAGCGGGAAAGGGTTTCCGTTGGTTTGGTAAGTGCTGAATATTGAGAGGTAATTAAGGCGACTAAAGCATTGCAGCTCTCTCTGAGTATGATGTGATATAATTTTTCCTGTTTCCGTTGAAAATGTTTGATGCAGAGCGACATGCTTTCGGAGACGAGACTAAAAGCTTCCTGACTCAATCTTAGCGGCTTTGCGGGTGCTATTTCTTGCAGTGTATTGAGAATTTCGGGGTGAAGGTTGTCATGACTGATGATAAGTACACGGAAGTTCGCTTTCTCAACGCCGATTACCCGATGTACCTGATTGGGCTGTATATACATGAGCGCAGCGCCGACGACTTCATAGCGTTGAAAGTCGATCTCGAACGTGGTTGTTCCCTGGTCCTGAATGCAAAATAAATGATAGTCGTCCCGATGCGCTTCTGCCGCGGGCTTATGTAATTCTACATCCCTCGACGAGGCCGTTTCGAGGAAAATACCCGTTCCGAATGTACTGGCCATCGTATTTAAAGGAATGGTATGGGCACGTCGGTTCATGGCTTTTTAGCGTATGTATTGTTCTGACAAAACTAATAGATGTTTCTTTTATTCGGGATAGAATACGCAATTTTTTATGGCTTATCTTCTATCTTTCGCTTAATCCAATCGATAAAATCGGCGTATTTAAGGAGTTGGCGCTCGCGTTTATCCAATCGTAAGTCATCCAGCTGGGTAAACCACTTCTCGGCAATGGCTTTTCTCTTTGGCATGCTGCAGCGTCCGGGGTCTAGTTGGACCAGCTTAAAAATAAACTTCTCTATTTTGAACATCCCACCTTGCTTACTGAATGCCCGTTTATAGGTCCGGATTTCGTAGTGAAGGTATTCGAGATTATCCAGTTCCATGTGTACCAGTAGATGCAGTAGCCATGTAGAACGGTATATGAGCTGACTACTTACTTCACGCTCACGAAGAGCCAGCTGCAGGTATTGGTTGGCGTCTGACCAGCGGCCTTGCTGAAAGTAAGCCAAAGCGGTAAAAAACAGTAAGGCATTGTGCTCGTCGCGATAGTAAAAGTTATTCTTTAGCAATTGTTGTTTTTTGAGCGATAGTACAAGTTGAAGGGCTTCTTCGTCCTTACGCAACTGCGTGAGCATATTGAGTCGGTAAACGTGATGAGTTTGGCTTGCCTCGCGGATGAAATGCTCGGGGTATGCGCCCTGAGATAGTTTGTCTACACGATGGATGAAATACTGCATTTCGACATAATAGCCAATGGTTCGTAGACTATCAAGAATGCCTCGTAGCGCAGAAAGATAGTCGTAGGGCGGGAAATTCCACATATTTTCGTGAGCCTCGATTAGCGTGTTCAATTCTTTGAACATTTTTAAGGCTGCGTGATACTCACCGGTGCGGATGAAAAAGAACGATTGGAAGAGCAAATGAACTTTCTTTGATTCAAATTGATGACGCATCCCTCGATTGGTGATACTTAATTCGCTCAATACCAAATCAGTTATCTTCTTTTGGTCTTGGGAAACAAGCTCATGATCGTGATTTAGGCGCTGGGTTAGCAGCTGATACAGCGATTGATGCTCGTGGATCTGCTGCATGATACGCAATAGGTTCCGTCCGAGCATTTGTTGATCTACCAGTGTCTGTTCCGGTACATCGGGAAGGCCTATATCAGTTAGATAACCCAGCTCCATGCGTAAAGATTGATATTGAATGTAGGGATCTTCCGCTTCTATTGCAAGTTTCCTGGCTTTCTTCAATTCTTTTAAGGCCATCGAAGGAAGTGAACGCTCAAAGCATAAACGAGCTTTCATGAGCGCTTGATAACGTGCATACCAGGTATCTTGTTCAATTCGTGTTTGGATGAGCATATTGCTGAGTACCTTGTATAAATAAGCTGCGGTATTTTCAAAAGATTTTCCAGGGAAGCGCGCAGCAAACAAACTTTCAGCCTGCTGGTCAGGTGCTACCCGATATTGTGTCAGCAGATCGAATAAAGCTACATATTCTTTGTGAGCCCTTTGCCCGGCGCAGTGTTGTTTGAACTGCTTCCGCTCCGAAACAGATAGTCCACCGATCAATTTTTCCAGTTCAAGCTTCAGCATATTAATAAATTCAGGAAAATAAAATAATAGTCTGTTTACAAATGGTTGTTAGTGAGTGTTATGTGGTAAATATAGAGATTAAAAAATAAAATTACGATTCAGGAATTATATGAATTTGTGTCTATTTTGAAACTGTTAAGGGACTATCTTTGAAAATAGATAAAGCTGCACAAGGCAGTTGATCAAATTATAAACTTTTTCCTTAGATCATATATGAAGAAAATTATCGTAGCAGGTAGTATGAACATGGACATGGTGGTCAAAACAAGTCATATTCCCCGACCGGGAGAGACTGTATTAGGCGGGTCTTTTTTTATGAACCCCGGTGGCAAGGGCGCCAATCAGGCCATCGCGGTAGCACGCTTGGGTGGGGATGTTGCTTTTATTGGAAAGATGGGCGATGATATCTTCGGCAAACAGTCAGCCCAATTATTCGAGGAAGAAGGAGTGAACACGCAGGGTATTGTTTCGGATGCTGCGCTGCCTTCCGGCATTGCCTTGATAACCGTTGATCAAAAGGGAGAAAACAGCATTGTGGTGGCACCGGGAGCGAATGCGAACTTGAAAGCGACCGATGTGGAAAAGGCGCTTACCTATTATCCCGATGCGGCATTGCTGCTTATTCAGCTCGAAATACCCATGGACACTGTGGCTTACACAGCCAAAAGGGCCAAAGAGAAAGGGATGAAGATCATCCTGAATCCAGCGCCCGCAAATGAACTGCCTAAGGAAGTGTTTGAATTGATGGATATCATAACACCGAATGAAAGTGAAGCCGAAATGTTATCGGGTATACGGATAGCTGACCTGGACAGTGCCGGGCAAGCTGCTCGGAAGATACAAGCAAAAGGTCCCAAGCAGGTAATTATTACCATGGGAAAGCAGGGCGCTGCGGTGTTGGAGGATGATGCATTCTTCCATGTTCCTGCACCAAGTGTGGAAACCATCGATACTACGGCTGCGGGCGATGTATTCAACGGGGCTTTGGCCGTAGCGATCGCTGAGGGTAAGCCTCTGCGCGAAGCGACAAACTTTGCCTGTCGGGCTGCTGCTATTGCCGTAACCCGTTTGGGCGCGCAATCATCCATTCCTTATCGGAATGAGGTGCTGATGAGTATCATCAGCTAGCAATATTGAACCAATTAACCAAATTTTAAACGGATTATGTTTATTGTAGAAACCTATACGCTGGCGGTCGTATGCTGCCTAATTACCATGCTCTGCTGGGGTTCATGGGCTAATACGCAAAAGTTAGTGCAGGGGCAGTGGCGGTTCGAACTGTTCTATTGGGATTATGTATTGGGCATCCTGCTGTTTGCACTGCTCGGTGCATTCACGCTAGGTAGTTATGGTGAGGGGGGAAGGTCTTTTTTACAAGACTTGGAGCAGGCAGAAGCCGCTAATATCCGGAGTGCACTGATAGGCGGTGTGGTATTTAATTTGGCAAACATCCTGCTCACAGCCGCCATCGCTCATGCGGGTATGGCGGTGGCCTTTCCACTTGGCATTGGCCTGGCCTTGATTATTGGCGTCGTATTGAACTACGTGCTGGCGAGTAAGGGAGATCCTCTTTTGCTTTTTACGGGTGTCACCTGTGTGAGTGTGGCCATCATCCTGAACGCCTTGGCCTATCGTATGCATCGAGGTGGAAATATGGATAGTCGCGCTACGGGAAAGTGGATTGTCGTTTCGATCATTGCGGGGATATTGATGTCAACCTTTTATCCCTTTGTAGCGGCCGGCATGGACCTCTCGGATTTTAGGACACCCGCTGTAGGAAAGATGACGCCTTATACCGCTTTTGTGATTTTCGCACTCGGAATCGCGGTGAGCAACTTGTTTTTTAACAGCTTCTTGATGCGGAGACCCTTGGAGGGACCGCCTATCGCATATAGCATGTATTTCCGCGGCCCGCTGCGCATGCATACAGTGGGACTTCTGGGTGGCGCTATCTGGGGGCTTGGAAATCTCTTTAACCTGATTGCCGCCGGAAAGGCCGGTCCGGCGATTTCCTACGGGCTGGGACAGGGGGCTACTCTGGTTGCCGCAGTGTGGGGCGTGTTTGTCTGGAAGGAGTTTCAAGGTGGGAGCAAAACCGTTAAATTTTATATAACATCCATGTTTCTGCTTTTTATTATCGGTCTCGGATTGATAATAATGGCGGGAAACTGAACCTAATTTGTAAACCTTAATTTCAAAAGAAATGGAAAAGATTTCTAAGGGCTTCTTATTGCTCTGTTTTTCCTTATGGTATCTTCCCGGTTTCGCACAGTTGACCGTAAAGGGGACGGTTAAAGAACAAGGGACTGAGCGTGCGCTGGTAAAGGCCAGCATTACGGCCGTTGGTAGCGGAAAAACGGCCTTAACGGATGAAAAAGGTCGTTTTGAGTTATCGGTAGCCAATTTACAGGATACGCTTCGAATCACGTATTTGGGCTATACTGATCGCTTGATACCTCTGCAGGGAAGGGCTTCTGTGATTGTGCAGCTCGTGCCCGACGCCTCAAAACTGGACGAGGTGGTGGTAGTAGGATATGGATCGATGAAGAAAGGCGAAGTGACCAGCGCTATTGCCAATGTAAAATCGGACGAATTTGTACAGGGTATGGTGCGGAGTCCTACGCAGCTCCTGCAAGGTAAAGTGGCGGGCCTGCAAATGTCCAATCCATCGGGCGACCCGACCGCCGGTGTTCAAATTAACATCCGAGGCGTTTCCACAATATCGGCTTCATCGGACCCTTTAGTGGTTATTGATGGAATCCCCGGCGGGAGTCTGAACGCCATTGCACCTGAAGACGTGGAGTCTATTGATGTGTTAAAAGACGGATCGGCTGCAGCCATTTATGGTACGCGTGGTACAAACGGGGTGATCCTTGTAACAACTAAAAAGGCAAAGGCCGGTGCAGCTTCTTTGGATTACCATACATATTACAGTTATGAGCAGTTGCAGAAAAAGCCGGAACTGTTGAATGCGACGGACTATCGGAGCCTATTACAGGATCCGCAGTTTGCGGACAAGGTAAGCGATGAGGGCACTTCTACGGATTGGGTGGAGGAGGTAACACGGACGCCGATCAATTTTGTGCATAATCTTTCGCTAAGAGGCGGGACGGCAAGTACAAACTACATGCTTTCGGGAACCTATCGTTCACAGGAGGGAGTTTTACTGCGCACTTATAAGAAGCCGATTATTTTGAAAGCCAATATCAACCACAATATGTGGGACGATAAATTGAAATTCCAGTTTAATATCAGCAATTCGATGGTTACGCAGCAGGTTACTTGGTATGATGCTTTTCTGCAAGCGATGTTGTCAAATCCAACGCGACCGGTTTATGCAGCGGACGGAACTTACAACGAATACGGGGTTTCTTACAAACCTTATAATCCGGTTGCTTTACTGAATGAGGAAACGGATAAGCAGCGGGCGAATACCTTATTAACCAGTGGACGAATAACGTATTCACCCATCAGTAATTTAAATGTAAGTGTTATGGGCGGATTTCAACGCTATGACGATACACGTGATAAATGGAATACTTTCCGCTATTTTACGACAACGATCGAAAACAAGAACGGTGAAGTTACGAAGTGGAATAACTTGCATATGGATCGGACACTGGAACTGACGGCTGATTACGTGAAAGACATCGGATTGCATAGTATAACGGGCATGATCGGTTACAATTATCAGGATTTTAACCGGCAGGGAAGCTCCATGTATGCCTTTGATTTTCCGACCGACTATTTTGAGGCTTGGAACATTCAATCGTCAAATGCCATCTTAGATGGGAGGGCACAGCTGTCGAGCTATCGTAATAATAGTAAGCTCATTTCTTTCTTCGGACGGCTTACTTACAATTATGCGGATAAATATATGGTGATGACCAGTCTTCGGCGGGAAGGATCTACCAAATTCGGAAAGGATAACAAATGGGGTTTCTTTCCTGCGGTTTCAGCGGGCTGGCGAATCTCGAAGGAGCGCTTTATGGAAAACGCAAAGGCTATTGACGACCTGAAGTTACGCGTTGGATATGGCATCACGGGTACGGAGATCGGAAGTGCCTATCAATCCCTTGTACTTTTAAATTATACCTCACCTAGTTTTCTTAATGGCGAATGGATACGTGGGGTGGTCCCGGCATCTAACCCTAATCCAAATCTGAAGTGGGAGCGGAAAGCTGAATGGAACGTTGGTTTGGATGTAAGCTTACTGAAAAGCCGAATAAGCGCTACGTTGGATCTGTATGATCGTACGACCAGCGATCTACTGGCCGAATACCAGGTGCCAGTGCCTCCTAATTATACCAGTTCGATGTGGGCAAATGTGGGTAAAATAAATAACCGCGGAGTGGAAATCTCATTAACAGGAAAAGCTGTGCAACGTGAACAGTTTGATTTGAGTTTGACGGGCAACTTCTCCTATAATAAGAACAAGGTGGTATCCTTATCGAACGAAAGCTATCAGCGGGATTACTGGTATACGGGTTGGACCTCATCGGGTATACAACAATACACCCATATTGTTAAACAGGGCGAACCTTTGGGTAATTTTTACGGATTGAAAGCAGTAGGTCTATCTGAGGAAGGTAGGTGGCTGGTTGAGGCATTGGACGGCGGACAAAAACTGCAGAGTGAGGCAGGACAGGAAGATAAGCAAGTGCTTGGAAACGGCCTGCCAAAGATGTATGCTTCTTTGAATGTATATATGCGCTATAGGAAGTTTGATCTAGGGATGATGGTGAGGGGTGCATTTGATTACCAGGTGTTTAATGAATACCGTGCGCATTGGGAAACGATGGGTAGGATAAGTGAGGGAAACCTCCCTAAATCAGCCCTAAATAAACCCTTTGGCAGTAATTCCTATGTATGGGAACCGCAGGTTTATAATAGCTATTTTATCGAGGATGGAGATTTTGTAAAGATTGACAACATAACTTTTGGCTACAACCTGAACCTGAACAATAAGTATTTTAAAAGGTTACGGGTCTATCTCTCGGGCCTTAACCTATATACCTTTACCGGCTACAAAGGCATGGATCCGGAGGTAAGTATAAAAGGCTTAGCGCCGGGAGTTGAAAGTAAATCGCTTTATCCTACGGTGCGATCCTATACATTGGGCTGTATGATTAACCTATAAATCGTGTATTATGAAAATGTATCTATTTCGAATAACATTTGTGTTATTAAATATATTGAGCTTTAGTGCTTGTACCAATCTGGATGAGGAGGTGTATGATCAACTGACGGAAGAGCATTTCTATCGGGACGAGCGGGATCTGCTGGCAGCAGTGGCGCCAGTATATGGAGGATATAGGGGCTTGTTGGAATGGCGTAAATGGTGGGATTTTGAGGAGACCACAGATATTGTGGTGACGCCGAGGGCTGCGTGGTTTGACGGTGGAATTTACATCCGTTTGAATAATCACACGTGGCGAAGTGAGGATCCGCATTTTTCCGATCTTTGGGGCCAAGCTTATGGCGGTATCAGTGATTGCAATCGCGTGATTTATCAGATCAATAAGGCCGAGTTCCCTATTCAGAACAAGGACAGATTTATTGCCGAATTAGAGCTGGCGAGAGCCTACTGGTATTATATTCTCTGCGAAGCTTTTGGAAATGTGCCGCTGATCGATCGTTTTGATGTGGAACCGGGATATTTACCGGCGACTAATACAAGGCAGGAAGTGTTCGATTTTATTGAAGCGAGTATCAAAAAAAATGTAGATTTATTGAGTGAGGATACTCGACTTTCTTACGGAAGGTTTAATAAATTCAATGCGAAAATGCTATTGGCGCGCTTGTATTTAAATGCGGAAGCTTGGATTGGGAAACCCATGTATGATGCCTGTAAGCTTTTGTGCGATGAAATTATCGCTTCCGGGAAGTATAGCCTGGAACCGGATTATAGTGCTCCTTTTGCGGTGCGTAACGAAAACTCACCGGAGATCATATTCGCTTATCCTAACGATGAGGTAAAAACAGGTAGTACGATTTATATGGCCTTGCAGAAAACACTGCATCCTTCTAACGTAAAGACCTTTAACTTGCAGACCTGGCTGGATAATGGGGTTTGTGCGGTCCCTTCGTTTGTTGAGCATTATGCAGCGGATGATCATCGTCTGGAGAAGACTTGGCGTATGGGCCAGCAGTATGGTAGTGACGGATCGATGCTTTATTGTACAGGAATTGTACCAGGATGGGCCGGAAAACCATTGAATTATACTAAAGAGGTATCCAGTTTGGAGAATGGCGGCGAGGCCGAAGGCTATCGTTGCGGAAAATATGAAATCGAAATGGGAACAAGCCGAGCGATGAACAATGACTGGGTGGCTATGCGTTACGCTGAGGTTTATTATATGAAAGCAGAGTGCATTTTACGATTGGGAGAAGATGCAAATGAAGCGGCAATCTTGGTGAATGCGGTACGCAAGCGAAGCGTGGAGTCGGCATTGAGCGCTTCAGACTTAACGGAAACCGTTCAGGTGAACGGTACAGCTGTTAGATGGGGAAATATGCTGCTCGAGTGGGGGCGTGAGTTTGCACTGGAAGGTTTGAGACGATCGCAGTTAATCCGTTTTGATAATAATTATACCCGCGGTGAATGGCGCTTTCACTCGGCCTCACAAAGTGAACATCTGAATCTTTTTCCGATTCCGTTTACGGAGATGCAGGCGAACCCGAACTTAAAACAGAACCCCGGATACAATTAAATTTTTTAAACCTTTAATATGATGAATACTTTATTTAAAGTGGCCGTTTTTTTACTCGCCACTTCTTCGGAACTGATAGCAAAAGTCATGGATCATCCCGGCAGGGAAGAAGTGACTATCGATAGGGCCAAATTATTGGATAAGATTAAAGGTGGTTGGGCCGGACAGACGATCGGTGTTTCTTTTGGAAGTTATACCGAATTCCGGCATAACGGTACTTTTATCCAGGATTATCAACCGATTCCCTGGAGCGACGGCCAAATTAAGAAGCTGATGCTGGAATGGCCCGATCTCTACGATGATATATATATGGACTTGACTTTTGTGGATGTAATCGAACGCTACGGGATTGAGGCGCCGGTGGATTCTTTTGCGCATGCTTTTGCTAATGCCGGCTATAATCTATGGCACGCCAATCAAGCCGCGAGATATAATATATTGAACGGGCTGAAGGCGCCCGAATCGGGACATTGGCTGAATAACCCGCACGCGGATGATATCGACTTTCAAATAGAAGCGGATTTTGCAGGCTTAATGAGTCCCGGTATGCCGAATGCTGCCTCGGCGCTCAGTGATAAGGTAGGACATATCATGAATTACGGTGATGGTTGGTATGGTGGGGTATATATGGGAGCCATGTACGCCTTGGCTTTTTTGCATGATGATGTCGGTTTTATAGTGAAGGAAGCTTTGAAGACGATTCCGGTAGAAAGCAGTTTCTATCAATGCCTCGCGGATGTGATTCGCTGGCACGACCAATATCCCGACGATTGGAAGAAAACCTGGTTTGAAATTCAACGTAAGTGGACGGAGGAGGTAGGTTGCCCGGAAGGTATTTTTGCTCCGCTTGATATTGACGCCAAGGTGAACGCTGCCTACGTGGTATTGGGCCTGCTTTATGGCAAAGGTGATTTTACCAAAACCTTGGAAATTTCAACGCGTGCCGGCCAGGACTCGGATTGTAACCCTTCTTCTGCAGCAGGTGTACTGGGTACTATTTATGGCTATAATAAAATTCCGGACTTCTGGAAAAAGGGCTTAAGGGATGTGGAGGATATGGATTTCAAATACACGCGCATGTCGCTCAACAAAGTATACGATATTAGTTATAAGCACGCTTTGGAAATGCTACGTAAAAATGGAGGGGTAGTGACACCGACACAAGTAAGGATTCCGGTGGAGCCGATCAAAACCGTAAAATTGGAACAAAGCTTTGAGGGCGTGTATCCAATTGCAAAGCAAAGCATCAACCAGAGCATTTCCGATGAGTTTTCGTTCGAAGTGGAAGGTACCGGTTTTGTACTGCGGGGTGCCGCTAATCGGAACGTTGGGGTAGCAGCGGACTATGTTTTTGACGCGGAGTGTTACATTGACGGAAAGTTAATGGAACGAGCAAAGCTGCCGACTGCTTATCGCACGCGAAGGTATGAGCTTTTCTGGAAATATCAGCTGCCAACGGGAAAACATCAGGTACGTGTACGGATAAAAAACCCAAGTGATAAACATCATGTGCAGGCCTGGGATTACATTGTGTACAACGAGCGAGACTAAGTTTTTTAACTACAAAATAGATCGATTCGGCTACATCCATTTTTATGCAAATAGGGACTTTTGTACAAATAAAATGCATAAAAAATGAAGATTATAGTAACAGGTTCTTTAGGACATATCGGTAGTCCGCTAACGGAACAATTAGTAAAGAGAGGACATGCGGTAACACTTATTAGTAGCAATCCCGATAGGCAAAGGGATATTGAAACACTGGGTGCAAAAGCTGCGATCGGATCTTTGCTTGACAGTGAGTTTCTTGAACAAGTATTTCTTGGTGCGGATGCAGCCTTTTGTATGATACCGCCCGACTTTACGCAGCCCGATCAAATCGTTTATTACGAATCTACCGGAAAAATATATGATCATGCTATACGGAAATCCGGTGTGAAAAGAATTGTTCATTTGAGCAGTTATGGAGCACATTTGCCATCGGCGACCGGCATCATTACGGGTTCTTATCGTGTGGAGCAGATGTTGAATAAAATCCCGGCTATTAATTTAACGCATGTTCGTCCAGGTTTTTTTTATTATAATTTGGAGTCTTTTATCGGAATGATTAAGACAGCAGGATTCATAGGCGCTGTTTATGGCGGTAACGATCGATTACCGATGGTTTCGCCACTGGATATTGCAGATGCCGTAGCGGAAGAGCTAACGCTTGTAGGGGAAACAAGGCCGATCCGGTATGTGGTCAGCGATGATCGTACGTGCAATGAGGTTGCCACGATTTTGGGTAAGGCAATTGGTATGCCTGATCTGAAATGGTTAACTTTACCGGAAGATGAGGTGATGAAAAACTTGCGGGATAGAGGAATGCGTCAGGAGACAGCGGAAAAGCTGATCGAATTGGGAATGGCCATTCATAACGGAAAATTGCGAGCGGATTTTGACGAGCATCCACCAGCATTTGGGAGGGTATCGCTTGAAAGTTATGCAGAAGAGTTTGCGCATGTTTTTCATCGTAACTAATTAAAAATTTATGTCTGTACCAAGGCGTATTAAATCCATTAGTGAATTTCATAAGCTGCGCAATTTGCCTGAGCCCGAACATCCATTGGTCAGCGTGGTGGATTATCGGCTCATTCAGCATGATTCTTCTTATGATTGGGACAGCTTGATATTGGACTTTTATTCCATTTCTTTAAAGCGAATGAGCAATGCGAAGATACGCTATGGTCAACAGGTGTATGATTTTGATGAGGGGGTGCTATTTTTTATGGCACCCAATCAGGTGTTTAGTATTACGAAAAGTAGCGATGCTGCTATGCAACATGCCGGCTGGCTACTGCTATTTCATCCGGATTTCCTTTGGAATACATCTTTGGCCAAGGCGATTAAAAAATATGATTTTTTTGATTATGCAGTGAATGAGGCTCTATTCCTCTCAGCAAAGGAGGAATCGACCTTAAATGGCATTATTCAAAACATTGAACAGGAATATCAAACGAATATCGACAAATTCAGTCAACCTATTATTATTTCTCAAATAGAGACCTTACTTAATTACGCTGATCGCTTCTACCAAAGGCAATTTATCACCCGACAGGTAAGTAACCACCAAATACTCGATCGGTTGGAACGGCTGCTTGCCGACTATTTCGACGATGGGGATTTAATGCATAAAGGCTTGCCGACTGTAAAATATATATCCGATAGTTTGCACGTATCGCCTACCTACCTCCGCAACTTGCTCCAGCTATTAACCGGGCAAAGCACGCAATGGCATATACACCATAAAGTCATTGAAATAGCGAAAGAACAATTGTCAACAACTGATCGGTCGGTGAGCGAAATAGCCTACAACCTGGGCTTTGAGCATCCGCAAAGCTTCAGTAAGCTCTTCAAAAGTAAAACAAACTTGACACCCCTAGCTTTTCGGGCTTCATTTAACGGATGGAGTTGATAACATAATACGTTAAACTATCTTAATTGTTAATGTATTGTTAATCCGGTGGGGGACCCGCATGACACTGAATCGGCATTTTTATATTTGTTGGTATGATGTTTAAAATGAACCCTATTAAAATCAAAAAAGCCTTATCAATAGCCTTATTATTGTTTAGTGCATCCGCAAGTGCACAAACCGTCGGTGTTAAAGATGTACATGATATTGTGCAAAAATTGACAGATCAGTTGGTGGAGGTATATCCGTTTCCCGAAATATCTGCCAAATATCAGCAAGCCATATTAAGAAATGAAAAGGCTGGTCGTTACGTAGGGTTATCTGAAGATTCGCTGGCTAAGAAGTTAACGGAGGACTTACGTACTGTGCATAAAGATGTGCATCTGCGGGTCATGAAAAATGAGGAAACCTATAAGCGTTTATCGGCACCTTCAGGCCGTCGATCGGACGACAGCACAGAACTAAAGCGTATGAAAACTCAAAATTACGGCTTTAAAAGTGTACAGATCGATGGTGCTAAATCTACCGCTTATATTGATATCCCCGGTCCGTTTTGGGGAACACAAGAATCCTTTGAAATGGCATCTGCAGCTATGAATATGGCAGCTCACAGTAAATATGTGATCCTTGATATCCGCCATAATCCAGGTGGTACCGGTCATATGGGACGTTTTATCGCTTCTTATTTCTATTCGCCCGGAAATGAAAAATTTTATCTGAACGGGTTTTACAAAAATCGTAAAATGGACGAGCAGGAGTGGACCTATTCGTATGTGCCCGGTAGGAGAAACCCGGATGCTAAAGTATACATTTTGGTGGGGCCTGGAACGGCTTCCGCATCGGAAGGCTTAGCTTATGCCATGCAAAAGCTTGGTAGAGCAACCATTGTGGGCGATACCACGGCAGGTGCCGGTATTGCGGGGTCTTTTGTTCCGCTCAAGCGAAATCTGATCGCTTTTGTTCCGGTAAAGATGGTGGTCGCTCCACATTCCGATGAAGGATGGGAGGGTACCGGTGTCATTCCTGATGTGTTTTCAGGTGATGAGGACGCATTGGAAATAGCTCGTAAATTGATTGAAAAGGATCGAAAAGATCAATAGGATTGAGTAGATCGCCGCGATGGCGATTGCGACCATCATTTTTCTTAACGGCAAACAATATGCATTTGGGTCGACGTGAAAATATCAACACTTCTTTGGTTTCGGTCTCAGCTTCGCGTAATAGTAGCTTAATTCGCTAATTAAATCAGCGATTTTTTTTTGCTTGCTCAAGCTTATTAATTTTTTATATATTCGAATATATTTAAGTGATCCTTAAATAGAAGCTGATATAAACCTAATCTTCATGAGCGGAAAAAGAGATCGTGCCTTGTTGCAGCGCTTTATTGCAGGCGATGATTCGGCTTTTGCTGAATTGTACGATGCCTATTGGGAGCGACTTTTTCTGTGCGCCGTCCGCATTCTGGATAACGAGGATGACGCAGAGGATGCCGTTCAGGATACGTTCGTTTCATGCTGGAAGTATCGGAAATCAATAGAGCATGTTGAAAATATACAAAGCTATCTATTGGCAATTGTCCGTAACAATGCGGTCAAGATTATTAGGCGCAATATCGAAACTCGTCATTATCTAAGCTCAATTAAGTCTTTTTTTGATGAGTTGGCAGGTGCATCGGACGAAGCTTTCATGGCAAAAGGCCTGGAGCAATTCTTTGAGTCTGAAATTGAAAAGTTGCCAACTAAAATGCGGGAGATTTTCCTGTTAAGCCGTAAAGAGGAGCTCAGTCATAAACAAATTGCCGAACGACTGGGCATATCAAATGAAACGGTAAAAAAGCAGATATACAATTCACTTAAAACGCTACGCGAAAAATTGAATAAAGACCAGTACAGCGCCTTAATACTGCTGGTGATGATCAAATTCTATTGCTTATAAACCAAATCTTCATTTTTTTTCAAATTAATCTACCACCATTTCCATTTTTGCTACTCTTATAGGAAAGACCTTTATAAATCATAAATACCGATGACCGAAGAGGAAATCAAAATCTTGCTGGAACGTTATGCCAAGGATCGATGTACGCCTGATGAAAAAAAATGGGTGGAAGCTTGGTTGCGCCATGTTGAAGAGCAATCGGATTGGTCTTGGAGTAATCGGGAACACTTGGCCGAGGTGAAGCAGCGTATTGCCGGTAAAATCGAGCAAAGCGTGTCGCTTCGGTTGCGGCGACGCGTACCCGCCTATTACCGTTTCGCTGCCATTGCGGCCTGCTTTTTAGCGGTAGTGACGGGAATTGTTTTTTGGCAGAAAGCGGAACAGCCGCAATTACAGGCGGACCATATAATCGCTTTACCGGAGCAGGTTGATGGTGCGCGGCTCACTATGTCTGATGGAACCGAAATTGACCTTGGAAGTTTAAAGGGGGGAGGCGTAAGCCAAACTGAAGCTGGTATCATAAAAAAGGGAATGGACAATAGCATCAGTTACGCATATCGGTCAGAGACAGAAGATAGGGCTTCGGAAGAGAAATGGAATACCTTACGAATTCCTCCGGGAGCCAGCTATCACTTGCTTTTACCCGATGGTAGTAAAGTCTGGCTGAATGCCTGCTCTGAACTTTCTTTTCCTTCCGCCTTCGGGAGGGCAAGTCGAAAGGTAATATTGAGAGGAGAAGCGTATTTCGAGGTGAAGCAACAAGCACAGCAACCTTTTTTTGTGGAGGCGAATGGGACTATGATAGCGGTAATGGGCACTGCATTCAATGTGTCCGCTTATCCGGACGAGAAGGAAGTGCTGACAACGTTAACCGATGGCGCCGTTGCCGTGTCCTTAGCTAAACAGAGAGTGGTATTAGAACCGGGCGAGCAGGCAAGAGCAGATCGTGGCGGAAGTCATTTAAGCAAGTCAAAGATAGATCCCGAAATTTTTGTGGCATGGAAGAATGATTATTTCGTGTTTGATGACCTTGATATTAAGTCTATTATGTATCAGATTGCACGTTGGTACAACACAGAAGTGGTGTTTCAGGGGACTATTCCGACAAAAAAGTTTGGAGGTACTTTCTCACGTACGAAACCTATCGAGGAATTGTTAAGCCACCTGGAGCGATTGGGAGGCTTAAGGTTTAAGCTAGAGAATGGTTCTTATTTTAAAAAAGGAAGGAGGATTGTTGTTATGCCTTGATATTTATTTACAAAGGGAGTTACAAAAATACCGGAAATGTTCACGGCACTTCCGGTACATGCTAGGTAACCAATTTTTGTATACTACAATTATTAATTAAAACCTATACAAATGTACAAAAAATATACTACCAAAAAAGGTGGTAAGGGATACCCTTGCCTATTAAAACCTATACTGGTTATGAAATATGCTGTTTTCCTGACAATGGTGTTTTACTTCCATCTGGAGGCTGCCGTACGTGCACAAAATGCGACACTTTCAGTAGAGAACCTGTCCTTGAAAAGTGTTTTCAGAATATTAAAGAAGCAAACGGGATACGATTTTTTGTATGCCACCGACGACCTTTCAGATGTGGCACCGGTGACTGTTCATCTACACAATCGGCCTCTGTCTGAAATATTGGACCGTTGTTTGGAAGGGCAGCCACTGATTTACAAAATCGACAAATCTACGGTATTGCTGGAACGGAAGAAAGCCGTAGTATCACATCCGGTAATACAACAGGAAGTGTCTGTTAAAGGAAAGGTGACGGACAAAGACGGTGCGCCAATGCCTGGTGCATCAATCTACCGGAAAGACCGCCAAAACAGTGGTACAAAAACGAATATGGACGGCGAATTCTCTTTGCAGGTGTCAAGAGATGCGGTCTTGGTAGTCAGTTCGATCGGTTTTGTTAAAAAGGAGATCGACATAAGCACGATAGATATACGACAACAGCTTGTAATTCAATTGGAACGTGAAGAGGCTTTACTCGACGAAGTAGTGGTTGTTGGTTATGGGACCGTTGCCAAAAAGGATTTGACAGGAGCCGTTTCGAGCGTGCAGGGCGACCTGATTACCGCCCGTAAAACGACGCAGATATCACAGGCTTTGCAGGGAGCGGTTCCGGGTTTGATGGTGACTCGTAATAACAACGCACCCGGCTCGTCGGCCACTATACGGGTACGGGGTATCACAACCATCACCGATGGAGGGCTAAACCCGCTTTATATTCTTGATGGGGTGCCCATTGACGATATCAACAGCGTAAACCCGAACGATATTGAAAATATTTCCGTATTGAAAGACGCAGCCTCAGCTTCTATATATGGCTCGCGCGCGGCCTCAGGGGTGATTCTTATTACTACCAAGAGGGCAAAGGAAGGGCAGATAGGCTTGGATTATTCGGTCGAATATGGCTGGGAAAAAGCTACCCAATACCCTGAATACGTTGATGCAGTTCGTTATATGCAGCTGACCAATGAGCTACGTTGGAATGATAACGGTAACAGTGAGAATCAATACCCGATCTATACGCAACAGTTGGTGGAAAATTATCTGCAATTGAATGGCGAGAACCCGGACGCTTATCCCATTACTGATTGGCGTGGACTCATGTTGCGCGACTTTGCACCAAGACAGAGTCACGTACTGGGTATCTATGGAGCTAATAAATTTATAAAAACCCGCGCGTCTATCGTGTATGATAAAAACGAAGCTTTTTATGACGAAAGAAGTTATGATCGGATCACAACCAGAATCAATAACGACTTTACCATCGGAAAGTATTTAAAGGCGAGCGCCGACCTTAGTTATCGGCGAACCATTACCAAAAATGCGGTTTTTGATGCACGATCGCTGAACGAGGATGGCCGGGCCACTACGCCGATGTATAAAATGGGTATTATGCCACCTATTTATGCGGCTCTATGGTCAGATGGACGAATCGGGGCGGGTAAAGATGGTGCTAATATCTACGCATTGATGAAAGAGGGGGGCTTTGAGCACTACTGGTACAATCAAGTGGGTGGAAAAATAAGCTTGGATTTTACACCTCTGGATGGCTTGAAATTATCGGGCGTTTTCTCTCCCTTTCTAAATTTTGATAAGGCCAAGGTATTTAACCGAAAGGTACCTTATACTACTTTTAGCGACCCGGAAACGATTGCCGGTTATATTGAACAGGCCACGGAGACGAAGTTGCAGGAGGAACGCAACGACAGTCACCGCTATACCGTACAATTCCTGGCGAATTACACCAAGCAGCTGGGTGATCACCATATTAATGCGTTAGCGGGCTATGAGTACTTTTATGCGTTTAATGAGGATCTGGGTGCTTCACGTGGTCAATATTTACTGACGAACTATCCCTATCTCGATATCGGTCCGTTGGACTATCGCAATAACAGTGGCAATGCTTATGAAAATGCCTATCGGTCGTGGTTTGGCCGGATAATGTATAACTATCAGGATAAGTATCTTCTTCAGGCTAACATTCGCTATGATGGCTCATCACGTTTCGCTCCCGCCCATCGCTGGGGCTCCTTTCCTTCGGTTTCGGCAGGCTGGGTGCTGTCTAACGAAGACTTCTTAAAGGATCAATGGAAACCGCTGTCGTTTTTAAAACTACGAGCGTCTTACGGTACGCTAGGTAATGAACGTATTGGCAACTATCCTTACCAGGCTTTGTTGTCATTTGAGAATAAATCCCTCTTTTATCAGGGAAACACCATCATCGCCGGACAGTCGGCTGCGCAATGGCAGTATGTGATCCGTGATATTTCTTGGGAGACTACCTCTTCGTTCGATATCGGACTGGATGTGAACTTTTTTGATAACCGGTTGAGTTTTGTAGGCGACTATTACAAAAAGACAACCAAGGATATGTTGTTAAAATTGGAAATTCCGGATTATGTGGGCTTCGATAATCCGGATCAGAATACAGGAAAAATGTATACAAAGGGCTGGGAAGCGCAGATTGGTTGGAACGACCGTGCCGGTGATTTCCGTTACGGTGCCTCCTTCAATATATCCGATTTCATCTCCCGTATGGGCGACTTAGGAGGAACGGAGTTTATCGGCGATCAGATAAAAATCGAAGGGAGTGAGTTTAATGAATGGTATGGCTATCTGTCGGATGGTCTGTATCAAACACAAGCGGAAGTGGATAATTCGGCCAAACTAAACGCCAATGTCCGTCCGGGGGACGTCCGTTACAAGGATATCAGTGGGCCTGACGGTGTTCCCGATGGCAAGATATCGCAGGAATACGACCGAGTTTTGCTGGGCGGTTCCTTGCCGCGCTACATATTCGGTGGTAACTTCAACGTAGGCTATAAAAGTTGGGATTTATCTTTCGTTATCCAAGGTGTCGGAAAACAGAACAGCCGACTGCATCAGGACATCGTGCAGCCGCTCCGCGAAAACTATGGTAATTTTCCGGCCATCTTGGACGGAAATACATGGAGCTATTACCAAAGTGATGAACAAAACTTACAAGCTAAATATCCCCGCTATTCGAATACTTCTGCCGGAAATAATTATGCGATGTCTGATTATTGGCTCATCAATGGGGGCTATCTCCGCTTGAAGAATGTGACCATAGGTTATGCCTTTCCACAGAGATGGATGGATAAAGTACATCTGAAAGGATTGCGGATATATGGAACCGTGAACGATGTTTTCGCCATTCATAATTTTCCCAAAGGCTGGGATCCGGAAATGAATACGCTCGGTTATCCCATCACCAGAACTTTTTTAATCGGTGCTTCCGTAAAATTTTAACGAAATGGATATGAACTTTTCAGTAAAAACATACATCTATGCAGCGTTTACACTGCTTTTGGCCTCCTGCGGTAAATTGGATCTGAATCCGCTATCACAAGGATCGAGCGAAACTTGGAACTCTACACCGGAAGAGATTGAGATGTCTCTGAACGGTTTGTATAAAGCTGATTTTTGGATGATGGATCAGGATGAGTGGACCGACGACTGGATTTATCGGGATGGGTTAACACCAATTACAAACGCAACGCTTGATGGGCGAACACAGTTTGTGAGCGACTGGTGGAAAAATACGTATAAGTGTATTGCAAGGGCCAATAACATTGTGGCCAGTGTAGACAGGGCGGCAAATCTGCTGTCGCAGGAACAGCGCGATCGTTATGTTGCTGAAGCGCGTTTTGTGCGCGCTTCCCAGTATGCGCGGCTTCTAACGCATTATCGTAATATCATCTATACGGAAACGATGATGGACATTGACGAAGCTATGGTCGCTGAACAAGCCGACCCTACCATGGTGCTTCAAAAGATCTATGAAGATTACGATTTCGCAGCGGATAAGCTAAAGATTAGTTACGGTGCCTCAGAACCCAAACGGGCGACTGCCGGAGCGGCGTTGGCGCTGAAAGCGCGTATTGCTTTGTATATGGGCGATTGGGAAACGGCAAAAAATGCTGCAAAGGCCTGTATGGATCTAGATGTGTATCGCCTGCACGCGGATTTTTCGGAGTTATTCCTCTCCAAAACGAAGAACTCGATTGAAACGGTTTTTGGATTTCCGCGTTCGATTGTCCTTAATGTTACCAAAGGAGATTGCCAGAACTATGTGCCCCGTAATGCCGGCGGATGGGGAGCGAAAGCGCCTTCATGGGATCTTTTCTGTGCTTTTCTGTGCACAGATGGCTTGCCGATAGACGAATCGCCCTTGTTTGATCCACGAATGCCTTTCCGAAATCGTGACCCCCGTTGTGCTAAAACCATTGTCGAGTTTCAGACACCACATCTAGGTTATATCTATCAGCCACATCCCGATACACTGACGGTCTTAAACGTGACTAATGGCACAAGGGTTGAGAATAGGGATACCCGTTCGGTTGCGCAATACGCTTCTTTTAACGGGCTGCTTTGGAAAAAGGGCATCGATGAGGATTGGTTGAAAAATTCATGGCAGGTGGAACCCGATCAGATTATCATCCGCTATGCGGATGTACTCCTTATGTATGCGGAGGCTAAGATTGAATTGGGCGAATTGGATGATTCCGTAACGGAAGCGATTAATCTGGTACGGGCCAGAGGCTATGGCGTTGACCTCGGCGATACACAAACCTACCCGGCTGTGCAATTGAGTACGCAAGACCAAATGCGCCGGATTGTGCGGACGGAACGCCGGATGGAATTTGCGCTCGAAGGTATTCGGTACATGGATATCATTCGTTGGCAGTTGGCAGAAAAGGTGCTGAACAGAATAAACTATGGCATGCTCGATGTCGATGATTTGCGGGCGAAAGTGATAAACACAGGTTTATGGTTTTTTCCGCAGGTACCGTTGATTGATGAAGATGGTACGGCCGATTTTTCGGCTATGTATAGCGCGGGACAGATTAAACAGATCGCTGTACGGAAGTTTGACGCAACGCGGCAATATATTTGGCCTATACCTACCAATGAGGTGCTAACCAGCGGTTTAAAACAGAACCCTAACTATTAATTCAATACCAAAAGAAAGATGTTACAAATGAAAAAAATAGTAGGTTATGCGCTGTTGTTCTGCTTACTGAGCGCTTGTGCAGTACAAGAACCTAAAGAGCCGATCCAGATCAGTGGCATTTATCCGCATCTAGCAATGTATAATGATGAGGGCGAATGTGGTACGGGCGCTGTGGTGCCTTGGCAGGATAGGTTATGGGTGATTACTTATGGTCCGCATCTCCCTTTCGGCTCTTCAGACCGTTTATATGAAATAAAGGAGGATATGGAACGGACAATCCACCCGGAAAGTATCGGTGGTACGCCTGCCAATCGTATGATTCACCGTGAAAGTAAACAACTGTTCATCGGCCCATATGCAATTGATTCGACTCGACAGGTACGGGCCATTCAGTACAAAGATATGCCGGGTCGTCTGACGGGCAATGCCCGCCACTTGACGGATCCTGCCAACAAAATATACTACGGAACGATGGAGGAAGGTTTTTATGAGGTGGATGTGCATACGTTAAAACCGCAGTGGCTCTTTGCTGATGAAAATTTGAAACCGGAGCAAAGACGGCAGGTACCCATGGCCAATTTAATCGGATGGCATGGTAAAGGGCTTTATTCAGGACAAGGGGTCCTGGTATACAGTAATAACGGCGAACGGGGGGATAGTGCGCTTCATCATTTCAACGCGCCTTCCGGCGGTCTGCATGAGTGGGACGGCAAGCAGTGGAAAATGATCCGTAGAAATCAATTCACGGAAATAACGGGTCCGGGAGGTATTTATGGAAATGTTAATCCTGGTGAGGATCCTATCTGGACCGTCGGTTGGGATCATAAATCGGTGCTGTTGGGTGTGCGGGGAGCTGATGGTTGGTCATTCTTCCGCTTGCCGAAAGCAAGCCATAGTTATGATGGCGCCCATGGTTGGAATACCGAATGGCCGCGGATCAGAAATATAGGTACGGCGGAGAAACCGGACTATTTGATGACTATGCACGGTTTGTTTTGGCGTTTTCCAGGGAATTTTAACCTTAGGCAAACAGCTGGTGTCCGCCCACGATCGGCATACCTTAAGGTGATTGGCGACTTTGCAAGATGGAACGATCGCTTAGTTTTCGGCTGCGATGATTCAGCCGAGCGGGAGTTTCTGAATAAACGAAAGGCAAAGGGGGGCATTGAAGGCCCCGGACAATCGAATTCCAATTTATGGTTTACTTCGTTGGAAAAACCTGATCTGCTAGGACCAGCTACCGCCGACGGCTCGGTTTGGCAGCAAGAGCATGTAGGCGCCGGACAGCTCTCCGATCCCTTTTTGTTTGCAGGTTGGCCGATCCGGTCCTGCTGGTTGTCGAATGACGGTAAGGTTGAAACAAGCTTCACGTTTGAAGTAGATCTGTCAGGTAATGGGCAGTGGCAAACACATAAGGTGGTGAAGGTGTTACCGGGAGAAGCGATACAGGTACCCTTTGATAGGGAAGAAAAAGGAGAATGGATACGGATTAAAAATGCAGTGACAACAAATGCTAGTGCACATTTTACTTACGCACAAACTGAAAAACGTGGACGGGATGCAGCTGATCTTTTTGATGGCCTTGCAAAGACATCTACCTTCAACGGTGGCTTATTGTACGGTTTAGGCGATCAACGAAAGGCCATGGGAATGGTGGCCAGACAATACGAAAAGGGTGAATTAAAAGCGAATATCGGATATTATGAACTGAATGAAAAAATGCAGCTCGTTGCCAAGAAAGATGATACAACTGCAAGGTTTATCGAGCAGCGTTTTGCTATACCCAAAAAAGTGGTACATGTAGATAGCGCTTCGGTACTGATTATTGATGATAAAGGACGCAGATGGCGACTTCCAATGGGGAATAAGTCTTTTACGGAATTAATCCATGAGGGAACCTTGCGGATATGCCGCGAAGTGGCTACTGAACGCGATTTGTTTAATTGCCATGGTACCTTTTACGAGTTGCCTGCAGAAAATGCGGATGGCTTTGCAAAGTTGAGACCGGTAGCCTCGCATGCGTTCAACATGAACGATTACGCTTCTTACCGAGGGATGTTGATTATGACGGGGATAGACCCCTCGCAGCTGGAAGTAAACCGAAACGAACATATAATTGTCTCAGAAGATAAGAAGGCTGCGGTTTGGGCCGGTGTGATTGATGATCTATGGAAGCTCGGCAAGCCAAGGGGGGAGGGCGGCCCTTGGAAAGATAGCGAGGTGCGTGAAGGCATCGCCTCCGACCCGTATTTAATCGGGTTCTATGATCAACGGAAATTGAGAATGTCCCACCAGGCAACGGAAAGCGTGATTTTTACTATGGAGGTAGATCCAGGAGGCGATGGTAATTGGATACGTTATAAATCGATCAAGGTACGGCAAGGCGAAAAGGTCGATTTTGATTTTCCGCCGTCATTTCAAGCACGATGGATCCGGTTTAAAGTTGATCGAGATTGTGTTGCAACCGCTTGGCTTTCTTATAGTTAATTTCGATGAACGAGAAGGTTTAAAATTATGATAAGCATGCTTCGCTACGGATTAAGTTTGTTGATGAGCTATGTATGGCTCGCTTCAGTGCAGGCACAGTCGGCTCGGGAAAGTTATACATTAACAGAGCAGGGTGAGACTTATGAATTGGTGTTGGT
Organism: Olivibacter sp. LS-1; assembly: GCF_008245145.1. Classification (GTDB taxonomy): domain Bacteria; phylum Bacteroidota; class Bacteroidia; order Sphingobacteriales; family Sphingobacteriaceae; genus Olivibacter; species Olivibacter oleidegradans. The sequence continues at coordinate 4,638,762 of NZ_CP041643.1, read as the reverse complement.
TTTTGATGCAGGGAACCAACCTGTTTATTATTTCCGGGATGTATTTACGCCGGTTTGCCTAGACAATGTCTGCAAACCGGTACGCATTAAATTGTTCTGGGATTTGCTGGGTAATTATTTGCGTTATGAAGTGCCAAAGGCGGAACCTTTGACTAAGTTAGACCATAAAGAATTTACGCCGGAAGACCATAGTAAATTACAGGAAATCCTTTTGAACGAAAACTCGCTCTTAAAGGATTTTAAAATGGAAGACCTCGTAGATTCAACCAGTCAAGGCCTATCAGATTCGGTGGACGCAATTACCGGTGCTACAAAAAACACCGTGAAAGGAGAGGTTATTGAGGGAGCTTTATATACCTGCTATACGCTATGGCACCTGGCACATGGTACGACTCCGGGCGAAATTCTAAAAATTACGCAGAGCAAGTTGAATGACGCCTTGCTGCATCACTTTTTGCGGAGCGACAACTACCATTATGTGTATTTTGCGCTGGGCGAGGTGATGGATACGGAAGGGTTGGTACGTGCAGGCTTTCTAACGGATGTGCTGACTTTGTTGGAAAGCGATAACGTGTTTGCCGCCCGCCGTGTTTGGGAACGGATCAACTTAAGTTATTTTGCCACAGACAAAATGCAAGAGCAATTATGGCGCGTTTTTGACCGATCACCTTATATGCAACAAGTAGCTATGTTAAAAAAGATAAGCGAACTGAGTCTGGATTCGGCTGTGGTATTACAAATAGTTGATTACTTACCGCAACTAAATCAGGCCCTATTTAAACAAGCACTGTCAGTATTGGCTAGTCAGGAAACATTATCGAAGGCAGCACAGGAAAAGTTGATGGCTTATCTTACTGCACCGGATAAAGAAAGAGCAAGAGCAGTATATGAAGTGATGAAGCAGCATAAGCAAATACGTGAAAATTTTAACGAACAATTAAGAACTTATAAACCATAAAAAATCATGATAAAACTTATTTTTAGCAGGCATCTACTAAGCTTTGTCGTTTTCTTCTGTATGCAACGTTTGGTAGCACAGGAACAAATATTAATAGAAGCGGAGTCTTTTAAACAAAAGGGAGGATGGGTAATTGACCAGCAATCGTTCCCCGTCCTTCACTCTTCGTATCTGATGGCCCATGGAATGGGCAGGCCGGTTGCAGATGCGAAGACGACGGTGAAGTTTCCAAAGAAGGGTACTTACCGAGTGTGGGTGCGTACAAAAGATTGGGCGCCTTTTCCGGTGGGCCCGGGTAGGTTCAAACTCTTTGTGGATGGTCAGCCTTTGCAGGTAACTTTTGGAGAAAGTGGCGACAGCGCCTGGAAATGGTATAATGGCGGTGACATTAAGGTCGACCGAGATTCGGTTGAGTTGGTGTTACAGGATTTAACCGGATTTAACGGTCGGGTAGATGCTATACTTTTTAATAAGGGAAGTGAGGCTGAGCCCCCAAATGAACTCGCGGCATTGGATATGCTGCGGAATAGACTATTGGGTTTGGCGGCAGGTAGAAAAGAGATGGGAAATTTTGACCTGGTCGTGGTAGGTGGAGGAGTGGCCGGAACCTGTGCTGCTTTATCTGCTGCTCGTTTAGGTCTTAAGGTCGCCTTAATACAGGACAGACCCTTGTTAGGGGGGAACAATAGTTCAGAGGTACGGGTGCATCTGATGGGCGACCTCGATAAAAGTTATTATCCTAAGTTGGGTAGAATTGTACGTGAATTGGATAATGGAGATCCCGGTAACGGCAACCCGAATGCGAAGGAATACGGCGATGCACGTAAGTTTGCAATTGTGAAAGCCGAAAAAAATCTCTCGCTTTTTATCAATACGCATGTTTACCAAGCAGAAACTGAAAACAATACAATTAAAGCCGTTATAGGAAGGAATATTGAGACTAATCAGGAAACGCGTTTTACAGGCGCTTATTTCGCAGATTGTACGGGAGATGGCACCTTAGGCTTCTTGGCGGGTGCTGATTTTAGAATGGGACGTGAGAGTAGAAAGGAAACGGGCGAATCTTTGGCTGCTGATGAGGCAGACGATTTTACCCTTGGAACATCCAATCTCTGGGCATCTATACCGGTTGATAGCACTACGACTTTTCCCGAGACGCCATGGGCACTTCCGTTTTCAGATGAATACCATATTGATGAAGTGCAATCGGATTGGCAATGGGAAACGGGTTTCGGAAACTTTAACACCATTACCGAAGCAGAACAGATACGAGATCATAATCTACGCGCGGTTTACGGAAATTGGTCTTACTTAAAAAATCACAAGCCGGAAAAATATGCTAAGCGTGAATTGGCTTGGGTTGCTTATATTGGCGGAAAGCGCGAATCCAGACGCTTGATGGGCGATCATATCCTTACGCAGATGGATATTCAAGAGGGTAAAATGTATCCGGATGCAACGGTGACAGCTACCTGGACGATAGATCTTCATTTTCCGGACAAAAAGAACAGTTTGTATTTTCCGGACGAGGAATTTTTTGCTGGTACCAAACATATCCGCGTAGCGCCTTACACGATACCTTATCGAAGTCTTTACTCGCGGAATATCAATAATCTTTTTATGGCTGGAAGGAACATTAGTACCACACACGTGGCCTTTGGAAGCACTCGAGTGATGCGTACCTGCGGAATGATGGGCGAGGTGGTGGGAATGGCGGCTTCTATTGCCAAAAAGTACCAAAGCAGCCCACGAGGTGTGTACGAAAAGTATTTATCGGAATTTATGAGGATGATTAAGGATTAAATGAGATGGAGCAAAGGATAGCGACTCTATTCATATAGAAAATAAACAATTATAAACTGATACAATACTCAAGGTCTGAGCCAAGGTTTCATCCACTTCGTCAAGGTGGGCATAACTACCCATGTCAAAAGTAACACCATCAGAATCGCCATGATAAAGAGGCGGGCAATGATAGGCACATTTTTTATGAAAGGGCCAAGTGCGAATGACAAAAATGTACTTGTTGGCAGAACACCGCAAAAAGTGGCAATCGCCATTTTCCACCTTGGTGGTGGCACAGGAGAACGGAACCAGGCTTCAAGGCCGCTAAGCTCGCGGTACAGTGTATCTTCGGTGACGCTTGACGCATAAGCTTCCCATTTTTTAAACGCATCCGAACGATAGAAAGCATCTCGTTCAGCCTCATCTTTAAAGGTACGGAGAATGCCGATTTCTCGGTTTTCCGTACCTGGCAGCGCGGTAATCATGGCCGCGCCATGTACGCCGCCGTGCGCAAAAGAATCACCTAAAAACTGACGCAGTGCTTCTTTAAATTCTTCTTCTTTTCCCGGTAAAATTTTTCGGGTTATTGCAACATGAATAGGCATATGTTTTTATTTATCAACAGGTAAATATCGCATATAATTTTAAGCTAAGCTTAGTCGGACCCTATTTTTTTGTTTTTCCATAGCGCAGCAAACCGCTGCTAATGCGTTCACAATTCCCGAGTTTTTGGTTTTAAATAGCATGCTTTCTCATGATTTAACCAAATGGGCTTTGGCTAGCGAGGGTTAATCTAAGCGAGTTTGCATTATAAGAAAGAACGTGTTTTTATTGTTTTGCCGCGCGACTTATGACGAGTTGTTTTGGATGAATTGATTTCTTTTAACACACGGTTATATTCTTCCAATACTTGTATGTATTTTTCCTTCCAGTAGGTGACACTCTCTAAATCCGTAATATTATTGTCTTTCTGAACTGTCGGGACCAATGGTGTGGTTGTATGAAAATCTTCGGTGGAAAACAATTCCGGAAACTCAAAGGAAAAGTCATAATTGAGTGCTTTGCCGATTTTCAATATGATATCCCGTCTCAGTTTGGGTTGACTGAACCAGTTGTACATAGATCGTCTATTGACATTGATCGTTCGACTTAGGTCCGTAATACTATAGCCGTTTCTTCGGATGGTTCGCTCGATGATCTCCCCGTGATGCTTATTCATTTGATACTTAAATATTCAGTTAGGTGCTATGGTTGTTTGGATCCCGAATGGTAACCTAAAATGCATAACTGTAGCTTATAACGCATTCATTCAGCTTTTATTGTCTTCTGCTGACAATACGGTTATATTTTGCCAATTTGTGCGTAAATCATATGCAGGAGGCCGCTTTGGCAGCAGGGTGTCTTTAGATGCCCCAATACGTTGAATAAAGTCAACGTATTGGGGCATGGTATTTGGTGCCCATGATGATCTATCCTAAAATTAAGCACATTGGTTGACATACATTGTTTTCTTCCTTGTTAGTTACGACGGCAATAAGAAGAGTGTAAATACCCTATAACTCTTTTATAGAATAGAGCGTCAACTGAATCACCGGCAATGAATTTGCGCTGACATTAAAAGCTTATGAAAATTGTGAACAGCTTGTTACATTTTTAATAGTGGAATCGTTATAAAGAGAGTGTATACCGAAAGGTAAAGGGTAGGATTTTAATTGAACAAATTATGCAAAATTTTTGGATGAAAGTAAGGGGTGACTTTTACAACGTCAATATAACATCGATACAGGGCATGCAATTATGTATGGTAGACATTATGAACGAGCAAGTTACTTTTGAGTTTCCACAAAAGGAGGCCTGTCGTTTTCAAGCAAAGCGTGTCGACCCGAGTTTATTAAGAGAATTTGCACATAGGATTGAAAGTTATCTGCAAAGTTAACTCGGCAAATTAAAACCGGTATCTCTATGTTTAGATGGCGCTTAAGAAGGGCCCCGCTAAAAGACGGAGCCTTCCATATTTTTTATAGTGGACAGTTTTATTCGAAGGTACTTATAACCTGGTTGATCTGATAGCCCTGATCGGTTTGCGAGATGGTCACATAATCGATGCGTGAAAACTCTTTGTATTTCATTTCGATTTTAGCAATCGTTACGCCATCGTTTTCTTCTAAGATACTATAATCCGTTTCGCAATTCTGCTGTACATTTCGTTGATTTTTTAAGAAACTGACTAGCTGTTTTTTGTTAAAGCTATTACCCTTTTTTCTTTGCACAATGCGCTGATGAAACTGTTCACTAAATAGTTGCTCTATGTTAGTAAGCTGTCCATTGGTTACAGCATCTGAATAACGATCTAAGGTTTGATTAATAGCTGCTATATTGGAGCGTTTGGCCGGTTTAGGTGTTGCAGAAAATGCAACAGTACCTGTTAATACAATGGCTGCGATGATGGAGGTGATGAACGTTTTCATAATTGTAAATTTTATCGAGTTAATTTTTTAGTGTTCTATGCCAAGTGCATGACATAATTGTTCCGCTTTATTTAAAATGTTGTCTTGTAGTTACTTATGTGTTTAAGCTGTTCTCGTTTCTGTACGAAAACGTACATCATCTGTCCTATGGCGGACAGCGTTGGGTGCTTGCATGTTTTGCTTTGAACAACATCTTGATATTTATCTTGTTGATTCAAATCTAGGAAGTGGATTGCGCTTGACCGAGAAAAAATAGGTGAACAGCAGAAAATAATCGGTAAATGGTGGCGTGAGACGGTGAAGAAACACATAGGTTTGTTGGAACGCTTCTAAAAGATAAGCTAAGGTCATATATAACGACTATTTCCTATATTCGCAGCTATAAGGTATACATAAGTTGCCTTAAATCATAAATGACCAATACGAGTTTTAGAACGTTAGCGGGCACGATACAGGGATGGCAGGATGGAGCTGTTATAAGGGCGACAGGTATTCCCTATGCGATAGCAGAGCGCTATGAAAAGCCCCGGGAGATAATCGGTTTGGGCAGTATAGAACCTTATATGGCGACCAACTGGTCGCCGGCTTGTCCACAATCCTTTTCTCCTGTATTAAAGGAGGTGTTTGGCATGGATATGATGGATGAATTGCCCCTGAATGAGAATTGTCAGCACTTGTCGATTACAATTCCCGCTAGTACCCCTGTATCAGCGGGCTTGCCGGTAATGGTCTGGATTCATGGAGGTTCATATCTTACCGGTGCAGGGGATATGACAGCTTACGACCCAGCCTTGCTTGTCAGTGAACAGCAGGTGGTGGTTGTTAATGTGACTTATCGATTAGGTTTATTTGGTTTTTTAGGGGGATATAATGATATACCGGCGAATCTAGGACTGCTTGACATTATAGCTGCGTTACGGTGGATAAAAAGGCATATTGACGCGTTTGGCGGAAATCCGGAAAATATTACCCTTTTTGGTCAGTCAGCGGGTGGCGATGCCATTGCGCACCTGATGTTAGCGGAGGGCGTAGAAAATCTATTTCATAGAGTCATCATTCAAAGCGCACCTTTAGGGATCAGGAAGGGAAAAGCATCACTTACTGAAACCTTGATAAAGAAAGTGGCTGCTTTCCCCAAAAATTCACCGGTAAACAAGCTTTTGGATATACAGAATACGATGCTATTTTCCATGAAACGGGTAGGATTGAAGGGGGGAATGCCTTTTGGTGTCCAATATGGATTTGAGCCACTTCCTCACGAAGAAAGGACAGAAGAGGTTTGGCGAAAAAGGGCAAATCAATGGGATATACTGATCGGGTGGACAAACCGCGAAACAGCGCTTTTTGCTCCCTATATTAAGCTGGTGCAACACTTATCTTACGTGCCTGTGTTCGGTAAAGCGATGTTAGAATGGCTGATCCGTAAGACAACAGATAGCGTGTACCGAACTTCAGGAAGAGCTTTTGCAGAATTAATGGCAAGCGGCCATAGGCAAGTGTATGAATATCAGATTGATTGGGGCGAGAAGAAAAATAACTTTAGAGGAGCGCATGTGATTGATATCCCGCTTTTATTCGGTAATGAGCAGCTATGGAAGAATGCGTTGTTTTGCAAGGGAAGCTCGCCTGAAGAGCTACGCCTTGCCGGAAGACGTCTGCGTACCGTATGGGCAAACTTTGCGCGGACCGGCGTCTTGGAGGAAAAAAAGACGATACCTGGACTTATTAGCTATAAACGCGTAAACGTTTAAAAGCTCGTCTATTTCGAAGGCCTCATAAAGGGAGGTCATTTCTTCCTCGTCATCTGTGATATAATTTCAGACAGCATCTCCACAATTGCGTTCCGTTCGAGCGGTAAATCTGCGCCCATGATCTCATAACCATCCGCGTAAGGAATCAATAATGATACTACTTTTTCAGGACAGGGAGTAAATTGCGAAATCAATTGAACCAACCAGTTCGCATAATTCCTGTAGAAGCGATGAACGGTTTCGGCGAGTTCTTTGTCTCTCAACATAAGGGCCCAGAGCTCTCGAAAAATGCTATGATCATAATCGTTAATTCCGTCTACAATCAACATCTCAAGTAATTTTTTAATGAAGCCGTTAGTGGATGCACGATCGTTTACATTAATGGTAGACAGTTCACTGAGTATTGTTTTCTCACATTGCCGAAAGAAAAATTCGCACATCGCTTGAAATAGCTTGGTCCGATCCGGGAAATAGTATTGCAAATTACTAAGTGTTATACCCGTTTTATTCGCAACCTGTCGCATCGTTACACCACTACTTCCTTCTGCTTTTAAAATCGCTATCGTCTGTTTAAGAATGTCGGCCGTTACGTTTTCTCTTTTTGACATAAAGAAGATAAATCAATTTTGCTTTATAGGTCATTTGACCTATTTTTGTTTTGGTCATTTGACCTATTTTTTGATATACAATTTAAATATAATGGAAAAAAAGAATATTTTAGTGATTAACGGTCATCCTGACAAAGAAAGTTTTAACCAATTGATTACCGACCGCTATATAGATACAGCGGTTTCTTTCGGTGCAAATGTGCGCAGTCTCATGCTGGGAGAGCTCGATTTCGATCCCAATCTCAAGTATGGTTATAGAAAACGTATGGAATTAGAACCGGATCTATTGATGGCCTTAGACAATATTTTATGGAGTGATCATCTGGTTTGGGTTCATCCTTTATGGTGGTGGAGTTATCCGGCTGTGATGAAAGGTTTTATTGACCGACTCTTCCTTCCAACAATTGCTTTTGAAAGCAGAGACGATGGTTCTTATAATAAATTATTCAGTGGCAGGACGGCTCGAATTATCTGTACTGCTGATACATCGGAAGAGGATTATATTGAACAGTATAAAGGTTCCGCTTTTTTACAGCTGAAGGAAGGGACCTTGGAGTTTTGTGGAATTACGCCGGTGTACACGACTTACTTAAGCCCGATTTATCAAGTGGGTAAAGAGCGCTTGGATCACTACCTAGAAATTGTTTCGAAGACTGCGGAAGAAGATATTCATCGGTTGAACATGAGCAAGTAGCGGGAGTAGGCCCTGCTACGCGACAATTATTCAAATCGTTCAAAATTAGCCCGCGAAGGCGTTGGTAGGTCTGTCTAGTCGGTTGAGATAATAGAGCGGTTAGACTTTTTAATTTCGCCATGATGGACTATCAACGGAAATGAGGTTTAGGGTCAATACGGAATAATTCCTACGATTTGATTCTTGCCGTCTTCAACCGTTTTCTCCGAGCGATTAATGATTGTAGTACAACCGACGTCATCACGAAAGTGCAACCCACATAAAACGATAGGTTCACTTCCTTACCTTCATTAAATAGCCAGAATGCCAGTATTATGGCGTATATCGGTTCCAGATTAAAACTCAAGTTGACGGTGAATGCGGAGATCTGTTTTAAACTCTCTGCAAATAGCATATATAAAAGGACGGTACAGAATAGTGCTAAGAAAAGCAGGTATAGGAGATCGGTTAGACCGGGAAATAGATTGTCTGTTGGAAAATAACGGAGATACAGTGGCATTAACAACGCTAAGACGCAAGTTCCGCTAATCATCTGATAATAGTTAATGACTTTACTGTCATAATTTTTGACCAGTCGTTCATTAAAAATAGTATAAAGTGCTGCAAAGGAGGAAGAGATCGTTCCAATCAGAATACCGAGTTGATAAGAGGTGTCAAAATGAAAGATTAAGCTGATACCCAGCAACGTCAAAGCACTCAGGACAAGTTCCGTAGGTACAAACTTTTTTTTATTGATTAGCGGTTCGAAAATAGCTGTGAAGAAGCTGGTGAGGCAGTAGCATACGACGCCAATGGATACGTTAGCATACTTGATGCTTGCATAAAACAGCACCCAATGGGTCATCAGTAAAAGTCCGACCTTTCCGATCGCTATTTTTTCCCGAAAATGAAGTATTCGGTCTTTGCGCGTAAAACGAAGAATGACGAAAAGAATAAGGGACGCAAAGAGCATTCGATACCATACGAGGAGCCCTTCATTGAGGGTAATAAGTTTTCCGAAGATACCGGTGAAGCCAGCCAGAATTACAGCAATATGTAATAGCAGATATGATTTTTTCATTTGAATTGCCTATTTATTGATGACGGTTAACGTTTTTTTATAAATGATATGCGTATTACAACAGCGGATTCTTATAACCCGAGTACGCAAGTTCATGTTGAAAAACTAACAGGTTGGCGGGGGAAGGCAACTCTTGCTATTCATACTAATAGATGTTTTTGCAAATAAAAGAAATATTTTCCGATTTTTATCAGCTAATTTGCTTTCATGTGAAGAGCAAAATTATGAATTTATGCAATGGAATGGGGACGAATGCGTCAGAAAGAATATTGAATCGCTTCCTTCTATACAATAGCTAATGAAAGAAAAAGTTTTTGATTTATGTGTAGATGAAATTTGGAAGTTTTGAGAAAAAAGAAAGGAGGGTGTCTAAAGGGTGACAGGTTGAACGTCACCTTTCTTGTGAACACCCTCTTTCTCGTTTTTACTCGTTTTAGGCTAGGACGGTAGTTCTACCAAATTGTTGTGTTTGTCTTGCTAAGGCAACATTATACTCTTCCAAAAGGCTGATGTATTTGTCTTTCCAATAAGAGATCTCTTCGACCTGTTGAATGGTGGCTGAAAAGTTCTGCTTACTTTTTTCAATTTCGCGTTGAAAGTCTTCAGAGGTGAATAGTTCGGGAAATTCTTTAGAAAAATCATGACGAATTGCGACTCCGATTTTAAAAATGATCTCAGGTTTGAATCTTGCCTGAGCAAACCAATTATAAATCGATCGTCTGTTTACTTTCATCATCCGACTCAATTCACTGATACTGTAACCGTTTCTTCGAATCGTCATTTCGATAATTTCTCCATAATGCTTGTCCATAGATAGTATTTGTTTTTTTGTGATGCAAAGATTGGGAAAAACGGAGAAATAATCTACAGGTGGAATACTGTAAATGGCACAGGAAAAACCCTGTTTTTTGAGAAAAAATGATAGGTATATTGCTTATTTGTTCGATAATTGTTATCATAATCTCACATGGCCAATTAGTGAAGCGCGTAAGAATGTGACGAACCGCGAAGTGCTTATTAATAAAGTGCATCGAAGGCAGTGGGCCACATCCTAAGTAGTTTGTTCTTCAAATCAAGATCTATATACCTATAAACAAAGGAGATGCTGACACCGCATTTGAAAAAAATATTGTAGATTTAGCGGTGAACGATAAATAAAATTATGGTGAAAAAAATTAGTATTTGCTTGCTTGCATTCGGAATTGCGCTGGCTAGCTGTAATCAAAACACAAAAAAGTCAGAAGGTAAACCGCAAAAACCCAATATTATATTCATTTTTTCCGATGATCACGCTTACCAAGCAATCGGTGCCTATGGTAGTAAATATGCACGCACACCGAATATTGATCGCATTGCAAAGGAAGGGGCTATCTTTAATAATTTCTTAGTAACGAATTCGATCTGCGGACCTAGCAGAGCAAATTTACTGACGGGAAAATACAGTCATGAAAATGGTTACTTGGGCAATGAAGGGAAATTCAATGTAGAGCAACAACTCTTTAGTCGTTTGTTAAAACAAGCAGACTATCAGACCGCTTGGATCGGTAAATGGCACTTAGGGACATTGCCCGGCGATGCCTTTGATTATTGGAATATCTTACCTGGGCAAGGGCATTATTACAACCCCGATTTTATTAACCAAGCGAATGATACTACCCGAATTGAGGGATATGTGACTAATATTATTACAGATCTAGCGACGAACTGGTTGGATAGTCGTGATACAGATAAACCGTTTTTCTTAGTGGTAGGAGAGAAGGCTACCCATCGCGAATGGCTACCCGATCTAGAAGACTTAGGAGCTTACGATGATGTTAATTTTCCCCTGCCGGAAACTTTTTATGATGCTTATGCAGGAAGAAAAGCAGCAGCGGATCAGGATATGACCATCGAAAAAACGATGCGCTTAAAACAAGATCTAAAGGTGAATTTAGATTATGGAGTTAGTAAAAATGGTGTCTATAATCGTTTTACTGATGCACAAAAGGAGCGTTTCAGTACCTACTATAATAAAATATCGGAGGAATTTGACTCAAAGAAGCTAAGTGGGAAGGCCCTCACCGAGTGGAAATACCAACGTTATATAAGAGATTACCTCTCCACTGCGAATGCACTGGATCGTAACATCGGCAAGTTGTTGGCATATTTAGATGAAAAGGGCTTAGCAGAAAACACGATTGTAATCTATGGTTCGGATCAAGGGTTTTATCTGGGAGAACATGGCTGGTTTGATAAACGTTTTATCTATCAAGAGTCACTAAAAACGCCGTTTCTAATTCGGTACCCCGGCGTAGTAAATCCGGGCACTAAGATTGACCAGCATGTATTGAATATCGATTGGGCGCCTACTTTGCTTGAAATTGCGGGTGTAACGGTTCCAAAGGATATTCAGGGCCAGTCCTTTCTTCCCGTGTTGCAGGCCAATGGAAGGGATGTGAGAACTCGAGAGGCGAGCTATTATCATTATTATGAATTTCCGGAGCCTCATCACGTGTCTCCCCATTTTGGCGTTACCACGGAGCGTTACAAACTGGTGCGTTTTTATAAAGGGCAGAATGCTTGGGAATTGTATGACTTGCAAAAAGACCCACAGGAACTTCATAATGTTTACGAAGACGAGGCTTATCAGACGACAATTGAAGAATTGAAAGATAAACTCAAAAAGTTAATCGACGAATATCGGGATAAAGAAGCGGCTACCGTCTTTTCACAGCAAATTTAAGGAGAAGCGTAGGTTTTAACGGCCGGTCTGTCAGGAGGCTGTCCTGAGTGGCTGGCCGTTTCCGATTCTTTTCCGGTAGATTTCTATGATGGTTACTTCGGTGCTCGCAAGATGGGAAGCTTTGCTCTTAGTCGAATTATTTCTTTCATTAGTTGTTCTTTGGCAGCCGGAGATTGCTTTTTATTTATGGCTTTTTGGTAATGCTCGATTGCCCGGTCTTTATTAATTGATGCGTAAAGATAACCCAATAGCTCGTGCCATCCCTCATGTTGTGTTAACCCGGTTTTTTCTAATTCTTCGATGGCTTTTTCGTGACCGTATACTTTTCCATAAGCAAAAAACCTGTTTAAAGTTCTTGGTGGAGTCGGGGCCAGTTGGAGGAGCTGGTCATAAAGATCAAGAATGTTATTCCACTTTTCTTTATGCAGGGTGGTGTGCCAGTAAGCAATACTTGCCTCCAGATGATAACTTGACATCTCATTACCATGGCATGCTTCAAGCATATAGTAATGCCCTCTTTCAATCAAGCTGCTGTCCCAACGTTCCCGGTCTTGCTCATCAAAGCGGAGCGGCTCACCATGCTCATTCATTCTGGCATCCAGTCGTGAACTTTGATAGCACATCAAAGCCATCAAGGCATTAGCTTGAGCGGTATTTGTTATTTGATTTTCCAATAATAAGAGGGCCAAGCGAATGGCTTCTGCGCATAAGTCTTTTCTTATGATCTGACTGTTGCTTTTGGAATAATACCCTTCATTATAAAGTAAATATAACACTTTCAGAACCGTTTCAGAACGCGCTTTGATTTCCTGCTCATTCAGTTCGTTAATACGAAATTTTATTTTTCGTAGGTTATTCCGAGCACGATACAGTCTTTTTTTTATGGTTTCCGTTTTAGTGAGGAAGGCCTGGGCAAGCTCCTCAACACTAAAACCTGAAAGTATCTGCAAAGCAAGGCATATTTGGGATTCGGGAGAATTGTGTGAGTCGCATACCGCAAACATCATGGCTAAAACGCTGTCGGCAATATATTGTCGCTCTATAAGAGAATCACTTGCTATAAACGACTCACTTAGTTCCTTAATCGTGTTACGCTTAGACTGAAAGAGTGTATCTCGTTTAATAAAATCTTTCGCTTTGTTTTTTGCTACGGTATACAACCAAGCCGCCGGATTATCGGGTATTCCGTTTACTCCCCAATATTCAGCGGCTTTTAAAAATGCATCACTAACGATATCTTCAGCTATTTCTAAGTTGACGAGCCCAAAATGACGACATAATACTGCCGTCATTTTCGTATATTCAGATCTAAAAAGATGCGATAATTCGTTTTCTTTTGAAAAATTGCTCACGATTTTTGCTCGTATAGTTGCACGACTTCTCGTATTTCGATGCTACCTCCGACCTTAAAGATCGGGTTTGTCTTGGCCAATTCAACAGCCTCCTCGATTGTTTCCGCTCGCACGATGAGATACCCGCTGACAAATTCCTTTATTTCGGTATAGGGACCATCGGTTACAACGTGATCGGCGTGTACCGTTTTTGCTTCAGTGACGGATAAGGTATTTCCTTTATTGACCAGTTTATTTTGAGCGGCTAGCCCGGCTAGCCAAGCCATTCGCTCCTGTAATTGCTCGAGCGACGGTTTTTTGTCTGATTGACTACTCAACCTGAAAAGTAAGGTGAATTCTTTCATGATTTTCGATATTTCTTGTTACGACGAATGAAATTTCCAAAAGAGGACAAGCGCGCTAACTTTTTGTATTAAAGTTCGGTCTTTTCAACGATATTGCGGGTAATAAAATCGTAATTCGCCTGAAATCCGGCTTCGGCAGTACCTTCTATTCGAAGTGAAGTTATGTCATTGATTCCAATAAAACCTAAAATCGTAAAGAGATAATCTTCAATATAGTTCTTAATGGGATCGGAAGTGCTGTCCGGATAGCGGCCTCCTGTACTAATGGCTAAAAAGGCCTGCTTATCCGGGAATAATCCAATACGCTTACCATCGGGCAGATATCGAAAGGATTCACCCAGCCGAACCAACTGGTCGATCCAAGCTTTTAATGCGGCATGTATAGTGAAGTTATACATCGGTGCGCCTATGACTAAAATATCGGCGCTTTTAACTTCCTGAAGAATTTTGTCGGAATACATAATAGCCTGACGTTCTGCCTCGGATCTGTTGTTCGCTGTGTTAAAAAATGACGACAGATGGGAAACTGTCAAAAACGAAGGCTGATCTTGTAATAAATGGTTTTCCACGACTTCACTTTCCGGATAGGCTGTTAGAAGTCGTTTAATGATAGCGCGCCCCAAACGAATACTTTGCGATTCTGCTCCGCGCGGACTAGAGATTACGTGTAAAATGTTTTTTTTCCGGTGCATACATGATGTTTTTATTATATGCATGACGACCGAACTCAATAAAAGGGGACACTGACAGACCACAGTAAATAATTGAGACAAAACTGCTAAATTTTGATCAACTTATCCTTTGTATGTTTCTTATCTTTGGATAAGGACCGCCAATTAACCATGTTTACGACATATGATGATCATCTTACTACGCACTAACTTTATTTCAGTACGGATTTTAAACGCTCTTTTGCTTTTAGCTTTGCTTGTCGCTTGTTTACAACGCGCGCAAGCGGCCCTTCCTAATAAAGACGAAAAGCCGAATATTATAATAATAATGGCCGATGACCTTGATTCCAAACAATTGAGCTGCTATGGTGGGGTCAATATAAAGACAAAATATATTGACCAACTAGCCTCCGAAGGTATGAAGTTCAACACCCTTGTTGCTTCCGAAGCTATGTGTGTGCCTACTAGAGCTTCACTGTTTACCGGCCTGTATCCCGCCAGACACGGTGCTTATCAAAATCACAAACAAGTTTATCCGGAGCTAAAAAGCATCATCCATTACCTGAATGCGGTTGGTTATCGGGTCGGTCTTGCCGGTAAGGATCACGTTACTAAGCCGGGTTCCATATTTCCATTTGATCGGGTAGGTGGCTTTGAGCCGAATTGTGTGTCTCAAACAGATAATTATACCTTAGATAGCGTGAGGAGCTATATAAAACAAGAAGACCCCTTTTGTCTTTTTGTAATGAGTATTAATCCTCATGCGCCATGGACTGTGGGAGATCCAACGGAATTCGACCCATCAAAATTAAAACTACCGCCTCATTGGGTGGATACAGATTTAACACGCCGGCAATTCTGCAATTATTTGGCAGAAATACGTCGGCTGGATAATCAGGTAGGTGATATCATTAACGTATTAAAGGAAACGGGTAAGGAAGACAATACCATGGTTATTTTTCTTGGCGAACAAGGTCCGCAATTTCCGGGAGGAAAATGGACTCTGTATGACAACGGACAAAAAAGTTCTATGATTGTTAAATGGCCGGGCGAGGTGGATGCGGGTACTAAAACGGATGCGATTGTTCAATATGAAGATATTATGCCAACCTTGCTAGATATAGCGGGCGGTAAGTCTATAAAAGCACTGGACGGATTTAGCTTTAAGCAGGTTTTATTAAACAAGGCAAGCACACATCGTGATTTTGCTTATGGTATTCACAATAACATACCGGAAGGGCCTGCTTATCCTATTAGAAGTATTCGCGATCTTCATTATAAATATATCCGCAATTTATTGCCGGACTCAACCTATTACATTAAATATATGATGAATACCGACAAAGACAATTTGGCATGGACAAGCTGGGTTCGAAAAGCGGAAAATGATAAGTCGGCGGTACCACTTATAGAGCGAATTGCTCATCGTCCGGCAGTGGAGTTATACGACCTAAAAAGGGATCCGTATGAGTTGAATAATTTAGCGGAAAACCCGGAATACCGCAGTCTACTTGAGAAATATGCCAGACAACTGGATAATTGGCTGGCCTCTCAAGGCGATCATGGGATAGCAATGGATGTGCCTCTGAACAAACACAAACAATAAGATACCCCACGCTTATATGGGGGGTTGGTTTCGTATCTGATACATGTTCGAATCCGCACAATGCTGTACGGATTCGAACAACACCTATAGCGAAAACCGGGAACAGGATGTCTCAAGCGACTTTTTTACCATGGCAGATTTATTGTGCATGACTACGGGGATAAAAATCTTATGTTGCGTTACCATATAAACATTGCTTGGCGTAATTTATGGAAACATAAATTGTATACTTCAATTAACATTGTCGGCTTATCGGTAGGAATCGGTGCTTGCCTGCTTATCTTTTTATTTGTGCATTACGAGTTGACATATGATCAACATAATGTGCATTTTAGGCGTATAGCGCGAATAACAACTACCTTATCCACGCCTGAATCTGATTTAGCATTTGCTACTAGCCCATATCCCTTAGCAGATATTATACGGCGTGAATATCCGGAAACAGAGGCCGTCGTACGTCTTGAGTCATCCCCGGCTGTGGTGCCTTATAAGAATGAACTGATTCGGGAAAAAGGTTTTTATGCGGCAGATCAATCGGTGTTCTCAATCTTTACCTTCTCGTTTATTGTCGGTTCGGCACATCATGCGTTGACGGCACCAAATACGTTGATTTTAACGGAAAGCATCGCAAGGAAATACTTTAATAGTCCGGACCAAGCATTCGGAAATATCCTGCTATGTAATGGAAAACCTCATCGTATTACAGGCGTGATTGCTGATCTGCCAACAAATACGGATCTTCATATCGAAGGATTGCTTTCGGCTAACTTTTCAGACATAAGGACGTGGACTGATCTCGATTTTCCGGTTTATACTTTTGCTCTGTTGAAGAAGGGTACGAACCTGAAGCGCTTCGAATCCAAATTGCAACGAATAGCAACCCAATATGTACAACCGGAACTAAACGGTGTCGGTGCGAATGATTATCGTATTCGTTTCCAAACGGAGCCGCTTGCTTCAGTACATTTTAGTCAAGGAAAGCTGATGGATACAGTGAAGGGAAATAAGCATTTCAACAATGTCTTTTCCTTATTAGCGCTGCTTATACTCCTTATTGCCCTACTGAATTATGTTAATTTATCAACTGCCGCCGCTATGGAAAGGAACAAGGAAGTAGGGATCAGAAAGGTGGCGGGAGCACGACCTATTCAATTGATCAGACAATTTGTGATCGAGTCGTTCTTGTTGATCGCCACAGCTTGGGTGATTGCCACTATGTTGGTGTCGTTGTTAATTCCATACTTTAACCACCTATTGGGGACTGCTATCGCTTTTGAATGGCAAGAATATGGTCTTTTTCTACTAGGTGTATTTGTTTTAACTACGTTATTGGCAGCAATTTATCCATCCCTTACGTTAGCACGATATGGGCCCATAGGGATGCTGAAAAAAAGTTTTAAAACAAGTATAAAAGGAATAATCTTCCGTAAAGGAATTGTTATTGTTCAGTTTGCTATGGCTACCGCAATGATTATTGGTACAATAGTGGTTTATCGACAAGTAGAATATGTGACGAATACGGATTTAGGCTTTAATTTAAATCAGATAGTAAGTGTACGTGTTCCAACCGATTCAATCGAACAAACAAAGGTTAAGGGATTCTATGAATCTTTAAAACAACTTCCGGAAGTGGAAGGAGTAACCATGGGGAGTGGTTTACAAGCCGATGACCTGACGATGGCTACAACCTTTGCAAAAAACAACGGCCAACGAAGGGAGTTAATGTCTAATTATTTTTTGATTGATCCTTATTTTGCGCTCTTATTAAAACTACATTTTGTTGCCGGGAGAAACCTATCTGACAGCTTACACCTGGATCGGGAGCAGGCATTTCTGGTAAATGAAAGTTTTCTGCATGAGATGGGGTGGAAAGAGGCTATTGGTCAACCTTTAGAAGGATTTGGGCATAAAGGAAAAGTAGTGGGTGTTGTGAAAAATTTTTATTATAAATCAATGCATAATCTAGTAGAACCCTTGGTAATGATTTATAATACATTTCCCGCTACTACGATCTCGCTTCGGATTAATTCTCATAGTTTGTCGAAAGTAAAGGATGCTTGGACTAGTTTTTTTCCAAACAGGAGTTTCGACTATACCTTTTTAGATGAAGCCTATGCAGCGCAATACCGAAAGGACAAAATAACAACCCAATTTTTTAACTATTTTACCTTATTGGCAATCTTTATTTCTTGCCTTGGCTTGTATGCCCTCATCGCGCTGACCATCACTCAAAGGGCGAAGGAACTAGGTGTGCGTAAAGTGCTTGGTGCTTCAACCATGCATATAGTGCGACTTTTATCCAATGATTTCGTTAAATTAATCTGCGTGGCTATTTTAATTGCCTCACCGGTAGCCTGGTGGATGATGAATAGATGGTTAGCTAATTTTGCTTATCGAATGGACATCCCATGGTGGATATTTGTCGTTGCGGGATTGGTGGCGATGATAATTGCGCTATTGACACTGAGTTGGCAAGCAGTTCGAGCATCCTTAGCTAATCCGGTTGAATCTTTACGAGACGATTAGGAAATGCAATAAAGGATCAACTCGTTGCGGTTTATGATAGAACTTATCGTCTAGCGCTTTTCACGGCTCTTTTTATCAGCTTTATGGTGATAATGGTAATTAAAGCAACCAAAGCGATTTTGTCCAGGGATGTCTTGCCGATTGGCCTTTTTTCGCTGTCTTTTGTAGATAACCAGGCAACCGCTGCGCCTACTTCTGCGTGGGAAAAACCCTTGGCGATTCCCGGCATGATATAACTGGCCATATCAGTAAATGTTCGTACGTTCTCCTCATCGGTTACGATGGCCATTTTTTTCCACTTATTGAAGTGTTTGATACCTGCCAACATATCTTGAAGCCAGGCGCTACTATCAAAATTCTGTACCGATGTGTTCAGTACCAGCAAATAATAGATTTCTCCAAAGCTAGCGGCAAGTTTTTGCAAACCTGGATGCAATACCTTTTTTAAATCCTCTCCGCTTACCTCTCCTGATGCTCGAACACCGAAAACATGAGCCGGAAGGTCTTGAATCTTCTCTAACATAAATCTCGTAGCTGTTTCACTAATTTCTAACAGCCCAGGTGTTAAAATGTTTGTATACAGTTGTATCGATGATGACGTGCGAAAGATTGTGAACCTTTGTTGTGCATTAGCGTACACGCTGCAAGAGATATGCCACCAAGATAATACCAAGAAGTATGATAGCAGTAGTAATTCCCAAAAATATGCCGGACGATGGTCGAAATCTGCCGGCAAGCAATTGCTGTTGAGTACTCTTGAATCGATAGTAGGCAAACAAGGCAAGCAACATACCGCCAATAACCAAAGTAATTCCGATAATAGACGAATAGCCATGATTGGGCAGTTTGGTACCGGTACCCACTACTAAGGCCAATTGTCGAATGAATAGCGAAAATTTAACGACAACAAAGCCTAAACCAATGGTAGCAATACATGTACGTATCCAAGCTAAAAAGGTACGTTCATTGGCTAGATGATCGTTCGGAACAGCTTTTCTGTCTTTTTCCATCTATTAAATGCTTTATTACATAACAGCTTACCGGTCGAGCTGTTTGAAAAGTTGCAAAGTTTAAGGTTTTTTTGCGTTATTCATTAAATAGTGTCAAAAGCTTAATCGGGTAAATAAAGGGTTGTAATAACAAACTCTTGCTAAATCGTTTTTATTTTCTAAATTAGCAACATATAAACCTGGTGAGTGGCATTGATTTCTCTTGATACGGAAACCGACCTATTGGTCAGGGTAGCGAATGGTGATGAAAAAGCCTTCGAGCAGCTATTTTATGCTTATTATGATAAGCTGGGGGCCTTTGTTTATCAGCTCACTTCTTCCGATATCTTAGCCGAAGAAGTGGTTCAAGAAGCTTTTATCGAAGTATGGCTCAGGCGCGAATCGTTAAGGGAGATTTCCTCTTTTAGAGGATATATCTTTATTCTTACAAAAAACAGAATGTTGAATGCGTTGCGTAAAATTGCTAATGAAAAACTTCGGAATGAGATTTGGCAGGGGGGATTGATTCAATATGAGTCTGCTGACGCTGGCGACGATCCGGTAGATCGCTACAAGGCCATACTGGAAGAGGCCATCCAAAAATTGCCACCACAACAACAGAAAGTGTTTAAAATGAGTAAAATAGAACACCTGAAGCAAGAAGAAATCGCGCGTGTATTGCAACTCTCACCCGAGACAGTAAAAAAACACATGAAATTGGCGCTTAAATTTTTGCGTAACTATTTTGCCGAAGCACGAATCGACCTGCCTTTATTGGTGATATTGTTAAGTCGTTTTTTACGTTAAAAAAAATCGACCCATTACCCCTTTTTACTTTTGACTGTGTCTTTAAGATAAATAAACCAATAGGCTAATTGATTGTAAATGGACAGCAGGTTACGCATCTTGTTCGAAAAGTATTTCAATAAACAAGCTTCTCCGGAGGAAGAACGTGAATTGTTCGAGTTGCTCCAAAGGGAAGAGCTACAAAAATCGCTGGAAGCTTTATTGGAAGAGACTTATCTGGATTATGAACAAAAGGAGCGCTTCTTCAACGCCAAGCAAACAAGTCGGATACTAAAGCGCATCAAACAACAAACGGTTTTAAGCCCCCGGGTTCTATGGTATCGCATCGGGGGATATGCTGCCGCTATTTTAGTGTGCCTAGGCCTCGGGCTATTTGTTTATTCTTATCTATCGAAGTCCATTGACACTTCATCAACAAAAAAGACGGTGGTTAAACGGGATGTCGAGCCTGGGTTTGAAAGGGCCACCATTACACTCGCAGATGGCCGAACGCTTGAGTTGGAGGAGATAGCAAACGGTATATTTGCAGATCGTGAGAGCCGTTTCGTGAAGGAAGGAGAAGGCCGGTTAAATTACAGCGGGCTTGAAAAATCGACTAAAGAGATGGTTTTTCATACCATGCGCGTACCCAAGGGAGGGCAATACCGGTTGGTGCTTGCCGATGGAACGAAGGTATGGCTAAATGCTGCCTCTTCTTTACATTATCCAACGCGTTTTGATGGAGATATCAGGGAAGTCACGGTTAGCGGTGAAGCTTACTTTGAAGTAGCTCGTAATGTGAATAAGCCGTTTTTTGTGAATTGTGAAGGCCAACGTGTTCAAGTACTCGGAACAGATTTTAACGTACGCGCATATCCGGATGAGACAGCGTTTAAAACGACCTTGCTGGCGGGAAGTATAGCGATAACAACAGTTGGGACGTCCTCAAAAAAAATCCGGTTACAACCGGGTGAGGAGGCTAGTTTAACAGCAAAAGGAAGTATAAAAGTCAACCGTTTGAAGGAGGCAGACTTAGCTATAGCATGGACGAAAGGCTATTTTGCCTTCAATCGAGCTGATCTACCATCTGTTTTACGCGAGCTCTCTAGATGGTATAATGTGGATCTAAAAGTGAAATCAAGTACAACAAAGACATATACAGGTAAAATAGATCGTCAACTTACTTTGTCTGAACTCCTGAATGGTCTGGCCTTATCGGGTATTCCTATTCAGATAGAAGACCAAGAGCACATTATTGAATTACCAAAAGACTTGTTTAAATAAAAGCATATGGAAACAAATGGACCCTGAGGTCGTATAACACAAAAAACCAATGAGTAAATAAATTTAAATTAACAAACCTAACATTATAGACTTATATGATCGCAATTAAAAGTAAGGCGAAAGGGAATACTATTGGCCTTTATTTAGGGAAACAGGCACGAACCTGGTCGTTTTTGGCCAGCTTGTTATTAAGCACCTCGTCGCTTGCCGCTCAAGGTATTAATCTACAGATGCGAAAAGCGCGATTGTCAGAGGTCTTCGCAGCTATTGAAAAGCAATCGGATTATACCTTCTTTTATAATGATCAATTACTGGAGCCAACGCGCATGATAGATCTGAATGTCAGCAACGGCTCTGTAGATGAGGCACTGCGGGCGGCTTTGTCGACTTACGCCTTAACGTATGAAATTAAGGGGAAGACTATTTTTATCAGCGAAAAGCGTATCGCATCAGCCATCAAACCCGAGAAACAGATGACATTACATGGGAAAGTGCTAGATGAAGCCGGGCAACCTTTGGCTGGTGCTTCTGTACGCGTTAAAGGCTCAAAGACAGGCGCCTTAACAGACAGCAATGGTGCTTTTTCGATTCAGGCACCAAAGGGCGCACTACTCGTTATTTCCTATGTCGGTTATTCGGAAAAAGAAATGCCGGTTACGGATGCTGAAAATTTAACGATAACCTTGACGACCGCCAGCAATAGTTTAGAGCAAATCGTAGTAGTGGGTTACGGTACCTCCCGTAAGGGGAATTTGAGTACGGCGGTCGGTTCTGTAAAAGGGGAGGAATTATTGGAGCGGCCGTCGGCACAGAATCTATTGCAGGGAATGGCCGGAAAGATTGCCGGTGTAAACATCAATCTTAATTCGGGTAAACCGGGAGGCAACCCTGCGATTAAAATCAGGGGAACAGGTTCTATCAATGGCTCTAATACGCCACTTTATGTGATTGATGGCATGGTGGGAGCCGACCCAACTACCATCGATCCGAATATCATCCAGTCGGTGGATGTACTGAAAGACGCCTCGTCGGCAGCTATCTATGGATCACGAGGAGCAAATGGGGTGGTAGTTATTACGACAAAAAATGGAGATCTTAACAGCTCACAAATTGCTTTCGATAACACATTAAGTTTTGCTTCCCTTGCTCGCGAATTGGATCTATTGGATGCGAATGAAAGCTTGGAAATGTTTAAGCGCCAGTATGAGTATGTTCCCGGTCGCATAGCGCCGCACCTGGATCCCAATAATTTTTTTCTACATAAAGATGATTTGTTCAATAGTGATGGAACACCAAAATACAATATAAACTGGCAGCGGGAGGCAACCCGCCTGGCAGTATCGCATCAACACGCATTGACTTTTTCAGGCGGAAAGGACAATATTAAGGTGTTGGCAAATGTGTCTTACCGAAATAATGATGGAATTATGTTAAATAGTTATTATAAGCAATTGAATGGGTTTTTAAACCTCGATTGGGAGGTGAAACCATGGCTGAACATCAAGGCTAATTTGAATGCGGGCGGATATCAAAGTAATAACATAGACAACAATACATTGGGACTCAATGCGCTACGTCAGAGTTTGGAATATCTGCCCTTTTTGCCGGTGACTTACCCCGATGGGACTTATTCGAGAAAAGGTGATTACCCTGGCGCTGAAAACTCGGAAAATCCGGTTAAACTGCTGAATGAGGTGAAGAACGTAACAGGAAGAACACAGTCATTAGGTAATTTAATGGCTACTTTTCGTCTTTCCGACAAATTGGACTTCAATGCCTCGGTAAGTGGGCAACTTTCTTCCAGTTATAATCTTTATTATGGTGGCAGAACTGTATTTGATGTGGCCGAAAACCAGCAGGGCATCGCTGAGAGGGGGCACACGGATTTTGGATCTTGGACAACCGAGCACTACTTTTCTTATACAAATAGTTGGGCTAAACATCATCTAAATGCGGTGGCAGGAGCAAGCTGGTATTATTATGTGACTTCTACGGATCGTGCCGGCGCCGAGGGCTTTTTTGACGATTTTTTCCAATATAATAACTTAGGTACCGGAACTACGCCCCGGATACCCAGTTCAGGAAAGACGGAGAATCAATTGAATTCTTACTTCGCGAGAGCTAATTATAATTTCGACGATCGTTACTTATTTGGCGCGTCCTTCCGCATTGATGGAAGCTCTCGTTTTGGATCCAACAATAAATATGGCTATTTTCCATCCTTTTCAGCGGCCTGGCGCATCTCCCGAGAGTCTTTCTTTAAAAATATGGATAGCCGTATTGACGATCTGAAATTGAGAATCAGTTACGGTATTGTCGGCAATGCGGAGATCGGTGACTATGTAACTTTGAATCGTTATAATAATGGACAAGCGGTTTTCAATAACGCTTATCAATCAGCCGTTACCTTGGCAGGTTTAGGAAATCCGGATTTGCGATGGGAAAAGGCAAAGCAATTGGACATCGGCTTCGATATGAGTTTATTCAATGGTAAAGTGCTCTTGACGGCAGATGTATATGACAAACGCAACGATGATTTACTATACCTTCGAAAACTGCCGGTTACTACCGGGTATACAAATGTCTTTGATAATATAGGAAGTATTCAAAACAGGGGTGTGGAGCTTGGCTTGAATACGGTAAATATCAGAAAAGCAGATTTTAGCTGGACAACCGGTTATAATTTTTCCATCAATCGTTCAAAAGTAATCGATATTAACAATGATGTAATTTATCCTTGGTTCGGCCGCATTATTGCAGGCGGTCCATTGAACGAGTTCTATGGGTATGAACGATTAGGTGTGTGGGGAACAAGCGAAGCAGAACAGGCAGCACAGTATGGTAAAAAGCCGGGCGATATCAAATACCGCGATACGAACGGGAATGGTGCGAAAGACGCAGACGACCGCGTGAATTTAGGGAATGCAATGCCTAAATGGGAAATGAATATGACCAATACCATCAGCTATAAGGGCTTCTCCTTGTTTATAGATTTGCAAGGCGTATATGGTAATCACGTCGTTAGTTTGGCGAAAGCATTGATGGTAAATCCCGGGCCTAATGTGAATAGTTTCAAATCCATTTTAAATGCTTGGACTCCGGAAAATCAAAACACAATGCTCGGCCAGTTACGGGTGAATTCGGACGGTTTTGACAATGAAGCGGGCGATTCCTTTAATGTGGAGGATGCTTCTTTCCTACGGGTACGCAATGTAGGCCTTTCCTACCGTTTTGACAAGAATTGGCTCCAAAAGATCAAATTAAATACCTTGGTGCTCGGCGTAAACGTTGAAAATGCCCTTCTATTTACAGGATATACGGGTTATGATCCGGAAGTAACATCATTCGATGCGGCACTTAATCAGGGCGTAGACGTATACCAATATCCCAAACCAAGAACCATTTCTTTTTCGCTTAAAACTAGCTTTTAATAATCATGAACACAATTTTTAGATTAGCCTTAGTGATACTCGTTCTTTTTACCTCTTGCAACAAATTTCTGGAAGAGGAGCCCGCGAGTTTTCTGACCACGGATCAGTATTATAAAACAGAAGATCAAATTCAGGCAGCAGCTAATGGTACTTATGCTGGTTTGAATATGCCGTTTTCAACGGAAATAACGGTGGCTGCCAGTCCCGTATATGCCCTTGAGTATATGACTGGATATAGTAAAAGGCCGCGACCATCGGGAAGCGCCGATGATCAGTTCTTGCTTTTGCAGAATATTGAAAATTCAAATAGCCGTTTTGAAACCTGGTGGAACAGTACTTATATTCCCATAGAGAATTGCAATAGCTTCATTGCCAATGTTACAGAAACAAAGGTGGTGAGTGAAGAAAAACGAAATCGTTTTTTAGGAGAGGTATATTTTTTGCGCGCCTATTATTATTTTCGAGCGGTACGTTTGTTCGGGAGTATACCTCTTAAAACAGAACCTACTCAAAATCTGAACAACATCCTGATCGGGAAAACCCCAATTGCCGATATTTATAATCAAATTGTAAGTGATTTACAATTTGCAGAAAACGCGGGCCTGCCTTGGACAGATAAAAGTGGTCGTGTAAATCTAGGAGCCGTGAAGGCGCAGTTGGCCGAAGTTTACATGACGATGGCCGGTTATCCCTTACAGAAAGGGGCAACGTATTACCAAATGGCTTATGACAAATGCATGGAAGTAATAAATGCCGGCGAATATAGCTTGTTTACTACCTATGCCGACTTACGGAATCCGGCAAAAAACAATGAAGGGGAGCATCTATTGATGAATCAACGTGATCAACGAAACGCCGGTAGTATCATCCATTTTAACTTTATGCCTTATCCCGAACCCCCTGAACCGGTGTCGGTCATTCCTAATTTTGGTGGTGCCATGGCGCCTACGATGGCGTTCTATCAGTCATTTGCCGAAAATGACTTACGTAAGCAGGAGAAGCAGTTTTTTTATAATGTACGTTATGTGGGCGATGCACCAGGTAAGCAGAATCCTTTTATTTACAAATTCTGGGATGACGCCGCTGAGGAGACGTCCCGCTCAGGTGCTAATTTTCCATTAATGCGTTATGCCGATCTCTTATTGCTTTGTGCGGAGGCAAAAACCATGATAGACGGCGGTTCGACCGGTGATGTGGCGGCTATCGATGCATACTATGCGGTGCGGAAACGCGCTTTCCCGACCTTACAAAAACCAGCCAATATTACCACGGATGAAGTCTTGAAAGAACGTTATTGGGAATTATGTTTTGAGTTTCATACTTGGTTTGATATGTTACGGACACGGAAGGCCTTTGACGTGGAAAACGATCGCATCGTTGACCTGATCGGTTTTAAGGCCCCGAACCATGTAAATGCCTTTCGGGAAGCGGACTTGTTTTGGCCAATTCCACTCTCGGAAATTCAGGCGAATCCAAATTTGAAGTAAATACTTGCCAAATGCAGAAAAAAAAATTAAATACAGCTTTTTTAGTGGGCGTATTTTTGTTGAATGGTTTGGTAGTTCAAGCACAGAAAGCCTATTTTGCGGATGGTTATCATGGTGGGAAATGGGGGCATTTTCCACCCAAGTATACCAGCTTTATGGTGAATCAGTTGCTGCAGCATCCGGATTGGAAACTGAACCTTGAAATAGAACCGGTAACTTGGGATTGGGTAAAAGAAGTGGACCCATATGGTTATCAGCAATTTGTAGCTTTAATGCAAGATCAATCCAGCTCCGGACGTATGGAGTATGTGAACCCCGCTTATGGACAGGCTTATTTATATAATATATCCGGAGAGAGCATTATTCGGCAATTTACCTACGGAATGGAACTATTGCGTAAACATTTTCCTACAATCCGATTTGATACTTATGCTTCTGAAGAGCCTTGTTTTACAAGTGCGCTACCTCAGATTCTGAAAAGCTTTGGATTTAAATATGCCTCATTGAAAAATCCGAATACTTGTT
This sequence comes from Olivibacter sp. LS-1, assembly GCF_008245145.1. Lineage (GTDB taxonomy): Bacteria > Bacteroidota > Bacteroidia > Sphingobacteriales > Sphingobacteriaceae > Olivibacter > Olivibacter oleidegradans. Next base: position 4,611,715 of record NZ_CP041643.1, on the reverse strand, counting down.
GGGGTGGCTATACGCGGGCCTACGGAAGGGAAGCGGTCAATTGGCTCGGACCGGATGGCACCACGATACCTACAATACCTCGCTACGCGATAGAAGCTTTAAAGCCGGGCTCCACGTGGGAGACTATAGCAAGTTACAATAGCAAGCGCTTTATTAAAGCAGCCCTAGATGCTGGTATTGAGCATCCGATAGGTATGTGCTTGCAGGACGCGGGTTGGACAAATGGACCTTGGCTTGGCAAAAATAAGGGTGATTATCAGCCTACCGAGTATGTCACATGGCGCCATTATTTTCAACAAGTGAGCACGAATCGGATTTTGGAGAACTGGCAACTTTCGCAGGAGGATATTCAGGTTAGTCTCGTTTGGGGCGCACAGGTGTTGCAGCGGATTGCACAACGGGTTCGTAAGGCTGAGCAGCATTTACTGATGGCTGAAAAGTGGGCTGCGATGGACCATCTATGGCGGGGAAAGGAATGGCCGGAGTTTGGCTTTCGGAAGGCTTGGTATCCCTTGCTTTTGGCTCAACATCATGATTGTTGGATTGTTCCTTATAACAAGGTGGATAGCACTGATTGGGCCGGAAAGGTGAAACTGTGGACAGACACAACCATGGAAGTTGCCGATTCGGTGATGTCGCTTGAGGCTAAAGAAAGTCTTTCATCGTCGTCATTCATGGTTCGGAACGTACTGCCCTATAGAAGGAGGGGTGTGGTTGATTATCGCTTTGCGAACTCGAAAATTGATACGGGCTTGGTTGTGGTGGATGCTGATGGGCATCAGGTAACGACCCAATGGAGTCGGCGAAAAGAGGCATTACATCTGCTTTTTGAAGTCAATGTTCCCGCCATGGGGGAGGCGCGGTATCAGTTAAAAGAGAAGCAGTATAAGCCTCGCTCTTTTGCTCACTTATCTTGGAGAGGTGACGAATTGTTGGTAGAAACTGACAAACACTTATTATGCTTAAACGCAAATTTAGGTGGAGTTATCCGCAGCCTGAAATTGAAAGATTTAGGTGATAAAGAGTGGGTGGACACTTCTGCTTTTAAAGGATTCAATGAACTGCGCGGCTTTTTTTATGATGAGCAACGCTTTCGATCAAGCACTGAAAACAAGGCCAATATTACCGTTTTGGAGCAGGGCCCCTTGCATTTGAGATTGGCCGTAACGGGAAAAATCGCTAACCATGATTTTTTACAGGAAATCTGCTTAACAAAAGGGGAGCCGCGACTGGATATTCGGTTAAAGATCGATTGGAACGGGCAAGCGCATATCGGACAATTTAACGATGAGGAGCTTCGTTTTGAAAATAGGAAAAAGGCATTCTATAATGATCAATTTAAACTACTGGTACTTTTTCCGACACAACTGGAAGAACAGCGTATAGCAAAGAATGCGCCATTTGATGTGACACAAAGTAGGCTTGATAATACGTTCTTTAGCAGTTGGGATAGTATCAAGAATAATGTTGTGCTCGATTGGGTGGATGTTACCGATCGTCAAGAGCAGTATGGTTTGGCCTTATTTACCGATCATACAACATCTTATGCGCATGGAGAGCGACATCCGCTGGCATTAAATGTACAGTATGTCGGAAAAGGCCTGTGGGGACGTAACTACTACTTGGACGGGCCTACTGAATTAAATTACAGCTTGTTACCTCATCGGGGAAATTGGGAAAAAGCGGACCTTTGGCAGGTAAGTGACGTTTTGGCCAATCCGCTGAAGCTGACCTCAACGCAGCAGATAGTCGAAAAGGAACGTTCTTTACTAGATTTTAGTAAACCGGGATACCAACTAACGGCATTGCGATGGGACGAAGATGATTTACTGTTACGTATCTTCAACGCCGCCGGCGATGAAGGACCGTTAAGAATTGATTTAAAACTTCCTATCCATCGTGCGCAATTGGAAGATTTAAATAAAGTGACTATAGAGGAATTGGAGATAAAACGAGACGCTAATGCGGCAAAGTTGGAGATACAAATGCCTCGTTTTGGCTTCCGTACCTTGCGAATTAAAATGAAATAATAAGATGAAAAAGAACTACCTCTTGTGGGCCTTGCTTGTCCTTTTTAAGTTGGGCTATGGCCAGTCTGTCAAACCTTTTAGTAATGGTGATCGCGTTGTGTTCGCAGGTAATAGTATTACCGAAGCAGGTCTATACGAAAATTATATTTGGTTGTACTACATCACACATTTTCCTGACATGAAATTACAAGTTTTCAATGCCGGTATAGGCGGGGATGTTGCTGGTCAGATTTATGATCGATTACCGAGAGATATCATGGAAAAGGATCCGTCTGTACTGATTGTGACTTTTGGAATGAATGATAGTAAGTATTTCGAATACCAAGATACAACGAAGACCGCCCAGACGCGTCGAGAAGCGGTAGACACTGCCTACGCCAACTTCCTGAAAATCGAAGAATTTTTGAAAGGGCGTCCCGGAATCCGAAAGATCATTATGTCGTCATCTCCTTATGATGAAACCATGCGGAATGAGAAGAACTATTTTCCTGGCAAAAGTCAAACTATGGAAGAGATTGCCGGTTTTCAACAGGACGTCGCGCGTAAAAATCGATGGGAATACGTGGATTTATTGCATCCAATGTTGGCTATTACCGAGAAAGAACAGGGTGAGAATCCTGCATTTACACTGACCGGACCTGACCGGATTCATCCTGGTAGTGCAGGCCATTTTGTGATGGCTTATCTTTTTCTTAAAGAACAGGGATTAGCCGGTAAAGCCGTAGCAGACGTTTCTATTGATGTACCTTCAAGAAAGGTTGAAAAAAGTGATAATGCGAAAATTAAATCGCTGAAGGTGGAGCCGTCCGTTATAAGGTTCGACTATTTATCGAACGCACTTCCTTATCCTATTGACACCTTGCCCAGGGTATGGGAAAACAGTCAGATACAAAGAGATGCTTTGAGCGTTATTCCGTTTACCGAAGAATTTAATCAGGAACGTTTGATGGTGAAAGGATTAAAGGCAGGCAACTATGCCTTAAAAATCGATGGAGAATGGATTGGAGCTTTTAGCGCTACTGAATGGGCGAAAGGAATTAACTTAGCGGAAATAACCCATACTCCGCAATATAAACAGGCGCTCGAACTAATGGAGTTGAATCGGAAGCATCGTGAGTTGGAAGCTAAACTCAGAAACTATTATTGGGTAAACTATAATTTCCTGAAGGGAAAAAATCTGTTGTTTGATGATTCAGAGAGAGCACGTGATACGATTATGAAACATCAAGAGGATAATGTCTGGCTAAAAATAAAGACGGCGGATTATGAACAGATCCGAGTGCCTAATACGCGCAGACAATTGGAGAAAGAAATGCAATTTCTACGCGAGGAGATCTACCGGAAAAATAAACCGAAGGAGCATCAGGTTACGATATCAGCAATATAAATAAGATGAAGAAGTTTTTGAATATAGGATTAGCAGTTTCTTTTTTGATATCACTTGCAGGACAATCATGTATGTCCGCAAAAAGCAAAAAGCAAAAAGATCCGGTCGATTATGTCAATCCTTTTATTGGCGCTAGCACCAGCGTGGGGGCGGCAGGTGTTTATCACGGGCTTGGTAAAACAATCCCCGGCGCCACCACGCCTTTCGGAATGGTTCAATTAAGTCCTAATACGATTACCGGAGGTGATAACGGCTCAGGCTATAGTTACGAGCACAAAACAATCGAAGGATTTGCTTTTACACAAATGAGCGGTATTGGCTGGTACGGCGATCTCGGTAATTTTCTGGTCACGCCTACTGTCGGACCTTTAAAGACCTTTGTAGGAATAGAGGGTAAGAAGGATGGTTATAGAAGCGCTTATGATAAGGAATCAGAAAAAGCGTCTGCAGGTTATTATAGTGTTGAATTAACGGATCATCATATTAAAGCGGAGATAACGGCGGCGCCTCATAGTGGTATCTTGCGCTTTACTTTTCCTAAAAGCAAGGACGCACGCATTCAGATCGATTTGGCGAGACGGGTTGGTGGAACCTCTACGGCTCAATATGTACGTGTCCGGGATAATCATAGCATTTCGGGCTGGATGCGCTGCACACTGGATGGCGGTGGTTGGGGCAATGGAGATGGACAAGCTGATTATACGGTGTATTTTTATGCCGAATTTAGTAAACCATTGAAAAATGTCGGCGTATGGAAAGCACGGATTCCGGATACCGCCAAAAGAAAAAGAGAAAATGTAGAGGCTGACTATTACCAACAGTGGATTGCTGACGCGGAAGTAGTCGCTAACACAAGACAGGCTGAAGGAAAGCATATCGGCTTTTATACCACTTTTGCTACGGAAGACCAGGAGCAGGTATTCATGAAAGCCGGTATTTCTTTCGTCGATGAGGCTGGCGCTGAGCAAAACCTAAGAACTGAAATTAAGGACTGGGATTTTGATAAAGTACATCAATCTGCTCGCCAAAGCTGGTCTGACGCACTGAAAAAGATTCTAGTGGAGGGAGGTACAGAGGAGGAAAAATCAGTGTTTTATACCGCTTTGTATCGGACGATGCTAGACCCACGTAGCTTGCAGGATGTGGATGGGCACTTTCCCGGAGGTGATGGAAAAACCCATCACGCGAGTAACGGGCATGTGCGTAGAACGATCTTTAGCGGTTGGGATGTATTCAGAAGTCAAATGCCTTTACAAACCATCATTAATCCGGAAGTAGTGGGCGACTTGATACACTCGCTCACCGATCTGGCAAAGGAAAAGAACAAAAACTATTTTGAACGATGGGAATTGCTAAATGCCTATTCAGGTTGCATGATCGGTAATCCCGCGGTGAATGTGTTAGCAGAAGCTTATGCGAAAGGAATCCGCAACTACGATGTCGAAGCGGCTTATCAGTTGGCTGTTGGTTCCTTGGAAAAATTCGGAAATGGACCAAAGCACTACACGCCGGGTAACCAAGGGATATCGGTGACGCTGGAATATGCTTATAATGATTGGTGTCTCGCAAAACTAGCGGGACAACTTGGCAAGCAACAAGAAGCGGATCAATATTTAAAGCGGTCATTGGCTTACCAAAACTTATTCGATAGAGAGAAAGCTTGGTTCCGGCCAAAGGACGACGCGGGAAATTGGTTGCCATGGCCAGCGAAAGGAAGGGAAGAGCATTGGTATGGTACGATTGAATGTAATCCCTATCAGCAGGGATGGTTCGTTCCGCATGATGTAAACGGCTTAGCCGATTTAATGGGAGGTAAGGAGCGCATGTTAGCCGATTTAACCTCCTTTTTTGATCGAACGCCGGCAGATTTTAGCTGGAACGATTTTTACAACCATGCCAATGAACCAGTCCATCATGTTCCCTTTCTATTCAATAAATTGGGTAAACCTGAGCTGACGCAAAAATGGACGCGACAAATATGTGAACAAGCTTATCATAATGCCGTTGAAAGAGGATTGGTGGGAAATGAAGATGTCGGTCAAATGTCTGCATGGTATGTATTGGCAGCCAGTGGTATCCATCCGATTGCAGCGGCAGATGGAACTTATGAGATTACGAGCCCTGTATTCAATCGTATCCGTATCCGTGTTGGAAGTAAGCAGGGAAAAGACATCTATTTTACTATTAGTGCCCCGAACAACTCTCCTCAAAATCGTTATATCCGTGCTATTCGTTTAAACGGAAATGTTTATCCGCATTATAACCTTCGACACCGGGATATCATGAAAGGTGGTGAACTAGTCTTTGAAATGGCGGATAAACCTACCTAAACCTTCTAACCTGCTATGTGGACAGATGAAATTGGTGCTTTTTAACAGTTAAATCTTAAATTATGACAAAACAGGTATTACTTACAAGCCTATGCTACTTGCTGTTGCTGTGCGCTTGTCAACGTGTGATGAAAGAAGTAGATCAACCTACTTCTTTACAACTCGCTTCCCTGCCGGATTATGGCGTAATAACGCTGAAAAATGTGGCTAGCAACAAATTTATGGAAGTGGCAGGTGATCCACTCTACAATAACAAATTTGACGACGAAGCGAAATTGCAGCAATGGGAAACTTCCATGTCTGACGGTGCACAAAGCCGATGGCAGAAATGGCATTTGATTTATCGTACCACCACTGATGGGGTAAAGTATTATCAAATTAGAAATCTACATAGTGGAAAGTTAATCGATGTTCCTGCGGCATCTGATTCAGTAAATATGCAAATACAGCAGTATGCGGCTTTTCCTTTTTTAGCCGACCAACAACTATGGCGTTTGGAGGAGCAGTCGGACGGCACCTCTGTTAGATTGGTGAATAAAGGAAATGGTTTGGCCTTGGCAATAGCGAATGGAAATACGAATAATGGAGTCGCTGTTGTGCAGGAACCCTTGGTCAATGAGAGCCGCCAGCAGTGGGTGATTAGCTTGGAGGCGGAAGATACCTATCGTGATGATGAAGTTGTTCGTTTCTTTAACCGTAATGAATCAGAGCAAGGCTCGGTTGCTTTTGATCAGGGAAATAGCATCTTATTGAGTTGGGGCACTAATGCCGGCAAAGTGCTGTGGGTTACACAGGACGCTTGGGATGGTACCTCTTTAACATCGGAGGATAAATTTCCTTGCAATTATTTCTTCAGTTATGGGAATTCGATGCTGCTACAACCTTCCTTAACGGATTGGAATAACCTGCATACACCAAATGTAACCGTTCCCGGTGGTGCAAATGGACGGCCAAGGCAAGTTTGCACTATTCAACCAAATAATACTTTTGCCTGGCCAGGGGTGGGGGTAGAAATCGGCGATAAAGTATATGTTCACTGTGGAGAAGGTTCCGGTTTAAACGCCACCAATCAATCGCTCTATGTCTTTACGCAAAATGCCAGCACTACCTGGCAAACACAACGAACTACCCCAACGGGTTTAAGCGGGCAGACTGCCATTTTATATGCTACCGGCATGGTTAAAGCAGGGGATGGCTATGTGTACGCTTATGGAAGTGAGACAGTTGGGTTTGGCTACGAAAGCTATATTCATGTTGCACGTTTTCCGGAAAGTAATCCTCAACAATGGGAATTTTTTAATGGTACCGAGTGGACAGCAACGCCTACTACCGGTGCTGCTTCAAAAGTAGCAGATGGCTTGGGCTCAAGTGCCGTATCCTATCTGAATGGAAAGTATATTTTGATGACGATGGATCAGGGGTTTAATTGCGATGCCAATCGGCGCATTTACCTGGCTACTGCTGATAGCCCGACGGGTCCCTTTACCGAACGAAAGGCTGTTTACACGATTAGTGAATATTTTTACGGACAATATGCCCGGTATTATACACCCGCTATTCATCCACATTTTAATAATGGCCGGAATGAATTGTTGCTTACCTACTGCTTAAATTATTCTGCATGTGGCTTAGACGGATGTCAAGACGGCTATATAGACCCGTATTATTATCGAGTCAAAGGTATTCGAGTTCCTTTTACAATGATTGGTTTGTAAATGAACCGCCTACCCGATGCATGCGGGGGGCGGTTTTCTTTAGAAGCATCGTTTATAAAAGCGAATTGAATTGCACGTTTTATAACAAAGCCTTATATTCGCAACATCTTAATGTTAGTCTTTTGAAACGCTTTGCTATCATATTATTAATCCCCATCGTGTTGCTTCAAACCTGCGCAGGATTATTTATTATGACAGCTTTTTACGCCAATCAGGATTATATAGCCAAAAATCTTTGTATTAATAGAAATACAAAAATGGCTCCTTTATGTAGTGGTCGATGTATCTTGGTAAAAGAACTTAAAAAAGAGCAAGATCAAGATAAAAAAAATGCGGAAACCAAGTTACGGGATTTCCAACCAATGAACCGAACCTTTGTGTTTCTCGATATTAATCCACTGGTTCTTCCTCTTGATAAACCAATCTTATTTTCGGAAAGGGCGCTTCCGTATATTGCACCGAGCTTGGCGTCTATCTTTCATCCCCCACTTGTATAATTTAAACCTTGGTTCAAATCAAAACCCATAAGTGTAAGACTTGATGGAAGCTATGGTCGTTTGATCCATTCGGATTAAGTATTCTTTTTATTTGTATACTATTTCAATAAAGAAGTGTTTAGGAAAACATTCGTTTATCTATTGCTACTCAGCTTGGTTTTTCAGTGTCTGGGAAGCTTAGGACTGCTGACTTGGTTTATAGTCAATAGGGAGTATATTACGAATGAATTATGTGAAAACAAGGAGCGGCCGATGATGCACTGTAACGGTCAGTGTGTATTAATGAAAAAATTAAAAAAATGGGGAGAAGCTGAATCACAAGACAGTGAAAGATATATCAATAAAATAGAAGCTCTTGTTATTGTTCCTGAAACCTTGAAATTAAAAGCCCCGATATCCACCCTACGGCAATGGATCGTTCCTCCTTACTCGGGTCGATACTACTATCTTTATGCAACAAGTCTTTTCCACCCGCCAAGAATGACTTGAAAAATTACTTTTGCGGCTAAGATATTAGCCTTTTCACGCTTTATTTATAAGCCGAGTATATCAAAAATATAAAATCACACGGTTGTCTGGCTGCTTTACCTGGGCAAAAGCTGCCTAATGGGCTTAGATAACTAAACTTATTTTAAAGACTATGTTAACACATTGCAAATTTATTTTCATACCGACAATATCTTTAATGCTCCTTCTGCTATCATGTAATCAAAATCCACAGACTCACGTAGCTGAGAACGATCATGGTCAAACCGTAGCTAATACATCTTTTGATGAATCTTCTTTGATCAAGGTGGGGGAGGGGGCGTCGGTTGACGGCGATCTTTCAGCTACGCTTTATGCTAGCGATTCATTATACGATACCTATCAATCCTTTTTTATAAAACTCAACGATGCGAAAGGCCGGCCAATAGAGAAGGCGCGCTTACAAATTCTGCCTGAAATGAAAATGGGGATGATGGCTCATGGAGCACCGGTAATACAACCAAATGAGGAAACAGAAAATGGTTTTTTTAAGGGGGCAGTGGTGTTTATTATGCCCTCATCATCAGAAAGTGGCCATCGCTGGACGCTTAGCTTGTTGGTCGACCAGCCCGATGCTAATCAAAATCGAGTGAGCATTCCGGTGGAGGTAAAACATTTGAAAAAGCCACGCACCATTGCTTTCGACGGTGGGGCGGATGGACGTTTCTTTTTGTCGTGGTTGAACAGCGACTCGGTGAAAGTTGGGAAGCAACCGGCGCATTTTATCCTTCATCGTATTAGTAAAAATGAATATCCGGCTGTTTTTGATGGTTATGAAATCCAACTGAAAACACATATGCCGGATATGGGCCATGGTTCCGAAGGCAATCAAGATGCCAAAGCTACGGGTAATGGCTATTATAAGGGAGAAATAAATCTTGGCATGCCTGGTTTGTGGGAGGTGCAGGCAAGTCTATTGAAAGACGGAAAGGTTGTATCAACAGAGCCCATTGTGTTTAAGGTGAACATTAGCGAATAGTTGTTTATGAAGAATCTATTATATGTAGCAGGGTTTCTCACCCTGTTCTTTTTGGGAGCTTGTAAGGATGAAAAGTTACCTTACTACGGTGATGCTGCTCATCGAATTGCCGATTTCCGTTTCCGCAACCAGGATAGCGTGTGGATCAGTAATGATAGTTTTGCAGACAAGATCTATGTGGCCGATTTCTTCTTTACAACTTGCCCAACCATTTGTCCCATTATGTCGAAGAACTTGCAACGAGTAGCCACTCATTTTAAGGGAAACCCCTCAATAGCGATCCTTTCGCATAGTATCGATCCAAAGCATGATAGTATTCCCGTGCTTAAAAAGTATGCGGAGAAGCTTGGTGCGGACACCTCCCTATGGCATTTTGTGGGCGGACCGGCAGAACAGGTATATACGCTGGCCGAGAAATCTTACTTCGCTGCAGCCGCAGAAGAAGAAGAGGCCCCGGGAGGATATATCCACAGTGGCAGTTTTGCCTTGGTGGATCGAGATCGACGAATACGGGGAATTTACGACGGAACCGTTGATGAACAAGTATCAAAATTGATTGATGACATGGAGATACTTCTAAAGGAAAACAATGGACTGACGAAAGAACTTAAAAACAAAAACAATGATCACACGAAATAAATGGATGGCTATCGTGCCATCCTTAATTGCGCAACTGTTCCTATTAGCCTGTGGTGGAACGGATCAGAACGCCGGAAGTGAAAGTGATAATAGGAGTAAAGCGATAACATCGGCAGTACAGCACGCAGAGAAGAAAACAGAAGTGTCACCTGCAGATTTAACCAATAAAGGTGTGGGCCCAATAAAGGCGTTCAAACCCGGCAGCATAAATGCCCAGCTGGTGAATGAAGGGTCGGAGCTCTTCACGGTTAAATGTGCCATGTGCCATAAAATGGACAGAAAGATCGTAGGGCCGCCGCTGAAAGGAGTCACAAGTAGGCATAGCCCCGAATGGGTGTTGAACATGTTGCTTGCACCGGATAAGATGATTGCCGAAGATCCGGCGGCGAAGGCTTTGTACGAGCATTATCAAACACCCATGATTAATCAGCAATTGACGGAGGAAGAAGCAAAAGCTATCTATGACTACCTAAGGAAAAATTAACAGTAATAAGATGTTAACACGCAGAAAATTTATAAAAAACACAGGTAAAGGGCTCGTAGGGACGATGCTAGCGGGTTCTTTACTCGACGTTGAAGAGGCATCAGCACTTGAAAACGAAGCACAGAAACGCTTATCTTTTACACAAGATAGGTTGATGTATACTTATAAGGATTTAGCACCATACATCGATGCTTTGACGATGGAAATCCACTATACAAAACATCATACGGCCTATATTAAATCAGTCAATGAAGCAATAATTGCCGAAAATGTTATGGAGCAGACAGCCCATGACTTGTTTAAGGATGTAGCAAGCTATTCGGACAAGCTCCGAAATAATGCAGGAGGTGCTTGGAATCATAATTTCTTTTGGGAAAGCATGACGCCAAAGGTAGGAACACCTCCAAGCAAATTGGCCGATATGATTCAAGCTACATTTGGTTCTTGTGAACAATTTAAGGAGCAGTTTGCACAGGCTGCTGTTACCCATTTCGGCTCGGGTTGGACCTGGTTGGTCGATCATAAGGGAAAAATGGAAATTATTTCAACCTCCAATCAGGATAATCCATTGATGGGACCCGCTCAAAAGACTCCCTTGCTGGGGTTGGATGTGTGGGAACACGCCTATTATTTAAAATATCAGAACCGCCGATCTGAATATGTACAGAATTGGTGGAATGTGGTACATTGGGATAAAGTAGCCGAAAGGTTGATTTAATATAGAAAGGGATGCCAAAGCATCCCTTTCTATATTAAAGTAATTTGCCTGAAAGAAAAAGGGCCGCTACAGAAAAGTAGATGATTAGACCGGTTACGTCAACGAGTGTAGCCACAAAAGGAGCAGAGGCCGTAGCGGGGTCCATGCCTATTCTTCTTAAAACAAAAGGAATCAGTGATCCCGATAAAGAACCCCAAAGTACAATGAAAACGAGTGATATGGAAACACTTAAGGCTACCCAGATCCAATAAGTACCATAGTTGTAGATACCGGTTTGTTGCCAAATAAAAATCCGCAAAAATCCAATGGTGCCGAGGATGATACCTAGAGATAAACCCGATAGCATTTCCTTTCGCATGACATACCACCAATCTTTTAGTTTTAGTTCACCCAAAGCCATAGCTCGTATAATGAGCGATGCAGCTTGTGATCCCGAATTTCCCCCACTGGATATAATGAGCGGAACGAATAAAGCCAATACAACTGCTTTTTCAATTTCGGAATCAAAAAAACTCATAGCAGAAGCCGTAAACATTTCACCTATAAAAAGGATGATAAGCCAGCCTGCTCTCTTTTTTACCAAGTCGACGAGCGACGTCTGGGTATAGGATAAATCCAGTTCTTCAACACCCCCGAATTTCTGAATATCTTCGGTATCCAATTCTTTCATTTTATCCAAAATATCATCGGAAGTAACAATCCCGACTAACACACCTTTTTCAGTGGTAATGGGTAGCGCCGCGCGATCGTACTTCTCGAAAATGTCCAAGGCAGTTTCAATGGAGGTGGTTGTAGTGATAGCGATAAAGCTCTCATCCATCAATTTTCGAAGCATATCGTCGGGCTCGGCCATCAATAACTGACCAATGCGAAGATCATCAATCAATTTGTTATCCTTGTCGACTATGTATATATGATTGAGCGTTTCTGCCTTTTTTCCAAATTTCTTGATATGCGTAAAAACTTGCTGTACAGTCCACTCGGCTCTCGCTTGCACGTAGTTGGGTGTCATCAACCGCGCAATACAATCTGCCGGATATCCGATTAAATTTAACGCAACCTCTTTTTCCTCATCATTCAATAAGTTAATGCTTCGCTTAATAAGATCGTCAGGAAAGCTCTCAAATAGCGATGTACGATCGTCTGGTTCTAAATTGTTCAATACCTCAGCTACTTCTTTATCTCCCAGACTTTTAATAATCTCTTTTTGTAGATCAATTGTCAGATACGAAAATACAGCTGTCTTTTGTTCGCCAGCTAATTTGAGAAAGGCAATGTTTCGCTCTTTGCTGTCAAATAAAGTGATTTGCTCAGCAATGTCTGCAGGGTGAATTTCTTGAAAAGTGTTCATTTCTTGATGATTTACAGATAAACAATGCAATGTTGAAAGCAGGAACCATTAAGCGTTATCAACGCTTTACTTGATAACTCGTTCAAAAAGAAATGCGAAGGTTGATGGAAAGTTTGTTTGTCATCGCTCCTTTCGCTTATGCAGCTCATTAATTACCACACAGCTGAAAGAAGCAGCAGGTTTAATGAGCGCGTTCTCCTGTTATGTAACTGGGTCCCGTATCCATTTTTTGTTTTATTTTTTTTTATGTCGACAAAGATAGCATTATTTATGTCGAGAGAACTTAAAGATATATTGGAAAGTGATTAGAAATTTATTAGAATGTTGGATGACAGAGGCTAGGAAGAACAGGTAAGGATGCTTCTCGACTATCACAATTTAGCACAGATTGAGGCAACCTAAAAAGTGTATAAAAAACAATTCGAAGCGAGGAAATGAACTTTCGTGTAACAACAAGGCATTTCTGTGTAAAAAATTTTATTTTGCATAAATCATACAGTTTATTTGTGAAAAAATGAGTGATGATCGAGGCAGTTGTTCTCGGTGAGCGCGTACAAATATTGTTAGGTTTGCAAATATTAAAAACCGGATTATGTATACAGTAGGATTTATTAGAAGATGTTATCCTGACGTCCTGATCAACCCAGTATCTTGCAGGAGCTTCGCGGAACTTTTAACATGGTTCAATCAATACGTGAACGACGAAGGACACTATATGCATAAAGACTATGTAATCGATACCTTTGCCGATACATTGGAACAGGAAAATGCCATTACTATTAACCTGGATAACGGTATTGCGCTTGTGTTCGCTATTGCGGATCGCTTCGAGAAAAATGTTCATAAGCATGTGCATTTTAATTGACGGATGCTTGCTACAGAAAACCGATTAACAGTTACTTTTTAGCATTTGGACGTTATTTGGACTTTGTTAGTTACTTGCTTATAAAACGATAAGTATTAACTTAGCCTTTCTAACAATTTCAATATGTTAAAAAAGCTGTCTTTGTTGTCTGCTCTTCTATTTTTTCCTTTCTTAGCTCTTTACGCCCAGAAGAGGTTGAAAATTATTAAACAAGAACTGGTGTTTACCAATCCTCCTTTTAAGGAATGTCATGCATCTACACTTTTGGAAGTAAAGCCGGGTATCTTATTGGCGGCTTGTTTTGGAGGTTCGCAAGAAGGGAAGGAAGATGTGAGCATTTGGCTATGCAAAATAAACAGCGAAAAGATTTCAACGGCCCAAATAATAGCTGATGGTGTCATAAATGATACCTTACGTTATCCAACCTGGAATCCCGTTTTATTTAAATCACAAGCGGGGAAAACCTTTCTGTTTTATAAGGTTGGACCCAATCCGAGAGCATGGTGGGGAATGGTAAAAACATCAACCGATGACGGGCTAAACTGGTCATCCCCGCAGAAACTTCCCGATGGAATCCTAGGCCCGATCAAAAATAAGCCGATTCAGTTAGCTAATGGCTATATCTTATCGCCCTCTAGTGTAGAAGTTACCGAAAATAAATGGAGAGCTCATATTGAACTATCAAAGGATGACGGTGAAAGCTGGCAATATATACCCATAGATACTGCCTCCGAGTATAATGTAATTCAACCAAGTATTTTAACTTACAAGAATCAACGATTACAAGTACTTTGTCGAAGCAAAGAAGGATCAGTAATCCAATCTTGGTCTGAAGATGGAGGACTACACTGGGGTTCGCTGAATAAAACCGCCCTTTTAAATCCAAATTCCGGAACGGACGCCGTTACCTTGCGCGACGGACGCCAACTGATCGTATACAATCCGGATGTACCTGGAAAGGAGTGGTTCAACAATAGAGGAAAACTGCGCATTGCCTGCTCGATGGACGGCCAAAAGTGGAATGATGTTGCTGTATTGGAAGATGGTACGAATGAAGAATATAGCTACCCTGCGATTATACAAACGAGTGACGGCCTGATTCATGTCTTGTATACCTATGATCGGAAAAATATAAAGCACGTGGTTTTGCAGTAATTGGATGCATTCATTCTTATACCCTTAATTTTTTTGTCTTTTTTGCATGTATAAAAAATAATCGTATGTTTGACATTTAATAGTCGTTTACTAACCATTTTCTGTATAAACCTTGGGGACGATGCATACGAATCAATATCATTTCCTTTCCGACAAGGAGCTGATTGCTATGTTAACCAATAGTGATAAGCATGCTTTCGATACGTTATATCATCGCTACTCAGCTATGCTTTTGCATTATTTGAGTAAATTGTTGATGGACGAGGAGTTGGTACAGGACTTATTGCAAAATATATTTGTTTCCTTATGGGAACGAAGAAAGCGATTGCCTCCTATAGAGTCTTTAAAAACATACCTTTTCAACTGTGCTAAATATCAGGCCGTCGACGTCATTCGCAAACAGGTGAAACAACGTTCTTTTGAACAACGCCACGTTTTTCCGAACCAATCGGTTTCACCAATCGAATTACAATCCGCAAAGGAGTTAGCTGCATTCCTGGAGGCCTGCACGAGGAATATGCCCAAAAAGACAAAAGAGATTTTTGACCTAAGTCGGAACGAACAACTCAATCATAAAACAATTGCGGATAGGTTACATATCGCTCCAACAACCGTAAAAAAGCAGATCAATAATGCATTGAGGTACCTGCGCTATAAACTGTCTACTACTCCTTTTTGGAATGATATGCTGTTGCTATTTATCATTGTGAATGGCGTGCAATAAAAAATAAATTTTTTATACTACCTATCGCCTCCTTCTACGACTTATGTGAAATTAATCTTTATGGATGCACATAAGCTAGCCGATCTGTTAAAGAAGTACCTAAACAATACTGCTTCTGAAGAGGAGCGAACACTTGTTGATGCATGGCTTAAACAGCGAGAAGCAAATGCATTTTACCAAGGGAAAGATGCCGACTTAACGCGCGCGCAATTCATAAAAGAAAAAATAGATAAACAGATTCGCATTAATAAATATAAGCGGACGGCGGCCAGGACCTTAGTGGGTGCTACTTGCATCTGTCTGTTCTCGTTAGGGCTTAATTATTGGACAGAAAACACAAAGGAACACTACGACGAGCAGTATGTTGTGCAGGCCTCTAAAAATCAAAAAGTCCGCATCCGAATGACGGATGGTTCTATCATTATGCTAAATGCCGAAAGCAAGTGTAGTTATTCAAAGAAGTTTGGGGTTAAGGAGAGAAGGGTACAATTGCTAAAAGGCGAAGCTTATTTTGATGTAGCAGCCAATCAGCACCAGCCTTTTGTAGTGGAAACAAGGCACAGTCGAACCTTGGTTCTCGGTACAGCTTTTAACATCAATATAAAAGAGGCGGCGGATGCTGTAACACTTAGGAAAGGGAAAGTCGCCGTAACATCGAAGCAGGTAGCGGGGCAGCATAAATCGCTCTATTTAAAACCGAATGAACGGGCCTTGATCGTCAGCAATAAAACACCCATGAAGGAACCGGCAGATGCCTTGTCAATAAGTAATTGGAACCGGATTTATTTTGAGGGGCAAACACTTGAAAATGCTGCAAACAAACTGATGCAAGTGTATGGAATACAGATCGATATTCACCGTGAAAAGCTACGAAAGGTCAGGTTCTCAGCAAGCTTCAATCTTTCGGACAAACCTACCGATGTCATTTATGAACTAGCAAAAGCCAACAACTTTAATTATAAATGGGCTAATAATCAAGTAACCCTGTACTAAACATGCATTAATGAGATAAGAAAATGAAATGAAACCAAAAAGGGGAACAGAACACAGTGCTCTGCTCCCAGCGGCATGGTTTGTAACGCGAATCACTTCATCATGCCCCGTTCAGAAATTATACCAATTAACCGAACATTTAAAGATATGGAAATCTGTATTAAAATGCCCACGTTGATAAAAAGACGGAGGGATATAATTAGTTTATTATGTATTGTTTTGTATTTACAGCTACCAATGTTTGCTGTAGGTACAATTAGAAAAAAGCAGTCGTTAAGTGAAACAAAGATAAGCATTCACAAAAACGGCACCTCCCTAAAGAACATATTAGAGGAAGTAGGCAAGCTTACCGGCTTACGGATTATATATAACGAAGAATTGGTCGCAGCTTATCCTAAGCTACAGGTCGACGAGAAGGAAAAACCGCTTGCTATAGTCTTGAATCATCTTTTAGCGAATACAAAGCTTACCTATGAGCTGCGTGCCGAAAGCATTATCATCAGTGAGAAAGATAAGTCTGTTCCGGAGTCGATTAAGAAAGAAGAAATAAATGACGCAAAACTTGCACAGGAACGCCAAATCAACGGGGTGGTAAGGGATCAAAATGGGAGTACTTTACCAGGAGTTAGTGTACGACTTGATGGAACGAACCGAGGTACTACGACCGACGAAAACGGAACATTCAGTTTAGCGGTTCCTGACAATGCTAAGCTGCTAATCTTTTCATATATGGGCTTTCGTGCGCAGGAAATACCTCTTACAGGTACCAATAGCTTAAAAGTTGTATTGCAAAGCCTCGAAAATAACCTGGAAGAAGTGGTAGTTATCGGTTACGGAACACAGCGTAAAGGTGACCTTACCAGCTCAGTGGCAACGGTTAAATCGGAAGACTTTTTAAAAGGCGCTGTGCGGGATGCTGGTCAGTTGATTCAAGGGAAGGTAGCTGGTTTAACTATTACCAATCCCAGTGGTGATCCAACCGAAAAAACGCAGGTGCTATTGCGGGGAAATACCACCATATTGGGTGCCAATTCCGATCCTTTGGTGTTAATAGACGGTGTTCCAGGTACGTTTAATACGGTAGCGCCTGAAGATATTGAGAGTATGGACGTATTGAAAGACGGCTCGGCCGCCGCTATATATGGTACAAGAGGAACAAATGGGGTGATTCTTATTACCACGAAGAAAGCGAAAGGGGATGGAATCAACCAAGTTGACTACGGCGTGTATGCTACCACTTCGCAGATCAGCCGCCGTCTTGATATGCTAACGGCAGCCGATTATAGAGCCCAAATTGCTGCCGGTGAGCGCGATGCTTCGTGGGACTTGGGGGCATCAACCGACTGGTTGGATGAAATAACTAGAAACCCTATAAGCCACGTACATAATTTGGCCTTTCGAGGAGGGAACCATAAAACAAATTACATTGCTAGTCTTAATTACCGCGCATTACAAGGAATATTTAAGCGATCAGATAACAACATCTTTCAAGGCCGACTGGAAATCAATCAATCCTTGTTTGACGACAAGGTGAATGTAAATTTTAGTATCATTGGCAATCAGACCAATTATACGGCTACCGGTGATAATGATGGTTTCAATAATTATGTTTATAGGCAAGCTATCATTAGAAACCCAACGGCTCCTATTTATGATGCAGAAGGCAAATGGCAGGAACAAGCTGGTTTATTTGAATACGAAAATCCACTCGCGCGTTTGTATGAAAGTGATGGAAAGCAGGAAATTTCTGAAATGCGCTATAATGGTAATATCAGTTATAAGCCGATCTCGGACTTGAAATTAAACGCCTTATTATCTTATGTGAAGAGCCAGCAAAATGGGGGCTATTATGAAACCAAGAATCATATCTCCACGTTAAGGGACGGAAGAAATGGTTTTGCCGCCGTCGGTTCAAATGCAAATATGACCAAACTGATGGAGCTTACAGCACAGTATAGCAAGGAAGTAAATAACCATACGTTTAATCTATTAGGCGGCTATAGTTATCAGGAAACAGATTATACCTCGCAGAGGATGACGAATTGGGACTTTCCAACCGATAACTTTAGCTACCATAACATAGGAGCTGGCAGAGCATTAAAAGAAGGTTTGACTGAAGAGACGACCTCCCGTATAACGACGAATTTAATTAGTTTTTTCGGACGTCTCACATATTCTTACAAGGATAAATACCTACTATTAGCAAGTGTAAGGCACGAGGCGGCAAGTCAGCTGTATGGTACCAAAAATCCTTGGGGAACTTTTCCGGCTGTTTCATTGGGATGGCGATTAACCAAGGAAGCTTTTATGCAAGATCAGGAAATATTTGATGATTTGAAGCTTCGCGCAGGTTATGGTGTAACGGGAAGTCAACCGAATTTAGGGTTTCTAGGCGTTGCCTTGCTTAATTATAGCGATTACTTTTATTCTAATGGTAACTGGATACAAACCTTGGCTCCGTCACAAAATCCAAATGCATATCTACGTTGGGAAGAAAAGCACGAAACCAACTTCGGTTTGGACTTTAGCATGTTCAACAGCCGGTTAAGCGGGAGCATCGATGTATATAATCGGGATATCAACGGGTTACTCTATGATTACGCGGTACCAAGTCCGCCTAATTTGTATAAAACAACGAGGGCTAATGTAGGAAAAATGCGCAACAAAGGGATTGAAGTACTTCTATCCTTTAACCCGATCAGAAAGAAGCAATTTAACTGGTCGACCTCCATTAATTTTTCAACAAACAGCAATGAGCTGATCAGTTTGTCTAACGAACTATATCAGTCGTCAAGCGATTATTTTATGACCGGATGGATCAGCGAACCGGTTAAGACTGAGTCTCACATTGTGCGTGTAGGCGATAAGATCGGTAATTTCTATGGCTTTAAAGTAATTGATATTTCAGACGACGGAAAATGGATCTATGAGGGTAGAGACGGAAATCCGGTAGCTTATGACGACTTTCCGCGCGCATTCGAAGATAAAAAAGTAATCGGTAATGGACTCCCTAAATGGTATGCGGGATGGAATCATTCCTTCCAGTATAAGCAGTTTGATTTGAATATCAGTATGCGTGGCGCATTTGGTTATCAGATTATTAACGGTGCACGGATGTATTATGAGAATACAAACTTAGAGCAATACAATCGTTTAAAATCAGCCTACGACAAGATTTATGGAAAAGCAATTTTGAACAAGCTCGTCCCCGGCGAATTTAATAGCTATTATGTAGAAAATGGTGATCATTGGAAAATAGATAATATTACACTTGGTTATACTTTTAAATCGGATAAGTGGAAGGGAGTCAAGAGCTTGCGTGTTTACGCATCCAGTTTAAATACCTTCATTATTACTGGTTATAAAGGGATCGATCCGGAAGTAAGCCGTGCAGGCCTTGATCCGGGTTATGACAACCGAGATCAATATCCGACGATACGCTCCTTTACGATCGGGGCAAATGTTAGCTTTTAAAGGAACGAAGTGTACATGGATATTATAGAAATGCTAAAAAATAATAAAGATGAAGCCGAGATGTAAGTAATATTGACACACGGGGCAGTCATTATTTACTCGAGCTCTCATCAGCCATTAAAAAATAATAAAGATGAAAATAAAGATATTCTTAATCGGTTTAATGCTATCATCATTGATCATAAACCTTTCCTGTACGAAGTTGAAAGACGATGCTTACGACCGGGTTATCGCAGATGAATTTGTGGCGTCTGGTGACGATCTAATTGCGCTAATAGGATCCGCTTATGTTCCATGGCGACATACCATGCTTCTATGGAATGGTGTCGTTCGAGCGCAAATGCTTACCGCTGATCAGGACGTATTACCCGCCCGACCCAATGGCTGGGTAGATGGTGGTGTTTATAAACGTTTACATCAGCATAAATGGACTTCTGAAGATGAGGTGGTGCGGAATTGCTGGGAACGAACATATGTAGGTGTGAATAGTTGTAATCGCATAATTTATCAGATCGAATCGGGGGCTATTGAAGTTCCAGATACCCGCGAACAAATATTGGCGGAGTTAAAGGTGCTACGTGCTTCCTATTATTATTTATTATGCGATCTCTATGGTAATGTACCTATTGTAACCCAATTTGACGTGCCGGAAGGCTATTTGCCAGAACAGAACACGCGACAGGAAGTGTATGATTTCATTATTTCAGAGATAACAGGAAATATCGATCAGTTGAGCGAAACGGTAGGTGGTAATTTTTATGGCCGTTTTAATAAGTGGGCTGCATACAGCTTGTTGGCTAAGGTATACCTGAATGCCGAAGTGTATACCGGTACAGGAAACTATGATGCTTGTATTGAAGCGTGCAACCGCATTATAGAGGCGAATAAATATGCTTTGGAGGGAAATCAATCTAATGTATTTGCTACACATAATGAAAGCTCTGTTGAAATTATTATGGCACTGGCATTTGACGAAAATTATGTGAGCGATTGGAATGCTTTCGATTTTCATATGTATACGTTACAGCCTGCAAATCAGGCAACGTACAATTTCACAGCTACCCCCTGGGGAGGAGTTTGTGTAACGCCTCAATATATTAATTCTTTTGATCCGGATGACAATCGCTTAGTCACTAATTTTATACAGGGACAGCAATATTCGTCTACAGGTGCCGCATTGAATTGCACAATGGGAGCCTTTGCCGGGCGGCCTCTTGCTTATATCAATGAGGTGCCAAGTATGGACGAATCACAAGAGGTGCATGGGTTACGCTGGGGTAAGTTTGAGTACGCCCAGGGAATAACGAATCGATTGAGTAACGATTGGCCACTGTTTAGGTATGCGGATGTCCTGTTAATGAAAGCAGAATCGCTTTTGCGAACCGGCCGACAGGATGAAGCGGCGACCCTTGTAACAGAGGTAAGGGCCCGTAATTTTAAAGCAAGCCCGGAGAAGGCCAAAGTAACCGGCGCCCAACTCTTGCAGGGAAGCGCTTATGACTATGGTAGGCGAGATAATAATGCGAATACACATGAAGGCGGTGCTGATATTCAATATGGAAGATTTTTAGATGAACTGGCCTGGGAGTTTACACAAGAGGGACGCCGTAGGCAAGATATGATTCGCTTTAATGTATTTACGAAGAAATCTTGGTTTTCGCACGATCCAAGCGCGGATTATAGAAAACTATTTCCTATTCCAAATTCTGAGTTACTGACTAATAGTAAGCTTAAACAGAACCCAGGGTATTGAGGTGTTTTGCATAGTTAAATAGGATTAGCGGCAGTTGCACTAGTAGGCATTTGCGGTTGTTTTTTGCAAAAGAAACAACAAAGCTGTCTGCAGGTTACTGTCGCTATTACGAATGAAATAAAGAATTCTTTAAAATAAATCGATCGCCTATTGCCTATAGACTCTTATTAGTAATAATAACCGCTTTACTGCGGCACCGACAAAAGTTGGCTGCCGGCAGCTAAAAGCTAATACTAATAACCTAGTGCCTAAGGCCCTAAAACCAAAGCCTAACCTTTAGATACGCTATTTAATCTACTAAGTTATTCTATCATATTCCTTAAGATTCTTATCATGATTTTATAGGAATTTATCTCGTATTGTGTTGATTAATAGTTTTTTGTGCTGTTTTGTTTTTAAGATTAAGTTGGTTCTGCTTCCGTTCTTCAATTGCCTGAACCGGTTTAGATTACTAGTTTTGATGAAACCATTATAAAAAAACGGCGGTAAGCGTGCACTATTTTAGCGTGTCATAATTGGGTTTGGTGTTTTACTTGCTACCACAGAAATTATAAACTTAATCGGATTAGATGATGAAAAACATGTACTTTAAAAGTGTACTTGTCGTTCTTGCAAGTATTTTCTTATTGTTGTCTTGTAAAAAAGTTTTACATCCTGTCAACCCGGGTGCAGAAGAGCATTTAGATGGTTATTTTTTTGACGATTTCGGCAAATTGGATAGTTTGACATGGCGCACGCCAACCAATGGTGCCACCGTAGCCCTATTGAATGGTGCCATGCAGGTAACAATGTCCGGAACCACAAAATTTAGAGGCGATATACAGCGCGTTGGCGGAGCGGTACTTAATATTAGCAACTATCCTATAATTGCCGTTAAAATGGCAAAACCGCCTAAAAGTAATTTTTTTTTCGATACGAATCTCGGTGCTTTTGATAACCGTAATAACAACCATACAGTTATCAAAATGGCTTCCGGTAATGTTTATTATTGGGATCTGAGCAAAGGAAAACTCGGCAGCAACGCACTGCCCCTTGACAGCAACATTAACTTATCGCTCTTCCAATTTAAGGTAGCGGATGTTGAATTAACTGCTGCCCAATTGGCTAACCGGCAACTTGACTATCCGGTTTATTGGGTGGGTACTTTTAAATCCGTCGAAGACCTTCGTCAAAAGGTTGGTGCGCCAAACCCTGCTCCATTTCAATTCACAGCACCGTTCAAACATCCGGGTATGTTACATACAATGGCGGATTTAAATCATATTCGTTCCTTAGTTGCCGACCAAAAGCCAAATGCTTATGCATGCTATCAGTTGTTGGCCGCTAATGGCCGTTCCTCAGCTTCCTTTAATATGGCGGGGCCCTTTACAAAACTTACAAGAGATGCAAGTCAAACCGTTGACGGGATAGGAGGAGGCGCGGTGAAATCGCGAGTAGAAAATGATTTCCTGGCTGCTTATTACAATGCCTTGATGTGGAATATTACGGGTAATGTCGCTAATGCACAAAAATCGATTGAAATTATTGATGCTTACGCTTCCACTACCACCGGTATCATCGGTGGCGATGCTGAGTTGAACGGCCTTTATGGCTTCATTTTAGCAAATGCTGCCGAAATCATGCGATCGACTTATCCACAGTGGCCCACAGCCTCTATCCAGCGTTGTGGTACTATGCTAAAGCAGATATTTTATCCGACTTTACAGAATTTCAGACCCTATGCCCATGGCAACTGGGATATTATTTGTATGAAGGCATTGATGGCCATTGCCATCTTTACCGAAGATCGGGAAATGATAAATCGAGTTGTTACTTACTTTTATCATGGTGAGGGCAATGGAAGTATCGACAATTATGTAGTATCTACCGCCGGACAACTGCAAGAAAGCAATCGAGACCAACCGCATACCATGCTGGCGCTCGGATCATTAGCTGAACTTGCTGAAATGGCTTATCACCAAGGAATAGATTTATACAAGGCTTCTAATAATGCTCTTATGAGAGGTTATGAATATACAGCCAATTATAACTTGGGAAATGAGGTGCCTTACGTGCTTTGGTATGACTACGGGGAAAGAAATTATCAAGATTACACACCAGAGGCCATATCTCCAAAGAATAGAGGAAATTTCCGATCTGTATTTGAAATTGCATTCAATCACTACGTACACAGAAAAGGCTTGGCAATGCCCTTTACTTCTCAGGTACTACAGGACCTGCGGCCGGAAGGGGCCCCATTTGGAGCCGATCACCCAGGCTATGGAACCTTGCTTTTCAATAGGTGGGAATAAAAGAGTGTACGAATAGCTATTAAACTATTTAACATATTTTCCATCAATCTACGTCCATACAGAGGTGCTTTGACGGAACTAATAAATTTATAAGCTGGATAAAGTTTGGAATGTTATTACATTTATTCAACTTTATTGAATAATAAAATATACCAATTTTATAAATGATTTTTCAACCACTTATAAATCATAGATATGCGAAACACATTTAGCTATTTACTTCTTGTTTTTTTTGCAATTGTATCCACAAATGCAAAAGCCCGGCAAACTTCAACTACTAATAACCTCATCAAAGTAGATCTTCAAAAAAAGATAGCTCCGATGAAACCGATATGGGCCTGGTTTGGATACGATGAACCTAATTATACTTATATGAAAGATGGCAAAAAGCTTCTTTCTGAACTGGCTGATTTAAGTCCGGTTCCGGTATATGTCCGTACACACAGCTTATTGGTAAGTGGCGATGGAACCGCTGCTTTAAAATGGGGCTCAACGAATGCGTATACCGAAGATGCAAATGGGAAGCCTGTTTATGATTGGAAAATTATTGACAGTATTTTTGATACGTATATTCAGAGAGGAATGAAACCCTTGGCTCAAATAGGTTTTATGCCCGAAGATTTATCATCAAATAATCCAAAACCTTATCGACATCGTTGGAAGCCCGGTGATCCTTATACCGATATTATTACCGGGTGGGCCTATCCTCCAAAAGATTACAATAAATGGCGAGAACTGGTTTACCAATGGGTAAAACATGCCGTGGAGCGATATGGAAAAGAGGAGGTAGAAACGTGGTATTGGGAGGTATGGAACGAACCTAATGGCCATTATTGGATGGCTAGTCAGGATGAGTTCTTTAAGCTTTATGATTATGCGGCGGATGGTGTTAAACGCGCACTGCCAACTGCTAAAATTGGAGGACCTAATATCGCGGGCACTTCGAGTAAAGGTGCTATGGAATGGATGAATAATTTTATAAAGCACTGCATTTCCGGTACCAATTACGCCACGGGAAAAAAGGGATCACCCTTGGAAGCCTTGCTTTTTCATGCTAAAGGTTCACCCAAGCAGGTAGACGGGAAGGTCGTGATGAACATGTCGCCACAAATGCGTGATATTGCTGCGGGTTTCCGCATAGCGTCTTCTTATCCTGAAACAAAACATTTGCCGCTTATTATCGGTGAATCAGATCCTGAAGGATGTGCAGCATGTGGTATGGCAACGAACCCTGAAAATGCTTACCGAAATGGCACCATGTATTCGAGCTATACTGCCGCTTCCTTCGCAAGGAAGTATTTGTTAGCTGATGATGCAAAAGTGAATTTTCTGGGCGCGGTATCTTGGTCTTTTGAATTTGAAAATCAACCTTGGTTCTACGGCTTCCGTGATTTGGCAACCAATGGAGTTGATAAACCGGTACTGAATGTTTTCAGAATGTTTGGTATGATGAAAGGCGATCGTATATCAGTAGAGAGTAATCGAATGTATCCACTTGAAACGGTACTTGATTCCAGTGTGCGTGGACCAAAAACGGATATTGGCGCATTGGCTACTAAAGATGGAAAATCAGCAGCGGTGATGGTTTGGAATTATCACGATGCCGATGAACAGGGGCCTGCCGAAATTGTGAATGTAGTTTTAGCGCATATACCAGCTAAGGATGCCACGCTCCATCTGTATCTTATTGACGACGAGAATAGTAATTCTTACGAAGTTTGGAAAAAAATGGGCTCACCGCAAAAGCCAAGTCAACAGCAAATCTCAACGCTTGAGCAAGCGGGTAAACTAAAGTGCATTTTGGAAAAAAGAATAGATATAAACGCGGGCAAAGCCCTTGTGCCTTTGTCGTTAAAACGACAAGCGGTAGCGCTTATTAAACTGGACTGGTGAGGCTGTTTTTAATCATTACTGCATAGCGTAGATGAAGAATATTTTATGACGGAGATGGTTTGATCAAATAAGCTTAACTTTTTATTTTACGCTTGTTAATAATTGGATGTTTAGTGAAAAACGAAATAAAAGTCCTAAAGAGCATGTTTTAACATCTTTAGCTGTGGGCGACCGCATCAGGATACTAAGGATGAATCAGCGGAGAACCTTGCAGGACGTGGCGGATGGCTCAGGACTTTCCAAAAGCATGATCTAAAAATTGAAAATAACAAGGCTATTCCTTCATCTCTATGTTAAAGGCGAATCCACCAACGGGAGTTTACTTTAAGGAAATTCCATTTTCGGTAAATTTTAAATATTTTTAACGATTGTAATCAATTTTAATTTGCCGATATGCTTCGCAACCTGTTTTGTTTAATCTTTTTTCTAAACTACCTAACTGTATGTCTGGCACAAGTGCCACTTGATCATAGTAAATATAGGGACAGTTTAAATATGGTTTTGAAAGGCACCGCGTCTGATAGTGTTAAAGCACGAACAAGTTTTCTTTTAGCTGAATATTGGTCCGCTAAGGATACAATCAAAGCAAAGCGATACCTTGAACAAGGAACGCAATTGAGCCGTAACTACCCTTATCTACAGGGAATACGTTATTATTTTGAAGGTTCTTTTGAAGAAGAAAGGAAAAAAAGTGAGGACATTTATTTAAAAGCGGACGACGCTTTACGCAAATATACAGGTCGGGATGTTTATTTATTTCGATCAAAAATTTGGCGGAAGATTGGTTTGTGGAAACAATTGGATGATGACGAAAAGGCTTTCACCGATATTTTAGTAAATAAAGCCATTCCGTTTGCCCAAAAGTCCGGCGACTATTCGCTGGTTGGTGATAATTACCTGGCAATGGGGATTGTTTTCAAAAATAAACGGCAACTGGAGAAATCTGAAAAATACTGCTTGAAGGCGATTGAGACATTAAAGGATGCACACGCTGAGCCCGGATTATTGGCGAAAGCCTACGTTACTAATGCTGAAAATTATGTTTTTCTGGAAAAGTACCCGAAGGCAAAAGCGATGCTGGATAGCGCACGTGTTTTACTCGCTCCTTTTCCCGAGTCTGAACATTTTCTGCGCTATTATATGATAGAAGGAATGTACTTTACCGTAGTTAGAGCCCCTGTTAAAGCGCTGAAAAGTTTGGATAAAGGAATCGGATTAGCAAAAAAGCTAAACATGACCTATGACGAGCAGAGTTTGGTGTTCCAAAAATTTTATGTCTACTATGAAAACGGAGACTATCAACGAGCAAAAGAAGTACTTCATCAGCTATTAAATCGAAAGGAATTGATGTCACTTGCCGTAAATAGATTGCAAATTTATGAAGGATTGGCGGAAACGAATGTAAGGTTGAAAGATATGTCTTCTGCTTATAACTGGTTAAAGCAATATAGTGTTTTGAGTGATAGTTTGAATGCGAGTAAACTGAAAAATGATATACACGAACTGGAAGTCAAGTTTAGAAATGCAGAGAACGAAAAGAAAATCAGCGAATTGAAAGCGGAGAATGATCGAACTGTACTGGAAGCCCGTAACAATCGTCTCTTTAACTGGCTATTAGGAGCTTTAAGTCTGGTATTATTGTTAGCTTCCTTTTTCTCGTTATGGTATTACCGGAATAATAAAAAGTTGTCGGAACAAAAGGAACTAAATTATCGACAGCAATTAAAGGAAGCCGAACAACAACGACAGCTTGAGTATAGTTCAGCCTTATTAGAAGGAGAAGAGAAGGAACGTCGACGTTTAGCACGTGATTTGCATGATGGTTTAGGCGGCTTGCTTGCCAATGTAAAGATCAATCTTTCGGGTTTGGAGTCGAGAGCTGAAACCAATGTAATTGTAGAGGATTTAGGCGGCATCATTAATCAGGTTGATGGTTCACTGACAGAATTGCGCCGTATAGCCCATAATATGATGCCTATGGCGCTTATCAAATTTGGTTTAGAGATCGCGTTGGAAGATCTTTGTGATTTCTTTAGAAACGAGGTAACCTACATAAGTTTTCAGGCATTTGCTATACAAAAGGATATACCTGAACAGGTACAAGTGAGTATTTACAGGATAATACAAGAGTTATTGACAAATGCTGTACGTCATGGAAGGGCTAGCCAAATTGTGTTGCAATGTAGTCAAAATGAAAATCGCTTTTTCATTACCATGGAAGATAATGGCAGGGGTTTCGATAAAAGTATATTGAAAACTAAGAAAGGTATCGGCCTGAACAATATGGAGAGTAGAGTGTCCTTTTTGAAAGGAAATCTAGAGATTGATTCAGCAATAAACGAGGGAACTACCGTGAATATAGAATTATCTATACGCTAATTAGCGACCTCGTTATTCTTTTTTCTGAACTTTAAAATGCTTAGCAAAGGTTACCCTGTGTTTTCTGATAAATCCTGATAGATTAGAGCAATTGCCGTTAGAAAATATAGCCTACCTCGAACTCCAATTTACGTTAGAGAACCGTTAGACTCCATTAGATGAATAATAAGATTGAACTCAGAATTAGCATGCGATTATCAATAATATGATTAAATTAGAATGCCAATTTTGGCTTAGCAGATAAAAAATAATTGTAAAGATGCGAAATAAGCCTTATTCATCTATTGAGAACATTGTCATCGCTGCAGATATTGGTGGTTCACATATCACGGTTGCTCCCATCGATATTTCTTTGTCACAAACGGTTTCAGAAGAAACGTTTCGCGTGCGTGTAAATAGTAAGGGAACTCGTGAGGAAATTTTGGATGCTTGGTTAAATGCGTTGGAGACAGCTTTTTCCTCCTTTGATGAACGTCCTGATAAATTAGCCTTAGCGATGCCAGGTCCATTTGATTATGAAAATGGTATTTCCTTTATACGAGGGTTAGATAAATATGAGAGCTTATATGATATCAACATAAAAGAAGAATTAGCAAATACATTAAATTTATCTCATAAGCACGTTTTGTTTAGAAACGATGCAGAAGCTTTTCTGCACGGTGAAGTAGCGACGGGTTTAGTAGAGATGAATAATCGTGTTTTAGGCCTCACATTAGGCACAGGCATGGGAACAGCGTTTAGTCATGTTGGAAAGACCACCGATTTGAACTTGGGAAGTATGACCTACGAAACAAGTATTGCAGATGATTTTTTTACAACGCGTTGGTTTGTAAAACGTTATGAGGCATTAAGCGGAAATAAGGTTGCAAATGTCGAGGCGCTTAGCGAGTTGGTTGAAAAAGATCGGGCAGTGGAAGTACTATTTGAAGAATATGCGGACGGGTTAAGCAGTTTCCTTGCCGATCATATTGCCGGTTTAAAGATTGATACCTTGGTTTTTGGCGGCAATATTTCAAAAGCGAGCCGACTTTTTTTGCCTCAATTTTCTGCAAGGTTAGCCAGTCTCGGCGCTACACCTACCATCAAAATGGCTCAACAAGGGGAACAATCGGCAATGATCGGAGCGGCATTTTTATTTAAGGAAATCGAAGGTTTATATGCACATAAAATAATAGCTTAAAAAAGACGATTATGACTTATCCTACACGTATTGCATTGATTGCAGCTTTAGGGGGCTTCTTGTTTGGTTTTGAAACAGCGGTCATTTCGGGAGCAGAGAGAACAATACAAGAATTTTGGAAGCTTGATGCTTTTTGGCTCGGATTTACAGTTGCGGCCAGTTTGATTGGGACGGTTTTCGGTTCTCTGATCATAGGTTCTCCTGCTCAAAAATACGGAAGAAAGAAAGTACTCATCGGTATTGCTTTATTGTATTTGCTTTCTGCAATTGGTTGTTCAATTGCTCAACAATGGATATTGTTTGTTCTTTTCCGTTTTTTAGGAGGAATTGCTGTGGGAGCGTCCTCTGTGGTAGGACCCATGTACATTGCCGAAATTTCCCCTGCACGAAGTCGCGGTCGACTAGCCGGGATGTTTCAACTTAATATTGTAGGTGGTATACTGATCGCCTACTTGACGAATTATCTACTATCAAATACTGGTGATGACAACGCTTGGCGCTATATGCTTGGTATTATGGCTGTACCGGCCGTGTTATTTTTTGTTTTACTTCAGCTGATTCCCGAAAGTCCGAGATGGTTGGTATTGAATGACCGGGATGAAGAGGCAGAGCAGATCTTCGTTCGACTTGGCGAAAAAGGCGCGTCGCAACTTATCCGTGAGGAGCATCGTTTGGCAAGTGGCGGTACACGCGAAACACTCTTCAACGGCAAGTATAATAAACCCATACTTTATGCCATTTTGCTTGCTATGTTTAATCAGCTCTCCGGCATTAATGCTATTCTGTATTATGCGCCGCGAATTTTTGAAATGGCTGGCTTCAATAAAGCGGATGCCTTTCAACAGTCAGTTTATATCGGGCTCGCTAATTTTCTATTTACAGCGTTGGCCATGACTGTCATCGATCGTTTTGGGAGAAAACGTCTACTGTTGACAGGAACGGTAGGTATGGTCGTGTTTTTAATCTTAACTGCCATCTCGTTCAGTGATCCGGAAGCAGCTGATAAGCATGTTATTGTCTACTTAATTGGATTTATTGCTTTTTTTGCCTTTTCGCAGGGAGCTGTTATCTGGGTATTTATTTCCGAAATCTTTCCGAATTCAGTGCGTTCACAAGGTGGGTCGCTCGGAAGCTTTACCCATTGGATTATGGCCGCTATTATTTCTTGGGTATTTCCCATCATTGTGGAAGGTAGTGCTATGGGAGGCTTTTATTCCTTTGTTTTCTACGGCGCCATGATGTTCTTGTCCTTCTTATTTATCTGGCGGGTTATGCCGGAGACAAAAGGGAAAAGCTTAGAACAGATCCAGAAGGAATTGGGGATTTGATAGGTTTTGAGTAACGATGTTGTTGGCAGTTCAATTAGCAGAATGCTTTAAGGGATATAGTTTGAAGCTGATCTTAGTCAAGGTGACAACTATTATTTGTGTTTCAAAGGTAGGAACTAGGAAGGGCCAAAGGTGCCGCAAACGGTTCATATTAAACTCACCAATGTTTTCTGAGTAAGGGGGCGTCATATATTAAAAGCGGTTGATTGGATTTCGATTTTATGAAAGAAGCATCACGCAATCTTTAAAAGACCGAGGTTTTCATTTTTTTGCAAAAAACTATTATCTTCGATTGTTATCCTCTTATACAATCTGGAAATGTTAAAACACCTTCTTATCAAACGAATGCTGCAACGGACGCTTCTATTGCTGTCAGGTTGCTTTTTAAGTACACTCGCTTTTGCTGAGATTTCGGTCAACAGCTTGTTTAGTGATCATATGGTACTTCAACAAGGCACAACTGTCCCTGTTTGGGGTACATCAACCAAGACGGGGCGGGTGACTGTGCGATTCAACGGACAGGAGCTTAAGTCTAAGGTTTCCAATGGCAAATGGATGGTGAAGCTTAAACCCATGGCTGTTTCCAAGGAACCCTTAACCATGGAAGTTTTTGCCGAAGACACTATACGTATTCATGATGTATTAATTGGTGAGGTGTGGCTTTGCAGTGGGCAATCTAATATGGAACGGCAACTTGGTCCACGTCCACCGCAAAAGCCTATACTTGGTTGGGAAGCAGAGCGAGATCGGGCTAATTATCCCTTAATCCGTCAATTTTATGTGCCGCTGAAGTATGCAGAAACACAACAAGATGATGTTGATGGAAAATGGAAAGTATGCAGTCCAAACACGGTAGTAGACTTTTCCGCTGTCGGCTATTTCTTCGCAGCGGATTTATATAAGCAGCTTGAAGTACCCATAGGAATTTTATTTTCTGCCTTTGGCGGAACACCTGCTGAAGATTGGACAAGTAGGGCAGCTTTGGAGCGTAATCCGGAACTAAATGAGTTGGTTAAAAATTATGTTGAAACCATGAATGTCGGCTATCATCCAAAGGGGCAGTGTGTTTCGGGCTTATATAATGGCATGATCCATCCGCTGCTTCCCTTTGCAATTAAGGGTGTCGCTTGGTATCAGGGAGAATCTAATAATAATCGGGCAGAGCAATATGAAATGGTGCTCACGAATATGATAAAAAATTGGCGCACCGATTTTAATCAAGGTGATTTTCCCTTTTTAATTGTTCAGATTGCACCACATAAAGATATGAAGCCCGAATTAAGGGATGCGCAACGTATGGTAGTAGCACAAGTACCTAATACGGCATTGATTGTAACTACCGATTGTGGAGATGCGATGGATATACATCCGACCAATAAAAAGCCCGTAGGTGAACGTTTGGCACTTGCCGCCCATGCCCTCGCTTACCATGGCAAGGAGGAGTATCAGGGACCTATGTATAGTGCGTACAAAATAAAAGCTGATAAACTATACTTAACATTTAAGCATATTGGAAAAGGACTGGTAAGCCTTCCTCAAGAAGAGAAATTAAAGGGATTTGAACTTGCCGGAGCCGACGGCGTGTATTACCCTGCGATGGCTTCTATCGAAGATACTACGATCGTGTTAAGTAGCGATCGGGTAAAAAAGCCAAAGCAGGCCCGTTATGGTTGGGCAAATGTGCCTGATGTAAACTTTTATAATAAAGACGGTTTGCCGGCATCTCCGTTTATTACCGAAGATGTTAATGAGAAAAATTAGCTCTTTGTTTCCCGACCGCCATTTTAAATTGGTTGATAAATAGAAAACTTATTAAAAAATGCTATCTTGTCTTAGCCTAAATCAATTTTCTTTGGGGTGTCGCAACTAACAACCTTGATTACAAGCTTCTCCATAATCATACTACACCAAGATAAGACAAACGAGGTACTTTCTTCGAGGTGAGTCCAGGGTGAGTCCACATTGAGTCCAGGGTGAGTCCAGGTTTTTATAGCAAAAACCTGGACTCAATGCGGAGATAGTCTTCTCAAATAATGTTTGCATGGAGAAGATGGTAGCTACTTGGTATTAAGAAGGTGTTTGCTGTATTGGATATCCGTTAAAGGCAAGTGAATGGACCTCAAAAAAGTTCTACGAATATACTAAAAATCATTAAAAAACCTGCATTTTAATACTGTACCTCAGGGATTACCTTCGGTGAACTCCTATTGATCGGTTTCGTTTTTATATATAAAGGTGTTTCTATTAAAAGAACATTTATTTTATACATCCCACTTGCTGCGCCCATTGGGGCAAGGTGCTTCGGCTTGTCTATTCCGTTGCAACTCGTGGTCAGATGCCCATCCGTGAATCGGAGCCACCCTCTTGCGCAATGGCATGCCCTTCGTTCGTCGATTCACTCATTACCACCTGCTTCGCACGATAATGGTGAAGGGGCATCTTTGACTGCCGGTTGCTACCTCCACAGACTAGGCCATTGATGCACTTCGGAACGGCAGTGCTGATACCAGGCTACAGTGCGTAGGGCAAAACGGCCTCACAGCATGAGCGTGAAGAAGATTTAGGATAGCCGAGGACAAAAAATCATGTGAAGAAGCGAAGGGGAAGACTGGCGGGAAGGAGCGGCTCCACAGGATTCAACATTGGGCCTAAATCTTTAGCGAAAGGATGTGCAGCCTTGATGTTTGCCTCTCTTTGCATCAAGGTAAAGAGAGATGAAATAAAAAAAATCATCAAGATAAAACGTAAATAAAATTGACTAAAATAAATGTTCTTTTTTAAAGACGAAATCCCTGATTACCTCGGTGAACTCCCGTTGGTCGGTTTCGCCTTTAACATATAGATAAAGGTGTTTATATTAAAAGCGAAATTCTTGCATATACAGCGGGAATTAAGCGTAAATATCCGGTGTTTTTCATGCTTTTATTTGATTTATTGAATAGTATTAATATATTTGATTTATAATTGTTATTGTAACACTTATTTTCTAACCAATTAATACAAATGAGAAGTAACCCACTGTGCTTGGTATCCTCTTTCTTGATCTTTATTAGCTTATGGCTTGGAATGAATCAGCGATCATTGGCTCAAAGAGTTAAAATGGAGCCGTTTCCTTTAGCATCCATACGATTAGCTGCTGGCCCATTAAAGGACGCGCAGGAAACGGATCTCCGATATATATTGGCATTGAACCCGGATCGTTTGCTAGCTCCTTATTTAAGAGAGGCGGGGCTTGAGCCGAAAGCCTCTAGTTATGGTAACTGGGAAAACACAGGCTTGGATGGCCATATAGGGGGGCATTACCTTTCGGCACTATCGCTTATGGCTGCAGCAACAGAAAATCAAGTTATACAGGATAGACTTACTTATATGTTAAGCGAGTTAAAACGTTGTCAGAATCAAGATTCGGACGGCTACGTGGGCGGTATACCGGGAGGCAAGCAAATGTGGAACGACATTAAAAGAGGGAAAATAGAGGCCCAATCTTTTTCTCTAAATGGAAAATGGGTTCCCATTTATAACATTCATAAGCTCTTTGCCGGTTTAATTGATGCATATCGTTATACAGGCAATGAGCATGCCCGGCAAATGGTTCTTAAGCTAGGGAATTGGTGGTTAAGTGTTTTCGGTGGACTTACTGATGAACAGATTCAAACGATATTACGTTCGGAACATGGTGGAATTAATGAAGTTTTTGCGGATTTAGCGCAGATAAGTGGTGATCAAAAATACTTAACCATGGCTAAACGACTTTCGCACCGTGCCATATTGCAGCCCTTAATTGCTGGAAAGGATGAACTGACCGGCTTACATGCCAATACGCAAATTCCGAAGGTCATTGGCTTTGAAAAAATTGCGGCGCTGGCCGATAGTATGAGCTGGGCGAATGCTGCTCGTTTCTTTTGGGAGACCGTCGTAGAACATCGTACCGTATCGATCGGTGGGAACAGTGAAAGTGAACACTTCCATGCACTTAATAGCTTTGGAAAAATGCTATCCTCGCGTGAGGGGCCTGAAACCTGTAATACCTATAACATGATGAAGCTCTCCAAAGATCTTTTCTTACAGGGGCCGGATCGCAAATTCATCGATTATTATGAAAGAGCAACTTATAATCATATCCTTTCATCACAGCATCCGAAGGAAGGCGGCTTTGTATATTTCACACCAATGCGTCCCAATCACTACAGAGTGTATTCGCAAGCGCAGGCTTGTTTTTGGTGCTGTGTGGGTAGTGGTTTAGAAAATCACGGTAAATATGGTGAGTTAATTTATACGCATAGTGGACAGGACCTCTACATCAATCTCTTTATCCCGTCTACATTGAAATGGCAGGAACAGGGCATATCGCTGACGCAGCGTACACGGTTTCCCTATGAACAGAAAAGCAGTGTAACAATTGAGGTGGAAAATCCAAAAACCTTTTCCGTGTTTATTCGTAAACCAAAATGGTTAGGAAAACAACCTATCAACCTATTAGTAAACGGAAAGCTGATAAGCTATCAGGAAGATAAAGAATATTTGAAAATCAATCGTAAATGGGTAGGGCAATCGATTATTACTTTTAATTTACCTATGCAAATCAATGCGGAGCTGCTGCCCAGTGGCGAGCCTTGGGTTTCTTATACCTACGGTCCCATTGTGTTGGCTTCAAAAAATGGAACGGAAGATTTAAAGGGGCTTTTTGCAGATGACAAACGAATGGGACATATCGCTGCGGGAGCATTACTTCCGATGGATGCCAATCCGATCCTTGTACCTGAAAGTGGGGAACTTAATAAGTACGCAAAAGTTCTGGATGCGAATAAGTTGTTGTTTGAACTCGATCACTTATATAAAAATGGCAAAGCAACGAAAGTAACGTTACAGCCTTTCTTTTCGGTACATGATGCGCGTTATACCGTTTATTGGCGTACGGCCGACAAACGGTCATTAGATAGTATTGCCGGTGTTGCACGTCAGCGCGAAGAAGCACAGTTAAAGCTAGATAGACAAACCATAGATGTAGTAGTATCGGGTGAACAGCAACCTGAGTCAGATCATCATATGCAGCAAGAGGATTCCTATACAGGTGTGTTGGGTGATTATCATTGGCGTGCGGCAAGGGGATGGTTTAGTTATGAAATGCTTAACAATGGTCGACAAAGTAAAAAAATAAGCATTAAACATGAACATGATGCAACCGCTTGCTATGAACTATGGATAAATGATAAAAAAGTTTCCGTAACGTCTCGAACGACAGACGCAGAAGGAATTGATATTTCCACCTTTAATCTAGAAGCCGCTGATACGGATCAAGATAAATTAAGGGTAAAAATCAAAGCATGTAATAAAAAAGCTACGGGAAAAATTTTAGAAATAAGGTTGTTGAAATAAGTGAATATTCTTCGTTTGAAAGCTAATAACAAATAAACCGTATACAAATTCATGAAAAAGTACTTGATATTACTTATTGCCTCTACGTTACTAAGCTTGACGCGCGCAGGTGCTGCTGAGATGACGAAAGAACCGGATTCCGCCTATATTTTTGCCTATGCTTCTCTAAAAAATGGAGGACGGAACGGCTTACATTTCGCATGGAGTATCGATCGCAAAAAGTGGCATGCAATAGGACCGGAGTACAGTTACGTCCGTTGCGATTATGGGACTTGGGGAGCTCAGAAACGGATGCTTACACCTTTTTTGTTCTATGGTCCTGATAGCTTATGGCATGCTGTCTGGTCGGTCAACGAAACTGACGGTGTTGTTGTGCACGTAACTTCAAAAGATCTTGTGTATTGGAGAAGACAATCTTATCCTATCTTGATGCAAAAAGAGAATTGTTTGCTTCCCGCTCTTTCCTTTGATAAAGAGCATGGAAAATTTATAGTGGAGTGGAAGAGTACGAATGGGGGAGCCGATGCTACTTATTATAGAAGTAGTACACTTGACTTTAAAAATTATACACCTCCAGAACCAGTTGCTAAAGCTACGTTTGATAATAGGCATACTATACGTTTGGAAAATGGGGAGGAAAATGGAACCGTCCATAAAGTGTCTTGGAATGTAATTAAAGGTTTACTGCAGGCTCAACAGCAAGCAGCCTATGAACAGGAATTATGGTCGGAGAAAACGGCTGAAGATGGTATTCGATTCGCTTCTTTAAAACCAGTCGATGTGGAGGTACAAATTGACGTGGAAAATAAAAAGAAAATCAGTGATTTGCTAATGGGTGTTTTTTTCGAGGACATTAATTATGCTGCTGATGGTGGTTTATATGCCGAATTAGTGCAGAATCGAGATTTTGAATATCGCTTAAGTGATAAAAAAGGTAGCGATACCAGCTGGCATAGTTATAAGGCATGGTCTTTAAAAGGAGAGGAGGGAACATTTAAGATAGATAGCGTAAACCCTTTACACCCAAATAACGTACATTATGCGATTTTAAATATTGAAAAGGCAGGCACTGCTTTGGTCAATGCCGGTTTCGACGGCATTCCATTAAAAGCCGGAGAGCGTTATAATGTCTCTTTATTTGCGAGGAACCCGCAAGAGAAAGCCATAGCGCTTCTAATCCGTTTAATTGATGAGCATGGTAAGCTATTAGGTGAAGCTCGCATTCGGGCTATTAAAGGTAATTGGAGAAAGTATGAAGCGGCGATTTCAGTGAAAGCAGACGCGGCCAAAGCATCGCTGGAGATTATTCCACAAGAGGCGGGGGAAATAGCGCTTGACATGATTTCGCTATTTCCGGAGAAGACTTTTAAAGGGCGGAAAAATGGTTTGCGTGCAGACTTAGCGCAAACCATAGCTGATCTACATCCGCGGTTTGTTCGTTTTCCAGGCGGCTGTGTCGCACATGGAGATGGTTTGGGAAATATGTATCGTTGGCAAAATACAATTGGTCCGTTGGAAGCTCGGGTACCGCAACGAAATTTATGGAATTACCATCAAACGGCCGGGCTTGGTTACTTCGAATATTTCCAGTTTTGTGAAGATATTGGGGCTGAGCCAGTACCGATAGTTCCGGCGGGTGTGCCTTGTCAAAACTCATCCACGGGCGGTGCCGGTCAGCAAGGCGGGGTACCGATGGCAGAGATGGAAGCCTATATACAGGAGGTGCTGGATTTGATTGAATATGCGAACGGAGATACGCATACAGTTTGGGGGAAAAAGCGCGCAGAGGCAGGCCACCCAAAACCATTCAATCTAAAATATATCGGTATCGGTAATGAAGATCTTATATCCGATATTTTTGAAGAACGTTTTACCATGATCTTTAACCGGGTACGCGAAAAACATCCTGAAATAACAGTGATCGGTACGGTTGGGCCAAGTTTTGAAGGTACTGATTATACGGAAGGTTGGCTGATTGCTAATAAACTTCAAGTACCTATGGTGGATGAACATTATTACCAGTCACCGGGTTGGTTTATTCATAATCAAGCATATTACGATAAGTATGATCGATCAAAGGCTAAGGTATATTTAGGTGAATACGCGGCTCATTTGCCAGGTAGGCCTAGTAACCTGGAAACGGCTCTCGCCGAGGCGATACATTTAACAAGCTTGGAGCGTAATGGGGATGTGGTTAGCATGGCTTCCTACGCACCTTTATTAGCTAAAGAAGATCATACGCAATGGAAGCCCGATCTTATTTATTTTAATAACACAGAAGTGAAACCTACGGTCGGTTACTTTGTACAGCAGATATATGGGCAACATGCCGGTGATATTTATCTGCCCACTCAAGTTCGCTTATCCAACACCGAAGAGGCTGTTAAAAAACGTTTGGCTATATCGGTCGTACGTGATACAAAATCCGGAGATGCCATTGTGAAAATAGTTAACCTTTTACCGGTTAGTACACGGGTGGCTTTGAATTTAGAACCGTTAGGCAACATCTCAACTGATGCCTTAAAAATCAGCTTAGCGGGGAATCCGGAAGATGAAGCGCTCAGACCAAAAAGTACGCCGATAGCTGTAACGAAGAACTTCAAAGATGAATTACCTGCCTACTCCTTTACGGTGCTCCGATTTAAGATAGTTGAGTAGTAGAGTAGGGAACTAGATGATTAGCCAATTAGCCAATTAGTTAATTAGCCAAATAGCCAATTATTCGTAAGTGTTTGCTTTTTTCGGCACTCATGAGCTCCCTAAGGTCGGTTAGCCAATTTGATAATGGAGCCTGCTTGCCGCATGTGGGTGCTTAGGGCCTACTGCTTATAGCTAATTGCTATTATAATCACGATATGAAACCCTTCCGTTCCACAAATGGAACGGAAGGGTAGATAACGATATATTTTAATAGCTCCGTTGTTCTTTTAAATCAATAGGTAACCGGTAAATCCTTTTTCCGGTTGCAGCATAGATGGCGTTGCACAAAGCAGGCGTAAAGGGCGGTACGGGAGGTTCACCAACGCCGGTTGGTTTAGCTTCGCTGTCCACAATATGGACATGAATCTGTTGAGGTGACTCGGGCATGCGTACAATTTGATAAGCATCAAAGTTGTTTTGTACGACGGCTCCATTTTCTACGGTGATTTCGCTTTTTAGGGCGATGCTCGTAGAGAATTGCGCACCCCCTTCAAATTGTGATTTAATTCGATCCGTATTGACTGCCGTACCGCAATCTACCGCATAATGCACATGAGGAATATTGATTTTGTTATCCGGACCTACTTTTACTTCCACTATACAAGCAACATAGGTCAGAAAACTTTTATGCGCTGCAAAACCCAGTCCCGAACCCGCAGGTAGTTTTTTACCCCAACCTGCTTCTTTGGCGACTCGTTCTATGACTTTTTTCATACGCGCAGTCTCCCAAGGATAGGTACTGATATCCTCTCCGTAATTACCATATTTTCCATTCACCATCTCCTCATCAAAGGTGATCGAACGATCGTCTCCCAGGAGAGATAGTGCCTGTTGAACGGGGTCTATTCCTCGCGCTTCAGCCAGTTCATCCAACATCGTAGCAATGGCAAAAACCTGTGGAATATTCCGTACCGAACGGAGCCATCCAATTCTTAAATGTGCTTTTGCATCATGGGTTTCCACCCTGACGGCAGGTACATTGTAAGGAAAGTCGCTTGCTCCTTGGCCCAATTCACCGTCGGCAGGTTGTAATACCGACGCATCAAAAGTAGCGCTAATGGAGGGGTAGGCTATATGATGGTTCCAGCCGCTTATTTGATTGTTCTGATCAATAGTGGCGGTAATTCGCTGCACACTCAGTGCATGAAAGAAATCGTGATGCAAATCGTCTTCACGCGTCCATTGCACTTTAATCGGGAAACCGGATTCTTTAGCTAACAAGGCCGCCTCTACGATAAAATCGGGTTTCGATTTCCTTCCAAAACCGCCACCCAATAGGGTTACATTGACTTTTACATCTTCCGCGGAAATTCCTAGAAATTGAGCGATGGCGTCTCTGGCTCCCTGTGGATGTTGTGTTGGGGCCCAAACTTCGCATTTTCCGTCTTTTACCACTGCTAAAGCATTAGGAGGTTCGATGGTTCCATGTGCTAAATACGGAGCTATATAGGTATGTTCAATGACTTTTTTAGCCTGTGCTTTTGCTTGATCAAAGTTACCGCGATTTCTTCTGAGCGTACCTTTTTTCAAAACCTCTTTACTCAGTTCCTCTAATTGTTGCGCGGAGTTGTAAGTAGCATGTTCTCCTAAATCCCAAGTTACGTCTAAAAGGTCCCGACCTTTAATAGCTGCCCAGGTATTCGCTGCAATTACGGCTACACCACTTAAGGGTTTTTCAATCGTAGGCGGAATATCCCCTCCTTTAATAGGGATAACTTTTAGTACGCCAGGCACAGCCAGTGCTTTTTTGTCGTCATATGATTTTACTTTACCACCTAGCACAGGACAGCGTTTAATCACCGCTATTTTCATATTATCGACAACGGCGTCGATGCCAAAAACGGCCGTACCACTAACGATTTCGTGTAGGTCTATGATGGGTGTTGCTTTACCGATCAACGTGAATTGCTGTCTTTCCTTTAGTTTAATGTCTTGTATGCGGGGAATAGGTGAGTTTTTAGCAGATTCTATTAATTCTCCAAAATCAATTGCTTTACCGGAGGCTTTGTGTACAACTTGATTTTTAGCGGTATCGCATTCCTCAATGGGGACTTGCCACAGCTTAACTGCCGCTTGAATTAGCAATAATTTGGCAACCGCACCGGCCTCGCGCATAGGTTTATAAAACATTCTCACAGAAAAGGAACCGTCGGTGTTCTGGCTTCCATATTTCTTTTCATCCCCCTCTGCTTGTACAATGCGAACTTTATGCCAATCGGCCCCTAGCTCGTCTGCTACAATAAGGGGAAGTGAGGTGCGTATACCTTGTCCCATTTCAGAACGATGGGCAATAATGATCACTTCTCCTTTAGATGTAATCTGTAGGTACACATTGGGAGCGAGGGAACTGATCTTTTCTCCTTTCTCATTGCAGCTGAAAAAACTAACGCCGAGGGCGAAACTGCCCGCAAGCATACCGCCTATTTTTAGAAAATCTCTTCTTGATGCTTTAAAGATTTGTGAACTTACGTTCTTCAGGTCTTTTTTATCGAATGTAGGTATGTTCATATTGTTGATTGCCTTGGTTGATAATAAAAACTATGCGCCGGCGATACTTAAAATAGCTGTTTTTATGCGATTATATGTACCACATCGACATAAGTTACCTTGCATTGCTTGTTCGATTTCCTGCTCCGAAGGGCGGGGATTACTTTTTAACAGCGCTACCGCATTCATGATCTGGCCAGTTTGACAATAACCGCATTGCGGTACAACATACTGCTCCCAAGCCTTTTGAACAGGGTGATCACCATGATCCGAAATTCCCTCGATGGTGGTGATTTTTCCCTTTCCAACTGCTGATATAGGGAAACTGCATGATCGAATAGCGGTGTCATCTAAATTGACCGTGCAGGCACCGCACAGTGCTTTGCCACATCCAAATTTTGTTCCCCGCATACCCAGTACATCTCTTAAAACCCATAAAAGCGGCATGTCGTCCATTACATCCACCTCGTAGGTTTTATCGTTTACCAGAATTGAATATTTTGCCATGTTGTTTATAAGTTGAGTGTTTACAATGTTGATAGCCGTCACCTTATCTTTCTTAAATGGATCAGTAGGAAGTTAAACGGTAATGGGCTTTTGTCTATCAATATGAACAAACTTAAAAAATAATCTCCGTATTTTATCGCACTTTTTACTAACTAATTGCGAAGTGTAATCGTCTCCAATGCCTGAATTGGATAAGATACAGTCAATGAATGGAATTATATAATTAGCACTGAATTTTAATGATGTCACAATTGTTTTGTATATCCAATCTGTTTTGAGTAAATTTATTTAACATCTTAAGATTCCTCATTATGGTTACTATCCGTCAATTCAGAGAATTAGCTTTATCACTTCCTGAAGTAATGGAACGAGCACACTTTGATAAAGCATCTTTTGTAGTTAATAAAAGGATTTTCGCTACACTTTCTGAATTCGAAAACAGCGCATGCGTTAAACTTTCGGAAATCGATCAATATGTTTTTTCCTCATTTAACAAATCCAGTATTTATCCAGTGCCAAATAAATGGGGTAAGCGGGGATGGACCTTTCTACTGCTTGATCACGTTGAAGAGGAGCTTTTCAAAGACGCGGTAATAACGGCCTATTGCAATATTGCACCTAAGAGGTTGGAGGAACGAGTGAAAAACAAAGAATAGGAAAAATAAAAGCTGCCGATCATTGATCGACAGCTTCATAAAATCAGGCTGCATGCTTCCTATATAACCAGGGAGCAACCGGCTTGTTCATGCGCCATAAGCCTCTTCTTTTTTGCTTTGCGTTTCTTTCAAGATCAGCAAATTCTTTTGAATGATCAAAGCTAAGATAGTGCCATGCAAGTCCTGCTTTCAGCAGCTCTTTATTTAAATTTTTTCCATTTGGTAGGATAACGATACCGACTTTACGACCATAACGATCCGCTTGTTTTATTTCGACTCTTATCACTTGCCGAAAGCAACGGTCGGCTGTAAACTGCCTCGCTATCATACCATAGTCTTGACGGCGTTCAGGGCAATCAATACCATATAAACGGATTTTCAGTTGTTGTTTATTTTCATCTAAAAGGGTAATGGTATCCCCGTCCGCAATCCGAATGACTTTGCCTGTCACCCATGTTTGACAAATGGCAATAGTAGTGAAGAAGAGGAAAAAGATACCGCTCGTTATATATTTCATCTTTCTGCGATACAATTCTTCCAGGTTATCTCACTCGATTTGCGGCGGCCTCATCTACGAACCAGTAAACCTCACCCTGAGCCGGCCTAATCAACTGCGATGGATACTGGCTTGGATTGGGTTCCCCGTGTAAGACTTCATAAAGTGCTTTTGCTTTACCTTTTCCGTAAGTAATAAAAGCAATAACTTTCGCTTGATTAATAAGAGGGGCTGTTAATGTAATGCGATACATCTGTTGCGGTTCCAAGTAGTAGGCCTCGACCCATTTTTTTTTCTCTTTTAAAACGGCCGTGTTCGGAAATAAAGAAGCCGTATGCCCATCTTCTCCCATGCCCAATAATATCAGGTCAAATTGTGGATTCGTACCAAAATGCGTTTGTAATAGTTGTTCATATTCCAATGCATAAACCTCCGGTGTAGTATTTGCCTTCCACATCGGGAAAATTTGATTTTTTGGAATGG
Source organism: Olivibacter sp. LS-1 (assembly GCF_008245145.1). Taxonomy (GTDB): domain Bacteria; phylum Bacteroidota; class Bacteroidia; order Sphingobacteriales; family Sphingobacteriaceae; genus Olivibacter; species Olivibacter oleidegradans. The sequence goes on along the minus strand of NZ_CP041643.1, from coordinate 4,568,320 downwards.
GAACATGGTCTAACAGCGTTTCAAATGCCATTTTTGCATTGCTCTTGTCGTCGGTTAACGGTACCCACCGCTCATCTCCCCAGAAAACAAATACTTTCGTCCAATCGATTTGTTCTACATAGGGCTGTTCAGCAAGTAAGTGATAGAGCTGAATAGGAGAGCTCCCTCCCGTTAGCGCTACGGAAAACCGACCGCTCGACTCGATTGCATGTTGGGCGATTTGTACAAAATGCTCAGCCGCACTTTTGCTCAGTGTATCAATATCTTTGAAAACGTTAATCATCTTGAAATTTTTAGTGGTGTTCTTTCGGGTGGAGGTTTGTTGCCCATACATGCCCATCGCGGGCAATTAATGCCTCGGCATTTTCGGGTCCCCAAGTACCGGCCGCGTAATTTGGAAAATCAAGCGATTCTCTGGATTCCCAAGTGTCCAATATTGGCATAATTACATCCCATGCTTCTTCTACCTGATCGGATCGCATAAACAACGTTGTGTCCCCGCGCATAGCGTCCAAAAGCAAGGTTTCATAAGCTTCGGGTGTTTGGGTTGAGCAGGTGTCGTAGTCGAATATCATTTCTGCCGGGTTAAGGTTCATTTCTAATCCGGTCTTTTTAGCCATGAAACGCAGGCGGATATCCATCTGAGGTTGTATGTTAATTGTCAGTCGATTAGGCATAAGGCTATCCGATTGACTTTCAGGGAAAGTGGAGTGTGGAACGGGCCGGAATTGTATGGTGATGGAAGACGTTTTTTCTTGCATCCTTTTACCCGTTCGTAAATAAAATGGCACTCCTTGCCAACGCCAATTATCTAGGTAAAATTTAATGGCGACGTAAGTCTCTGTGTTAGATTTTGGAGACACCTCCGGCTCTTCCCGATACCCCGGAACTTTTTTTCCTTGTATCCACCCCGCATCGTATTGACCTCGAACGGCGTAACGATGTACATCCTCCGGTTTAATTCGTCTGACAGCTCTTAGCACATCTACTTTTCGATTTCTTATTTCTTCTGCTTGAAACGAAACCGGCGCTTCCATAGCCACCATACAAAGAATTTGGAGTAAGTGATTTTGGATCATATCACGTAAAGCACCGGAACCCTCATAATACCCCCCACGCTCTTCGACACCTACCTGTTCAGCTACCGTGATCTGTACGGAATCAATATAATTTCGATTCCACAGGGGTTCAAATAACGCATTCGCAAAGCGAAAAGCCAAAATATTCTGTACGGTTTCTTTACCAAGATAGTGATCAATTCGATAGATTTGTTCTTCCTGAAACGTACGTGTTAATAAATTATTTAACTCAATCGCGGTTTCTTTGTTATGACCAAATGGTTTCTCTATAATAATCCGATCGGAAACGGGTTCTGATGCCAGTTTGCTGTCATGTAGGTTGACGGTTACCGCTTCAATAAATTGAGGCGCTACCGACAAGTAAAATAGGCGGTTGGCTCGCATGCCCCACTCAGCATCAATTTTATCTAGCTTTTCGGCCAATACGGAATAATCACCGGTATTGTTGATATTTGATTTAAAATAGGAGACATTTTTTTTAAAGCTAGCCCATTGTGCTTCATCCGGTTTGCCTTTTCGTGAAAATTCGATCAGCCCTTCATGCAAATGATTATTATATTGTTCATCATCTAACTCGGTCCTTCCCAATCCGATAATGGCGAACTTTTCAGGCATCCAACCGTCTAAATATAAATTATAGAATGCGGGAATTAATTTTCTTTTAGCTAAATCGCCGGTTCCTCCAAAAATTACGATAATGGTAGGAGTTGCCTTTTTACCTGTTTTCATGTTCTTGTTCTTTTCTTTTTTGTTTTCTGTCGAACTAGTAATTATGGCAGATCTCTTTTAGATGGTTTAAAACATATAAAAAATGGATACTGCTATAATTAACCTCTTAGTCCCATTGTGTATGAAATGTACCTGGCTTGTCGGTGCGTTCGTAAAGATGAGCACCAAAGTAGTCGCGTTGCGCCTGAATCAGATTCGTCGGAAGCGTAGCGCTTCTGTAAGCATCGAAATAGGCTAAAGACGACATAAAAGCCGGAACCGGAATGCCTTTGTCAACTGCTTCCTTCACAATCGCTCGTAAATCAGCCTGTCTATCTACTAGTTTACGACCGATTTCTTTGTCTAACAAAATATTAGGTAGCGAAGCCGTACGTTTGTAAGCTTGACGAAAATCTTCTAGACACAGGGCCCTAATAATACAACCGCCGCGCCATATTTTGGCAACCTCTTCTAGGTTTAAACCATAATCATATGTTTTGGAGGCTACATGGAGTTGCGCCAGGCCTTGTGCATAAATGGTAATCATAGCAAAATAAAATGCATTCTTTACTTTTTCTTGCAGGGCCGACTTTTCATTGGCGTCAATAGAGCCAACCGTATAATCCCAGGTAAGTTGCTCGGCCGCCTGTATACGTTCTTCTTTATAAATGGATATGTCACGCATATTCACAGCCACGTCGATGGATGGGATGGGGACTTGTAGATCCATCGCATTTTGTGAGGTCCATTTTCCTGTACCTTTGGCGCGTGCACGATCGGAGATCAGATTAATCAATCGCTGGCCGGTTTCATCATCATATTTTTTCAAGACTTCACCTGTTATCTCAATTAAGAATGACTGAAGTTCGCCTTGATTCCATTCTTCGAAAGTCTGCTGGAGGGTTTCATCATCAAAAGCGTATCCTCTTTTTAGTAAATCGTACGTTTCGGCAATGAGCTGCATGATGCCGTATTCTATACCATTATGCACCATTTTAACATAATTACCTGCCGAACCATTGCCGAGATAAGCCACACAAGGTTCGCCATCTACTTTAGCGGCAATTGCTTCGAATATTGGGCGAAGACGCTCGTAGGCTTTTTTATCGCCACCCGGCATCATACTAGGACCGAAACGCGCACCTTTTTCGCCACCGGAAATTCCCATACCGAAGAAATGTATTTTTTTTTCTGCAAGGCTGGCAACCCGCCTGTCCGTATCCGGAAAATAGGTGTTTCCGCCATCGATGACGATGTCGCCTTCTTCGAGATAGGGAAGAAGCGTTTCAATCGCGGCGTCTACCGGATTGCCCGCAGGAACAAGTAGCATAATAGCACGCGGACGTTTAATGAGTTTAACAAATTCCTCAGGAGCGGTAGTGCCTTTTACACGCTGCCCTGTATCCGCTTCGCTTTCCAATGAATTGGCTTTTGCCGCATCTAAGTCTAACCCCGCCACGGCAAATTGATGGTCAGCCATATTGAGTAGTAGGTTTCTGCCCATAACACCTAGGCCTACAATGCCAAAATCGAATGATTCCATATAGTATAATTTTATTATTGAGTCTTCTGAATCTGTTTTTGTGCTAATCTATATTTTTAAACGTTGCAAACTGTTGTTCTAATGCAATTATTTTATCAAGGCGACGTTGGAAGCGTTCCTCTCCAATATACCGGGCCTTTAAAAAAGTTTCTACCAGTTCCCATATCAGTTGGGGCCCGATTACTCTTCCCCCTAGACAGAGCAGGTTCATATCATCATGTTCTACACCTTGGTGTGCAGAATAAGTCTCGGTTACAAGCGCCGCTCGCACCCCGGGAATTTTATTGGCAGCAACCGATACACCTACGCCGCTTCCGCAGATGGCAATACCTCTTGTTACCTCGCCCTTTGCCAAAGCGAGGCCCAACGGCTTAATAACATCCGGATAATCATCTGTGGCATTGTAACTAGTAGCACCATAATCGGTCACATCAAAACCTTTTTCACTTAGTTGTTTAAGCAGTTGCTGCTTCTGCTCGAAGCCCGCATGATCTGCAGCTAGACCTATTTTCATTTTCAAGTAATTTATTGTTAAGTCATTAATGAGCATACTTGTTTTGTTTCACTTATCGTTTCAAGCGATTGAGCCCTTCCTCAGCTAAATTCCAACTAATATTCAATAATTCTGTATTTTTTAAGCAATTTTTACGATTAAAGATTCAATGGCGCCGCGTCGAATGACTGAACGATGAGGCACACGATTGTATATGAGCGGTAAATTCTCTAAGTTTGTTAACAAGAGAACAAGGCTTTTAGCTTTAATTAGAATGACTTAAATAAATAATATGTCAATAAGTAAAGAATCAGAATTGGTTGGAATGATGAAAATAGGCAAGATCGTAGCAACGACATTGAAGGCAATGCAGACCTATGCTAAGCCTGGGATGACGACGAAGGAATTAGATGACTTTGGCGCTGAGATCTTGCAAACATACGGTGCAAGGTCAGCTCCGGCACTGAGCTATGGTTTCCCTGGGTGCACCTGTATTAGTGTCAACAACGAAGTCGCTCATGGTATCCCTTCTGCGGAACGCGTACTTCAGGAAGGGGATTTAGTGAACATTGATGTATCGGCTGAATTGAATGGGTTTTGGGCAGACAATGGAAGCTCTTTTATATTGGGAAAGGATATTCATAAAAAAATGCATTTGATACATACTTCCAAGCGTATTCTGCAAATGGCAATTAATCGTATTAGAGGTGGTGTCCGGATTGCTGATATTGGCGAAGTAATGGAGAGAGAGGCAAAGAAGGAGGGTTATAAAGTTATAAAGAATTTAGCTGGACATGGCATCGGGAAGAGCCTACACGAAGAACCGGATAATATCCTAAACTATAAAGATCGCTTTGATAGAAGAAGATTTAAGAAAAATTCGGTGGTAGCCATCGAAACTTTTATAGCTACTGATTCTACCCTCGCCGTTGAACAGCCGGACGGATGGACTTTAGTTGGCAATAAAGGTGGCTATGCCGTACAACATGAACATACCATTGTCGTTACAGATGGAAAACCATTGATTCTAACAGCCGAAAATGGTGTTTGGGATTAATCGCCTTATCCCACGTCTGAAATAAAAGATGTTATGAATGAAATTGTCTTAGCCCGCCTCGAATCTGCCCGTAAAGAACTTTTAGATTTAGGATTACGCAACCCGTTACTAAACTATCGGGTGTCGAAAAGTAGGGGTTTACATATTATTCACGAAAAAAGTACCGCTATATATGAAGTGTTAGTAAGGCAAGGAAAAGCCTTGAGCTTTATTGGCCTATCCGAAAAGGAAGCCCGAAATAATGGTTTGTCTCTACCGGCTGAATTACATGCGGAAGTACCGGAAAATGCCTACTTAGATACAAAACTGCAAACAGACGAACTGGTTAGTCGCTTACAAACTAAATTATTAAATACTTTTTATTACGCTCGTACCTGTATCGAGGAACAGGGTGTAAACACGCTTTATCTAGCACTCGGTATGCTTCATTGGACCGAAAGTAATCAATCCGATGAAGTTCGTCATGCTCCCTTGGTTTTAATACCCGTATCACTCGAGCGATCCAGTGCCCAAGAACGTTTTCGATTACGGTATTCAGGAGGTGAGGTTGGTGCAAATTTATCGTTACAGGCGAAAATGCTGTCTGATTTTCATGTTGTAATTCCGGATATGGGGGATATCGAAGACTTTGGTATGGATGCCTATTTCGATGTCGTTGAAAAATCTATTCGCAGTCAGGCCAATTGGAAGATAGATCGAGACCATATTGAGCTTGCATTTTTCTCATTTGGGAAATTTATGATCTACCATGATCTCGACAGCGATCCATGGCCATCGGGAAATAAGCCCGCGAACCAACCGCTTTTACAGGCACTGTTTACGGATGGTTTTAAGGAGTCTGCGCCGACAGCCAATGAGGAACATGACTTGGATAAGTATCCGGAAGCGGCCAAGATTTTTCATGTGATGGATGCTGATAGCTCGCAATTGCTCGCCCTGCTTGCTGTTAATGAAGGAAAGAATATGATAATTCAGGGGCCTCCCGGAACCGGTAAATCGCAAACCATCACCAATATGATCGCTAATGCAATCGGACAGGGTAAGAAGGTCTTGTTTGTAGCGGAGAAGCTAGCAGCTTTGGAAGTGGTGAAGAGGAGATTGGATATGATCAATCTCGGTGATGCCTGTATTGAGTTGCATAGTCATAAAAGCAATAAAAAAGAGCTACATGAGGAGTTGCGGCGTACAATGGATTTAGGACGACCTGCTCTTGCCCACTTAGAGCGAGAGGTCAGCCTGCTCAGCGAATATAAAGATGAGCTCAACGCATACTGTCAAGCTATTAATACCTTTGTTGAAAAGAGTGAGTTGACGCCGCACAAAGTTATTGGGCATCTAATGGCTATACAGGATGCCATCGGTAACCTCAAGTTGCCGAAAATACCATTGGATGATTTGCAAAGTTGGGATGCGGAACGCATGCGAAAGGCCGAAGCCTTTGCTGAACGCGTTCAGGCAAGTTTGCGGGAGATTGGTATACCGGCGGAATTACTGTTTTGGGGCAGTGGCCTAGAGGTTTTGTTACCACATGAACATGACGAAATCCGCGCGTTGCTGCAGGGAAGTAAGAAAGCGAGTGAAGATCTCCTGTATCAAGGGCAGCGCTTAGGTGAAGATATGAAGGTCCTAAGAGCTCCAAAAAATACGGATGACATCCGTTTGCTCATTGCTCTTTTTGATATTGTAGGTAAAGCGCCCCAATTGGACAATGTAGACGTATTATCAAAAAAATGGATCACCGAGCAGGAAGACATCCGCGAATTTATAGAGGCCGGCGAAAGGCTATCAGCAATTTATCGACAATATGAGTCGGTATTATTACCTGAAGCTTGGGAGCAAGAAGTTTTAGCGATCAGACAGTGTTTGATGAGCCATGGAAGGAAATGGTATCGCTTTTTGATCAGTGACTACAGAAAAAGTACGAAACAGCTTGCTGTAATCTGTCGGACAACACTTCCCGACGACATAAACACACGATTAAATTACGTCAATGCGATACTGGAAGTAAAACGCTTAAGAAAGAGTTTATTGGAATATCAGGACTTAGCAGAGAAGCTTTTTGGAACAACTTGGAAACGAGAGAAATCAGATTTCGTTACCATGACACGCATTGCTGCTTTTTTATCACAAGTACATCAAGACGTGTTAGAAGAAAAGTACCCTGCTTGTTTGCTTTCTTATTTAAATCGCTACAATGAACCGTCAGTTGCTCAAAATAACGTAAAGGTTCTAACAGATTTATTGGAACAGCAGCATAGAAAGTTGCGGGAGGTTTTGGAACGACTTGCCTATGATGACCAAAAAAAGTTTGAGAAGGGCTTATTGGCCGAAGATTTTTCCATTCAGTTGGATCTTTTAAATAGATGGAATAACAACTTCGTTAAGATCAACGATGCAATTGCGTGGAATAATTTAACGCAACAAGCAGAAGAACTCGACTTGAAGCGGATTACGGTTGTTGCTCAATTTTGGCCGGAGGCAAAGGATCATCTTAAAACAGCACTACAAAAAACTTGGTACGAGTTGCTTATTGAACAGGTCATGTTCAATGAACCTGCCTTGCGAAAGTTTGAAAAAAACAGTCATGAAGAAACTTTATCGAAGTTCAAGAAGCTCGACTTGCTGAATCAACAATACCATAGGGCCTTGGTAGCCTTAAAACATTGGGAAGATATTCCAAGGCAGGAGGCCGGTGGGCAAGTAAATGTCTTACGAACCGAGTTCAATAAAAAGGCGCGGCATATGCCTATTAGGCGGCTTATGCAAGAAGCTGGACTGGCAATCCAAGCGATTAAACCCGTGTTCATGATGAGTCCGCTTTCGATTGCTAATTTTTTACCGCCGTCAAGTGTAGATTTTGATTTGGTAATTTTTGACGAGGCGAGCCAAGTGCGTCCTGTTGAAGCTATAGGAGCTATTCTGCGTGCAAAACAGTTGGTAGTAGTAGGAGACAGTAAGCAACTGCCACCGACAAGTTTCTTTGATACAATGAACAATGATTTGGAAGAAGAGGAGAATATTACGGCAGATGTGCAAAGTATATTGGGATTATGTGAAGGGCAGGGAGCATCCCAGTCGATGCTACGTTGGCACTATCGAAGTCGACATGAAGCACTTATCGGTTTGTCGAACCGAGAGTTCTACGAAAACAAATTAGTGGTTTTTCCGAGTCCCGGCTCAGCGTTTCATATGGGCCTAAAATATCATTATTTAGAGAATGCCTTATATGATCGAGGAAAAACCCGTACCAATCCGCTGGAGGCAGAAGCCGTGGCCGACGCGGTTATGTCGCATGCCGCAGAACATGCTCATCTTACTTTGGGCGTCGTTGCATTCAGTTCAACACAAATGCAGGCTATCCAGCTGGCTTTGGAAATTAGGAGGCGTAAGCAGCCTGAAATGGAAGGTTTTTTTAAAAGTCACTCCAACGAGCCCTTTTTTATAAAAAACCTTGAGAATGTTCAAGGAGATGAACGGGATGTGATTTTTATCAGTGTGGGTTATGGTCGCAGTGAAGATGACAAATTGTTGATGAATTTTGGACCGCTTAATAACGATGGGGGCGAACGGCGACTGAATGTGTTAATCACACGCGCCAAGATGAGATGTGAGGTGTTTACCAATATTACAGCGGAGGATATTGATTTAAATCGATCGAATAAAAGAGGAATCTACACGCTCAAGCGCTTTTTACACTTTGCGCAACATGGAGATTTCTTAGCAAAGGACGAGTCCGAACTTGTAGCAAAAACTCCTTTTGAAGACCTCGTAAAAAGCAGTTTGGAAGAAAAGGGATATCATGTAAGAAAAAACGTTGGTACAGCTGGCTTTTATCTGGATTTGGCGGTGATTGACTCAAAATATCCGGATCGTTATATTCTTGGAATTCAATGTGATGGCGAGAACTACGCGAAGGCAAGATCAGCACGCGATCGGGATCGCTTGCGGGAACAGGTATTAACCAATATGGGTTGGAACCTATACCGCGTGTGGAGCGTTAGCTGGTACAGAAATCCAGCTAGAGAATTGCAGGCTTTGCTGGAAGCTATTGAAGAAGCTCAAGGAAAGTCCCTGATGGAAGATGTTTCCGAAGCCACGTATAGAGAAGAGTTTACTGACCTAATGCGTGAAGAGCTGGTTGAACCGAGTTCCGCATCTTTTGAGCTCTACGAAATCGCAGAATTACCGAAGATGTCATCGAGTCTTAACCTACATCAGCATCCTCTTGAAGAGATTGTTGAATGGGTAGAATATATAGTGAAAATTGAAGGACCGATTCACTTTGAAGAGATGGCTAGACGTATTGTAAATGCCGTTGGCGTTTCAAAATTAGGAGCACGCATGCGAGACACTTTAACGATAGCTAGTCATTTAGCGGAAAAGAAAAGAACCATCCGGCGCGTAGGTGATTTTTTGTGGAGAGGCAAGCAAAATGAGCCGCCGGTAAGAGATCGGACTAATTTGCCTGCAACATCAAAAAAGATTCAATATATCGCACCCGAGGAGATAGCATTTGCTGTTTTGCAAATAATTGACCGTTCCATTGCTATTGTACCGGAAGCACTCTTCCCGCTTGTTAGCAGAGCGCTGGGCTTCGGTAGATTGACAGAAGAAGTACGAAATGAAGTTGCGCGTGCAATCGAGCTACTGGTTGAGCAAGGAAAAGTAAAAAGCGAAGGCGATCTATTGAAGCTGATCTCCTAAAAATACTTGTTAAGTTTTCGGTTGTGCCTATGTTGTCGATTGAGCTATTTTTGATCTATTAAATACAGTATTATGCAATTAACAATAGATCTAATGTATGAAGCTGCCGTAAACAAAGATTCCTCTTTTGAAGGGATCTTTTTCACGGCCGTAAAGACGACCGGTATTTTTTGTCGCCCCACTTGTACTGCACGGAAACCAAAGAAAGAAAACGTTGAATTTTTTAAAACCGCAAAAGAGGCCATAATGAAGGGGTATCGGCCTTGCAAAGTGTGTCATCCCTTAGAAAAATATAATATGACACCTGATGGCATAAGGAATATCCTGAATCAACTTGCTGAAAATCCCACTAGGAAATTCAGAGACAGTGATTTGTTGCAAATGGGTGTTGAACCCAGTACGATGAGACGCTGGTTTTTAAAAAACCATGGTATGACTTTTCAGGCATATCAAAGAATGTTTCGCATCAACCATGCTTTCAAGCGTATTCAAAGAGGTGAATCTATTACAGCAACGGCCTTTGATGTGGGATACGAATCGTTGAGCGGGTTTGGAGATTCATTTAAATCAATTTTCGGGGTATCTCCCAAGCAATCAAAGGAGCAACGAGTAATTGATTTGAAACGTCTGGAAACACCACTCGGAACCATGGTTGCCTGTGCTGTTACGGAGGGAATTTGCTTGTTGGAGTTTACGGATAGAAAGATGCTTGAAACGGAATTTAAAGCACTTTCTAAAAGGCTAAATGCAACTATCATGCAAGGTGATAACTTGCATATCAGACAGTTGGAAATTGAATTGGCCGAATATTTTGCCGGCCAGCGAAAACAGTTTACGGTCCCGCTTTTTACACCAGGCACAAATTTCCAAAATCTAGTTTGGAACACCCTTCAACGTATACCCTATGGTCAAACCGTCTCTTATAAGGAGCAGACGAAAATGATGGAAAAGGAAGCTTCTATTAGAGCTGTTGCAAACGCAAATGGTATGAATAGGGTATCCATCTTGATTCCCTGCCATCGGGTGATCGGATCAGATGGACAGCTAACGGGCTATGGAGGTGGCATCTGGCGAAAAAGAGCTTTACTCGAACTGGAAAATGAATTAGCTGCCAGCTGAATCGATCGAGTTGGGTAAAAGTGCGAGAATAGCTACTTCTCGTTCTTTTCCCCGTAATCGTATGCTACCCAACAGTTTGCTGCTGTATTCCTTGGCGCTATTCAACAGAGATAGTAAATCGGCACTGATGATTACTTCTTCCTTAAATTCTCCGCACTTCCCCAATATACGAGAAGTCGTGTTCAACACGTCACCTGAGTAGGTGATATCTCTTTTAACAACACCTATTTCACCCGCGATGACATTACCCGAATGAATACCCGCTTTAAAGGTTGGCACCAAACCATACAATTGTTCGTACCTGTCTTTCTTATCTTCAATAGTCATCTTTATATCGAAAAAGCAACGAAGGCAGTGAGACTTTTCCAAGCCATCCTTGTAGCTCCATGCTACTACTACTTCATCTCCAACATATTGATAGATATTTCCCTTGTTTTCAAGAATTGGGTTGGTAATATCAGCAAAAAAATCTTTAAGAAGCGAATGGTACCGTTCGTTACCTAACCGCTCTGCTATGGTGGTGGATGCATTTAAATCCAGAAACATAAAAATGCGCTTTTCAGCCTTGGGCGTATTGTATTTGCCTGTCAAAATATGGAGAAATGTTTCATGTCCGAATTTACTGCTCACCTGTAGAAGAAACTGGGTGAGCGCGACAATGAAGGCCCAAACCAAGCCATTCTTTAGTGGATAACTATCTGTCATGAACGAAACAACCGCCTGTCGCGTGGCGGGATCGGATAGTGGCCTTTTCAATTGATAGGGTACGATTGTTAGACCCATAACAAGTGTAATGATACCGACGATAAGCACAAAACATATAATCACAATTAAAATGGTATAACCATAAGGTTTATCTCTGAACTTTTCGTTGATGTAAAAAACGAGTATACTGCCACCCAATAGCGCACCAATGAGACCCGCTCCTATATTCCTAAGTACGGAAATAAAGAAGGAATAATTGGCCGTCGTACCTAGCGATACTTGGGTATGCAACACTAAATGATCATATATAGCTATTATAAAGCCAATGAACATCCATATAATAATGATGAGTCCTAATTGTCTCAGTTTTAGAAATGTTCCCCTTTTCATTCGTTCTGTTGTGTGTGTCGTTGTTCCAAGATCTGTGTATTAGCTAAATGCATGAGCATTTAGTCGAAAATAAGACATTTTTAGCTTTTGTTTGCTTCAAAAAACAGAGAAAAGAAAGAGGTTGGGTTTTATTCATAATCGAGCAGCGAAATTCAGTATTTCACTCAGCGATTTTACTGTCCATTGATAAAGGTGAAGGTCATTCAACTCCAGTTCTTTTGTTAGGTAGTCTTCTGTAACGATGTAGCGATCGCCCAAAGGAATGTAAGGAACGTTGCCAATATTGTTGTTTTGGATCTCGATATTCAGAAGAATGCTTAAAGTTTGTAAATTGTTACACATATGTTTTAGTTCTGTAGGCTAAGTTGTTCACAAGTTACATAATGTGTCTTAATATTTACTTCGCACATCTTTACAATAAAGATACATAGTTGCCTCACCGCAAGTGTGTTAATGAATTGGATCGAGATTCGCGTTCTTCTTTTTACAAGACGCTAGGTTTATGGGAACAATTGCGCTGCGTTCTCTTTTTTTTCACGATTTTTGTATAATAAGTGAACATTTTTATGCTGACAATGCCCGTTAATGTCTTGTCAATCGTATATAAAAATGATTTCTCTCAATCCCGAATAGATTTCCCGACGATCGCATCACATGTGCCGATAAAGCAGCGAACTACTATTTTAATCGAATATTCTTATGGATGTTGGGGAATGGTCCAATTTTCTCTAAGTTTGTTCGATAGGATAACTGACAATCCCATTTGTCCGTATCCAATTAAATTGTTCGAAAGTGAAGCATGTATTATTAATTGACGACGAGGAAAAGCTCCGCCAGCTTACGGCTCGCATTATTGCGTTGGAAGGTTTTGAAGTTGTACAAGCAGATAGTTTAAAAAGCGCTCGAAAAAAACTCATAAGTGAAGAGTTTGATGTAGTGATTTGCGATGTCAAATTGCCGGATGGTAATGGGGTGGAGTTTATAGAAAGTATCAAAGAAAAGCAGCCCTTTGCTGAAATTATTTTATTAACAGCCTATGGGAATATTGCGGACGGTGTACAATCTATAAAAAATGGTGCATTTGATTATATCACTAAGGGAGATGATAACAATAAGATTATACCCCTGTTACATCGTGCATTTGAAAAAGCTCAGCTTGCAAAAAGAGTACAGCAGCTGGAAAAGCAGGTCGCAAAGAAATATAATTTTGATAGTATTATTGGGAGATCGCCTGCCATTATAGATGCTATTAATTGGGGTAAAAAAGTAGCTCAGGGAGATACAACTGTTTTGCTATTAGGCGAGACAGGAACAGGCAAGGAAGTGTTTGCACAAGCAATCCATCAAGCCAGTAATCGAAATAAGAGAAACTTCGTGGCTCTAAACTGCGCTGCTTTTGGAAGAGAATTGTTAGAAAGCGAACTTTTTGGTCATAAAGCGGGTTCGTTTACAGGTGCATTGAAAGATAAAAAGGGATTATTTGAGGAAGCAAACGGCGGGACGTTATTTTTAGATGAAATAGGAGAGATGGCTGTTGACTTACAGGCTAAATTGTTAAGAGTTTTAGAAATGGGAGAATTTTTAAAAATTGGAGAAACAGAGCCGACAAAAGTAGACGTCCGTATTGTTGCCGCTACGAATAGACAGTTGGAAGACGAGATTGAAAAAGGGACTTTCAGAAGTGATCTTTATTATCGACTTTCGGTATTTACTATTTTTTTACCGCCACTCAGAGAAAGGAAGCAGGATATCGCTTTGCTTGCCAATAATTTTGCTGAAGTTTTTGCCCTGAAAACGAATAAACGAATCGTCAAATTAAGCCACACTTACCTGCAGGCTTTGGAACATTATCCATGGAAAGGAAATATTCGGGAACTAAAAAATGTTATCGAACGCAGCGTCATCCTGGATGAAAGCGGGGTATTGAATGTTGATAGCTTACCGTACGAAGTTCGTCATCCCGAATTGCAGCATACAACTGTATCTTCGAATTTTTCGCTTGAAAGCATGGAGAAGCTGCATATTCAAAAAGTATTGGCTTTTACACACGGAAATAAAGCGGAAGCTGCTCGTTTACTCGATATTGGTATTGCGACATTATACAGAAAGATTGAACAATACAAGATCTAACAGGCCTTATGCTTGTTTTAGTGGGATAACCATATTCCAAGATTTTTCCAAGTCGTAAGATCTGCTGCCGGCACCGGTTGCAGCAAATAGATGTTTGGATAGTGCATGGATGCCGCCGCCTTCCTCCCCGCAAATATGTCCAAAACGACCTTTAGTAAAGGATCGTCTGGATAGTACGTTCCTCATTTATTCCAACAAATAAAATGTGATAAGAGTCTGAATATAATTCAGGGTTCTAATAGCATTTAAAACTAAGCATAAATTATTACTTTTTGAAAATAAAGTAAACGGCTAGTACAAGAAATACAAAACCGATAAAATGATTGCCGGTAAAATGGATATTCTTGAATGCAATAACGGAGAATAACATGAATATGACCAAGGTGATCACCTCTTGTAATACTTTTAGTTGTACCAAAGAGAACGGACCTCCATTTTGTTCAAAACCGATCCGATTAGCCGGTACTTGAAAGCAGTACTCGAAAAACGCTAAACCCCAGCTGACTAAAATGATAAGCCACCATGCCGTGTTGCCTTCCGACTTGGCGAAAAATTTTAGATGACCATACCAGGCAACATTCATAAAGGCGTTTGAAAGCACAAGCAAGCCAATTGTAGTAAATACTTTCATATATTGTTTATTATATGCTAGAAAAATACGCATATTTACTCGTATTTGTTGTTCCAATTTTTTAATTGATCATTTCTTAAATGACTGAAAGACTTGATTATATCAGTGAGCGGATAGAAGTGTCGGAAAAATTCCAACCTGTTTTTAGCCATTTTTACTATGCCGCTAACATAGGCAGCGAATCCCTTACAAAAACACTGTTACCCAATTATCAGACAGTGCTTGTTTTTTGTTTTGGCGGAGAAGTATCGTTATCGGTGGGTGAAGCCGTTGCACGCTTTATAAATACTTGTCTTGTCTTAGGCCCTATAAAAAGAGCCTTTGATTATACCTTGGCTCCGGGCACTGAACTATTGGTCATAAATTTCAAAGGCGATGCTTTTTATCGTTTTTTTGGAAGAGCACTAATCGATCATTTTTTTATGCATCCGGATGATTTATTAACGGATAGTTGCTTCGCGGAACTGACGTTGAAACTCCAGGCAAAATCCAATGAGGAACGGATCCGGTACTTACTGGCGTTTTGTGAACCCTATCTTCGTATAAATGACCAGGATGTTGCCCACATGTTGACTTTTCACGAAACACATACCTGGCTCAATCCTATTCAAGAGATAGCTAGAGAAACCAGGCAAACTGAGCGGAACTTGCAGTTAAAACATAAGAAAATCTTAGGCTATAGCGCCAAAGAGTTGAATCGTTATTATCGTTTTCTTAAAGCGATTCAATGGCTGGAACAACAACTAAAGAGGAAGGGAAAAATTAATTGGTTTGAACTGATAGAACACTGTTCTTACTACGATCAGAGCCAGTTAATACACGATTTTAAACACTTCACGCAATTGACTCCGAAGCAATATCTGTCTCTTCAGCATCAACTATGTAACCCCAATTCAGTTGATTAAATTGATGGCTTAATCATGGAATCAGGATGCCAGTACGAAAGGAGAAAAGATGATATAAATCAATACCATCAGGATGAGTAAGACAACGTTTACAATGTGCCGGTTTTTCCATGGAACGACGAGGCTATGGGAGAGGTTGATTGAAATCGCTTTCGTGTTTTTTGATGGATAACAGAAGCTGATAGCGATCATGATGAAGACTGTAAGTAAGAAGAGGATGGCTAGAATGTGTAGGTAATGTATCGTCAATACGAGGATATATTCGCATATAAAGTAAGCAACCATAAAAAAGAGCAAGCCGATTTTTGCAGCGATGGGTGGGACCTTTTGGTTTATAAAGCCAACAACAATAATGGTGAAAATAGGCATGCTGAAAAGTCCCGCTACTCGCTGTAAATAGGTATAGAATCCGCTGTCAACAAAGAGAATAAAGGGAGCGGCTATCATCGCGATCATCGATAATAGCAATTCAAAACGTTTGGCAGTTCTTACTAATTGAGTTTCTGTAGGTGTTTTATGTTTTTTTTCTAAATAGGGTAAATAAAGATTCATAACAAAAAGCGTGCTGCTTCCATGTAATCCTGCATTATAGGTAGTTATCGCTGCACCGAAAACAAGTGCTGTCGTAATGCCCAATAGTGTATTAGGAAGCGTATCTGCTGCTACCTGGGGGAAAATTGATGCGGTATTTTCAACGCCTGCATATAAATGCACGGCTATTAAGCCAGGCAGATTAATTAAAAGAGGCATAAATAATTTGCTCAATGCAGCGAGTGCCATTCCTTTTTGAGCTTCTTTTAAATTTTTAGCAGCAAAGGTTTGTTGGACAATGTATTGCTCGATTCCCCAATAATAAAGATTGACCAATAACATTCCTGTAAAGATTGTGCTGAAAGGAACGGCATCTTGAGCCGTGCCGATAGCATTTAAATGGCTCGTGTGTTTGCTTAAAAGAAGCGTTAAACCAAGTGCGAGGTCGCCCTTGCCTAAATAACGAAGTCCATAGAAAGGTAGTACAATAGCAAGCAACAACAAGCCTATGCCTAAAAGCGTGTCCGATATGGTGATGGCTCGTAATCCTCCTAAAATAGTGTAAGCACTTCCTATTAAACCCAAAAGCCATACCAAAAGCCATATAGATTGCCAATAACTGATTCCCCATAAGCTTGGGAGATGAAACATCCCTGTTAATGCCACCGCACCACCATATAATACCGGTGGTAGCAAATTCACCGTATAGCTCAAAAGAAAGATAATGGAAACAAGTCGCTTTGTATCCTCGTCATAACGCTTTGCTAGAAAATCCGGCGTCGTAATCATTCCTCCTTTAAAATAGATGGGAAGAAAGTACTCAGATACCAGGAGCATGGCAACTACAGAGGTAATACCCCATGCCATAACAGATAGGTTATTTAGGTATACCGACTCATTCTCGCCGATAAATTGATTCGCGCTAAGATTGGTGAGAATCAATGAACTTGCAACGATCAAATAACCATTGTTTTTTCCTGCAAGTAAGAGTCCTTTTACAGTCCGTAAATTAGTTGATTTCGTTTTATACCATGAAATAAAAGCAATCAATAAGGTGCATAGTCCAAAGCTGACAAAGGCCTCCATTATTTACAATGACTTTCTTTGATATAATTCCGTTTCAATAACAAGTTGAATCTGTTCACGATCTTTAGCATAAGTAGCAGCAAGTTCGCCCATTTTCTTAAAATCCGTTGAAAATGTTGTGATACCTCCTGCCAAGATCTCCTTAATCACATCGTCATTATGTGCCAACACCCCCAAGTCTTTCCCCAGTTCCCATCTCTTGTCCATTACGTCTTTAAGGATCGCGTACAGTTCAGGATTATGGATCGTAAAATATACTTTATTTTTCTGTATCGTACCCGGTTTATAGCTGGTTTCGACTTTACCCTTGATTCCGGTCTCCTTTAAGAATTTTTTAAAAGACTTCAAAATATCCTGCGGTTCGGCGGTGTCCTTTCTAAAGAAGAAAATAACCTCCTCATAAGTCGATAACTTGCTTTCCAGTTGTTTAAATATGCGATAAGAGGTGTGTTGAAACTCTTGTACGATATAAGAATAGTCTTTTCCCAGCGAAATAAGGCGGTCGATGATCAGCAATTTAAAGGGAGGGATACTCAACAAAAGCTCTTTAATCCGTTCAGACGAAATAGGGGCAATGATGTATAAGCCGTAATGCCCAACAATGCGATGAAAAATGGCTTCAAACACATCCGGATTGTTATGGTGAAAATAAAGATCAACTTGGGCATCATCGCCCAGGTTGATCTTTAAATGTTGGTATAAAGTTTCTTGAAAGGTGTCAAAAGCGTACATCAATAAGGCGATCTTCTGCTTTTGTTTGGTGTTTTTACTGATTACAAAATAACCCTTCCGGTTCTTCGAGGCAATAACCCCCCGCTCAATCAGTTCTTTATAAGCTTTCACAATTGTCTCACGCGCGTAGCCCAGCTCTTTTACCATTGTATTAACAGAAGGTAATGGATCGTTTGCATATAGACATTCGTCATCAATAGCATCCAAAACACCTTGAATGAGCTTTTCATGCTTCGAAAGCGATTGAATTTTTTCTAATGAATGTATTTTTTCAAAAATAGGTGACCGATTGGAAGGCATATTTTGTATCATTTAGTATTTACTTAGCACTGATTTTGTAAAGATAAGCACCTTCTTTTTCAAATGCGATGTCCATCTGCTTGTTTAGTTTCATTTCTTGGCCACTTAATACCTCTTTAAATACGTAGGTCTTATTGGGGTTTAAACCAACCCGCTCCGTGTCGAGATGAATAGTTGTAGCCTCGGTGTCGAAGTTAAATACGGCAAGGTAGGTACCGGCCTGATCAGAGCGGATAAATAGGGGATTGGTTTTTGTCCCAGTGTTCCCTTCTACCGGACGAAAGGCTTTCCCGGATTGTATGATTGATTTAATTTCAGCACTTTGGAGCCATTTTATGATCCGTTGTTGCCAATGCGCAGGCTTTGAATAATCATCACCTAAAATAACCGAACCTGTAATTAAACCAGCGATTAGGCGTGCACGATTAGCCCCTTCGCTCTCCTGTTCGAAAACCAAATGATCTGCATCGATATAATCGTATTGATAAGTCTGCCACCAGCCATAATTGACGCTGTTTAACGTGTATTCCGTATCTTTAATACTTTTCCAAGCATCGCAGGCTATGCGTCTCATATGCGCATAGCGCGCTGTTGCTAAAGAAGGGGAGATGGCTGCATATACCAACATGCTGTTAGCTAGATGGTTTGATAGACATTCCATTCCAACTCGATATGCCTGCATACCGGTGCTTATTGTGCTATCGAAAAAACCACTGGACTCAGCTGCGGCATGTGCGAGGAAGTCGATTTTTATCATCTTAAATCCGCACTCCTTAAGTTTGTTAATAACATAAGCGATTCGGGCTTGTGTGCCGGGATGGGTGGGATCAAGTGCTCTGCCGCCATCGAGGTCGTGGTAACCTTTAGTGGTTTTCGTCCACATGTCTGAAAATTTATAGTTACCCCCCTCCGCTACCCTGTTAGAATCTCCTCTAAAGCCCCAGTCGGTGAATGGTGCCCAATAAACCCCGGGCTCCAGCGCTCTTTTTTTGCAATAAGCAACGAATTCCTTTAATTGGGAAAAATCACCGGAGAATCCACCCTCCACCATATTATCCCAAAAAGAGTCGAGATCGATAAAGGCGGTTTGATCATTATTTCTAAAGAATGGAATTTTTTTGTCAAAAAAATCAACTACACGGGTCGCCTGTTCGTAGCTGAGATGTTCCTTGATAACGCCCCAGCTATTCCAACCAACGGGTGTAGCTTTGGCCCAAGGTTTAATATAGGGCGCTTCAACCGATCGACCTGCTTTTGCGTAAATTTCCAGGCCATCTCGCCAATCCGAAAAATAACCAACGAAAATTTTCGGCGATTGTATCGTTTTGCCACTGATTGCTCCGTGCGCCATGGAATCTCTGGTCACCTTTACGTCGCTGTAACCAGCACATATTTCGAGTTCATGAATAGAGGCTTTTTGACCGGCAGTTTTCACGCCGGTTTTCCAGTTCATATGGTTTAAGGATCCAACAACCAATCCGTGACGAGATTGATTATCAAACACAACGCCTATTTCTGCACTTGTTTGTGCATTCAAGCTGATAGGTTTTGCGTCGTAAGAGATAAATGTATCGTTATCAAAAGGTACGAATAGCGTTCTAACATCTTCACCGTGTAGGAGCTGTGCATGCTTGCTATATAAGGGTATGAGCTGGTTGGAAGTCAATAATTGTTGGTCCATTATTTCCAATTGCGTCAAAATAAATTCCCGGTTTGGATAGCAGTAGAAATAATGGTTGACCGTTGGTTGCCCCGGTGCTTTTGCGGTAAGTTTAATCTGAACACCTTTCCCCAATTCGTCTTTTATTTGCTGTTGTTGTATTTCGTAGTTACTGTAATCGGTGTTAGTGTATTTCTTCTGGTTGGCTAGAAAAGAAATTCCAGCTTCGTTTATAATAGCTGTGCTCTTATATTTTATGGAGAATGACCCCGATTTTCTATGAATAATCAGTTCATTCTCTCCGCCAAACGGGACAACGTAATCTGCTGTGGTTTGAGCCACCACATTTGTTGTCGTAAAAAAGAATGATAAAGCAGCGAAGCTGAAGCTATATAAATACTTTATGATTTGCATATGGTCTGTTTGCTATATTAATACCCTGAATTTTGGTCGCTTTCTGATAAATCCGGATTTTGTCGAAGTTCATCTAAAGGTATTGGCCAAACAAGGCGAAAATCCGGTATGGTCACCGGTTCGCTGATTCTGTTTCCTTTATACATACCCGAAACCCAACGATTTCTTTCCTGTACGTATTGCTTTAGCAATCCAGTGCGTAATAAATCGAATTTGCGCCAGCCTTCAAAACAGAGTTCGCGCATCCGCTCATCCATCAGGTTTTTCATAAACTCTTCTTCGCCCATCATGCCCCATCTTTTGTCTGTCGGAAGGTTACCTCCGAAAGCTCTTTTACGGACGACGTTATTGATTAGTTCTATAGCTTCTCCTTGTCTGCCTATCTTGTATAAGCATTCAGCATAACATAACGCAACATCGCTAAAGCGAACGAATGGGACATTCTTGCCGCTATAGTAGGAGCTGAGGCCTTGCTCTACCGTGCGTGTGTCTTCATATTTTTTTACATGGGGATCAAGCTCATCGCCCCAAACATAGCCCGTTAATGATGGTTTTTTGCCATCCCAGGTAAAATCATATCGTATACTCTCGGCTCGTCTCACATCGCCTTCTTCCCATACACCTCCTTCCGATCGTAGCTTATAACAGTATTCACTTGGCATGGTTCCATCAAAGCCTGCAAATAAAGCGGTTGCCTCTACGGCCGTCATACTCGCTACCGGTCTTGAACCCATATCCCATTGTATGCTATTCATATCGCCGCTCACATTACTGAATTGGAAAGCATACACCATTTCTCTTTTATAATCGGTCGAATTCTGCTGATGGGCATCATAAATCGTACTATAATTGATTGCTCCTGTACCACCAAAGTAGGGATTGTTATAGACTTTTTCAAATTGTTCTGCGGCTTTTGTATAGTCTCTGAAACCGGAGGATTCCGGCGCATAAAGGTAAACTTTGCCGAGTATCGCTTGTGCTATGGCACGTGTAGCTCTTCTTAAATCGGTATAATTAGGATCCGCCGGATCAGGCAAATACTGAATGGCCTTTTGTAAATCGCTTTCTATGGACTTATAAACTAAATCAATTGATTGTCGTTTTCCGCCCATATCTGTTCCGGTGAGGGGGATAGCACCAAACATCTGTACGAGCTCGAAATTATTGACAGCTCGTAAAAAACAGGCTTCACCTAAACGGAGATTGAAAGCGTTATCTTGACTACTTTCATTCGGGCTTAAGGCGGATATCGCGCTAGACGCACGCGCTACGATACGGAATCGACTTTTCCATACATCGAGTATACCACCATTGGTACTGTTCATACCATCAAGGTAAGTTTCTAATCCTTTGCGAAAATTATTATCCCGCCATTGTATGCCTCCCATGTTGGCTTCATCAGTGCCTGCATATAGTTCGATCCGATTTTTGTGCGAGTCGCGCCAATCCTTGTAAAGCCCCAGGATATAGCCGTTTAAATTCTCAATATTATCAAAAATGGCATCATCCTGAATTTTGGATTCAGGTTTTACATCCAAAAATTTGTTGCAAGAGCTAAGAGGCAAAGACAGCGTTGCCAGTAATATACCGGTATATAATAAGTGCTTTTTCATAATGAGTTGTATTTAGATTTAAGTGGTCTAAGCATTAGAATGATAGATTAACGCCCAAAGTAAAACTGCGTGTTAATGGATAGCCTTCACCTGCTTCGGGATCGTACCCCTTGTATGGGGTGATGAGCAGGAGGTTGTTTCCAGAGGCATAAATACTCAGATTGCTTAGAGGACCTATTGATTTACCGGGAAAATTATATGTTAGGTTCAATGCCGCTAAACGTATAAAAGAGGCATCTAACATCGCCCAATCGGTAGAGCCGTATCCAAATCGATTAAATTTGTTTCCGCGATAGGCTCTAGGGACATCCGTATCCGTATTTTCAGGGGTCCAACGATTAAGTTGATCGATACTTGCAGGGGTAAAGCTGGCAGAACCGTCCATTAACGCATCCCATTGCCCATTAAACTTTTTTGCCCCGTAAGAATAGGTGAATACCGCGTTGAGGGACAGGTTTTTATAAGCAATGTTGGTGTTGAAGCCACCATAAAATTTAGGATCTGCTTTGCCGACGATTGCCATATCATTTTCGGCTGTGATTTTTCCGTCGCCGTCTAGGTCAGCTGGCAGAATATCTCCCGGCCGTACAATGTAACCGTTATAAAAGGTCATACCGTTAATGCGGTCCATATCCATTTGTTGAGCGATTTTTTCGGCCTTAAATGTATAGAAGGTGTTAAGCGACTGCCCAACAAATAAATTACCGTCTCGTGCCATAATGTTACCGCCGTTCCATAATACGTTGACACCATTGACCAACTTTTTAACGGTATTTTTATCGTGTGCAATATTACCTGAGATACGCCACTGAAAATCTTTGGAGTTGATAACTAAGGCATTAAAACTGAATTCCAAACCTTTGTTAGCTAGCTCTCCTACATTAGCAATTTGATAATCGTAACCGAACGACGGCCAAAGGGCCATACGCATTAGCAGATCCGTATTCCGCATATAAAACACATCACCGGTGAAGGATAGCCTATTGTTTAAAATGCTCAGGTCGAAACCTGCATTGTATTGTTTTTGTTTTTCCCATCTTAAGGCTGGATTACCGAATCGGTTATCTTCCGGAGCGAATCCGACAACGCCGTTCGAATAAGCAGGTTGGTAGATGGTCATATAAGTGTAGTTTGGTATATTTTGGTTTCCCAGCAAGCCAAAACCCGCTCGCAATTTCAATTGATCCAACCAGCTTGCATTTTTTAGAAAGCTTTCTTCTCGCATATTCCAACCGAGCGATAGGGAAGGAAAGGTGCCCCATTTGTTTCCATCTCCAAATCGCGAACTTCCATCGCGGCGCACTGTTGCAGTTAACAAGTATTTGCCATCATATGAGTAATTGATCCGAGCGATAATGGAAGCCAGGGTGTTGGTTACATAATCGGAGTTGATAGTATTACGTTCGCGGTCGCTGGCCAATCCCATACCTTTATAACCCAATATGTCAGTAGGGTAGTTATAACCGGTCATATCAATGGCATTGGTTCGCGTTTTTGACATACTTGTGCTAATTAATCCAAAAAGACGGTTCTTGCCAAAGGACTTATCGTAGCTGATCGAATTATCCCATTGCCAGTACTCCGTAACTCCACGCCATTGCCAACCCCTTCCATTGTAATTGTCGCGCATGGATTGACCGATATTGCTCGGAATATAACTGTTATCTTGTTTATTATAAATATCTGCGGATAAGGATGTGCGTACATTGAGCCCTTCCACGGGCTTGGCCTCTAAAAAATTGGTTGTTAAAATCCGGCTATGTATTTCCTCACTAAGCAAATCTTTCGTTAATATAGGATTGTAATTTCCCATCTGTGATACGCCTTGGAAAGCCATATACAACCGATCGGTATCAATCGTTTGCATAGGATTGGCCATTAAGGCGGTGGAATAAGCGTTTGCATCCAAGCGATTTTTATCTCCGCGCGAAATACTCGTATTGGTACCCACCTTTAACCACGACTTGATTTGTCGCTCATAATTGAAACGGCCACTAATCCGTTTGTAACGAGATACATCAAGCACACCCTTATTATCCGAATATGAAAATCCCAAAAAGTAGTTCGATTTATTATCGCCACCGGAAAAATTTAATGAGTGGTTCTGTTCCAGGCCGGTTCGTGTAATAGCATCGAGCCAATCACTGGTAATGTTGTTCTGGCCATTGTATAATTCTTCCGGAGAAAAGATTGCGCCTGCTATATCTGTTTTTGTTAAGAAATTATCAATATAAGCTTGGCGATCAGCATTCGGATTTTCATCCATATAGGCATTTGCGTAAGCGTCTATACGTAGATCATACATTTGACGGGCATCCAATAATTTGATGCGATTCTGATAGTTGCTTATGGTAGCAAAACCGCTGTAACTAACTTTTCCTTCCCCTTGCTGCCCCCTTTTTGTAGTTATGACAATGACACCATTTGATGCCTTTGATCCGTATAAAGCGGTAGACGAGGCATCTTTTAAAACTTCTATGGACGCAATGTCATCCGGATTGATCATTCGAATACCTTCTTCCGCTACAATACCATCAATTACATAAACGGGATTGGTACCGTAAGAGATTGAGTTGGTACCGCGCACTTTGATCGTTACATCTTCTCCCGGTGTGGCATTGGAACGGGCAATATATAAACCGGGCACTTTTCCTTGCATGGCAGTTGTAAGATCGGTTGTTGGAATTTCCTTTAGTTGTTTTTCACTGATCGATCCAATGGCTCCGGTAAGATCGCTCTTCTTTATTCGGGTTCCGACAACAACGACATCTTCCAGCTCAAACCCTTGCGGTTGAAGTAAGATGTCGGAAACCGCATTTGAAACACGTAATTCCTTAGGTTGATAACCAATATACGTAATTACGAGAATAGCATCTGGAGCTACAGTGATGGAATACTGCCCGTTCGCGTTTGATGCTGTGCCATTTGTACTGCCTTTTACCTTAATGGAAACACCCGGTAGGCTTTCGCGGGTTAGACTGTCCAAGATGCTTCCGGTCATTGTCATTTGTTGTGCCGAAGTTGCAGTTCCAAATAAAAGCAGCAAACTGAAAGCGAACGCTGCTTTTGTGCTTGCTATAGCACAATACCATCTTTTTAAAGTTAGAATCATGATTTTTAACAGGTTTTATAATTTGTAAATAGGGGTCCTTTACGCCCACTGCGACATTAGGTTCATTGTAGGTACATTACATCAGTATTATACTTTTATCATTGTATAGGTTAGCGTATTCTATTCTGTACTAGTCTATACTAGTTATGCAAAAGTAAAAATAAAATGGAAAAAAAGAAATTATTTTAAAAGTTCGTGGTGTGTTTGTAGAGACATGGTCTTTTGAAAGAGGACTTCGCTCCGCTCGGTGATCCTGAAAAGGGGAGGATGACAGCTAAAAAGCTTCGCACTCCGTGCTTGGGCATTGTGGTTTATAGCTCACTCAAGCAGGCTTGGTTCGCTGCAGGATTACCTCGCTCCGCTCGGTGATCCTGAATTGGGGAGATGACAGCCAAAAAGCTTCGCACTCCGTGCTTGGGCTTTCGTTGTTTTACAGTGTGTTCGAGCAAGCCCGATTTAGGATTACCTCGCTCCGCTCGGTGATCCTGAGTTGGGGGGATGACAGCCAAAAAGCTTCGCACTCCGTGCTTTGGCATTGTGGTTTATAGCTCACTCAAGCAGGCTTGGTTCGCTGCAGGATTACCTCGCTCCGCTCGGTGATCCTGAGTTGGGGAGATGACAGCCAAAAAGCTTCGCACTCCGTGCTTGGGCATTGTGGTTTATAGCTCACTCAAGCAGGCTTGGTTCGCTGCAGGATTACCTCGCTCCGCTCGGTGATCCTGAATTGGGGAGATGACAGCCAAAAAGCTTCGCACTCCGTGCTTGGGCTTTCGTTGTTTTACAGTGTGTTCGAGCAAGCCCGATTTAGGATTACCTCGCTCCGCTCGGTGATCCTGAGTTGGGGGGATGACAGCCAAAAAGCTTCGCACTCCGTGCTTTGGCTTTCGTTGTTTATTTACTCACCCGAGTAAACTCGGTTCGTTATAAACAACGAAAGCCCTTGCTTTCGCAAGAGCTTTTTAGCTGTCGGGGTGGCAGGATTCGAACCTACGACCTCCACATCCCAAATGTGGCGCGATACCGGGCTACGCTACACCCCGATGTTGGTATCAACTTGAATGCGCTGCAAATATAGTCCTAAGTTTCAATTTGTCAAATGATATTTGCTGCGCAACCACTAAGTGACTGAAACCAAATACAATAATTTTAATTGGGTCTACTTAATATAGAAAATTACAAACGCTTATGTATAAAGTCGGGTAAATAACGGTATATCCATGCAATAATTTGCCATCGACGGGTTATGTACGCCGTGTTCTTCCTTCTGTCAATCGCTTGGACGATCTGCTTCGCTGCTTTTTCGACAGGGGCTACCCAAAATTTAACGGGCGATTTGGCCATAGGCGTGTCTACAAAGCCCGGGCAAATATCAGTAACAATAATCTCTTTTTGCAAATGAAAAGCTTTTTGGCGAAGACTTTCTAAGTACCGAATTTGGTAAGCTTTAGTAGCACTATAAGCGGGGGCCTGTCTGCTACCTCGTAAGCCTGCAAGGGAGGTGATGGCGACCAGATGCCCGTAACCTTGTTGAAGGAAATAATTGAAAGCCCAATCGGCCACACAGGTGAAGCCACACACATTAAGTGCTATCATTTCATTTTCCACAGAAAAATCAAGCGCCTCATTCACTTCTCCGTTTCCTGCACTTATAATTAACAGATCCAGGCCGCCCATCTGCTGCACTAATTCTTCGAGATACCCAGGGCAGGTGTGGGTTTCTTGAATGTCAAATGAAGAGACATAAATATTGCCCGGATACTTGTTTTTTAATTCATACAACAATGCACCACGTCTTCCGGTAATACCGAGAGCATTGCCCTTGGCCGCTAAAAGCGTTGCTAAAACGCTGCCAATGCCGGAACTTGCACCCACGATAACGATTCTCTTTCCTGTCATTGCATAGTAGTATTAAATGAACAGATTAGATAGGCCAATATAACGAATGTTACGCCACTAAACCGGAAAACTGAAATAAAAAGTGCTGCCAATACCAAGCGCACTTTCAACACCGATTTCACCTCCCTGTGCTTCTATAAACTCTTTGCTAATTGCTAAGCCTAAACCCGAGCCCGAGCGATTACTACCGGGAATTTGAAAATAGCGCTCAAAAATGCGTTGCGTATACCGCTCGTCAATGCCTCTGCCATTATCCTTTACACTGAAGCGTAACACCTTAGCCTCCAAACGGATTGAAATAATAATGGTGCCCTGTTCGGGCGAGTAACGAATGGCATTGCTTAAAAAATTTGTCAGGACCCACGCTGTTTTTTCGGGATCTACTTTCACGTTCGGTAATGGATCTTCTACTTGCAGATCGAAGTGGATCATTTTATGATCGGCGGCAGTTTGTACTGCTGACAATGCATAATGAAGAATCTCTTCAGGTTTGCTTTGCCGAAGGTTCAATTGTATATTTCCCGTTTCCACTTGCGACATATTTAAGAGCTCACCGGTTATCAGTAATAACCGATTACTATCTTCCGCAATTCCGGCTACCAACTGCTGTTGTTCGTTATTTAATGACCCGGTAAGTTTGTTGTTCAGCAGTTCTAAACTCATCTTGATTGATGAAATGGGCGTCTTCAATTCATGGGAAACTGTTGCAATAAAATTAGTTTTAGCCAAATCAAGTTCTCTAAACGGAGTGATATTCTTAAGCATAATCACATGGCCGATAAACTGCGGTCTAGTTTCGCCCGTAGGGACGATATTTATTGGGATATGTTCCTTTTCGAAGAAGCTCTCCTTGCCATCTGCAAAAATCTTGATGGGTTCTTTTTTGGTTGGCTTCGTCTCTTGAAGGTTTAAATCTTTTGCGAGTAGACGTAAGAGGTCGTTATACAACGCAAGCTCGATTATTTTTTTTCCTATAACTTCTTCTTTCTTAAAACCTACTATTTGTAAGGCCTCATTGTTTGTAAAGATCACTACCTGATTTTCATCCAAACCGATAACCGGATCGTGCATATTGTTAATCAACGTTTCTATCCGCTTCTTTTCCATTAGAAGTCGCGACAGGTTGCTCCCGGCGTATTCTTCTAACTTTTCTGCCATGATATTGAAGGAATGAGCCAGCTCCCCAAATTCGTTATTGCTTTCAAAATGCACCCGCTGATGGTAGTTATGGGCAGTAATTTCTCTAATGCTATTGGTGAGCTCCCGAATTGGATTGGCAATGTTGCCAGGTAAATTTATTAACAAGGTAAAAGCAATAATAAAACAAAGGGCGCCGGTAGTACCTATCCATATGTTGGCATTTTCAGCGGTTAGAGAAGCAGCATCGCTTTTGCGAGCGATGGCATTCATGTTGAGTCGCATGATCTCACCTATATCTTGTCTTATTAATTTATAATAGGCGTCGTTTTTTCCTGAGTCGCGAATAAGCTCGTTAAAATGCGCTTTTAGTTTGTTCGTCGCTTCTCTTTCTCCCGGTTCAGTGAGATTAGCCAGTTGTTTTTCAAGATTTGATCGAAAGGTATCCAATGAACCTGCACGTTCGGGAATATCGTCGAGTGCGATCAACATTTGTCTCGAATACGCCAAGGTTTTATAATTGGCAACTAAGATATTCTCTGTGTCCTTCTTTAATGCATTGACGTACCAAATGCTAATGACAGAAAGCAGTACGATCAACAAAAAGAGAAGTCCTACTCCCAAGGTAAGTTTAGTCTTCGTTTTCATTCGGTTTTTTTTAACATTCCTATATGCGACGTTCGTTAGACAAGTATACACGTTACAATTTAGTAGGATCAAGATAAAATAATAAGATCGATATCATTGTCAGATAATTTTCTTAATAATTGATTGAAGATACCCGTTGCTAAAATAATGCGAAACAGATTGAGACGCGGTTTGCCGATACAGACTGTGGTTACTTTGTACTTGATCGCTAATTCAGAGATAGCAAGCGGTACATTCTTATGTTGTATCTGCAATACCGTTCCGCCCAATTCTGTTGCGAGTTTCAAATTGTTAATGAGATAACGTTGTTTATCCAAAGGTATTTTTACGGTAGCCTCTTTGGGCGTTTGCACATAGAGCACATACCATTGTCCATTGTAATAGCTGGCTAACCTAGCCGTTTTACGGATGACCGTTTTCGCTTTTTGTTCATTGCTACTAATACAGGCCAGGAAGCGCTCGGATCGCAACGCCTCTAATGGTGGCACTACGGCATCAACTTTTCGTTCGACATGGCCCGCCACTTCCTTTAATGCGAGCTCCCGTAATTGAAGGATATGGTCATTCCTAAAAAAATTCTGTAAAGCGGTTTCTATCTTGTCTGCCGTATAAATCTTTCCTTCTTTTAAGCGATCGATTAGTTCGTCCGCTGTCAAATCAATGTTGACAACCTCATCGGCTAATGTGATAATTTTGTCAGGAATACGCTCTTTAACTTCAATTCCTGTAATTTTTCGTATGTCATCATTTAAGCTTTCAATATGCTGAATATTGACAGCGCTGATGACGTTGATGCCGGATTCAATAATTTCCAAAACATCTTGCCATCGTTTTTCATTCTTGCTTCCTTCTATATTGGTATGTGCCAATTCATCAATGATGACGACTTCCGGCCTTAAATTTAGTACGCCCTGAACATCTAATTCTTCTAGTTCCTTGCCTCGGTAAAATAGTTTGCGTCGTTGGATAATCGGTAAACCTGCCAACAAGGCTTGCGTTTCCGTACGGTTATGGGTTTCTACATAAGCGATCTTTACATCTATGCCGTTTCTAAGTAG
This sequence comes from Olivibacter sp. LS-1, assembly GCF_008245145.1. GTDB lineage: Bacteria > Bacteroidota > Bacteroidia > Sphingobacteriales > Sphingobacteriaceae > Olivibacter > Olivibacter oleidegradans. The sequence continues at coordinate 4,538,669 of NZ_CP041643.1, read as the reverse complement.
CATATGTGCTTCCTGCAGCATTCTATAGGTTTTGCCTACGCCTGCGCTCATTCCTATATACACTTTGAACTTTCCCTGCCGTGATTTCTTTATCAGGTCGAGAAAATGTGCAGCTTGTTGGTTCTCTTCTTCCATTTGCTTGCTTTTGAAGAAATGATATGTCTACTTATAGAAGATAACGTATTCCTTTCACCAAAAATAGATGTAATTGACGTTATCTTCATGTGTTGATGCATTATATTATCGGAAGTGGCCAATAAGTATTAAAAGCTCAATGCAAGTGCTGTTGCAAGCGTCGTACTGTTAGAAGTGGCCGATTGGTTCCGTTTAATGAAAATCTCATCTTTACTTGCCAGCCGTCTGATTTCCGTTCTCCAGACTACATTTGGAAACAATTGATAATCGACATTCATGGAATAACCCCAAGTACTAAATCCTGCCGGGTTTTCGGTTGAAATTATTACACCCTCTTTATCTTGATAATATTCTCCACGAGCAGTAATAGAGAGATTTTGTGTAAGGCCATAGCGGGCGATGATGATGGGTGTATACCATGTATGATATTTGCTGCTGCCTTTTTCATCCTGTTCAGCTCCGAAATCGAAGCCCGCAATAATACCGAGACGTTCATTCAGCTGGAATTGCGCATAAAAGTTATGAAAGTAACGCATCTGTCGTACGCTGTCTGCTTTGTCACTTCCTATAAAAGAACTACTATTTAAGGTAATGGCATCGTTGGCTTTGAAGGTAAGCTGATGACCAAATGCAGGCGTTGTGTTACCGTCTACCCGTTGGATACGCTGCCAACCATTAAGATAAAGTGCTGCTAGGTACCACTTGCCATCTGCACTGGTATAATTCAATTTTGTGCCTGTCTCAAAATAGGGCGAGTTATCTGCTAGTAGGCTTCTTGTTAAGGTCCAATTATCTTTTCCAATAGCACTTTCAAATCCAATATGAGAAGGCATAATCCCTGCATCAAGCCAAAGCTCATGACGCTTTGAAAGTTTTATACCTACATTGGCCTCATAGATGTTTTTAAGTACACCCGTTTCAGCAGCATAGTTGGCATTCATATAAGTGCCCGCTGCGAGCGCCACATTTGCGCGAAGCCTGTCGTTTGTATAATTCGCCTTTACAAAAGCTAGATTTACGTTAACCTCATCCGTACGATTGTGGCTGTACACAAAGCCTGGGCGTGTGTTGCTCAACGGACGATTGAAATCATGCAAGTAATAAATTTCAGCGTAGCCACTTATTGTCAACGGCGATTGATGATCGTTTTGCGCGAATATATGGAGTGTACTTAGTAAAAATGCCAGGGCACTAATAATTTGTTTCATCTTGATAATTAAATCGTTATTGTATATGATCTAAAGCTAAATTAAGTTTAAGGACATTGATTTTTTCGGGTCCTAACATGCCCAATACGGGTTTTTCCGTGTGATTCGCGATTAACGAAGCAATCTTTTCTGGAGCGATGCCACGGATACGGGCAATTCGTTGTATCTGCACCTGTGCAGCTTTAACGCTGATATTGGGATCCAAACCGCTACCGCTTGCAGTTACCAAATCAACCGGGATATCTGCTTTCCGAATTCCCGGATTATGCTTTAATAGTGTATCGATGCGCGCTTGAACAGTTGCTAAGTATTCCGGATTTGATGGCCCCTTATTACTGCCGGCAGAGCCAGCCGCATTATAGTCAACCGCTGATGGCCGAGAATAAAAGTACTTGTCTACCGTAAACGACTGGCCAATGTTCGTGTAGTATTTTTTTCCGTCTATTAAAACGATCTCGCCTTCTCCGCGATTCGGTGAAATTTGTGCAATGGCCCATACCACACTTGTATACACTCCGGAAAAGAGTATGATGGTTAAGACGGTTAATGTAATTGCTGAAAAAAGATTCTTCTTCATGATGATTTGTTCTAACTTCTATATAAACAGTGCTACCATAACATCGATCAACTTTATGCCGATAAAAGGTATGATGATGCCTCCCAATCCATAGATGAAAAGATTTCTCCTTAAAAGGGCACTGGCGCCGATCGGTTTATAGGCGACGCCTTTTAACGCTAATGGAATGAGGAAGGGGATAATAATTGCGTTGAAAATAACAGCAGAAAGTATAGCACTTTCCGGGCTGTGCAAGTCCATAATATTAAGTCCCTGCAAGGCGGGAATCGCGCTGATGAACAACGCAGGAATGATCGCAAAATATTTTGCCACGTCGTTAGCTATCGAAAACGTGGTTAGCGTACCTCGAGTCATAAGTAACTGTTTTCCAATCTCTACAATTTCAATCAGCTTGGTAGGGTCGTTATCCAAATCCACCATATTGCCAGCTTCTTTCGCCGCCTGCGTACCACTGTTCATGGCAACTCCTACGTCTGCTTGTGCAAGAGCGGGCGCATCATTTGTTCCGTCACCCATCATAGCTACCAGCCTACCGGAAGCTTGTTCCTTTCGGATATAGTTCATCTTATCTTCTGGTTTCGCTTCTGCAATAAAGTCATCCACTCCAGCCTTATTTGCGATAAATTTGGCAGTTAATGGATTGTCCCCGGTCACCATGACCGTTTTGATACCCATTTTTCGAAGCCGGGAGAAACGCTCCTGAATGCCTGGTTTAATAATATCTTGAAGTTCTATGACGCCTAGAACCTGTACATTTCCCGTGGCGTCCTCTTCAGAAACGACCAAGGGTGTTCCTCCGTTTGAAGAAATTTCCTCAACACGGCCGATTATTTCTTTCGGAAAGTTGTTTCCACTTTTTTCGACTAAGTTTCGTATTGCATCGGTCGCCCCTTTCCGTATTTTGGTCGCATCTTCGAGATCAACCCCTGAACATCTCGTTTCGGCAGTAAAGCCAATAAATTGCAGTTTGCTTCGATTTTTTGAAGCTTCACTCAATAGGGTAGTACCCATGGCAGCAAATTTGTGTTCAGGATTTATGGACAATTCAATGATCGATTTGCCCTCGGGAGTCTCATCCGCTAATGAACTCAGAACCGCAGCCCATATAAATCGTTTGTCATCCACGCCTTGGGCGGGGTAAAAGTGCGTTGCCTTTCGGTTGCCAATCGTTATGGTACCTGTTTTATCCAACAATAATACATCAATGTCGCCCGCGGTTTCTACGGCTTTACCGCTCTTCGTGATGACGTTGGCTCGCAAAGCACGGTCCATGCCCGCAATTCCGATGGCGCTTAGCAGTCCACCGATGGTCGTAGGTATTAAACATACGAACAAGGAGATAAACGCAGCAATGGTGATCGGTGTATTTGCATAGTCAGCAAATGGTTTTAGCGTAACACAAACAATAATAAATACCAAAGTGAAACCCGCAAGCAAAATAGTCAATGCAATTTCATTAGGCGTTTTTTGCCTACTAGCCCCTTCTACCAATGCAATCATCTTATCGAGGAAACTCTCTCCGGGTTCTGTTGTTACGCGTACGCGGATGCGATCAGACAAGACCTTCGTTCCGCCGGTTACACTGCTTTTATCGCCTCCTGCTTCGCGGATAACCGGAGCCGATTCACCGGTGATGGCACTTTCGTCAATTGTTGCTAAGCCTTCAATAATTTCGCCGTCGGTAGGTATGATATCCCCCGCCTCGCAAAAGAAAACATCTCCTTTTCGAAGGGAGGAAGACGCGATTTGCGTAACGCTGCCATCGGGTGCCAAACGTTTGGCTGGAGTCTCCTCCCGGGTCCTTCTCAATGAGTCGGCCTGGGCTTTACCTCGTGCTTCTGCTATAGCCTCTGCAAAATTGGCAAAAAGGAGGGTTATAAAAAGCACAAAGAAAATAGATAGGTTGTAGGCAATGCTCCCTTGCGATTTCTCGCCCATGAGTGTCCAAATGCATACACCGAACATGACAAAGGTCCCTATCTCCACCGTAAACATAACGGGATTGCGGAACATGATCCGGGGACTGAGTTTTATGAACGACTGTTTAAAAGCTTCACTAACGAGCTCTTGTTGAAACAGTGATTTTTTTTCTGATTTCATTTGTAAATAATTTTTTGTTCTGATTGCCTTCCACCAAGTAATAGACTGTCATTTATCTCATGGTAAAATATTCTGCAATAGGCCCTAATGCTAATGCGGGAAAGAAAGTAAGCGCGGCAATGATCACAATGACAGCAAATACCATCAAGCCAAAAGTTGCTGTATCCGTCTTTAATGTTCCCGCGCTTTCGGGTGTATACTTTTTGTTGGCAAGTAAGCCGGCGATAGCAACCGGACCAATAATGGGAATAAATCGTGAAAGAATTAATACAATACCTGTACTGATATTCCACCAGGGTGTGTTATCCCCAAGTCCTTCAAATCCACTGCCATTATTTGCGGATGAAGAAGTAAATTCGTAAAGCATTTCGCTGAAGCCATGAAAACCGGGATTATTTAACGTGCTTAGTGTAAGTTGAGGTAAGGCAACCGATAAGGCCGTACCGGCTAGTATTAGAAAGGGATGTACAAGCGCAATAATAATGGCTATTTTTACCTCTCGGGCTTCTACCTTTTTTCCCAAAAACTCGGGTGTGCGACCTACCATTAATCCACTAATAAAAACAGCGAGAATAATGAAGATATAAAAATTCAGTATGCCTGCACCCACACCTCCATAAAAGCTATTGGTAATCATCGCTAACAATTCGTTCATGCCGGATAACGGCATGGTACTGTCATGCATAGCATTCACGGAGCCGGTGGAAATGACAGTGGTGGCGATGCTCCAAAATCCCGAGGCCGCGGCTCCAAACCTAATTTCTTTACCCTCCATAGCGCCTAAGGCATTGTCAATTCCCATGCTTCCAATCGCAGGATTACCTCGCATCTCCATGAGTACGTTTGGAATAGCTAGAGCTAAGAACCCAGCCGTCATGGTGGCAAAAATCATATAGGAAAGCTTCTTCCGGTTTAAATAATAGCCCAATGCAAAAATCATGGCTAATGGGATAATCATTTGCGCGACCATTTCTACCATATTGGTCAGATAATTAGGGTTTTCAAAGGGATGTGCTGAATTTGCACCAAAGAAGCCTCCACCATTGGTTCCAACATGCTTAATAGCAATAAAACTGGCAGCGGGTCCTCTAGCAACCTGAACCGTATCTCCCTGCAACGAAATCATTGTATCTTTCCCTTCGAAAGTCATAGGTGTACCATTAAATACAAGTAGGATAGCCACGAGAAGTGAAATGGGAAGTAAAATACGTGTACAAGATTTCAGGAAATACACGTAAAAGTTTCCGAGCTTGTCTGTAGTTCGTTCCTTAAGTGCATTAAATAATACGGCTGCTGCAGCCATTCCGGTTCCCGCGCTTACAAATTGCAAAAACATCAGCCAAAGTTGTCCTAAATAACTCAGACCACTTTCTCCCGAATAGTGTTGTAAGTTGCAATTGACCACAAAGGAGATAACCGTGTTAAATGCTAAATGAGCAGACATGGCCGGATTAGTGTCCGGATTTAAGGGAAGCCAGTCTTGATTCATCAAAATAAACATACCGACAAGGAACCATATGGAATTTATAGTCAATAAAGCAACTAAATGTTGTTTCCAGCTCATTTCATGTTTTGAATCGATTTTGCCAAGTCGATAGATAGTGTTTTCTATATTGCCAAAAAGGAAGTCGAGCCAAGTGCGTTCGCCACTATATACCTTAGCTATATATTTTCCTAACGGAATCGCTAAGACGCAAGTCAGAAGGAACATGAAAACGACTCCAAATATTTCTGTGTTCATTTTTTTTTAACTAAATGTGGATGTACCTAAGTACTGAATATTGATTTTTAGAATTTTTCAGGTTTTAGCAAGACGTACAGAATGTATGCAAAAACACCAATTGAGATGATAAATAGCGCTGTCATGATTTTATATTTTTTCGAAATAATCCACCAGTTTGAAGAAAAGGGCAAAACAGAGAATGCCGATAAGTATTAGAAGAAGGGTGAGCATGATTTTTGTTTTCTTTTAATTGATCACACGGATAATGATACCGACGATAATGAAAATAATAAAGAGAGAAATAAGGATAGCAAATGGCCTATTCCATTGTGGTTTTATGACTTTTTTTCTCAATTTGCTTCGTAACTTTCTCATAGCGTTCAGTTAATACTGCTGCTTGGTATATACTGTTAATAGTTTTATGGGAATACGTTTCTCAATTAAGCCCCACTCATATTGACTGCATAATTTCCGCATGCCGTTGAACGAGCGTACAAATAGATTTTCTATCAGATATTTAACTCGTTCGTTCCCGCAATTGTATATCCAGCCTACAAGGGAGATGGAATAGATGACCTTCGCAATTTCATGTACGGTTATCCGGTCGCGAATATAGCTTACGACCACTTGAAGCGCCCCTGCGAGGTTTTCCCTTGATAATTCGCTTATTTCGCGTTTTATTTCCGGGATCTCGGCGGAGATAATATCCGGAATTTCGTCTTGATTGATTTTGTTCATTTTTAATATTGTTTTGACCGCAGGGTGCCAAAAGCATTCCAATCGTGTCTTGTTTTATTTAATTGCTTGTATTTTAGTTGTTTAATTCTTTTTGCCTTCTTAGGTCTTGCAAAAAAAACTATCATCTTGATAGGTCCTTTATCAAAATGATAGGATGATTGGCCGTTTATATTAGCGATTAATTCGGATGTTTTTCCAAGCGATGAATCGGAGCGTCAAAAAGATAATCCGCTATTTTACGCAAACGGTTGCGTTTGTAACTGGTTTGTTATACTCTTTTTTTTTCTCTAGCATTGTGAAAAGCTAACTGATCATACCTGTCTTAAAGACATTTTGGGAAAAGCAATGCGCTCGTATAAGCGATACTTTTATTTACACGGTTGGGTACAAATTTTTGAAAGATGAAGGCCTATTTTAATCCCGATGAATCTATCTTAATCAAGAAATTGGCGAATGGTAGCGAAAAAGCATTTTACACACTATATGGTAAATACTTTAAACGGGTTTATTCATTTGTTTTAGCTTATGTTAAATCACCGGATTTAACCGAAGATGTCTGTCAGGAGATATTTATTAAAATATGGCATAATCGAGCGAGTTTAGTGGAAATAAAATCTTTCAAGGCCTACCTTTTCACGATCACTCGAAATCACACCCTGAATATTTTAAGAAAGGCAAGCAATTCCCGTATTAAGATGGTAGAAGTACTGAGCTATCCAACCAATGAAAAAACGACAGAAAACGAAGTTCAATTGAAAGAATATCAACGTTATTTGCATGAAACGTTGGATGGTTTATCACCTACCGCTCGACGTATATTCAAGCTTTGCCGCGAAGAGCAAAAAACCTATGATCAAGTAGCTCGTGAGTTGGGTATAAGTCGAAATGCAATAAAAAAACATATGGTTCAAACGATGAAAACGCTCAAAGCCCTTATCGAGGGGCCATTAGAGGTACGTTGGTGCATTTTCTTTTGGATGAACATTGCCATCTCAGCTTTCATTTAATTTTTAGCATATCGATAACAATTTCAAATTAATGGTCAAAGCTGTTGGACAAGATATAAGTAAATCTTACAAATCAATCCTATAATTTCATAATAAAACATGGTGATATTGTTGCCAATTTTGTATTGCAAAAACAAAGCAATCAGCATATGGCGACTAAAGAAACAGTTTATATTCCATTAACCGATGTAGAAAGTGAACACTGCGCATTAATAGTCGAGAAAGGACTTGCACAGATAAGTGGAGTAGAAAGCCACCAAGTAGAACTGAATAACCACAGGGCAGCTATTAGGGTAACGGATAACGCCGTAATTGGGGAAGCTGTGAAGGTCATTAAAGATTTAGGTTACGGAGTTCCCACAGTCAAAAATTCATTTCCGGTATTAGGCATGACATGTGCTTCTTGTGCCGCGAGCGCTGAAAGCATTGTCAAGTACCAAGACGGGGTTGTCAGCGCCGCTGTAAACTTTGCAACCGGCAATCTTACGGTTGAGTACCTGCCAAATATGACCAATGCTGCCAAACTGCAAGAGGCTGTTCGAGGAGTAGGTTACGATTTACTGATTGAAGATGAAACCAAACAGCAGGAAACATTAGAAGCTATCCATGCAGATAAATTTAAGAAGCTAAAAAATAAAACGATATGGGCCGTATTACTATCGCTTCCTGTAGTGATTATTGGGATGTTCTTAATGGATATGCCTTTCGCCAATGAAATAATGTGGTTTTTCTCAACCCCTGTTGTTTTATGGTTAGGTAAAGACTTCTTTGTCAACGCGTGGAAACAGACGAAGCACCGTTCTGCCAATATGGATACATTGGTAGCACTAAGTACAGGTATAGCCTATCTGTTCAGCGTGTTTAATATGCTTTTCTTGGATTTCTGGCATCAAAGAGGATTACACGCACACGTTTACTTTGAGGCAGCGGCTGTCATTGTTGCATTCATACTGTTAGGCAAGTTATTAGAAGAGAAAGCAAAAGGTAATACCTCTTCCGCGATCAAAAAACTAATGGGCTTGCAGCCAAAAACAGTTATTGTAATTGAAACTAATGGTAATGAAAGACAAAAAGCGATTGAAGATGTGAATGAGGGTGATATAATTCTCGTAAAACCAGGAGAAAAAATCGCAGTGGACGGTTTGGTTATATCGGGAACATCTTATGTAGATGAAAGTATGTTGAGTGGTGAGCCTGTACCGGTATTAAAGAAGGAAGACGAAAAAGTATTTGCCGGTACCATTAACCAGAAAGGTAGCTTCCGGTTCAAAGCGGTAAAAGTGGGCAAGGAAACCATGCTTGCACAAATCATTAAAATGGTGCAGGACGCGCAGGGAAGCAAAGCACCTGTACAAAAGCTGGTAGATAAGATTGCTGGTATTTTTGTTCCTGTCGTGATTGCTATTGCTATTTTTACATTCCTTTTATGGTTTATTCTCGGAGGAGATAATGGAGTTGTACAAGGTTTATTGGCAGCCGTTACGGTATTGGTAATTGCCTGTCCCTGTGCTCTGGGCTTGGCGACACCGACGGCCATTATGGTAGGTGTGGGAAGAGGTGCTGAAAAAGGTATTTTGATTAAGGATGCAGAAAGTCTTGAATTAGCGAAAAAAGTAAATGCAATCGTATTAGATAAAACCGGAACAGTTACGGAAGGCAGACCGCAGGTAACCGGTATGCTGTGGTTGAATAATGATGATGCAGCCAAAGATATTCTACTGAGTATCGAAAAGCAGTCAGAGCATCCATTGGCAGAAGCCGTGGTAAAACATTTAGGAGGAATAGAAACCACCGCTTTATCACGGTTTGACAGCATCACAGGTAAAGGCGTAAAAGCCGACTATCATAACGAAACCTATTACGTCGGTAATAAAAAGCTGTTGGTGGAAAATAACATTACTATTGCAGAGCAGCTTTTACAGCAAGCTAGCCAATGGGGTGAGCAGTCTAAAACCGTTATTTGGTTTTCCAATAGCACACAAGCACTTTCTGTCATTGCGATTGCTGACCAAATTAAAGCTACTTCGATACAGGCCATCAAGGAAATACAAGATATGGGTATTGACCTATATATGCTTACCGGTGATAACAAAGCAACCGCTAAAGCGATTGCACAACAAACAGGCATTAAGCACTACAAGGCCGAGGTTTTGCCGCAGGACAAAGCCGATTTTATAAAAGAATTGCAAAGGCAAGGCAAATTAGTGGCGATGGTTGGTGATGGTATCAACGATAGCACCGCTCTTGCAACTGCCGATGTAAGTATAGCAATGGGAAAAGGAAGTGATATTGCAATGGATGTTGCGAAAATGACTATCATTTCCTCAGATTTGACTAAAATAGCGCAGGCTATCCGCTTGTCAAAGCAGACGGTGACTACCATTAAACAAAATTTGTTTTGGGCATTTATCTATAATGTTATCGGTATTCCGGTTGCCGCAGGTATACTCTACCCAATAAATGGTTTCTTGCTGAATCCCATGATTGCAGGTGCAGCGATGGCATTAAGTAGTGTAAGTGTAGTAAGCAATAGTTTGAGGTTGAAGTGGAAGAAGTAAGCAAGCATTTGTCCTGATTTTGATTTCCATTGATGCCTGCGGGAACTGTGCGGCGGAACGATAATCCAAACCAAGTTACGATACGCTAAAAAATTCGTCGAATAAGGTACGAACGGGAAAAAACAAGATGATTCAGTATTAATCATCTTGTTTTTTTAATTTTTTTTTAATGATTGCAGATAAATCAGTGAAAGCAAATCTACGCAACCCATGAAAAGCTAATTTACAATTCTCAGATTTTTAAAAAAGTTTTATTTCTTAGGTACCCTAAATGAGCGTTCGGGTGTCTTAAATTATGTAGTTCCGATAAACTGCATAAACGAGATGAACAAAGACGCTTTTTATAAAGAATTAATCCACAGATACCGCGCCGGCTCCGCTACAGAAGAGGAGTTGGAAGCGTTCTATCATCTTGTCCAATCGGGCGAAATAGATCATTATCTAAGCGAAATAATGGAGGACCATTTCTGTGGGGGGCGTCCGAAGAGCAGACTTTCGTTAAATTTCGGTTATGCAGCCGCTATCGTTATATGTTTCGTTTCCGGACTTGTTTTCTTTTACTATCAAAATCACCATCATAACCGTGCGATAATTCAACCACCCGAAGAGATAACAGCAGCTAAAGATCAGGCAATTCTAACGCTGGCAGATGGCACTAAAATCAAGCTGGATTCAACCCGAAGCGAAAGCGAAAATACAGATGGGTTTCAAGTGTTAAGTAAACTAAAAGCAGTTATAGGTTACAATAAGGATGCAACAAAGGAAGGCGAAGCTTTGGTATATCATGAGATTGCGATACCAAATGGTGGAAAGTACAAAGTGATATTGAGTGATGGAACCAAAGTATGGCTCAATGCCGGCAGCAAACTCAAATTTCCTGTTCGATTTAGTAAGGCCCGGCGGGAGGTTGAACTTGATGGTGAAGCCTATTTTGAAGTCGAGTCGAAGATTTCCAAACGAGAAAACCAACCATTTACGGTCCATACGCGATATCAAGATATTCAGGTGCTCGGTACAAGCTTTAATATAAAGGCTTATCAGGACGAGCCCAGCGAAACCTCGACACTTGTCACAGGTCGTGTAAACGTAATAAACAAGCGCACCCGGCAAATTTTACAGTTAAATCCCGGAAAAGAGTTGACCTTAAGTAAAGCAGCAGCTGTGACTTCGGTAAGTGATGCAGACATAGAAGAAGTTTTGGCTTGGAAGCATGGGGACTTTGTTTTCAATGAAACACCCATATACGAAATCATGAAGCAATTGGCTAGATGGTATGACGTGGAAGTGGATTTTGGAAGTGTTGCGAACAATATCTATAGTGGATATATACCCCGAGATGCCAATTTGAAACAAGTCTTAGACATGATGGAAAGAACCGGGGAATTAAAATTTGACATGAATAACAGAAAGATTTACGTAAAAACTAAGATGCCTATGTAAAAATCGTATATGAAAAAACCGGTAGCGATGCCGCGCTGCCGGTTTAAATTGGCGCAAGTCAATTTGCCTAAAAAGTTAAATAAACTAATCGACTAACTTAATTTACAAATGTATGAATTTAACTATTCAATACAAAGCACCCTATTGGCCTAAAAGTCACCGATCTTCTTGGACTTTTTTTGGTTTAAATGTATTAAAAATCAGTAAGTTAACAATTTTTATATTACTGCTTTCATTACTGCAGGTGTCGGGTAAAGTGTTCTCGCAGGAAATTAATCTCTCGGTAAAAAACGCACCCTTAGCCTCCATCTTGAAATCAATCAGCAAGCAAAGCGGCTACCGTCTTTTCTATAATAGTAAGCTGTTACAGCAGGCAAAGCCTGTTACGATTAACTTACAACATGCTTCTTTGGAAGAAAGTCTTGAAAAAGCCTTAGCCGGTCAGACACTGGCCTATAGTATAGAGGACAAATCGATTGTCATTCGTAACCAAGTCGAGCAGTCAACGCCCCCTATACAAAGTGTGGTACAACAGCTTAGAGTTGGTGGTTTAGTGAAAGACGAAGCCGGCTTGCCCTTAGCTGGCGTAAGCGTTCAAGAAAAGGGGGTGAAGAATGGTACCTTAACCGATTCACAAGGAAGGTTCAGTCTCAATCTAAGTAAAAATAATGCCATGTTGGTTTTCACGTACCTGGGTTATACCCCAAGAGAAATTGCTGTTACAGAAAACCTAATTGAAGTGATTTTGGAACAAGATCTAGCCAACTTAGATGAAGTGGTGGTAGTAGGTTATGGAACGCAGAACAAAGCGCTTGTAACCGGCGCGGTTTCGCAGATTAGCGGTGAAGTGTTACAAAATCGGCCCATATCGCGTGTGAGCCAGGCTTTGCAAGGGCAGATGCCAGGTCTCAATATTATCACCGGTAGCAGTGGCGGAGCACCTAATGCTACACAGAATATCAATGTCCGCGGATTTACGGGACTGGGAACGACTGGCGGACCACTGGTCGTTATCGATGGTGTACAAGGAGGAGATATCAATGCATTAAATCCGGATGATATCGAGAATATTTCTGTGCTGAAGGATGCAGCATCCGCGGCTATTTATGGATCAAGCGCTCCTTACGGTGTTATCTTAATTACAACAAAACAAGGTAAAAAAGGAAGTAAACCAGCTATTACTTACAATAATACCTTGGGATGGGCCGCGCCGATCAATTTGCCAACCATGCTGAATTCACTGGATTTTGCCAACTTGTATAATGAGGCAGCGACGAATGGAGGGCGAAGTGAAATATTTAGTCAGGAAACGATCGATCGTATCATTGCTTATCAAAACGGATCCTTTAAGGACGAAACGATCGCCAATCCGCAACCCGGTGCAAATGATTATTATACCTGGGGGAATGGAAACGCTAACAATGATTGGTTTAAAGTATACTTTAAAGATCTCGCATTCAGCCAACAACATAATGTAGGTGTTTCCGGTGGTTCCGAAAATACCACTTATTACGTCGGCTTGGGGTATAACGATAGGGCCGGTATGTACAATTATGGTGATGATTCGTATAAGCGCTTTAACGTTCGTACCAACATCACCACATCGGTAGCGAAGTGGTTAGACTTTAGCTACCGTGGAAGCTTTTCAAAAGAACTTAGCAACTCACCTAATACCTATTCAGGAAAAACAGGAGGGAACTATATGCATCAGATCGCTCGAAAGTGGCCAAGTGTTCCCCTTTTTAATCCTGATGGCAATTATTCAGATGCCAGCGATGTATTGCTTCACCAACAAGGTGGACGATCCAAATCAACGCTTGACAAAGCTTTATTGACCGGCGAGTTTATCTTCAAATTGGCGACCGGCTGGACGGCGACGGTTAATTATACATTTGATGGGACATTCCAAGATCAAAACGCTCACACCAAGACGCTCTATTCAGTACGTCCAGATGGTTCGCAATACCAGATAGGTGGTACTTATCCGAACGGATTTAGCCGATCGAACTACCGTATTCAGCATCACATCGTCAACGCATTTACCAAATATGAAAAGCAACTGGACGATCATTTCTTTAGTATAATGGGTGGTTTTGTTCGTGATTACACGGACTATCAGCGTTATGCGGCCAGCAATAGCCAACTCTATTCCGATAATATCCCCTCTTTATCCGGAACTTATGGACCGGCACCGTCTATCAGTGATTTTACTCGAAAACTGGCTTCCGATGGTTTTTTCGGACGTTTTAATTACAACTATAAGCAAAAATATTTATTCGAATTCAATGGGCGTTATGATGGTACATCACGCTTTCTCGGTCCGGTTCGTTGGAAGTTCTATCCGGGCGTTTCCGTAGGATGGAATGTCGATAAAGAAATCTTTTTTGAATCGATTAAAACAACAGTCAATAGCTTTAAATTGAGGGGCTCTTATGGATCACTGGGCGATCAGGCTTTTATTGATCCGGACCCGAGCAACCCGAATTGGTACCCATTCTATCCAAGTTTGGGTACTTCAAGTCCACCGAGTACTAATTGGCTTTTTGGGGGTAACCAACAAGCAGCTGTGTCACCACCGGGCTTGATCAATCCGGATTTAACCTGGGTGACGACCACCTCGTTGAACATCGGAACCGAAATCGGCTTATTGCAGGATCGTTTGAATGCCTCCTTCGATTGGTATATCCGTAAAGCGGACGATTTTGCCGGGCCCGCCCAGGCTTTACCTAGTGTCTTAGGTAATACGCCTCCTAGTGCAAATAACGCAGCCATGGAAACGCGGGGCTTCGAATTGAGTTTACAATGGCGCGATCGAATCGGAGAGGTTAACTACGGTCTACGCGCAGTATTGAGTGATTATCGAGGAAAGGTAACCCGTTATCCGAATCCAACAGGTTTAAATAGTACTTGGTATGCAGGCCAGCAAATGGGCGATATCTGGGGCTATACTACTTATGGCCTTTTCCAAAATCAGGCAGAAATTGATGCGGCTCCCTCGCAACAGCGTATATCTGGCCAGACATGGAAACCGGGAGATGTACGATATGTGGATCTGAACAACAACGGCATTATTGATTTTGGCGACAACACGATTTCCAATCCGGGAGACAGAAGTGTTATCGGTAATAATACGCCCCGTTTCGCTTACGGTTTCACGGGGGATCTCAGCTGGAAAAATATCGATTTTATGTTTTTTATCCAGGGAATCGCAAAGCGTGATGCATGGGTTGGGTCCAATTATTTTTGGGGTATTGTGGGCGACGAATGGCAAAGCTCACCTTTCAACGTGCACCAAGATCGTTGGAGTCCGGATAACCCCAATGGCTATTTTCCGAAGTTTTACTTAACTGGCGAGAATGGAAAGAATACGCAGACACAAACGCGTTATTTGCAGAACGCAGCTTATTTGAGATTGAAAAATATTCAGCTGGGCTATTCACTGCCCAAGTCTTGGTTGGAAAAAATAGGTTTCAGTAAAGTGCGATTCTATGTCAGTGTAGAAAATGTTTTCACGATTACGGATTTGATCAAAACAATGGATCCCGAGCTGTCGATTAGCGATGCCAAGATCTATCCCTTACAGCGGACCTATGCAGCGGGTGTGAATTTGTCTTTTTAAAGTTTATTCAAACGATATGAAATTACTACAAACAATAGCTTTGCTTATGCTTTGCTGCTTTTTCTCCAGCAGCTGCCAGAAGGATTTGTTAGAGCAAACTCCTGAAACCAATATCAGCGACGCAGATTATTGGAAAACGGCTAACGACTTGAAGCTTTACGCCAATAATTTTTATAATACGATGTTACCCAATTATAATGGTTGGGGATCGATCGGTATTTATGGCTTGGATGCGAATGGCAGCGATAATATGATCGCTACCAGCTATAATTCAGCCTTAAATGGCGAAAGAGTTGTTCCTGGAACTGACGGCGGCTACGGTGCTTATGGCGACTGGGCGGCGCTTCGGAATGTGAATTATTTTTTGGCTAATTATAACAAAGTAAACGAGTCCTTCGATGTAATCAAAGCATATGTGGGAGAGGCACTCTTTTTCAGGGCATATTTCTACTTTGATAAATTGAAAAGTTTTGGCGATCTACCTTGGATCAATGTTCCACTAAACACTTCGTCGGAAGAAGTTTATAATGAACGTTTGCCTAGAAATATTGTAGTCGACTCCCTGATGAATGATTTGGACAAAGCCATCGCATATTTGCCTACAAAAGGTTCGGCGGAAGCTTCGCGTATCAACAAGGAAATTGCCATGCTCTTTCAAGCCAGAATAGCACTTTTTGAGGGCACTTGGGAAAAATACCATGCCGGTACACCTTTTGGCGTTTCTGGATCGGATGGAAGCAAATTCTTAGAAAAGGCTGCCTCCGTGAGCTCCGCACTGTTGGACAATAGTGGAGGGTACGGTCTAGCGTCGTTTTCGACCGATGATGATTATTGGCGTCTCTTTAACCAGGTAACTTATAGCTCCAACAATGAGGTTATGCTCTGGCGCGCGTATAATTTGAGCCTAAACTTAGGGCATCGCTGGCACCGCTATACCCCAAGTGGTGGAGGGAGAGGTGTAACCAAAGATTTAGTAGATGCCTATTTGTGCATAGATGGAAAGCCTATCGGGTCAAGTGATCTCTACCAAGGTGATGCAACCTTGCACGATGTCGTTGCCAATAGAGACCCCCGTTTAAAACAAACAATCTATGTGCCGGATGGCAGCCATATCATCACAGATAACCGCCCAGGTGGACAACCCGTTGTTATCTTCGAATACCCCACGTTTGATGTTGCTAACGAAAACAAATCGTTAACCGGTTATCAAGTGTACAAAGGCCATAATCCAGATTATAATCAACAACAGGATTTGGGTACTACCGGACAAATCATTTTTCGTTTTGCTGAGGCCGTTCTTATCTATGCTGAAGCTAAGGCCGAACTCCGGCAATTTACACAGGCAGATGCTGATCGAAGTATTAATTTGCTGAGACGGCGTGTTGGTATGGTCGATTTATCCGTTGCCAACATTGAACGCGATCCTAATTGGGAATTCGATGACATCAGTCCGTTGCTCAACGAAATTCGCCGGGAAAGACGTGTAGAACTTGCCTGCGAAGGGTATCGCTCGGATGATTTATTCAGGTGGGCCGCTATTGACGAGAAAATCAGTGGCTGGAAGCCCAAAGGAGCCAAAAGAGCACAATGGGAAGTAGCAGGGGTGCCTGAAAATATCGCTACGGCTGTAAGGAGCTTTCCTGTAGACGCGGATGGATATATCGAATATTATCAGCAAGTAGGTGCCTTAAATGCGGGGTATCAGTTTAAGCTTGATAGAGATTATTTATCACCCATTCCGCTTGATCAGATCAGTTTAAATCCAAAAATTAAGCAGAATCCCGGGTGGTAATTTTGATTGGTTGGTGGCAAGCTGTTCGAGAGAACGGCTTGCTTTTTTCTTTACATTCCATATTTATCAGGTAGTGTTAGGTCAAGCTACCATCAATTGTCAAATACTAAAACAAAAAACATGCAACTAAGAGAATTGATTAAAAATGGCTTAGCAAGCGTTTTGTTAAGTTTTGGAATCGTTGTTTCCATGAAAAGTGCTAATGCTCAGCTTTCTGCGTCTATGGTAGATCCTTTGGAGAAAATATTTCCCGAGACGGTCCTCCCTTATGATAGCTTCCATGAGATTGATGTAGCTAAAGGCGAAGTGGCGAGTGCTCAGTTAGTCCTTCGCAGTGGCGAAAACTTGGATCAAGTGGAGCTATCTGTGGACGCACCTGGTTTACCGAATGAAGGAATATCCTGCGGTGCGATTGGCTTTGTACGAGCGGGGCGCCAATACACCGATCCGGCGGTGGACAGACTCGTTTCGAATACAGGTTTTTATCCCGATCCCATATTGGATGATAAACCATTGAGTCTTCAGGCAGGATTAGCCCAGGCTTTTTATATAAGCATACCGATTTCTGCGGAAACGAAAGCAGGGACATATCCGGTAAAAGTGGACATTAGAACAAAGGATATGCAAATACGAAAAGAGTTTGCTATTCATGTGCACAATGTTCGTTTGGCGAAACAAGAGTTATGGGTAACCAACTGGTATAGTTTAGCGCCCGAACGCTTGGCTCTATTGAATAAAGGGGAACAAGTAAAATCCTTTGGCCCGGTATACTGGCGTTTAATAGAAACTTTGGCAAATAAAATGGCTGCTTATGGACAAAATACAGCGCTTATTTCACCGCTGGATTTAGCTATTTACAAAATGGAAGGGGAACATTTAAGCATTGATTTTTCAAGATTTGACCAAACGGTAGATATTTTTCGCAAAGCGGGTGTCTTAGGGAGAATTGAGGGTGGCCATATTGGTCAACGGGCGGGCAATTGGAGTAGTCCCTTTATTGTAAGGGTTCCTGAGCCTCTGGCCGATTCTACTCGCTTCAGGCAGTTGCCAATCGAAGACCCAAGAGCGAAGAACTTCTATGCCCGGTTCTTTAAAGCACTTATCGCCCACTTAGAAGAAAAGGGATGGTTAAGCGATTATTATCAACACATTGCCGACGAACCTACCGGTGACAACAAGGAATCCTATATTGCCATAGCAAGCTATGTTAAATCCATCGCACCGCAAATCAAAATTATGGAGGCCTGTCATAGCAAAGATCTAGCAGAAACAATTGATTTATGGGTTCCTCAACTTGATTTTTTAAATAAAGATTTCACGTTCTATCAAGACCGTAAAAAGGCAGGCGATGAAGTGTGGTTCTATACCTGCCTGTCTCCTAGAGGCAATTATGCCAATCGGTTTATCGATCTTCCACTTATAAAAACCCGATTGATCCACTGGATAAATTATAAATATCAGATTGATGGTTATCTACATTGGGGTTTTAATTACTGGAACCAAGATCCTTATGAGGAAACAACCGGCATCAATAGCGAAGGAGGGAATATTTTGCCAACCGGAGATTCCTGGATCGTTTATCCGGGTTATCAAAAATTGTATAGTTCAATACGTTTAGAAGCCATGCGAGATGGTATTAACGATTACACACTCTTGCAAATGCTGACAAAGAAGAACCCTGATTTAGCGAAGAAGATCATTGATAATATGGTGTTTAGATTCGATTGGTATGATACGAGTATCAAAAATTTTAGAGCGAGCAGGAAGGCCATGTTAAAAGCCTTATCAGAATAAATTATGGCAATATAATAAGGGCTTGGCTACTTTCTATACTGCCAAGCTTTTATTTAAAGAAAAAAACTTACGAATTATCGCGAATCTCGTTTACCTAAAGCCTAAACAAAGACCTAGTGGAACAGTAGGCATCTCGTTCAGAATGCGATAGAATTGAAAGTAATAAGGTTCATTTGCTTTTTCCTAACTGCTTTAGTTAATTATTCTGTGTCCTTCAACACCTAAGTCGACTTCCAAGCTACAGTGGATTTTAGAATGCGAGCAAAGACGATTTATATGACATCTTTGTTATGTTAAAATGATACAATAAAATGCCAATTTTATATAGGTTAAATATTTGTTTAACACCTAACTTGCCCGCATTAAAGCTAACCGCAAGCAGGCAGTAAATGGCTTGCTTCTCTTATAAGATTAATAATTTATGATAAATTATCTTAGGATAGGAGTTATGTCCTCCTTTTTATGTGTATCCCGAAGTATGCTGGTTTGTTTGATACTGCTGCTGCTCATTTTTCAAGCAAGTGCGTTCGAGGTTAAAGGGAATCTTTTGCTGCAGCAGGCAAAGTTTACAGGTACGGTAAAAGATGCAAAAGGCACACCGATTGTTGGTGCAAGTGTGTCCGTTAAAGGTACAAAAGTTGGAACATCTACCGATACAGATGGTCGATTTGCTATCAGCCTGCCAGCTGGAGGTGACCTCATTCTGGTTATTAATCACCTGGGACATGTAACAAGAGAAATACCACTTAGCGCCGGTCAGTCTAGTATCCAAGTCACCTTGCAAGATAGTGAGAAAGCGTTGGACGAGGTGGTTGTAATAGGTTATGGCGAAGTTAAAAAGCGTGATTTAACCGGATCGGTGGTTTCCGTAAAGGGGGAAGACTTGACCAAGGTGCCTGTAACGAGCCCCGCGGAAGCCTTGCAAGGCCGCGTACCTGGGGCGGACATTACGCGCAACAACGGCTATGCCGGCCAAGGGGCATCGATTCAGTTGCGTGGTAACCGATCGATCGCAAACCCTGAAAGCTCTAACAATGTACTTTACATTGTTGATGGTATACAAGGTGTCGCAGCACAGGATGTTGATCCTAATGATATCCAGTCAATAGAAGTACTAAAAGATGCATCTTCAACGGCGATTTATGGGTCGAGGGGGGCAAATGGCGTAATCTTGATTACGACAAAGAGAGGAGCCAACGAAAAACCGAGACTAAATTACAATGCCTATGCCGGTGTCTCGAAAGTAGCGGGTTACGGTGAGTTTATGACCGGGCAGGAATATGTTGATTTCCGGCGTGAAGCTTACCGTGCTGTTGGAACGTGGAATTCGCCCGCGGATGACAATAAAATTTTGAATCCACTTCAATTGCAAGCTTTTCAAAACGGACAATTCACCAATTGGAGTGACCTTTTACTGCACAATGGTTTCCAACAAAATCATCAACTCAGTGTGAGTGGTGGAGGGAAAAATACCAAAGTGTATTTTTCCGGTGCTTATTTTCAGGAAAAGGGTTTGCTAAAAATGGACGAATATAAACGTTATTCCGGGAGATTGAATATCGATCAAACGATTAACAGCTGGATGAACGTCGGCTTGCAATCGCAATTTGCTTACATTGACAATGATATCCGTCGTGATCCGCTTAACCAGGCGTCCAAAATAGCACCGTTGGGACTTCCTTACGATGAAAATGGTGAATTCAACTTGTTCCCCTTGCAGGGAACGTTAATCAATCCTTTAGCAGATGAACAGCCTGACGCCTATAAACGGAACACCAAATCCAATCGAGCTACTGTTTCCGGTTACATTGAGTTGAAGCCGATTAAAGATTTGTCGATTAAGTCAACTTTTGGTGCGATCTTTTCCACCTCGGAAGCAGGTAATTTCTACTCAAAAAATACCATCGATGGAAAAGGTTCCCGTTCGCAAGCCTCCATTACCAATAACCAAGATCGAAACATTAGCTGGGAAAACGTTATTACCTACAATAAGCGATTCGCAGACCACTCTTTGCAATTAACAGGCGTAACAAGTTACCTTTCGTGGACTAATACCAATAGTTATGCAGGTGGTAATAACCAACTATTTCCTTCCCAATACTATTATAATATAGGTGGAGCAAACCAAAACCCTTTCTATGGAAGTGGTTATGTGGAAAGCAAACTATTATCATTTAGCGGTCGGATTAACTATAGTTATAAAGGAAAATATCTGTTAACGCTAACCGGGCGAAATGATGGATCATCCAAATTAGCAGCCGGTCACAAATGGGCTTTCTTTCCGTCGGCCGCTGCAGCATGGCGTATCGTGGATGAAGATTTTATGAAAAATCAGCAGGTATTCAGCGATTTGAAGCTTCGAGTTAGTTATGGTGTGTCAGGTAATGATGTAATCAGTCCTTATGCTACGCAGAATTCCGTGGTAGTGCAGAACTTTTCTTTTAACGATGCCAATGCTGCCAATGCCTATGTCATTAATGGACTTATCGGTAACAATACCTTAAAATGGGAACTAACAAAAACGATGAATATCGGGGTAGATTTTGGTCTTTTTAACAATATAGTGACAGGTAGTGTTGACTACTACCACGCGAAAACCGACGATTTGATCTTCCCTTACACCTTACCGCTTTCTACCGGCGTCACCACCGTGAATAGGAATATAGGAAAAACACAAAATAAAGGGATTGAATTAAGTCTCACTTCCCATAACATCCAAAAGAACTCATTCTCCTGGAATACTAACTTAACCTTTGCACGTAATAATGAAAAAATTGTTGCTTTACCGAACGGCAATGTGATTGCAGATGACTATCGCGAATCGCTGATCGTAGGTCAACCGGCTCAGATTTATTATGACTATAAAAAAATAGGCATTTGGCAATTAGGAGAAGAAGAACAGGCCGCCCAATATGGTGCCGAACCGGGTGATATCAAAATCGCGGACCTGAATAACGATGGGAAAATCGATGCCTTTGATCGTACGATTATAGGCCAGCGCGTTCCAAAATGGACAGCCGGCTTAAGTAATGATTTGCGATTTAAGGGATTTGATTTGAATATTCTGTTGGTAGCACGGGTTGGCCAATGGATCAGTTCCGATTACTATGCCAAGTATAAAAGAAATGGCTTAGAAAACGGCGCACGCATCGACTACTGGACACCTGAAAATCCAACGAATGAGTATCCAAGGCCGAATGCCAATAAAAACTCCAATTACGTAACTACGCTTACCGAGCGACAAGCATCTTATGTAAAAATCAGAAATATCACATTGGGTTATAATTTTCCCTCAGCCCTTATAAGCAAATGGAAGTTACAAAGCCTTCGGATATATGCTTCGGGTAAAAATTTGCACACTTTCAGTAGCTTGAAGGATTTTGACCCTGAAGGCGAGGGGGTTATAGATCAACCCTTAAATCGTCTGTTCGTTTTCGGTCTTAATGTTGGATTTTAATGAGCGCATTGCGCAACAAAAATTATGAAGAATTATCTTGAAATTGCAATCGGAAAACCTAAAGGCCTATGTGCCCTTTTTCTTTCCTTCTTATTGGGATCTTGCTCTCTGGATGAATATAATCCGGGCGGAGCTACCGTCGAAAGTTTATTCAATACACCGGAAGGGATTGAAGCAGCGGCCAATGGCACCTATACTTACAACCAAAAAATATATGGAAAAGAACAAGGTTATGCCTTGCTCGAAATGGGGACGGATATTTGGACAGGAGGGGCTAATAGTGGCAATTCCGGAACAAATGGTGTTTATCCCCAGCCTCCTTTAATGAACTATCAAGGCTTGATTTCCGACAATGTATGGGTGAAGTCCAACCTTTGGCAACCTTGTTATGCCGGTATCAATTTAGCCAATACCGCATTGAAATATCTTCCGGAAGCGGGGGTGGAAGCTGTTAAGGCTCCGGTCTTAGAAGCAGAGTTGCGTTTTATGCGCGCTTGGTATTATTGGCATTTGGTAGAATCATTTGGCGACATTCCCTTCACGTTGGAACCGACTGAAAGTATTGTTACGGTCGCCAATCGCACGCCGGTCGATCAGGTTTATGAGCAGATTTTTATAGATCTACAATTCGCGGTGGAGCATGCACCGCTAAGCAATACCGATTATGGGAAAATTACCAAGCCTATTGCTGAAGCGTTTATTGCGCGTGTTTATTTGACTAGAGGTCGTTATCAAGAAGCCTTAGATCATGCCCAACATGTGATTAACGACTATGGCTTTAGTCTGATGCCGAATTATGCTGACCTTTGGAAAATGGATAATGAGAAAAATCAGGAAGTTATCTGGGGGTTGAACTATTCAACCAATTTGGAGTTCAATGAAGGAAGTAATGTGGGACATTCGATGTATTTGATGGAATATGATACACAGCCGGGAATGCTACGAGATGTCAACAATGGTTATCCAAATGTGCGCTATATGCCCACCAAATTTTTGTTGAATTTATTTGATGAGCGTATAGATGCCCGTTACGAGGCGTCCTTTAAAACTACTTGGTTTTGCAATGAAACGGATGCCGGAAAGAGACCGCAAGGTATGAACCTCGGTGATACGGCTATTTTTTGCAGTAAATATGTGATTTCATCAGATGCTCCTGCAGGCAAAGCTTATAAAATTTATGATATCAACGATGTTTATCGGGAGAACGGTATACCGGCAGATCGCTTTCATTATATTTCCTTGAAAAAGTTTGAAGATCCTACCAGGGCGTCTGCGAACGAAACAGAAAGTGCCAGAGACGTTTTCATCATTAGACTGGCAGAAATGTATATGATTGCTGCCGAGGCCGAATTACAGTTGGGTAATCAGGCGGAGGCAGCGAACTATATAAATATTGTCAGACAACGTGCAGCGTTGAATAAACAAAACTCCCAAGAAATGATGGTAGTCGCGTCAGCAGTGACGCTCGACTTTATTTTAGATGAACGAGCGAGGGAGTTCGCGGGTGAACAGCTGCGTTGGTTTGATTTAAAACGAACTAATAAATTGGTCGAGCGGGTACAAGCCCACAATCCCGATGCGGCGCCCCATATTAGAGAGTTTCATAAAATACGGCCGATTCCACAAAGTGAGCTGGATGCAGTCACTAATAAAGATCAATTCAAGCAAAATCCCGGCTACTAAAGGAGCTTAGGCCTTGTACGAATAGAAAATAGGTTCATATAGAAACAGCTCTCCATTGGAGAGCTGTTTCTATCTAAATATAACGACAATGCATCGTTGTTAAATTTCACGATCGAGGTACCATATTCAATTCTAACGTGCCACCCTTAATAAGTGCTTCAAAAGGAAGTTGAAGGGCCTCCAAGACCTTTCCATTCAGCTTAGCAGACTTCGTATAGCAGGGTCCATTTTTACTTCGTTTAGTCTTTATCGTAAATTTCCTTGATCGTTCAGCAAGTGGCAGATTGATGACTACCTCATCAAATAAGGGCGTACCGATCTGTAAAGAGGGGTTGGGAGCTGTTAATCCGGCGACATCGAATAATCCCATACCGGCCAAAACATACCAAGCACCCAACTGCCCTTGATCTTCGTCTTGGCCATAACCATAACCATGTATACCGTCAGTACCATAAAATTCATCACAAATAGCATGCACCCACTTTTGCGTTAGGTCGGGCCGACCGGAAGCGTGAAAAAGCCAAGCGACATGAAGGTTAGGTTGGTTTCCATGGTTGTACAAACCCTGTATACCCGCAAAAGCATCGATTTCTTTACCGCCGCCAAAGACATTTTTTTGCGATTCACGGAAAATACTGTCTAAACGATCATTAAAGGTTTTTTCACCGATAAGATCCACCAGCCCTTTAGGGTTGTGAGGTACGTAAAAGGTGTACTGCCAGGCATTTCCCTCCTGAAAGCCCCGCCACGGAGCAAATGGGTCAAAATCCTGTAAGAAATTGCCCTCCTCATCCTTCGGTCTGATAAATTTTGTGCTTGGATCATACAGCGTTTCCCAGGCCTTAGCCAAATGCGAGAACCTTTTGAAATCCGCCTTTTTACCTAAAGATTTAGCGAATTGAGCTGCAGCAAAACTTGAAAAAGCATACTCAAGCGTATGAGAAGCACCAAAAGGTGAACCATGTAGATTCAATTCAGGCTTCCCGGTGTCATCCGCGATATAAGGAGAGAAGCCCTTTTCTACAAAGACGCCGACATCCAGCTTTCCGGCACCTGGGATCCGCTTTTCACTTTCCAACTCATTTTTCCGCACGGCCTCATAAGCAAGCGCTACATCGTAGTTCCGCAAACCAACGTTATAGGCAGCGGCAATAGCCAATCCGGTGAAATTAGTCCCTACACCTGAAACAAACTTGCTGGTGGCAATCCCGTCGCCCAGCCAACCGGCATCTTTATATACGAGCAACTGACTTTGAATCCAATCTTCGTAGTACTCGGGATAGGCAATTGACCATAGCTGTGTCAGATTCCAAAAAGCCCCCCATATCGCGTCGGTGTTATAATGTGCATGTATCGGCTTTCCTACCTCATCTAGCGGAATCCGGCCAACATTGCCGTCATTTTTAGGATAAGCCCCATTAACATCGCTTGCTAACCCCCTGCCCAAAAGCGCATGATACAGGCCGGTATAGAATTTTACCTTATCCGCCTCTTTGCCTCCATTTACGTGAATTCTGCCAAGGTACTGATTCCAACGTTGATATGCACGTTGTTTGGCATCCTCAAACGAAAGATTGGAAGCCTCAGCGATTAAATTCTCCCGGGCATTTTCCACGGAGGTGTAGGAAAGTCCTACTTTAATGTTGACTTGCTCGCCTTCCCGTGTGCCAAAGCGTAGGTAGGCACCCACGCCTTTACCCTCTGCTTTCTGCTGTCCTTGATAGCATAGGCTGTCGGTGAAAGTGCCGAAGGAAGTGGGCCTTTTATCCAGTTCAGCGTAGAAATAGAGGGTTACATTCGCGTTCGGCTGATACTTCTGCACGTAAGCCGGCTTCGTAACCACGTAACCTTTAACCACTTGACCTTCATAATGAACAGAGGCATCCACTACGGGCCCGCTTTCACCCATTTGATGACCAATATCGAAAATTATGTTCGCCGAATCTGTTGCGGGAAAGGTATAACGATGAAAACCAACCCGCTCGGTTGCCGTTAATTCTGCCGTAACTTTATAATCTTTTAAATAGACACGATAGTATCCCGCCGTAGCATATTCGTCTTTTTTGTCGAAACGCGATCGATAGCCGCTTTCAACCTCTTCTAATTTACCGGGGCGCGTTTGTAAAGTGCCTACTGTAGGTGCAAAAACAACACCGCCGATTTGAAACTCGTGAAAATTAGGAAAGCCCTCGATCGATTGATGCCGCTCGTCGTAACCAACTGCTTCCCAGCCCGATGGATTGCCATAACTTCCATTGGTGCTAGGAGCTAACTTGGCCATACCAAAAGGTACCGCGGCAGGTGTATAAAAGAAATAACGGCTGTGAGCAGTACCAATATTGGGATTAACGTATCGGGTAAGATCTTCTACCTCTTGGGCCTTTAAAATTGTAATCCAATTAAGGGAGATAATGAATAGATAGCATAGATTTTTTATATTCTTCATAATTAAGCTTAAATAGATCTAAGCGATTTTTTACGATCAACTTATTATTGTATAAATTATGTATGTGTGTACATACTATGCAAATATAGTAATATCTTCTTATGTATCAAGTGGCATGCAAATGAAGGGAGGCCTCAGCTTACCCTTTGTTTCCTTTAAAATCTAGCTTGTATGAGCAAACTTTTTTAAATCGAAGTCTTCATTAGTAAATCATGAGTGAGCGATGTACCTATGACAGAAGAATACTGTTTTTTAATTTAAAATAAAGGAAGACAGGGTTTTATATCAATCACGTCGACTTTCTACCGTGAAGGTAAAACTGTCGGCGCGGTAATAACCTAAATTGTATTCGATTGGGCGGCCCGCTCGGTCGAATACAAATCGTTTTCGGAATAAGATAGGATCGCCCTGATTAATCTCTAATTTGTCCGCAACAAATTTATTGGCCGCTTTTGCATTGATTTCTTCTTGCGATAGGTCCGCTACGATATGATAATCCTGCTCAAGTATTTCGTAGAGGGGGCGTTTAAAGTCCTCATCGCCCGTGAGTCCTACGCGCGGATGGAAATAAGAAATAAAGTAGACAAAAGGATCATCTTTTTTTCCCCGTAAACGCTCCAGTTTCAATACTTTTCGATCTTCTTTTAATTCAAAGAAATCGGCAACATGCGGTTCGGGTAATACCCAGCTCACGTGCAATTCAAAGTTCTTGACTTCAATGCCTCGGTTCTTCATCTCCTGGGAGAAGCTCAGCCAGTTTTTCGATTTTGAGCTGAATTTGGTAGAAGCCACTTTCGTACCGACACCCTTCTTGCGGATCAATAACTCTTCGTAGACTAGCTTATTAATGGCCAAACGTAAAGTTGTACGCGAAATGGCCAATCGTTTGGCCAATTCTACTTCGTTGGGCAGCAATTTGCCCTGCTGGTATTCCGGTGATTTAATCAGTTCTCGCAAGAGCATTTCGGCCTGTATATGCAAAGGAACCGCACTTTTATGATCTATCTGAAGTTTCATTTTCTCCATTTGGTAGGCTAAAATAAGATTATTTGCAGAATTAA
Source organism: Olivibacter sp. LS-1 (assembly GCF_008245145.1). GTDB lineage: Bacteria > Bacteroidota > Bacteroidia > Sphingobacteriales > Sphingobacteriaceae > Olivibacter > Olivibacter oleidegradans. The sequence goes on along the minus strand of NZ_CP041643.1, from coordinate 4,511,331 downwards.
AAAAATAGGCATATGTTTGTATGTGTGTACATATTAGATGTATGTACTCTCAAACCAAAAAGAATTATGAGGATATACCTGCTTTTTATTATTGTAGTTGTTTCACTTGGAGGCTTCCTGTTTGGTTTCGATATGGCCGTGGTTTCGGGCATTATCCCGCTGATTAAGACAGATTTTGCACTCAGCGCTTCTCAGGAGGGATTGTTTGTGTCATCTGCGCTAATCGGTTGTATTGTAGGTGTCGCCTTTGCCGGTAAATTGAGCGACCGTTACGGTAGGAAGTCGCTTTTGATCGCGGCGGCAGCACTTTTTTTTCTGTCGGCAATAGGGTGTAGTTTGAGCCCTGATTTCTTTACCTTGTTAGTAGCGCGGTGCTTGAGCGGTGTTGGCGTGGGAGTTGCTTCCATTGTGGTACCACTGTATATCGCTGAGGTGTCACCTGCTTCTTTGCGCGGTCGTATGGTTACTTGCTATCAGTTGGCGGTTACTATTGGCATTTTAATAGCTTATCTCAGTAATGCGGCAGTGCTCCAGTACAATTGGCAGTGGACTGATGGCTCGCACTGGCGCATGATGTTTCTTATGGGGGCTATACCGGCCCTGCTGTTCTGGTTTGGACTTTATCGTATTCCTGAAAGTCCGAGATGGTTGATGCAAAAGGGGAGGGACGACCGAGCGGCGGAGGTGATGCGACGTCTACAGTTAACTGAAGTGATCAGTACTGCATCATCGCCCGAGCGGATGATTAAGGTGTCTCTTTGGAAGCCTGTGTACCGTCAGGCCCTTCTGCTCGGCTTGTTATTACCCCTATTTTCACAATTGAGCGGTATTAATGCCATCATCTATTTCGGCCCGACGATCTTAGTGCAATCCGGGCTTTCCTTAAGCGGATCCTTGCAAACGCAAATCTATTTTGGTTTAGCTAATGTCATTTTTACAGGAATCGCTATTTGGAAAGTAGATAGCTGGGGGAGACGTCCACTTTATCTCGTCGGTTCTGCCGGTGCTACAATTTGCTTGCTATTAACAGCTTGGTTCTTAAATGTTAACATGGAAAACTATGGATGGTTGCTGGCACTTCCCATTCTTGGCTTTCTACTCTTTTTTGCGTTTTCCATCGGGCCACTCAAGTTCGTCGTAGCCTCCGAAATATTTCCAAGTGCTATCCGTGCAAAGGCGATGGCCTTAAGCGTGTTGGTGATGTGGATCGCAGACGCCATCGTTGGTCAATTAACACCCATTATGCTCGACAGTTGGGGAGCTGCTTGGACCTTCCGCTTTTTTGCGGTCTGCTGCGCAATCGCCTTTTTCGCGGTGTACTATCTTTTACCGGAAACCAAAGGAAAAACGCTGGAAACCATCGAAACCTATTGGCAGGAGAAATTCAATCAAAACAGACGCGGGGAAAATAACAATAAATAATAACGTCTACTTATAAACTAACCTTTATTAAAACTTAAATGAGATGAAAGAAACAAAAATGTACAAACGCTGGAAGTTTTACTTCCTGGGATTATTAATCCTGTTAGCAACTCAATCGAATGCCATTGCAAAGCAAGGCATTCCAATTTCCGGGCGCGTGTTCGAGGGCACGGGGACCGATATGGCTTTGGCCGGCGCCAGTGTCAGTGAAAAAGGAACGGCAAATGGTACCATTACTGATGCTCAAGGACGATTTCAACTAACGGTAGCAAGCGAACGAGCTGTGCTGGTATTCAGTTACATCGGTATGCAACCGCAAGAAATTACGGTGGGTAAGCAACGTACCTTTAACATGAATCTTCAATCGGATGATGAAGCCTTAGAGGAGGTCGTCGTTACGGGTTACGGTACCCAGCGTAAATCTGACCTCACGGGTTCTGTTGCTGTTGTCTCCTCAAAAGAATTACTAAATGTTCCTGCCAACAATATGCTACAAGGCTTAAAAGGTAAAGTATCAGGTGTAAATGTATTTCTAAACTCAGGTTCGCCGACGGGCAGTCCTCGGGTACTGATCAGAGGCTTAGGTACGATTAATTCTTCGTCGAACCCACTTTATGTGGTAGACGGCGTGGTAATGGAGAACATTCAATTCCTTAATCCAAATGACATTGAGCGCATGGAAGTCTTGAAAGATGCTTCATCAACTGCGATCTATGGTGCCCGGGGTGCTAATGGGGTCATTCTTGTGACCACCAAGCGTGGTGCACCAACCGAAGGTCTTGTCATTGGTTACGATGGCTTTGTAAGTATGGGGGTATTGCCTAAAAAATTGGAGGTGCTGAATTCGGCGGAATTTTTGGAGGTAATTGAGCGAGGTTTTCAAAATTATAGCAAATATAATCCGAGCGGTACACCACCTGTCTTTACTAAATCAGATCCACGGCTCTTCGATGCACAGGGAAATCCCCTGTATGATACCGATTGGCAAGAAGAGGCTACGCGAACTGCCGTATCGCATAACCATCAATTATCGGTACTGGGAAAATCAGAAAAATCTTCCTTCGGTGCTTTTATGAATTACAATAAAACGGAGGGCATTATGCTCAATAACTGGTTGGAACGTATTAACGGTAAACTTGCTTATGATGCCAATCCAAAGAAATGGTTGTCGTTGGGAACCAATATACTCGTGAATTATAACCGCGGGAATGAATTTGAAGAGGAGGGAGGCCACCAAATGCCCAGAAGGTCGATGTTGGAAATGCCTCCGATTTTTCCGGTGAAATTTCCTGACGGTACTTGGGCGCACAGTGGAATGATCAGTGATGCGTATTCGCTTGAAGCCATCCCTAATCCGGTACATGTGCTAACAACCCAAGATCGTTTTCGGAAGCGGACACAGATATTCGGAAACACCTACGCAACCTTTCACATCCTGCCTGGACTTGACTTACGCACACAATTTGGTTTCGATAAGCAAGATAACCTCATCCAGAATTACGATCCGACAGATTTAATCAACATTTCTGCACCGCTTGGTTATGCCTATATTGAGAATCAACATTCGTTCTACTGGCAGGAAGAAACCTATTTAAATTACAATAAAGAGCTTGGCGATCATCGTATCAACGGTGTCCTGGGACTGAGTTGGCAAGAACGAACTGCCGAAACCGATGCGATCTCAGCAAGAGGCTTTTCTGATAATTTCTTCCGTTTCAATAGCATCCAGGCCGCTAGTCAGCCCGGCGCACCAACCTCATCCTATGATCGTTGGTCAATGAATTCCTATTTTTTGCGCGGAAGCTACAGCTATAAAAGTAAATACCTGCTGACCTTTACAGGACGGGTCGACGGTTCCTCACGCTTCGGCGCCAACAATAAATACGGTATTTTCCCATCCGTGGGTTTGGGTTGGGTGTTATCTCAAGAACGTTTTTTAGCGGATTTGGAGGCTATCGATGAACTAAAATTGCGTTCGAGTTATGGTATAACAGGCAATACAGAGATTCCAACTTACCAATCCTTAGGTACCATATCTTCAGAAACAACATTGATCAATGGGACACGCGTTTCCCAGAGTTATATCAACCGTTTGCCGAATCCGAATTTGGAATGGGAGAAAACAAAACAGTTTGATATTGGGATGGATTTATCGCTATTTAATCGTCGCTTAAGTTTCGGTTTCGATTATTACCATAAGCTCACAACCGATCTATTGCTGGATCGCCCCGTTCCAACTTCTACCGGCTTTGCTGCCGTTCGGGATAATATTGGCTCTGTATCGAATAGAGGTGTTGAAGTGTTGATCAGCGGTAGCCCGGTGAAATCCACTGATTTCAGTTGGGAAACAACGCTTAACTTCAATTATAATAAAAATAAGATCGAAGCCTTAGGAGCGAATGATGAAGATATCTTCCCCGGGCCAAACTGGGTGTCGGGCAGCCAAACCATTCTCCGGGTTGGTGAAAGTCTGAGCTCTTTTTGGGGTTACCGACGACTGGGAACTTGGAGTACGGATGAAGCTGCTGAAGCCGCTAAAGTGGGCGCCATTCCCGGTGAAGCGAAGCGCAGCAGCGAGCGTACCATTATTGGTAAAGGATTACCTGATTGGACCGGTAGTTTTATCAACAACTTTCGCTATAAAAACTTTGATTTAAATGTTGATTTACAATTTGTAATGGGCGTAGATATCCTCCAACAGTTCTTCCACTCGATGGAAGATCGTACCGGTTATTCCAATGGCTTTAGATGGACATTGACGGAAAGCTGGACAGAGGAGAATCAAAATACCATGATTCAACAAATTCGTAACGGCCCATATTCCGGACAGAATAGTGAAGTTGACGATCATTGGGTGGCCAATGGCTCTTACCTTCGGGTTAACGCCATCAGTTTGGGTTACAATTTTGGCAACACACAATTGAGCAAAATTGGCCTGAAGAACTGGCGGATTTATGCAAGCGTCCAAAATGCCTTCTTAATCAAATCCGACAGCTTTAAAGGTTACGATCCGGAAGCTACTTCCTGGGGAACGAATCAATGGGGACAGAATATATACTTTCACCAGTATCCGCGCCCTCGGACGTTCACTTTAGGCACTAGTTTTCAATTTTAAGTAAGGCGATATGAATCCATTGAAAATCTTAAAAGTTGATCAAATGAAACCAATTATCATTATATATTTAATTGCAGTAGCTGTCATTTTCAGCTCATGTGAAAAGTTTCTGGAAGAGGAACCTAAAGATGAAATAGCCGGCAGTCAATATTTCACACAGCCGGAGCATGCCATCAATGCCGTTAACGGATTGTACAGAACGGGTGCGCCACAGCTTTACGATGGGTCGGGTACGCATTATTCCGGTGCGAAAATGTTCTTCGGCCCGTATTTAACCGGGTATATCGACAATGAATTCAAGGGGCAGGAGGTGCATGTACAGCATGCCCAAAACATGACCTTCAATGCAACCAATTTGTCTACCTATTTTCAGGATATTTGGAGCATCTTGTATAGGGGTATTGCCCGTGCCAATAATGCGATTAAATACATTCCTGCAACACCCGGTTTGTCAGATACGCAGCGTAATCAGCTGTTGGCAGAAGCGCGTTATTTTCGGGCGATGGGTTATTTTCAACTCGCTCGACTTTTTGGCGAAGTGCCGTTGATTACCGAACCTTATGAAAGCTTAGAGAATTTAAATGTTCCCAAGAGCCCTCTGGAAGAAGTGTACGCCTTGATTACCGCTGACTTGGAGTTTGCCGTGAATGAAGGAGAACTTGCGGAGACGATCATGCCAGACAACGGTGGAAGGATAACCAGGGGTACGGCTGCCACGCTTCTAGCAGATGTCTACCTTACGATGGGAGGTTACCCCCTACAAAAAGCGGAGTATGCGAAAAGTGCATCGGTTGCTAAGTCCGTTATCAGTAGTGGGGTTTACCAGCTAACTACGCACGATCGTAGCGCGGATGGTGCGGTTAATCTGAATAGTACGGCCTATAATAAACTGCGTTTGGTGGATAATAATAGTGCGGAATACATTTACTATTATGAGTTCGCGGTAGGTATTTCTACTTCCACTCACGTACACTGGGCTTTCCCGGCTACAGCGGCATCCTCTACGGTCTTTGCCATTACCAATAACGCTTATGGGCCTTCAACCAGATTTTTACAAGGTTATAACCGTACGGATGACCTCCGTATTCAGGAAAAACAATACTTCCATTCGTCATTAACCCGATCTAATGGTACAACCCTGAATTTTGTTACGGCTCCTTATATGTGGATGGATGATGTAGCGACCTTTGAAACAGCTAGTTCGGGAAAGGACTTGCCGATTTATACCTATTCGGATGTGCTATTGGTTGCTGCCGAGGCTATCGCCCTTTCGGAAGGTGTAACGGGTGAAGCTGTTGATTACCTCTTGCAGGTTAGGGCAAGAGCGCTGTGGAAATCTGATATCAATCAATTGAGACAAAGTTTAGCTGGCCTTTCGGTTGAGCAATTTGTTCAAGAGGTTTGGAAAGAGCGCTACCGCGAATTGGTATTTGAAGGCCGGCAATGGTTTGACATCCAACGCACGCGGATGTTTCCGGTACCAGTCGTAGATGGCGGCGGAGATATCCGTTTTGAACCGGTTATTGGCCATGCAAATGATAAAGGCGCAATTATACAAGAAAAGAATTTGTTATTACCAATCCCAACGGATGAACTGCAAAGGAATCCTAGTTTAACGCAAAACCCTGGCTACTAACATGAATAGGAAATAATGTGCTGATTACTTAAAATTCGACTAAGGATAAAAGAAGATACGAAAAAGAAAGATTAATATTATGGAACAACAACAAAAGGAAATGGAATTAGCCAATGGAAAAGTAAACCTGAATTATGAAATATGCCCGACTTATCCGGCGCAAGGCGAAATTTTTAAAGGCTTTGATGCGTTGGTTACCAATATTTTAGGCGATTTACCTCTTTGTTTACTTGATGGTTATATTGGTGTCGATTGGCATACCGTGGTGAGCAATTTGGAAGCATCGTTTAAAAGCCTTGGTAAAGAAGTACGATTCGTGTCGGTTGATCAAGCTTTATTGCCAACATCGAGCATTGAAACCATGGTACAGCCTTTTCTTGGAGGTGACGATCCGATCTTTGGAACGAAAACGTCTTTATCCTTAGTCGATTTTTTTGATGGAGGCCGACTTAAAAGTTTGATTTACAATGGCAGCGCACAGCAAATAGTAGTATATGGCTGCGGCGCTGCCCTTTGTAGTTCAACGGCACCGATAGTCTATATCGATCTTCCTAAAAACATCATCCAAAAGCGTATGCGCGCCGGTTTGGTACGCAATCTGGGTGCGCAACGACTGCAAGATAACAAACAAACCTACAAACGTTTTTATTTTGTTGATTGGGTTGTCCTGAATAAACATAAAAAGGCGCTACTGCCTCACATCAGTATCATGGCAGATCAGCAAGAATCGGATACAATCTCTTGGATGTATGGCGACGCCCTTCGGAAGACCCTTAAGCAGATGTCACAATCTTTTTTTAGGGTCAGACCTTGGTTCGAACCCGGTGTGTGGGGAGGACAATGGTTAAAAAATCATTTACCTGGTCTAGACCAGGAAGTTCCTAATTATGCTTGGTCTTTTGAGATGATTGTCCCTGAAAACGGCCTGGTGCTAACAGACGGAGGAAACCAGCTAGAGATTTCCTTCGATCAACTGATGTATCAGGAAAGCGAAAATGTATTAGGAAGAGCACATCGACGTTTTGGTGACGAGTTTCCTATTCGCTTCGACTTTCTGGATACCTATGAGGGGGGAAATCTATCCATTCAGTGCCATCCAAGAACCGCTTACATTCGAGAAAATTTTGGCGAAAGTTTTACACAAGATGAAACTTATTATATTGTTGATTGTGAGGTAGATGCGAAGGTTTATCTTGGCTTTCAGGACAACATCGAACCCAAACGTTTCAAACAGGCACTGGAGCAAAGTTTCGAGAAAAATGAAGCCTTGAATATTGAAGATTACGTGCAGAAATTTCCTGCTGAAAAGCATGGATTATACCTGATTCCGAACGGGACAGTCCATGCTTCCGGTAAGAATAACCTGGTGCTGGAAATCAGTGCGACACCTTATATTTTTACTTTCAAGATGTACGATTGGGTTCGTCCGGATTTAGAAGGAAATCCACGACCTTTAAATATTGATCGGGCTTTTGATAACTTAGATTTCTCACGAAAGGGGCAGGCTGTTATAGATACACTGATCTCAAAACCGGTACAACAGGTGCTCGATGAACAGAGCAGCGTGATTCACTTGCCAACACATCCTGAACATTTCTACACGGTTGACCGTTACGAATTTGACGATCGTGTTAATATCTTAACGCACGGGCAATGTCATGTATTGATGTTGGTAGAAGGAGAGTCGATTGAGTTGACAACTGCTAATGGATCGAAGCATGTGTTTAACTTCGTAGAAACGTTTGCAATCCCGGCAGCAGCTCATGGTTATAGCCTTCGAAACTTGGGACAAAAGAAAGCAAAAGTGGTGGTGGCCTTCGTGAAAGATGAAGCTTGTTTAAATCAATAAAAAGAATGATGCGAATAAAAAAATACACATGGGCCTTGCTTACCGTATTGGTTTCCCTGACCGCGCGTGCTAACGAGGATTTAAAAATCTTATGGGAAATTGGTAAGTCCGATCATAGCCCACAGGGGATGGCCTTGGCACCCAATGCATATCAGCAATTTATTGCACATGATTTCGGTTTTGAAGATCGTTTTTTTCTGATCGGTTATTCAGATCCTACTAAGGAGTGGCCTTATGTACTACCGGGGCCGGCAACGAAATGGGGAGGTACCGGACCAACTGCGGGTATACGTTCGCATGTCCTAAATATTGACTTTGAGTTAGCGCATCTGCATAAAGCTGACAAGTTTTATTTCGAAGCTAATATATTGCAGACTGATCCACTCCATGCGCCGGTATTGAAAGTTACCATCAACGGACAGGCTCATCATTTTCAACTAAAAAGCAGTAAAGGAAAGGCCGAACCCGTCGGTCCTTTTTCGAATACAGATGCACAACGGATTGAAATATCAATACCACCTAATTTGTTAAGAAATGGTTTCAATGAGATTCAATTGACAAGCCTTCAAGGTGGTTGGCTTGTTTTCGATAACCTCTTATTGAAAGGACCCTCCACAGTTTCCTTAAAATCGACAAATGATGCCTTAATCCGAAGTGTAGAAACCGCTGACTATGAAATAGAACAAGCAAGTAAGCGTTATCAACCCTTGTTGATCGATATTTCTTCCCTAAAAGGAAGCCCCGTTCTTGAAGTCAAATTGGAGGGACAATCTATTTTTAAGCGGCAGCTTGATTCAGGACGCTACATTTTCGAAGCGCCGATGCCGGCTGTTAAGCAATCCAAAAAAAGCAAATACGCGCTGTTTGTTAATGGACAGCTGAAGGAGAGCGGTGAGGTGCTCCGGTCGGCGCAAAGCGAAGCTAGCCCCGCGACTTATGTCAATACCATGATGGGGGCCGCCCATTCACGATGGATGATCGCTCCGGGTCCTTGGATGCCGTTTAGCATGGTGAAGTTGAGTCCGGATAATCAGAATAGCGGCTGGCAAGCTGGATATGACCCTACCATTGAGTCGATCGGGACTTTTAGCCATATCCATGAATGGACCATGACCGGTTTGGGGACTTTTCCGACGACAGGTCCTTTGCAGATTCGTATCGGTGACGAGCACCAGCCTGATAGTGGTTACCGATCCAGAATTGATAAGTCGACCGAAAAAGCCCCTTTAGGCTATTATCGGGTAGATTTGTCCGATTATGATATTACGGCAGAATTAACCGCGGGTACGCGTAGCAGCTTGCAACGTTATACGTACCATCGTGGAGACACTGGCCGCGTCATGGTCGATCTACAAATCCCAAGTGAATATCCTTATGAAATTGAAGAAGCAAGTTTGAAGCAAATTGCACCTAACCGCATTGTTGGATATAGTAAACAACTATCGAAAAGTGTCTGGTCAGGCGGTGTTGATCAGGCTTATACCGTATACTTTGTGATGGAGTTCGACCAGCCTATTCAACAACTGGGTTTTTGGAAGGACGATCAGGTGTTAAAACAGCCGGAACTATCCACTGGTCATGCAAAAAACGCCGGTATGTTTGTAGAGTTCGACCTAAGAAAGAAGCATACTGTACAAGTCAGAACCGGTATTTCCTTTGTCGGTTTAACGCAGGCGGAGCAGAATTTGATGGAGGAAATCAGTAAACCCTTTGGTTGGTCGTTCGATAAAGCAGTAGCCAATCAGCGAGAAGTTTGGAACGAATTATTAAATCGTGTGCATATAGAATCAGACGACTTTTTTCAAAAACAACGCTTCTATACCAATATGTATCGTTCCCTAGCGAGTAGGAATACCTTTAGTGACGTAGATGGAAGCTGGGTGTCTGCAGATGAAAAGGTACGCCGTTTTAGTGATACAAGCGATCGGGCCCTAGGGTGTGACGCTTTTTGGAATACCTTCTGGAACCTTAATCAGTTCTGGAACTTGATTACGCCCGAGTGGTCAAATAAATGGGTTCGATCACAATTGGCAATGTACGATGCCAATGGCTGGTTGGCCAAAGGACCGGCGGGTATGGAATATATTCCGGTGATGGTTGCTGAACATGAGATACCACTTATTGTAGGGGCTTATCAAATGGGAATCCGTAATTATGATGTAGAAAAGGCCTTTAAAGCAGCGTATAAAATGCAGACAACCTTATCCGGACCGGTAGAAGGAGGTTATGCCGGCAATCGCGATTTGGCGACTTATCTTAAGCATCATTATGTTCCTTTCGATGAAGGCCGCTTTTCCAATTCGCTGGAATATAGCTATGACGACTGGACTGTCGGTCAATTTGCCAAAGCCCTTGGTAAAGAAAAGGAATACCAAATTTTTGCCAACCGAGGGTCCTGGTGGAAAAATGCGATTGATACTACAACGGGTTATGCAAGGATGCGGGATAAGAATGGAAACTGGTTACCTGATTTTGATCCTTTCAAATCAGGAGCTAATAAACATTACGTAGAGGGAAATGCATGGCAATTGACCTATTTTGTGCCGCAGGACGTAACAGGTTTAGCACAAAAAATTGGTGAAGAAACTTTTGTCAAACGATTGGAATGGGGCTTTGGTGAAAGCTACCGCTGGCGTTTCAATGGTCCGAATGATCAATACTGGGATTATCCGGTGGTGCAGGGAAACCAACAATCCATGCACTTTGCCTTTCTATTCAACTGGGTTAAGCGGCCGTGGCTAACACAAAAATGGAGTCGTGCCATTATGGAGCGTTACTATGGGCATGGCGAAGCAAATGCATATTTGGGTGATGAAGATCAAGGGCAAATGAGCGCTTGGTTTGTCATGAATGCGTTAGGACTCTTCCAAACTGATGGAGGAACCCGCGTCAATCCAATTTATGAGATCGGCAGCCCCATTTTTAAGAAAGTGACAGTTAATCTCGGTGGGCGTTTTGGAAGAGGTCAAAGCTTTACCATTGAAGCAAAAAACACAAGTAAACGAAATATTTACATACAAAAAGCTTATCTGAACGGAAAAGTATGGAACGATTGCTGGTTACCGGCTGCAGAGGTGTTAAAAGGCGGTACACTAGTTCTGGAAATGGGATCCGAACCTAATCAAGCATGGGGTATCAGCGGTATTCCCCTGGCAGACTAACAAATGATAAATAGATAAAAAATGAAAAGAACTACAATAATCTCATTCCTTGTTTGCCTAGGCATTTACGCATGTAATAACCAAACGAGCAGGAATAAGGAACAGACATTAGCACAGATAATTGCAGCTGACAGTAATCTAAATATAGTGAAAGAGCGAGCCTTAAAGGTGGTAAGCACGGGCTTTAATGCAGGAGATGGATACCGTGAAGTTTGGATTCGCGATTATAACACTTTTATTAACCTTGCTGCAAAAGCTCACCCAAAAGACACCTTAAGGGATAACTTGGTTATCTTTTTCCAATTGCAAGGAACAGATGGTAATATTGTTGACGGTTTTGTTCCAAAATCTACTGTAAAACCGAGCAAAGGGGGTTATGACTATATCTATAACGATCTGGCACCCCATTACGCAGGACATAAAAACACCGTGGAAACTGATCAGGAGACCTCATTAATACAGGCCGTGCATAAATACCTGCAAGCAACGCAGGACACCACGTTTTTAAACCTTAAAGTAGGTGCAATCCCTGTACGCGATCGGATGGAGCAAGCCTTATCCTTTCTAATGAATAAGCGATATAACGAAAAATATGGACTGCTATGGGGGGCAACAACAGCTGATTGGGGCGATGTGCAACCCGAGCATGATTGGGGTGTTTATCTAACCGACGATTCCCACCTGGCGATCGATATTTATGATAACGCCATGTTTTTGATCGCCTTAGATAATTTTATGGAGATGGTACCTGAAAAAGCAGCAAAATGGAAGCCCATCCGCGAGCATATTGCGAAGAACACGATGGCACATCTCTGGGATGCTAAGCGCCAAAAATTTATCCCCCATCTTTACCTGAACGGCTCACCATTCGATAGCACTTTTGACGAAAATGCAATCTACTATCATGGGGGTACAGCAATAGCTATTGAGGCTGGCTTGTTAAATAAAGACGAGATTAAAGCTTCTTTGGACAAGATGATTGCCAACGTCAAGGAATCAGGAGCCGCAACCATTGGTTTAACACTTTACCCCACTTATCCCGAAGGTGCGTTCAAGAACAAAGGTATGTACCCTTACGGCTATCAAAATGGAGGAGATTGGACCTGGTTTGGCGGACGAATGATTCAGCAGTTAGTCAAGTATGGCTTTCAAAAAGAAGCTTATGAACAGCTAAAGCCGATGGTGGATCGTGTGATCAAGAATAACGGATTTTTCGAATGGTATACTCGCGATAATAAACCCGAAGGTTCCGGAACCTTTAGAGGGGAAGCGGGGGTATTATATGATGCCATTACTTGTTTGCAAGAACATATCGAGACAGAAGAATAAATGAATACGATAAGTGGTGCCTGAAAGTTTCTTTCTACACTTAAGACACCACTTATGTTGATTCTGTTTCTATATATGAACAACGAAATTTATGCAGTAACCTCGTCCAATAAAGATAATACATCAATCAAATCGCCGATAATTTTATCCGGATTTGCCGTTTCTAGTTGCTCAACAGTATGTGCACCGGTAGTAATACCGATATTTAAACCACAACCGGCATTTTGACCTTCCTTGATATCAATGGTTGAATCTCCTATTTTAGCGACTTGACTGCCATCAGTTATGTTAAAACGTTTCATGGCAAAATGGATCATATCGGGATAAGGCCTATTTTCCGGTACGTCGCTGGCGGTTACCAGCGCGTCTATTTGCTCACCCTCTTTCCATCGCAATTTATCGATAATCGACTGAGCGGTAATCCTATCGTAACCCGTATTGAGAACTACTAAAATATTCCGCTCTTTCAACGCTCTAAAAAGTTCTTCGGCATTCTTCTGAGGTACAATTTCCTCCCTTTCATAGGCTTGGTCGAGCTGCTGCCTGAAGCTCTCGTAAATCGAATCAACTAAACCCTCGTTCTCTATATTTTCATACCTGGCAAGTATGGAACGGATTGCCTGTTTCTTTTCCTTTCCGGCACCCTCCGCTAAAACTTGTTCTAAGCTAAAGTCAAATCCAGCTTCATTAATAGCTTTTTGCAATGTTTTGTAGACGATATTATCTTCATCTACTGTGGTGCCGGCCATATCAAAAACAACCATTTTTATTTCATTAGGCATAAAATTTAAATATTAAATCAATTTTCAAATATAAACAAAGTTTACTTATAATGAACTATTTCCAAAATTAAATTTATGTTAAGCTTTACAAGGAGGGTAGGCGCATGATTTTGTTTTAAATAGTACAATTTTAGCGCAGATGTTTATTTTGTCTAAACATATTTCTTGTCACTATATGTAAACGTCAACTTAATAAAGCATATCTAAGATGTCTTATCATTTGCGTTGACGGTGTCGTATTGGACAGCGGTGCGCTAAACTGTTTTTTCGCAATCGGTTGCGTTTAATCACTACTGGATAATGTGAACTAGAACTGTTAGTTTTATTGCTTATTGATGATTTAACGAATCGCTAACCGCACGAACGCGGCTTGTCGGTCTACAGGCTGTATGAGAAAAAAAGCAAGCTAATGAACGTAGTAGCGAATAAAAGATGCTAAAATGACACCAATAACAAACAACTTAAAACCATGGGTGGGCCTCATTTTATTGAGTATTGCCTTATTAAGTTCCCAATTCGGATACGGACAGCAAAAATCCGGGAAACCAAATATTATTTATATATACGCTGATGATTTGGGTTATGGCGACGTAAGTGCGTATGGCGCTACAAAAATACAGACACCCAACCTCGATCGTTTGGCTGCCAGCGGTATACGATTTACCAATGCACATACAACCTCTGCTACTTGTACCCCATCCCGTTTTGGTTTGATGACGGGTATTTATCCTTGGCGACAGCAGGGCACGGGCGTCCTTCCGGGCGATGCAAAGCTGATTATTCCCACCGATCGAGTAAGCTTGCCGAAAATTTTTAAAAAGGCGGGCTACCACACCGCCGTGGTTGGTAAATGGCATTTAGGTCTGGGGACACAGGTGAAGAAGAATTGGAATACAGATGTAAAGCCAGGCCCAAATGAGGTCGGTTTCGATTATTCGTTTATTTTTCCCGCAACAGCGGACCGTGTACCCACCGTATTTATGGAAAATCATCGCGTGTTAGGGCTTGATCAGAACGACCCGATAGAAGTAGATTACCAACAACCGGTAGGCAATGATCCCACAGGTAAAGAACATCCGGAGTTGCTGAAGATGCATTCATCACCCGGACAAGGGCATAATCAAACCATTGTAAACGGTATCGGACGTATTGGCTATATGAGCGGTGGCCATCGGGCAAGATGGGTCGATGAGGAAGTTTCTACCACATTTCTTTCGGTTGCGCAGGAATATATAAAACGGAATAAAGAGCGACCCTTTTTTCTTTATTTTGCGTTGACTGAACCCCACGTGCCCCGTATGCCCGCCACTATATTTAAGGGAAAAAGCAATCTAGGTTACCGAGGAGACGCTATTCTGCAATTGGACTGGACTGTTGGACAGATCATGGATCAAATAGAGTCACTCGGCTTGTCCGACAATACGCTGATTATCTTCTCGAGTGATAATGGACCGGTGTTGGATGATGGCTATCAAGATGGTGCAGTAAGCCAACGAAATGGGCATATGCCTGCCGGGCCCTTAAGAGGAGGCAAATACAGTATATTCGAGGGAGGTACACGCGTGCCCTTCATTGTCAGTGGGGCAGGAGCAGCTAAGGGTGTTACTTCAGATGCACTTCTTTGTCAGATCGATCTGCTCGCCTCCGTTGCCGATATGCTGGGGCAGGCGATACCGAAAGGAGAGGCCTTCGATAGTCAGGCTTTATGGGACACCTTTCTTGGAAAAGATAAAGAGGGAAGAAGTCACTTGATTGAACACGCCGGAAGTCTAGCTGTTATTAAAGGAAAATGGAAATACATTGAGCCGGGCAATGGACGGGCTTATGCCAAGTTAACCGACACAGAATTAGGAAATGCGCCACATCCGCAATTATATGATCTATCAAAAGATATGGGTGAAAAAAATAACGTGGCAGATACTCATCCGAAGATGGTGAAGGAGTTGGCTGCTATTTTAGCAGCCGAACGTAACAAATAAAGGAAATCTCCGTAGCCGATACAGTATTCGGGAAGGAAGACATCGGTTCATTCGGAAGATATTATGCTGAAATTTCTATAAAACGTACAAAAAAATAAAAAATTAATAATAAACAATCGTTTGTGTAATATAAGGGTGGTATATTAGAATAAAAATTATTGCCATGCATTTGAAACTACCTTTATTAAGTAAATTACTCAAATTAGAGATTACAACGATAGGAGATATTCGACTGATTTGGTTGAATGATACGTATGTGATTACCGAGAACCCGGTGACGCTGGACGTTGAAATAGATTGTTTGGATACTTACGAATCTCAATCACTTTCCGCTAATGAGTTAACCGATATTCTGACTTTCAAGAAAACAAAGTCCTTATCGGCGGGCCAACGAAAGATGAAAATAGCTAATTCGTAAGTGTCGTTGCCTTTTCACTTTATCAATTGACTTTTTGAATATCAGTCACATCAACAATAACCACATTGCTGTTTAGTCGTGCCTGTCGGGCATGGGGACAGGTTGGCCACTTGTCTTGTTTATTGGCATAGGTGCCCTCCATTTTCTTAATTTATCGCTTAACAATTGGCCGAGTTCTTTCACTTTATCCGAATAGTGAACAGCTAAATTATGTGATTCCCGAATATCATTTTTTAAGTTATATAGCTCAAAGCTTGTATCACGCATATTATAAATAAGCTTCCAATCCCCTTTCCGAATAGCGCTTTTATAGTTGATACCCGGGCCATCGTCCGTTGTCCATTTGTTTGGCGAGTGCCATATTAATGCACGTGTTGAGTCGCTCAAATTGGGATTTTTAAGGTAGGGAACAAAACTCTTGCCATCGATGCTTTGCAAAATTTCTGTTGATGGAACACTTGCCATTTCTAAAATGCTGGGAAAAAAATCTTCAATCATTACGTATTGGTTTACCACCGAACCGGCTTTTGCAACACCGGGCCATTTCACGAGCATGGGTTCGCGGATTCCGCCTTCATAAACTGAGCCTTTTCCGGCCCTTAAAGGTGAATTTTGGCTATGCGGTGATCCACCCCTTGGTGGCGATAAACTCAAACCTCCATTATCACTCATAAAAATGACGATGGTATTATCGGCTATTCCCTTTTCTTGTAGATAGTCCATCAGGTCGCCTAAGCTTTTATCCATACCTTCCAATAACGAGGCATACATCGCTTCAGATTCTCCTAAACCAGTATCGATGTATTTTTGATAAAAGCGTTTATCAGCCTGCAATGGGACATGTACGGCATAATGCGCCATATTCAAATAAAAAGGCTTCCCTTCTTTAATCGGCTGTTCCAGTGCCTTGATTGCCTCCAAAGTGAGTGCTTCCGTGAGAAAGGTATCCCTTCCATAATATTCTTCTAGATCAGGTACAGCCTGCCAACTTGCCTTGCCTGGAAGATTGCCATAATTTTCCTGCCCCAAATAATTCTGTGGATGTCCGGCGGCATGGCCCGAGATATTAACCATAAAACCCATATTATAAGGATTGGCCCCCGGCGTTCCGGCAGAGCCCCAATGAGCTTTCCCTACATGAACGGTAAAGTAGCCGGCATCTTTCAAAATTTTCGGAAAAGGGGTTGCATGAAAGGTATGCGGAATATTCGGCACCGGGCTCATACCATTATAATTCCAGGATGCTGCGCCAAACTGTTTATCAAGAGCATCGGTATTATTATTAGGAGCGGGAGAAGTCCAATTCGTCACACCATGATGAGCTGCTGTCATGCCCGACAGCATACTGACACGTGTAGGCGTGCATACGGGGTTTGCGTAGGCATTGGTGAATTTAGCGCCTTCTTTTGCCAAACGTTCCATATTGGGTGTATGGTATTTCCGATTTAAGGACGTAATCTCTGTCCAAAAGGGCTCTGAGCTATCTTGCCATCCCATATCATCAACCAAAAAAACAATGATATTGGGACGCTTTTTGGATTGTCCGAATGCAAAAGTTGATGTGGCTGATAGAAGGAATACAAGGCAAAAAATAATAAATTTCATCATCTACAGGTTAAAATAAACCATAACATACATTCTTTGAGATGTGTTTGGCCCATTGGTAACATGATCCGGTCTTTAAGCGGTGTATAGCAGTTAAGAATAATGTAAAAGCAATAGTAGTATAAAAAAGAAGGAAAACAAAATTGACAATAAACGCAATCGGTTGCATTAAATGGAGTACTTCTTTCGGTACGCCTATGATATATTAAGGGGTTATTCTTCTTCTTGTTACCTACCTATAACCATGTTGTGGGGTGTCTAAAGAAACGCTCCGAAATGGGGAGTAACGGAGCGTTCGCTAACCAATTATAAACCTAATTATGAGAAGGCGATTTTTTATAGGACAAAGATAATTTCGTTGCATTAATCGTGTGTTTAGCTTGTATTAATTTTTCTGTCCACTGATTTGCTTTAGCCTTCAAAAATTCGGCTTTACATAGTACGCCTAATGGAGAATTGCTTACCAGGCGGCGATGAAAATAAAATTCCGAATTTTCTTGTTTTACTTTGAAATACAAAGTACTTTTGAATAGAAATAACAAATAGATTATTCACTAAATTTTTCAAAGCATGAAAAAGCAAAGCAGCATTTATTCATCTATTATAGGTGTCGCATGTGTCACCCTGTTCCTATTGCTGATCCCTTTCGTAGCCATGCACTTTACCAACGAGGTAAACTGGAGCTCGCTTGATTTTATTATTATGGGAGCGCTTATATTCGGAACGGGGATTTCATTTACGTGGCTGGTTAGGCGATCGCCCAATCTCATGTATCGAATTGCCATCAGCATAACGGTCGTGGCCACCTTTTTAATGATCTGGGCCAACTTAGCAGTAGGCCTGATCGGCAGCGGCCCAAATATCGGCAACCTTATGTATATAGCAGTAGCCATCGTCGTGATCGTTGGCTCCTTGCTATCGCAGTTCAAAGCGGCCGGTATGGAACGTGCCATGTATGTCACCGTACTGACACTGGTAGTGCTTGCAACAATTGCCCTTCTTGCAGGTATGCAGCATCATGGCAGCTCGGTCATCGAAATATTGGGCGTTAATGGTTTCTTCGCCGGCCTGTTTCTAGTTTCGGCAGCATTATTTCATTATGCGGCTAAAAATGCATTAAATAGGACTTCGCTATGAAATGATCAGATCAGTGCGAAGGTAAACCGGCAATACATGTGAAATTTGATGAATCAGTTGCTAGAGTAGTAAAAAAAATGGCGGCCGAAGCCGCCTCCCATGTCACTTTCCCTTTGTTAATTCTTTAAGGCATGCACGTTTGTCGGTCATGCCGGTGCCGAAATACATTTGGTAATTCGCACCTAATGTTTTTCGATAGATAGGATGCTTGAGTGAAACAAAAGTGAGAAATATAGCGAAACGATGAAAGAGGTATAACACTATTTTTCATATAGGATTTTTCCTGTTTTTATGAAAAAGTGTTTAATATAATCTGTAACGATCACAGGTTGGTTGAATTAATGTGAAAATCATCCCGAAAATTTTTTAGATCTGTAAAACAATATAGGGAGGCATATCGTATGTAATATATCCTTAACTTATATGAAAGATTAAATACATATCTATGTTTTCAAAAACTAAACTTTTCCTCACTATAGGGCTGAGCTTGCTGTTGTTATTGATAGCCTTTTCGGGGTACCGTATCAATGCCCTATCACGGCAGCAAGTGCAGATTATGGAAGACTATAGTACCGTAAATAGCATTGCATTCGGCATTCTTTCTATTAATAAATGGGAAGAAAAGATAACTACAATAGTTGAAAAACAAATTCAGCAGTTCAGTTTTACGCCGGAGCAAAGGGTTGAGCTGCAGAAAGAAGTGGAAAAAATGCTTCATGCTATGATCGATAAAGCCATGAGTAATCTGACGAAAAAGCAAACGAGCATCAAAGGAAAAATACGGAAGGCAGCAGTCAATGTTTTTGTCGATGAAGATCAATTACACGATCAGGTTCCCGGTTTTGCAAAAACCATTGTCGATCAGGTAAACAAACCATCCACCAAGAAAACCTTGAAAAATCTGGCCGAAGATAAACTGGATGAAGTAAAAGAAACGACTTTCGACAGCTCTATGGTGGCGCAACGAAAAGTAACTAACGCCATTTTCAGTAAATACGGTGCGCGAAACAGTACCGGCTTCAAAAAGAAGACGGATAAACTATTTGCCGATATCCGCTACGAGAGCTATGCGTATACGCTTGTTGTTTTTGCCTGTATTTTACTGTTGTTGGCCTTGTGGAAATATTTCATCGATCATCAGGAATTGCAAAAATCATTATTTATTTTTTCAATTTTAGCCGCTGGCATTGTGTTAATCGTAGGCGTTTCATCGGTCATGATTGAGGTGGAAGCAAGGTTGGAGAAGATAGACTTCCACTTAATGGGAGAACATCTCATTTTTGAAGACCAAGTTCTTTTCTTTCAGAGCAAGAGTATTATCGATGTGGTAGTAATTCTTTTGAAGAATGCCAAGATCGATTCCATCGTGGTAGGTCTGCTCATTTTAACATTCAGTGTATTCTTTCCGCTCGGTAAGCTCATTTCATCGGGCCTTTATCTCTTGCGCGAGTCGAGCAGAAAGAATAAATTCGTCCATTTTTTCGCTTTCAAGTCCGGTAAATGGAGCATGGCCGACGTCATGGTGGTGGCAATCATGTTGACCTATATTGGTATGAACAGTATGCTAACTTCTCAGTTAGCCGTTTTAAACATCAGGGAAGACAATATTACGAGTATTGCAACAAACAATACCTCTTTACAACCGGGCTATATGGTGTTTGTTCTATTTGTCGTATTTGCCTTAATCCTGTCGGAAATACTACATAGAATCACCAAAAAGATATCCGAAATTTCATCTTAAATCAGCTATATATGAATAGTTACCGGTTTATTTGACTTACTTTAATGCCATATTTCTCTTCCTTCCGTACAAATAGGCGATGTTGAAAATCACAACGGCCGTGAAAATCATTCCAAAGGCAATAAGCTGAACCGTATTGATCGGTTCTTTATAATAGAGAATGGCCAATAAGAAACTAATAATGGGATTTAAATATAATAAGGTGCCGACAATAGAAGAATCCAACCCTTTAAGAGCAAAAATATTGAGGAACAGGGGAATAATGGTGTAACCCACTGCAATAATTGCAACAAGGCCATAGAATGTCATTGTTTTAGGTACCGTAGTATCAATGACCGTTAAAATCGGGAGCAGCAAGAAGGTGCTCACGACAATATGAATGGTTAATGTGAAAAATTTATCCATCTGAAAGGTATTCTTTTGAAGCACTAAATAGATTGCATACGAAAGCGCGATCACTATGCTGTAAATCAAATCCATAAAATGGCCATACGCAAGGATAAGGCAACTAATCAAGCTTAACAGTACAGCAAACCATTGTCCTATATTCAGTTTTTCACGCAAAAAAAGGCTGGCTAGAACTGTCGTTAAGATCGGACAGATCAGGTAGGCCAAAGACGTGGCGTTGACACTGACTGCATTCATCACATAAATAAACGAGAACCAATTCAACCCGAGCATAATGGCACTGAAGAACATATTTATCAGCAGTTTTACTCTTTCTTTTGGCGATATTGTTTTGACATAATGGATACTGGCAAATGTTTGTTTTCTTCTGAACATAAAACAAACGAAAGCAATACTAATAGCAGCAAAGATGACGCGGTGAATAAGAATATCCAGCGCCGCATAGGCACTTAACGGTTTTAGTACTAGAGCAAAAGTGCCCCAAATAGCGAAGCCTAATACGGCAGACAGATAATGTTTCATTAAGATGTAAAGCTAACACTTGATATGACAGCATGCGGTTGGAAAAAACTGTCTTTGTTATGGGCTAATATACGTCATTTTCTTTAAACTCAGTCGTTTCATTCCGACCTATCAGCTTCAGCTAGGCTGGTGAGGAGGGGTAACGGATTTTACCTAACTTGGTTATAAGTAAATATGGTTGATGTCACCGAGTCAAGGTTTAAAACTCGTTTTAACGAGTTTTAAACCTTGTAAATTAATTATAGGTAAACCAAACAAAATCGTCGATACTCTATACCAAAGTGACTATTCAATGTATCCTGGATTTTGAACCAATAATGGGTTTTTCCTTATTTCGTCTCGCGAAAGGGGTAGAAAATATAGTTGGTTTTTCCAAACACGATTTTCTTTACTATTAAATTCCTGTGGAGTATAGCTGTAATTGTAAATAGATTCATCATATCTATAATTACCTGACAAGGTTTTTCCAGGCTTGAACGTTCCATCAATTTTAACTATTGTCACTTTCCTGCCAAGTGTTTCTTCAGCAATTAACCATCTCCTCGCATCAAAAAAACGCTGTTGTTCATAAGCCATTTCTATGCGGCGTTCATGGCGGTATATTTCTCTTAGCGTACTTTGATCCGTTGCTGTGATAGCGGGCATGCCCGCCCGGAAGCGAATTTTATTTAGCCAAGTTCTTGCCGTTTCCGTGTCGCCCAGTTCAATACAGGCTTCCACATAGTTAAATACAACTTCTGTAAACCTAAAATAGGGCCAGGGCACGAACTGCCTTGCTTGCGCATCAATAATATTCGGGTCCGGATCAATAAATTTTTGAATATAATAACCTGTCCAAGTCCCGTTATGTGCTTCCTTAGGTCCTTGTTTTGTGTCTAGTCCGGCAAATTTCGTCAGCTTGCCATCTACGATTAAATCATATGCGCCTGTTTGTATTTGATTGGCTGGGTCTAAAGGGTTATTTCTTGGTTTCCAATCTGCGCCATCGTACAATATGGAGGCATAAAAGCGCGGATCTCTGTTTTTATAAGGGGCCGCTTTATGAAGGGGATTGTTCCAATCGAATTTAGTTCCATCATTCATTTCATAGTCATCTACCAAAAGGCCTATAGGTTGGTTCCCACCCCAATTGTTATAACCATTCGGACCGTTATCTCTGGCATGCGTTGAACTTTGTTCGGTGATAAAATAGCGTGCATAAAGTATGTCAGATGCCGCCCCCTGATCAATACCTGCTGCTTTGCTACCGCCACCCATGGCGATACTTTTATAATTAATTCTCCCCTGTTCCGGTGCGACCGGTTCGGTTAGATTTAATTTATAACCCGTTCCCGCATCCAACACCGCCTTAGCGGCAGCCTGTGCCAAACGATACCGTTCTTCTTGGGAGCCGCTCGTATACGCTAATAAAGGTAATCTCTCCGAAAGATTATTTAGATCCGTGACCTTTGCAGTAAGCTTTACGGCGTCATGCAGATCGCTTGCTGCATAAATCAAAGTTCTGGATTTGAGCGCCAAAATAGTGAGCGAATTAATACGTCCTTTTTCAAGTACGGTATTCCCCAATCGCCGGTAGGCTTCATCGCAATCCTGTATAATTTGATTTACACAGGCCTCATACGTGCCGCGTTCTTTTTCATATATAATTGGATCTTCTGAGTATTCATAGCTGCTGGTAATAATCGGGACACCACCGTAGTACCTTAATAGTTGGTGATAACAATAGGCGCGAATAAAAAACGCCTGAGCCAATAATTTATCTTTAGCTCCTTGATCACTGATACCATTTTTGGTGTCATCTGTTAGTCTTTCGATCGCAATATTGCTGAATCTTATATACGTATACATGCGCTCCCACCACCTGGATGTCCCGCTCCAGCCTTCATTTGCCCCATTGATAGCACCTGTATTCAATAAGAGGAAAGCATCGGTATGGTTCCATAACGACTCATCAGTTGCCGAAGCTTGCATCTGTTCGGTGAAACCGGAGTTACCTGCTTCAAAAACATTGTAAATATCACTGACAAATTTTTCTGCTAATACCGGGTCTTGCCATATCGTCTCATCGGAGAACGCGTTACGGGGGGATACATCTAAAAAATCTGTACTACATGCTGTCGTAAACAATAGAACAGCCAACATATAAAAAATCCTGTTTTTCATTAATGTCTTCATTTCACCTTAGTTTATTTATAATTGGGTTAAAACACAGCCTTTACGCCAAAACTGATAATTTTAGATTGCGGATAAAATTGACCGGTACTGTTGTTAGCCTCAGGATCCCATATTTTTATCTTGTCAATGGTTGCCAGATTAATGCCATTGATATAAAAGCGAAGCGTACTTAAGCCTATTTTGTCAACCAATTGAGTTGGTAAAGTATATCCCAATTCAACATTTTTTAATCTTATATAATTGGTGCTGCGGATCCAATAAGTATTATCAGTAGTTGTATAATAGGTGTCCGAACGATTGGTAAGACGGGGATCTGTGTCACTCGGGTTATCAATAGACCAACGATGATTATAATTCCATTCGAGGTAGTTTCCTATTAATCCTGATTCCGTGGGCCCCATTCTTCGCATTCCACCGGTTGCTCCCTGTATCAATATATTAAAGTCAAAGCCCTTATATTGTCCTCCTAGTATTAAGCCTCCTGTAAAAGTGGGCGTGCTATTCTGGTTTAGTCGTACACGATCGTCGCTTGTAATTTTACCATCGCCATTATAATCTACATATTTCATATCCCCCGGCAATAATTTCCCGTTTTTTAATCCCAGAGCAGAATAATCGACGGTATTCGCATCAATAGCGGCTTGATCTTTGAAAACGCCGTCATACAAATACACCAGCCATGAATCCGTAACTTTTCCTATTTGTTGTTGATAAGATAAAGTATTGGCTACATCACTGGAGTATTGCACATTATTCTTTGCGTAACCGCCATTCACCCCTATATTATAAAACAGATCGCCAACTTTATCGGTGTAGGTTAATTTAAATTCGTAACCTTTATTAATGAGGTTACCGAGATTTGCAATAGGCAGATTGCCCGAAATACCTGAACTTATAGGTACTACACCGGGATTTTTTGTTAAAACATGGGTCCGTTTATTATAGAATAAGTCCAGCTCCAGAGCCAGCTTATCGTTCAAAAATGAGGCGTCCAAGCCAATATTGCTGTTGTTGGCCACTTCCCATGTGAAGTTTGGGTTTGGAATGGTACTTTCGTAAATGGTTTGATAGAGTAGGTCGCTGAATACACCCTGTCCGGTATTCATCAGTGATAAATATTTATATTCTTGAAGGCTGTTGTCATAATAAGCTTCTGCGCCCATCTGACCCCAAGAACCTCTTAGTTTTAAATTGTTGATGAAAGCAATATTGTTTTTAAAAAAGCTTTCTTCGGATAAACGCCAACCGGCCGATACCCCGGGAAAAAAGCCAAACCTTTTGTTTGGAGGAAAAATATACGATCCATCTACACGCCAATTAAACTCGAAAAGATACTTTTCCAGGTAATTATAGTTTACGCGACCATAGTAACTCAATCGTGCTCTATCATAGGTGTATTCGTTGCCCAGGGTTTGACGCACACGGTCGCCAAAGTTCAATTGTTCTACTAGTATCGACGGAAAATCCATTCGGGCTGCAAAAAAACCGTTATTGGTCACGGTTTCACGGGTCAGCCCGGCTATTGCGGAAATGTTATGTACACCTTTGATCGTTTTATCATAGGAAACCAAGGCCGATACGTTGATCGCTAATTGATCTTCCGTAGCTTCCCGAAGTTGAGCTTTGGGTTCTATTCCTTTTGGTATATAGCCCGATAGTTTTGGTGTGACCCCATCGGCTTCAAAACTCACTTTATCCCAATCGTATAAGGTCCAAGGTGTTTCCCATCTTTTCGATCTGCCCCAGTATTTGTCGATCGAAGCCGTTCCCGTTAATTTTAAACCCTCTACTCCGGGGATTTTAATATCGATCGCTCCTGTGTTTTGCAAGTAGTCCCTTGTATTTCTATCATATCCGGTTGCACCGGTAGTAATTACAACCGGATTAGCACCATTCTCTAAATCGGGCCCGGGAAGTCCATTAGGCCATGTGGCAATATTGGTAGGAAGACCGCGCGCAAGAAATCTAAAAATATCGCCAGCTCCTCTAGTTGGGAAATTACGCGATTCTTCTCGACCGGTTATCGCTAACCTTGCGGTAACATATTTACCAAAATTGAATTCCAGGTTTGCACGCAAATCGTATTGCTTATAATATGTAGCCGAATTCTTATAAATAGCATCTTGGTTTAAGTACCCTAAGGATATCAAGTATTTTGTCGTTTCGGTACCCCCATTTATTTGTACGTTATGCCGTTGCTGTGGAGACCAATCTTTTAGCGTAGCGGCAAACCAATCCGTATTCGGATAACGTAAAAGGTCTGATCCATCGCTATATTTTTGTCTTTCTTCAGGACTATATTCCGGGTTGATGGCTCCCGAAGTTCCATTGTAGGTACCGGTACCTGTATTAAATGCTTGCCAGATTTCTGTCCACTTTGCGGGATCTTGCGGATATACACCCGTAACCTCGTTAATAATAGCTGTATATTGTTCCGAATTCGCCATTTTCGGTGTACGAGTGGGGCGCTGTATACCATAGGTAAAATCATAAGAAATTTGGGCTTTACCTATTTTGCCTTGTTTCGTCGTGACAAGGATAACGCCATTACCTGCCCGAGAGCCGTAAATGGCGGCCGACGCATCTTTTAATACGGATACGCTTTCGATATCATTCGGATTAATCCGATCCAAGCCACCTGCGCGTTGCGGTACCCCATCGATGACGATTAAGGGTTCACTGTTGCCGCCAGGTAGCGAATTAATACCGCGAATACGAAGCGTAGAGCCGTCGTAGCCAGGTTCTCCACTACTTTGCATGGCTGTTACTCCCGGTAGTCTACCGACAAATGAATTTGAAAGATTAGCCGCCGGAGATCTAGCAAGATCTTCCCCTTTTACGGTAGCTATTGCACCGGATACTACCGCTTTTTTCTGCGTACCGTAGCCTACTATTACCACTTCTGTTAAGGCCTCATTCAACGATTGCAGCTTGACGTTGACGATAAGATCAGTCCCTATTAGTACTTCTTTTGGTTCATAACCTATATAGCTAAATTGCAACACTTGACCGGTGGATGCCGCGATGCTATACTTTCCGTCGTTATTCGTTATTTCGCCAATAGATTTCCCTTTCAGTTTGATGGTGACGCCCGGCAACGGAGTGCCATCGGAATCGGTCACTATTCCTGTGATTCGTTGTTGGGGTTTCGTTGGAACCATTACAGCGCTAGTAACCTGCTTATCTTCTGTGCGTTTTCGAACAACAATGGATCGATCTCTCACCGTATACGTTAATTGGAGAGGAGACAGAATCATATTCAGTGCTTCAAACAATGGTTTATTATGCACCTCAACCTTTAGGTTGGAATTTGCTCTAATAATCTCTGCATTGCAGACAACCGTATATCCTGTTTGCTTCTTAATTTCCCTGAACAGGTCTACTATCTGCATCTTCGAATTTGAAATGCTGATGTTCTGTCCAAAAGTTTTGGCACGAACTTGACAGAGTGTAAGCAAAAGCAACACGGTTATCATTTTCATTATAATTAGGAATTTATATTTGGGGCATAAGAGGTCTACCCCCAATGATAAAATGTAATTTTTCATTACCTTTAATTGGTTTTAGTTTATAAAAAATACGATATCTCTTTTTAGAATTGGAACCTTCGGGCCGAAGAAGCACCACCTTCTTCGGTCTTTCGTTTTCCTTGATTCAGGCAGTAAGATTATTTCATGAGCGTCACCCTCCTTCCTTCTATTTTAAATTTTATGCGGCTGTCTACAAGTTGAATCAATTCAAGTACTTTGTCAAACTTGTCATATCTTGATATTGCCCCCCATATGGCTATCTCTTTTAATGGAGGCTCTACAATGATTTCAAGGTCATACCAACGCGCAATTTTATTCATAGCGCTCACTAAGTTTTCGCTATTAAACATAAACTCGCCGTTTTTCCATGCTACCGCTTCACTTGTGTTTACGGGCTGAACGTCTATTCGGTCCGTGCGTGTGATAGACTGTTGTCCGGGTTTTAAAATTTGGGAGATTTTATTAGGCAGCGATACGGTCACGCTTCCCTCTAAAAGAGAAACGATAGAAACCGGTTCATCCCGGTAAGTATTGACATTAAAGTGCGTACCCAACACCCGAACACTTTCATTTTTTGTCCGAACAACAAAAGGAGCTTTTTCGTTTCTTGCAACTTCAAAATATGCTTCTCCTTCTAGTTCGACTGTTCTGATGTCGCTTGCAAATTTCTGCGGATACCGGAGTACGGTAGCTGCGTTCAGCCACACTTTGGTTCCATCCGCTAAGGTTACCTGATACTGACCGCCCTTGGGGGTAGACAGGGTGAGTTGCGTATGTTCAATGGTATTCTGTCCGATATTCAGCTCGGTACCATCGTTGTAAGTAATATTCTTGTTAATGACAATGCCAAGATGGGCATCACTTAGTTCGAGTGTTTGTCCATTCGAAGAAGTTAATGTCGCCTGGTTGTGCCCGGGAACGAAATTTTCGCTTAACGACTGACCATTTTTTTCGTTTGGTTCGATCACAAAGTAATGTTTACGCAAAAAGAAGATTCCAACAACGAAAGCGATAAAAACTGCCGCAACAGAGCTGTACCGTATTATCTGTCGCCTAAGATGATATACTCGATTTCGCTCCCTTTTATCATTGATTTGCAAAAGAATATCAGTCAGCAACTGCTGTTCTTTGTTACTATTAATTTCATTGTACAGTATCTCATACTCCTGTAATGCACACTCCAGCTGACCGATATCCTTCAATTCATTCGACAATTCGTTAAGACTGGGATGATTTTTCAATAATTGCTGAAGCTCGGCAGACTCATCCACAGTCAGGTTGTCGCTCAAATATCCCTTTAATAATGTTACGATTCGATCTAGGTTTTGCATGGCTCTTGGTTACGTATCAACATAGAAACACAAGAATTTGAAAAACCTTACAGAAAGTTTTAAAAAAAATACATTTTCCGATTTGCGTTACTGAAAAAAGTAGAAAAATAAGATCGCAGCATATAATGAGTCTTTCGTCTTTATATGATCCCGCAAGGTTGCAAGCGCTCTTGATCTATTCGTATACACGGCGTTTGGTGACATACCCAAATGCAAACCAATCTCATCCATACTCATATCATCAATAAAAGTCATATGAAAAATCTTTCGTTGTTTTTCGGGGAGGCGTTGAACTTCATCCATAATACTTTTCAACAATTCGGCACGCACTATTTGGGTAAAGGCATCTGAATCTTCTGTTAGGAGTTGGCTGTAGTCCTCAATATTTTCGGCATCTTTAAATATCCGGTCTCCTCTTAATTTGTTAAGGCATATATTCTTTGCAGCAATATATAGAAACGCACGAAGTGCATTCATATTCGTAAAGTGTAGCCTCCTTTCCCAAACCTTGACAAATACATCTGCAACCACCTCTTCTGCTAATTGATGGTTTTTAAGGTATCGCTGCACAAAATAAAGCAATGGTTTGTTGTAAAGACGATATATGCCAATTAGGCCTGCGTCATTGTCATCATGCAGATAATTAATTAAAACGGAGTGGTCCATCAATTTAGCTATTTCTTTAATTCAATGAAATACTTTCTTATTAGGATATCGCTTCAAACGAAGTGTGGTTCACCTTTGTCTTCATCCGCGTTTTTCAAATATAGCTAGCCAAAAGTATAAAAACGATAAACAAGCCGATTGCAGATTTACAATATAGTTTGTCCAAATTAATCAACAATATCCAAGATGACAATATGGATGTAAAAAATGTGCCGGCTGCTTCACCTCCTTCCGTTCTAGCGGCCTGTTTATTATATTTGTTTGAGGATATGCTTTATGCAATAGATAAATGAACAAAAGAACAATAGCGGCAACAAGCGAATGGTATAAATTCAACCACCTTTTTAAACGTTTGGAAATACCTGCTAAAACAATGCTTTTACGCGAGGGAGAAATTTCAAAAAATGCTTATCTTGTAGAAAAGGGTTGTTTGCGGACATGGTTTAACAACGACGGAATCGACATAACTACCCAGTTTTTTTTTGAGGGCGAGGGTGTTTCTTCTATTGAAAGCTTCAGAACAAATGGGCCAAGCCTTTATAGTATTGAAAGTATAGAGCCTAGCATTATACAATGTATTTCCAAGAAAGATTTTGAATTTGTACTGGACAGCTCTCCGAATATAAAAATGGAGATGGAGAATCATCTCTTCAATCGATTTGTTCACTGTCAAAAGCTTTTGCTTTCGCATATTAAAGATAGTCCCCAAGAACGTTATATACAGATCTTGCAGCAACGTCCAGATATCATAAAGCGTATTCCCCAACATTATATTGCATCGTATCTGGGAATAACCAAGGTTCATCTCAGCCGTATAAAAAGTAAGCTGGTCCGAAAGGGAGCGTAATATGGAATTTGATAACAAATGTTATCGTTGAGCGCCATTGAGCTGATTAGTTTTACTCCAAAATAAATAGAGTAAAATGAGAGTGGTCATCGTATTTAATCATCCCTATGAAGGAAGCTATGCAACCGCGATTTTAGCTGCGGTAACAAAAGGGCTGAAGACCGCAGGTCACGAAGTGGACCTTATGCATCTGGACAATGACGGTTTTAATCCGGTTATGTCAAGTGCAGACTTGAAAGGCTTTGTAGAGCACAAAGCCGTTGATCCACAGGTAATAGACTATAATAGGCGCTTAGCGGAAGCGAATCACTTGGTTTTTATATTCCCAATATGGTGGGATCTTATGCCTGCAACTACCAAAGGATTTATTGATAGGGTTCTTACCCCCGGGGTTGCTTATGACCATCATCCGAGAGGCTTCGGATTGATTCCTCTTTTAGAAAATTTAAAAGGGGTAACAATCATCACTACTATGAATAAACCGAAAATTATGTATTCCTTACTGATAGGAAATCTAATCAGCAAAGCAATGCTAAAAAGTGTTTTTAAAACAATGGGATATAAAAATCTTAGCTGGATCAGCTTTAATCGTGTCAAAACAGTGGGTCAGGAAAAACGGGTAAAATGGCTGGCCGGTCTTGAAAGCAGGTTTGCAAAAATGAAATAAAATCTTTCCTAACGTTCAAATATTGGCTTCGGAATAACATGTGTCGGGATAGGCAAAAAGTAAGCTTGGTTGATGCCTTATAAGGAGCACCAACCAAATTTACTATTTTACAACAGTAGCTTCCAGCTCTACATTCAGTGTTTCATACAAGGCAACCACTTGCATCAGTGTAACCACTTGTTTCATGCCATGCTTTGCTACAAAACTACGGAATATGTCAAAACAGTTTTTGATAAACTCATCTGATGAAGTGGTATAAACTGTCAATCTAACAATGTTACGGCACTCGTAACCCGCTTCACTGACTACGGTTTCAAGGTTCTGTATTGCCAATTCCAGTTGGGTACGCATATCGGCGTTGCTCGATGTGCCATCGGCATGTACTGCTGCCTGTCCGGCACAGTATAAAGTTCCTGTTGCCTCCTTTACTTCTACGGCCTGTACGTAGCCGCGTTCTTCCTGCCAAGTCCAGGGATTAATCACTGTTTTTTTCATGATATTTTTTTGTTTTTCTGTACAGCAAAATTGAGAAAACTATACGCGGGGTGTTGTGACTTGGATCACATTTGGCAAATTGTTGGCCGTTTAATTGTTGCGCCAAAGCCGGCTAAGGGTTTCACGAGATACACCCAAATAAGCGGCCAGAAGGGTCTTAGGTACCCGTTGCATCAATGCAGGCTGTTTGCGGAGTACCTGCTCATACCTTTCACGTGGGTTGGCTGTAAGGAATGACAGAATACGCTCCTGAGAAGCCATGTGTCCTCGGTTCGCCTTATGCAGGAAGAAATGCTCCATTTTTTGTAGCTTGGCGCAAATTGTCTGATAGCTATCCAGTGAAAGGCAATATACTTCCGTATCCTCAATACACTGTAAGCTCAATGACGCCGGTTGCCGGGAGAACCAAGCGGGATAGTCGCTTTCCCACCAGTCTTCCATCGCAAAAGAAATAATATGTTCGCGGCCTGTTTTGTCATGATAGACCAGCTTAAGCAACCCGGATATGACCAGGTATACATAACGTACCGGTTCGTTCTTGTCGATAAGGAACCCACCTTTCTTACAATGCTTTACACTGAAGTGCTGTCGCACAAAAGTGTACTCTTCGTCACTCAATGGTACTACCTGCTCTATATGCCGTCGAAGCATTTCTTCCATATGCGTAAAGATAGGAATTTAGGTAATATATGTAATTCAGCCAATAAATATCAGCCGTTACATTTGATAACAAATGTTATTGTACCCAAGATTTCTCCCTACATACATTTGTAGAAATAAACACGTGGACACATGAAGCTTAATAGAAAGTACATCACACCTTTTATCACCCTTGTTTTTCTTGTTGTAGCCCTATCTGGCCTGCTGATGCTTTTCCATCTATTTGATGGTTATACGGAAGTTATGCATGAAAGCCTGGGATTGGTTTTTGTCATTTTTGCCATCTTTCATATTCTTGTCAATTGGAAGAGCTTACAAACCCATTTTGGAAAAAAAGTTTTCTTACCCGCCGCCATCGCCGTCGCGGTGGTTTCAACTGCCTTTGTTATACATCAAAGAGGTAACCCAACCCTTGATACACTGGTTGTCAAACGAATAGTCAAGGCTCCGATAATGAAAGCTTTTCAAGCCTTAAATATCGATTATGATCAGGCATTGCGAACACTTAAAAGTAATGGCATATTCATTGGTGATTCGAAAACAATCGAAGAGATCTGGCAGAAAAACGAAGTGTCGCCCCAAGAGGTGATTGATTTAATAGTCAACTAGTTTTAATAGCAAAGCGAGATAACCAACGTTGTCATTGCGTGCTGTCTGGCAGATTCGTTTTCTTCAAAATAAATAGGTTCGCGTTTCAAAACAAGTACGCAATTTCAAAAGAAAAAACTGGAAAAGCTTGTCATAACCAAGCTTTTCCAGACATCCCATGTCCATCGTAAGGCAATATAGTTATCCCGCAAGTTTCGTTAAATCGAATGAATTTTGCTTATTCTTCATGATTCACTCAGCTTGGTTCTATATTGCCAAAAAAGAATAAAGGCTAAAGCGATGCAGATCAAATACGGTAGAACAACAGTAAAGAAGTTGTAATGATGCTGGCTTTGTGTAACGTGTATGATCCCATCAATTTCACCGGGGGAGGTGCGTGGAATCAAAGTCTGCGCAAAATTCCATCCGGTATGTAATCCAATGGGCAGAAATAATTTCTTGGTCTTTAGATAAAGAAGGCCAAAAAGGAGTGAACCAACGCCAGTGGTAAGTAAGGTGAGCATAAAATCACCGAAAGGCATGGCTAGGTGAACGTGCATTAATCCAAAGGGCACCATTACTACTAATTGCGCCGGCCATGCGCCGTAATGTCTATGTAAGCTTTGAAACGGATAGCCACGAAAAACAAATTCCTGTGCAAAGGAGGAACAGAAGCAGTTTAAAAAGATAGTAAGAATAGGCCCGGCGTTTATTCTATCGCTGAATACCCATTGATCGCCTGTTAAAAGGAAAGTAAGAGAAGCGGTAACAATAAGCATCAGCACGCCAATGCCCAGGCCAAGGAAAAGTTGAAGGTAGTTCATGCTGTTTTTAGGGATAAAGCCAATGGACGTTATATTTTTCCCTTCCCGCCTTAAAAAGATAAAACTGAGTACGAAGGAAAGACAAAAGAAGAACAGCGGACTGTTTAATGGCCGAATCAATCCGGCAATGATCATCGCTGCGCCGAGTAGGATAAAGTAAATCACTACGTTAACAAGTGGTATTAATTTTTTGCTCATCATTTGTAATTTATTTAATGTCAACACAAAATGACAAAGTAGAAATGAAGCAAAAAAATAAAGTCGACAGGGCCCACCCACTTATCGACCAATAGCTTTTGTACGGTAACCAAGTAAAAGGAAATCCTTCGTTGCCAAAAAAAGGAGGCTTCGTAGGAAACCGAGTAGTCTTGGTCTATTTATTTTGGGGCGAGCTATTTAAACAGCTATATTTACCGTATGCAGCTTCAAACCACTGTGCTTCAAGCAACTGTTTACCGTATTTATCAGCAGAGGGCACTCAGGCTACTGTTACACCTTTGTTTTTGGCTATTTATGTTGGCGGTAAAAAACTACATGGCCTCCATAACCTTTAACGTCTATAATGGATTACCGACTACGACGCTGTTTAAAATAAATTTGTATAGTACCGCATTGTTGGCTGCTTTTTATTACACCCTGGTTTACGGGCTTTATCCCCATGCTATCAGGGCGAAAAGTATGGTGGGTAGCCTATTTGGTTTAATCATGCTGTTTATTTTGTATACTGTCGCAGACGGCTACATGGAGGCAGCTTTATTGAGGAACTGCACCGATTGTATGGCGCTTATAGAACGGAACAATCCCAACTACCATAAATTTCTCCAACAGCAACTGAGCAATGTGGTGTTTAAGCGCTTTATGAGCTTAGGTTTGCCACTTGGTATTATTTTCATGCTGGGAATGCCGATAAGCATAAAGGTAGGTTTGGCCGCCTTGCGTAATGCTTATGCGAATGCAGAGCTTATCAAAGAAAAAGCAAAGTTGGAGCTTGATTTTCTTAAAGCACAGTTCAATCCACACTTTCTCTTCAATTCATTGAATAATATATATGGTTTGATTTTACGTGGGAATATCGCGCAATCCGCTTCGGTGATCGCTCATTTATCAGCGTTTTTGCGTTATACAACATATGAAGCCAATAACGAATGGATGCCTGTTGCAGAAGAAACGAAGTTGATCGCGGACTATATTGAATTAGAAAAAATACGGCTCAACCACACGAAAGTCAGCGTGGAGGTCACGATTGAAAATCCCTCAGTACAATTGCCATCCTTGCTATTGATGCCATTAGTCGAAAATGCGTTTAAGCATACGGAGGATGTTCCCGGCACTTTTGTCCATTTTGTGATTCACGTAAGTGATAAACAACTGTATTTTATGGAAGAAAACACAATAGGTGATTCAGAAGAAAATAAATATGGCGGATTGGGTTTGCAGCATTTGCGTAAAAGGCTGGCTTTTTTTTATCCCAACAAACATCAATACGAGTTGGACGAACAAGCAAATAGCTATCGAGTAACCTTAATCTGTAAATTATGAGCATCTCCTGTATAATTGTTGACGACGAACCCATTGCTCGTGACATTATAAAAGACCATCTTGAAAAGTTGCCGGATTTCGAAATAAAGAACATGTGTATAAACGCCATGGAGGCTTATGAAGCACTATACACGCAGCAAATAGACGTCATGTTTTTGGACATACAGATGCCACGGATTGCGGGTACAGAGTTCCTCCGCTCCTTGCGGAATCCACCTTACGTGGTATTTACCACTGCCTATCCACAATTTGCTGTTGAGGGATTCGACTTAAATTCAGTTGACTATCTGGTAAAGCCCATTACCTTCGACCGCTTTTTGCAAGCTGCCCAAAAGCTAAGGGAGCGAATGGCTACCCGCACTGTTTATGGCGAAACAGATAGCGAACGCACTTTTATATTTATCAAGCAAAACAACAAATTGATACGGGTAAACTTTGAAGAAATTGTTTATGTGGAGGCGCAGCGTGATTTCTCGATGGTGTATTTGGCGGACGGGGCTGCCATGATGATGAGCATGAATATCGGGATGGTCGAAACACTACTGCCTCAAGCTATTTTTCTTAGAATTCATCGATCCTATATCGTACAACTTGTCAAAATTAAAGCGATCACAGGAAATCTTGCCAAAACTGATTTGATCGATCTTCCTATTGGACCTAATTATCGGGAAATACTCTTGCAGAAATTGAATATTTCATATTAGTTATTGGTCAACAAGAAGGGATGAACTGCTATGGAAATTCCATCCGTCCTTTCATGATAGATAAAGAAGGTCGATGGTAAGATCTAGGGGAAAGCTGAAAAACAAATAAAGCCTCTAATTAGAGGCTTTATTCTTTTACTTGAAAATGTACGCATTTATTTTTATCGACTATTTAATTAACGTTGAGAAGCGATCTTTATTGTGCTCATGAAAAATAAAACTTCTTGGGGATCTTTGTCACCTGACATTGGACAGTTCAATAGGAAGCTAGTTGATAATTTCTCCTTTGAGATTCGCTATCTTTTGCTGCCACTGCTGTCGTTCTTCAGGCGTTAATCGTACCCAGTCTGTAATCTCCCCAACAATTTTCAACGGTTCTTGACTGCGATACGAACGGGTTGGATTGCCCGGAAATTTCTTGTCGGTAACATTTGGATCATTTTCAAAGCTACCCGTTGGCTCAACGATATAAATGCGGTCGGGCCCATCACCTTTCGCTAGGGCCGCTGCAAGTCCCGCTCCATTAATCAAAGCTGTAAAATATATATGATTCATTACAATCTCTGGTTTGTAGTTCGAGTTGTACCCTGCTGTTAACAAATCGCCAACCTGTAAATCCGCTTTCGTTCCGTGATAAAAAGGACCCTTGTCAGAACTCCGATCCCTGAATGAATCAGCTAGTTCATAATTCTTTTTCGCATTATCAAAGTCATGTAATTCCTCATAGCATTTTGCGATGCTTTCATATAGAGAAGGAAAAGCGCTCTTGACAGCATCATCATTTATCTCGGATGCAGAACGCAAAGCGGTGCCCAGCCATTTTAATTTGTCCGCGACATTCTTTTGGTGTCGAGCTACGTAATAGGCCGCGAGAAATCGTTCAAAATCGTTTGTTGCTTCATACGAGGCTTGAAGAAATAATTTACTTGCTTCTTCGGGTTGGTTATTATCCTCCATGCTCATGCCCTGAAGGCAGAGTTTAACGACCTTGTTGTTTGGGTTGAATTCCATTTCTTAATTATTTTCTCTGATCAATTGACTTCATATGAATGTTGTTGCTTTCCCAAATTGCCGAAGCGTACAAAGAGATTCGAATTGCATGAGAAATCAATATCCTAAGAGACTACCATGCTGTGTGAAATGTTACATTAGATGCATCTTTTCAATAAAACAAAAGTTATCGTTCTATCGATACTGAATATGCTCCGGAATACGCCTTTAAAGATATTAATTTATATGTGCTTTGACAACCTAGGGCATCTGTTTTTACTGATACCTTGATGATGGCCTCCACCGGAAGGCGTAAGCCTGGCCTGAGATAGGCGGCAGGAGCTTCCGATTATTCAAAGAGGTCGGTTCTAGCGATCCCCTTTATGGCATTTCTACCTTTCAGCAGATATATACCAAAGTGTAACAAGAGTATAATTGACCAAATAAAGGTTCCAGTCTGAAAGCTCTTGAAACTTTCATTAATACTTGCAAGATCCAGTTTAAACCAGATGAATGAAATAAGAGTAAAAATTAGGAACGTATAGAGATGGAATCGAAAAGTAAGTGAGACAATTGACAGTGATTGATTTGCTTTTTTGCCAAAATGCCATCCTGCAAGAAACATGGAAATAAAGTATAAAGTTGCCAATACCCACGTTAACACATACTGTTGCTGAGTTAGAAAAAAGGACAATAAGTACCGGAATAAAATAGTTGTTCCCATTGCTACGGCTGCATAGCCAATCTGATAGGTTGTTAAGCTTTTCATAACGTTTCCTCCATTTTTAATAGTTTGGTTATTTTAGAGTTGAAAAATAACTGAATGTTCCGTTCAACAAATCTTGTGAACAATTCGTTGCCCAATGCCGTCAGGTAGTAATACTTACGTTCCGGACCCTTGTGGCCTTTTCCACTTTCGAAATCTACTGCTCCTATATGATGGAGTTTTCTGAGATTCCGATAAAGGCTTTGTTCTTCACACTGCATAGTATATTTTGATTCAATTTCAATAAACAGCTTGATTTCGTCTACATATTTTTTGCCATCTTTCAATGCCATAAATATCCAAAGGGTAAGTTGGCCCTTTTTATACGTTTCCTCCCAGGCCGAAAGCAGCTCATCAACTAACTTATTCTTCATGTATTATTCAAGTTGTATAATACAAATGTATAGTGTTAAATTTTAATATCCAAATATTTGTGCTGTGCTGAGGTAGGGTGGAATAAAGGCTATGGCTGCAGGAGGAAGAATAACTACGGATGCGGGACGAAATCCTGTTTTATACCTCCAAAAAGTTCCCCTGATGATTTTCTAAACAAGCTTTTATTCTACGTGTATCGCCCACGAGCCATACAACATCATTAACGAAGATCATTTCCGACGAACCTGGGTTTAGCATTCGGTTTCCGGTCCTTTCAATACCCACAACCTGGCTACGCAGATCTTTTCGGATACCGGAGGTTTTGATCGTTTTACCGGAATAGGGATTGGCTTCGGTAACCTGTACCTTAATAAGCTGTATATAATTGATGTCAATATCTTCTTCATTATCAGCTTGCTGGATTGTTTGGTCAAATAGTAGTTTTA
Source organism: Olivibacter sp. LS-1 (assembly GCF_008245145.1). GTDB lineage: Bacteria > Bacteroidota > Bacteroidia > Sphingobacteriales > Sphingobacteriaceae > Olivibacter > Olivibacter oleidegradans. Next base: position 4,473,624 of record NZ_CP041643.1, on the reverse strand, counting down.
CCTGGGAAATCTGTTCGTCAGTTCCCAATATGCCCACTTTGTCGTAAGGCAATATCCGATGTTTTCCGTTTGGCAGATGAATGGTTCGGTCGTTTCTACGTATATACACAATATGTATCCCGTACTTCTCTTTCCAGTTAAGTTCGTACAAAGTCATTCCTGCAAAAAAAATGGTGTCGACTGCTTCCAATTCGGTTACGTAAGCATTCCATTCCTGAAAGTGCTTTTTTGCTTCCTCATTTTTGTGTTGTAGTGCAATATTTCCTTTATTTTGAATGTATGCAAGCCGTTCCCTTTCGTTTAGATTGGATATAAACCGTTGCTCTATTCGCTGGTGAATCTTCTGAACCTTATCTGAGAAAAACCAGAGCAATACTACAATTACCGGAACAGCAACCATCAGTGCGTATTTGGTTGTCGTGATCTGATCGATAAAGAAACCTATAAGAAATATTCCTAAAAGATATCGGACAGCATGAAGGGAGATAGCCGTCACCGAATAGTTCAGGTAATAGGAATTGACGGTTTCATTCCCGTCTTTTACAGTAATCTTTTTGTTGAGGATAGCCCATAGGAAAGGTGATGCCAGCAAGGTTGCTGCGCTTATCAACACCACATTTCGCCAAAGCACACTTTCTATTTGCGTAGTCAAAAACGGAATGAATGTGTATTTGAACAGCAAGGTAATCGCGACAAGTATAATGCTATTGGTGATCAGGATTCTATTATACTCCTGCAGCATTTTTTTCCAAAGCGGATTGTCTTTATTTTTCTGCGTTTCGGAAGTGTAGACATCCAACCGGGCTACCCATTTTACCGGAAGTATCTTTACAATTGTGCCGTATAATGGTTCCGAAAATTTAATCAGATAGGGTGTGGTAAACGTAGTGATTGCCGATACACCGACGGCAATAGGAAACAGAAATTCTGAAATAACGCCTAATGACAATCCCAAAGCGGCAACAATAAAAGCAAATTCACCAATCTGAGCCATACTGGAACCGATCTGTACAGCTTGTTTTAACGGTTGCCCGGAAATCAAGGCTCCTAACCCACTGAAGAAAAACTTTCCCACAATGGTGAGTGACGTAACGGCCAATATAGGGCCTGCATAGGTATACATCGCTTGTGGATCGATCATCATACCTACAGAGACAAAGAATATGGTGCCGAAAAATTGTTTAATCGGTTGGGTAAGGTGTTCGATCTTTTCTGCCAATACGGTTTCTGCTATTAAAGAACCCATTACAAATGCACCTAATTCGGCCGAAAACCCTACCTGCGTAGCCAACAATACCATGCCGAAACAAAGTCCTATTGCAAGAATGAGCACCGTTTCTTCGTCCATCCACTTTTTGGTCTTTTTTATAAATACCGGCAGTAGATAGATCCCTACTAAAAACCACAACACCAAAAAGAAGCCGAGCTTGAGTACGGTGAAAAGGATTTCTGAGCCGTGAAAAGTTTGTGTTACGGCAACGGTAGATAGCAATACCATCAACAGGATAACAATAATATCTTCTACCACCAGTACACCGAAAACTACTTTAGCAAACTGTTTGGGTTTTAAACCCAGTTCATCAAAAGCCCGCAGAATAATGGTAGTGGAGGAACTTGCCAACATACCCGCTAGGAAAAGACTATCCATTTGACTCCAACCCAAAAAATATCCGGTAAGATAGCCGCCCAAACCTACAAATACAATTTCGATAACGGCCGTAATGGATGCCGAACCACCTACTTTCACCAGTTTTTTAAAACTGAATTCCAATCCTAAACTGAACAACAGCATGATGACGCCAATCTCTGCAAAAGTCTCTACGTTTTCGTGATCAGCGATAGTGGGTAGGTAATCGAAATGTGGGCCAACTAAAAAGCCGGCAATGATATAACCTAAAACCAAGGGCTGCTTAATTCGTTTAAAAAGAATGGTAACCAAAGCGCCTACCAAGAGAATCAGCGCCATATCTTGTATTAGTTCGGGTAAATGAGCCATCTATATTTTTGTATCCTTTGCTATTGAGATGTTATTGAATTCGGTGGAAATATTGATAACGGACGAATTGATCAAGCAATAATTTCGCAAAACCTCTTCCTTTATAGCAGCATCTACTTCTGTCGATTATTCTGCCTGACTTGTGGAATCACGCTGGTGCCGATTAACTCAATAGTTCGCATTAACTGCTGATGAGTAAGGCCCGCCATATCCATCTGGAAGGCAAAACGGTCTACTCCACCTAGGGCTTCGCTATGGCGCAATAGCTTTTCAGCTACTGTATCCGGCCCACCCACCACAAGAACACCTTTTGGGGAGATCCCTGCATCAAACTGTGCTTTGGTGACAGGTGGCCAGCCGCGCTCGCGGCCTATTTTGGTCCATGAATTCACATAGCCTGGATAATAATCAGCGATCGCCGACTGGTCCGTCTCGCCAACGTATCCCGGCGAGTGCAGTCCGACCTTCAATTCTTCCGGCTTAAAGCCCGCTTCCTCTCCAGATTTTCTGTAAAGATCTACCAGCGGCCGAAAGCGCTCGGTTTCGCCACCGATGATGGCTACCATTAAGGGAAGGCCCAGCATCCCTGCACGTACAAAAGATTGCGGCGTGCCACCGGCACCTACCCAAACAGGTAACTTTTTCTGAAGCGGACGTGGATATACCGGTTGATTTTTCAATGCTGGTCTGAACTTACCCGACCAGGTGACAAATTCTTCGTCCCTGATCTGTATCAGCAACTTTAATTTCTCTTTGAACAGAGCGTCATAATCGTTCAGGTTATATCCGAATAATGGAAATGCTTCTGTCGCAGAACCTCTTCCAGCTACCATCTCAGCGCGACCTTTCGAAATAATATCCAATGTTGCGAATTGTTGGAATACACTCACAGGGTCAGAAGTACTTAAGACGGTCACGGCGCTTGTCAGCCGGATCTTTTTAGTGCGGGCTGCTGCAGCTGCGAGTATCATTGCGGGAACAGAGTCCAGGAATTCTTTTTTATGATGTTCGCCGATACCAAAAAAATCATGACCGGCCTCATCCGCCGCAACGATTCTTGCCAGCAACTGCTCCATGGCATCTTCACTGCCCAAATCGTTGCTTCCGTACATCGCTGAAGCAAAACTATCTATGCCTATTTCCATAATAAATGCTCTTGTTTTTTAATAATTTGCCGTATTCAGGTTCCTTAACCCGCACGGTGTGTTAACAATATGTTGGTTAAGGTTATCTCTCATCATGATAGCTGCTTGGTTGGTCATCTCTTGATAGTAAAAGTGATGGCGGTGATCGATAAACAAGGCAACGCCCTGAGATCATGCAGGATGTTGCTTTGTTAGCGACTTTGCTTATTGTGCCGAAACAGGCCTATTCAATAACTGCGACGATACTGCCTTCCGGACGCAGCAAGGCCTCAAGGCCTCTTTTTACATTTTTTGACATGATGTTGTTTTTTATGGTTAATTATTAAATAGAAAAGCGCAACATAGGTAAGAGACACTGTTGGCAAAACGGCTGGCCAGAAGGATTTTGCTACGAGGATGATAGAAAGAAAAGCATAGTCCGGATCTCATAATATCTTGTGTTTGTTAATGCAACAAAGTTCGTGATCAGGAGAAATCTTAAAGATGATATTTGTCAGAAAAACCCGTAGATATTTGTCTATTAATTTCTTCGCTCGTACACTTGGATTAAAAACAATGAAGGCATCACAATTCATAAGTATCGATTTATCAATCAATTATACAGTGTTATCTCCCGTTATGCTAGTAAGAGTCTGCATTTAATTTTATATTTGCCTGAACAATTTATAATATTTAAAGATACGCGAGACCGATATGTACGACGCTTTTTTTGACTACCTGAGTAAATTCAGCTCTGAGCCGCTTTCAGACGATGATAAGGCATTGATAAGGCGAACATTTATTCCATCGAAATTAAGGAAAAGACAATTTATGCTGCAGGCCGGAGACCAGTGTAAGTATTTTGCATTTATCGTAAAAGGTGCAATGCGAATGTATTCAGTGGATGATAAAGGCACCGAACACATTGTACGGCTAGGTGTCGAAAACTGGTGGATGGGTGATATGGAAAGTTTTGTGATGTTCCTACCAAGCCCCTATCATATTGAGGCGTGGGAGCACTGTGAGCTGCTTTATATTACCAGAGAAGGTGCTATTGACCTGCAGAAGAAGGTCTTGGCGTTTTGTGAAATGAAACAGCAACTTGACGAGCGCAATCATATGGCCAACAATCGGCGCCTGGCCTCTGCCATAAGCGCTACCGCAGCTAAGCGTTATACTGATTTTATAGAATGCTATCCTGAACTTTACAAACGTTTCCCGCAGCATATCCTCGCTTCCTATCTTGGTATTAATAAGGATACGTTAAGTCGTGTCAAGCGCCAGCGCTACCAAAAATAACCCGAACGATAAAGAATGTCCGGTTTTGTCGCGCGTACATTCAGAAGAATTATACATGTAGAAAAAAAGGTGTAAAAAACACATGCGTCGGATTTACTTCGCGCAGCCCCTGATTTAACGTATTTATATCTAAGAGCGAAGAATCCGTTTATATGCCGCGGTATGACATCAATGCCAGTTCTTTTCCCAAACATCCTCATATTCTGCAGGGTGGCGTCTGAATTGCATATTCACATAGGGGCAAAGCGGTATGATCTTCAAACTCTTCTCTTTTGCATAGTTTACCAGTTTTTCGAGCAACAACTTTGCGAAACCCCGTCCTTCAAACTCGGGAGCCACTTCGGTATGGAATACGGTCAATCTTCCATTCGTGATGGCAATGTCCATTTTACCGGCTTTGATCTCGTCAGTGAAGAGCTCTACCTCGCCGTAGGCACGACCCTTAAAAACTACTGTTGTCCTCTCCATTATGGTTTAGTTTCGTCTCCGGTAATGTTAGTTTGAATGCTCAATGCCCCCGAGGGGCAACTGGCAATCTGATCGATCAGTTCCTGAGTAGTCGCATTTTCCGGTCGTATCCAGGGTCTGGCTTTGAGATCATAAACCTGAGGGAGTGTCCGGACACAAAGGCCCGAATGAATACATACTTTTGGTTTCCAGAGGATGGTAATATCACCATTCAGATATTTTAGTGTTTCCATAGCGTACTTTTGAAACTTAAAGTTAAAACTTATAAAAGCGCACAGTTAGCAAGTCAAAACCGCCTTGTGTAACGACTGATATAAGTTGACACACAAATCTCTGTAATCAGGCTAAAACATAAAGATGACATTTATCGCAAAAAGTAGTAGATAAAAGCCTACATACCGTTCGGGCACGACTAACTTATCCTTATTTCATCGACAATTATCTACGTTGTTTTTCTGCAAATATCGTCTTTCCGATTCGCCAAAATTTCGAAATTTGTTAACGGCTGACATGAATGTTAATATCAAAACGAATGAAGGATTATAAAATACCCGCACAAACCCGCATCGGGCATGTGCATTTAAAAGTTAGCGATATTCAAAGATCACTGGCCTTCTACCGAGATCTATTAGGATTTGAGCTGGTTGCTATGTACGGCAATCAGGCTGCCTTTATTTCAGCAGGCGGCTACCATCACCATATCGGACTGAACACATGGCATAGCAAGGGCGCTAGTCCGGCACCGGAAAATGCACCGGGTTTATACCACACGGCAATTTTATATCCCGAGAGAAAGGATCTAGCTGCTATTTTACAAAGGTTGATCAATGAAGGGTATCCAATTACCGGTACAGCAGACCATGGGGTATCTGAAGCGATTTATTTAGACGATCCCGATGGCAATGGTGTAGAACTGTATTGGGACCGTCCGAGTGATAAATGGCCAACTGACGAGCAGGGCAAAGTGATCATGTATAACCGCCGGTTAGATATGGAAGGGCTGCTCAGCTTATTGAATCATGACCAAACTTAAAACCACTGATTCTTCCCACAATATAAAACGGTGTGAGATTATGATAGGAGATAAAGATATCCTGGAATATTGATTATAGAGAAGCAAAGATGAAAATTTGAGACAAATAGGCTATAAATTGATCAACCAGGTCGTTCACTTTTTTTTAGCTTTGAATAGTCGCCATAACATTACTAACCTTTACAGGTGGCGACATTTTCCGATTACGTCAATTATCGATCAAGATGATAAAAAAGAAAACCTGGAGTCTCTTTATATTACTTTTATGTATAGCCGTATGCCCACTATCAGGACAGGATATTAACGAGAATAGCAAACAAAAACGGCCCAATATACTGTTTATCCTGGTGGATGATTTAAAACCGGCCTTAGGCACCTATGGAGACCCCGTGGCCATTACGCCGAATATGGATAGGCTCGCGACAAAGGGAATGCGTTTCGATATGGCTTATGCTAATCAAGCAGTATGTGCACCTTCCCGTTTTAATTTAATGTTGGGAAGCCGTTCTTCGTCGTCGGGCATTTATGGATTTGGCCAAAATTTCCGCGACTATTATCCAAACGCTACAACATTGCCCCAGTTTTTTAAAGGACAGGGTTATCACACCGAGTCAATGGGTAAGGTGTTCCATATCGGGCATGGTACTTACAATGATGAACAATCGTGGAGCGTGCCCCATCATAAAGATTTGGTCATTGAATATGTCGATCCCACAAGTAAGCAGGAGGGCTTCACCCGAGAGGAGGCGTTGTTCTCAAATCAAAGTGCAAAAGGTTTACCACGAGGAGTGGCATGGGAGTCTCCGGAAGTTGCTGACGATGCATATGCGGATGGACGAACGGCTGCTCGGGCGATTAAGCGGCTAAAGGAGCTGAGTGAGAACAAGCAGGATGATCAACCTTTTTTTCTTGCAGTAGGTTTTGCCCGACCCCATCTTCCGTTTTCAGTGCCCAAAAAATATTGGGATCTTTACCAAAAGGAAAACCTTCCTTTGCCTACCTACGAGAAAGCACCGGAAGATGCTCCATCTTATGCAGTAAAGCGTGACACGGAAATTGATCAATATAAGCCGGTACGACCGTCTTCAGAGCAGGATCCATTTCCGCTCGAATTAAAACAGCAACTTATTCATGGCTATTATGCCGGAGTTAGCTATGTAGATGCGCAGATTGGTAAGGTGCTACAGGCCTTGGAAGACTCGGGGCTTGATGAAAACACCATTGTTGTGCTCTGGGGAGACCACGGTTACCACTTGGGTGAAATGGGAATATGGACCAAGCATGTCAATTACGAGCGCGCTAACAAAATTCCGCTGCTTATTGTTGCCCCTGGTGCTTCGCAACCCGCTACGGCAACTTCAGCGCTTGTTGAAACGGTAGATATTTATCCAACCCTCGTTGAGCTTGCCGGTTTTCCGCAGCCCAGAGTTGAACAGCCTTTTGATGGTGTTAGTTTGGTGCCGCTATTCCGCAATCCCAAAGCTAAGATCGGTGATCATGCCTACCATTGCTTTCCACGTGGCGGACGTTTGGGCCGAGCTATTCGTACAGATCGCTACCGTTTGGTGGAATGGAAGAAAATCGGGGAACCGGTCGAATCAGCAGAATATGAATTGTATGATTATCAGTACTCGGATGTAGAGATGAAAAACATCGCGAAGGATGAACCTTCCATTTTGGAGGAGATGAAGAAGATATTAGCCTCGCATCCCGAAGCTGTTCCATCCAAACCTTAATATTTATTACCTGACTAAATGTAATCGGTTTAATTTTGTCGCATTTTTCCAAAGTGCCAATAGTTATCTAAAACTATTTTTGTAGAAACATTAAAATAAAGGAAAATGCGAAAAATATCACTTTTCATTGCGATGAGTTTAGATGGTTACATTGCAAAACCTAATGACGACCTCAATTTTCTAAAACTTGTCGAAAAAGAGGGCGAAGATTATGGCTATACTTCGTTCACAGATACAGTCGACACATTAATTGTTGGTAGAAAAACCTATGATTATGTCCTCAAAGAAGTCGGTTCTTCTCATTATGACAACGGGCAGAGAGATGTTTATGTAATAACAAGAAATCAACGACCAAATGCAGGTAGAACAATTTTTTACACAGGAGATTTGGTGGAATTGGTAAAAAGACTAAAATCTGAAAACGGCAAGAACATTTATTGTGATGGGGGAGCAGAAATAATAAATGAGTTGTTAAAGCATGACTTAATAGACGAGTTTATAATTTCCGTTATACCGATTTTGTTAGGCGATGGAACAAGACTTTTTAAGGACGAAAGGCCTGAACAAATGCTTGAACTCCTAACCACAAAACCCTACGATACCGGATTGACACAATTGCATTATCGAAGAAAGCGGTGAAAGCTAAATAGAAACTGATAACGAGGCATATGGTCTTGACTTCGACTTAGTAATTTGCTTTTTTTATTTTTTCAACAGGCATAGTGCCAAACGCCGGACAACAACTTCACACTCCGGTTGGGTACCGTTCATTACCCAAAACAGCTGTTATTCCTGATACGTAGACATTTGCCGATTGAATTTTTAGGCAAATGTCATCTTCTAACATTTTGAGGAAAATTAATTTTGGATTAAATATCCGAGTGCCATTTAAAGAATTACAGGACAATCAAAAATTAATTTTTAATAGTAAACTATGAGAAGACTAATCGTTCTAGCAACAGCTATAATCAGCATTGTATACAGTAGAGCACAAACCACTGAACAATTGATCGGTGCCGATATGATCGTGTTTAATGCAAAGATCACTACCGGAAGCCTAACCAAACCCGAAGCTTCTGCACTCGCAGTAAAACGAGGTAAAATTTATGCTGTAGGCACAGATGTCGAGATATTGAAATTGAAAGACAATAGCACCAAGGTCATCAATGCAGGTGGTAAGCGGTTGATACCTGGTATCAATGATGCCCACATCCATATATTAAATGATAGGAGTTACAATTACAATGTCAGATGGGAAGGCGTGCCGACTTTGAAGCGTGCATTGGAAATGTTAAGTGAGCAGGCAGAACGAACTCCTGAGGGCCAATGGGTAAAAGTGATCGGGGGTTGGTCGCCATACCAGTTTAAAGAAAATCGATTGCCCACCATCGAAGAAATTCGAAAGGCAGTTCCGAACAGACCTGCGATTGTACAGTATGCTTACAACCGGGCATTTTTAAACGAAATGGCTATGAAAGCTTTTGGAGTAGGTACCGATCGTTTTCCGGCGTTGCCGGGTACGGTATTCGAAAAGGACAAGAAAGGAAATTATACAGGGGTCGTAGACGGGTATACATTTACGTTTATCTCACTGGAAGCGATGGTGCCACAGCCTTCAAGTGATGAGCAGCTTAGTTCAATTGCAAATGTAATAAATAGTCTGAACCGCTTTGGAGTTACTTCAGCTGTTGATGGAGCCGCTTTGATCGGCCATCCTCACGGACATACTCAAATACAACAACTGGCGAAGGAGAATCGTCTAAACATAAGGATGCCATTCATAGACCTTCAGTACGGTGATACGAACAGCGCTAGTTTGGTAGATGCAGAAATTAACGCGGTAATAAAGAAATCCCCTATCAGTCCGGGAGAGAATCTGCATCCGACTATGGCACATGGTCATGAATATGAAGGTGCCGGCGAATTGCTTAGAATGGAACTACATGACCATGAAAACTTCGACAGACCAGCTGTAATTATCGATAAGGAAGTAATGCGCCGTTACATTAGAGAAGACATTACCAAGCTCGTTGAGAAAGGAATCCCTTTTCGCATGCACATCAGCTACGACGAAAATATAACTCCGTTCCTCGACGAACTCGAAGCAATAAACAAAAAGACACCATTGGACGGTTTACGCTGGAGTATTGAACATGCCGAAACGATATCTCTTGAGAATGCTGCCAGAGTAAAAAAACTAGGGGGCGGTATCGCTTTAGATACAAAGCTGGCCATGCACGGCGAAGCTTTTGTAAAAACCTATGGAGCAGAGAAAGCATCACAAACCCCGAGATTACGTGATTTGTATGATAGCGGTGTTCCACTTACGATGACGACGGATGCATTTAGGGTCGCTTCCTTTAATCCATGGATAGGCATAAGTTGGATGACCACAGGGAAATCAGTGTCGGGTGCCGAAATATTGGCAAAAAATAATCGGTTAACAAGAGAAGAAGCCTTAAAATTGTTTACGGTAGCCCCAACCTGGTTTGAAGATCAAGAGCGTGAAATGGGAAAAATCATTCCGGGTCATTTCGCAGATTTCGTCTTGCTTAATAAAGATTATTTTACCATACCGGATGATGAAATAAAAACAATCTCCTCCTTATTGACCGTCGTAGACGGCAGGGTGGTTTTTGGCGCAGACGAGTATAAAAGCCTGTCCCCGAAATTACCTGAAACACTTCCCGTATGGTCGCCATTCAAATATTATGGCGGGTTTTATAATAACAAGGATTAAAGTTTATGATTTAACGACCTCTGTGTGTTTCTAAATAACGGATTACTCCCTTTTGCCAACTTTCGTGTAAGACAGTGCCAATTAAAACTGGCACTGTTTTACAAAACAAACTCAATTTATGAAAAGATTTAAATTAACTTTTTTTCTTGCGATTACAACGCTGTGTGCTTCGGCACAAAAGTGGAAAAGCGACCCGGAGCATTCAAGATTGGGTTTTAGGATAGAGCATATGCAGATTTCTGAGGTCAATGGCATTTTTAAAGACTTTGAAATAGAGGTTAAAGCCGCGAAGCCGGATTTCAGTGACGCCGTGATAGCATTAAGGGCTGAAATCAGCTCAATTGATACAGAAGTAGAAGCACGCGACAAGCATCTGAAAGATAAGGACTTCTTTGATGCGGAAAGCTATCCAACTATTCAGTTTAAAAGTAAATCTATATCCAGAATCGATGAAAATAGATATTCTGTTACCGGAATGTTGACGATGCATGATGTAACCAAACAGGTTACGATGGAGATGGTACACAATGGGACAATAAACAATACAGTAACGAAAAAAAGAACGGCGGGTTTTCAGGTTACCGGTACGATTAGTCGTTCTGATTTCGAAATAGGCAGCAAGTTTCCTGAAAAATTGGTAGGTGATAGCGTTTTTATTGTCGCAGATGCTGAGTTGCAGTTACAGTAAGATGATCTGAAATCAAAATGAATACAAACGCGATACACACTTTAAGAAATGAATACGTTTAGTTATTGATTATTTGCGCTGCTCTACTACAGGCTGGAATAAACGCTGTTAAAAATTATCCAGCCTGTAAATAACCTCTTCTATCTCCAGTTGTCGTGCATTAGCGTAGCCCCTGTCTGTACCGATTTTTACAAAGCCGCACTTCTCTAAAACTCTCCGAGAACCAAAATTATCAAACGCAACGCGTGCGAAAATAGGACGTGTAGTTTCGATGGCAAGAAAGTGCTTTAAAGCATAGGATGTAATGCCTTTTTTCCAATACTTCTTGCCTATCCAATAAGTAATTTCGGCATTTCCTTCCATAACAAATTTCGCTACGCTTCCCACGATGATCCCATCCACAACAATGGTAAAGTTGTTAACAGTAGGGTCATTTAACAACTTGGTGTATTTTTCCAAATATGCACTTTTATTAGTTGGATCTTTTGACGTAAATGCTGCCAGATAATTTGCATCCGGATCCAGTTGAAACCGAAATAAACTTTCCAGATCTGAAACTTTAGTCTTTCGAAGATGAATATTAAGCTTATCATTAAACATAGCGTAAATTATTATCACGATGTAATTTTGTCAAATCTACCACCCTGAGCCAAAAGGTAGGAATAGAATAATATTACAATGATAGGGCCTTTTCTACAAATGAACGAAATATTATGGTTTTTATAAGGTCCGATGTATTTGCCATAATGATTTAAAAGTACCCCGATTCAATAGCAAGCAATTAGCCACCTAGGTGTTCAGTTAATTGCTGTGGCTCTGTAATAGGTCAGATTCCATAAGGCTGGAGAATTTTTAAAATCATGGGGCGGATCTTCTGAAGCATCCGGTCGAACCCAAGATCGTTGGGGTGAATACCGTCTGTAGTCCCTTCCTGATCACCCCCTAATAGGCCCTCCGCATAGATAAGATACAAGTTCGGGTCGTGTTTTTGCAGCTTTTTGATCTCTGCCTCAAAATAATTGTTTTTTAGCAGTACTTTGGTGGCAACTTCGGTGTCAAAATTTCCCTTTTCTCTTGCTATGCTTTGTATGGCGATGATGGGTATTTTAGGATGTTTTTTGCGAATGGTAGTAACGAAATCAGCTGTTCTTGTTAGCACTTCCTCCGGCGACGGATTGGGGACGCAATCAAGGATTAAAGCGTCCATCGACAGATCAGATATTAAATTCGCAACGTCAATTTCCATTTTTGCACTCCCACTGAAACCAAGATTAATAAAGTTTAGTCCTGTTTCCCGCGAGAGCCTTGCAGGATAAGATAAACCAGGTCGGCTTGCAGATGCTCCCTGTACAATGCTCGAACCATAAATCACAATATTTTTTTTAAATGGGTTACCGGCTGGGCTAATGGTTGCCCCGGAATCTACACCAATTTGAAGTGATATAGTCTCATCATAAGTAGGGAGGAAAAGCAGGCATGTTTTATTCCCGGCTGCCATATTCGCTACAATTTCAACCTCATTGCACTCATGGGATTTTGGGCGAGCGACACCTGCATATTGCCATCGGTCATTTCGTTTAATATAAAGGTCCATGCCCTCAACGGCCAGTCCTGTCATATTATCTGTTGGAACTCTAGAGCCTGTACACCATTTAGCCGCTATTTTGGAACTGGTGGTCTCAAAGGTAATGGCCAGACCAGCAGAATGTGTAGCTAAAGCTTTTACCGCTTTCGGAAGATTGGGAGTTGCAACTGTGTCCAAACGATGGTAGAACGGACCTTTATGACGCACCTTGCCCACTAATGTAAGCTCACGCGCATCTATAAAGACCGTTTTGGCCTCTTGGCCAAAGCTATCAAGTGCGAAAATTAGTGATAAGAAACTTAATGTTAGAACGGAAATATAGCTCATCATAAACTGTTTTAACGGACAAGATAATAATTTTATTTTTTCTGCGAAGCGGTGATTTTTCCTTGCCATACGCTGGGAACGAAGGTTGTTTTTTAAAGTTCAAATTCAAACGCAAATGGTACGGAAGTAATTGTAACTATTCCATTGGCACCATCATATACCGGTAATCATTGAGCTAGAAACAATGATGCTGGTATATTCTGAGCGCTTTTTCTTGTGATCCTAGCATTAAAGTTTATATGCCAACCCGAGATTAGCAAGTCCTTTATAACCATAACCGATGTTTAAAGAGACACTGAATGCTTTTCCGTAACTAACACCTATGGCATCTATCTGTTAAGCGAAATCGGTTGTTTTATCCTTTTCAACCCTTACATCGTCTTCAGCAGATGTACGAGCATGTGCAACACCGGCGCCAATACCAGAATGTAGCCTAAAATGCTGGTGGTTAATGTAATTATATTTAAGCTCTGCTAACACTGCATAAGTTTTAGTGGATATACTACTTGTACCCTCAGATTCCGTTAAAAGATCTTTACTGGCATTTTCATAAACAAATGTCCCACCAAACTCCAATTTCTCAATTATGTAGCTTCTATACCCTCCGAAAATTGCACCACTATATTTAGAATCAGTTACCCTGTATGAGCCTCCTGTAGCAGTTGTGATGACTATATCCGTAATGACGTCCTCTATAGAGTTAGCAGTCGCAATCCCATATCCCAGATACAAACTGCCACCACTCTGGGCAAAGCCCTTTTGCGTAACAGATATAAATAAACATAAAGCAGCCACAAATAAGTTGACGGAAAAATTCTTCATAATAATTGTTTTAGATGATATACTAGAGTTATAATAATATGTAAGAATCCTTTTTTTAATCGTTTTAGTAGTTTACTTTGGATACTTTAATCCGAAATGTTCCCTTTATTGTACCAAATATGTAGCAGAAAGTGCATCGTGTATTGCTAAGTAATCAATTTAGACATCAACCTTAGCGTTGCCATTGAAGGTAATAGAAAACAGATTCAAGATATGAACTTTTTACACATATACCCCCTCAGCTTACACGGAAAATATAGTTGGTTCCTTCCAAGGACAAAAGGGAGGGTGGCGCTGGTAGGGGATGCCGGCTATTGTGCTTCTCCTGCAGCAGGTATGGGCGGTTCGTTAGCTATTATAGGTGCAACAGCATTGGCAGATGCTTTTGAAAAACACCCTGGGAATTTTCAATCAGCCTTTAACAACTATAACCGTGAGCTTCGGCCTTTTATAGAAGAAGTGCAGGGCGCAGCAGTAGAAATGTTAGAGAAACTTTTACCGCGAACCGAAGAAGAAGTGAGATTGAGATTTCAGCATGGTCTATAGTTCAAGGATATTTATCCTATCGAATAATTTGGCTTTCTGTTGTAAAATTTTTCAAAAATAACCGATCGTCATAAAGGGTCCGTTATGAAAGATTTGTACACACTTTTCCGTTGTATATTCAGGTGTTTAAAGGCATCGACAAATGAAAAACATCATCCGTCGGTGATAATGATGACGCATCAAAAGTTATTAACCCCATTCAAATTTTTATTAGCGTGAGTTCAGGATAAGAAAAACATACAAATGGGAGCGAAGGGTATGGTTTCTTCCAGCAAAATGATTGGCAATATTGATTGACAAATACTAAATCCTGTGCTTAGAGATGAAACTACAGAAATTCTTGCAAACATTACCAAAAAAATATAAATCGGCTATAAGGCACCGAAGTAGGCGAAGTTTGTATGCTATAACCTTTTCTATCTTGCAAAGCCACCGCAACATGCGATGGTTTTGCAAAAAGACTTTCGCTTAGGCTGATATACCACCATCTACTTTGAAGCTGCTGCCGGTAATATAACCTGCTTCATCCCCTGCGAGGAAGCTGACCATTGCAGCGATTTCTTCCGGTTTACCAAACCGCTTTAAAGGTATGGCATTGATATACTGTTGGCGGGCATCGTCATCAGCCTTTTGCAGCATGTCGGTATCGATTGCTCCTGGTTCAACGCTGTTCACGGTAATTTTTCGCGGCGCAAGATCCCATGCCAGCCCACGTGTATAGGCTGAAACAGCTGCTTTTGTGGAAACATAATCTGATAAACCGGAGCCGCCGATTCTGATTCCACCAACAGAGGCGATATTGATTATACGACCGCCGTCGGGCATGTACTTTTGGACTGTTCTTACCGCTTCTGCTACAGAGCGTATGTTCACATCTATCTGGCGGTCATATTCATCTTCCCTCGTATCGGCCGATTCAATTGGTCCCGCTACAGAAACTGCCGCATTATTGACCAATATATCTATTTTAGTAAAAGCGGAAACTGCCTGTTCAATTGCATTTTTCACCGCCCCTTTCACAGCGCCATCTGCTTTTATCGCTAAGGCTTTTCCTCCCGCTCCATTAATTTCGTTTGCTATGAGCTGTGCTTTATCTTCTGAATTTACATAGGTAAATGCGACTGTTGCGCCTTCTCTAGCTAAACGTTTCACTATTGCTTCTCCCATGCCCCGCGTACCGCCGGTTACGAAAGCTACTTTTTCTTTTAACGTTGACATATTAATTTAATTAAAAATTTATTGTGCTGTGCACTTTTTTTTGTTATTTAAGTTTTCTTTTGCGATCTCCGATAAATCTGAAACTGAATATTCAGTAAAACCGATCGTAATTCTGTCGGTTTTGGATCGTTATGTGCTAAAAAGGAAGGCTCTCAGGTAGGGTTGACAATGATCTTGCCGGTCGTGTGGTTTTTTTCCATTTCAAGGTGCGCCAGCGGCATCTGTTCAAGCGTAAACTTCTTTGATACATGAGGAATAAGTCTGCGCATTTTTAAAAGCACTGCAATTTCCGATAAGTCCTTACCGCTCGACATCACTGCATTATAGAAGGCATGTATACCACCGGCCTTTGCCTGCTTCTCCCATTGTGTGCCGTCAATCTTTGACCACAGACTCAATAGATGCCCTCCCTTTTTAACAATCCGCAGTGTCTGTCCTACATGTTCATCACGCAGACCTTCTATCACATAATCTACAGGAGCAAGTACATTCACGAAATTGGTCCTTTGATAGTCGATAAACTCATCAGCACCGAGGCTGTTAACAAAATCCCGCTTAGCTCCAGAGGCGAGTGCAGTTACATGCGCACCAAAATACTTGGCTATTTGTACTGCAAAATGACCAACGCCACCGCCAGCTGCGGTGACAAATACCCGATCTCCAGGTTTAATTGGGTACTTTTTGATTGCCTGCCACGTCGTCAATGCGGCCAAAGGAACTGCCGACGCTTCATCGTGCGAAATATTATCCGGCTTTAAAGTAACGTCTTCCGGTCGCGCAAGTACATACTCAGCATACGCTTTTGCATGGCCTGGCGAAGTAAAAGTAGGGAAGTTTAATAAACCGAACACGGAGTCGCCGATGTGGAAATCTGTAACATTCTCGCCATGACCAACAACCACACCAGAGACATCCCAACCCAATATCTTGGGCTCTTCGTTATTGAAGATATAATTTAACGCTACATTTTGTCTGGCATAAATGTCTGTCGGGTTTATACCAATGGCGTAAACTTTGATTAACAGCTCATCTTTTGACGGAACCGGGATGGGAAGCTCAGCGACTGATAGCTGATCAACACCCCCTTGTTTTTTTAAAATAACTGCTTTCATATTAAAATTAATTTTTATTAGCCTATAGAACTGCGCTATTGTTTTAATAAGACGTCCTACCCTTTACGCTAATACTTTACAAAGTTATTCGCTATTTAGTATAACTTTGTAACTAGTATCACTGATGATACTGTGCATATATCTAAACACGAAAGGTATTGTATGGAAACTTGCGCAAAAACGGAAATCAACGAGAAGGATATAAAAGCTCTACAAGATACGATATACGTAATCGGAGGCAAATGGAAGTTACCCATAATCTACGCCATATGTAATGGGAACAAGCGGTTTAAAGCTATTAAAAACAGCATCCCGGGGATTACCACCCGAATGTTATCACGAAACCTGAAAGAACTGGAAGATAATAAGCTCATTACCCGTAAAGTATATACGGACTATCCGGTGACGGTTGAATACACTTTTACGGAGTATGCAAAAGAATACGGAACGTTGATCAACCAAATGATAGAATGGGGCAAAAAGCACCGAAAGGTACTTGTTGAAAGATGATTTTCAAATTCATTAGTCCAACCTGTAAATTATTACCACGATGTAATTTGTCAAATCCATACACTGAATCGAACCACAGGTAATGGAACAAAATTACAATGATAGAACCTTTCTATAAACGAATGAAATATTATGGTTTTTTAACTTCCGACGTATTTGCCATAACAATTTAAAAGTAATCCATTTTAACGCTATCAACTTTCCATTGTGCTAACTTTTGTTTCTTTACATACTGCATATATCATATTTAAATAATGCCTTACTGGATTGAAACTTGCAAATAGATCCAAAATCGTTATTCTTGTAAAATTTATCGCTGTTAAACTGATATTTAATATGAAAAGACGCGTTTTTTTTAAGACAACAATCGTAAGTAGTGCTGCCGCCGCAATACTACCGCAGATTGGTTTTGCTCAACTTAAACCCAGCAATAAGATGCAGATGTATTATGAACTTAGAACCTATACGTTAAAGGACGCTGACCAGCTGAGCCTGGTGGAAGATTATCTTGAAAAAGCAGCAATCCCCGCATTGAACAGGTTGGGCATTGAAAACATCGGCGTATTTACCGAACTTAAGCCTTCAGCACAATCAATAGTGATTGTGTTAATCCCTTACCAATCACTACACGAGTTTGAGACAATAAATGATAGGCTTGAACAGGATAAACTTTATCTTACAGAAGGTGCCTCATACCTGAATGCTCCGGCAACAAAACCGGCATATGAGCGTATACAAAGTTCCTTACTTAAAGCCTTTAAAAACATGCCCGGCATAGAGCTTCCGTCGAAGGATAAACGTATTTTCGAACTGCGTAGATATGAGCACGCGAGTGAGGTGGCAGGGACAAAGAAGCGCGAGATGTTCAATGACGCGGGGGAGATTGAAATTTTCAAACGGCTGGGTTTTAAACCGGTTTTCTTTGGAGAAACGATCATTGGAGAGGCCCGCCCGAACCTTATTTATATGGTTACCTTCGATGATATGGCCGCACGCGACCAACATTGGAAATCTTTTGGTGCTGATCCGGAATGGAAGAAAATCAGTGCGATTCCGGAATATGCAGACTCAAAGCTTGTATCTAAGATAACGAGCACATTTCTTCAGCCAGCGGAGTATTCACAGATTTAGCTAGGACGAAGGTATAGTAATCTATGTCTTGCGATGAAAAAGAGCAATAAACCGATCTCATGATACAGTATTTTGGCAATCGGCAATTGTTGATTCTGATTTTGTCCAAGAAGTCAGCGCTGATTTGGCTAAAAAGAAGAAGAATTAGGCATCCGGTATTTGCAGATATATTGAAGCCGTTTCTTGTTTTAAGAGGCAGCTTTTTTAGCGCTAATGTGCATTTAATCGGAGATTGTTATAGTATTTTAAGTTAATCATCCTAAACCCTTTCTTTTTTCCATGCTGCTATATAAGCTAACAACGGGCAAAGGCTTTTCCCATATTCCGTGAGCGCATACTCTACGCGAGGGGAAACTCCCCGAACTGTTTCCTGCTAATTAAGCCATCCGCTTCAAGTTCTTTCAATTGTTCAGTTAAAACTTTTTTTGAAATAGCAGGTATCCTAACACTGATTTCTCCAAATCGTCTGGCATGCTTAGAAAGCACACGTAAAATAATTAATTTCCACCGTCCTCCGAACAAAGCTATAACTTCCGTAACAGGACAGTCAGCATAGTCGTTTTTATTCTTCATTAGTCACTTTTAGGTTACCACCTTTTATTGTTATTAACAACGGGCAAAGCCCTTTTGCAGTATCTTAGCCTAACAAAAGTAATCATCATTTATATTAAAACAAACACCATGATTTTAGTAACAGGTGCAACCGGTAATTTAGGCAAAGCCACCATTAATTCTTTATTGAACAAAGGCATATCCGCAAACAATATTGCAGCATTGGTAAGAGATGAATCCAAATCGGCAGAATTTAAATCAAAAGGCATTCAGGTGCGGATTGGCGACTATCAGAATTTTGAGTCTTTAAAAAGTGCGTTCCAAGACGTGGACAAGCTACTGCTGATATCTTCTTCATCGGAAATAGTTCACAGGTTTGAGCAGCATAAAAACGTAATTAATGCTGCCAAGGAAACTGGTGTCGGTCATATCATTTATACCAGTTTTGATATGGTAGATCTGCGTCGCAGTATAATGGGGGGAGATGTACAATACCATGCAGACACAAGTGACTATCTAAAACAGATAGCTGTACCTTACACCTTGATGGATAATACACTGTATGCTGACATGATTCCCCTGTTGTCCGCAACTAATATATGGGATGGAGGTGTTTCCATCCCCGCCGGAAATGGTAAAACACCTTTTTTACCGATATCAGAAATGGCCGAAGCCCTAGCTGTTGTACTGACTACTCCCGGGCATGAAAACAAAGAATATGTCATCGCTGCAGACGCTGCTTTTTCTTTCGGTGAAATCGCTGATCTAATATCAGACATATTGGGAAGAAGTGTGACTTATTACCAACCAGAGGTAGATTCATACATTGCGCAGCTTGTGCAGAACGGATTTTCTGAAGATGATTCAGCATATGTGGCAAGGTTCGGTGAGGCGATTGCCAGAGGAGAGTTCGACACCAATAAAAGTGATGTAAAACAATTACTAGGTAGAAGTCCGATATCGTTAAAACATTTTTTAAGAAGCATATACGGTAAATAATTCAAAGAAGGTTAACCTTTTCTAAGAGTTAAAAATGACATAGAAGGCAAAATTTCCGAAAACGGGGGAGTCAATTCAAAAAACGAAAGTAGAAATCTTCTAAAATTTGTGGCTATAAAAAGCAGTTAAAGCAAATTCGCATAAGCGACTTCCAGCTTTTGAAACGGAATGATGACAATTCGTATTGACTTCACTAAAAAGCGTTGATTCGGTTTTCTGTATAGGAATGCTGCTGGCTTCTTAATTTATCCTGGAGCTCCGTAATTGCTTTCTTTTTATTCTTTTTAATTCTTTCAAGCAATGATTTGGGACCACCGTCAGGGTTGTACTTGGAGCCCCAGTTAAGAAACTCCACCATGAACGGCACCAGTTCGATACCCTTCTCAGTTAGTAGATACAGGAATTTAGAAGCGTTTTTTGGGGAGGTTACTTTAGAAACAATCCCCTCATTTAAAAGTATATTGAGCTTTTCCGTCAGTACAGCTGAAGATATTTTCTCGTCCGATGCCCGAAACTCGAGGAAGGAATTTTTTCCATTAAACATTAAATCCCGTAAGAGCAACAGCATCCATTTGTCGCCGAAAATTTCCACCGAATAATTGATCGGGCATGTTGATCTTCTTTCAATTGTTTTCATTATGTCAAATTTAAAAGTAGTTTGTTTTTAAAACTACTTTTCTATACGTTTGTAGTTTACAAAACAAACTACAAAAATAGCTAAAATTTAATTATGGACTTTACAAATAAAAACGTCGTTATTACCGGTGGAACTTCAGGTATAGGCTTAGCAACAGCAAAAGCATTTATCGCCGCAGGGGCAAATGTTTGGATTACGGGAAGAAATGCCGAAAATCTACAAAAAGCAAATGCAGAAATAAACAATCCGAAATTATTTACAGTGATTTCAGACACTTCAAAGCTCGAAGGCATTTCGATTCTGGAAAAAGCAGTTGCAGAAAGTGGAAACAAATTAGATGTTCTCTTCCTGAATGCGGGAATTGGAACATTTGAGCCAATAGAAAAAGTAACCGAAGCAAATTTTGATGCACAATTTAACACCAATGTCAAGGGGCATTTCTTTACGTTGCAAAAATTACTTCCCCATCTTGCAGATGGAGCGGCAGTACTGTTCACATCTTCAACCGTTGCCACCGCGGCAAACGTGAGTGCCATCGTTTATTCTGCAACTAAAGGAGCATTGAATAAAATTGCCCAAATTGCGGCAAATGAACTGGCAGGAAGAAAAATCCGCGTCAACATTGTTAGTCCGGGACCTATAGATACGCCAGGCTTAGATACGGTATTACCTGCTGAAGCAAAAGAGTCAATAGCTGGCGCTACAGCGCTGCAAAGGCTTGGTCATCCTGATGAAATCGCGAAAACAGTGTTGTTTTTGGCTTCTGATGCCGCAAGTTTCATTACAGGAGCTGAGATCGTTGCGGATGGTGGTTATCTTAATTACGCACTAAAATAATCGTTGATCATATCATCACTTTATCCAGTAACTGATTTTTCATCGTATCATGCTTGTCGTATGATTTGGCAGGAAAAAGGAGTTCCGCTTTCGAACTCCTTTTCTAGTTACGAAGTAAGATATGAAGAACGAAATTATCGTGCAGTACCGGCAGATCTGATTACAGACCCGTCAAAAGAGCTGATAGTTTTATTGCGTACTTGCATTTTGAAATATACAGAATTAGGATATAATGATAGCGAATTTTTAAATGTCACTGGTTAACAAAGCTCAACGGACAACAGGCATTCTGTAATTTTTGGGAGATTGGCTGGTTTGCTTTTTAAAAAAGTGGTTAAAATGCGAAGGGTCCTCAAAGCCAAGCGTATAGGAGATCTCAGCAATATTCCAATCAGAGTGCTTGAGCAAAGCAATCGCTTCGCTGGTCAGTCGATCTGCAATATGCTGACTGGTCGTCTTTCCTGTAGTATCCCTGAGTGCTTTGTTAAGATAGTTGACATGAACACCTAACTTGTCCGCATACTCGCCGGGACTTCGTATCTCAACCTTTTGTTCCAGAGATTCAATTGGAAACTGCCTTTCCAAAAGCTCATTGAAAACATGCGTAATCCGCGTCTTTGCATCAATCTGGTCATATAGTCTTTCGCTGGGCTGCATTTTCAAGGCATAATGCATCAGCTCCAAAATATAGCCGCAGATTAGATCGTGTTTGAACTCGTAGTCGGAGGCCATTTCAGCCGTGATTTTGTAAAAGATATTATCTACAAAAGTCATGTTGGAGCTTTCAAGCAGATAAATCGGGGTCTTGCCATCCGAAAATATAGGAACTTTCCGAATCTGCCCTTTAAAAAAATCGTTAAAATAAGACTCTCTGAAAATAAAAAAAGCTCCATGATTTGAAAATGAGACGCTTTATGAAATAATTAACACGTTACGATTTTACAACTGAAAAGTTGATATTTTTCGGCCTTTATAGGAAAGCTCTCATCCAAAAGTCAGCGCTGAACTACATGTTAAAGTGTATACATACGTTATTGAATCTTATTTTCATCGTTATTTACCCATTTCTTAATAACATCAATAAACTCCAACTGTTGATCTACAAAGAGATAATGGGAGCAGTTATCGATGAGAACAAAGTTGTCCGGTGTTACGATATTCTTAATATCCTGTAATTGCTTAGGAGAGAAGATTCCGTCCTGCTTTCCGTAAATAGCAAATATTGCTGTCGTGCTTTTTAATTTAGTTAATATGCTTTTGGTGTCAATATTTCGCAGCGTTTCGTTTTTATAGAACTGAATAGGCGCAATTTTATTTCTGATATTCTGTTCAAAAAATAGACTTGATGCATAGTTCTCCCTTAATTCGTTTGATTGTCTGGTAGGGTAGGGCATCTCGAAATAATGATTCAGGCTGGCCAGCTCGTAACAAGCTTTTCGATATTCAGCCGAGTTTTTGTTTAACCGCTCAATTTCAGATACCTTGTTTAGCATTAAACTGTCTCCATTACTTTTATAGATGTGCTCAACGGACGATAAAATATGGTCGTAGGTTTCCTGTTGGGAAACAAGTGCTCCTGCCAATATAAGCGCGTTTACTTTTTTAGGGAACCGTTCTGTAAATAGAGCAGCTACCAGACCTCCGAAACTATGCCCTATAAGTGTCGCTTGATCGATGCTGTATAGCTGCAAGATTCCGTTCAAATCGTTAAATGCTTCTGCGTAAGTGAAAGTGGCGATTGAATCAACGGATCGACCTTCACCGCGACGATCATACACGATGACGTAGAAACCTTTATCGGCAAGTTTTTGCGCAGTGGTCGATTCAAAGAGTGTGGAATTTCCACTAGGACCGCCGTGAATAAATATGATGGGCGGATCGTGTCGATCTCCATAGGCTTTTGAATACAGAACTTGTGCCGATACAAACGCCGCAGTCAGCATAAAAAGTACAAGAAATATAACACGTTTCATTTATGATTTAGATTTTCTCAATGAAGACGCTAAATTAGATAAATGAATGATCGTTTTGCTGATTCGGTTCAAACTTTTATTCGGTTCAGCAATTCCCAATATTAAATGCCATAACGTTACTCAAAGCACCCCGGAACCGCTTTCACTTAAAAGCAATCCAAGAGGCCGGTTACCAAGCTATCTGGCATGGGCACAAAAGCTGGACCGGGGTGACTTACGGTTCTTCTACACACAGGTTTGAACGACGGTGTTTAAATACAACCGGATTCGAACCTGATATTTAGCCAGCTTTATTAGTGCCGGCCAGTTTATTATTTCTTTTCAGGTTTCCTTTTTGCAAGCCAAGAATCGATTGAGCTGAGCCCTGCACCGGTAACAATAAGGGAAATTAAGCCTGCAATGTACAATAGGTTGATTTCATATCCGGGAGGGCCAAATAAAGGACCCTGTGGCGCTAAACCTATCGTTTTCACCGAGCTAAAGCCATAGTTGATATGAATGGTGAACATAGCAACGAGCATCGTGCAGATAAGGGGTATAGCGGTAACACTTACAAAGAATCCGACAAAAATTGCCAGTCCGCCCAATATTTCGACTAACGATGCAACCCACGAACTAAGATGAGGAAACGGAACTCCTAGTTGTGTGAGAAGTTTCTCAAAGCCTACCGGGCTTCCCTTGCTCAATTTAGCCCATCCATGTGCCATAAAGCCAAAGCCGATAATTAATCGTAAAAACAACGGGCTCCATTGCTTATAATTCTTTTCTGATATTGAAAAAATGTGATTTATCATGTCTGTTTTTTTATATTCTATTTATTATTGTTGATTGGGTAATAACCACTGCCGTAAAGCAATAGCAGTGCTAGTTAAAGCCGCGCGCCGCGTGCTTCGTTTCCGTAATAATAGAATATCAAATTAGTAGGATTCTGTTCCTTAAATAAATAGGTACAGCATTCCGATAAGCAACTAAAGACTTTCGCTGTAAGACGAGTCTTTCGGAAGGGAGAAATCGCCGGATAGAATAAAAGAGCGATAAAACGATAGCTGTAAAAATAGGAACGCTAACTGCTGACTTAGGCTCGGGCACGTTAAATGTAGAGCCTGAGCTATCTATAATGCCCTGACAAATAGCTAAGCCAGCCTGCCGTCCGTCAGCTGATCGTTCCGTTTCCTGTGTGCCTTTTATGAGATTTTGAATAGCTCTTCTAAGAGGGCAATAACTAAGTGAAAGGAGAGCTGTCATCAGCAGAAATGCCGATAACGGACGGATTAAATTCACAAGAGTAAATGTCATATATCAATCCTTAATTGCACTCAATTTTCGTCAAGTTGATTGTTGATCCGCTTTTGAAGTTGCTCTTTAAATCCTTCATCTAATTTCAATTCCTTGTAATCCGAGGTAAAAAGTTTCCTGGCCATTTGGTTTATGACCGCACTTTGCTGCATGAAGGTTACACAAATGGAACATCCTGTTAAGTGTATTTTTAACTCCATCTTTTCCCTCAACGTTATTTTTCCGATTTGTTGCTTCTCAATTAAAAAAGTAGCCTTTCTACAATTGTAGGCTATTTTTTTTAACTCCGCTTCACTCAATTCTTTCATCTGTATCTATTTAAATCCAGTTTTTTTGAAGGCAAGACCTCAAATTCACCTTCGTTCTATGAATAATCACCCAAAAATTAGACGATGTCAGTTTCAACTCACTGCAAATCATTTCAGTGGTTTCATCATCTATGTGTTTCATGGAAAATACCGAAAACCATAGAGCTGGCAGCTTTTTCATACAAGCTTCCAATATTTTTTGAAACTCTTTGTTTTCCAGTGCATCGGCCTGTTCAATCCCCAGTTCGGCAGGTCTGTGCTGTTCCCTCCAATGGCCATCATTGTGATCGAAGAAGTCGGTATCAGTATCATCAGAATTTGTTGCATCAACTCCTTTTGCAAGTCTCATTGATCTCGACCGATATACATCAACTATTTTGTTTTTTAGGATCGCCGTAAGCCAGGTCTTTTCAGAGCTTTTTCCTTCAAACTTTTCCTTGCGCTCAAGTGCTGATAAAAAAGTTTCTTGTACAAGGTCTCTCGCCAAATCCTCGTCATTTATACGGAAAGCGGCATATGTGTAAAGGTAGTCTGCGTACCTGCTGACCCATTTATGCGGGTTAACTGCGTGGTTATCTATTGTGTTAATTTCGGGATCGTTCGTTAGCATAAGTAAATTTAATGTTCCATTTTGATTTATGATGTCTTTCGATCTTTTTTCATAATCGTAACGGTGAATAACATCCCTTAGTCGGAAATCTGATTGAATCCTTACAAATATTTTTGACTTTTTAAGGATTCTTTGGAATAGCCGACAATAGCTTTAGCTTGGACGAAAGATAGTTGTGCGGGTAGCAATTGATATGTATTTTACGGTTTCAAATGGCATTGATAAACTAAAGTGATTTGTTAATAAACCAGAGATACTCAATGGAATTAATTTTTTTGTAGAGCCTTCTTCCCAAAAGCTGTCAGTTGTTTAGCATCGAGATAACCTATTGAACGTAGTAGCACCTTTCCATTATAGTCAAGAATTAAGAGCGTAGGGTACTCCTGCACGTCCCACTTTGAAGCCAGATCTGCGCCTTCCCCTTTTTCCATATCTATAGATATGTTCACGAAATTTTTATTAAAAAAATCAGCAGCCTGACTGTCTTTAAAGGTTATGTTCTTCAACTGCTTACATGGGCCGCACCAGGTTGTATAGGCATCAACAAAAACGTATTTACGTTCTGCTTTTGCTTTCTTTAACGCGATTGAATAGGAGTTTTCGATAAATGTTATGGGCTTGCTTTTCACCGGCCTTTCATTTATTAAATCATGTACGCTGTGAATGATTGAGAATGAACTCAGTGAGAATAACGCTCCAAATAGAAGCAACTGATACTTTATATTTTTCATTTGATTGGGTTTTAATTATTACATGTCTTTATATGCGGCGGTTCCCTTGTCTAAAAATGTCACATATTTTGAAACATTAAGATCGAATGCCTGCGGAGATGTCAACCGGTTGCCAGAACCGTCTACGACAACATAATAGGGCTGAGAATTTGTGCCAAAAGAAGCAGCCTGAAAATCGCTCCATTTTTGGCCCAAGGTCTTTACTTTCCTGCCACTGAATTTTGAAATGTACTTTTCATTTTCTGCAAGTTCGCTTTTGTCATCTACGTAGAGGGATACCAGGATATAATCCTTTTTTAGACGTTCCAGTACCGCCGGGTCTGACCATACACTTGCTTCCATCTTACGGCAATTGGTGCAGCTCCAACCTGTAAAATCTAATAGGATGGGTTTATTCAATTTTTTTGATTGCACAAGAGCTTGCTCATAATCATAAAAAGCATCTAAGCCGTATGGCGTATGAAAAAGGGACGCATATTTTTTATTAGCGGTTTCTTCTGTTTTCTCTTTAACGGCCGAACCGGTTAAATCAAATTCTTGCGAAGTGATAGGCGGCAACCAAGCACTGATCGACTTCAGGGATGCACCGAAAACTCCCGGTAGCATATAAAGCGTAAAACCAAAGACCAGCATGCTGACAAATAAACGGGGAAGGGAAAGTGTTTTTGTTTCAGTATCATGTGAAAGTCTGATCTTTCCTACAAGGTAGAAGCCCAGAAACGCAAATATGATTATCCATATGATCAGAAAAACATCCCTGTTCAAAACCCCCCAGTGGTAAGCCAAATCGACGTTTGACAGGTATTTAAAAGCCAGCGCGAATTCGAGGAAACCAAGAGACACTTTTATCGAATTCAACCAACCACCGGATTTTGGGAGTTCTTTCAACCAGGAGGGAAAAATAGCAAACAAAGTAAAGGGAATTGCCAAAGCTAAAGAGAATCCAAGCATACCCATCGCTGGCCCGTAATAGGTTCCGTTAGAAACGGCATCGACCAGTAAGGTTCCGATAATTGGCCCTGTGCACGAGAACGAAACCAGTGCTAGGGTAAAAGCCATAAAAAATAGCCCTATTATCCCACCTTTGTTAGATTTCTCGTCCATCCTGTTAACCAGTACGGAGGGTAGAGTAATTTCAAAAGCACCTAAAAAGGAAAGTGCAAAAACGATCAGTATAGCAAAAAAAATGAGATTGAATGTAGCACTGCTGGCCGCTTCGTTTAAGGCGGATGAGCCGAAAAAAAAAGTGATCAGCAATCCTAAGCCCACATAAATTGTAATGATGAAAGTTCCGTATAAAAAGGCCTTTTGTATTCCTTTGCGCCTGGACACTTCCTGCTTGGTAAAGAAGGAAATAGTTAGCGGTATCATCGGATAAATACATGGCATAAAGAAAGCGGCCAGACCTCCTAAAAAACCCGCAATCAAAATTCCAAGGTAAGAAGAAGCACTTCCACCGGGCATGTAACTTTTTGCGGCTTGTTCCACTTTTGATTGCGTGCCGGTACTTCGCTGTCCGGGTTCAGCCACCGGTTGAGCTTGTGATCCTTTTTGGCCCACCGGGATGCTAAACTCTTCCTCTGTTGGAGGCAGGCACTTATGGTCATTGCAAACCATAAATTCCAATGAACCTGTTATCGTTGTGGGCTGGTTAAGCTTAATCCGTTGTTTAAATATCACCTGTTTTTCATGCCAAAAGATTTCCATATTGAAATTTTTGTCAAAGCCGGAAAGTGCCTTTGGCGTCTCCAGCACTTTGTCTACTAACTGGTAAGCTGTCGAGCTATCAAACTTAAAGGAAGTAGGTATAGGCCCGCCTTCCTTAATAAATTGCGAATAGACATGCCAGCCGGAGTCAATATCTGCTTTTAACACAAGGAAGGCTTCCTGTGTATTGATTTTTTCCGCGGAAAAGCTCCAGTGTACCGGACTTTCTATTTGAGCTTTCACTGATATGGAAAACCATATGAAGCTCAGTAAAACGAGGATTTTTTTCATTTGCTTGTATCCGATAGCTTAGACCTCATCACGAAGGGCAGCAGCAGCGGCCTTCAATAAGGGCGCACTTAGCCTTTGCGTGATATTCGGGTTGATGTATTCGAAAAGGATGTTCCCCTTTTTGTTTAGGATAAAGACGGATGGCACCGGCAGAAGTTTGTCAACATTTTTTCCACCCGAGGTTTCCGATAGAAATTTATCGTAGCTTTTAGGGCCCTTAAAGGCTATACCAAAGCTCTTGGCGGCAGCCAGATCTGCATCTGATAACAGGGTGTAGGAAAGTTTTTCCTTGTCCATTGTTTTATTAAGGTTCTCTGGACTGTCAGTACTGATGGCGACAATCTGATAACCCATTTTGGTTAAATCTTTTTCAATCTCCTGTAATCCGGAAAGCTGTTTCGAGCAATAAGGACACCAGCCCCCACGGTAAAAAACAATAATCGTTGGCGTTTCCGATACCGACTTGTTTAAGTCGAACATTTCGCCGGAAGATTTGCGCAGGTTTAGAACAGGGATTTGCTCGCCCGCTAGAAGGGGACTTACATCTTCGGCTTTTAATGGGGCACCTGCTACCACCTTTACAGTATCCTCCGCAATAAACATATGCTGTCTTGACGAAGATGAACCGGTTTGATTAATTGCAGCTGCATTAAAAGTTAGTGCCGAAAAACCGAGCAGCGTAACCGCTAACAATGATTTTATCAACCTTACCTTGTTGATTTTATTTTTTCTCATACGTTTTTGCCGGTTTAGTCGCAAAGACTGGTGAATCCTTACAAAAAAATCATATGAATCTTACCGGCTGAATTTCGGCAGCCTATGATTAAATTTCTTAATTTATAATCAGAATTGCACGAAAAATCCTATCTTATGCTTGTAAACATAACCGATATAAAGCACATCATTTCTGAGTCGAAAAAAAAAGCTGTTCGAGCCGTTGATCATGAATGTACATTAATGTACCGGCATATCGGTAATGTATTTTCGAAAAAGAACAGAAAGGTAAAGAGCGTGCCGATTATGGTATTTCGATCGTTGATCTGCCATATAATCCGGAACAATACGGATAGGGCTATTTGAGCTCATTGTTTTCTTTTAGAAGCATATTGTGTTTTGACGTCATAGGCCCCCATTTTACTTAACAATATTTGATGTTAAAAAATCCCTAGCACCAAAGCAACCCGAAGCTGATGCTTTTTCCCAATCCAGGTATGTCCGAATCCGCACAATAGGTGTCTGAAAACGAACGCCGTCAAATTGGCAACGGCTTGTTTTTGATAAACTGTAAGGCATTTGTCGTAGTGGCAGTTTTATTGTGCCGATGAGCAAGGAATTAATTCCCATGGACAAAATTAGAAGTCATGATTAAGAGCTATTTTACAATTGCTTGGCGTAATATGAAAAGGAACCAGGCGTTCGCGATCATCAATATTCTTGGACTTACCATCGGTGTGACCGTTTGTACGATGATCTTCCTTTTTGTCAGAAATGAATTTACTTTTGATAGATTCCACGAACAGGGAAAAAATATTTACCGTCTAGTCCGTAGCTTTGATGAAAATGGTTCTGAGAAACGGGTGCCCTGGTTATCTCCGCCTTTTGCTACGGCTTTGCCGATTGATTTTTCCGGCGAGGTTAAAAAAGCAACTCGGGTATGGCCGGGCAATGCATTGGTAGCTTTTGGATCGATTTCATTTAACGAAAAAAAAGTACTGAAAGCCGATAGTGATTTTTTTACTTTCTTTTCCTTTCCCCTGGTAGCCGGTAACCCTGCCACAGCCTTAAGTAATCCCGGAAGTATCGTTCTGACAGAATCGACTGCCCGAAAATATTTCGGTGATCAAGATCCACTGGGCAAGATTATCGAATTGGATAAAAACTTGCCGCTTGCCGTCACCGGAATTGCTAAAGATATACCGGCAAATTCCCACCTGGATTTTGACCTTGTTGTCCCTTTATCAAATTATACTGTTACTGACGAATCCGAAAATTGGTTTTTTAACTGCTTATTTACCTATGTGTTACTCCGTGAGGGTACTGATCCATCCTCCCTGGAAAGCAAATTTCCCAGCTTTGTCCAAAAGCATATGGGCCAGCTACTAGAACGGATCGGGCTCAAGGTAAACCTTTCGCTAACGCCTCTTTCCGATATATATTTTGAACCGGGCGGCCCTCCTGACCCAAGCAGACATGGGAATAAAACTTTAGCATACATTTTTATAGCAATTGCGCTATTGATTCTGCTTATTGCCTGTGTCAATTTTATAAATCTTTCTACCATCAAGGCTATTGAACGCTCAAAAGAAGTGGGACTGAGAAAAGTAATGGGTGCCATAAAGAGTCACCTGGCCGGACAGTTTATCAGTGAATCCGTTTTAACGGTGCTCATTTCATCTTTGGTTTCGTTAGGTCTTGTAAAGTTATTGAACCCTCTTTACGCCCGGTTGCTTGGATATCCCCTTGATATCCCTTGGAACACATGGCATTTATACGCTTTCTTTGCCGGAATCATATTGGTTGTTGGACTCTTGGCAGGTAGTTATCCTGCTTTCTTTATTTCAGGTTTTTCGCCCGTTCAGGCCCTCAAAGGTAAACTCCGGTTGGGTAAGGGTGGGTCCATGTTCCGTCAGGCTTTAGTAACCCTCCAATTCGGTATTTCGATTCTCCTGGTTATTGGAGTCGTGGTGATTTCCAGTCAACTGAAATATATGAAAACGAAGGAATTAGGCTACAATATGGAACATGTCGTGAGCATACGTGTGGATGGTAATAATGATATCTATAGAGGAAGACGGCAATTTAAGGAAAACTTACAAAACAACACGGCAATAAAAGAGGTGTCGCTAATGTCGGGTGAACCGGGAGGATTCCACGACTCGCAAACATTTCAGGTTGAAGGTACTGACGATCGCACCTGGTCGTTAAGAACACAGTTTGCCGATTTCGAATATATAGAAACTTTGGGCCTGAAGATGATCGCAGGAAGGGACTTTTCGGCATCGTTTAAAACCGATACCACCAACTCGGTTCTGATTAACAGAACGGCGGCCGCCACGCTGGGATATACGCCGGATCAGGCAATCGGTAAGTGGATACAGAATACCATAAGGGATAACTCCAGACGCAGAATTATTGGAGTAGTGGAGGACTTTAACTTTCTTTCTCTCAAAGACAAAGTGGAGCCACTTGTTATTTCTCCGAATGAGGATAACCGAGTGGCATTGATTGCGCTGAAATCGGGGAATATCAAGTTGGGGATGAATGCTATCGAAAGGGAGTACCGAAAGTTGGCACCGGATTACCCTTTTGAATACAGCTTTCTTGATCAACGTTTTGATGAGCTTTATAGGAAAGATATACAGCAACAAGCACTTATGACTATTTTTTCGGCACTCTCCATTTTTGTTGCCAGCCTTGGTCTTTACGGACTGGCGTCGTTTACGACAGCTAAACGTACGAAGGAAATAGGTATACGCAAAGTACTAGGGGCGTCTATCAATGGCATTTTTCAATTGTTATCTAAAGATTTCATCAAGCCTGTTTTGTTTGCTTTTTGCATCGTTTCACCAATCGGTTGGTGGATAATGAATCGCTGGCTAGCGAACTTTGCTTACCATATTGATATTGCATGGTGGATGTTTGCACTTTCCGGCTTTATTGCGGTATGCATTGCCTTGCTTACGGTAAGCTCGCAAGCTATTCGGGCGGCAGTGGAAAATCCTATAAACTCGCTTAGGGATGACTGATATCTCTTTTTGTTTTTTCGGTTAACGGGTGATGGAAGAGACGGCTTTTTCTATTAAGCACTATAAATTAAGTTCGAAAGCTTCCTACCGTTTAGCTAACTTTTATTTCATCTCTGCGAACAGGAACCAACTGATAAAAGAAAGGTATAAAGTTGTCATCAACGTAATCTACTTTAATGCAGATGGCGTATATTTGGTGATATATTATGCAGTTCATCCTGGATGTGACGAAAGCAGAAAAGTGACGCAACCGTTCATATCTATGCTAATACCGTCGCTGCAAGAATAATCGGTAAACTGTGGCACAGATGCACGGCAAATTAACTGCATACAGTGAGGCTGGATAACTAAGAATAAACAAAATTATGCAAACAGATTACCCGTTTTTTCTCCACGTCATCCGCCGAGCAGTGTCCGCCCTACCGGAAGTACAGGAAAGACTCTGTCACGGGACACCGGCCTTTTACGCAGGCAACAAGATATTTGCCCGCATTCAGGATGATTACGAATCGATAGCCGTTTATACCAAAAAAAAGGATTTTTGGCTGAAAAAGGATCCCACCATTTATTTTACAACTTCACATTTCGATGGCTATGACTATGTACTGATTGCGCTGGCTTCCGCCGACCCCGACGAATTGAATAAGCTATTGCTGGAAGGCTGGTTTGCCCGCGCTACCAAACGAGCGGTGAATGAATATGAGCACCTGCGGCACGGGTCTGATTGAAGCTTGTTTGGCGCTTCCAAACACTCCTCCGTAAAGCCGTCGGTTGCCAAGCATATCAAAATTTTTATACATGGCTACTGTAAATACCGTATTACCAAATGGAACTTCCAATCTGTACTTAACCGACGGAGGTTTGGAAACGACATTGGTTTTCCTTCTAGGCCATGAGCTGCCTTGTTTTGCTGCTTTTGATCTCTTGAAAGATGAAAAGGGCTATCACGCACTTAGGGATTACTATAAGCGCTATTTGAACATCTCCAAGGATTTCGGAATGGGTTTTATCCTGGAAAGCCCTACTTGGCGGGCAAATCCGGATTGGATGGAAAGGGTAGGATATCCCGGATCGGCAATTGTAGACGTGAACGAAAAAGCAGTCCAACTCCTTAACGATCTAAAAAAGGAGTTTGAAAACGACATCGACAATATTGTCCTTAGCGGATGCGTTGGCCCACGCGGTGACGGCTATGTACCGGAACATAAAATGACCGCTGAAGAAGCCCAGAAATATCATGCCAGGCAGATAGTTGTTTTTAGCCAAACCCCAGTCGATATGGTTTCTGCAATTACCATGAATTATGTGGAAGAAGCTATCGGCATTGCCCGCGCATCGGCCGCTGTTGGTCTTCCGACGGTAGTTTCCTTCACGGTGGAAACGGACGGTAAACTGCCAACCGGAATGAGCCTGAAGGAGGCTATTAATCAAGTTGATAAAAACGTATCCCAGCCTCCGCTTTACTTCATGATCAACTGTGCGCACCCGAGTCATTTTTTCAACGAATTGGAATCGGGTAGAAACGAATACTGGACAAAGCGTATCAGGGGCCTGCGGGCAAATGCTTCCTGCAAAAGCCATGCAGAATTGGATGAAGCGACGGAATTGGATAGAGGGAGTCCGCAAAACCTCGCCATCGAACATAAAAAGCTGAAAGCAGCTTTCAGTCAGCTAAACGTATTCGGCGGGTGCTGTGGCACCGACGAAGAGCATATTATAGCCATTGCGCGTGAGGTCAAAGCGTCCTCCTGAACGATCAAGTTCGATTATTTTATTGTATAGTGTATGTTATATTCTAGTTTAACATGCTGTAAGCCTTTGGTTTCATGCCAATATATCGCTCAAACATGCGTGTAAAATGGCTAAGATTTTCAAAACCTAACAAATAGCCGACTTCTGAGACAGAAATTTTTTGATTTTTCAGCATTTTTGCTGCTTCCAGCAGTCGATTTTTCTGGAAATAGTCATAGATTCCCATACCAAATATCTGGATAAATAATTTTCTCATGTTGTTAATATTCATTCCTGCGATTTTGGAAAGTTCCTCTATAGTAACTGGTTGTGATAAATCGTGAATCAATCTTTCTTTGACTTTATAAATAGAAATTATATCCCCTTCATTTAACTTTTGGAATTTAATTTGGTCACGTTTGCTAAGACTTTTGAATAAGCTAAAAATCAATTGCAAAGAAACAATACGGTAGTTGAAATCTGTTAATACTTCTTGTCGTTTGGAGTAGATGATTTCTGTAACAAGACGTACAATATCATCTGTCAGAATTTCTTCAATAAGAAAATGATGATAGTTGTTCAAAAGAAAATTAAAGTTTTCGGCTTCTGTTCCTAATAACGCCTGTAAATATGGAATACGGATAATCACGCAAAGCATCTGTACCTTTTCTCCTTTCTTAAAGTTGCTTATTCGTGTTGCCGAATAGGGAAAAATATGTACAACAGGTTTTTCCGTCTGGGTATTGGAAATCGTATCTGGTTCCTGTACAACATTTTTGAAATAAAAGCGATAGAAAACGATCAAAAAAAGCTAATTACTCTTGATGCTGAGACGGGTGCTGATGCACACTGTCAGGGAAATAACACTTTGAGATTGGTACAAGAAGTGGAAACTTGGTTAAAAGTTGTATTGTCAAAATCAGTGTAAATCAGTACACTTCAATGTAGTATGGATATTTGTTCAAGTTACATGAGGCTTGCTTCATAAAGCGCTATATCTAAAGAAACTCAAGCGATTTAAATGGGGCTCATTATGCTCAAGAATAATCTTCACGGGTGGCATGCTGTTTTTTTTCTTTTACGGATTGGATGTGGCTATATAAATCAGTTTACTTATGTTCATATGACATTGGTTTTGGGCAAAGGTAGGCCAATTGCTTTATGTGGGCACCAATATTTTCAGGTTTAGAATCTTCGTTCATAAGTGGAAACATCTTAGAACATTTTCGTTAAATTTGCATATGACCAATTATAAAAATCAAACCGAGAGAAAACCTAGAAAGAAAAACGATGAGCTTCTGAAAGGCGCGTTTGAAGAATGGTTTTCCGAGTTCTTACGGTTTCTTTATCCAAATGCAGATGATCTGTTTGATTTTAACCATAAGCTGGTATTCATGGATAAGGAATTATTGTCGATCATTCCCAACAGGGAGCGCAATAGTGATAAACGCATTGCCGATCTGTTGGTAAAGGTACATATGAAGGACGGGACTGATAAACATATTCTGATCAATACCGAACTGGAGGGAGGTAACGATCAGGACTTTGCCAAACGTATTTATCAATACCATTATAGGATATGGGACCGGTACAATATCTCCGTCGCAACAGTCGCTGTATTTACCGGAGATAGGAATCAAAAAAGGCCAAAGGAATATTGGCATCAGATACTTGATACCACAATCAGTTTCCGTTATCGGGCGTACCATATATTTGACAATGACGAAGAGGAACTACTGCTTATGGACAATCCGTTTTCCCTTGTAGTACTTGCCTGTCAAAAGTCCCTTCTTGAAGGTAAAATACCTGATGAAGTATTGGGGAATGAACGGCTTGTTATAGCCAAAGCATTGATTGCCCATAAATATGATCGCGACCGTATATTAAGTTTTTTGGTATTTCTAAAGAATTTTATTTACATTGAAAATGAAAGAATTAATCGTATCTTTGATACAGAGGTTGAAAAGTTATCAGGAGGAACAATTGATATGGGAATAATAGAAACAGTAAAACAGCAGGAAAGAAACAAGGGTAAACGTGAAGAAGCTATTGCCATTGCCAAAGAAATGAAAAAAGATGGTTTGCCTAACAGTCAAATCGCCAAATTCACTAAACTTTCCCTTAAGGAAATCGAGAAATTGAAATAGTGCACTAACTATGATAAAACGATTTGAGTATTGACTCGATCGTGGTGAATACCTTCAATATCACTAAACTTCGTCCAAAAAGTCCGTGCCGATTTGGCTAAAAAGAAGAAGAATTAAGCATCAGGTATTTGTAGATATATTGAAGCCGTTTCTTGTTTAGAGGCGGCTTTTTCTATTAAGCACTATAAATTAAGTTCGAAAGCTTCCTACTTCTTAATCAACTTTTGCTTTAACTCCGATAACCGATATTTGAGCTCATTGTTTTCTTCTAGAAGCATATTGTGTTTTTCTAACAGCCCCGTGTATTTTTCCTGGATAATCTGAAGTTGTTTTTCTATTTTGCCTTATTGACTATTTTCATTTTCTGCATGGGGTTATCGGCACTTGCTGCTTATAGCACGCTCCAGCGTCAAAAGGAAATCGGCGTACGCAAGGTGCTGGGGGCAAGTGTAATGGGCATTGTCAAGCTAATATCGACCGACTTTATCAAGCTTGTTATGTTATCCTGTACCATCGTTACACCTATCGCATGGTGGACGATGGATCGTTCATTTAAAGCCATCCTACAAGGAAAGATTGAGCATCGCTTATTTCTGCAATAGTTTTTTTCTAACCCGACTAAGTGTTTCGGCTGATATCCCCAGATAAGAGGCAACCATTGCCTGCGGGAATCGGCGTACTATTTCGGGATAAGTTTCTTCAAGACGTAGATAGCGCTGTTCGGCTTCTAAGCTGATGGTATCCTGTAGACGCTTTTGGGTGGCGATAGCACGTTTTTGATCGATTTTGCGAGTCATATGGGTAATAGCGGGAACTTGATCGTAGAGTTGGTCAAGATTGTCTTTTGTTACCAACAGCACTTCAGCGTCTTCGGTCAGCTCAATAGTATAGATTGACGGCGTCCCCAGCCTAAAGCTCTCTTCATCTCCAAGCCACCAGGATTCTATAGCAAAACGAATCGTGTGCTCCTGCCCATTTTTATTAATTGTATACATCCTACCTGCGCCTTTCACTACAAATGCCATGTACTTGCAAATATCACCTTCCTGCAAAAGATATTGTCGTTTTCTTAGGTTCTTTTGTTTAAATGCCTGTTTTATAAGCGCTCGATCATTATCATCGAGTAATAGAGACGATCTCGATTCAATATACGAAAAAAGCACTTCAAATGATGGTTCGTGTAAACTCATATACGCAGATGATTATTTAAGAGCAATCAAAAATAAGGAATTAACAGGCGGGATGCTAATCGTGAACCATGATATTCTTGACATATGTCAAGGATAATTTACTGCATATGTCATTTTCATACCACTTATAAAGTCTCAACTTTGAATAAACTAACGCTGAGCAATCAGCCTTACAATATGAAGAAAATATATAAAAGCGGTGTAGTCCGCATCGAATCACAGGGCCCTCCCGCAGTTTTACAATATTCCATCCAAGAGGTACAAGAACCTGGAGCGCACGAGATCTTGATCAGTCAGAAAGCAATTGCTATCAATTTCGTTGATATCATGTATAGAAACGGGACTTTCCCGATCATGTCTTTTCCGGCAACGATCGGCGGGGAAGCCGCAGGAATAGTAGAACATGTCGGTAGCGGTGTCACGTCTATTAAAGAAGGCGATCGGGTTGCTTATTACAATTCATTAGGTTCGTATGCCGAAAAGCGGCTGGTGAAGGTGGAAGACCTGGTCAAGTTACCCGACGACATCTCCTATGATCAAGCCGCATCGATCTTGGCCAAGGGACTTACTGCCCGTATGCTGATCAGGCAGATCTATGCCGTAAAACCGGGAGACATTATTCTCGTGCATGCCGCCGCAGGAGGTGTTGGTTCATTGTTGAGTAAATGGGCAAAAGCGCTTGGGGCCACCGTAATCGGTACAGTAGGAACCGAGGCAAAGAGAGCAATCGCGTCCGATAACGGGGTCGATCATGTGATTGTGATGGAAACACAGGATTTGGGGGCTAAAGTAAAGGAGCTGATTGGAAATCAGCGGATCGATGCGGTATTTGATGGTGTCGGCAAAGCGACCTTTGAAATCTCAGTTAAGTTATTAAAGAATGGTGGTACCGCGGTTCTTTTTGGTATGGCTTCCGGTAATCCGCATTTGGATATGAACTATTTATCGAAAAGACAAATTCGGCTAGTGCGGCCTGCTCTGCAACAGTATCTGCCGGATATGTATAGTAGGGAATTGGCCACGCGTGAACTATTTGATGCCTGGCGCGATGGATCATTAGGTACGATAACGCCAACTGTTTATGCACTGAAAGATGCTGCCGTTGCTCATCGTGATTTGGAAGAGGGTAAGACAACCGGATCTATCATTCTTCATCCTTGATGGAAAGGGGTAATCACCGATTGGTTTGATCGGTAAATAAATGGCATATCCGGATGATCCTCTTTAAAGGGGGATCAACCGGACGACCATTTACAAATGGATTTGACGGAAAGGGCGTTGGCTATGTAGGGTAAAAGAAAATAAAACCGTGAGCATAAAGCCAAGACGTTTTACCAATGGCTCAGCCATGGTAAACGACCTGACTTTCTGGAAGGTTTTTTAAATGAGGTATTCTACCCGCTTTAAAATCCTGAAAGAGCGGCTTAATTTCTTCTTCCCTGTCGACGACAAATGGGCCATAGCTGATAATGGGTACTCTTTGCGGTTCTCCGGCATACAGCACAAAGCTTCCACCCTCGGCGCCACCGATAAAATCAATCTTACTATCCCCTTCTTCCGTAGACCTGTCCAACCAGACAACCTGCTGTTTCTCTATAGGTGTCGCTTCTCCACCCGCTAGCATACTTCCCTCAAGCATATAAATAAAACCATTGAAGTTTGTTGGAAGCTGTTGCGTAACCTTATCATTTTTATCCAATTTGAACAGAACGATCGTGATAGGGGTTTCAGAGGTAATGGGAGATGTTAAACCAAATGCGCTTCCACTGTAAACGTAGATTTCAGACCGACCTGTTTTTTTGGATGGCACATTTTTGAAGGGAAGTTTTTGCCATTTGGGGGCTGTCCACCTTTTGGTTTTCGGCAGCACCAGCCACAATTGTAAAATCCTTAATTTTACTTTGGTTTTAATTTCTTCCGTATGTACGATGCCGCTTCCGGTCGTCAGCCATTCCAAGCTACCTGTTTCAAAATCAGTCTCCGGGCTTCCTTCCAGCACAAGTGTGGCAATTTCAAATCCGGCGTGAGGATGTGGCCCTCCAACAACACCATGCCCCGGTAAATCGAGCTGATCATCCATCATTACGATAAAGGGATCCGTTTGCTGAAAGTCACTGCCTTCAACAACCTGAATAGCCGTATGGCCCACGCCTAAAAAGCCCTGGTTTGCTTTTGGCTGTACTATTCTTACAATTTTGCGATTCATCTTTTGATCTGTTTATGTTTTAATAAAAACCCCTTTAATGGCTTTTCTTCTTCAGTATTTGGGAGCAGAGTTTCTCCCATTATCACAAGACAGGACACGTGTCTGAGAAAATTAAACAAAATAGTTAGTTCCTCCTGTACCCCTTTTCTGATAGCCCCAATGACTCCTTTCCGTTCTTGTAGATTCCACAATGGTGTATGCGTGATATTTGGTGTTAGTGGTTACACCTGCAAGGCGCTCCTCCCACTTTTGGCCATTCGAGGTAATCTTTGACAGCATTTTGTCCGTAACATAATTGACCATCGAGTTGATCCAGTTTTCCGTGCCCACGGAATATTGGTCAGCGGGAGAAGTTGAGAAGAAAACAGCTGCTCCAACGGGCGTGCAAAACTCTTTCAGTGCCTCTTGCGCAAAACCGAGCATATCTTGAAAGTATTCCAGTGATGTACGCACATCTTCGCGGGTTCCCCAGCGTGTGATATGTCCTCCCACTAAAAAATCAAAATCAAATTCCAAAATTTGCTCGTGCGCCTCAATCCAACCACTGATGTTCTCCGAGGCATCACAATGCATGAAAGTACAGGAGCCCGGACTCACAATGTCAATCTTGGTAAGCGCCTTTTGTTTCGGTGCATAAATAAAGATGTTACCGGGGCAATGGTTAGCACCTTTATAGCTAAGCTCGAGTTTTTCACCGCCAAGTTCCACCACATAACTGTCGCTAAATATCGTAGTTGGAATAGGTCGCAAGGGATCAGGAAAACGCGTAAGCAATTCTTTGGTGATTTCATGGGCTATGATCTCAACATCGGGGCCGTACATGGCTGCCGCACCAATATGATCGGAGTGCCAATGGCTGTAAATCACCTTTGTGATAGGTTTGTCCGTTGCAGCTTCTATAGCGGCCAGCATATTTTCACCGAGAATGGGCGGTGCGTCTATTGCAATGACGCCTTCATCCGTTACAAGAAAAGCAGCATCATAACCACCACTGGTTACCCAATAAAAGCCGTCCTTTAGCTCTTCACAGTGATAGCCATTTTTGATAAATTCAGGACTGCTCAGGTATGCTGGCTGGAACTGTTGAGGTGAGGGGGCATGCTGATGCCAATCTGCCTTTTCGAAACCATGCTTCGTGTGAAAAAAATCTCCATGTTTACCGTGTTTTTCTTCGATTTGTGAATGCTTCATAATAATTGAATGTATAATATAAGTGTTTAAAAAATTACCGTGTTTATCCTTTGGATTTGAATAACCATTTACTGAAGATCCTGGTAATAAAAGGCATCACCACATAAGTCATGAGCGTAACCATCATGATAATCCCGACCAAGGTGTTTATCATTTGAGGCATTCCAATTGGCCTCAATAATTGTCTAATAAAGGGCATAAGCGTATGTAAAAGTGTAAATATGATACAGACGGTGATAATCAGCATCTTCCATTTAGTGGGTTGCATTACTCCCTCTTGTTGTTTGTTTTCAAACCAGAATTCCAGACCGGTGAGTTTAACTTCCGGTGTCACCTCTTTAAATAAGTTTTTACTTAAAGCGATCTGCCGCGCTTTTTGCTCCGAATCATTCCAGGAGGTCAGATTGGCATAAGTGTCAAATCGTAGAATAATGGCAAATACAATGGATCCGCCAGCCGTCACCTTTTCAAAAATGTCCGCGGATTGATATCCATGGAAGCCTGCAGCGGCCAGGCTGATTGTCTGAATCGCTTCAAGGGCTTCTTCTTTGTAAGGAGCTTTGGGCGTTAGCTCTATGATCGTGATTACCGGTAAATCAGATGCCCGCATCATGGTAGATGTGTTTGAATTGAATAAATTCATGCATCGCCGCTAGGCCGTTTAAACGTCCCAGACCACTCATTTTAAAGCCGCCTTCCTCTATCTCATCGTTGATCTTTGCCCAATCGTTTATCCACACCGTGCCCGCATCCAGTTTTCGGCTTACCTTTAAAGGCAGATCCACATGGCTGCTCCAGACCGATGCCGCCAAACCATATGGATTATCGTTTGCTAACTTAATTGCCTCTTCGGCCGTATCAAAAATCTGTACAGTAGCTACCGGGCCAAAGGTTTCTTCCTGTACAATAGCCATTTTGTTGTCGGTAACACGTAATAAAACAGGGCGATAAAAGGAGCCTGCTGCCAAGCTTCCGTCTAACACTTTACCGCCACGAAGCAGCACTTCGGCACCTTCATTAATTGCCTGTTCCACGAGGCGATCCACACGCATTAAATTGCTTTCATCAATCAATGGTCCCATATCACTTTCGGGATCTGCAGCCGAACCTACTTTAACACGCAGAAGTCTTTCGGTAAAATCTGCTATAAATCGTTCTGCAATATTTCTCTGAACCAAAATTCTGCTACCGGTCATGCAGAACTGTCCTGCGAAAATGGTAATGGCCTTTTCCAAGATGGGCAATGCCACATCCAGATTGGCATCATCGAAAACAATCATCGGTGTTTTCCCTCCCAGTTCAAAGCCAAAACGTTTGAGGTGCGCGGCACCGTTTGCCATCATAATCTTTGCGGTTGCAGTACTGCCTGTATAGCTAATGGTAGGAACATCCGGAGAACTGATGATCAATGCTGCTCCTTCATGTCCACTCTCTGTAAACTGATTGATGACTCCTTTGGGTAAACTCATTACCGATGCAAAAACTTCGCATATCAGCGCATTGATCTGAGCTGTCTGCCCAGGCATCTTAATAATCGCTGTGCAGCCCGCGGCCAATGCCGGTGCCAAGGACCGGATCATCAGAATCACCGGTGAATTCCAGGGTGCTATGATTCCGGCGACGCCCACCGGTTCTTCCAGAACCATACTGAAGGCACCCGGACGTGACTCTAGTGCACGTCCGCTATGGGTTAGAACCAATGCGGCATAGTACCGTAATTTTGATGGAACACCCGAAATCTCCATGGTAGCTTCCTTCGCTATTTTTCCATTTTCAAGGGAGAGCATCTCGATTAAACGCCCGGCATGGGTTTCAAAGGCATTGGCAAGCTCGTTTAAAACCCTGGATCGCAGATGGCGGTTTTCTCT
Source organism: Olivibacter sp. LS-1 (assembly GCF_008245145.1). Classification (GTDB taxonomy): domain Bacteria; phylum Bacteroidota; class Bacteroidia; order Sphingobacteriales; family Sphingobacteriaceae; genus Olivibacter; species Olivibacter oleidegradans. The sequence goes on along the minus strand of NZ_CP041643.1, from coordinate 4,431,269 downwards.
CCATTCGCTGTTTTCGAAAGCGGATTTAGCGGCTCGGATACCCTGGGCAGCAACCGATCTGTCGCCATCGGCATAGCAGCCGATTATTTCTCCGCTTGCCGGATTAATGCTGTCCCTATAATTTTTACTATCCAGCCATTCGCCGTTAATCCAGTTCAATTTGGCTTGCTTCTTTTGGGTCGGGACTGTTGCTTTTATTGAATTTTCCATTACTGTTAATACTTGTTTTTTGACACTGTCTTTGCATTTGCTCCTGTTTCTTTCATCTCATCGGCAATTTTCTCAGCCATCATGATGACCGTTACATTGGGACCCGTGGATATAAAACCCGGTAAAATGGATGCATCCACCACCCGTAAACCATCGATACCATGAACTTTTCCGGAAAAATCCACAACAGCGTCAGCACTCCCTAAACGCCCCATAGGTGCTGAGCCCATGGGGTGATTATACGTTTGGAGCGTTGCTTTTATCGATGCCAAAATAAGGTCATCATTATATGCTTCAGGGCCGGGATTCAGTTCGCCGACTGAAAGATTTTTCAGTGGTTCTGTTTGACCGATCTTTTGCGCAAGCCTGATTCCTTCAATGAGCCTTTTACGGTCTTCTTCTTCCGCTAAGAAATTCAGGTTTATGATCGGTGCATCTTCCGGGTTTTTGCCTGCAATCTCAATAGTACCCCTTGATCTGGGATTGGTCAGGGCCACGCCGAAGACATAACCTGCTTTCGTGGGGCTCGTATCGGGATTAAATAAATGGCCTGCCGTGATGTGGATATCGAGCTCGTCCTTTGATGCATAAGAACTTCTTGTCCATAGATTGACACCTGTAACCGGAGAAAGGCGGCCAATCGTCTTCGGATCTGCTGCGTAGGTATTGAAGTAAAAGGGGTGATCTAAGATTTGCCTGCCTACAGGGAGATCGGCGACAACCGATATGTCTAAATCTTTCAGAACGGAAGCGGGACCAATGCCCGAACGCATCAGTATTCCTGCTGAGCCGTAGGTGCCACCGGATACGATGATCTCGCCGCCATGAAATACGCGTCCATCCGCAAGTTGTACAGCAACAGCCTTGTTATTTTCGAACAATACCCTGTCCACCAGCACATCACCTTCAATGCTTAGGTTACTCCGTTCTCTCACGGAAATATCCAGGTAGGTCATCCCTGTGTTCATCCGCACACCATTGATAATATTTACGGGGTAGGGGCCTATGCCGTATTGCTTTTCGCCGTTAAAATCGCTTACTTCTGGATAGTTGTTTGCTTTGGCCGCCTCTATGAAGGCCTGCTGCATCGGGGACAGATCGGACTTGCGTAGTTGATTGATTGGGAAATAACCCGAATGCCCATGCCATTGGCTATCCTCAAGATTGGATTTTTCCAGTTTCTTAAAATAGGGGAGCACCTCCTCCCACGACCAATGGTCTATACCCATATCCGCCCAGCGGTTAAAATCGTTGGAAATACCCCTGACTGCTACGGCCCCGTTTACCGCGGAGCTGCCTCCCAGGATTTTACCGCGCGGTACGCCAATTTTATCGCTGCCCTTCTGACTATTGGCTGTGTAAGCCCAGTCGTACCGGGCATCACCACCAGCTCCGAGTATCTGGCTATTGACTACCGATTCAGGATAGGAAAACTCGTCATAGATGGAGCCTGCCTCTACCAGTAAAATGTTAAATGAACTTTCTTCGCTCAGTCTGTTAGCTAGGACGGCGCCCGCCGATCCGGCACCTAAAATAATATGGCTATAGATCTGCTGACTACTCCTTTTTTTTGGCGATGTAAATGATTTGCTTTTAGTCATTTAGTTTAATTTTTTCTAAGAGAATTTTGACTTTACAAATCTTTACATTTGTCAAAACAGATGACATGTACAAACGGCGCTTTTATATATCCTTTTTACGTTTTATATACAAAATGTCTTAATTTTACATAATGAAAGATACCCATGTCTCAACGCGAATAGTCTCGATCGGCGAAATTAATTCGGCTTCGGGACAGGAATTTTTGGGAGATCAATTCCATGTTACGCGTACGAATGAGATTATCGGGCAGCCGAGCTATGAAAGGCCTGTAAGGGGCGATCACTTTACTTTCTTGCTTGTTCTGGCTGGCACTACTTCTTTGAAGTACAACTTACTGGATTACAAACTTGAACCGAATGACCTGTTCGTTATCGCCCCCGGGATTATTCACGAATATCACACTGGCATCGACGGCCTCATAATCGGTACAGGATTTACAAAGACATTTTATGCAGAGTCTTTAATCCATAAAAAGGATATCAATGTATTTGAATATCTATCTTCCAATACCGATCCGCACTTTCGGTTAAGCACTAAAGAAGCTGGCGTTTTACACGACTTGATGTTGATGCTTAAGACCAACCATGCCAATCAGGAACATGCCTTCCAATTTGATCTTATGTTCCATAGCTTCAATCTTTTTATGTTAGAGCTTGCTGCCATCATTAAACGCCATCGGCCGAGCAATGGTGCAACGTCAACACGTAGAATGGATTTACTAAATAGCTTTTTGAAGTTGTTGGCAGTACATTTTAAGGTAGAAAGAAGCGTACAGTTTTATGCAGAGAAAATCTTTATATCCCCAAAGCACTTAACAAAAGTTGTTAAAGAAGAGACCGGCAAGTCGGTTGGTCAGCTGGTAAACGAAATGGTTATCGCAGAGGCAAAAATATTGCTGGATACTTCATCGTTGACCGTTGGAAACGTGGCAGCCGAGTTAAACTTCAGTAACCAGTTTTTTTTCAGTAAATTTTTCAAAAAACATAGCGGATTAACACCCTCGCAATTTCGAACAAATACATCAAAAACAGTGAGATAGGAACAACCACAGCTGCCTGTGGGGTGCAAAATAATCTTGCTCAAGACATCTTTTTATGAAATTATTTTGAAACGATCGGTTTAATACATACTTTTGTCATATGCCAAGGAACAAGGAATTCGATTACGATGAAAAGCTGGTAACAGCTAGAGACCTTTTCTGGAAGAAAGGTTATAATGCGACGACTATGAACGATCTGGTGGATACAATGCAAATTAACCGGAGTAGTTTATACTTGGCTTATGGTAACAAACACGACCTGTTTTTAAAATCCCTTACGAACTATATCCAAAACAAGGATAAACAATACAGCCAGGCAGCGAAGAACAGTGAAAAGCCGTTAGAGGCGATCCGTAACGTTATTTATTCTGTCATGGAATCTGCTTTGCGAGACACTAACTGCCTGTTCACCAACTCGGTATTTGAGCTGGCAACAACGGATCAGGAGGTGAGCGAAATGTTGAAAAAGCAAACCCTGAAAGCGGTTGACCTTTTCGAGAAATTGTTGACGCAAGCAAAAGAAGACGGCTCCCTTTTATCAGCTAAAGAGCCGCGCGCATTGGCACACTTTTTAACATCGGGCCTTGTATCGATCTATAACACGCACATATTATTTGCGGATGCCAAACTCACTAAACAAACAACAGAATTTTTGATCGGGTCGATCAACCAATAATTTTTTTATCTTATTGTGGAACGATAGGTTTAATATAAAGGTATGTATATATGATAAAAATCAATCTTCGGTACACATGGTGGCGCTTGTATAGGAAAACTTATTGGACCACTTTCTCTAAAATAAAAACTCATAATAATTAATAACATGCAGAAAATCAAATTAAACAATGGCATCGAAATGCCTCTTGTAGGTTTAGGCGTCTTTCAGATACCGGATCTGAACGAATGCGAACAAACCGTGCTAACAGCTATCAGATCAGGCTACCGTTTGATAGACACCGCTTCCCTATACCTGAACGAATCCGCGGTGGGTAGCGGCATCAGAAAAAGTGGTGTAGCCAGAGAAGAACTATTCATCACTACGAAACTTTGGGTGCAAGATGCCGGTTATGAAAAGACGAGAATAGCTTTCGAAAAGTCACTGAAAGAATTAGAACTCGAGTATCTTGATCTATATCTCATACATCAGGCTATGGGAGATTATTACGGTTCGTGGCGTGCCATGGAAGAACTGTACAAAGAAGGCAAGATACGCGCTATCGGCGTAAGTAACTTTTTCCCGGACAGGGTAGTCGACCTGATCGCACACAACGAGATTGTTCCGGCGGTAAACCAGATAGAGATCAATCCTTTTTACCAGAGAGCCGCCGAGCACGAATTATTAAAGAAGCATAATATCGTCACACAATCCTGGGCATCATTCGCAGAAGGAAAAAATGAAATCTTCAGTAATCAGGTGCTTACCGGTATCGGCAGTAAATATGGAAAATCTGTCGCACAGGTTATCCTACGCTGGCTTATCCAGCGAGGCGTTGCCGTGATTCCGAAGTCAGTACGGGAAGAAAGGATGGTGGAAAACGCCGATATCTGGGATTTTGAACTGACCGCGGAAGACATTGATGCCATAGCAAGGCTGGACACCGGCAAAAGTGTTTTCTTTGATCATCGTGATCCCGAAACCGCGGATTGGCTCACCAAGCTAACGTTCTAATTAAACAGATCAACAATAATAGTAATATCAAGATCCATGGCCTGTTCAGGCTCTGGATCCTATTTGATCAAGAAGTATTCTGAAGATCATAGCTAGGGTTCCTACGTAAATTCACATGGAACCGGTTGCACCTACATTTGGACGATTAGATTGGCCGACGACTCCGACCGTATAATTGGCGACTGTGCATTCGGAAAATATACTCGGGTTTCATGGGCTCATCTTTTTTCAAAGCCGATATCCTGTAGTAGATATATAGATAAAAAAAATGCGCAAAAAGAATTTATTTTTGAACGTTCATTCAAAAATAATTCCTACCTTTGTATCATTATGCCAAGAGTGATAGAATTTAACGAGCAAAAGATCATCTCCAAAGCGCTACAGGTGTTCTGGAAGAAGGGCTATCACGCCACTTCGATGAAAGATTTGGTAGAAGCTACCGGGCTAAATCCCGGAAGTATCTATAATACTTTTGGAAACAAGCATGACTTATTTTTGGCTTGTCTCAAGGATTATCTGAACCCCATTTATGCATACGATTTGAAGCAAAAGGAAACGCAGAAAAATCCGCTGGAATTACTTCGTGAATTTTATATGGAGGTTGCTACCAATTCCGTACTAAGCCAAGACTCCTGCCTTTCAGTTAAAAGCTCTTTCGAACTCGCGGCGACAGATGATGAAACGCATCAGTTATTGAAGAACAGCATGGATAAACTGTTCGAGATCTTCGAACAAATGGTCATCAATGCACAAAAAGCCGGGTCTATCAGTGATAAGCAGGATACTTTCTTATTGGCCCAACTCATCGTAGCCACTTTGCCTGGCTTGGGGCAGAATTTCATTCTTTATAAGGATAAAAACCGCATAGCCAAAATCATTGATGATCTTTTGGATATGATAACACGATAAATTTTTTTTACCCTATTTTTGAACAATCATTCAAGTATAAATTATATTAACATTTAAATTTTAAGACAATGTCAAATTCAGAGCGCACGAATTCAGTGCAAAAAACAGAAAAAAAAGTAGCGTTGATCACAGGAGCTAACCGAGGTATCGGCCAACAGGTAGCAAAAGAGCTGGCAGGCCACGGCTTCATTGTACTGGTCGGGTCTCGCAAATTAGAAAATTCAAAAAAGGCTGTATCGGAAATAGGTGAAAATGCATACCCGATCGCCATTGATGTAACCGATAAGGAATCCATTTTGAAGGCAGCCAATCAGGTAAATACAGAATTTGGCAGACTTGACGTATTGGTCAACAACGCCGGGATCTCGCATGCAGGTTCATCAGAAAGGTCATTGGAAGAAATACTGGCGTCTGGCAAAGCCAGTGTAGCAGATATTGACGAGATGCGAGCCGTTTGGGAAACAAATGTTTTCGGCCTACTGGCTGTTACCCAGGCCTTTCTGCCATTGCTTCACAAGGCTCCTTCTGCCCGCATCGTTAATCTGTCCAGTGGTATGGCATCTTTAAATCTTAATGCAGACCCGGAATATCCGTACCGAGGAGGCTTCAATGTTGTTTACGGTGCAGGCAAGACAGCCGTCAACGCAATTACCCTGGCCTTGTCCATTGAGTTGGAATCTAGCAATATCCGTGTAGAGGCCGCAAGTCCCGGTTTTGCAGCGACCGCCATGAATAATTTTGAGGGAACGGAAACCGTCGAAGAGGCTTCCCGCAATATTGTACGTGCAGCTCTTGGAGAGAATGACCCGTCAGTACTGTTCTCTGCACCGGAAGGATCGTTTCCTTGGTAAATTATACCGGTTTTGGACAAGCAATATTTTAAGAACTAAAAAATTTCGAGATGGAAAATGGAATATCGAACAAGGTGAATCCTCAAGAAACTACTAAGACCATTGGAATAGTGGGAGCAGGACACATAGCGCAAGCTGTTGCAAGACATGCAGCAAAAGCAGGCTATAAAGTAATCATCAGCAGTAGGAAAAAACCCGTGGAATTGGCTGATTTGGCCTCCTCTTTAGGGGATGGAGTAACTACAGGAACCCCAACTGAAGCAGCACAGGCAGACCTTGTACTGATTGCCGTTCATTTTGATCAGATACCGGATGCTGTAAAAGATATAGATTGGAAAGGACGTACCGTTATAGATACGAGCAATGCCATTGTTTTTCCAGAGTTTAAACCTAAAGATTTTGGCGGAAAAACATCCAGCAGGGTTAATACCGGTTTATTTCCCGGTGCTTCACTTGTGAAAGCATTCAATACATTACCGGCCGCAATTTTGGCTTCAGATCCTAATGTGGATAAAGGTAGACGTGTCATCTTTGTCTCAGGGGATGATGATGAGTCGAAAAAAAAGGTTCTAACCTTTGCAAAAAACTTGGGCTTTTATCCGATAGATTTAGGAGGTTTGGATGAAGGCGGTAGATTACAGGAATTCGGAGGCGCCCTTATCACTCATAACCTTATCAAATTGAAATAAAGATAGTGAATGAGCTTTATAAAGCCCGTTGGGTTATGATATTAAAGAAAGTATCATTCTTGATGCCGTAATTACGAAGGAATAGTTTTTTTGCCCCGATCTTGAACGATTATTCAAGATTGGGGTTAAATAAAACGAAAATATGAAACAAATAAATGAGAACAGTACCTCAGGTGTAATCAAAATGTACAGCCAGGGAGGTCCGGAAGTATTGGTATTTCTTGTTTGCGTATTATCTTCGTCTAATATGGTGATCGTATCTCCATCAGCTACTCGTATTACTTTACCTTTGATGATGTTCTGGCAAAAGACAATGGGACCGAGCTGACATATAAATTCAATTGTTACAAAATACTGAATCAGGACGAGCACTTTCTCAGGAATAATCTGAACCCTTTTGCAGTAGTGGTACTTACTTCGCTTATGGCCATCAAGCATAAAGACATAAGTGATGAAGAATTAAAAGGCATCAAGCATGATCTGTATGATGAATAGGCCGAATGGAGCTTACCATGCCAAAAATTTACATTACTGTATGTGAATGGAAATGAAATTTTTGACAAGGACGGTATGTGTTTACTCAATTATCTTGTAAAAGTTCCAGGAATTAATTGCATTGAGAACCCCATATCCGAATTCGACAGTGGATTCCGTTTACTTATGCAAGTTGTAATACCATAACAGAATTTGCCCAGTTCACTCATTTGTTCATGAACCTGCGATATAATATTGGGGCGATAAAAATCAGATAAAATACAAAGGCTGCGAAAGAAGGCAACGTTTAGCCGATAAAATAGGGTATAGCCAACAATTTTTTTAGGATCGTAGTCCAAGCGAATCGTATAAAGGCCTTTACTGAGCCACAACAATCTTTGGGTAAATTCGATCGGGCTGTTTTCATTTAATTGAAGATCTTGTAAAAAATTACCAGTTACAATGCCTTCTCTGGAAATGCAAAATATCTCATTGCAATCCTTCATGCTCAACATCTTCAAAAGTACATTTGTTTTATTCGCCGTTTTCATATTATAACCATTTAATGTGAATTGTCTGTTGTGTCGATCCCATATCTCCCTTTACAAATCAAAGCTTTGATGTCTGATCCGCTAACTTTGCACTTATATGTTTAAGTAAATCAAACTGTTGTTTTTGGGCTTCAAAGAGTGTTTTTAGTTCCCCTTCCAATAACAGATCCATTTTCTTATGTAAACTGCGAATTTGCAGTTCGGCTTTCAGGTTTATCAGGTAATCATTTTCACTTCTTTTCCTGTCTTTCTCCTCCTGTCTATTTTGGCTCATCATAATAATTGGGGCTTGTAAGGCCGCCACACATGAAAGGATTAGATTCATAAGAATATAAGGGTACGGGTCAAAGATATATAATGAGGAAGCAAGGGTATTAATGAGTATCCAGCAGGTAAGCACTAAAATAAAGACAATAATAAACCACCAGCTGCCACCGAAGCGAGCCACTTTATCGGACAATTTCTGACCTCTGCTGATGGTTTCCAGTGGTGGGTTCGATAAATTTTGAATGATGAGCTGCTCATCAACGATTGTTTCCTTAACAATCTGATGTAATTTGGACAGTTGTTCGTTCTGATGTTTTAATAATTGGTCAATATCTTGTGTGTCCATGGTCTGATTATTTGTTAATTAAAGGATAGCTGTCCAGGTAGGCGAATCTTAATTTTTTCCTGTTCATCTCTTCAATCAGTTTTTTTAATTCGTTTACCATGATCGCCGAACAAAACATTTCGTCATGTAAGAGGAGTACTAAATGATCTTTGGTAAAAGTGTTGCGTCTCTTTAATCTATGTTCAATTACTTCCATTAAACCTAGTGCATCTATGCTTGGCTCTTTCGTTATGCTGTCCTGCAGCCATGCTATATCCCAGCCGATAATGGTATATCCGTTTGCTGCCAAATGATCGGCCGCTTCAATTCCGTTTGTTATGTCATTTTTACTTCGACCGTTTATTCGCCACATATTTCTGCCTGGCATCCGGATAATCGAGGAAAAAGGATTAAGAAGCGAGTCATTTTTCTGAAAGTCCTTTAACACAGCTGCTGTATCTCGATAGTATTTTCTATAATGACCATTTGCATGGCTGTAACTGTGATTAAAGATTTTGATATGGGGATTACTTTTATAACGAGTGTAATTTATACGTCCTTCCTTACTGGATAAGTTTGCTCCTACGGCAAATATATTGACGGCTATTCGTTCTACTCTAACTAAACTGTCGATGCATTTACTTTCGGGAAGTGGACCATCGTCTAGCGTTAAGTAGATGGTTTGTTGTATGGCAATCGTTTTTGCGGTGAGCCCTGTTATTAAAAACAGGGCGAGCAGCATGGTTTTCATAGGGCTTATCATTTATAAGGTAGGGCTTCCGATCTGAAGCACCACTCGACCTTCGATACTACCTTTTCTCATATCGTCAAAGATCTGGTTGATATCTTCCAGTTTGCCGGCATGTACAGAAGCTTTTACTTTCCCTTCCACGGCAAAGCCAATCGCTTCTTGCATGTCTTTTCTAGTACCTACAATTGAGCCTCGTACTGTATACCGATTAAGAACGGTGTCAAAAATGGGCAGATCAAAACTGCCCGGAGGAAGCCCATTCAAGGAGATTGTACCTTTTCGCCGTAATGCTTCAATTCCTTGTTTGAAGGCGATGGGCGAAACGGCAGTTACAAGAACACCGTGCATTCCTCCCGTTGCCCGTTTCAGAAAGGAACCTGGGTTTGTTTCTGTCGCATTGACGGTAATATCTGCGCCCAATGATTTTGCTAATGCCAACTTATCATCGGCAACATCAATAGCCGCTACATGTAATCCCATTGACTTAGCGTATTGAACAGCAAGGTGACCAAGGCCTCCTATTCCGGAAATGGCTACCCACTCACCGGGTTTGGTATCTGTCTCTTTTAAACCTTTGTATACGGTAACGCCTGCGCAGGTTATCGGTGCAATTTCTAGAAAATTAATATTTGGTGGGAAATGGGCTACATATCTTGCATCCGCCACTACATATTCTGCGTATCCACCGTCTACGCTATACCCGCCGTTCTGTTGGCTTTCACAAAGTGTTTCCCAGCCGCTAATGCAGTACTCGCAGTAACCACAGGCACTAAATAACCAGGGAACACCTACAATATCGCCTTCTTTGACATTTGATACCAGTGGGCCCAATGCGACAACATAACCCACAGCTTCGTGTCCTGGAATTAGAGGCAATTTCGGTTTTACCGGCCAGTCACCTTCACAGGCGTGTAAATCGGTATGACAGACGCCACAAGTAACAACCTTTACGAGAATTTGGTTTTCTTTGGGCTGCTTTACAGGAACTTGCTCAATTTGGAGTGGCTTGCCGAACTCATGTAGAACGGCCGCCTTCATTGTCTTTGGTATCATAGTTTTGCTGTTTAATCTTGATATCAAAGGTACTCCGCTGTCTTCAACACGTGGATGATTTACCTCAACCTTACAAATGATTATCGTCACATTGATAAAAGGGGCGTTTTGCCTGAAAAGAGAAGAAAGCTATTATGATTAAAATCATAGTCTATTATGTCGTTCATCATCCGGGATACCTGACAACTTACATAGCTTTGCTTGAAATAAAATGATCATTATGGAAACTTTATTAATCGCAACAGACTTCTCAAAAGCTGCCAATCACGCGGCTAATTATGCGGCACATTTAAGTAACCAGTTGGAAGCTAAACACCTAATATTATACCACTCTTATGAACTGCTTCCTACTACTGCTGATATCCCAGAGAGCATTGCACTGTCTGATGGCCGACTGCATGAACGTAGTTTGGATCTGCTGGACGAATTAAAACGCGAATTTATACAGATCTTGGATCCACATACGAAAATTACCCTAGTAGCGAACTCGCTAAACATGGAACAGGGAATCAATAACCTAGCAGTAGAACACGGCGTCAATTTGGTTGTGATTGGGTTGTCTGGTAAAAATACCTGGGAGAAACTGCTGGTGGGTAGCAGTACAAAGTCCCTATTAAAAAATTGCCACTTACCTTTATTAGTCGTACCGGTCAACGCTGCCTTTCAACCAATTGATAAAATTGTTCTCGGTTGTGATCTGGAAGACGTCGCTGAGACCATGCCGATTGAAAAACTTAAGTATCTAATAGGGAAGTTGAACGCCCAGCTGCTGGTAGTGCATGTAGACTATAAAGAGGAAGAGCATTTTGATGCCGATATGATCCGCGAACAATATGACTTTTATGATTTGTTCGAAGATTTTAATGCATCTATTCATTATATAGATAATAGAAATATTGATAAAGGAATTCTTAGCTATACTGAAAATCATCAAGCGCAGATGATTATCGTAATAGCGAAGAAACATTCGTTTATAGAGCGAATTACCAAGGAGAGTATTTCTAAGAAATTAGCTGCAAAAACGCGGGTTCCTCTGCTGATTATCCGTTAATGAACTTATCGAGTCTATATTTGTTTTTTGTAAGATTGATCGTTATTACCGGAGTGATGGTTGAAAACACAGACTCGATTCAATAGTTAATTTATGAATGCTACAAATTCTGAAATAGAAACAAATGCTAACCAATACGGTTTTCGTGGTTTGACAGCAACTGAAGTTGTTGAGCAACGACAGCGTGGGGGAGAAAATAGTATTGAACAACAAAAGGAGCGTGGCTTGATTCATATAGTAATTCAACTGTTGAAAGAACCGATGGTACTCCTTTTATTGTTAGCTTCTGCCATATATTTTGTGAGTGGAGAGAAGGCAGATGCGATATTCCTGTCAGTTTCTATTGTGTTTATCAGTGTCATTTCCATATTTCAGGATTCGAGAAGTAGAAAGGCAATCGCGAAATTGAAACAGATCACAGCTCCCAAAAGCAAAGTCATTCGTTCCGATGGAGTTGTCATAATTGACAGTAAAGAACTTGTTCTGGGCGATTACCTGATAGTTGAAGAAGGGAATACCATTGCTGCAGATGGTAAAGTACTCCGTGCACATGATTTTTCTGTAAACGAATCCATTCTTACCGGTGAATCTTTAGCGGTTTATAAGGACGGAGCTGCAGATGATGCCTATGTTTTTCAGGGAACAAACGTGGTAAGCGGTTCTGCAGTTGCGTTAGTAACAGCAGTTGGGGAACAAACTGCACTTGCCAAAATAGGAAAAAGTATCGACCATATAGCGGTTGAAAAAACACCACTAGAGAAGCAAGTCGAATCATTTGTAAGAAAAATGGCTTATGTAGGCGTTTCGGTATTTTTGCTTGTTTGGTTTATAAATTATTTAAAATCGCTCACCATTCTGGATAGTCTACTTAAGGCTTTGACTTTAGCCATGAGTATTTTACCCGAAGAAATTCCGGTTGCATTTACTACATTTATGGCCCTGGGTGCATGGCGATTGATGAAGAACGGCGTGTTAGTTAAGCAGATGAAGACTGTGGAAGCTTTGGGAAGTGCAACTGTGATATGTACGGATAAAACAGGAACACTCACGGAAAATAAGATGAGCCTGATAAACCTGTATACTTGGGAAGAAGACAAATACTACGATATAGTGGACCAAAAGCTAGGTGAATCCGCAAAGAAACTGTTAACCGCGGCTATGTGGGCCAGTGAAATTGTTCCGTTTGACCCCATGGAAAAAGCAGTGCATGAGCAGTATGCGAAGGCGATTGATTTGGATGAACGCCCGTTATTTCATATGGTATATGAATATCCAATAGAGGGTGTGCCACCAATGATGACGCATGTGTTTGAAAACGAACAAGGCCAGCGTATTATAGCAGCCAAAGGTGCACCCGAGGCCTTTTATGCGATCGCCAATTTTACTAATGAAGACAAATTGAGACTCGAAGGTGCCATAGAGCGTCTGGCGTCTAAAGGTTATCGCTTATTAGGTGTTGGCGTTTCTCATTTTCCGGGAAATGAATTCCCGGAAAAGCAACAATCATTGCTATTTGAATTTGTTGGATTAATTGCCTTTTATGATCCGCCAAAAAGAAATAGCAAGGAGGTGCTTAAACAGTTCTACAATGCAGGAATTAAGGTTAAACTTATTACAGGCGATAATGCGATAACCACTTTGGCAATTGCGGAGAAGATAGACTTCAATGGTCGAGAACGGCATATCACAGGTGCCGATTTATTACAATTACAGGAACCGGCCTTAACGAAGGCCGTAATGGACAATCAGATCTTTACACGCATGTTTCCTGAAGCGAAACTAAAAGTAATGGAAATTCTAAAGAATAACCGGGAGGTTGTTGGTATGGTAGGCGATGGGGTAAACGATGGACCGGCCTTACGAGCGGCTCATATCGGTATTGCCATGGGCAGAAAGGGTTCCGAAATTGCGAAGGAAGCTGCCTCGTTGATATTACTGGAAGATGACTTATCCAAAATGGTCACAGCAATCGCCATGGGAAGGAAGATTTATACTAACTTGAAAAAAGCAATACAATATATTATTTCCATCCACATTCCTATTATACTGGTTGTGCTTGTCCCGTTGGTGCTTGGATGGGTGTATCCGACTATTTTTTCTCCTGTACATGTTATCTTTTTAGAATTAATTATGGGGCCAACTTGCTCCATTGCTTATGAAAATGAACCCATGGAGCCGAATACTATGCAGCGGAAACCTCGCCCGTTAACACAAACCTTTTTTACGTGGAAAGAGTTGGGCACCAGTATTATCCAAGGTTTGGCGATTACCCTTGGCATACTGGGGATTTATTTGTTTGGTGTCCATGCCGGGTTGGGAGAGACAGGCGTTCGTACCATGGTTTTTCTTACACTTATAACGGCGAATATCACATTAACTTTGGTGAACCGCTCTTTTTATTACTCTTTTATTGCGGTTTTGAAGTACAGGAATGTGCTCGTTCCCTGGATTATATTGATTACTGCCCTTGTGGTTTTATTGCTTTTAACGATACCGCCCCTACGTTCCTTTTTTGGCTTTCAAAACCTATCCATAGCGCAACTCTTATTGAGTGCAATCGTCGGTTTTTTTAGCGTATTGTGGTACGAATTAATCAAGTGGTATAAACGAACCTATTAACTGGTTTGGTAGAAAATTAATTGTGCATTTTTCTTAATTTATCATAATTCACAATGGAAATCCGATTGTCCTCGATCGTGATTAGCTTTTCTTGTTTGAAATCGCCCAATGTGCGGATCAGTGATTCTTTAGCGACACCGGCGATGGAAGCAAGGTTTTCCCTGGATAAATCAATATAAAAGGGGAAAGCCCTTTCCGCGTTGTATTTATCATATAAGGTTATTAAGGAGTCGGCCACTTTTTTACGTAGGGAATTGTACGCTACCGCCAGTAATTGATTTTCGCTCATGTCCAGGTTTTCAGCTAAAATATTGATAAACTTCCTCATCACCGCAAAATTACTGTTCAATAGTTCCTCAAAATCAGACTTAGGTATAAGTGCTAGTTCTGTATCTTCAAGTGCTTCAGCAGATTCTCGATACTCGCAGTTTTCAAGTAAGGCACGGTAACCTAAAAAATCGCCCGCTTTATATAGGTTTATAATAAGCTCCTTTCCGTCTGTATTTCGCTTGAAAGTTTTTACTTTGCCTTTCAAAACATAGAATAAACGTGCGGGCTGATTCCCCTCTGAGTAAATCAACTGTTTCTTTTTATACCTATTGATATTACGACCTTCTTTAAGATCTTCCATGTAATCTCGTTCACCTAAGCTACGCATCAATTGACTTACGCCATTTAAGTTAGGCTGCAATTTTTCTTTTAAAAACTCACTTTTTTTTAGCCGGGCTTCTACCACGTTTAAAAGCTCTGTTCCATCAAAAGGTTTGGTTAAGTAATCATCGGCTCCCAGATCCATACCTTTTCGTACATCCATTCGTTCGGTCTTCGCAGAAATGAAAATAAATGGAATATGATGCATAGGCATATGCTTGTGCAATAAATGGATAACACCATAGCCATCCAAAACAGGCATCATAATATCGCATATAATCAAATCTGGTTGATATTCTAAAGCTAGGGAAGCCCCTAATTTTCCATTTTCCGCAGTGTAAACTTTATAACCGGCAAGATCCAAGATTTCAGCCATACTTTCTCTAATCTCTTGATTATCTTCGATGAGAACAATTTTTTTCATGAGCGTATAGTTTGACCAATCATAAAAGCCATTAACACTTACATGAATAGAGCGTTATTTTTAGAAAGTGTGTTTCAAGGGCTGTCAGTGGCTTTCGTAAATATAGATATTTTTGAAGACAATTAAGGTTACGAATTGTTTTTGCTTAAACTGCATATAATACTTCTAATTGATCTTGTTTTAGGATCGTCACATCCCATCGCAATTTATCCTTAACCTTTACACGTAAGGCCTCTAAAGCACAGGGTTCACCATGATTCAGATATAATTTTATCGGTGCTTTATTGTTGCTGTATAGCCAGTCCATTAGTTCCTGTTGATCTGCATGGGCCGACAGACCGGTAATTTCGTGAACCTTTGCAATTACCGGATAATATCCGCCGTGGATCTTTATTTCGTAAGCGCCATTCAATAATGCTCTCCCCCGGGTGCCGGCCGCTTGGAAGCCAATTAGCAGCACAATATTCCGGTCGTCGCCAAGATAATGTTTAAGGTACTCGAGTGCCCGACCTCCTGTAAGCATACCACTTCCGGCAAGAACGATTTTACTGCCCTTTTGTTTGATTATTCTCTCGGTACCACTGAAATTCTTATTGATGGTTATACTGCTCAATACTTTTTGCCAGTGCCGATTGGCCAGTGTCGTCCACTCCGGATAGCGCAGTAATACTTTGTTTGCTAAGGAGGCCATAGGGCTATCTAGAAAGATAGGAATTTCTTTAGGTATTTTTCGTTCTTGTTTCAATTGATATAGCAAAAGGAGGAGCTCTTGGGCCCGGCCTACTGCGAAGCAGGGGATTAATAAGTTGCCCCCCTGGGAGATTACTTCCCGAACCATCGCGGTGAGCTGTTCTCCCGCATCTGAGCTTTCATGAAGCCGATCACCATAAGTGGCTTCCATAACAAGATAATCTGCCTCTCCAGGTGCTTGCGGAGAGGGAAGATAAGGTGTATGCCGGCGACCTAGATCACCCGAAAATACAATGTGTTTACCATAGCAGTTGAGCTTAATTGAACAAGCACCCGGTATATGTCCAGCCGGAAAGAACTGAAAATTTATGTAGTTATTTAGTTGGTACAGTTTGTTGAGTTCTACTGTTACAAATTGTTTTAGCGCCACTTCCACATCGGCAATTGTATACAAAGGTTCAGCAAGTTTGTGCTTCGTATAGCCATGCACATTTGCTTTGTAAGCATCTTCTTCCTGTAATTTAGCACTATCACGTAAGATGATTTCACATAGCTCCCGTGTAGGAGCACTCATGTAAATTTTGCCCTTATATCCATATTTTACAAGTAGTGGAATATAGCCCGTGTGGTCAAGATGAGCATGGGTGATAAGTAAATCATCAATTTTACCGGGATTAATAGGTGGATACTGCCAGTTTTTAGCTCGTAGTGATTTCAATCCTTGGAACAAACCGCAATCAATCATAATGTTGAGTGACGGCGTACGCACGAGTAGTTTCGAACCTGTAACTGTTTCTGCTGCTCCAAAAGCCTGAAGCAATACAGCCTTTTTATTATCAATCGTAAGCATTAGCTCTATGTTTTTAATACAAAATTCCATAATAGCTTATAACTCCCTTATGATAACGATCAATAGAATCCCTAATACCAGTCATATATATTGGCCACGATAAAGGCTAATTTTATTGCATAAAAGTCAAATTATGGAACGCGATATCAAAAAATCTACACAGCTTAACAAGCGGATCTTAATCACCGGTATTTTATTGGTAATAATAGGGTTCCTAACTTTATGGCGCCCTTTTCAATCCTATTTGTTTATTAGCCTTAGCTTCTCCGTTTTGATCATTGTCAGTGGTGTCCTTGAGATACTATTCATCATACAACATCAAAAAATAATAAAGATGTGGTTGACCATGTTGGTGGGTGGAATCATCGATATTGCCATGGGCATATATTTATTATTATCTCCATTGATTATGATGATTATACTGACACCCGTAATTAGCATCTGGGTGTTTTACAAAGGTTTTACGGTATTGCGTTTTGCATTATTACTTCGGTTTTACGCCTATCAGCGGTGGTGGTTACAACTCGCTATGGGAATAGCTATTATCTTGATTTCCTTGATGATTGTTGTAAGCGCCACTGTCGATTTTCTACAGACCGTTGGTTTTCTTAATACCATTGCCTGGACGGGCTTAGGTATCCTCTTAATTGGTGTCTCCACTATTTCTTTGTCCTTTGTTTATCGGAATACTGGTAAATCTTCGGATACAATCTTCTTAAACAGAAATGAGTCCTAGATTAAACGGTTTACAAGTAGGATCATTAAAAATAAGAGAATATTTCCAATTGTACCATATTTAGCCTCCTTCCACGTACTTGTGATCAAAAGTTGAGAAGTAAACATAGCAATAAAACACACAATTTGCCAGCTACTTTGATGAA
The DNA here is from genome assembly GCF_008245145.1 of Olivibacter sp. LS-1. Lineage (GTDB taxonomy): Bacteria > Bacteroidota > Bacteroidia > Sphingobacteriales > Sphingobacteriaceae > Olivibacter > Olivibacter oleidegradans. The sequence goes on along the minus strand of NZ_CP041643.1, from coordinate 4,413,713 downwards.
TGTACAGAAGGATTGCGCTTGTGAGGAATAAGAGACAGCTCAACAGCCATCCGAGTCGGTGTAAGTTCGATTGAAAAGGCCGATGGCTTAGTACAATCAGTACTTTTGAATAACCGAAGAGATGAATGGCGCCGTGAACCAACATCAGGATGATTAATATCGTTTTCATTTCTCTATTTTTTATGGGTTTTCTTGTAGCAATCTTTAGCATTTATTGGTTAAAATCTTATTCAAAATCTTGAACCGTTGCAGCCTGGGCTGCTTGCTAATTTTATCGGAAAGATAGCGCTTGTGTTAAAAGATAGATATGATTCCAATCAACTGCGATATTGATACGTATCATCTAGCATAAGCAGACCAACTGATACCTTTACACCTTCATATAAACGCACAGTATTGAACGATATAAACTAACTTATCGTAACAAAGTACGGCCGTTTAAATGGCTTTTTGAACGCAGTTTCTTTCTTTGAGATCCATACTGTTGACAATCATGGGTAAGCATGATTGATTTCACTGACAGAGCAAGATACCTTTACGAACTTTACCCTAAAAATATGTTATGAGAACAGTGTTAGTACCTACCGATTTTTCTGCACCTGCTTATAACGCTGCGTTGTACGCCGTAGAAATGGCGATAACGCTGCAGGCCTCTTTACATCTGGTACACGTAATGGAAGTCGCAGATAAAGCACTTTTAGACACCCAGATTCTATGGCCCGTGCTTGATTATCAAGATGTAAAAGAAAAAGCCAATCAGCAGATGAACCTTTTGAAGCAACAGTTGAGGCTTCAAATTATAGAAAACAATGCTGGGGAAAAGGTTTCTGTCACGTCTTCTTTAGTAGAAGGCGTGGTTTACCAAGAAATTGCCGAAGAAATAGTACGCAATGCAGCGATATTACTTGTGGCCGCAATGCATGGAGCGGGTAACGCCGAACGGTTTATTTTTGGAAGTAAAAGTAGGGACTTTATCAGGCACATTTCTTGTCCTGTTTTATTAATTCCACATAACTTTAAATACCGGAAAATTAATAAAATTGCTTTTGCAACCGACCTAAGTCCAAACGACATAGCCTTAATAGAATTATTGGCTAAATATGCCGAGCCATTTCATGCCGAAATAGTGATCAGTCACGTAACTACTGACGCTAATGATGGTCAGCATCAGCAACAGACTGAATCTTTCTTGCGGGAGGTCGCCGGTAAGAATAACTATGATAGAATTTATTATCGCTATTTATCGGGCCAAACCATTGAGGACGGCATTTTACGGCTATCAGAAAATGGCGAAGTGGATGTTTTAACCATGGTTCATAGACCGGAAAGCGGCTTGGCTAAACTATGGCAGAGAAGTCATACAAAACAAATCGCGAAGCAAATAAAAATTCCGTTGTTGGTGCTAAAAGGCGCATCTATTAATTACTGAAAATTACGAAATAGGTTCACCTGCTGTTTCCTTTATCTTGCTAAAGATTAGCATAGGGACCTTTGGATGAAAGGCCAACTCCTCTGCTAAAATTGACGGGAACAACTTTTCTAAGAAAGACCGATTTTGCCGGGTAAATAATACCAGCACGGAAGGCTTAAGGCGTTCTACTTCTTTCAATAATTGTGTAATGAAAGGTTGAAGTATATCTTTTTTTGTAATGTGAAAATCAACCGGATAAGCTGTTGATTTGGTATACGGGGCAGTAGATATGTCTTCGGGTGTGCTCGTCAAATGTAGCACATCTAAGTTTGCTTTGAACGGCTCAACAAATGTTAAAACCTCTTGTATTTCTCTTTTATAATCTTGCAGATCTGAAGCGTAGAGTACGCTCTTTAACGGTGTCGGCCGATAATTTGTGGGGACGACAAAGACCGGAATACATGATTTGGTAACAAGGTTACCGGTATTTGTACCCAAGCGTCTGCTTAGTCCGCTAGCGCCCCGTGTACTGATTGAAATGTGAGTGATGTCTGTACTCTTAGTGCAAAACCGTAGAAGAGCGAGATCTGCTCGTAGCCCACTGATAACAGTACAGTCGTATGATTTGGGCTTAACTCCCATTTCTTGGTAACAAGCCTCAACAAAGTTTTTTAAGGATAGCGACTGCTCATCTTTATTGATACCGAAATGTTCATATGACATGTTCGGGTCGGTTTTATATACAATCGGTGCCACATAGATAAATAGCAGACGAGTATCTGTATAAGCCGCTATGTTAATGGCAAAACGGATTCCTCCTTTGGCGTTTTCCGAAAAGTCGGTCGGAACTAAAATGGTGTCCATAAGAATATTTTTAAGAGTTATTTGAATAAACTGTATAACGCGAAGTAAGTACATAAAAGGCGAGGAAACTATGATCTTCATAAGTACAATAAATGATTGTAGACATTAGTTGGTGTTCCAAACATATCACAATATAATGAGCGCAATCATCTTTGGCGGTTATCCAAATCATTCAAAAAGCGGAAGAAGTAAAAGAAATTTGAATTCGGTATGCTCCATTGTACAAATGGAAAAATTAACGAGGTAAAATGAATTAAACATGAAGAATATTCTCTTGATGATTGATGTTGCGAACAAAAAAGACAATGTTTTGCAATACGCGTTAAAACTAGCGCAAAGCTTGAAATCCAATATGATCTTATCCTGTATAATTGACGACAGAACGGCTAATTATGCACAGGCTTTTTCCGAATTGGAAAAAATTAAGGAGGATCTCAAAGGTCATTGGGTGGCTACGGATTTCAAACCGGTAATTACAAGCTTGGTTGAGCGGGGTGTTTTTGCAGAGACCATGTTTAACTTGGTTAAGGATCTGCATATTGAACTCATTTTAATGGGAGCGGCAGACGGTAAAAACACAACAGGGTTTTTATTTGGTAAAAAGGTAAGAGAAATTGTCGATAAGATAAATTGTCCCATCCTGATCATTCCGGAGCAGGTCGTTTTTGAGGGTTTAAAAAATATACTCTATGTAACCGATCTCAGGTATACGGATTTTAAAATTGTAACGGAGTTAGCTAAGCTCTCGGAGCCGCTACATGTAAAACTATCTATGTTACACGTATGTGCAGAAGGTTTGCCGGATCTGACCGAAGATGTCATTGAATCTTTGTTTACAGAAACCATATCTTCGCGGGTTAAACAACCTATACGTATATTCAACGCTGGTAAGCATGGCCACGCGGAAACGATCATCAACCGATTGATGACTTTGGGGGAGCAGGGAATGTTGGCAATTGCACATCGTAAGCATCATTTCTTCGCTCATCTATTTTCTGATAAACCGGCTGAGGGTGCAGAAGTTTATAAGCGCGTGCCTATTTTACTAATGCCGGTGGCCTAAAGTAGGCCATCAAATCTCTTTTTGGCTAGCTTTTCTCTTGCTGAACCCGTAGCATCTTAACGAGTTCGGTAATCAACAGCGGAAAAAAAGAGAATAGTAAGGCAACTGCCCAATCTGTCCAACTGAGTAGTTCTAGATGAAATGCTTCTCGCAGAAAAGGTATCATGATAGCAGTCAATTGTAGAATAAAACCTATTATAATTGCATATAAAAGGTATTTATTAAAAAGAAGGCTAAGTCTGAAAAGATGTTTTCGTTTACTTCTAAGGGATAAGGCATAAAGCAATTGACTTCCAACGAGTACGATAAACGCCATGGTTTGGGCATAAGATAAAATTTCGTCGTCTTCAACGTTGTTAAATGGGCTTGCTTCATTAATGTAAAAGCCATAGTAAAAGGCAAATAAGGCGTTCAGGCCAATAAGCAACCCGCCCCAAAAAACTTGAGTCGTCGCACCACCGGAAAAGAAACTTTCCCGAAGCCGTCTTGGTTTAGCTTTCATGACTTCGGGATTGGAAGGGTTCATCCCCAAAGTAACTGCAGGCAACGAGTCTGTAATTAGATTAACCCACAATAGCTGCGTTGCTAATAATGGGGTTGGCCAACCAAGTAATAAGCTAAAGACTAATGTGAAAACTTCGCCCAGATTGCAAGAAAGCAAAAAGATAACCGATTTCTTAATGTTGTTATAAATGTTTCGGCCTTGCTCAACAGCTGTGATGATAGTAGCATAGTTGTCATCTGTTAACACCATATCGGCGGCACTTTTAGCCACATCTGTTCCGGTTATACCCATCGCTACTCCAATGTCCGCCGCCCTCAACGAAGGGGCATCATTGACTCCGTCGCCCGTCATTGAGACAATGTTTTTACAACGTTTCAGCGCATTGACTATTTTAACTTTATGTTCCGGCGAAACGCGAGCAAACACACGGTATTGCATAACCTGTTTGATAAATTCTTCCTCAGAGAGCCTGTCAATTTCTTGTCCGGTAATAACCTCTTCCATTTTATTAGCTATCCGTAGCTGGTGAGCAATGGCGAAAGCTGTTTTTTTATGATCGCCGGTAATCATGACCGTTATGATACCCGCACTTTTTGCTTTTTGTACTGACAATACCGCCTCTTCTCTTAGCGGGTCAATCATGCCTACAAAACCCAATAAGATTAAGTTTTGTTCTAGATCTTCGGGTTTAACTTTATTCGAATCTATTGATTTATAGGCGGCGCTCAACACCCGCAATGATTGATTAGACATGTTTTCCGCGATTTCGCGATAAAACTGTTTTTTTTCATCATCCAAAAGTTCTTTCTCCCCTCGTTCTGCTACAAAACGACATTTCTCGATAAGCTCATCTAGTGCCCCTTTTGTATATACAGTATAGGACCCGTTTTCTTCAACCACGGTTGACATCAATTTCCTGTCCGAATCAAAGGGTAACTCTGCAATACGTTTGTTGCTTTCGTATAACGATTTGCGATTTATCTGAAGCTCATCTCCCCATTGCAGTAGGGCGATCTCGGTTGGGTCGCCTGTAACCTGTCCATCACCAACCGTGGCGTCCGAACAGAGAGTCATGGCTTTGGCCAAGGAAAGAGGATCGCCTTCTTTACCGTTGGAAAGACAATAATCAGTTACCTTCATACGGTTTTGAGTGAGTGTTCCCGTCTTATCTGAACAGATGATAGTTACCGATCCCAACGTCTCAACAGCTGATAGCTTGCGTATAATAGCGTTTTGTTTTGACATCCTGGTAACGCCTATGGAAAGCACAATTGCCACAATAGCTGCTAAGCCTTCCGGAATTGACGCTACTGCCAACGATACAGAAAGAAGAAACATATCCAGTAAGTTTCTCCCCTGAGCCATCGCAATCACAAATATCAACAAGCATACGCAGATAGCAATTCTTCCAAGAGTTTTTCCGAGATGTTCAAGGCGCTTTTCGAGCGGTGTTTTATGAGTTTCTTGACCTGTTATCAGATTGGCGATTTTTCCGATCTCCGTTTTCATACCAGTGGCCGTAACGATGCCTAATCCTCGCCCCGTACTTACTAAGGTTGACATATATGCCATATTATAGCGATCCCCAAGTGGTGTTTGATGGTCATCTGTAATAAAGGAAGCGTCTTTTAAGCTAAGCACCGATTCACCGGTAATAGCCGATTCATCGATTTTGAGGTCAATCGTTTCCAATAAGCGAATGTCAGCAGGGACGCTTCGCCCTACTTCAAGAATCACAACATCCCCGGGAACAAGATCCTTTGCGTCTATTTCCGTCGTTGTATTTTCCCTTTTAACAATTGCCCTCGGTCGACTAATCTTCTGAAGTTCTTCAATGGCATTACTTGCTTTAATCTCTTGGAATACGCCTAATAGTGCGTTTAATATAATGACGCATAGAATAATAACGGCATCAACATACGCTCCAACAAAAACAGTTATTAACGTGGCGACAAACAGAATATAAATTAACCAATCTTGGAGTTGCGTAAAGAAGAGTCTTAAAACGGTCTTTCTTTTTTCTTTTTGAAGCTCATTGACGCCGGTTTTGTTCCGTCTTAATAAAACTTCTGCATTCGAGAGACCGGTTTGTTCGTCAACGTCAAGCGTTTTAAGAACCTCAGCCCTTTCTTTGAAAAACCACGTTGCTTCTTTCATTTTATATTTAAGAAAGTATTCCCCTTTTGTTGATTTATTACGCCTCTCAGTAACACTTGTTTGTTTGCGCATATAATGTAGATTGATAACAATCATCGTTAGCGGCTGTTTTAATCACCCTCATAAATAGACTTATAGGGAACCTCCCTACGATCTATAATTCGCGACAGACAAAATGCACAATACTCGGAGGCTAATTAATGATCAACATCATATGAAGAGCTGTTTTCGATTATCGTCCTTCCGATGGGCGGTAACTAAATTTAACTAAAATAATTAGATTATGGAAACAATATTAGCTGCAACAGATTTTTCGCAACCCGCGACAAATGCGGTGCAATATGCGGCAGAATTATGTAAGCAACTTAAGGTGCGTTATTTGGTTCTTTACCATGCTTACAAATTACTGCCGGTTTCGAGAGAAACGCCGGAAAGCATGATCTTGTCACAAGAAAAAATGCAAGAATGTATGGAGTTATTTTTGAGTGAATTACGCGAAAGCTTATTGTCAATAGCCCCTGAAGATACCTTGATTTTAACAAAAGCCGATTCCCGACCTTTAGAAACAGGGCTTGCAAACCTTGTTGAAACATGCGAGGCCAAACTTGTAGTAATCGGTTCTGAAAGAGATGTATTGAAGAAATTGCTGGTAGGAAGCAATACGAAAAAGTTGATGAAAGCGACTCATGTGCCCATACTGGTAATTCCGCCTCGTGCACAGTTTAAACCCATCAGGAAAATTGTAATGGGCTGCGATCTGAAAAACGTGGCAGACACTGTACCGATCGCCAAACTAATTCAACTGATAAAGAGCTTTCAAGCACAATTGATCGTCGTAAATGTTGGGAGAGATATTAAAGTGCCTTTAGATGCTCGCAAAGCATATGAACAAAATACATTTTATGATTTGTTTGAGGAATTAGATCCTTCCATTCAATATATCGAGGGCAATGATGCTAGCAAAGGACTTTTGGATTATGCCGATCAGTTTGACGCGCAGATGATTGTTGTGGTAGCCAAACAACACTCCTTGCTAGAACGTATTACCGGCACAAGTGTCTCAAAAGAGTTGGCAGCATCCGCCGAATTGCCCGTTTTAATAGTTCGAAAATAACAGCTAAAGATATCCTCTCAAAGAGTCCTAGTCATCAATACAAATGAATCCAGCATTAGATCTTTCAGTAACCATTGTCGAACAGTAAGAAGAAAATTATTAAAAAACTAATTAAGTAACCATGGAAGCCAATCAATATGTTATCCCATTTTCTAAACTCCGTGCAAGTGATGCAGCTCTGGTGGGAGGTAAAAACGCGTCGTTAGGAGAGATGATTAATCAACTACAAAACCTCGGCGTGCAAGTTCCTGCCGGTTTTGCAATTGTTGCCAATGCCTATCGGTATTTTTTGAAGTTTAACCAGCTGGAAGAGAAGCTGGAAATGGCACTAAAAACGCTGGATTCTGAAGGACTTACGAACCTGCAAAGGGTGGGAGAGGAGTGTCGGAATTTAATAAAACATGCCATATTGCCGAACAAATGGAAACAAACGGTATTGGCTGCATATCAAGAACTCGTTGGGAAGGCTAACGATCCCGTAACGGTTGTCGTAAGGAGTAGTGCAACTTCAGAGGATCTTCCAGAAGCCAGTTTTGCAGGTCAGCACGATTCTTTTTTGAATGTTAGGGGAGAGCACGAACTCTTGACCGCCTGTCATCGATGCTATATCTCCTTATTTAATGATCGTGCCATTAAATATCGTTTGGATCACAATTTTGATCATATGCAAGTCTTCCTCAGTATTGGCGTTCAAATAATGGTACGAAGTGATCGCGGGGCCGCTGGGGTAGCTTTTACAGTCGATCCGGAAACCGGCCATGAAAATATCATTTATTTAACCGGGTCTTGGGGCTTGGGAGAAAATGTAGTGCAGGGAGCGGTGAGTCCGGACGAGTTTTATTTTTTCAAACCTGCCATAGCACACCAATTGCATAGCCTTATTCAAACTAAATTGGGAGATAAAGAAAATATGTTGGTATTGCAAGAAGAGGCAGCAATGAACACATCAACCGTAAACATAAAAACACCAATAGATTTAAGAGAGCGATTTGTTTTAGATGAAGACGAAGCCATGAAACTTGCACATTGGTGTTATCTGATTGAGCAGCACTATGGCATGCCTATGGATATTGAATGGGCTAAAGATGGCGAAACCAATGAGCTATTTATCGTACAGGCACGCCCCGAAACCGTTCACGGGCGTAAGAAAGAAGTGACGCTTACTACCTATAAGTTACAGGAAAGAGCGGTTCCTCTATGTTCGGGAAGGGCGGTAGGAAAGGCAATTGTCAGTGGACGTGTTTGTTTGGTCCATTCGTTAGCTGATGCGGACAAAGTTAAACAAGGCGATATTATTGTGTCGGATATAACTAACCCGGACTGGAATGTGCTCTTAAAAAAAGCGATTAGCATTGTTACGAATAAAGGAGGTCGAACCAGTCATGCTTCCATTGTGGCCCGGGAATTAGGTATCACGGCCGTAGTGGGTGCGCACAATGCGACTGAAATACTAAAAGACGGACAATTGATAACGGTAGACTGTGCGCAAGGTGATAGCGGATATATTTACGACGGTCGTCTCCGTTGGGAAGTTAAGGAAACCAGCTTGGAACACTTAACTAAAACTCGAACGGCTCCCATGTTGATACTGGCCGATCCAGACAGAGCGCTTGACCTTAGCCGATATCCCAACGAAGGGGTTGGTCTCTTACGGATGGAATTTATCATCAATAACAGCATCCAAATCCATCCAATTGCACTAATAAAATATGATGAACTTGCAGATAAGAACGTGAAACATAAAATCGATTCACTAACAAAGCACTTTCCCGACAAGCGAAAATATTTTATTAATAAACTTTCTGAAGCCATCGCTATGGTTGCAGCCGCCTTTTATCCAAAAGATGTTATTGTAAGAATGAGCGATTTTAAAAGTAATGAATATGCTAAATTGATCGGTGGAGAAGAATTTGAGCCTAAAGAAGAAAATCCCATGCTTGGCTTTCGTGGAGCTTCCCGCTATTATCATCCAAAATATAAGGAGGCGTTTGGCCTTGAATGTCAAGCCGTAAAACGCGTACGAGTAGAAATGGGGCTCGATAACGTAAAAGTGATGATCCCATTTTGCCGGACGGTAGATGAAGGTAAAAAAGTGCTAGAGATAATGAGAGGTTATGGACTTGTGCAGGGCGAAAAGCAACTCGAAATTTATGTGATGGCTGAGATTCCTTCTAATATCATTTTGGCCGAAGGATTCGCTTCCGTATTCGATGGCTTTTCGATCGGTTCTAATGATTTAACGCAGCTAACTTTGGGTGTTGATCGCGATTCCGCAGATGTAAGTAATCTATTTAACGAAAAGGACATGGCAGTGCTAAGCCTGCTAGAGCAATTGATTAAAACTGCGCGAGCCCATAACCGTAAGGTGGGGCTTTGCGGTCAGGCACCGAGTGACTATCCTGAATTTTCAGATTTTTTAGTCCGAAAGGGCATCAACAGTATCTCTTTCACAGCAGACGCCTTGTTGCAAGGAATCGAATACATAGCGAAAGCGGAAGCAAAATGGTATGGGCAAAATGAGGATGATTCCTATCATGACCAGCCCTGTTTTCGATCATAGTAAGATTTCTTTTCTATAAATAACTTTATACTAAACAATAGAAAACATGATACGCACACCTCAACTTTGGACAAAATTTTATGAGAACCTGGCCTTTCTCTTTTATAGCCTTACCTACTGTGACCGCGATATAACGGATAAGGAGGTAGAGGCCGTTAAAGGCCTGGTACAGGAAGCGTGGCTCGATTTTGAACCCTCTTTGGACGAGTACGGTTATGATGCCGCTTATCAGATTCAGGCGGTGTTTGATTGGCTATTCGATAGCAGGCCAACAGCTTCATCCGCCTTCAAACGGTTTAGTAGTTTTGTAGACGATCACCCATCGTTCATTGATCAAAAGTTAGCTGAAGCAATTTTCAGTTCTGCCAATAAAATAGTCTCGGCCTACGGTCATCGGAATAAAATTGAACTGGGTTACCTATACTTACTTCAAGATGTATTGAAAGAATCATATAAGAGCAATAAAAAACCTTCTAATGGAAAAGTCTCTTAAGAAATACGCTAATCCTTAAGATCATGTCAATCCGTACAACATTAACAAATAAACGATATTACGCCTGGCTATTACTGGCAGCCGGCTTAGTACTTATCGGGCTTGGCGTATGGGTCTTTTTGAGTCCGATAATCTCCTATAGATATATTTCTATCGTTTTTATCATCCTGGCTTTAACAGCCGGCGTTTTTGAGATATCTTTTTCACTGTTCAGTCGTAAGATGATTCCCGACCGGCCTTCGTTCGTATTGGGCGGTGTTCTGGACATTGCAATTGCCGGTTATGTGTTCTTTAATCCCTGGCTATTGATGGTTCTTTTACCACCTTTTATGGGCGGTATGTTATTGGTTAAACTGATTATAATCATTCAGAATACAGTTAGCATATGGAGAAGGAAACCCGTTAACTGGTGGCTCGTGATGGTAGCAATTATATCAATTGGTTTCGTGTTGCAACTACTGTTGAGGAACAATTCGATAGAAATGACGGATTTGATGGCATTAACAGGTGTTGGCTTTATATTGGCGGGTGTTTTTCGTATTTATCTTTTTGCAAAAGCCCGAAACATAGTTACCGAACGTTAAAAATTGGCTTTATGAGAACTTTTCTTGTAGCGATCGACTTTTCCGAGCCGGCGCTGGATGCAGCTAAATACGCTACCGCTTTTGCTTCACAGGTAGGAGCTTCCAGGATAATTCTTTATCATAGTTCGGATGCATTGCATGGCTATTTCGATATCGCGCAACTACCTGACGCCATTAATGAATCCACTGTAGATGAGGCTGCACATAAATTAACGGAAATCAAATTATGTTTACTGGCTATCGATCCATCTATTGAGATTGCTTGCGAAATTGATCACTGGAACTTAATCGAAGGGATCAATCGGATCCAGGCCCGGGAAGCCATTGATCTGATCGTGGTGGGACGGACCGGTAAATCAAGGTTAAGCAGACTTTTATTAGGTAGTAGTACCGCCAGACTTTGTGCTACATGCGATACTCCCCTTTTAGTAATCCCTGCTTCGATTTCGTTTAAACCCATAAAGCGAATGGCATTAGCTTGCGATTTTAAGGAAGTTACCGCAACAATACCGGTTAATATAATTAAAGGACTCACAAACAAATTGGGAGCCGAATTGCTCGTTGTGAATGTTGATTATCGAGAAGAAGAGTATTATGATCCGCATATGATAACACAGCAGTATGCTCTACACGCGTTACTGGATAATCTCAAGGCAACGTATTTCTATGTGGATAGTAAATCTGAAAGACAAGGAATTCTAAAATTCGCAAGAGAACAGGAGGTACAACTGATCTTGTTGATTAAAAAACAACATGCTCTGGGTGAAAGCTTCCTACATAGAAGTGTATCAAAAGAAATGGCTCTGTATACTACCATTCCTGTTCTTTAATAAAACCGACTGAAACAAAACAATAATTTTTAACAAAGCCACCTGTATAGCAGGTCGCTATTAATCTGTTTACTATGAAAAGTGATGTAGAAATTCAACAAGATGTAATCGATGAGTTAAAATGGGAACCCATACTCGATGCGTCAGAAATTGGTGTAACTGTGAAAGGTGGGGTTGTTACCTTGTCAGGCACGGTAAGTACCTATTCAAAAAAAATGGCTGCGGAACGGGCAGCCCGCAGAGTTCAGGGAGTAACAGCCTTAGCTGAGGATATTGAGGTAGTGTTCTTTGCCGGAACAATGCATACGGATACAGAAATAGCGCAAGCAGCGGTGCAGGCCATTAAATCACAAGCTAGCCTTGCTGATCAGCACATTCAAATTAAAGTAGAGGAAGGAGTGGTCAAACTAGAAGGACAGGTAGAATGGGAGTATCAACGCAATGAAGCTAAAAAGGCAATGGAGAACTTAAAGGGTGTCCGATCGGTTATCAATTTAATCAACATCAAACCAAGAGCTACAGCTAAGGATGTTGAACAACAAATTGCGGCGGCTTTTCAGCGACATGCAAATATTGATGCACGTAATATTCAAATCGAAATCGATAAAGATCGGGCGATCTTACGAGGCACCGTACGTTCATTGGCTGAAATGGGAGATGCAGTAGATGCTGCATGGGCCGCACCCGGTATCTCCAAAGTGGAGAATGATCTGACGGTTAAATTAGCCGATTATCCAGGCTATGATGATTAATGACATTTGATTGAAAGCCTATGAGGCATATACTGTGATTCATTTCACTGCTGCTTGTTTATATAGTTATTAACTATAGTTGCAGAATTAGTCGACTATAAAATTTTAAAACGGTGATTATTACAATAACAATGAATCCGGCGATTGATCGGTGTGTTTCTGTCGAGAAGATGACACCGGAAAAAAAGATGCGTTGCGTTCAGGAGAGCCTTGAAGTAGGAGGCGGAGGAATTAACGTTAGTAAAGCCATCAAAGAACTGGGAGGTTTAAGTTATGCTATTTTTCCTTCCGGCGGAGAGAACGGTCGATATTTCGAAGAGATTTTAGCCGATAAAGATATACCACATACAGCCATTAAAGTGGCCAGCAATACACGCGAGAACCTAACGGTCGTTGAAACTGCTTCTAATCTCGAGTACCGATTCGTGATGCCCGGACATGAACTCAGCTCCACCGAATTCGACCGTTGTTTTTCAACAATTGTTATGCTAAGCCCACTGGCAGACATTATGGTAGTAAGTGGAAGCACACCTAAGGGCGTGCCGGACGACTTCTATTTACGTCTTGCAGAAGTTGCCAGAAAGAGCAATGCCTTATTGGTGATTGATGCATCAGGCAAATCCTTAAAGCTTGCGTTAGAAGCCGGAACTTATTTGCTCAAGCCCAATTTGTCCGAGCTTGCCAGTTTGGTAAATAAGGAAAATGTTGACGAAGAAGAGGTTAAAGCCATCGGTCAGGATATTATTGGTAAAGGACAGTGTAAGATGTTGGTGGTTTCTCTGGGTAAACGTGGTGCTATCTTATTGGCGGATGGTGTATACGAAGAAATCGAAGCACCACCTGTGCAGCGAGTAAGTACAGTGGGGGCCGGAGATAGTATGGTGGCCGGAATGGTATGGATGCTTCAGCAAAAGAAGAGTTTTTCGGAGGTAGCCAGATTTGGCGTGGCTTGTGGTACGGCGGCAACGTTAAATAGCGGTACACAGCTCTTTCATAAGAGGGATGTTTATAAGCTATATAAATTAGTTAAAACAAAGGAGTTGAAATTATGAAAATCTTGGTTACAACGGATTTATCATCTAATTCTAAAGGAGGAATACGCTTTGCTTTGCAACTTGCCGAGCACTATCAATATGAATTAACATTTTTTTATACCTATCACAACGAGAGACCTACTTGGAATGACCTATCTTATAACGGATTTCAAAACACTGAACTGCAAAATGAACGTATAAAATTGATAAGGTTTATTCGCAAAGTTGCCGGAAGCATAGATCTTCAGCAGCTACAGCTTTATTATCACGTTCAAGAATCGCTGTTCGTTGCGCAGCACATTCTCCAGTATGCGCAGCTCCATCAATTTACATTTATTTGTATAGGTCGAAGCGCGGCCGGATGGCATCGAAAACTGTTTGGAAGTGTGGCTAATATATTAATAAAACAATCACATGTTCCTATCATCATTGTACCTCCTGATTATAGAAGAAGAAAACTCCGAAACGTATTATATGCTTCCGACTTAACGAATTTCGAAAGCGAGTTAAACATGGTGTTGGTTTGTATGGAAACCCTTAAGCTAAAAGTAGACATCCTTCACTTTTCGCTTCCCTCAGATCAGCTCAATAACAAAGTAGCCTCTGCAACAGAAATTATTTCTAAGCTGCCCCCCAATACTGTCCAATTTTTTCAAGAGAAGTACAATTTTGAGGAGCCTCTCGTAAAGCATTTAGCTGTACAGTTAGCCAAATTTAACCCCTCTATACTTGTTATGTTTACAGATCAGCAGCGCACCTTCTTTGAGAAATTGTTTCTCGGTAGTGACACTGTTTCATTTTCTTCGTTGGCCAAATGGCCAATGCTGGTTTTTCCGAAACCGCTTACCTGATCAATCTCATTATGTCAAATAACCTAAATCATTAAGAATTATTTAGCATTTGAGGAACTTAGTTATTATTTCTAAATTCAATATTATGTCAAACTTAGTTAAAGCTACTGACTTCCCATCATTTAGGTCAATGATGGAAGATTTCTGGAACACCGATGGCTTCTTTAGCAAACCGATCTTTAGCAAAACTTCTCTACCGCCGGTTAATATCCGCGATACGAAGGACTATTATGAATTAACATTAGCTGCGCCCGGGTATAAAAAAGATGATTTTAAGATTGCCATTGAAGACGGTATGATCAGCATTAGTGCCGAACATAAGTCAGAAAAGAAAGAAGAGAAGGAAAATTACACGCGGCATGAATTTCATCAGGAAGAATTTACGCGCGTATTTAGTTTGCCTGAAAATGTGACAGAAGATGCTATTAAAGCAAAGTATCAGGACGGTATTTTACAAATTGAACTAAAAAAAACAGCGAAATCCCCGTCTAATAAAAAGACGGTACAAGTTTCTTAAGCGGAATCAATTTTGGGGGCAATTATATGCCCCTAAAATGTAAATTTGCGATATGGACGTTCTGGATCAAATTGAAGAATTCAGGTCTTCGCCCCAATTAAGAGAGATGTTGTATGCAAATAGCATACAGAAGACCTATAATGCAGGACATGTTATTTTAAGCGAACATGCGTACATCCGTTCAATCCCTATTGTTACAAAGGGTACATTAAAGGTTATCCGTACAGAAGAAGACGGACGAGAGATTTTACTATATTACATCAAGGCCGGCGAAAGTTGCATCATGTCATTTTTAGGGGGACTTCACAACGAAATGAGTAAGGTTAGGGCCGAAGTGGAGGAAGACGCCGAAATTCGCTTCCTGCCCATGGAAAAGGTCTCATTGTTCATTAGAGAATACCCACAGTGGCTCGATTACATTTTTCGCCTCTATCACAAACGTTTTGAAGAATTACTGGATATGGTGAACGCAATTGCGTTTAAGAAAGTTGACGAACGATTGCTAACGCTATTACGGAAAAAAAAAGAACTTTCGGGAAACAATATGCTGAGCATTACGCACGAGCAATTGGCGAACGAACTTGGTACCGCACGTGTGGTTGTTTCCAGACTTTTAAAACAGCTCGAAGACGATGGTACGGTAAAGCTCGGTAGAAATAAAATCGTTCTTGTGTAACAAAAGTAGCTGTACAGATCTTTGAATTGACGGACCTTTGATCCATCTAATAAAACAGAAATGGACCTCATCGGTTATTTTGCGTCAATTTTAATAGGTGTCTCGCTGGGACTGATCGGAAGCGGCGGTAGTATCCTTACCGTACCGGTATTAGTTTATCTGTTTCATATTGACGTTATAACCGCTACGACCTATTCGTTGTTTATCGTTGGTTTAAGCAGTGCCGCGGGTACATTTCCCTATTTTAGGGGAAATATGGTGGATATTAAAACTGCATTAATTTTCGGTATCCCTTCCGTCTTGGCAGTTTTCTTTAGCAGACGGGTCATTGTACCGGCGATACCGGAATCTGTATTTGAAATTGGCAATTTAGCCGTCACGAGAAGCACCCTTCTCCTTTCCATCTTTGCCGTGTTAATGGTAATAGCCTCCTATAACATGATCGAAAAATCGGAAGAAGCTGACCAACCAAAAGTAAACAGGCAAAAGCCATTCAGTAATTTACGTATCCTATCCTTGGGTGCGCTCGTAGGACTTGTTACAGGATTGGTTGGAGCAGGAGGTGGTTTCCTTATAGTTCCGGCACTTATAGGTTTCCTTAAAACGCCTATAAAGACAGCTATAGGGACATCGCTGTTAATCGTTGCTATCAACTCCTTAACAGGATTTCTATTCTCAGTAACATTTATTGCCATCAATTGGTGCTTCCTCCTATCGGTCACCTTGATGGCCTTTCTAGGCATTTTTGTTGGTAGTAAGTTGGTAAAAAAAATTGAAGGAAGAAGGCTACGGTTTGCCTTTGGCTGGTTTGTTTTGATTATGGGTATTTATATCCTTTTAAGAGAATTGTTGTTCAAGTAGCGCACTGACTTGCGTCGTGTAACCAAAGTAACTGTACGATAAAAAATTAGTTTACAACTTTAACAGATCATTAAATATTACATATCATGTTTTTTCAACACATTTATGATAAGAGTTTATCACAGAGCAGCTATCTGATAGGCTGCCAAACAATTGGGAAGGCTATTGTGCTTGACCCCAAGAGGGACATCGATACCTATTTAGCGCTTGCTGAGGAAAATAACCTGACGATAACCCACATTGCGGAAACCCATATTCACGCAGATTTTCTTTGCGGATCACGCGAATTGGCTGCGGTGACAGGGGCAGAACTTTACCTGTCTGATGAGGGAGGAGCCGCTTGGCAGTACGAGTTTCCGCACACCGGTCTAAAAGATGGTGATAAAATTAGTATCGGTAAACTTACGTTAGACGTGATACACACACCCGGGCACACACCCGAAAGCATCAGCTTTCTACTTACAGATCATGCCGCAAGTGACCAACCTGTAATGATCTTCACAGGCGATTTCATATTTGTCGGCGATGTTGGTAGACCTGATCTTTTAGAAAAGGCGGCCGGATTTTCCGGTACAACGGAGCGGGGTGTTCAACAGTTATACCAATCGCTTCGGAAATTTGCAGATCTTCCCGATTATGTTCAGGTCTGGTCAGGACATGGGGCCGGTTCCGCTTGCGGTAAGTTGCTCGGGTCGGTACCGAGTTCCACCGTCGGTTATGAAAAAATCAGGAACTGGGCATTTCAATTATATGGAAATGAGGAAAAGTTTGCGGACTATTTATTGGCCGGTCAACCTGAGGCACCACGATACTTTGCCATGATGAAGCGTCTCAATAAGGAAAGGCGACCGTTGTTGGCAGCTATTCCTCCGCATCCGAAATTAACAAAAGAACAGTTCAAAGCCGCTTATGATCAAGGAATCCAAATTATTGATACTAGGGATAAACGCCTCTTTGCTAAGGGATTTCTTTTGCAAAGCATTAATATACAGGCGAATAATTCATTTTCAACGTGGATGGGTTGGCTGCTGAGCTATGAAGAACAATTCATGCTGATAGCGGATGACGAGCAAATGAGCGATTTGACGCGAAAATTAATGCGTATCGGCCTCGATAACATACTAGGTTATATATCAGATATATGTGATGTGGGTGTTGAGCTGCAAAAAGCAGATGTGCTCTCGCTGCCCGAATTCAAAAGTTACCTAAACAGGAATGATGTGCAGTTAGTAGATGTGCGGAATGCTTCAGAATACCGTGAGGCACATATAGAAGGTTCCCATAATATTTTCGTTGGCACCTTGACAAGCAATCTGAACAAAATCGATAAAGATAAACATTTAGTCGTTTATTGCCAGTCTGGCGATCGTGCTACCATAGCTCACTCAATTTTAATAAAAAACGGATTCAATAATGTAAAGTACTATACAGGAGGGATGAAGGAATGGTTGGAAAACAAAGAGCCTGTTATAACAAAATCAGTTTTGTAGCTGGGAGTGTACAAGAGCGCAAATTAACTATAATTTATAAAACATGTTAGAACTTATTAAACAACCTTGGCCCTGGTACATTGCCGGGCCACTCATTGGCTTAACGGTTCCGATACTGTTAATTATCGGAAATAAATCCTTTGGTATCAGCTCTTCACTGCGGCACATTTGCGCGGCATGCGTACCTGCCAATATCCCTTTCTTCAAATATAACTGGAGAAGAGAGTCGTGGAACTTGTTTTTTGTCGTTGGTATTCTTATGGGCGGCTTCATCGCTAAAAACCAGCTTTCCGATGCCGATCCGATTAAGTTAGATCCTCGGTTGGTATCAGAACTCACAGATTATGGCATTACGGATTACAGCAGCTTAATACCTCATGATCTTATGAGTTGGTCAAGTCTCTTCACCCTGCGAGGTTTCATTATCCTCATATTTGGCGGATTCCTCGTAGGTTTTGGTAGCCGCTATGCAGGAGGATGTACCAGCGGACACGCTATTATGGGGCTATCTAATCTACAATGGCCATCATTGGTAGCAACCATCAGTTTTATGGCAGGCGGTTTTATTATGGCTAATTTTATACTCCCCCTTATCCTAACACTTTAATAAATATAAACATGCATTTAAAGATAATTGAAAGAAATAATAACGAAGAGCAAAATAGGAGGGACGTCACTGAAAACGACTCAAGGCGTCGTTGGTATCCAAATTTTAAATATCTGTTAGTGGGCATTTTTTTTGGGATTATATTCGTGAAATCCGAAGCGATCAGTTGGTTTCGTATACAGGAAATGTTCCGTTTGCAATCCTTTCACATGTACGGCATTATTGCAAGTGCCGTAGTTGTTGGTATAATATCTATAGGCATAATTAAAAGGTTTAATATCAAAACAATGGGTGGCGAGCCGATCGAATTTCAAGCAAAAAAATTCAATCGTGGGCAGTTGTATGGCGGGTTGCTCTTTGGATTTGGTTGGGCAATCACCGGAGCCTGCCCAGGTCCATTGTTTGCGCAAATAGGAACCGGAGCTCTTGTGATTGGAATAAGCCTTTTGAGTGCTATATTCGGAACGTGGGTTTACGGCTTATTAAGGGATAGACTGCCACATTAAGGTAAAGGCTTAAATAATAAGCTACTACAGTTTATCCCTATAAGATTACCTTTCGGAACGTCAGATTGATCCTCGGCCCCATGATCGCGTTCGATTTTGCTATCCTATGTTCCCAGTGAAGTTGCAGATCGCCTTTCATGAGCAGAAGGGAGCCGTGTTGCAGCTTGATGGAGTAGCGATTTGCATGGTCGTCCTTCCTGCGGAAATCAAAGTTCCGTTCGGCTCCCAGGCTCAGGGAGGCTATTTCGGTTTTGCGGCCGGGCACCGTATCCTTATCGGCATGCCAGGCCACCGAATCATTTCCATCGCGGTAGAGGTTCAGCAGCACGCCCTGAAAGGCCATACCGGTAAAGGCCTCTATGCGCTGCCTTACCACCTGCAGTTCCGGCAGCCAGGGGATCGGTTCGCGCCGGTCATCCGTCCGCAGGGGGCGGTCTCCGTACCATGCCGTCAATCTGGGCGTTACCACCTCCTTATTGTACATCTTAACTTTGGTCTGCTGCCAGGGCACATTATGCAATAAAAAAGTAAGCAGCGTATCCGCCTCCGGCCGTTCCAGAAAGCCGGGCGTATAGTCCATCAGTTCCCGTGGCAGTACCAATTGCCGGTTATCATCAAACAGTTTCCCCTGCATCTCCATTCAATTAAAATTTACCTGAAATTCCGTCCTTTCGGAAACAGCTCCAGTTGAGCATCAACCCGTACCTGCGTCCTTTTGTTTTTGGCAGGGAAGACATGGCCGTCTTTTTCATCGGCGGGCGAGAGCGTCCGCAGCTCAGCCTGCTTTCTTTCCTTCGGGCCGAGCAATGTGAGCAGCCCGGAGAGGTTGTAGAGCCTTTTGGCCACCACATGGGTAACCTGTCCCTCGCGCTGCAGTTTACCCTCTACCATCAACAGCTGCGAGTAGAGGATTTCCTTCCGGTACCGTTCAAAGAGGCTCGCAAAGGCCACCAGGTTGGCCACGCCCGTTTCGTCCTCGATCGTGATGAAACAGACACCGCCCGCCGTTCCCGGGCGCTGCCGTACCAGTACCAGTCCGGCCACCCGAACGGGCGTGCCATCGGGCCATCGGTCCAGTTCCTTCGTGGTCAGAATACCCCGCTCATAAAGCTGCCGCCGGATAAAGCTCACCGGATGCGCCTTCAGCGAAAGTGCCAGCGAGCTGTAATCCTGCAGCACATGTTCCGATTCTGACATCGCCGGCAGCCGCACCTTTTCTTCCGGTGTGCTCGCCGAAGGCTGCCCTTCAAAGATGCCCATGGGACGGTCATGGAGGGCCGACACCTCCCAGAGCGCCTGCCTGCGGTCCATGCCCATCGAGCGGAACGCGTCGGCGTCCGCCAGGCGCTCCAGCGAAGCGATGGAAACCCCTGCATCCGGCAGGAAATGAATATGCGTATAAGGTATCTTCCGCGCCCGTACCAACGCTTCCATTTCCTCCCGGTTCATTCCCTTAACCTGCCTGAAACCCAGGCGCAGCGCGCAGTAAGGGCCTGTTTTCTCCTCCAGGGTATTGTCCCAATGGGAAAAGTTGACGTCCACGGGCCGCACCGTTACGCCATGCTCCCGCGCGTCGCGCACAATCTGCGCGGGGGCGTAAAAGCCCATGGGCTGGCTGTTCAACAGCGCCGCGGCGAACACGTCGGGGTAGTGATGCTTCAGCCAGCAGGATACGTAGACCAAGAGGGCGAAACTGGCCGCATGGCTTTCGGGAAAGCCGTAGCTTCCGAAACCTTCCAGCTGGCGGAACACCCTTTCGGCAAATTCCTTTTTATAGCCCCGTGATACCATGCCGTCGATCAGCTTCCGTTCGAACCGGCTCACCAGACCCTTTGCCTTAAAGGTGGCCATGCTGCGCCGCAGTTCATCCGCTTCGGCAGGGGTGAAGCCCGCGGCCACAATGGCGATTTTCATGGCCTGTTCCTGAAAGAGGGGCACGCCCAGTGTCTTGCCCAGAATCGCTTCCAGCTCGGGAGAGGGGTATTCCACCTCCTCCTCACCGTTGCGCCTGCGCAGATAGGGGTGTACCATATCCCCCTGGATCGGACCCGGCCGTACAATGGCCACCTCGATCACCAGATCATAAAAGTTCCGCGGTCGCAGGCGCGGCAGCATCGATTGTTGCGCGCGGCTCTCGATCTGGAATACCCCGATGGTATCCGCCGCGCTGATCATATCGTACACCTCGGGGTCATCCTGCGGTACGGTGGCCAGCGTCAGCTCCAGCCCGTGATGTGCCCGCGCCAGATCAAAGGCCTTGCGGATGCAGGTCAGCATGCCCAGTGCCAGCACATCGATCTTGAGGAAACCCAGTGCATCAATATCGTCCTTGTTCCATTCGATGTTGGTGCGGTCCTCCATCCGTGCGTTGATCACCGGACACAGGTCGGTCAGTTTACCGTCCGTGATCACGAAGCCCCCCGTATGCTGGCCCAGCTGGCGCGGAAAACCCATAAACCGGTGCGTCAGTTCCAGCACCTTTACCAGGTGAGGGTCCTTCGGGTTGAAGCCGTGCTCCGAAATGCGATCGCCCTCAAACCATTCGTCGGTAAACTCCCAGATGGAGCTCGACAGGCGGTTGATGGCATCCACCGACATGCCCATGGCCTTCGCCACATCCCGTACCGCACCCTTCTGGCGGAGCTGCGTCACCGTGGCCACAATGCCCGCGCGGTCGCGTCCGTACTTTTCATAGATATACTGGATGATCTCCTCCCGTCGTTCATGTTCAAAATCCACGTCAATGTCGGGCGGCTCGTTCCGGGCCGAAGAGATAAAGCGTTCGAAGAGCAGGTCAAACTTCGTCGGGTTCACCGCCGTGATGCCCAGGCAGAAACAGATGGTGGAGTTGGCGGCCGAGCCGCGGCCCTGGCAGAGGATGCCGCGCGAGCGGGCCTCCCGTACAATGTCATATACCGTCAGGAAGTAGGGCGCATAATCCATCTCCGCAATGAATTTCAGTTCGTGTTCAATGGCCGATGAAACCTTTTCCGGCAGCGGATCACCGAAAAAGTCGTAAGCTCCCTGCCACGCCAGCCGGGTCAGTTCCTCCAGCGGTGTGCGTCCGTCCGGCATGATCTCCCTCGGGTACACATACTTCAGGCTGTCGAGATTGAAGCGGCAGGCCTCCGCGATCCGCCGGGTGTTTTCGATGGCCTGCGGATATTTTCCAAAAAGGCGTTCCATCTCCCCGGCGGGCTTCAGGTAGCGTTCCGCATTCCCGTAAAGCAGGTAACCCGCATTGTAGATCGTTTTCTTTTCGCGCACACAGGTCACGATGTCCTGCAGCTGCCGCCGCTCGGGGCTGTGGAAATGCACATCGTTGGTGGCCACCATCGGTATGCCGAAATCCGCTTCCAGTTCCCCTATGCGGTAGAGCCTTTTGGCGTCGCTGCCCCTGTACAGCCAGGAGGCCGCCACATAGAGTTGCCGGCCGAAGGCCTTTTTATATTCCAGCAGCTCCCTTCTGAAATCCTCTCCGAAATCAAATTCGTCATCAAGATCA
This sequence comes from Olivibacter sp. LS-1, assembly GCF_008245145.1. Lineage (GTDB taxonomy): Bacteria > Bacteroidota > Bacteroidia > Sphingobacteriales > Sphingobacteriaceae > Olivibacter > Olivibacter oleidegradans. Next base: position 4,391,333 of record NZ_CP041643.1, on the reverse strand, counting down.
ACGGGAGGCAGGGAAATAAAGATCATGCCTTCTGCATAGCGGTATACATCGGCCTTATAGAGCTCGCATTTCCCCTTTTCCGTCCGCCGGTTGCCTTCGGTCAGCAGTGCCGAGAGACGGGCGTAGGCATCCCTGTCCGTCGGGTAGGCCAGCAGGGGAGGGCCGTCCACAAGATTGAGGCGTGCGGCGGGGATGATACGCAGACCGTGCTTTTTCGCAGCGGTGTGTGCCCGCACAATACCCGCCAGGGTGTTGTGGTCGGTTATGGCCATGCTCCCATAACCGAGCGCCGCGGCCTGTTCCACCAGTTCCTCGGGGTGCGAGGCACCGCGGAGGAAACTGAAATTCGAAGTGACCTGTAATTCCGTATAATCCATAAACCGTTAAGCAAAAAAACCATGGATGAACCATTCCGGCTCGCCCTCGCCATCATAATGCCCTGATCGGAAGAGCCAGTAGCGCGCGCCGTCTTCATCTTCCACACGGTAGTAATCGCGCTGCGGACCCGTCTCGATCCACCACTCCCTTTCGATGCGCTCGGGCCCGTCCGCCTTTTTTACCTTATGCCTCTTCCCTTTGTGTACAAAAACCATGGGCGGGTAATCCGGCACGGGAGCCGATACCCGGATAGGCTCCGGCTCGGGCAAAAGGTAAATCGGGCGCGGCTCACCGATAGGCCAGGGGATGGCCGGCTGTTCGTCATAAGAGGTGGCAGGCCTGATGGAGCGCTCCGGCCAGTGGTGCTCATCCGGCAGATAGCGGCGGATGGCATCGTGGCCGGCACGTGTGGCGATCCGGTCGAGCAGATTGCCGATCTCCGTACTTTCATAGGCACCGCCATCGTTCCACAACTTCTCCTGTCGGGCATCGAGATCCTCCACAACGGGCGCTTCCAGTATAAAAAGCTCGATGCCCAGACCGGGGGCAATGGTACCGATCTTTTCGCCGAACAGGCGGAAGAGATGATGCCGGTCACGCGAAGGGCGGCCGGTGCCGATCCCGATCTGCTGTACCTTACCATCTATACGGAAAGACCGGAAAACCGCCTTCCGCAGCCCCATCCCGTCCTTCAGCAGATTCCGTGTAAGCATTTCCAACAACGTCTCCAGCGCCATTTCAATGGCCTTTCGCGTCTGTACCGGCTCCAGGCAGGGCAGGCGTTCCGCATAAGGTGCCGGCGGCCGCACCGGTTCCAGCGGTTCGGGAGAGGTGCCCAGTGCCTGGCCGATGCGGTTGAGCAACTGCTCTCCGAAACGGCGGCGCAGTACCGTACGGGGCATGCCAATAAAATCACCGATGTGGGTAAGGCCCAGCTTCTGCATGCGTTCCGTTATGGCCCGATCCAAACGCAGTGCGGCAGGAGGGAGGGGCATCAGGGCCGCCAGCTGCCCGCCGGGAGCAACAACAGCGCCATCCGTTCCATAACGGGCCACGGCCCATGCCGTTCCGATGGTGTCGGCCATGGCCATCAGCACATCATAACCCGCGCCTTTCAGTTTCCCGGCAATCTCTTCCATATAGGGCCTTTCCCCTTTCCATAGGTGGGTGCAGCCGGCGGCGTCCAGTATCAGTCCGTCGGGCAGGTTTATGCCCGCTATCGGCGTATAGCGCAGGCACTGTTCGGCCAGACGCTTCAGCAATTTTTCCGCACGGTGGGGCTCATAATCGAAGACCTCCAGATCGGGATAAAGGGCGCGCGCATCGGCCAGTACCATATTCACGGTAACGCCTTCCGCCGCTGCCCCGGGGCTCAGGGCCCGGATCACCATGCGCCCCCGCTCGGGCGCGGCCAGTACAAAAGCCTTTCCGCGCAGTTCCGGCCGGTGGATGGCCAGGTCATCCGTGAGCAGATGACGGAATGCTATCGCAACATATCTTTTCATCAGGTACCGGTATGTGTATAAACTTTCTTTTTAACGGGGGCATCGGGCGCAATGTGCCGGAAGTTACCGGCCTTCCAGCACAGGTGCCAGGTGCCGGGCCTTCCGTTGCGTATCTTCCCGAGCTGCACTTCCCACAGCGGGTGACCGATGCCCGGCAGGCGTCCGTCCTGTAGGCTGCCCAAGGGGCGTATGTTCCAGCGCGAGACGCAGGCCAGGTTGTTCAGGCGCCGCGGGCGATAGCGGTGCAGAAAGCCCGTAACACGGCTCTGCTCCACGGCCAGCTGTAGGCGGCGCGAGGCCGTCAGGTCCAGTTCGCGGATTTCACCTACCACAGCGGCGAGCGAAGGGCACTTAAGCGCCTCCTCCAGCACCCAGAGGGCATCCTTTTCCCCATGCAGGTTGATGAAAATCACCCGATGGGGCTCAATGCCGAAACCCAGCAGGGAGGGCGGAAACAAACGCTTGCCGATGCTCACCCAGAGGCAGGGACCCTTCCGCTGCATCAGGCGGCCGATCAGGCAGGCGATGAAGCCGGTGGATGCCGCCGCTTCCTCCGCACTGTTACTGATAAATTCATGGATGGCCCCGAGCGGAAAGGTGCCCATCGGGAAGGCCTTTTCCATCGGCCCCAGATCCCCGGGCAGTTCATCGCTTCCGTTCGGAGCGGAAAAACCCTCCGCTGCCAGAATCATTTTCCGCAGCTCCTCCACCACTGATTTTTTCTTCAACGAGGTTTCCATATCCCGATTTTATTTTTAACTTTGTCATTATTGGTGACAAAATGAATGTCATCAATAATAACAATACAAAATGGAAGCTGCAAAAGTTTTTTTCAGAAGCAATCTCCGGTTTCTCCGCAACCGCAAAAAATACAGTCAGGAACACCTGGCGCAGCTGCTGGGCCTTACACGCAGTAAATATACCGCACTGGAGAACGGGCAGACCGAAAATCCGCCGCTGGTCGACCTGATCCGGTTGTCCGAGTTCTTCAGAATCCCCGTTGATTACCTGCTCCGGCAGGACCTGGGCCGCTGGAGCGAATACGAACTGCGCAAGCTGGAAACGGGGGCAAAGGAATATATCAACGGGAAGAACCTGCGCGTACTCTCCATTACCGTTACGCCCGATAATAAGGAAAACATGGAGTATGTACCCGTAAAGGCCAAGGCAGGCTATGCCGCGGGCCATGCCGATCCCGAGTTTCTGGCGGCGCTGCCCAAATTTTCGCTGCCGAACCTTCCGGCCGGGGGTACCTATCGGATGTTCCCCACTACGGGCGATTCGATGCTGCCCGTTCCCGAGGGGAGCGATGTGGTGGCCCGTTATGTGCAGGACTGGAAAACCCTGAAGCCCGACAGCCTGTGCATCGTTATCCTCAAAGGTGAACGGGATTTCGTGTTCAAGCAGGTTACCCTGCAGCGGGACGGTACCGTACTGCTCCGCTCGCTCAATAAAAATTACGCGCCCTATACCGTAGGAGTCGAGGAAGTACTGGAAATCTGGCAGTATGTAAAGCACCAGACCGATAAGCTGCCCGAAGCCGGAACCGACCTGCAGGAAATCAGGCAGCTCCTTCTTGATGTAAAAAAGCGGGTCGAAAAAATATAAGGCTTGGAATTATTAAACAGAACAGATGGACGAACCCTTTTTCATAACCATAAATTACCGGAATACCGAACATAGTTTCGAAAGCCGTATCCGCTGGATGGGCTATACCCATAAGATCGAGGTGGAAGTATTCGGCACCATGGTGCATTTCGAGCCCGATGAAGAACGGAATTACCGGGCCATATTGGTAGATCCGACTGCCGACACGTCAAAAGAACTAAAGCCGGGGCTTTTGCAGGCAATCGCAAGCTATCTGGAAGAGCAGGTCAAATCTAAATGACCACCGGTCCGGTACCTATGCCTGGGACCTTATTGCTTATCAGGACAATAGGGATTTTAATTTTATCCGGTTACCGTTTATGATTTTTACATCTGTCAGGTCTCTGAACAGATCGCCTTTCTTTTTCAGCCGTTCAGGGATTGTCTCCATGGTAAAGGCATAGCGGTCGAGGCCCCGTTTCACTTCTTTCCAATCGAGCGGCGTACTGACAACCGGCAGGTGATAAGGGCGTACCGAATAAGGTGCCGCCAGCGTATCGGCATAATCATTCTGGTTGGCATCAACATACACTTTGCCTTTACGGTGATCGATCGTTTCGCTGCGCGTGCTGCTGTCCGGAACCAACGCATGCACCTCATCCGCCAGGGCATTGGCTATGGCACGGCTCTGCGTAAAAGTGAACCCTTTGCAGGGAATATAAATATGCATACCGGTTTTGCCCGAGGTCTTCACGTAGCCTTTCAGACCGTGCGAATCCAATACCTCCTTTACCGCAAGCGTCACCTCAACCGCCATTTCAAAACCCTTATCTTCCTTCTTCCTGCCCGAAACCGTCGGGTCCAGGTCGAGCCAGATATAATCCGGCTCATCGGGCTTTTGCACACGCGAAGCCCATGGATTGATGTCCACGCATCCCCAATCCACCATATAGAGCAGGGTTTCCAGATTGTTGCATACCAGGTAATCGATCCGGTCGCGCTTTCCTTTCTTTTTCACCCGTCGTTCATCGGTAAAGATAGCTGCGCAATCAGGCTGTCGGTTTTCCATGTCCTTGATAAAAGTGGTCGGGCCTCCGGCATGCGTCAGCTTCAGATTGAGCGACTGTGGCCTGTCTTTCAGGTAAGGTAAGATGTAGGGTGCAATCCTGTTGTAATATAAAACCAGGTCTCCCTTGGCCACGCCTTTCCAGAGCTCCCGACCGATATCGTGCAGTTTCACCGTGCAATGTTTCATCGGGAAGTCCGAAACTTCCCTGCCCTCTATCGATTCGTCCACCCGTTGCCAGTTGCTGCTTTCATTGAGATAAACCTTTTTTCCATCCGGTGGGGAACCCTTGCCATCGGCAGGGAGCGTTTCCACTTTTTCGGCAATCACCTCTACCGATTCGGCAGATTCCGGCACCTCCCGTACTACCTGATCGGGCCTTTTATCATAACGGAAGCCCAGGAAGGTGGCAGGTTTACGGATGCGACCCGATTTCGTCCAGGTAGCGAATTCAAAGTTGGCCACCAATTGCGGTTCTACCCAATGGGTTTTAGCTCCCTTGGTATCCAGTACCTGATTGGTGAACGGCGATTCATCGATTTCCAGTTCCTTCAGTTTCTTCAGAATACCGGGCATATCCTTCTGCTTATAACCTCCGCCGCTGCGGCCGATCCAGCGGAACTTACCCTTTTCATAGGCACCGAAGAGCAGGTGTTTGAAAGAGCGCGATTTGTCGGACTCCGCCCAACCTCCTATAACGAATTCCTGCCGTTTCCGTGTCGGGATCTTCAGCCAGTTATAACTGCGGTCGCCTTCCAGGTATTCGCTGTCCTTTCGTTTGGCAACTATGCCCTCCAGGTTCATATTCAGCACCTCTCGGTATAAAGCCCGGCCGTCCTCAAAACTTTCGCTGAAGCGCAACACTTCGTGTCCGCTGATCAGCTTTTTCAGCAGTTCCTTCCGTTCGACCAGCGGATAATGCCGCAGATCCTCTCCGTCTAGCCAAAGCAGGTCAAACACGCAATAGCTGATGGGCGTACTTTTTCCATTATAGAGCTGTATGGCATCAAAGTCAGGTTTCCCGTCGTCATTGAAGACCACCACCTCGCCATCGATGATGACGTTGTGCTTCAGTTTACGGAGCGCTTTTTCAATCAGCGGATACCTGGAAGTATAGTTGAGGCCACCTCTCGAGTCCATCCGCACCGTTCCATCTTCCACAAAGGAGATGATGCGATAACCGTCCCATTTGATTTCATATAGATAGGCATCGCTGTCTACCGGCTCCTTTACCAAAGTGCAGAGCATAGGCCTGATGCGTTCGGGCAATTTTCGTTTCGATCGTTGATCTGCCATATATTCCGGAACAATACGGATAGGGCTTTTGTTTAATTTCAGCGGCTCAGTTAAACACTTTTGCTTTGCACTTGTTAGAAAAGGAAAAACGAATATTATGGCAGATGATAAAAGCAAAAGGGACGGCAGAGACCGTAGCAAGGTAGCGGGCGATGAACGCTACGAAATCGATTACCTTGTAAAAGAACTGGGCGTGAGCCGTGCCGATGTGGAAGATGCAATAAAAGCTGTGGGGAACGATCGGGAGAAAATCATAAAACACCTGAAAAAATAGCCGGTTTCAGATAAGGTGTATCCCCTTATTTCATGAAAATTGCGACGTTCAATATCAACGGCATCAATGGCCGTTTACCCGTTCTGCTCCGCTGGCTACGGGAAGAAGAACCTGATGTGGTGTGTTTGCAGGAACTCAAAGCGCCCCAAAACCGCTTTCCCTTAAAAGCCATCCACGAGGCAGGTTACCAAGCTATCTGGCACGGTCAGAAAAGTTGGAACGGGGTGGCAATTTTATCGAAATTGGGAGAGATCACAGAGGTGACCCGCGTGCTTCCCGGTAACGTGGAAGATAACCATAGTCGGTACCTCGAGGCGATCATTGATGACACGCTTATCTGCTGTTTGTATCTGCCCAACGGCAACCCTTATCCAGGGCCTAAGTTTGACTATAAGATGGCCTGGATCAAACGCTTTAAGAAGCGGGCTGGCCAGCTGATAAAGATGGACATTCCCGCCATTCTGATCGGTGATTTTAACATTATCCCTACAGAGCTGGACGTTTATAAACCCCAAAAATGGGAGAACAACGCCCTGTACCGCATGGAAGCAAGAAAAGAATTTAAATCCCTGCTCAAACAGGGATGGATGGATTCGATCCGTAGGCTATTTCTCGATCAGGCAGTCTATACCTTTTGGGATTACCTCTGGAATGCCTATGGGCGTAATGCAGGCCTCCGATTGGATCACATTTTGCTAAGCCCCAAAATTGCACCCCGGTTGATCGAGGGCGGCATCGACCGACATGTCCGTGGCTGGGAAAAGAGCAGCGACCATGCACCGGTATGGATCCGCTTGAAAGCAAAGTGAGTCGGTTAGATTTTCTGCTGCAGAAGGTTCTGTAAAGCACATTTTATTAGAGCTATCCTACGACTGATTGCATCATTTTCCGGCAAGTATATAACCCGATGTAAAGTCGTTTATGTGCTTAGCAAAGCACGCTGCTTGCAGTAATCACCTTCCAGTCCCCGTTAAATAACTTCCAGACTCTGGTAAACTTAACACGGCTTTCAAATGGCTGGTTCAGGTAAACGCCCCTAATCTCCTTAGTGACCACCACTTTTCAGATATCTCCGAATAGGTGCAACTGCCGTTCTGAGGCAGCCAGTTCGGTAATTTTTAAATCCCCGCTGATATGAGGGGCCATATCCTCCTTTTTGGAAAGCACCATTCCCAGGTGATTAACAAATAGCAACTCATCGTGAAGCAACTGATCCAGTACCTCTACATTGCTGTTTAAGATGGCTGTAATAAGTTGTGCTTCTAACTTTAAAATTTCGCTCTCCATGGCGGTTTGTTTTATAGATGATACCGCTAAAAGTATAAAATTAATCTCTAAAACACCACGCGAAACGTCAGTTGGATATTCTAGGATAAATTTCCAGTGAGTTTTGCTAACTCCTCTGTGGTAAATTCGTAATCTGCCGACCACATATTTTCCTGTAAGTGTGCCAATTTGGTTGTACCTACCACTGGAACAACAAATGGTTTCTAAGCCAATAACCTAGCTATACCAACCTGTGCTACGGTTAACCCCTGTGGTGACCAAATTCTTTAAAAACATCTATTATGCCCCAATTAGCAACGATGTTTTCGGGCTCATACCGAGGTAATAAAATCCTGTTATCATTAATTGGATTGTATTTTGTCCGCTCATTGATATATTCCGAAATAAGACCACGACTTAACGGGCTATACTGTACAAAGTCTATCCCCAATTCTTCACACAAACTCAAAACGCCATTTTCGGGATTACGGGTCATCACCGAATATTCACTTTGTATAGCTGTTACGGGTTGTATGGCGTGTGCTTTGCGAATGGCATCCAAACCGTCTTTACTTGAATTAAAATCCCGTTCGCTCAATCCAAAATGTTTTACCTTTCCCTTAGCAATAAGGTCTTTTACTGTTCCCGCTACATCTTCCATTGGTACGTTCGGGTCTATGTAATCTGTCCTTAGACTTTTAAGCGAATTTTCAACAACCTGTCTAATCCGTTTAGGACCACTATCAAGACAGATTTCCGGTTTTCCCTCCTCAAAGCCGATTTTATGCAAACGATTATGTCTTTTAGAGATAGGTTCGATAGCCTCTCCAACTAATTGCTCATTGACAAGGCGTTAGTAAATCAAGGCGTTGGCAAATATGTCAACTCGCAACCCATTGCCGGAACTCAGAAGCACGGTTTTTACTGACGTAGAGACTTTCCGGGGTTTCGGTGTCCAGGGAAACCAGCAGCCTGTTATCGAACCAAATGGTAATGCCTTCGATGGCCCGCTTGGCGATAATGAATTGCTTGTTTGCCCGAAAAAAGCTATTGGGGTCAAGGGATAGCATAATATTTTCCAATCGCTTATTATAGGGCAACTTTTTTCCATCCTTGGTAAGGATGGATGTATGGTCGTTGGTGCTGTAAAAACAAGAGATTTCATTAACCGGAACGGGTATAAGTTTATCATGTATAGGCAATAGGATTTTTTCCGGGAACCGCCAGTAGGGTTCCATCTTCACCAGTTTGGAAAGATACCGACTCACGTCACTCCGGCTGAACTTCCTGAATTTATGAAGAGCCCGCTCCAGCTGACTGATATCAATGGGTTTCAACAGGTAGTCGATGCTGTTTACCTTGAACGCTTGGAGAGCATATTGGTCGTATGCGGTCGTGAAAATCACTGGCACATCGATTTCAGCGGCCTGGAATATGGAAAAGGCCGATCCGTCAGACAGGTGGATATCCATGAAGATGAGCTCCACCTCCTGAGCGTGCCGGGCGAGCCAGGACACGGTTTGTTCCACACCTTCCGTCCGACTTATCTGCCGGATATCGGGAGCCACTTCATTCAGTATCTTTTCAAGATTTGTTGCCGCTAACGGCTCGTCTTCAACAATCAGCACGTTCATAGTTATACTTCTTTTTGTTTTAACGGGAGGCGTACCGTGAACTGCGTCCCATTATCTGAAATGACAATATCTTTGCCCATCAGCAGTCGAAAACGACTTTGTAGGTTAGCGATGCCGATTCCATTTCTACCTCCAGGCTGGTCAATTTTCTTGCGTATGGGGTTGGTCACCACCAACTCTTGCTCCGTATTGATACTGATGGATACTTCCATTGGCGTTACACCGTTAATTACATTGTGCTTAGGGATGTTTTCAAGTATTGGCAACAACGATAGCACAGGCAATTCCAAGTCTTTATTGTCACCTGGAATCGATATCTTGTAGCAAAAATGGTCACCATGCCGCGTGCGCTGAAGGAAATAAAAGGCATCGAGGAAGGCCAGTTCGTCTTCAAGCGACACCAGGCCCCTACCTTCGCTTCCCAATACATAACGGAAAACATTGGAAAGGTTCTGTATATATGTGAGCGTTTGCCCCTCATCGCCGTTACGGACCAATGCGGAGAGTGAATTAAGCGAATTGAAAAAAAAATGGGGGTTTACTTGGTTCGTGAGCGCTTCATATTGGCTTTGGAGGTTATCCAGTCTCAGCTGTTCTATTTCCTGCTCCCGTTCCAGTTTTTGTGCATACAACGAATAGGCATATCCCATCAATGTACAGACTGCCCACATGGTCATGAACTGGAAAAGGAGGATGACGCTGAACCAATCCAGCACCTTGTCCGATATGTAGGAAATCGCTACATAAAGCAGGTAAGCAACCACGGCAATACCGAACGTCCATAGTCCCGTCCGATAAATTTTCGTTTCAAAACCTTCGGTAATGCCCTTCTTTAGCAGGATATAACACAAGAGACTGAAATACAGATACCTAAATACGAAGAAAGTGACATATCCGACTGTACTGCCGTTTTGGAGATATTCTGCATGGGTTCCCTGCAGCAGTTTTGCGATATTGGGATAGATAAGGAAAAAGCCCATTGCCAGCGAAACAGCCAAGATGGTACGTCTGGGCAGCGATAATCGTTTACGCGTACGACCGTTATCAACAGCTGGAAAATGTGTTGTCATCGCAACGAATTTACCAATTTTCAAACAGTTACTGGCATTGTGACCTATCTATGTATTGTTATGTATAGATGCTGTTTGGGAAGGCCGACGGAGTAGATCCGGGTTAATGGGCAGATCCCTAATCCGTATACCCGTAGCATTGTATACTGCATTGACCAGTGCGGCAATTGTAGGCCCCTGCGCGGCCTCGCCGGCTCCCAACGGACGTTCATCCACCCGGTCGATTACCTCAACATCGGTGTCCGGCGCATCATTGAACCGTAGAATGGGATATGACGCCCAATTGAGACTGGTGATGTGGGTAGCATCGAACGTCACGGATTCCATCAACCCCCAACTGACGGACTGGATCATCCCGCCTTCAATCTGGTTCTTCAATCCGTCCGAATTGATGGTTTCACCTGCATCGACCACTGCCCACAATTTCTTTACGCTGACTTTTCCATTCTGTCGATTGATGGAGACCAAAGCGGCTACCGCGCAATAAGCGGCAGAATTCTTGTACCGTGAAAAAGCATACCCCAACCCGCCATCTTTCCCCACTGTCACATTCTTGGTGTTTTTAACCAGTAACTTTAGGCAGTAGCTGGCCCTGCTGTCTTCCAGGTGCCTGAGCCGGAAGCTAATCGGATCCATACCCGCCTTTACCGCCAGTTCATCCATGAAGGATTCGATGGCGAAGATATTGGCATAGGCCCCCAGCCCTCTGATGGATGATCTACGCAACGGCCCGGTAAATATGTGCGATTGCAGTTTCATGTGCTCGATACGATAGTACGGCTCGGCATTACGGGTCGCCCCTCCCCGGAAACCTGACTCGGGAGGGCTATATCCTTTATCGATATACCATGCAGGCAGTAGGTTGGCGGCATCACCTCCGGGCCTTGTTCCGTGCACATCCGACCACAGATCATACTTCCATCCGCGGATGCGACCACTATCATCCAGGCCTGCCGCCAATTCCATAATCATGGCCGTACTATAGGGCTCCCAACCGTTTTCCTCATCGCGCATCCACTGCAACCGTATATGTTTGCCCGGATAGTTCACCGCAAGCAATGCTGCTTCTGCCGCAACGTCGTCAGCCCCGTTGTGGCCGTAGCACCCTGAACCGGGCACGCCTTTAACATGGATATTCTGCGGGAGCATATCCAGGAGCCCGGCGAGTGCATCCCTGAGTGGGTAGACCCCCTGACAGTGTGTCCACACCCATAATTTTCCCGCTTTGAACAGCGCTATGGCACAGGAAGGCCCGTTGGCAGCGTGCATGATGTATGGCTTGAAATAAGAGGCTCGATGGACAATTGCCGACGTCGAGATAATTCGTTCCCGCCAGTGCTCGGTCTCCCTGTCTGTTTCGGATGCTGCCGGCAAAGACTTCAAGTGGCCCGGTAAAGGTTCACTAGCAGGAAGGGGCGATCCCATTTCCCATTTTAAAAGGGTTTTGATCTGATTGGCAAGCTTGATGGCCTGGAATTCCTCAGGAGCGATGACCCCGAGGAAGCTGCCTATCTGTACTGCTTTTTGCAAACCTTCGAGTTTGCTGATTGCAAGTTTGTCGACGGAAGCCAGCTTTGCTCCATGTGCCGGAGGCCTGATCATGCGGGCATGGACCATTCCGGGGAAGCGTAGGTCATGGAGAAAATAGGTCTTAGCTACTAGAATATCTTCGATATCCTTTCGGATCAAAGGCTTTCCAACGTATTTCCTTACCGTTTTTGCAAAGATGGTTTCCGGTAGGGTAACGGTTTGGGTGAGTTGCTGACCGGCCAACAACTCCTGAATGGCGATTGATTTTCCGCTGCCGCTGATCATTGCATCTTCTAAGGACAGGGTCGCTTTTCCAAGCCCGAGCTTGTCCGCTGCCAGCTCCAGAAGTCGTTCCCTTGCACATGCCGCGGCATTTCGCACGGCCATGCCGCTGGTTTCGATGGACATACTCCCCAGCGTATACCCTTCATCCGGGGTGTAGCCCGTTTCGGCGACATGAATCTCGATCAGGTTCATGCAGGTATTCAGTTCCTCGGCAGCAATCTGCATAATCGCCGTCATGATCCCCTGGCCCAGCTCGATCTTGCCCGTTAGTATCTTAATTCTTCCGTCTTCCAGTACCTGTAGCCAGGAGTCGATTCGGTCGCCATCTACGGGATCGGTTCTCATCGCAGGTTCGGTTATTGTCTCGTTGTCGTCGGTTTTCCGGTCACAGGCCAGGTCGAGCATGGAGAAACCGATGCTGAGTAGCCCGATAGACTGGATGAATTTCCTTCTCGTGGTTGTTGGTTCCTGCATAGTTTAACGATTTGCTGCGTTTTTTACGGCCCTGATTGCCCTCGCATGAATGCCGCAACGGCAAATATTCAACTGCAAACCATTTTTAATTTCCTGTTCTGATGGATTTGGATTGCGCTTGAGCAGAGATACCGACGCCACGACCAATCCATTCAGGCAATAACCACACTGAGCGGCCTGTTCTTCCAAAAATGCCTGTTGCACGGCATGCAGCTCGCCTTTCTTCGTTTGCAACCCTTCCAATGTGGTTATTTGCGCATCACCGACTGCACTGATTGCCAAGGTGCAAGAAGTCCTAGCTACGCCGTTTAGCAGTACCATACATGCTCCACATAACGACTGCCCGCAACCGAATTTCGGCCCATTGAGAAACAGTTCGTTCCGCAAGATGTAAAGCAAGGGTGTGTCTGGTTCAGCATGGACCTTATGCGATTTTTTATTTACCCGTATGTTAAAAGTTTCTTTCATAATCTAGCCGAATGTTTTTTTCTGATGACGCTCACTTTTGGTTGGCCTTACACCAAAAGACCATATATTGTATAGCCCTGACAGTATCAAAGTTAGTGATCTTGAGGGCGCATTGGCTTTCATATTCGTGAAAGCGAATAAATTAGTGGTGAAGACGAAAAGAATATGCTGAAGCAGGCGGGAATACAGGGAAATTGTATGAACGGTAGAATAAAAGTGAACGTCACCTCATGGATTTTACAAAAATTGGTTAACTTTTAAAATTTTACTGTTAAAAATAATGGCGTGGTATTATTACAAACGACTTCAAAATAAAGCAGACCTTCAGTCACCTAACTTAGGCCAGTTCTAAAAGTACAGCTCAGGCAGGCACAATATTAAACTAAATAATCTTAGTTTAAGAAAATGCGTAGCATGAATAGTTAAAAAGACCAAAAAACGGACGTTTTTATGTACCAAGAAAACGACGGTAATATTTTGATAATATAATCGAGGATATATCCTATCTGGTATGGTATTCAGATTTTTTCCCCAGTGTATTGTAAACATCTTTTTTATAATAAATAATTCCGGCCGCTACAAAAAAGATATTTTGAATCTACGGGTCTACTGTTAGGGACTTTTCTTACACGGCGTCACCAAAGTGACGAAGAAGCAAATCTTGGGAATATCTAGTCAGATAGCGAATGTGCGTAATCATATTTGGGATTGCTACGTATAGAATGTTCGGAAACGGCGAAAAACGTTAGTTTGCAGAAATTCAGCTGAAGTAATAACTTTAAACTATCAATTCTAGCAGGAAGTAAAAATCGGGGAATCATTAAATATAAAAAAGGCTAACTATGAAAATAACGAACTTAAGCAGCAAATTTGTTGGGCATTGGAAAGGCACATATCGTTTGGTGCTGAGTTGGTTGCCCAATCCTGACTTTATCTCCGTTTCTAACATGGTGATTAAGTCCATAGCCAATGACAAATTCCTTATGCTAAGCTATGACTGGCAACATGAAGGTGTTGGCCAGGATGGTTTAATATTAATTGGCAACATCAACAAACAAGCCGGAGTTACTGCCTCATGGGTCGATTCTTGGGGAATGAGTGGAAAAATCATGAATTGTTACGGAACAATCAATCAACAAGGTGACATTATTTTATTAGGTTCTTATGAAGTGCCGGATAATCCTGATTGGGGTTGGAGAATCGAGATTCCATGCCCTAATGATAATGCACTGCAAATTTTAATGTATAACATTAGCCCGGAAGGTGAGGAATTCTTAGCAGGCGACACAAATTATACGCGTGTTTGAAGAACTAACGACCGTTTTTAAGAACTGATAAATCAGTAAAAGATTTACTGCCTTTTTACGTTAGAAATCTGTCCACCAAGATTACTGGAAGAATTAGTAACCGTTACGATCAAGAATAGACGAATATTGGTGTGACAGGAAAAAATAATAATATTCTTTATTCGTAAGACAACAGATGCAACTATAAAGAACAAATTACAGTGTTAATAAAGTAAGTGCTTACCTGTGTTGTTAACAATAAATAAATTGTCATGTATTATACCGCTGGGTCGCTAATGGTGTTATTTAGGCTTCTTTTTTCCTTAATGTCGCTTTTATACCCAAATAAACCTTGCCCGTTTCTATACTGCCCGTTATTTTTGAAACTAAGGGAGAGATCTGGTTTACTAGGGGCTTCCTTCGGGTCCTATCCGCCGCCTATTCACAGTATATACACGCTATATTCGCCTTTAGGGTAGTAAAAACGGGCTTTTAGCGGTAAAGTAGCGGGTGGATATCGGCTAAAGAGGGGGTGAGGCATCTCTCCGGATAATATGTTTTTGTGAACCTTAGTCTTCGTTTAGGAAGCGAAGACTCCAAACCTGTATGTTATGAATCAGCACAGACTTTATATTTATCCCAAGGATGTTACCATCATTACCGGAAAAGGTATCCGCCATGCACAACGGCTGCTGCGGACGGTCCATGTGGCTTTAGGTAAGCGACCTCACCAACCTGTTACTTTTCCTGAATTTGCCAGATATATGGGGCTCGACGAACAGGCCGTGCGGGAAGCCTGTATTGGCACCGTTGTAAAGAAAGAATGAAATAACTGACTATCGGGTAACATTAGCGAAATCATTTATTCCCCGATAAGTGCTGTCAAAATCTGACAGCACTTTATTTTCAAAGTTTCGATAGGGAGCAGGTCAGCTATAAATCTGTTTTAAAAATTCACAAACGGATGTTGGCTTCCTGCCCAATAACATGGTCAATGCTTCATCATCTTTATCCAGGCTGTGCGCTGCCAGTGCTGCGGCCCACATGGCAAACATGCCAATATACAGCTGCGGAACTCCGGCATTTTCCAGCATTGTTTTAAATTCACCCATTTCGGGAGATTTATAATGGATATCCCGGCCCAATACTGCGGAAATTTCCCCGGCTATGGTTTTAAAACCAACCGATTCGGTATGGGTCAGTGTATAAGTTTTACCTTTATGCCCGTCGGTAGTTAAAACGTTGGCAGCGGCTTCCGCCAGTTCTTCCAGAAGCACCCAGCTTGCTTTTCCTTCCCCGGCAGGAAAAACGATTGTTCCGTTTTCAGCGACCTTATCTCCGATAAATACCGGAATCATTTCAGCATAAATACCGTTCTGAAGTATCGTGTATTCCATGCCGCTTTCCTTTAAATACTGTTCGGACTCAACATGCGAATTTTGAAAGCCGCTTATGGGCGAACCTTCAAACCCTGGTTTTCTTACAAAGGATGTATATACAAGATGTTTTACGCCTGCTTCCTTAGCAGCCCTGATCGCATTTTTGTGATGTTGGGTACGGTTCTCCATGGCTCCTCTATCATTGCTGGAAACCAATAACAATCTCTCCACATCTTGAAAGGCTTTTATCATAGATGTATGATCGGCATAATCACCTTCTCTTACCTGAACACCCTGTTCTTTTAAGCGACCTGCTTTGGCCGCATCTCTGACCAAAACGGAAATCTCCGAAGGATGTACTCCATTTTTCAATAAATACTCAACCGCTTTTGAGCCGAACCGGCCCGTTGCTCCCGTAACTAAAATCATATTTTGTTTTTTAAGTTTTAATGATCCCTTTTTGTATTTTTTTGAGTTTTGTGTTCCTAGATTGTTTATGCTATAACAATACTTTCAATTCCTTTCCGTATAGCATCTTCCGGGCCCAGTATTGCTTGGGCGTCTGCCCTGAAAACATTGGCCACTTCAACTCCCATAAGTTCAAGGAAAAACCGGACATAATTGGTCGTAAAATCGAAGGCCTTCAATTCTCCTTCCGTATATATTCCACCGGATGAAGTTACTATATACGCAATTTTATCTTTCAGTAATCCTTCCGGTAAAGCTCCTTTTCCTGTATAACGGAATGTGAGCCCGGGTCTGGCGATCTGGTCAAAGTACGCTTTCAATGTTGAAGGGATATTCCAATTGTACATCGGTGCTTCAACTATTAAAATGTCAGCTTCAATCAGATCAGTAATGGCCCGATCGGAAATGGCTATTTCACGTTGCTGCTCATCTGTTCGGTTTTCAGTAGATGTAAAGAAGGCATTTATATGGGATTCGCTTAAATGCGGAATTGTATTGAGATCGTATTCCTTAATTTTCACATGCTGAAATTTTTCCTTTAATTTTTCAGCCACTTTTTTTCCCAGCATTCTACTCGCAGAATTAGCTTTTTTCGGACTTGAAATTATGTGCAATATTTTTTTCATTTCTTTACCTCTTTTAAAACAGGGTGTTGCAAAATTAGCTATATTAGCTAACCGAATTATAGTAGTTACATTAAAGTAAGTAGTAACTTTTAGGTTAGTTGCTAAAAGAAAAAACAGAAGGGAATGGCGGTAAATAAATTGGAATATTCACAGATACAGTGCAAGAATCGTTTGTCATCAACTGAAGATGCTTTATATGTTCTTGGCGGCAGGTGGACAATAAGGGTGATGATTGCAATTTTAGGGGGACATACCAGGTTCAACGATATACAGCGTACTTTAAAGGGTATTTCCGCAAAAATGCTGTCAAGTGAATTGAAAAAACTGGAAGTAAATCTTTTAGTTGAAAGAAATGTATATGCCGATCAAACGCCGGTCGTCGTAGAATATATACCTACCGAATACAGTAAATCATTAAAAGATATCATTACTGCTTTAGCTCAATGGGGAGCTCAGCATAAAAGGAAAATCACATCTGACGGTAGTTGATATTAAGGCGTTTCTCCCGGTACGCTCGGGTTATTAATGGATCCTCAACACCCGATTTTTAATTCATTCCCGACGGATTTACATACGAACTGTCAATGGTTTTCGATCATAAAAGAAAGTAATCCGTTAAATCTCAGCTTAACGGCACATCGTTACCGACCCATTATACAGGTAGTCGATAATCTGGAACGGAATCATAAATTGGGGTTGATTTTCGAGTTTAAGGTAGGTGATGGAAAGTTGCTGGTGTGCATGTCGCGGCTAGATAAGATTATGCAAAGGCCGGAAGCTAATCAGCTTTACAGATCCATACTGAAGTATATGGAGGGAAGCGACTTTGACCCGAAGGAAAATATCGCTCCCTAAAAACTGACCGAACTGGTGGGGATACTTTAGTATCGGCTCAGACGGATATCATTATTTATAAGAAACAAATAAAAAATAAACCGGAAAGTCACTCAAAGTAACGTTGACTTGGTTTCATGCCCTTCGTGTCCAGATTTAAAGCGAGATCTGGAAATCAATATTCCGTCTTTCTTGTTTTTACGGCATGTATCGCGTTTATGTGATGCGGTCTTTCTGATCTATTTGCATACGTAAACTTTATGTGTATATTTGACATATAAACCGAAATTTCTGTGGACCTAAGAACAGTTTGGAGATAAATGGGCTATGGCATCTAACAAAATAACTAAAGATGTTTTGGAAGCTATTAGCTGTGGAAACCATAGCGCGTTTAATCTGTTCTACAAGGTTTATCACCCCGTAGTTTTACGTGTAGTTAAGCGGTACATTAAAACGGAGGATTTGGTTGGAGATGTTGTACAGGAAATTTTTGCAAAAATTTGGACTGAAAGAACCAAACTTATCGACGTTTTATCGCTTGAATCTTACCTATTCATCGTCGTGAAAAATTATACACTCAACTATTTACACAAGATTGCAACAGACCTTGCCCAACAACAACAAATTTTAGCGCGTTTCGAATCGGGTATCAATAGTGTTGACCAACATGTTATTGATAAAGAATATCAAGTAAAGCTTCAGGAAATACTCGATCGATTGCCGGCACAGACAAAACGGGTGTTTGAGCTCTGTAGGGTTGAAGGGAAAAGTTACGAAGAGTCTTCAAAAATGTTGGGCGTTTCCAAAAGTGCCATTAAAAAGCACATGATTCGGTGCGTAAGTACGTTAAAAAAGTATCTACAGCATGATTTACATTTACCCCTCGTCCTGTTTCTGACCCTGGAATCTATTTTATAGAAAAGTAAAAAAAAATGAAAAGAGGGGTGGCCTGTTTTCAGCTTTTTTTGTCTTTACTTCTATAAGCAATTATGGAAGACCTGGATTTTTATAAAACATTAATACATCGTTACCTCAGTGGAATTGCCAATAGATCTGAAGCAGCACTATTTTTTAGATTATTGGAATCCGGCGAATTGGACCCCTTGATAGCAGATCAATTAAGGGATGATCTGAACCGGGAACTCGCTACTATTCGTAGAAGAAACAAGCAAAGGATACGCTGGCAAGTTGGTGTAGCGGCAAGTATACTGCTAGGTGTTACTTCTATGTGGTTTTTCGTGCGCCATAACGAGGCGCCAAAAGCGGAGCCTACAAACCTGGTGTCCATTACAAAAGAGGTTGCTTTAGGCCGGATCGATTCCGTTTTACTTTCGGATGGGACAAAAGTTTGGCTCAATGCCGGTTCAAAAATAGAATATCCCAAACAATTTGACGGTAAAGAGCGAAAAGTTAAAATAAGCGGGGAAGCATTTTTCGATGTGGCACACAATACAAAGGTACCCTTCATGATAGCAACGGAACAAAAGCGGGTCAAAGTCTATGGAACTTCCTTCAATGTAAAGTCGTATAAAGATGAAAAATTCACGGTTGCGGTAAAAACCGGTAAAGTGGGTGTAAAAGACGTAAATGATGAGAAAGAATGGCTGCTAACCAGAAATGACCTGATTATCTATAGTGAGAAATCAAAAGCACGTGTATTAAAGAACCAAAATCTGGAAACCGTATTGGCATGGAAACAGGGGGACATTGTTTTTGATGGCAACAGCCTCGCTGATGTCCTGCCGGCCATCCAGAGAAAGTACAACATTAAAATTAAGTTAAGTCGTCCGGATATTGGAAAGCTGCAGATGATCGGCCGCTATAAAAATACGTCATTAAGTACACTTTTAGAGGCCATGAAGTTTTCCTTAAATATTGGGTACGAGAAAAAAGGGAAGCTTATTTTAATATCGATGCCTGATCGCTAACTAATATATTAACATTATAAACCGTATTAACATATGTAGACGCACATTAAATTTAATGGCCGCTATTTTAGAAATAGCGGCCATCGTGATCCGTCGCTGTTGCTTCTTTCCACAGGCACAACAGTGACGCTGTTCAATTTTTGATCAAACAATCTAATATAATGAAAAAAACTAATCAACGGAAACTTGTACTTATGTCGTTTGGATTCGGATTGCCTTTATTTTTGATCTGTTTTTCGTTTTCCGTGTTAAAGGCAGAGATTGCTCTTTCTCAAACGGCAGCTTCCAAGAAGGTTTCTATAAACCTAAAAACCGATCATATTCAGAAAGCTTTCAATATAATTGAAAAGCAAGCAAACGTCTCCTTTACCTATAATAAGGAATTGCTTTCCATACCGTTGCAAATAACCCTTAACGTCAAGGAAGCTTCCTTGAAAACCATCTTGGAAGAAATCGGCAGGCAAACTAAACTAGATTTTAAAGAAATTGATGGAAATGTAATTGCTGTTAGATACCAACCAAATTCGCTCGGGGAAAAACAAAAGGCTACCCGCCAAAATATCGTTAAGGGGTCTGTCGTCTCGGCAGGCGATGGGAATCCGCTACCGGGCATCAGTATATATGTAAAAGGAACAAGCATGACCTCCGTGACTGACGAAAAGGGGAACTTTATCTTGTCTGACGTTTCCGGAGATGCTGTATTGGTTTTTACCTATATCGGCTATGAGAAGCAGGAAATATCCGTAAATAACAGGGAATTTATACACGTTAGATTAGTCGAGTCTTATACAGACCTGGACGAAGTGGTGGTAGTGGGATATGGCACGCAGAAAAAGGTGAATCTAACCGGTTCCGTTTCGTCCGTTTCTGCGGCCGACATTGAAAACCGACCCATTACTCAGGCCTCACAGGCACTTGCAGGTTTAGCAACGGGAGTCTCGGTTTCTCAGAGTGCGGGGCGTCCCGGAAATGATGCGGCTTCGATACGGATCAGAGGGCAGGGTACCTTTTCGGGTGCAGGAAACGATCCGTTGGTGCTGATTGATGGTCTGGCCGCTTCGATGAACGACATCGATCCCAATAACATAAAGAGTATTTCAGTGTTAAAAGATGCTGCTTCAGCCTCCATATATGGTACGCGAGGTGCAAACGGGGTTATCTTGATCGAAACGAAGCGCGGTACAAGTGGTCGCCTTCGCGTTTCATATAATAATACTGTTGGCTGGCAAAAGGTGACAGAGCTCCCCGATTTTGTCGGCTCGGCCGAATATGCGGAACTTTTCAATGAAGCTAACAGTAACATGGGACAGGCTTTAAGCTATACGGCTGAAGAGATTGATAAATTCCGGTCGGGCGTCGACCCTGACAATTATCCAAACGTGCCGCACCTGAAAAACCTGTTGTCTTCCGGCTCGGGCTTTCAGATGAATCACAATGTTTCTTTTTCCGGCGGTTCGGATAAGAACTCGTATCTGTTTTCTTTTGGCTACCTGGATCAGGATGGTGTTGTTGCCAAAAATAATTATCGCCGTTATAACTTCATGCTAAATTCGGATAGTAAAATATTGGATGGCCTTACGCTGAAGGTCAATATGACGGGTAATAGTGCACAAACCGACGAACCAAGGCAATTTGATGGCGAAATGATGAACATGATCGGTTTCGCCGTCAGGCAAGGACCTATTTATGCGGGCAGAAAGTCCGACGGCACCTTTGGTTATCAGGACAATTACAGCCCGGAAGCATGGCTTTCGAGCGAATCTTTCGTGAATCGTGCAAACAAATTTTTTTTAGGAGGGGCAGAGCTTGCCTGGGAAATAGTACCTGGTCTTATCTGGAGTGGTAAGGCAGGATATAATTATAATAATTTTACGAACAATAGTTTTGCGTCTGATTTTATTTTTGATCAAAATAAGCGGGTTGGTCCGAACAATCTGACCGTTAATTCAGGCGACAACTCGTTATTAACGCTTCAATCGTTACTACAGTTTAACCGAACGTTTGGGAAACACGCAGTCAATGCATTAGCGGGTTACTCGGAAGAGAAATTCCGCTCAGACTGGACCACCGCGTTCCGCGACGATTTTCCGAGCAATCTATTGCACGAGCTAAATGCAGGCTCATCTGCCAATATGCAATCGTCCGGCTCGGCTGCCGAATGGGGCTTGCGCTCGTTTTTTGGCCGGGTAAACTATATATTGGCAGATCGTTATCTTTTTGAGGTGAATGCACGGTACGACGGGACTTCCCGCTTTCCCAGCGAAGGGCGTTGGGGTCTGTTTCCTTCTGTTTCTGCCGCTTGGCGGATCTCGGAAGAACCTTTTTTCAAGGATCATGTAAAAGGCGTCGACAATCTGAAATTGCGCACCTCATGGGGAACCTTGGGAAATCAGAACATTGGTAATTATCCCTATCAGAATGTATTGAGCTTGGGCAATAATTACCCGATCGGCGGTGTACTGCTCCCGGGTGCGCGCTTAACTACCTTGGCAAACAGCGATATTACATGGGAGACAACAGAGGTAAGGGGAATCGGTCTCGATTTTTCGCTTATGAAAGGAAAACTCGCCTTCGTAATCGACTATTTTGATAAGCGTACACGCGATATTCTATATAATTTGACGGTTTCAAGTGTATTGGGATTGACACCATCTGAGGTAAACGCCGCCTCTGTACGAAACAATGGGTTCGAATTCCTGATGGACTATCGTACCTCTATCGGAAAGTTGAATATCGGCTTTAGTCCGAATTTTACCTATACTAAAAACCGGGTAACAAAATTGGCGGATGGTCTAACCCAAGATATTGCAAAGAATTTGTTTGTGGGGCAACCGTTGGGAGCTATTTATGGATATGTTGCCGACGGCCTTTTCGTTGACGAAAACGATATTGCAGCCTATCCGACGCAACCTTATGCCGCGCAACCCGGTTTTGTTCGATATGCCGATATAAGTGGCCCCAACGGCACACCCGATGGAGTAGTGGATCCGGCAAATGACCGAACGATTATCGGCAATACCGTACCCAAGTTTAGCTATGGTGCTACCCTTCGGTTTGATTACCAAGGTGTGGATCTGTCTGTTCTACTTCAGGGATTGGCTGGTTTTGATCGTCAGATGGGTTCTTATCAGGCATTCGCATTTTATAATGGCGGACAGATCCAGCGGTGGCAGGCCGAAAATAGATGGAGGGCCGAGAGTCCGGATAGAAATGCGGAATATATCAAATTGACCAGTCTTAATATGGGGTCCGGAACGATTATGCCTTCGACATTTTGGAATCGGAATGCAAGCTTTCTTCGCCTGAAGAATATTCAGTTGGGGTACTCTTTCCCGGAGAAAATTACCAGAAAAATGCGATTGGATAGATTACGCATTTTCTTTAGCGGACAGAATTTATTTTCCCTCAGCAGCTTTTATCAGGGCTGGGATCCGGAGATGGGGCAAGGTACAGGTGATAACACACCCTTTTATCCGATAACCGCCGTGTATACTTTTGGATTGAATGTTAATTTTTAACGATCGATAATTCTTATCATGAACATAATGAAATTCATCACATATTTTAGCCAAAAGTGGTTATGCTACTTGCTTTTGGCCACATGCACATTTCTTGCAGCATGCAACAAGGATTTTTTCGACAGACAGCCCCTGGATGCGGTCTCGGATGCTACTTTTTGGAAGACAGAAAAAGATGCACTGTTGGCATTGGTGGGTTGCTACCACAACGGGTCAGGCTGGAAGGGAGAGGATTTCTGGACTCCGAGAAGTCTCCTGTACCTAGATCTGATGGCCGGTAACGGATCGGAAAAGGAGCTGATACCGGATAGAGTAACGGATGGTACGTTAAACTCGGCCTATTGGGTAACCGAAGGCTATTGGAAGAATTCCTATCAAAAGCTGGCAGCCTGCAACAACTTTCTGGATCATATCGGCGAAGTGCAAATGGATGAAAGCAAAAAAGCCGCTATGATAGCTGAAGTCAAAACGTTAAGAGCTTATGAATATTTCAATCTGGCGCTTTATTTCGGAGGGGTTCCTTTGGTTACCAAGGTATTGAGCATCGAGGAAGCAAACAACGTTATCCGGGCATCGCGTGATGAAGTTTGGGATTTTGCAGAAGCAGAGCTGATTGAAAGTGCGGCAGTTCTGCCGGCAAGCAGACCTGCAAGTGAACAGGGGCGGATTACAGCGGGTGCAGCATTGGCCATCTTGGGCCGTTTGCAAATGGCCCGTCAAAAATGGGCGGAAGCTGCGGAGAGCTATAAAAAGATCATAGCGTTTGATGTTTATCATATTTACGCTGACTTTACCAAGTTGTATTCGGCCAGTAACGTGGCCTCCGGTGAATTTGTGCTCACTTCACAATATCAGGAAGATGTATACGGACATGTTTTGCCCCAATACCTTTATCCGGAAACTTGGGGAGGATGGCATCAGTTTTCTCCCTACAATGAATTGGTGAAGGCATTTGAATGCACAGACGGAAAACCGATTGGCGAATCTAGCCTGTACAATCCATCTGATCCTTACGAAAACAGAGATCCACGCCTCGATTATACCGTTTTGATTTCTGACAGAAGCGTGTTCAAGGGGCAGACCTATATTGCGCGCCCCGGCACCACCTCGCCGGATAGGTTTAATCGATATAACTGGAGTGGTTACTGCATACGGAAATTCATGGATGAAAGTTTCGATGGAAACCTGATGAATTTTGGGGGTAACTGGGCTGTTATCCGTTATCCGGAAGTTTTATTGGGTTACCTTGAATCTAAGCTGGAAGCGGGCGACCCTATTGATCAACCGCTTTTGGATGCAACGATCAATTTGGTGAGGGGACGGCAGAATGTTGCCATGCCGAAGATTACCGTTACGGGTACAGACACCTTGCGGTCGGTGATAAGGCGGGAACGTCGGGTTGAATTTGCATTCGAGGGCTTACGGTATTTTGATGTGCTGCGATGGGGTATCGCTGCACAGGAACTTAATAGGCAGTTCACGGGAATGAAATTGACCGATAACCCGGCTGAATATAAGGATTTTCCCGTAGATGGTGAAGGTTATCTGATCTATCAACGACGCAACTTCAAGGCGGGTGTGAATGAGTTATGGCCCATTCCCTTATCTGAACTCCAGATCAATGGAAATCTTACGCAAA
Organism: Olivibacter sp. LS-1; assembly: GCF_008245145.1. GTDB lineage: Bacteria > Bacteroidota > Bacteroidia > Sphingobacteriales > Sphingobacteriaceae > Olivibacter > Olivibacter oleidegradans. Next base: position 4,366,822 of record NZ_CP041643.1, on the reverse strand, counting down.
ACACGGGCTACTAATTTGTATTGTATCGCACTTCATGCTATTAAAAAATAGGTTAAGATAAAAAAATGAAAAGAAGAACTGTAATAAAAACCCTGGGAATGGCTATCCCTTCACTTTGGTTGAGTAAATCTATAGCCGGATCAAGCTTTAATACGTCGCATACCCATGCGCCGATAGCGAAAGTCGATTTTAAACCGGAATGGAAGTCGCTAGAGCAGTACCAAGTTCCCCATTGGTTCCGTGATGCGAAGTTTGGCATTTGGGCACATTGGGGACCGCAGTGCCAACCTGAACGAGGTGACTGGTACGCACGAGGGATGTATCAGGAGGGAAGTGATCAATATAACTACCATGTGCAAAAGTACGGTCATCCGTCGAAATTCGGATTCAAAGATGTGATCAATGAATGGAAAGCAGGTAAATGGGATCCTGAAATGTTGTTGGATCTTTACAAGCGGGCAGGAGCTCAGTATTTTGTTGCTTTAGCCAATCACCATGACAATATGGATCTCTACGACAGCAGTCACCAACCATGGAATGCTACGAAGGTGGGACCAAAAAAAGATTTGATGGCGGGCTGGGCAAAGGCAGCCAAAAAACGTGGTTTACGTTTCGGTGTTAGTGTTCACGCTGCACATGCATGGACCTGGTACGAAACAGCTCAACGTGCAGATAAAAAAGGCCCTCTCAAAAATATTCCCTATGACGGAAAAATCACAAAAGCTGATGGCAAAAATAAATGGTGGGATGGCCTTGACCCGCAAGACCTCTATGCACAAAACCATCCCTTAAGTGAAAATAGCGGAGACGATGGAATGATTCATCGCCAATGGCATTGGGGCAATGGCGTAAACGTGCCTACCAAGAAGTATTGCAATAATTTTCACGACCGGACCATTGAGCTTATTGATAAGTACGAACCTGACTTAGTTTATTTCGATGATACGGCACTGCCTTTATGGCCGATAGACGATGCCGGTTTAAGGATTGCAGCTCATTATTACAATGTCAGTCAGCAAAAGCACAATGGCGAATTGGAGGCGGTAATCAATGGGAAAATCCTTGACGAGCAACAGCGGAAATGCATGGTTTGGGATATTGAGAGAGGGCAAAGTAATCAGATAGAGAAGGAGCCTTGGCAAACATGCACTTGTATAGGTGCTTGGCATTACGATCGGCGCATTTATGAAAATAAAAGTTATAAAAGTGCCAAAACGGTAATCCATATGCTAGCTGATGTGGTAAGTAAAAATGGAAACCTCCTTTTGAGCGTGCCGCTAAGAGGGGACGGTTCCATTGATTCGGAGGCCCTCAAAACGGTGGAAGGGATTGCTTCCTGGATGAGCATAAATAGCGAGAGCATAATCGGTACAAGGCCTTGGACTGTTTTTGGAGAGGGGCCCGCTATGGAAAATGCTGCACCTTTGTCGGCGCAAGGGTTCAACGAAGGCAAAAATAAGCCTTTTACCGCTGAAGACGTGAGATTCACGATCAAAGGAAATGTATTGTACGCCATTGTAATGGGCTGGCCTGAAACAGGAAGTGCCTTGATCAAAAGTTTAAAGAAAGATAATTACCGAGCTAATAATGTACAGCTTTTAGGTGTAAAAAATAAGGTTAGGTTTGAGCAAACGGCAAATGGTCTGGCGGTGACGTTTCCCGACACTATTGATAAAAAGCGACCGGCTTATGTGTTTAAAATCACGTGAAAGCGTAAAAGAAGAGTGTTGCGCTATATGAACATATAAGCTTAAGATTAGATTAGACGCCCCGTAAAGCAGGGCGTCTAATAAATTTAAAGTATTATAAGAGCTGTCGACTCCTATAACCAACAATATGTTGGTAAAGTAGGATTTTTAACATGTTTACGTTACTCATTGTAAAATGAAGGGATCTTACTTGTCTGCACTTGTTATATACGACACCTTGTGTCATGGTAGATTTTTTCATTTCGAAAATATTTCAATACTAGTTGCAAACTATGGTCAACAAGCTTCGTCAAACCAAGTTCTCCAATCCGAACTGAGCCAGTTGATCCACAATTGGCAAAGTTTTCAATCCTAATTCGGTGAGCCGGTATTCTACTTTCGGGGGAATTTCGGGGAAGACTTTTTTGCTGACTAATTTATTCTCAACAAGCATATTCAATTCTTGTATCAGCATTTTTTCACTGATACCAGTAACAGCCCTTTTCAATTCACCGTACCGCATTACACCGTCGTTGATTTGGAACAATATCATTAATGTCCATTTACCACCTAGTAAAGTTAACGATGCTCTAACAGGGCAGTTATCATCGCAAGGTGGATTCATTTTTAAGTTTTTTTTCATTGATAATCAATAACTCTAACCATTTGGTAAGTACCAAACTATTAGGTAAGTACTTGTGCTAAGGTAAGTATTAGAGTACTTTTGTACAAATATTATCTTAGAATAAAGTGCGATGACACAGATAGAGATTAACAAACAGATAGCTATTACTGCTTACCAAAGAATTTTTGGAGATTTAGATATTACCGGAGTGGATGAATTGATGAGTAAGGAGTTTATACAGCATAATCCAACCCTTCCTGAGGGACCTGAAGGCGTAAAGGCAGTTGTACAAATGCTTGTCGCGCAAGGAGTACCAAAACAAAAAGTTGTATTTAAACACGTTGTGGCAGAAGACGATATAGTTATCCTTCATTCCCGTACGGAGATGGCGGGAAAAGAATGGCGGTTTATCGATATATATCGTATTGAGAATGGGAAGTTGGCTGAACATTGGGATGCAATGATGCAGATGCCGGATGCACCGGCAAATCACAACCCTATGTTTTAATTTTAAAATCGTACTATAAATGAAAATTCAGCAAATACGAAATGCCACACTCCTTGTCGAATATGCGGGAAGAAAAATTTTGATAGACCCAATGCTGTCTGACAAAGGAACATTGCCTGCGTTTATTCCGGCTAAAAATTGGACTTTCAAAAAAAATCCTTTAAACGATTTACCTTACCCTAAAGAAGAAATCATCAAAGATGTTGATTTTGTGTTTGTGAGTCACCTGCATCCAGACCATTGGGATAAAGAAGCTATTCGTATTTTGCCTAAAGGGGTTAAAATATTTGTCCAGGATCACACCGATAAATCGAAAATAGAAAAGTCAGGTTTTTCTAATGTTGAAGTTCTTGGTGAAAATTCGTCATTTGGCGATATAAAGCTGAGGAGAACAAAAGCCCAACACGGGAAAGGCTATATTTTGAAAATTGCAGGATATGTTTGCGGCTTAGTACTAAAACACCCAACAGAAAAAAAACTGTACATAGCAGCCGATACCGTTTGGTACGAAGGCGTCCAGGAAGCCCTTGATAAACACCAACCAGAAATAATTGTATTAAACGGTGGCGACAACCAATTTGCTTTCGGTGGACAGGTCATTATGAATAAAAATGATATTTACGAAGTCCATAAGGCGATTCCGAATGCCACAATTGTGGTAAGTCACATGGAAGGCGTAAACCACAATACGCTTACGCGAAAAGAATTAAAGGAATTTCTTTCTGAAAAAGGAATAACCGATAAAGTGAACGTTCCTGAAGATGGAGAATCATACACATTTTAATAAATTAAACATAAAAATAGAAAAATGAGAATATTAGTATTTGGAGCTACAGGCTCGCAACAATTCAACGTGATAGGCGAAGCAAAGAAAAAAGGTGCGGAAGTAATTGCTGCGACAAGTTCGGAAAATAGTTTTGAAAAGTTGGCTCAGGCAGGAGCAACGCCGGTTTTGGCAAATTTAGCTGATGGCGATAGAATTAATGAAATCACTAAAGGTGTTGATGCAATTGCCTTTATGATACCTGTATCGCTTCCCAATCCTTCTGATGGTTTGCAATATTCAAAGAATGTCATTGATGCAGCTAAAGCAAATGGCGTAAAAAAAATTGTGTGGAATACAAGTGGCTGGTTAGAAACCAAAAAGATAGGTTCTCCGGTAGATGATGTGAAATTGGATGTTAGAGACTATTTAAAAAATAGCGGTGTGGATTATGTAATCATCGAACCAACCATTTATATGGAAAATATGATGGGGCCATTTTGCGCTCCTTTCATCACAAATGAGAAAAAATTAGCTTATCCTACACCAGAGGCAATGCCCATTGGTTGGATAGCTTCCAGAGATGTGAGTGCTTTTGTGGTTGAAGCTATTTATAATGAAAATTTAAAAGCAGATAGTTTTAAGATCAGCGGATTAGAAAATTTAAAAGGCAATGATTTGGCTACAGCGTTTTCTAAAGGTACAGGCGAAAAAATCGTTTATTATCCGCAGAAGCCGAAAGAATTTGGCGATATCTTAAAGCCAATGGTTGGTGAAGCGGGAGCAAACAGCGTTGCAGCTTATTATGAAAATCTTCAGAACGCAACTGAGTATCCTTCAAAATTCAATCCTAAAATGAACGAAATCTTAGAGAAACTTCCTGTGAAAATGACTTCTTTAGCAGAATGGGCAAAAGAGAACAAGAATTATTTCATCAAATAAATTGCGTATGGACGCAAAAGAAGTTGCCTCGTACTTTGAAGCATTGGGAAACGAACTCAGCAAAATTTTGATTTTGACTTTTCTTTCATTGCCACTTTCATGCGGATCAGATCAAATTGGGCAAACAATGGATTACATCGCCCACTCTAATGGGGATACGGTTTATCTAAAATTAACAAGATTTCAAGAAAGTTTCTACGGTAAACTTCGGATTGAAGGGCGTGGCAATACAGTGGTTTCGGGTGATGTAAGGGGAAGAATTGCCATGGATACCTTGATCGGAGATTTTTACTATCGTCCTTATCAAGCAAAGTTTAAGAAGAGAAGAGCATATGTATTAATTGATAAGAAGGATTCATTGTTACAGGGAACAGGCGCTGAATCTGTATATATGGGTATTCCGTCTTTTATTCCCAGTTCAATTTCCTTTGATGATCCAAAATATATTTTCTATCCAACTTTTGCAGAGTAACTTATGTTAGTATCAAAGAAAATGCGAAGCTAATTGGCAGCCAGGAATATTTTACGCTTCACATTTAATGGTGCTTTTGTCATAGTTTACTTGTTTTTTCGATTTTATTAAGATCAACAATTTTTGAGCAGACAGGTGTCTGTCGATGTCTCAACCTGCATAGTTGGATGATATAAAAGTAGAAATGAAATTGCGTGATTTCGGTTTTATATTTAATAATAAAAGAGAGAAATAGTTGAAAACGATAAAATTTAACAAGACAGGATGTGGGGTAGATTTTCTGCTCAACGTACTTCCTTCTGATGAAGTCGGTGAAGCATATAATAGTCAAAAATTGTTTAATACAGATTATTTTGAAATCATTTTTATCAAGAAAGGGAACGGTCAGCTTACACTTAACTACCAAAAAATAAATATCGAGGACAACAGTATTATTTTTATTTCCCCTTTTCAAAAACGTCAATGGGGTCTTAATGAAGATAATCTGGAATTTACGTCCTTGGTTTTTCAAGAAGATTTTCTAAATGAATTTTTCTCTGATAAACTATTTACTTACCGTTTATCGTATTTCTATCAGTTGGAATTTCCACTAAATATGCAGGTTGAGAAAGAAAACATGGATATGTACTGTGTTTTGTTATCAGAAATTAAAGAAGAATTACGGAAAACCAGAATAGATAGTGTGCATATCATCCGTTCCCTGATCTATTACCTTTTACAGAAATTGAACAGGGTGTATGCCGAAACGCATCGCTTATCATTAAAAAATCAAGATACCAGTTATGCGTTTCAATTCAAAAAACTGATTGAAACAAATATCGAACATAAACAGCGAATCAGCGATTATACAGAACTCATGGGTATCAGTCGTATTACCCTAAACAAATCGGTAAAAGAGCAGTTCAATCTGACAGCAACGGATTTGTTAAAACAAAGATTGCTAATAGAAATCAAAGATTACCTCATCCATTCTGAAATGACTATTTCTGAAATAGCTTATAAACTCCATATTTCGGAACCCAACCATTTAATGCGTTTTTTTAAGAAGCAAACCGGGATGACAACCCGCGAATTTTTAGCCGATTATCAAAATGGTATTATTTCGTAATGGTTTGGTATAATGGGTCAGGACGGTGTTTGCTAATTTTGTTATTCAAAAAATAAATGATTATGAGCAAACAAGCATTAATTGTCATCGACATCCAGAATGAATATTTTGAAAACGGAGCCCTTCCATTGGTAAACCCTGAAACTGCGAGTCTAAATGCTCGCAAGGTTCTGGACCATTTCAGAGCAAACAATTTACCTATTGCACACATCCAACACGTATCGGCTAATCCAGAAGCTATGCCAATTTTTGTTGATGGAACACCTGGTGCAGAAATTCACGAAAATGTGAAACCACTTGCCGGGGAAAAAGTTTTTCAAAAGTATTATCCAAATAGCTTTAAAGAAACAGGACTTTTGGACTATTTAAAGGAAAATGACGTAACCGAAGTGGTTATTACCGGAATGATGACTCATATGTGCGTGGACGCTACCACACGTGCTGCATTTGACTTCGGCTATAAGTGTACGGTGCTCGGCGATACTTGTGCGTCACGAGACTTGGAAATTAATGGTAAAACGGTAAAAGCGGAGGATGTGCACCACGCATTTTTAGCAGCATTAGCGTTTTTCTATGCGGAGATAAAAAGTACCGACGATTATCTATCTGCATAATTACACAACGAAAAAAGAAAAGGACAGGTTAACGATGTTTAATCTGTCCTTTTTTATTTATTTACTTGTTTTGGAATTTTTTAAGAAGTCCACTTCAACCAGTGCAACTTACGTCGACCTGAAATTCAATTTAAAATTATGCTCATACTTTATATCGGGTCGTATCAAGATTTCAGACAAAGTTACCACTCTATAAATTTTCTGATACCTACATAAACGTGCTATTGATTTATGTTTTCGTGCATATAGGATACCTTGGAGGCCTACAAAAGAGATTTAAGGGGATAAAACGTATATTTGGATATGAAATTTTAATATTTGTCAGCACTTTATGAATAGAGTCTTTTTGTTACTAATAGCGTTTAGTGTTGCCTCTTGTCAGGAGAATAAATTACCTTATCTGGGCACACCCATAACGCAGCGGGATACTACGGTTTATCCGACAATTGACTCGTTTACGATGCTCAATCAAGACAGTATGGAAGTATCATCGAATAGTTTGAAGAACAAGATACATGTGGCATCGTTTATTTTCCTTTCCTGTCCGACCATTTGTCCCCAGATGAGCGTTCAAATGAAAGAGGTGCAGGAGAAAACCCAGAGCATGGATGATGTGCTTCTGCTGTCGTATAGCATAGATCCTAAACGGGATACCATACCTGCCCTAAAGGCATGCGCTGATAAAATGGGGGCTAAAGATAATAAATGGCATTTTCTGTATGGGGATCAAGAAGAAGTAATGCGCTTGGCGGAAAAATCTTATTATGCGATTGCATATCCTGATAGTCTGGCTCCCGGAGGCTTTACGCATAGTGGAGGCCTTCTTTTAGTCGACAAGGATCTTCATATCCGGGGAGTATATGATGGCACATCAAACGAAGAAACAAAAAGGTTGTTGAAAGACATCGCTATACTAAGGAAAGAAAAGTAAATTTTATTAGATTCGCACAGTTTTGAAAAAATTCATGTACATATCGTTGCTTTTGGCTATTATCATGCAGTCCACGGGCAGTATATGGATTTATCTGGGCTTTCAGCTCAACCGCGATTACATCGTAAGCCAGCTATGTATCAATCGGTTTGAAACCATTCCTGTATGTAAAGGATCCTGTTATCTGGAAGAAAGGGTCAAAGAGGAAAAAAGCAACAACGATGCACAGATAAAAGTTAAGTTGCTCGAGGTTGCTATGGTTTTACCTGTTCTCGATGATAACCACAAAAAACCTATTCAACAACCCATTAAAGATATTGTTTTCACGCCAGCTTCTATCGGGCCGTTGTCCAATGGATTTTGTTTTAGTATCTTCAAACCACCTGTATTTCTTGGCTAATTAATCTATCGGTTATTATAAGTTAAGGAAATATTATTATGGTTGTCAGAACAGAAGAAATAAACGTTTTGACACTGGAAGATATGGAAAGCCCTAATATGGGTTTTATCATCACTCCGCTTTACACCTTTAACCAGCAATATAGTTTTCTGTCCTTACCCAATCAAAGAATGTTCTATACGATCGTCTATTTTGAGGAAGAAGGAGGAATATTTGCCATCGATCAATCAGTCGTACAGGTTCAAAAAGGAGAAGCACTGAGCATTGTACCATCCAGTGTCTGCACATTTGAAATAAATAAAGAAGCGAAAGGTTGGGTTTTGCTTTTTACGGATGCTTTTTTTACAAAACGTTACAACGATAACGTGTTGCATGATTTCTCTTTCTTAAAGAATAATGCAGTATATAAGCAATTGGAAAATAACATAGACATTTCCAAGTTGCGCATGATGATGGATTCGATGTATGATGAGCTCAAGCTGTCCGATAAAGATTCTAAAACGATTCTGAGGTCTTATTTGAATATTGTACTCGGTATGCTGGAACGTTGTAGCGGTATACGGCTGGCTACGCCTTATAATAAGGAAAGAGAAAATAGGGTTCGGGCATTCGAACAATTGCTCGAACAATATTACAAAAGTGAGCGCTTTCCTTCATTCTATGCAGAGAAGTTGAACATATCAACCAATTACCTGAACCGCATCTGTAGGGAACGACGCAATAAAAGTGTGGGTGAATTGATACGGGACAGAATTCTAATGGAAGCAGAGAGATTTCTATATCACACGTTCAAGACCGTGTCCGAAATTTCATTTGAACTGGGATTTGACAGTTCTTCGTACTTCATCACCTTTTTTAAAAAGAAACATGGAATCAGTCCAGAGGAATTCCGCAAAATGCAAAGATAAACTCAAAGCTTTAGTCGACATAGTATAGGCAGTTTTATTGAATTAGAGCTGCCTTTCTTTTTCTAAACCTATTAGAAAAAAGCAATTTTTTCGGGCGATTATTCAGCTGTTATCAATAACTAAACTATTGTAACGGAAACAGCAATCGCCTGTTCCAAAAACAAAAATCATCTGCATCTCTATTTCGTCAATACTTTCAAACAAAGTAGGAATTTTGTCAAAAAGCAAAAGAGAAAGATTTATGGATTTTCCAATGTTTCATCTCGATTGGCTGAATGATCGATTTTTGATTGCCATGATAGCTATCATCCACGTGTTGATTAACCATGGCCTGGCCGTCGGATTCTACCCATTAGTGGTGTGGTTTGAGTATCAAAGTGTCAAGCATGGTAGCAGTGGTGAGATAGTCAACAGAAGCTGGGATAAACTAGCTTATCGATTAATGTTTGTGGTGTTTATAATCACAACCACCATTGGGGCAATGACCGGTGTGGGAATTTGGTTTTCGGCAGGTTTGGTGAGTCCAAGTTCCATCGGCAGTTTAATTCGCGTTTTCTATTGGGCCTGGTTTACCGAATGGCTCGTCTTTCTAACGGAAGTGGTACTCATCGTGATCTATACCTTGACCTGGAAAAACAGCAACAAAACCATAGCAGCAAAAATGCGGCATATCCGTTTTGGCGGCTGGTTATGTGTTTTTTCGTGGATCACAATGGCTATTATTGTTGCAATATTGGGATTTATGATGGATCCCGGAAATTGGAATGCAGAAAAGAGTTTACTCAATGGTATCAATAATCCTATTTATATACCGCAACTGGCTTTTCGTACTCCAGTTGCCATGCTTGTGGGCGGGATGCTTTCTTTCTTTCTTACGTTTCTGTTCACAAAGAAAGATACTACTATCAGATTGAAGGCTACCAAATACCTTAGTATCTGGCTGATTGCCTGGACGCCTTTGGCGCTCGGCGCATCTTATTGGTATCACCGGGTATTGCCTACTGCCATGAAGGCGAATCTGAGTACCGCGGTCACGACCATGGAGTTTGAAAAATATTATGACTTGTTGATTTATTTTATTGCAGGAGGAATTGGCTCGGGTTTATTGGTAGCAATCATCGGTCTCTGGAAGCCACGCGTTATCAGAGCTTACATGCTCATTCTCCCGCTGCTCGTCTCTTTTGCCTTCCTGGGGATTTTTGAAAGAGTACGTGAATTTATCCGAAAACCTTACGTGATAGGTGGTTATATGTATTCAAATTTGCTTCGTCAGGAAGATTATCCTTTATACCGGCGGGATGGTATACTGAAACACGCAACCTATACCTCAGTCACAGAGATCACTGCCGAAAATAAGCTGCTAGCAGGACGTGACGTTTTTATGCTATCCTGTAGTCGCTGCCATACGGCTCACGGTGTTAATTCAATAACTGAAGTATTTGAAAATATGTATGGCAAAGATAAGCCATTAGACGAAACATCGATGAAGGCATACATTCCCGTGATGCATCATGGCCGTTCCTACATGCCCCCTTACCCTGGTAATGAAGAAGAGCTGGATGCCCTTGTTGCCTACATCGCAAACTTACAAGAGACAGGGGAAACACTGGAGGGGGCGCAGACCACTGGCGTTATAATAAATCCACGTCAAAATGCCGTGTCGGCGGCAAAATTGTTACAGCAAAAACAGTTAGCCGACGGTAAGGAAGCCAAGATAACTAATTCAAAAAAACAATAATCGTAATTATATGTTGATGTCTTTATTACTACAGGCCAATAAAACACCTGTCCCAAGAAATATCCCACTTGCTCTGCCGCTACCCGAATGGTTACTGGTGATTATATTGGTACTTTCTTTTCTTCTGCATATCCTTTTTGTCAATTTGATGGTCGGCGGGTCTATTTTAACACTGTGGGCAGAAATTAGAGGGAAGAGAGATTCGGATTATGATGTCTTTGCAAATGAACTTGCAAAAACCGTCACTGTGAACAAGAGCTTAGCAGTAGTGTTAGGTATTGCACCTTTATTGAGCATCAATGTGCTATATACGGTGTACTTTTATTCTGCCAATGCACTAACTGGCTTTATGTGGATACTGATCATTCCATTGGTAACAGTTGCCTTTCTTTTGACCTATTTACATAAATATACATGGGAAGTTATGCAAGCGTATAAGTCACTTCATATAGCCATAATAGGCTTGGCAGTTCTGATTTTTCTTTTCATTCCGTTGATTTTTCTGGTCAATATAAATTTAATGCTCTTCCCGGAAAAATGGGGTTCTATACAGGGTTTTTTCAGTGCACTAGCCCTGCCTAATGTTTTTCCGAGATATTTCCATTTCATTTGCGCCTCGCTAGCCGTAACAGGCCTATTTATATGTTGGTATGCCAGACGGCCAAACTATCCCGTTGAACAGTTATTTACAAAATGGACTCGCTATGATATCATCCGTATTGGCTATACCCTGGCTTTGGCTGCCTCTACCGCGCAGTTTTTCTTTGGTCCTTTATTGCTGGTAACCCTCCCTTCAAAAGGTATCGGTATCAACCTGATAGGCGTCATCTTAACAGGTGCAATTTTGGCGTTGCCGGCGATGTGGTGGATGTGGAAGGGACTTACAGGAGCGCGCGCGCATATAGACCGAAATTTTTGGAAAGTTGTTCTATTTTTCTCATTAACCGTACTATTTATGGCTAGTGGCAGGCATGTTTATCGGGCAAACGCACTTGAGCCCCATCAAAAACTTATGGCAGCGCAAACAGCAGAATTTGAAAAGCAATCAAAAGAAGCCCGCGAGGGTGCTGCTATCAATAGTGCTGAGGGTGTCAAAGAAAATGGTGATGCACCGGGAGAAGCTATATTCAAGGCAAATTGCAGTGCTTGCCATGCCAAAGACAGAAAAATTGTTGGTCCGCCTATGACTGAAATGGTAGAAATCTATCAAGGTAAACAGGAAGATATGAAACATTGGATTCTATCACCCGGTAAAAAACGTGCAGATGCACCGCAAATGCCAGGTTTTCCACAGTTGACTGACAAGCAGTTAAATGATCTGACAATATATATTTTATCCATTCAATAAAAACGAGAAATAATGATTAGTTTATTAATGGCCTTGGCAATAGGTCTCTTGATCTTCATGGTAAAGCGCATCTTAGATCTTTTTACCATTTTAGCTTTTCTAAAGAAAGAAAGGATACCTGTCGCGTTAAAGTCGGAAAAGAATAGCGCCTATCTATTTGTTAAAGATTTATATTGATGAAAGCATGTTTGTATTTATTTTTTTGATATATAGGCGAATAATTTTATTTAAATTTTATACCTCGTAGGGATGTCTATACATCAAATAGCTCGTAGCTAATAAATTCTAATTAAAACATGCTAAAATATTGTTATGCAAACACGTAGAAAATTTATTAAAAACAAAGGTAAAGGTCTGGTAGGTGTTACCCTTGCAGGTTCCCTTTTAGATAAGGGAGCAGCCTTTGCATCTGGTTCAGATGCAAATCGTCAATTATCCTTCACACAGGATAAACTTCCTTATACATATGGAGACCTCGAACCTACAATTGACGCGCAGACAATGGAGATCCATTATACCAAGCATCATACAGCCTATATCAAGGCCGTGAATGAAGCGATAGCTACGGAACATATCAGCGAAACCTCGCAAGAAAGCCTTTTGGCAAATATTTCAAAATATTCATCAAAAGTAAGGAATAATGCGGGTGGTGCATGGAACCACAATTTTTTCTGGGAAAGCATGGCTCCCAAAAGCAGCGGTCCTTCGAGCAAGTTGCAGGAAGTCATAACTAGTACATTTCGGTGGGATTGACCATTGGTTTGGCGGTCCGTTTCTTGCCATAGAAGCAGGCTGGTCAACGGATAATATGGCAACGATCAGGAACGGAAAGATTTATCAGCGTGTCGTCCTACCTCCGGGAGTCTATACGCTCGAAATGGATATCCCTGATTGTACTTTGGGAGGCGAATTTTATACAATTGCTTCCCGTGGGGAAGAACTTCCCGATATAGCCAATATAGAGTCGGCACTTGCTTACGGAAGGACCAGTTCGCCCGGGACGTTTAACCTTAACTAGGTCTTGGCCATTATCGACGGTTACTTCCTTAAAATTACCTGCCACATACTGTTCGATTTCCTTGTCGTTGCCCATAAAAAAATGTGCTATTTATTTCACTTATTCGCTAATATTTCTTTATTTCGGGTATTAAGTGTTTAAATGACATCTGTAAAATTTGCCATTTAGCGCTAGGCTAACCAATAAACGCTAATGAACTAATTGCCTGAAAGCAAGAGGATCAATAGACTGAAATCGTAAATTATGAAATTAGACTTAAACAATTGTCCCAAAGTGGGGATATTAGCTGCATTACTCTGTATATTGAGTTCAAGTGGGTTCGCGCAGAACCCGATCATCCAAACAAAACATACGGCAGACCCAGCTCCTATGGTGTATAAGGACACGGTATACTTATACACAGGTCATGACGAGGATGATGCTTTTGGGTTTAAAATGACGGATTGGCTGCTCTATACGTCGACCGATATGGTTAACTGGCAGGATCGCGGTCCTGTAGCTTCATTGAAAAATTTTAAATGGGTCGATGCAGATAATGGTGCCTGGGCGGCCCAATGTGTAGAACGCAATGGAAAGTTTTATCTCTACTGTACTGTGCCAGGAGGTGTCGGGATAGGTGTACTGGTTTCTGACAGTCCCTACGGGCCGTTTGTTGATCCCATTGGTAAACCCTTGGTGAAAAATTCCAATGAAGATATAGATCCAACGGTTATGATCGATGACGACGGTCAAGCGTATATGTATTGGGGAAATCCTAACCTGTGGTATGTTAAGCTCAAGGAAGACATGATTTCGATTGATGGTGAAATCGTTAAGGATTCATCATTCGCTAAACTTGAAGGGCAGAAAGACCCATTTCGCTATCAGGAAGGACCTTGGGCGTGGAAAAAAAACGGGAACTATTATATGGCCTACGCTTCAACTTGCTGTCCGGAAGGAATAGGCTATGCGATGGGAAAATCAGCGACAGGTCCCTGGGTCTTTAAGGGAATGATTATGGATCGCAATAGCCGATCCAATGGTAACCATCCCGGTATTATAGACTATAAGGGTAAGTCGTATGTATTTGGATTTAATTATGAAATACTCAAGAAAACAATGAGCAAGCATTATGAGAGACGGTCCGTCTGTTTAACCCAGCTGGTTTATAATGAAGACGGCACACTGAAAGAACTGCCATTTTGGACATCTGAAAGTGTAGAACCTGTAGGGACACTTAACCCTTACCGGAGAACCGAGGCAGAAACAATCGCTTTTAGTGAAGGGCTCAAAACCGAAAAGCAAACGGAATGGGAGCGTAATATCCCTTGGGATAAAGGAGCGAAGATAGCTGATCGGGTAGTGGTTTCATCTATACACAATGGAGATCATCTCATGGTTCGGGCAGTAGACTTTTCCAAGGGTATAAAATCCTTAGACGTTAATGTTGCGTCGCTTTATGGAGGCAAGATCGAGGTTTATTTGGATAGCATCAATGGGCCACTGTTAGGTGTAGTGAACGTTAATACGCAGGGTGAGGGTGATATCTTTCGTACAGTTAACGGGTCCATGAAAAATATAACGGGTAAACACGATGTTTTTTTTGTTTTCAAAGGAAAAAAAGATTTATTCTATTTTGATTGGTGGCAGTTTAAATCTTAAAATTTATGATCAGCTAAACTTAAATATGATTCTCCCGGAAAATACCGATATTGTACACGATGATCACCAGAAGACAATTCATTTCAGATAGCTGCATGGCTACCTCAGCGCTTATGCTACCAAATGCGCTTTTTGCAGAAGAAACAAAATCCGCCTATAAGATGGGACTGCAACTTTTTACGATTCGTGATGCGATGGCAAAAGATCCTTTTGCTACGATAAAGCAGGTAGCGGCTCTGGGTTATGAAGATACGGAGACTTATGGTTTTGACCCGAAAACAGTATCCTATTATGGTTTAAAAGCAAAGGATTTTCTTGGTCTACTGAGCGATCATGGATTGACGACCACCAGTGGTCATTATGATCTTTTTCGCTATTTCAATGCGCCTGAGGCAGAATTGATGGCTTATGTGGATCAATGTATTATCGGTGCAGGTATATTAAAGCAACCTTATATCACCTGGCCCTGGTTAGATCCTAATAATAGAAGTATCGAGCAATTTAAACAACTCGCCCCGAAACTTAATAGGATTGGAGAAAGGATTAAAAAGGCCGGTTTGGGCTTTGCTTATCATAACCATAATTTTGAGTTTATCGATCATGGCGGGATAAATGGTTATGAAATAATCATGAAAGAGACGGACCCCGACCTGGTGAAGCTACAGATCGATCTTTACTGGGTAATGCGTGCTTCTAAATTAAGTCCTGCAGCGCTTTTTAGCATGCAGCCCGGACGTTTTGTAATGTGGCATATCAAAGACATGGATAAAGTGACACAGGATTATACGGAGCTGGGCAATGGTTCAATAGATTATACTAAAATTTTACCAGATAAGGACTTGGCCGGTATGGAATATTATTACCTGGAGCAGGGCGGAAATTTTAAGAAGAGCTCTATGGAGAGTATAGCCGAAAGTGCTGCTTTTTTTAAAAAGAATTTAGCGAAGTATTTTCGTTAAGTGTTGAGGACGGGAATAAAACTGTTTAGATAATACAAGTTTATGGGCCATATACGGAATTTTACAAGGAATGAAGGCGATTTAATGTCTCTTCCAATGACATAGGTTGCGTTTTGCCCGAGCGATACTCCTTTAACGATTTTTTGGCATTTTTAGCCATTAATTCACGTCTAGATTCGATTTGCCTTTTTTGCAAAATCTCCAATATCATCTCTCTCGAGGTATAATCAAGTTTCATGATATCTTCTAATGTTGAATTCAATGTGGCCATTTAGCTGAGTATTTTAACAAAGATAATAAATAATAGCCTTTATAGCAACTGTTTAACATGCAATACAGGGCAATTGCCTTTAAAAAACGATTGTCCTAATCAACTTTTTTCATCATTTGCTTGTTTCCAAAAGCATTCGAGCTTTCCCTAACGGGAAGGTTTGCTACAGGTGCGAACCTAAGCCATTAATTATTCGTAACTTTGCGGCAGATGAAAAATACGCTCAGATTGCACAGACTTGTATGGCTGATTGGTGCTTTAGCGACGTCCGCTTGTACACAAAGCCAAGCTCCCAAAGCTACGAATACGGAAGATAAATCCATCGTTCAGCCTAGTCAACCGGATACCGTAGGCCAAATGGCGCTTAGTGCAGCCGATTCTACACATTTGTTAGGTGTTTGGTTTGATGAAACAATTAAATCACCGGAAGGGGCGAACGTTGCTTATCAGGTGATTGCTCGCCAACAACGCGTTTTTATTCAGCCCATCGCTTTTAAAGGAAAAAAGCTTCAGGTAAGCGATCAACCGGTGGTTAGCGCTTATGCCACAGAGCTGAAAAAAAACGGTAATTATTATGTTAGTCTGGAAAGCCCGGAAGATGCCTATGAAGTAGATAAAGAAGGTAACTTGCTGATTTTTCACAAGGGAAAACTCGTAGTGGTTTGCAAGAAAATAGGGTAACATGCCGGCTTCTTGTTCGGTGCATATTTTCTTATGCATCGCTTCTAAAATTTCAGTGTGTATTTCCGTGTGGCTTTGGTGTCTATCTCTTGGTTATGGGTGCCATATTTTACTTTACAAGACCCACCATTTTTTGAAACGATACTGGCATGCACAATTTTTCCGTTCCGCCATTGCATATCGATGACAAAGCCCCCACGGGCAACTAACCCGTTGACTTCTCCATCGGGCCATTCCTTAGGCAGGGCGGGAAGCAGCTCGATGTAGTGTTCATGACTCTGTAGCAGCATCTCGGAAATGCCGGCACCACCGCCAAAGTTGGCGTCGATCTGGAAAGGTGGGCAGGTACTGAATAGATTCGAGTAAAGTCCGCCTTCTCCTTTTTTGATGATTTCGGGATCATTGGCATTGCGGAATAGCTTTTTCAACGCGTCATAGGCCATCGCACTGTTGTGTAATCTGGCCCATAGGTTGATGCGCCAGGTGATAGCCCAGCCAGTACTTTCATTGGTTCTGATGTCCAATGATTTTTGTACCGCCCTTGCCAGTTCCGGTGTGGATGCATCGCTTATGGTAGTGCCGGGGTACAATCCAAACAGATGGGATACATGACGGTGTTGAGGTTCAGCATCTTCCCAGTCATGATACCACTCTTGCAAATTGCCTTTTCTGCCTATTTTGTAGGGTGGAAGCTTTGCCAAAGCGTTGGTAACCGCTTCTTGTGTTTTTTTGTCCTTTTTTAAGATAACAGCTGCTTTCAGGTAGTCGGCAAACAACTCACGGATCATTGCAATATCGGCCGTACTTCCATACAACACGGCACCTTTATAGCCCTTATCGGTTATGTAGATGTTTTCGGGTGAGGTGGATGGTGCAGTTACTAGATAACCGTCTTTATTGGTCGTGAGAAAGCTCAGGCAGAAATCGACGGCGCCCTTCATTAGCGGATATGCCTGCTTGCGTAGGAAGTCGGCATCTGCGGTAAAAGCGAAATGTTCCCATAAATGGGTACTTAACCATACGCCGGCCATTTGCCAGTTGGCCCAAGAGGGATGCCCTTCGCCAAAATGACCCACCGGATGCGTCATTGCCCAGATATCTGTATTATGGTGGCATACCCAACCATCAGCATTATAATAATTTTTAGCCGTGATGGCACCCGTTTGTGCTAGGCGGCCTATAAAATCGAATAAGGGCTGGTGCATTTCGGGAAGGTTAGCGACCTCAGTACCCCAATAGTTCATCTCGGTATTGATGTTGGTGGTATAGTTGCTGCTCCAAGGCGGTCTTACAATTTCATTCCACAAAGCCTGCAAATTGGTTGGCTGGCCACCGGGTCGTGAGGAGCTAATCAGTAAATAACGGCTATATTGATAGAAGAGTGCTACGAGGTTGTTATCGCCGTCACCTTTGGCAAAGCGTTCTAGCCTTTCATCCGTAGGCAAATTTGCTTTCTCCCCGTGTCCTAAATTAATTGAAACGCGGTCAAAATAATGCCGATAGTCCTGAATATGCTTTGCTTGCAATGAGGCGAAGGATTGCTTTTCTGCTTCCTTCAAGTAAGAAAGCGCTAAATCTAATTCATTCTTTCCTGCCCTGCCCGGATTTTTGTCGAAACCACTGTAACTGGTGGCCATTGATAAAAGTAAGACTACCTCTTTGGCGTTCGAAATAGCGAGTGATGAATCTTGCCAACTGGTTTGCCCATCGTTCTTCAATACTTTCAGCATGGAGGCAAAACGCATGCTGTTTAGCGTATCATATACCACCGGATTTTTTTCTTTATTACGATAATTAGGCTCGGTATGAATAGGTGCCCAACCGTGCATCCATAAGCTGGTACTTTGCTTCTTGCTTTTTGAACGCAATAAACTGTTAAAACGGCAAGTAAAATCCAACCTATCTTTACCTTCTGCGGTTAATCGGATGACAATAAGCTGATCGGGATGCGAGGCAAAGATTTCCCGACGGTAACTGGTTCCGTTAAGCTGATAGGAAACCCGTGCAATGGCTTGGGAAATATCCAGTTCGCGCCTGAAATGAGTGGGAGTACCTTGGTGTTTAAAATGGATCAATAGATTGCCCAAGGGTTCATAAGATTGAGAATAAGCGCCCTGCATAAAGCGAATCAGTGAATCCGCAGTTTGATAATCTTCGTTAAAGAGTGCTTCCTGTACGGCGGGAAGATGATCCTTTGCTTGTGGGTTAACTTTATTTTCGTCAACAGGCTTGCCCGACCAAAGCGTTGCTTCATTGAGAGACAGCCGCTCTTCTTGCACGCCACCATAAACCATGGCACCTAAACGGCCATTGCCTAAAGGAAGTGCTTCTTCAAATTTACTGGCGGGCTTGCTGTACCAAAGGTTTAAATTATTCTTATTTTGACCTGTAGCACTCTTGCATAGGAAAATAAGTAAAATAATGTGTGTGATAGCATGTTGTATTTTCATATTTAGATCTTGCTGTCCGGTGACGATGCCAGACCGGGTTGTAAGGAACAATACTAAACAATATTGCTTATATCTTTAGCATGGAAATTAGCAAGATCTTCAGCTATATTAACCAGAGGCAACCCGATTATTCGTGAAATGCTTCTGTTTTACGGCGTTGTATGTCCCTTGGATTTTTGCCGTTGTACTTCTTATAGATTTTATTAAAATGGCTGGCATCAGTAAAGCCAAGCTTGACAGCAATTTCGTTGATATTATTGCGCCCGTTTTTCAGTAACTGATCAGCGGCTTTCAGTTTAATTTGTACAATGTGTTGCTGGAGGGATAAGCCACTATGTTTTTTGACGTAAATGCTGATGTAATTAGGTGACATCGAGAAGTGCCTGGCTATACTTTCTACACGTACTTTGTCTGCATCAAGCGCATGCAAACGGGTATAGCTCAGAATTTCGCTCAACTTATCTAATTCGGTATTCACCGGGCATTGCGTGCCAAATTGCGCGGTAGCCTGTGCTCGGGCCAACATCATCATAACGGCTCCAAAGAGCTCGAGTTGCAGTTCACGGCTGTAAGAACATTGATGGGAAAACTCGGCTAGCAATATTTGAAGTAAATGTTTAAGTTGATCTTGATCCTTTTTATCCTTAATTAAACTACCATTCACGGAGAAAGGTGATTGTAATAAGGTCTTAAGGATGTCGAGCCATTTAGCGGTCCTGCTTCCTTCGAGCTTTTCTATGAATAGTTGTTCCGTAAATTTCAGAAATATAAATTTCGAAGGTGCTTCAATTTCAAAATAATGCGTATCTTCCGGTCTTAGTAAAAAGACATCACCCATATGATACGGCGCAACAGCGTCATTAAGCACGTGATTTCCGTTACCTTCTTCTATGAAAATGAGTTCATAAAAGTTGTGCTTATGTGCCGGATAACTCCAGGTTTCGGCTTCTAGTCGAAAGATATTGAGCGAATGGTAGCTGTTAAATCTTGTCATCGGGGATTGATTTTTACAAATATAGCATGAAATTGTACTGGTTTCTCTTTCTGTAACCTACTAATTTTGTGATGTACTTAAGGAATAAATATATGAAAGCTATAGGATTCAGAACATCGTTACCCGTTGAAGCAGCGGACAGTTTTATTGAGTTTGAAACAGAAAAGCCAAGCCCGAAAGGCCGAGACCTTTTAGTAAAAATAAGCGCTGTATCCGTCAACCCGGTCGACTTCAAGATTCGGCAGAACAGTGCAAAGGATACGGTACTGACAGAGCCAAAAATTATTGGCTGGGACGCGGTGGGCGTAGTGGAGGCGGTAGGCGATGCGGCATCTTTATTTAAGGTGGGAGACGAAGTGTATTACGCAGGGGATATTAACCGTGCAGGCAGTAACGCGGAGTATCAGTTGGTGGATGAACGGATTGTAGGGAATAAATCAAAAAAACTTACTAACGAGGAAGCCGCAGCTATTCCGTTAACGGCCTTAACCGCTTGGGAGATTCTCTTCGATCGGCTTCGTATCGGTGAGCGCGACAAGGGCAAATCCGTCTTAATTATCGGCGGAGCCGGTGGGGTTGGCTCAATTGCGATACAACTTGCCAAGCACGTGGCGGGACTTACGGTGATTGCAACTGCCTCGCGACCGGAAACAGCTTCGTGGTGCAAGACTCAGGGTGCCGATTATGTAGTTAATCATTATAAGCTCGTGGACGAAGTTCGTCAAGCAGGTTTTCAGTATGTCGACTTTATTCTGGATTTCGTGGATACCAATACCTATTGGGATGCAATGGTTGAATTGATTAAACCGCAAGGTCATATTGGTTCGATAACCGGATCTGCTACCCCTCTTGCTTTGAATAAATTGAAAGCTAAGAGCGTCAGCTTTTCATGGGAGTTGATGTACACACGTTCTACCTTCCAGACGGATGATATGATTGAACAACATCATATTTTGAATAAGGTTGCCGATTTATTGGATCGTGGCGTTTTAAAAACCACACTAAAAGAAACGCTTAAGGGCTTGTCCGTTACAAATTTTAAGGAAGCACACCAACAGTTGGAAAGTGGAAAAACGATTGGAAAACTGGTTGTCAGCTTTTAGGTAAATCCCGGCTCGTTCTATTATTCTCCCTTAGCTGAAAAGCGGAGAGTTTTGTTTTTTGATTCAATGTGAATTTCATTTAGTTGGGACGTAGTCAGGTAACTTCGGTTAGGATTTTGACAGTGTCCATTGTTTTCGGTATTGTTTGGGCGATATTCCCATTTGCGTGCTAAATAAACGGGAGAAATAGTAAGGGTCTTCAATACCGATGGCTAAGGCAATTTCAAAGATTCGTCGGTCGGAAAATTGCAAAAGTTGACAGGCATGCTGGATTTTTAAGTGATTAAAGTATTCAATAGGCGAATATCCCGTTTTTTTGTGGAAGAGATTTGAAAAATGGGATACGGAGAGGTGCGCCTGATCAGCGATCTCTTTCAGGCTTAATGTTTTATGAATACTAGTTTTGAGAAAGCGAATAGTGCGATCAACGATATCTTCTGCCTGTTCATCGGGGTGATAGTTGAAACGGTCGTTTAAAAGAAAGGCACTCAGGTAAAAAGGCATAGTGAGGGCTATAAACTCCATATTTTCCTTACTATAGCCTTGCTGCAGTGTGTTGTATATTTTGGAAAAAAGTGCTAAATGGGGTTCGCTTCGCATGATCTTATTTTTCTGGGAAAGCATTTTCTCGAAAAGATGGGCGACTATGAGGTCGGCTTGCTTCCCGCCAAAGTGAAGCCAGTAAATTGTCCATGGATAGGCTGGATCAGCACGATAGAGGTGTTGCGTTCCGGTAGGGATGATGAGGAAATGATTTGCCTCGATCGGCAGGTCGAAACCATCGATGGTAGCACTTCCCCTACCTTCGACGCAATGAATCAATATATGTTCATTTGTCCCTTCGGGACGGTTTCGGTAGTGGTATTTGGCCTTTGGGTAAAAGCCAATATCGGTAATGTAAAATTCCCTGGTAAGGAACGTGTCCCGGTATTGATTAACGACTTTCGGAGGAATGATGATGGCCTTTTCTCCTTCAAATCCTTCTTTCTTTCTAATCATAAATTGGTTTAAAATTCCTGCAAGATAGTAATATAATCCATTTTTAAAAACGCTTTCTCCATGCTTCGTGTACCGGTTGACCTTAACTTTGTCTCATTAACCGTTATATACTATGCAGACTGAAGTCAAGGTTTGGATCGAAAAAATCAACATACCAACTTATAAAATTGGTGAGGCCGAGAAAAATCCAATGTTCTTGGAAAAAAGGGTATACCAAGGAAGCAGTGGCGTTGTTTATCCTTATCCGGTGGTGGAAAAGATCTTTGACGAGAAAGAAGATGTGAGCTATGATGCTGTTTTTCTGGAAAACCAATACCTTAAAGTGATGATACTCCCGGCCCTAGGGGGTAGGGTGCAGATGGCTTATGATAAAGTGAAGGAAAGGCATTTCATCTATTACAACCACGCCATCAAGCCAGCTTTGGTAGGCCTGACAGGACCCTGGATTTCGGGTGGTATTGAATTCAACTGGCCCCAGCATCATCGCCCCAGTACCTTTTTGCCGGTAGAATATACGATTGAGCACGGAGAAAATGGCGAGCAAACGGTGTGGGTCAATGAAGTGGAAATGATGTTCAGAACAAAGGGCAGAGCCGGCTTTAGGCTTTATCCGGGCAGGGCTTACCTGGAGATTGAGGCGCATTTAACGAACAGAACACTTTTTCCGCAGACTTTCTTATGGTGGGCAAACCCTGCCGTAAAAGTGAACGATCATTATCAATCGATATTTCCGCCGGATGTGCATGCCGTGTACGATCATGGGAAGCGGGATGTCTCTTCTTTTCCGATTGCGAAAGGGGTATATTATAAAATGGACTATGCTCCGGGAACGGATATTTCACGCTATAAAAACATACCGGTACCCACTTCCTTCATGGCGGTAAATTCAACCTATGATTTTATGGGCGGCTATGAACATGACACGCAAGCCGGTATGCTTCATGTGGCCAATCATCATGTAGTGCCGGGTAAAAAACAATGGACTTGGGGTAATGCCGACTTCGGAAAGGCCTGGGACCGGAATCTAACGGATACGGATGGTCCGTATATCGAATTAATGACAGGCGCTTTTACGGATAACCAGCCTGATTTTTCATGGCTACAGCCAAATGAAACCAAGTCTTTCGTGCAGTATTTTATGCCCTATAGTGAAATTGGTGTAGTGAAAAATGCAAATAAGGACATGGCCGTTCACTTCGACCTACAGGAGGGACAACTCACGCTAGGTGTTTATGCAAGCGGTGTTTGGGAAGAGGCTCGAATTGTTGTAACTGTAGGTGCTAAACTGATTTTGGAGCGTACGGTGACGCTTTCGCCAAGCCATAGCTATCAGGAAACCTTAACCAATTCGGATAGGTATGATGCTCTACACGACTACGAATTGCGTGTGTATGATCGGGAAGGAGCTTTATTGATTCGTTATGCCCCTGAACGTGCGGAAGAAAAGGAGATCCCGCCGCCGGCAACACCGGCACCCGATCCGAAAGATGTTCCCTCTACCGAAGAACTGTATTTGCACGGTCTGCACTTGGAACAATATCGACATGCCACTTACGATCCAAGGGCTTACTATCAGGAGGCTCTTCAACGCGATCCCAATGATATTCGGAATAACAATGCCATGGGGCTTTGGTTATTGAGAAGAGGCTTGTTTACGGAGGCCCAAGTACATTTTCTGGCAGCGAAAAGCCGACTTCTCTCAAGAAATACCAATCCTTACGATAGCGAAGTGCTTTATAACTTGGGCTTGCTCAAGAAGGTAAACGACGCATTGGATGAGGCCTATTCGCTGTTTTACAAAGCGACCTGGAATGCTGCTTGGAAAGATACTGCGTATCTGATGCTCGCCCGTATAGACGTGGGTAGAAGCGAGTTTAGCAGCGCACTGGAACATATAGACCACTCCCTTGCCAATAATACCACAAGTGGACAAGCACAACATTTGCGCGTGGTCATTTTACGAAAGCTCGGGCGTGTAGAGGAGGCTTTTTCTTATGCGAACTTTAGCCTTGAGCTGGACGCTTTTAATTATGCGGTTTATTTTGAAAAATACTTGCTGTTAAAAGAGCGTAACCAAGAACAGGAAGCCGATAGCCTAATAAGCAATACAGTCGCTTTAATGAATGAGCGAAGCAGTACGTTCATTGAGTATGCGCTGGATTACGTGCAGGCGTATTGTTATGAGGAAGCGCTAGACTGGTTGGGGTGCTTGGCCGAAAGCCCGGATCCTTTGGTTCATTACCATAAAGGTTATATCGCCTCTTTACAGGCTCGACTCGATTTAGCACATTCGTTTTTCGAGAAGGCAAGCAGATGCAGTCCTGATTATTGTTTTCCGAATCGGATGGAAGATATGCTGGCACTGGAAAAAGCCTTAACCTTTAACCCAAACGATGCCAAGGCGTACTATTATCTGGGTAATTATTGGTATGATAAACGTGTGCACGAAAAGGCCATTCACTGTTGGGAAGAATCGGTTCGTATAGATGCCGGTTTTCCTACCGTAAAACGGAATTTGGCACTGGCCTTTTATAATAAAAAGAACGAGAGTGAAAAGGCTCTGCGTTTCTTGGAGGAGGCGTTTTTCCTGGATCGCACTGACGCCCGTATTTTGATGGAGCTGGATCAGCTATATCGCTTACAACAGGTAACGCCACATCAGCGCCTTTCGTTTTTAGCTCAATATGGGGATTTGGTAGAACAGCGAGACGATTTATACCTTGAACGTATCAGCTTGTTCAATTTATTGCAGCGACATGATGAAGCCTGGCAACAATTGGCATCTCGTAATTTCCACCCTTGGGAGGGGGGCGAGGGCAAGGTGCCCGGCCAGTACCTGGTGGCCGGACAAGAATTGGCCAAATTAGCGCTGCTTGAAAACCGGCTCGAGGAGGCCTTGGATTATTTACAGGCCATGCTTTGCTATCCGCCAAATTTGGGTGAAGGCAAACTCCCTAACACCCCGGAAAATGACATCCATTACCTAACCGGATTGGCCTATAAACGGTTGGAAGAAGAAACGAAAGCAAAAGCGTATTTTGAGCTGGCAACACGGGGGAATGACGAACCCGTACAAGCGATCTTTTATAATGATCCGCAACCCGACAAAATCTTTTACCAAGGATTGGCTTGGATACAATTAGGGGATGAAGAAAAGGCGCGCATGGTATTTAATAGACTGGCGGATTTTAGCGCTTATCATCTACATGATGTCATTTCAATTGATTACATGGCTGTATCCTTACCGGATCTGTTGGTTTTTGAACAGGATTTGTCGGCCAAGAACCATGTTCATTGCCTTTATATGGCTGGATTGGCTCAATTGGGACTAGGCAATACGGATGGGGCCGAACATTTTTTCAATCAAGTATTGGAACGTAACAATAGTCATTTGGGTGCCGTTCTGCATAAACGCATGATCGGTTTCCTGCAGCGTTTCGACGCGCTTTGTGTACCTAGGTAAAGAGTAACGAAATACATAGACGATAAAACAGTATATCGATGAATGATTCTGAATTGAACTTTAAGCACTCCTACATCTTGGGTATCTCCTTTATTTCGGCACTTGGAGGCTATCTGTTTGGTTTTGATTTCGCCGTGATTGCCGGTGCCTTACCTTTTTTGCGTGAGGCGTTTGGACTCAATGCATGGTGGGAAGGATTTCTCACCGGCTCGCTGGCCCTTGGTTGTATTGTGGGATGCCTGTTGGCCGGAAAACTGGCGGATCGTTATGGCAGAAAGCCCGGCCTCCTGTTAGCTGCCCTCATCTTTGCCATATCTTCCCTGGGAATGGCCTATGCCCCCGACTTATCCATCTTTGTACTCATGCGCTTTGCTGCGGGGATAGGCGTGGGCATGGCCTCGATGTTAAGCCCTTTATATATTGCCGAAATTTCACCGGCCCATGTTCGCGGTCGCAATGTCGCTATCAATCAACTGACCATCGTCATAGGGATTTTGGTGACCAACCTGGTTAACTATACCCTTGCAGACAATGGCCCCGAGGCCTGGCGGTGGATGTTTGGCCTGGGGGCTGTACCTGCCGTTTTGTTCTTTATTGGTGTGCTTTGGTTGCCGGAGAGCCCACGATGGCTGTTAAAAGCAAGGCAGGACGAACGTGCGCGTAAGGTGTTGTCAGCTATCGGAAGTGAGGCTTTTGCTGCAGAAACTTTTTTAACAATTCAGGCATCCCTTAAGGGTACAGCCAGGCAATCCTTTCGTGCCGTATTTGAAAAGGCAGTACGTCCGGCCGTCATTGTCGGCATTACGTTAGCTGTATTCCAGCAGTTATGTGGTATCAATGTGGTATTCAATTATACCTCCACGATTTTTGAATCCATAGGCGCTGATCTGGATAGACAGCTGTTCGAAACCGTTGCCATTGGTACGGTTAACTTAATTTTTACGGTTATTGCTATGTGGCAGGTGGATAAACTTGGGAGACGTCCTTTGATGTTAATCGGATCTCTAGGCCTTTCCGTCGTTTATCTCGTATTAGCGGGGGTATTGCAACTTGAAATGAACGCCACGGTGGTATCTATTTTTGTGTTAATTGCCATTGCTATGTATGCCACTTCGTTGGCGCCGGTTACTTGGGTCTTGATTGCCGAGATTTTTCCGAATAAGATCCGCGGTGTGGCTTCATCCATTGCCATTGTGTCGCTTTGGATCGCTTATTTCATTTTAGTTTTTACGTTTCCTATTCTCGCTGAAATCTTAGGTACCTATGGGCCTTTCTACCTCTATGCGGCTATCTGTTTTGCCGGCTTTTTGTTTGTGAAGCACCGGGTAAAGGAGACCAAGGGACAAACGCTCGAAGAACTAGAACAACAATTGATTCATCGTTAAAACAAACAATACGGGGAATCCGAAAAAATAAAAAAAGAAAGTGTAGAACCGTTGAATCTTTCTTTGAACGAAAAGTGGTTTTCAGTATCTTAGATATTGAAAACCTAATAAATAAGAAACAGGGAAGCGAGATGATGTCGTTCCCTTTTATAACCAATATGAAATAAACCGAGAAGAGCATGGTGGTATTCCATAGAAAAAAGTTGCTTATTTTACTTGCGGTAGCGGTAGTGCTTGTATTAATCGTGTTTGCTTTTCCGCATGAGGATCCGATTGATTTTAATACGCAGGTGAAGCCTATCATTAACAAAAAGTGCATATCCTGCCATGGAGGCGTAAAACAGCAAGGAGGTTTCAGTTTGCTTTTCGAGGAAGAAGCAATGGCTGCTACCAATAGCGGTAAACCGGCTATCATTCCCGGCAATCCCGACGGTAGCGAGTTTGTTAAGCGCTTATTGACAAAGGATGTGGAAGAACGTATGCCTTACAAACATGAGCCGCTAAGTGAAGAAGAGATAAGCGTTTTTAAGAAATGGATAAAACAGGGTGCGAAGTGGGGGGAGCATTGGGCCTACCTGCCCGTTACGGAAGTAGAAGTGCCTAGTAAGGGGGAGGATTGGGCACACAATGAAATTGACCGTTTTATTTACGAGAAGCTAGATGCTGCTGGCTTAAAACCGTCAAAGGAAGCCGATCGTGCTACCTTACTCAGAAGAGCAAGTTTAGATTTAATTGGCATGGCGCCCAAGTCGGCGCTTGCTGACGCCTATCTACGTGATCCGAATGCCGACAAAGCCTATGAGAAGTTAATAGATGACTTATTGAAATCGCCTGCCTTTGGCGAAAAGTGGGCCTCCATGTGGCTCGATGTAGCACGATATGCCGACACAAAAGGGTATGAATCAGACGGAGCACGTAATATTTGGAAATACCGCGACTGGGTAATCCGAGCATTTAATGAAGACAAGCCCTATGATCGCTTTATTACCGAACAAATAGCCGGTGATTTTTATGTGAATCCGACGGATGAGCAGTATATCGCGACGGCTTTTCATCGGAATTCGATGACCAATGACGAGGGTGGTACCAGTAACGAGGAATACCGCGTGGCGGCGGTTATCGATCGCGTCAATACGACATGGGAGGGGCTATTAAGCACTACTTTTGCCTGTGTACAATGCCACAGTCACCCTTATGATCCCATTAAGCATGATGAGTATTATAAGTTTATGGCCTATTTTAATAATTCGCGGGATGAAGATGTGCCGAGCGAATATCCTTTATTAAAACAGTTCGCTCCAGATATGGAACTGAAGTTGAAGTCCTTGACAAAATGGCTTAAAGAAAATGTTTCTGAACAAAAGGCCGCTGAGATCTATAAGTTTCTAAAAACGGGACAACCGACAATCAATTCTACGACTACGGATAGTTTACGCAATGCGGTAATCGGCAATAATAACATTGCGCTTTACTTCCGTAATCATGGTGTTGCTCGGATTGCGGCAGTGGATTTGAACCGTGTTGACCAAATGATCTACCACTTTGCTTCCAAGGTGCCCGGCGGCCATATGCAGCTGCACCTGGACAGGCCGGATGGACCGGTTTTCGCTTCTTGGAAGGTGGAAGCTAAGGAGGGTTACCAGATTCAGGCAGTAGACTTCCCCATGCAACAAGGCGTACACGATGTATATATTACCTATCGGAATACAAGTAAAGGTAAAGGTGATGAGGTGTTAGTATTTTTTGATTGGTTTTACTTTAGTGATCAATTTCCCGGAAAAGGCAAGGTTGGTTATGAAGAACAAAAACAGACCTTCTGGACCTTACTGCAAGCACCTGCCAGTACAACACCAATTATGGTAGAAAATCCGACCAATAGGCAACGTAAAACCTTTGTCTTTGAGCGTGGTGCCTGGATATCGCCGGGAAAGGAGGTAAATGCCGATGTCCCGGCGGCATTTAAGTATGCCATGCCGAAAGGTGCACCGAAAAATCGGATGGGACTGGCGATGTGGCTCACGGATAAGCGCAATCCACTGCTTTCGCGCACGATGGTGAACCGTGTTTGGGAGCAACTTTTCGGGACAGGTATCGTGGAAACCCTGGAAGACATGGGTACACAAGGCATGGACCCGACGCATCGTGAACTGCTCGATCATTTATCGTGGCGATTTATGCATGACTATAAATGGAGTGTGAAGCGATTGGTGAAGGAGCTTATGATGAGTGCAACCTACCGACAAGACTCTAGGATCACTAAGGAACTCCTGGAAAAGGATTTGTTTAATAAGCTGTACGCCAGAGGACCACGTATGCGACTCAGCGCCGAGCAACTGCGCGACCAGTTTTTGTCGATCAGTGGCGTGCTCAGGACGGAAATGTATGGAAAAGGGGTAATGCCCTGGCAGCCTGAAGGTATATGGAATTCGCCATATAATAGCGCCAAATGGGAAAATGCAAAAGGGGAGGATCGGTATCGTCGGGCGGTATATACCTACTGGAAGCGTTCGGCACCTTATCCTTCCATGATAACATTTGATGGAGCACAACGTGTGGTGTGTAATCCACGGCGGATCCGCACTAATACGCCCCTACAAGCTTTGGTAACACTAAATGACTCAGTCTATATAGATCTCGCGCGTCATTTCGTTGATCGGATGCAACGGGAGGGGGGCGAGCAGGTTAACGATCAGATTGCAAAAGGTTATGAATGGATTATGTATAAGCCTATCCCGGCCGGAAAGCTGGGAATTTTATCCAAGTTGTATCAAACCGCTTTTGATGAATATAGAACACATCCGGATCGCATCGATTCTTTATTAGGGGAACAGGTTAAAAAGGATGCAAGCAGTGCAGCCTTATTGGTAGTCGCGAACACCCTATTTAACTTGGACGAAGTAATTACTAAAAACTAGGAATTTATGACACGGGACGAATTGAATTTACATCGGTTGCTAAAGGAGGCCAGTCACACGCAATTGCGGGCCTATACACGTCGACATTTTTTAAAGGAAAGTGCGATGGGGCTGGGAGCGTTAGCATTTGGCTCATTGCTGGGGAGCTGTAGTACGCAGGCTACGGGCGCTAAGCCGGTTGTCTTTGATCCGGCTCACCCATTGTTGCCGAAATCGCCGCCTTTTTTGGGGAAAGCTAAAAGCGTAATCTATCTACATATGGCCGGAGCACCATCGCAATTGGAGCTGTTTGATTATAAACCTGAACTGGAGAAGATGAACGGGCAGGATTGCCCGGAGTCTTTGCTGAAAGGGAAAAAATTTGCATTCATCACGGGAGTTCCGAAGATGTTGGGGCCGCAGGCTAAATTTGCCCAACATGGCGAAAGTAGGGCTTGGGTGAGTGAAAATTTACCGCACTTTTCGAGCGTAGTGGATGAAGTGACTTTTTTAAAAGCGGTGACAACAGACCAGTTTAATCATGCGCCTGCGCAGTTGTTAATGCATACAGGGAGTGCCCGTTTGGGGAAACCCAGTATGGGAAGTTGGGTTACCTATGGCTTGGGAACCGAAAATCAGAATTTGCCGGGTTTTGTGGTGCTCACCAGTGGTGGCAGTTTTCCGGATGCGGGAAAGAGCATTTGGGGGAGCGGTTTTTTACCTTCGGTTTATCAGGGTGTTCAGTGCAGAAGTGAAGGTGATCCGGTGTTGTTTATCAAGGATCCGAATGGGATGGATCGGGATTTACGGAAGGCAACTATCGACGCGATCAATGCGTCCAATGAACAGGAATATGCTTACTACAATGACCCTGAAATTTTATCGCGGATCTCGCAATATGAAATGGCTTTTCGCATGCAAGTAACTGCGCCTGAAGTCATGAATATTGATAATGAACCGCAATATATTCACGATATGTATGGCACGCAACCCGGGAAAGCTTGTTTTGCCAATAACGTACTGCTGGCCCGCAAGTTGGTGGAGAAGGGGGTACGCTTTGTGCAGCTTTTCGATTGGGGCTGGGATGCACATGGCGACGGACCGCAAAATTCATTGAACATCGGCTTGAAAAACAAATGCAGAAGCACGGATAAGCCGATTACCGCCCTACTGTTGGATTTGAAACAAAGGGGACTATTGGAAGATACCCTGGTTGTTTGGGGTGGAGAATTTGGCAGAACCCCCATGCTGGAAAATCGAAACGGGGCCACGAATCCTTACAATGGACGCGACCATCATACGGAGGCATTTACCATTTGGATGGCGGGAGGCGGTATCAAAAAAGGATTCACCTATGGCGAAACGGATGAAATTGGTTATAGCGCGATTAGTGGTAAGGTAGAGCCCTTTGATATACAAGCTACTATTTTGCATCAACTGGGTTTTGACCACGAAAAATTTACGTACGACTTTCAGGGACGGCCATTTCGACTCACCGATGTTTTCGGAAAGGTTATCCATGATATTATTGCTTAGCGATTTAATGATAGATAACGATGCCGCATAATCGACGACATTTTTTAAAAGCCGCAACGGCTGGTTTATTTTTGCCAATGGAAGAACTTTTTGCCGATTTATCCGTGCCGGTATTATCAAAAGCCGGTTATTCGCTGACTTTTATGGCTACCGACTGGGGTTTTCAAGGGGGTGTTGAGAACTTCTGTGCAGCAGCAAAAAAGGACGGCTATGATGGTATCGAGGTATGGTGGCCGAGTAGCGCAGAGGCACAAAAACTGTTGTTTTCGGCACTTCAGAAGCACCGGCTGGAAGTGGGATTTCTATGTGCAGGTAGCGGGCCGGACAGCAAAGAGCATTTGGCAACCTTTTGCAGGCAAATTGACGCGGCTTCCGGTAATGGATATCAACGTCCACTTTATATCAATTGCCATTCCGGGAAAGATTATTTTACCTATGAAGAAAATGCGGCTTTTATTGATTATACCGTTAAGAAATCGAAAGAAACGGGTATCCCGATTTACCATGAAACCCATCGTGGCCGAATGCTGTTTGCCGCACCTGTAGCTCGAAATTTTATAGAGAAGCACCCTGATTTACGCTTAACCTTAGATATTTCACATTGGTGTGTTGTTCATGAGAGTTTATTGGACGATCAGGCAGAAACCGTGCAACTGGCCCTCCAACGTGCTGATCATATTCATACGCGCATTGGCCATGCAGAAGGTCCACAGGTAAATGATCCGCGCGCACCTGAATGGAAAGGGGCTGTGGAGGCTCATCTTCGTTGGTGGGACCAAGTCGTTTCGCGTAAGAAACAAAAGGGTGAGCCGATGACCATGCTTACCGAATTTGGCCCCCCGGATTATTTGCCGACCTTGCCTTATACCCGACAGCCTTTAGCCGATCAATGGGCCATCAATGTTCATATGATGCAGCTACTACGCAAACGATACGAATAGACCATGCAGCTTCTTACCATTCAACAACTTATTGGCCATTTTCATCCGGTACTTGTCCACTTACCTATTGGCATATTAATCTTAGGTGTACTATTTCATTTATTGAGTGCCATAAAGTCTTATGCCTTTCTTCGTACAGCCGTTCCGTTAATTTATTTGCTGGGAGCGATTGGAGCGATTGTATCCTGTATTAGCGGCTATTTATTATCCCAAACGAGTGATTATGATGCAAAATTGGTTGGCTTACACCAATGGTTCGGAATTGCTGTAGCAATTGTTGCGATGCTATTGTATGGGTTGATGAAATATCCTGTTAAAGAGCCATTGCTTCGCCTGCTGAGTGTTACGTTATTAATAGGTATTACCATAACGGGACATTATGGAGGATCACTTACCCATGGTTCTGACTACCTGGTTGCGGCGCTAAAGGGTGAACCAGCTAGCAAGGAAGCCATCCCGCCCGTTCCCAATATTCAACAGGCAAAGGTATATCCGCAGCTCGTTGAACCATTGCTTAAGAACCGCTGCTACAGCTGCCATGGCGGAGAGAAGCAGAAAGGTAAGCTTCGGGTGGATACGAAGGAATTTATGGTAAAAGGAGGGGAAGCCGGTTCTTCTCTTATAGAAGGAAAGGCGGATGAAAGCGAACTTATTAAACGTCTATTACTACCATTGGATAATGAAGATCATATGCCGCCAAAAGAAAAGGCGCAGCTAACGCAAGAAGAAATTGCATTATTAAAATGGTGGGTTAACCAAGGCGCCGATATCCACAAAACGGTCGCGGAATTGAAACCTAAGCCTGAAATGAGCGCCATACTTGCGGCCTTTCAATCGGGCAGTGCAAAAAACAAAGAGGTGCAGAGCGATCTGCTAGCCAAAGAGGTAGATGCGGCTGATGCGGGCACACTCGAAAAACTGAAAGATGCAGGTGTGGTGGTATTGCCCATCCACCAAAACAGTAATTACTTATCCGTAAATTTTGTTACGACCGATGTGACGCCCGCTTTACTGGAAGAAGTAAAAAAGCTAGCTAAACAGTTAGTTTACTTGGAAGTAGCTTATACATCACTAAATGATGAGAATACGAAAGTATTAGCCTCACTTGAAAATCTTTTACAGCTTAATTTGAGAGGCACGGCGATTACAGATAAAGGATTAATCAATCTGAAAGATTTAACGCAGCTAAATTTGCTTAATTTGGTAGAAACAAAAATAAGTGCCACAGGCTTGACCTCCTTAAAGGGACTTAAAAACCTAAAAAGCATCTATTTGTATAAAACGTCAGTAGACCGAAACGGATTGGCAGCTTTAAAGAAGCAATTCCCCCAGGCATCGCTTGACACTGGGGGCTATTATGTGCCTACATTAGCAAGTGATACAATGATGGTGAGTATGCCTGCCCGTTAATTCTAAAATCTGTTAATCTTGGCATAACCTGCTTCCAGCTCCATCCTGTTTAGGTTGAAACGGAAAATCTGAAAGTGCGAGATAGGGTAGGCTTATAAGCAGAACTAATTAAAAATATAGCCTGTTATTTCAGGCTATATTTATAACTTCTACCATGTTTGGTAGCTTGAATGAAATCATTCTTTAATAAATAGGAGAGACGCACGGCAACTGCTTTTTCGACCTTATAAGGATCTGCTTCCGGTTGTGCTTGATTTAAGACTTCCAGAATATCATCCTTATAACCTGATCCGATTTTTGTAAGTGCATAACTGATCTTTTGATCAAGCTTGCTATTTACGTTGAAATTTTCCTGAGGAGCCAGGGCTTTACCTGCTGTCTTTCTCTTTTTTGTTGCGTCGTCTGTATCAGGTGAATCGCTTTTGATTCGATCATTACCTAAATTAACCGACTTAGATTGAGCAATTGCATTGATCGTGACTTCAATACTTTTAAGTTCCTCTTTAAGCTGTTGTTGTCGCAGCTTTAGAAATTCAACTACTTGTTTCTCTGTTATACTTTCAGCTTTCATTACTATGTCTTATGATTTATAACAAAAATATAACTA
Source organism: Olivibacter sp. LS-1 (assembly GCF_008245145.1). Classification (GTDB taxonomy): domain Bacteria; phylum Bacteroidota; class Bacteroidia; order Sphingobacteriales; family Sphingobacteriaceae; genus Olivibacter; species Olivibacter oleidegradans. The sequence goes on along the minus strand of NZ_CP041643.1, from coordinate 4,332,425 downwards.
AATTTTAACATTTTAAAATATTATAAAAGTTTAGCTGTCACGATTATAGCTTCACTTATGTTTATTAATGGTGACATAAATGAAGACATCGTGATATTTTATATTATAAATTGAATATAGCGATGAAATTGTCTTTACTTGTATGTTAATAAATGGAATTAATTTGGGAGGGCCGCTCTCCTTGTAGCTAAACCGAAGTCGTTCGAGTGAAACGCATCATTCAGTTCGATTGACATGATGGCCAACTCCAATAGATAAAGTTCGTTTTTAATGTTTTCTCTTCTTTTGATAAGAGACTCCAGTTCTTGGTGGTTTTGAGTGTTAGGCATGACTGTGTTGTTTTAATAGAACAAACGTAAGAAACGCTTTCTTATATGAAAAAAAATTACACATACAGCGCTATACACATGACGAACACGCCTGTGGCTTACATGAATGAAAAAACAGGTCTTGCTAACTAATTTAGCGGAAGCGCATAGCCGATGCTTAATGTGAATATTCTATTCTTGCCTTCGGGGCCGACAATAGTGGAGGTTAAATTGCCTTCATTGTCTACGCGTTGTATCTCCCTGGATTTGTAAAGCGTTTTGAAACCCCAAGAAAAACGGGCATCGAGCACTAAAAAGCCATCGTTGAATGGAAATTCAATTCCGCCACCAATGAGCGCACTCCAATCGGTACGGTTAAAGCGATTGTCGAAATCAGCGGATCTATTGTAGCTTTGAATTCGAGGTTCATCACTTTCCAGTTTTTCTCTACCACCTAAAGCATAGGAAAAGGAAGGTCCGGCGTTAAAGTAATAGCGTGTGCCAATTCCAAAGTCGAAGCGGGCAAGTAGCGGTATTTCCAGGTAATGCAATGTACTCTTTTGTTGGATGGTCAAGGCTTCATTCATGGTACCGGAAGAAATATGATCGGTTCGGTTATTGCGCATGCTATAATTTATTTCGGGTTGCAGGATAAAAGTTCGTAATTCATCCAATGCGATATTGAGACCGACGCCTGCAGAAACACCCGGCGAGAAGCGTTGGTTACTCAGGTTCGAAGAGGTTTCGCCGAAGTCATACGTGTTAGCGTTTAGGCCAACTTGTGGAATAATATAGATTTCTTGAGCGAGGCATCGGATATTAATCAGTAAAATCGAAAGTAAAACTATTTTTTTGATCATTGATTTATAGATTTGCAAATATTTAGGTAACAATAATAGTGTTTCTTTTGTTTTGTTTACCCGATGAATAGACATTGTTTCGTAATTTTATATTATGTATTTTAAGCTAGCTATGCTATTGAGATTTTCGAAGTGCTTTAACGTTTTTCTTTTCCTCTTAAATCTGATTTTTTTATTTTCTTGTTCTTCTCCCGCTGCGAACAAGCAAGCCTCAACCGATGAGGAAGAATTGGAGCCGGGCCGACCGTCTTTTACACCGATTGCGGGAACGGATTTTTTTGAGGTTCGGAGAGCTTTTGACAATGGCTTGGCTTTTGACACCTTGGGTTTTGAACAGGAGCCGGTATGGCATCTGAATTTCATCAGCAATGACTCTGTCAAAATTTTTAGTCCGGATAGCAATGCCATGCTGCATTACTCAATTTATTTTGATCAGGATTCTATCTTCCACTTTGGAAGGGAATGGTTTCGAGTACGTAGTTTAGCAAAGGATAGCTTGCTATTGCAACGCCTGACGGTGGTAAGCAAGCATGTGAAGGAAGCGCGATCCAATGTATATATGAAGCTTTACTCGGCACGCTTTATCCGCGATAGTTTAAAAACAACAGTAGAAGAATTAAGAAAGCCACGACCGAATGATACGGCTTTTATTCAATGGCGGTCCAATATTGCAAATGCAAACCCCACGGTCATTGATAGCGCTTTTGCTGCACGTAATCCGGTGCAACTGATACCGAAGAATCCGAATATAACTGTTAAAAGGCGTATATTCAGTGAAACAGAACGGTTAAACCAGAGTGCTGCCTATGCATATTTGTATCCTGAATATGATATTGTAATCAATAAGGCATATAAGGATTTTTACTATCCGTTCTCGGTACTCGTAGATGGGAGAGGGGATGTCCATCTTGGAAAGTTTGTGACCAGTGATGAGTTTGTGGAATCCAGGAAAAAAGTTTTGGAAGGAATTATCAACGTCTATTTGAAAAACCTATTAACAATTAAACCGGGCACGACCTTGGGGATACCGCATACCAGCTTAATTATGCTAAGGGTGAGGGGGATAGAATAATGGAATAAAAATCCGGTTCACGGATAAAATCAACATGAACCGGAGGCAAAATCCTATTTTAAATTAAGGCGACGAATTAAAACGTAATTAAATCCACAAAACCGGAGACAGGTATATCAACTAATTTTTCCAGATTGAGTGATTCTTCAAGAATTTTATCTTGCTGCTTCTTCGCAAAGATTCGCGCTAAGTTTGTTTTATACTTTGCAATTAACAGGGGGATTCCCTCTTCTCGTCGCCGTTTATGTCCAATTGGATATTCAACAACTTCCTCGCCAAATACCATGCCGTCTTTACAGGTAATTGTCAAGGCATTGGCGATCGAACGTTTATTCGGGTCGTGGTAGTCTTTTGTAAATTGAGGATCCTCTAGTGTGCTCATTTTCTCACGGAGCGCGTCTATCCTTGGATCGAATGCGATGTCATCTTCATAGTCTGCTGCCGTCAATCTTCCAAATAAAAGCGGAATGGCAATCATATATTGTAAGCAATGATCACGGTCGGCCGGATTGTGTAAAGGGCCCGATTTATCGATAATACGAATCGCCGCTTCATGCGTGCGGATTTGGACCTTTTCAATATCGTCAGCTGTTTTTCCGGCCGCTTGTAGCTTCCGAAAAAGTGTCATGGCTGCTTCCACTGCCGTCTGTGCGTGAAATTCTGCCGGGTAAGAAATCTTAAATAAGACATTTTCCATTACATAACTTCCATATGCTCGCTGAAACTTAAAGGCTTGTCCCTTAAACAAAACATCGTAGAAACCCCAGGTTTTGGCAGTCAACGCCGAGGGATAGCCCATCTCGCCCGTGCGGGCGATCAATGCCAAACGGACTGCGCGTGAGGTAGCATCACCGGCTGCCCATGATTTTCGACTCCCGGTGTTAGGTGCATGGCGATAGGTACGCAAGGATTGGCCGTCTACAAAAACCAGTGAAATGGCGTTTGTAAGTTCTTCACGACTTAAACCTAATAGATGGCCGACAACAGCAGTAGACGCCAATTTTACTAAGACCACGTGATCTAGTCCTACTTTGTTAAAGGAGTTCTCCAAGGCGATAATGCCCTGTATTTCATGGGCCTTAATCATGGCATGCAATACATCTTTGATGGTAAAAGGCGATTTGCCCGTCGCAATGGACTCCCGGCTTAACCAGTCGGCGACCGCTAAGATAGCACCCAGGTTGTCAGAGGGATGGCCCCATTCAGCTGCCAGCCAAGTATCGTTGAAATCGAGCCACCTAATAATCGTTCCGATATTAAAAGCTGCTTGCACGGGATCTAGTTGATAAGGAGTACCAGGTACCTTTGCCCCATTCGGAACGATGGTGCCTTTTACAATAGGGCCCAAAAGTTTAGTACAGGCCGGATAAGTGAGGGCTTCAAAGCCACATCCCAGCGTGTCTAGAAAACAATGATAGGCTGTTTGAACAGCAAGATCACTCGTGATTTTATAATCAAAGACATAGTTAACCATGTCAGTAATGACTTGATCTACAGGTGGACGTATGTTAGAATGGTGCATTTTTTAAAGTAAAAAGTAAAAAGTAAAAAGTAAAAAGTAAAAAGTAAAAAGTAAAAAGTAAATTTTACTAACAACTAACAACTAACAACTAACAACTAACAACTAACCTTACCGTTTATCAAGTGGCACAAAGGCTCTGTTTTCCGGTCCGATATAATTGGCGCTGGGGCGGATGATTTTACCGTCCAACCGTTGTTCAATAATGTGGGCGCTCCAACCACTCACTCTTGAAATAACAAATAAGGGCGTGAAAAACAAAGTAGGGACGCCCATAATATGATAAGAGACGGCAGAGAACCAATCGAGGTTGGGAAACATTTTTTTCTTTTCCCACATCAGGGTTTCGATTCGCTCCGCTATCTTATACAGTTTGAGATCGCCAACTTCTTCCGATAGCGATTTGGCTACTTTCTTAATAACAATATTGCGTGGATCGGCAATGGTGTACACGGGATGACCGAAGCCGATGATCACTTCTTTTTGTTCCAGTCGAGCTTCAATATCTCTTGCCGCTTCTTCTTCATTGGGATACCTACTTTGTATGTCATACGCCACTTCATTGGCACCTCCGTGTTTTTGACCACGTAAAGCACCAATGCTTCCCGTAATGGCCGAATAAATATCCGAACCGGTACCCGTGATAACCCGGCCGGTGAAGGTTGAAGCATTAAACTCGTGCTCGGCGTAGAGATTTAAAGAAATCTGCATTGCCTTAATCCATGATTCGCTCGGTTCTTTTCCGTGTAAGAGATGTAAAAAGTGTGCGCCAATACTGTCGTCATTCGTTTCCACCTCGATGCGTTTGCTGTTGTGCGAATAGTGGTACCAATACAGCAACGCAGAAGGGTAGGAGGCCATTAGTTTGTCGGCGATATCTCGAGCACCCGAGATGTTATGATCGTCTTTTTCGGGCGATATGGTGCCTAAAAGAGAAGTGTACGTACGGAGGATATCCATCGGGTGTGCCGCAGCGGGAATCTGTTCCAATACATTTTTTGCAATAATGGGCAAGCCACGCAAGGCTTTTAATTTCGCCTTGTAGATATTAAGTTCTGCGGCATTTGGCAATTTTTCATGGATGAGCAGATGAGCGACCTCTTCAAAAGAGGCACCCTCTGCGAGATCTAAAATGTCGTATCCCCGATAGTGGAGATCATTACCGCTTCGTCCGACGGTGGATAAGGCTGTATTTCCCGCTAGGACGCCTGATAAGGCAACTGACTTTTTTGGTTTAAATGGTTGGTTCTCTTCTGTTGTCATAATTATGGGTTTTTCATGTTTATAGGTGACGATAATGCTGTCTCAGCCAAAATTACAGCTCTTCATGTCTTTTTGAATAGCTTATCAAGTTTCGTCTCGAAATCATAATATCCAATACTTTGATAAAGTTCCTCCCGTGTTTGCATATCTGCTATGACCGCTTGCTGCGAACCATCCTGCAGCAAATGTGTATACACTTTTAAGGCCGCTTTATTGGCCGCCCGAAAAGCGGATAAGGGGTAAAGAATAAGACGAACACCGGCGGCATGCAATTCAGCAACTGTCCATAAGGGTGTCATACCAAATTCGGTTATATTGGCTAATATAGGCAAACCGCTCGCTTTGGCGAATTCTGCGTATAGCCGGATTTCGTGTACAGCCTCTGCAAAAATAAAGTCGGCCCCGGCCTCTTGGTACTTATTTACTCGATCTAGTGTTCTTTCAATTCCTTCTGTCGCAAGCGCATCCGTGCGTGCACCGATCAGGAAGTTGGGATCAGTCCGCGCATCTACGGCCGCTTTTATCCGATCGACCATTTCGTCTGTACTCACGACTTCCTTACCTGGGCGATGGCCGCAGCGTTTGGCTCCTACCTGATCTTCGATATGAAGGGCAGCCGCGCCGGCCTTAATCAAGGACTTTACCGTACGGGCAACATTAAAGGCCGAAGGTCCAAACCCCGTATCCACATCCACCAACAAGGGCGTGTCGGTAACATTGGTAATCCGATTGACATCAATTAAGATATCTTCGAGGTTGGTGATTCCTAAGTCAGGAATGCCTAAAGAACCTGCAGCTACACCACCTCCTGATAAATACAATGCCTGAAAACCAGCTTGTGTAGCCAATAAAGCATGATTGGCGTTAATAGCGCCGGCAATCTGTAAAGGTCTATTCTTTTCCATCGCTTCTTTAAAGCGTAATCCCGCAGAAGAATTGTTCATAATAGGGTGTTTAAAAGATTGGCCACCGAACACAAGGTAAGGTGGCCAAACAAGTTACAAATTTTATTTAAGAAGCGTATAAGCTAATTATAATTGTCAAGAATTTTACGCTTATAAAAGGAACGATTTTTTTAATCAACTTTTTTCATCACTCGTTAGTTTTTAAAGGCATTTAACTTTTGGTTTGATCCAAAAGTTACAAAAGATCAAGGCTGTGTAGGCTACCTCGCAACCGATGGCAAAGCATTCGTGGCGCGTATTGGAGCCGTTTCACTTCCTCAATCCGCTTGTGTGCTGCAAGATGAACAGGTGTGCAAATGCTATACTGCTCGTTGCTTCGGTATCCTCCAAGGCCGTTCTTCCGACGCACAAGTCTATAGTACTAAGCTAAGGCTAATACGTCGGGTTAAAAGTAGAAGCCTTCCGTTCTGCTGAAATATCGCCTAGGAAATTTGCGGTTTGCACGTTACGTTGAGGCACTACCTTTAAAGCAAAGTTCCAAGCGATGAGTTTATTCGCGTTCTGTCCATTTTTGGTACTCATGAGCTCCCTACGGTCGGTTTTGGTTACTTTTTTCATCACTCGTTCGTTTTTAAAGGCATTCAAGCTACTTCGTGGTCAGCGGAAGAAAGTGACAAAAAAAATCGTTCTTTTAATCTAAACACCTTCATCTATATGTTAAAGGCGAAGCTGACCAACAGGGATTCACCGAAGGTAATCCCTGTTATAACTGCTTGATTTTGATGTTTCTGAAAGAGACGACATTCCCATGATCCTGTAAGGCAATTTTTCCTTTAGGATACTTGGCAAATCCTTCCCAATCGTGGAATTTACTTTTGGCAATCAATTGATTCCATTCTTCAGAACCTTTTTTGACATGAGCAGTTTGTACCCCGTTTAACCACAAAGTAATTTCTCCTTGATTATACAGAATACGCGCTTGGTTCCATTCGCCAACCGGCTTTGGTTTGGAAACGTCAGGTCCTCCGATTAAATCGTATAATGAACCTGCTAAGTGATTGGGAATAAAGCGATCACCCGCATTGATGTTATCCAATACTTGCATTTCTATTCCTGTTTGGTAAGTTGCACCATATTTTGGATCTTCATGGATACCAAATATAACACCACTGTTTCCGCCGTCACTTATTTTCCACTCCAAGGTCAGATCGTAATTTTCATATTCGGCGTCGGTTACCAAATCGCCTTTTTCCGCCTTATCAACGGTTGGATCGAAAACTAAGGCACCGTCTTTGACAGACCATGCGGCAGTGGCCTTGTCTTTTTGATAGGTGTGCCATCCTGTAGTGGACTTTCCATCAAATAGAAGCACCCATCCATCTTTCTTTTCTTTAGAGCTTAAGGCATTTGGCTTTTGCGCAAAGGTAGCTGTAGCCAGGAATAAACAGGCACAGATACTTAGTGAAATCTTCTTCATTTGTTTTTTCTTAATGTTTTTGTTGTTCTTTAGTTCTGATTCGTTTACTGTGGTTAACTGTTAAAACGTTTTTGCGCAAGATATAAAAATCTCCGGAAAATTGAAGTTGTTTTGTCATATTTAAGGATTCATTAACAACTTTGTTTCATTCACCTTGACTGATATTTTCAATTTGTATAAGTTTGGCTCTTCTTCATGAGCTTACGATCGATCAGCCATACGCAAGTCCTATTGATGGGCGTGTGTATTTTTTTATGTTTAATTGCGTATAAAGGACGTGCGCAGACTGAACTGTTACATGAATTGTCTATTCATAGTGATAACGATGCCTATTTGTTCATTAATCAGGACCAATACTATACTAACGGAATATCCTTTAGCTATCGTCAATTAGTCGACAAGGATTTTAGTGCTGCGAGTGCTAAGAAGAAGATCTGGGGAATAGCGATAGGCCATAAACTATATAATGCATATAACGGTTTCAGCGAGTTGGTATTGATGGACAGGCCTTTTACCGCCTATTTATATGGACGGGTGAACAAGGCATGGTTCTATCGGGACGAATCGAGCTTAAACCTTGGTGCAGAAGTGGGCTTATATGGTAAAGGTGCTTTTGGCGAGGCGCTACAGGAAGGTTTTCACAATCTGTTCGGCTTTTATGAAATCAGCGGTTGGGAGTATCAATTGCGCGATCATGTAACACTGGATTTGCGGGCGAAGTATAGTCGACTGCTACTACGAAGTACCTCCGGTAAAATGGATCTGCAGCTTCAATCAAGCATGTCTCTGGGCTTAAATCAAAGTTTTATCGGTGCGGGCCCGGTATTGCGGCTTGGCAAATTGAACGCTTTGTACGCGTCTGCTTATAACGGGAGTCGGTTATTTCAAAAAGGCGAGGTTGTCAATAAAGAGCGTTACTTTTACTATCGGCCAATGCTGTTTTACCGATTATACGATGCGAGCATACAGGGAGGGATGTTACTGGATGACAAAGGACCTGTTACCTTTGGCATTAAGCCTTGGATGCTTAGTCAAATTGTTGGCTTCACTTATGCGCATCGTCACGTAACGATCGACGCGCATCTCCAGTTTAATACCAAAGAAGTTAAAAGTAATGCCACTGCCCATCAGTTTGGCTCCATTTCGATTGGATATGCCTTTTAATACGCACAATAAATTTGTAATTTATTTGTAACATTTTAAAGTGCCCTGCGTCTAGTGGAATAAAGTGCACGCAAAAAAGCTCATAAATTCATATTAAACGCAAGGCCTTGAAAGCTTTTATTTTATCAATTACTATTTCTCTCTATTTCTTTTCCTTTTCCTTCGCCCAACAAATAACGCTTAGTGGCACCGTGAGAGACGCTTCCAGTGGTGAGACATTGATCGGCGCCAGCATCAAGGTGAAAGAGAACGCTTCCGGTGTTAGCGCCAATTCGTATGGCTTTTACTCATTAAGCCTGGCAAAAGGAAGGTACACCATTCAGGTATCCTCGGTAGGCTATACCATGCAAGAACGAGCGGTTGAATTAAGCGGGGATCTCCGCCTGGATTTTTCACTGGAGCCGGCTAATCAACTCGAAACAGTCGAAATCAATGCCGTTTCGAGTAGGGAGCAAATCGAAAGCCCGCAAATGGGTGTCAACAAAATTAGCATTAAGGAAGTGAATAATGTGCCCGTATTGTTTGGGGAACGCGACGTGTTAAAAACCATTCAATTGCTCCCGGGAGTGTTAAGTGCGGGCGAAGGGAATAGCGGTTTTTTTGTGCGGGGAGGAACAACCGATCAAAATTTGATTTTACTTGATGAAGCCATGGTTTATAATGCATCCCATTTGATGGGCTTCTTCTCTACCTTTAACTCCGATGCGATCAAAGATGTTAACCTGTATAAGGGTGGAATGCCTGCGCAATACGGTGGGCGCTTGGCGTCGGTACTGGACGTCAATATGCTGGATGGTAATAATCAACGTTTCGGTATGGATGGCGGCATCGGCCTAATTGCTTCTCGATTAAAGGTGGAGGGCCCCATAAAGAAGGGCAAGGGGTCTTTTATGTTAAGCGGTAGGCGTACCTACGCTGATTTATTTCTGAAGCTTTCTTCGGACACTTCGGTAAACAGCAGCGTTCTGTATTTTTATGATTTGAACTTAAAAGCCAATTATCAGCTTGATCAAAACAATACACTCTATCTTTCAGGTTATTTCGGAAAGGACGTGCTGGGCTATGCAAACGACTTCGATTTCGATTGGGGAAATGCTACCGGAACCTTACGGTGGAACCATGTCTTCAATAGCCGACTTTTCTCAAACACCTCATTTATTTACAGCGACTTTAAGTATAATGTGGGCGTGTATACCGATAACAATGATTTGAAAATCAACTCGCGTATACAGAATTTGAACTTGAAACAGGATTTTCATTACTTTTCAAGTAGTCGCAGCAATCTACGTTTCGGATTAAACCTAATGCGGCAGGAAATCTCACCGGCGGGTATCGACGCCTCGGAAGAATCGGATATCAATTCGTTGCGAATTGAAAATAGGCAAGGCTATGAGCTGGCGGCGTACCTCTCGCATGAATGGAAACCTAGTAATCGGCTCAGCTTTATTTATGGCTTGCGATTGAATTCCTTCTTATTAATGGGGCCCGGTGAATTTAATACTTATGATTCAGAAGGTGATATTATTCAAACCGATATTTATGGAAGTGGTAAATTGGTAAAGAGCTACATTAATCCGGAACCGCGATTTTCCGTCAACTATATGCTCAATGAGAATAGCAGCGTGAAAGCTTCCTATAACCGCAATACACAAAACTTACATCAGCTCACGAATACAACCTCATCGTTACCGACGGATGCCTGGGTATTGAGCAGTAACAATATAAAGCCCCAAATAGCGGATCAGGGTGCCTTGGGGTATTATCGGAATTTTAATGATGATCAGTACGAATTTTCTGCGGAGGTGTACTACAAGGATATGCAAAATCAGATCGATTATAAAAATGCTGCTGATTTACAGGCAAACGCGCATGTAGAAGCGGAATTGGTATATGGTGTGGGTAAGTCTTACGGACTGGAACTTTTTATGAAGAAAAGAACGGGCCGCTTGAATGGGTGGGTTAGCTATACATTATCCCGAAGTAAAAGAAGATTTGATGAAATCAACAATGGTAATTGGTTTGCTGCCCGCCAAGACCGTATCCACAATATTGCGATTGTGGGTATGTACAAATTTTCCGATCGTTGGAGTTTCTCCGGAACCTTTGTATATTACACGGGTAATGCCGTTACCTTCCCAAGTGGAAAATATAGTATCGGTGGTAAATCCACTTGGTACTATACGGAGCGAAATGGTTATCGTATGCCGGATTATCACCGCTTGGATTTAGGGGCGACGCTGGAATCGAAACCCGGAAAACGTTTTAAGTCGAGCTGGACCTTTGGTCTCTATAATGCCTATAACCGGAAAAACGCTTATATTATTGATTTTAGGGAAAATGAAAATGACCCGAATGTTACGGAAGCCTATAAAGTGGCCTTGTTTGGTATTATACCTTCAGTAACGTGGAATTTTAAATTTTAAGGATGATAACTATGAAAAAATCCCTTTCTTTTTTAAATAAGCAATTGTATATAAATATTTTAACTGTTTCAATGATTCTTTTTGGTTTAAGTTCCTGTGAAGAAGTGATTGATATTGAATTAAAAGAAGCTGATCAGGTGTTGGTGATAGAAGGCGGGGTGTCGAATACCGAAACAACGCATTATGTTTATATATCCAAAACGGTACCCTTCTCATCAAACAGTACCAATAACCCGCAGTCCGGTGCCGTTGTGAAAATCCAAGAAGAAGGAACGTCCGCGGAGCGTACCTTTACAGAGGTGAGCCCGGGACAATATCGAATAAACAACTATCAGGCGAATCCAGGCCGGACTTATAGATTGACAGTCGACTTTGAGAATGAGCAATATATGGCTAGTTCAACGATGCCTGCGCCTATTGCCATTGACTCCATCGGGACGGTGACCGATAGCTTTTTTGGCGACGAGGAGAAAACGGTGGGGGTTGTATATCAGGACCCGCCCGGCGAGAAGAATTATTATCGGTACCTGGTTGCCGTGAATGGAAAACCCTCGAACTTCGTTTTTGCTTATAATGATAAGTTTAATGACGGCAAGAAGGTGCAAAGAAATTTATATCATGAAGACCTGGATTTAGCTGTGGGCGATTATGTAGAGGTGGAGCAGCATTGCATCGATCAAGCTGTTTATACCTATTTCAACGGCATTCAGTCGAACAACCCGGGCTCTGCCGCACCCGCCAATCCGAAATCAAACTTTAGCAATGGCGCTTTAGGGTATTTTAGTGCTCATAGTATAACACGGGCATCTACCACGATTGAGTAGGGGGGATAACGAGTGATGAATGATGAATGATGAATGATGAATGATGAATGATGAACGCCCATTATCACATAAGTTAATTCCTTACTCAACTACTCAACGATTTAACTATTCAACTTAACCCAGACATAAGACAAAGGTATCAGGACACAAGATTTTATTAAAGGATTTAGGCGATAAGCCATAAGTAGGCTTTAGGCAATAAGCTATAAGCAGTAAGCATTAGGCTTGCACAAACCACCTATTATCACATTGTCTAACCGACCGTAGGGAGCTCATGAGTACCAAAAAAAGCAAACACTTACGAATAATCGGCTAATTTCCTACTTAACTACTTAACCACTCAACCACTTAACTACTTAACCACTCAACTACTCAACTACTCAACCACTTAACTATCACTACAAAAGCTTAAATTCATAACCCTTATCCAGCCAATAGTCAATGGCTTTTGGGAGGGCGTAAAGTAAGCGCGGTACAGCTTTTATATTGTCGTGAAATACGACGATAGAACCGTTGGTAACATGCTGTATGGCATTTTGGTAACAGGCTTCGGGGCTCAATTTGTGATCAAAGTCGTAGGTTATCACATCCCACATGATGATTTCGTATGTATCTCTTAGTTTTTTGAACTGTGGAAGGGTGCACTTACCATAAGGAGGACGAAATAGATTCGTTTGGGTAAGCTGTTGGCATTTCTCTACATTTTCCAAATAAGTAGCTAAAGGTGTTTGCCAGCCTTTTAAATGGTTATAGGTGTGATTGCCTACTCGATGGCCTTGAAGCTTGACTTGCTCAAAAATTTCAGGATGTTTAATAATGTTTTCGCCAACGCAAAAGAAGGTAGCTTGAATGTTATATTTTTTTAAGATATTTAATACCTCTGGTGTAACATCAGGTATGGGTCCGTCGTCAAAGGTTAAATAAATATGCTTTTCTTTCCGATTGCGATTCCAGGTGAGTTTAGGTAGAAGTAAGCGTAACCATAAAGGTGATTTGACAATATTCATTTTACGGCGCAGTGATTTGTTTAGGGCGAAGGTAAAACAATTAAATACATTAATAAGAAGTTGAGAAAAATTTACTAGATGATACAACGTAAACCCGCAATGAAATATTTTAAATATGGCAGCTCAGTACTAATTGCATGTGCCATCTCCGTTTCCGCCAGCGCGCAGAAAACCATTACCATCCGAGAAGCTCTAGATCAGGCTTTACGTAATAATTTACAGGTTAAACAGGCTGTCTTTCAAAGCTCGCTGAGTGAAGAGGATGTGTTGCAGGCGAAGATGGACCTTTACCCATCGGTTAGTGGTACCGTACAAGGGTCTAAGAATTGGGGTTTAAGTTTTGACCAGACTGCCGGAACCTTGATTAATACATCAGTTACACAAGCAGGTGCGAGTGTAACGGGTAATATGCTGCTGTTTGGTGGTTTTCAAAAAGTAAACCAGATTAAAGCGAATAAATACCAATTGCTGTCCAATCAAACCAATGTCGATAAAGTAAAAAATGATCTGGTACTACAGGTGGTAACCAAATACTTGGAAGCCTTAAGTAATAAGGATATGGCTACGGCTGCTAAGCAACAGGTGGCATTATCGACCGAGCAATTAGAAGCGCAGAAATATAATTATGAAGTAGGTAATAAGACGCTGGCCGACTTATCCCAAGCGAAGAGCCAATTAGCCACCGATGAATTAAACCTGGTTACCGCGCAAAATGCTTACGATTTATCCATCCTGGATCTGAAACAGTTAATGGAAATGAACCCGGTAAATGATATTGCCCTGGAAAAACCGCCCTTGCCGGATGTAGCAAAATTGGTTTCCAGCTATGTAGCAGAAGACATTTATCAAGAGGCCGTGCAACAATATCCCGATATTAAGGTGGCGGAATATAATACATTGGTGGCATTAAAAAACATAGACATCGCCAAAGGAGGTTTTTATCCGCAATTATCCATTGGAGCTGGTTATGGGACGAACTATTCATCGCAGGCAGGTGACAGGCATATTGTTGGGGACCAGATAATAGTTACACCCGTTAGTTTAGGCAGGCAACTGGATCGTAACAAGAATACAAACGTTTTTGCACAATTAAGTATTCCCATTTTTGACAATTACAGAAGAAACATCACCTTAAGAAAAGCCAAGATTTCTTACGAAAGTGCGGTGAATGATGAACGCTTAGCGAAGAACAACCTGAATAAAGTGGTTAATCAGGCGGTATTGGATCTAAGAACGGCTGAGAAGAAGTATTACTCTACGCAAGAAAATTTTAAATCGGCTTCGGATGCTTTTGAGGTGTTGAAACAGCGTTACGATGTAGGTTTGGCAAATGCGGTAGAGCTATCCACACAACAAACTGCCAAGAATAAAGCTGAATTTGATTTTATTCAAGCACGATACGACTTTATTTTTAGAAGCAAGGTGATTGACTTTTATTTAGGTCGCCCCATCACCTTTAATAATTAATGGGCTATTATATTTATCATAACATCAAAATAAACCATGGCGAAGAAGAAAAAAGGTACACTTAAATATATCATCATTGGTGCAGTTGTTTTGCTTATCCTGGTGGTTATAGCCGGCAAGATGGGCTGGATCGGTGGGCCAAAGAAAGAATTGATTGCCACCGAGAAAGCGGAGAAGCGGACGGTTCAGGAAACGGTATCGGCTAGTGGCAAGGTACAGCCTGAAAAAGAAGTAAAGCTGAGCTCGGAAGTGTCCGGAGAAATTGTGGAGCTGAATGTGAAGGAGGGAGAAGTGGTGACGAAAGGACAAATTTTATGTCGTATTAAGCCGGACATCTTACAATCAGGGTATGACAAAGCCGTTGCTTCTTTAAATTCACAACGTGCTGCATTAGCTTCTGCACAACAACAATTGAAGCAATCCGAAGCTTCCTTAAATATTATGGAAGCTACTTTTAAACGGACGCAACAGCTTTACAATCGGAAAGTAATTTCGGCCGCGGAATTTGATAAAGCCAGAACCGACTACGAAAGTGCCCTCGCGAGTGTAGAAGCACAACGGCAGAATGTAATTGGCTCTCGTTACGGAATCGACCAATCGCAAGCAGCGGTGAAAGAGGCGGGCGATAATTTGGCGAGAACGACCATTTATGCACCGGTAGATGGCGTTATCTCCTGGTTGGGGGCTGAGCAGGGAGAGCGCGTGGTAGGAACTGCGCAGATGGCGGGAACCGAGATTATGCGCATTGCTAACATGAGTTCAATGGAAGTGAACGTGGATGTAAATGAAAGTGACATCAACCGGGTTTCGTTGAACAATGAAGCTACCATCGAAATCGATGCATTCCGAGGCAGAAAATTTAAGGGCATTGTAACGGAGATTGCAAGCTCTTCGTCAGCAAATGCCTTGTCTTCTTCCTCTACCACAACCACTTCCAACACGGATCAGGTAACGAATTTTACGGTGAAAGTTCGAATCTTACCGGAGTCGTACGAAGATTTGTTAAAACCGAACCGGCCCAATCCATCTCCTTTTAGACCGGGATTGTCGGCTACAGTTGATATCTTGACGGAAAAAGATACCGGTTTAGCCGTTCCTATCCAAGCGGTAACAACGCGCGAAGATGCAACCGCGAAGAAGGACAGCACGGCCAATGACGCTAAAAAAGACGATGGATTTAAATCGAATGTAAAGGAATATGTATTTGTTTATGATCCGGCCACAACCAAGGTGAAACAAGTCGAGGTAACTACCGGTATTCAGGACGATGCTTATATCCGTATCTTATCAGGACTGAAAGAGGGGCAGGAAGTAGTAATACGGCCGTTCAATGCCATCAGCAAAACCTTGAAAGACGGTGATCTGGTAGAAAAAACAACAAAAGATAAAGTGAATTAGTAGATTGAGTGTAGAATGTTATGATTGTTTTCCAAGCTGAGATACTAAAATTTAGCAGCAAAGGCGAAAAGAGCGGCTGGTCTTACATCGAAATTCCGCGAGCGCTTGCAGAGCAGTTAAAATCAGACTATCGAAAGAGTTTTCGTGTAAGAGGGAAGATCGATCAAGAGCCTGTGCAAGGATTAGCCCTTACCCCCATGGGTGAGGGCAATTTTATTTTAGCATTAAGGGCATCGCTGCGAAAAAAAATACGTAAAGAAGAAAGCGATATCATCCAACTGGAGCTGGAAGAGGATACCGACTTCAAAATGGAAATACCCGAAGATCTTGAGTTATGCCTTTGTGAGGAGGAGACTTGGATCAACCAATTTCTATCCCTGGCAAAGTCGCACCAGCATTACTTTATCAAATGGATCAATGAAGCCAAAACGGAAGCAACGCGTACCAAACGGATTGCCTTAACGGTAGAAGCAATGGAAAAACAGCTCGACTTTGGTGCAATGATCCGTATGGACAAAGCGAGGAGGAATAGTTAAAATCCCTGTTAAATAAAAGATGGCGTACATTTTGATAGGAGGTTATGAGCAATGATATTTAAATTCATCGCTAGAAATTATCTCCTAACAAATAAGTATCTTTGTGTATGTCAATAATAAGCATGGAAGCCGAAAGTGCTGACACAATTGTTGCACTTGCGACACCCACAGGAAGCGGTGCCATTGCCGTTATCCGTTTGTCGGGACCACAAGCAATTGAAATAGTAAACGGCGTCTTTAAGGGAAAAGATTTAAGCAAACAAGCAAGCCATACAGTGCATTTTGGAACCATCCGCGACGAGGATGGGAAAATTTTAGATGAAGTGCTGGTTTCTATTTTTATTGCACCCCATTCTTATACGAGAGAAAATGTAGTAGAGGTTTCTACGCATGGTTCCAAGTATATTGTAGAAAGCATTATTAAGCTTTTTATAAGAAAAGGTGCCCGTGCTGCAAAACCGGGGGAATTTACACTTAGAGCTTTTTTGCATGGAGGAATGGATCTATCACAGGCGGAGGCTGTGGCAGATTTGATTGCTTCTAATTCGGCCGCTTCACATCAAGTTGCAATGCAGCAAATGCGTGGTGGCTTCTCCAATGAATTAAAACAATTACGGGAACAGCTGATTCATTTTGCTTCTATGATTGAGCTGGAGCTCGATTTTTCAGAGGAAGATGTCGAATTTGCAAACCGCAGTCAACTCAAGGATCTCATCCTGGAGATCATTAAAGTGTTACACCGACTTATTTTATCGTTTGAGCAAGGTAATGTGCTAAAGAATGGCGTTCCGATCGTTATTGCCGGTAAACCAAATGTGGGTAAATCCACGCTGTTGAATGCTTTGCTAAACGAAGAAAGAGCGATTGTGTCTGATATTGCCGGTACAACGCGGGATACCATTGAGGATGAAATCAACATTCAAGGAGTAAGCTTCCGTTTTATCGATACGGCTGGCATTCGGGATACGGAAGATATTATTGAAGCGAAAGGGGTGGAACGTACGCGCGAGAAAATGAAAAAGGCCCGATTGGTTATTTATTTGGTAGATCCGGTTGATGATGCATTTGAAGAGGTTTCCATTCAGGTGGCGGATCTGATTTTACTGAGAACGCCTTTTGTTCTGGTCATCAATAAAAAGGATCTGTTATCACCCGATGCGTTAGCCGAATACGAGCCGCTTAACCCGGTATTTATATCAGCTAAAAGTGGAGATGGGGTAGAGGCGCTGAAAGAAGAGCTCTTAAATCAGGTAAGTCTCCGAAATATTAATGTAGATGATGTAATGGTAACCAATATTCGGCATGTAGAGGCGCTTCTTAAAACGCAGGCATCGCTGGAAAAGGTTTTGTACGGAATTGATAACCCGATTACCTCAGACTTTCTAGCGATGGACATAAGGCAGGCACTCCATCATTTAGGAGAGATTACGGGACAAGTAAGCACGGAAGACCTCTTGGATAACATATTCAGTAAGTTTTGCATTGGCAAGTAAGTGCCGTAAATAGAAACACAAAAACCATCTATCGCGCTGATAGATGGTTTTTATCTAGAAAGTATAGCACGTAACTAACGTGTACAATCGGCTGTCCACGTACCATTATCGTTTGATACCAGCATTTTCAAGGTATTCGCGGTTATGGTGATGCCGGTAAGTCCGTCGCCTATACTAACGTAAGTGTTGTCCCCCTGTTGCTGGAACTTAACGCCATTAATATTGGGGATGCTACTACCAAAATCGAAGGTATACGAATCATCGACTTTGACAACAGTTACACGGCCATCGTCATCCGCAATGGTCTCGCTTCCGTTGCTGAAGGTGATGGTTCCGTTGTATGTCCCTACAAAGAAATCGTTGTCTGTCGGATCGTCGTCTTTACTACACCCCACAGTAAACAAGAGCATGGCAATGGCCAACATGCCTAAAAATTTAATTTTGCTTTTCATAGTAATATAGATATTTAGCACTAGATAAGGCAAGCACCATGCCAAATGCAGTTGATGCAAATTTAAATGGCAAGAAGCTGTATTCGATTATCAAAGCCTCGGTTTTTCTAGGGAATCGTTTGGTGACTGATTCGGGATAATGAACCGTCATCCATGTATATGTTCTCTTTTTCCGTAAGATTGAATGAGCTTACCTTCAAATTCCAACCATTCTTTCCAGCGTTTATCCACATCTACATCGAGGGTGTATTTACGTGCAAAATTTAAAAAAGTAGTGTAATGATTGGCTTCTGAGACCATGAGGTCATAATAAAATTTGGCCAATTCTTCGTCCGCTATATTTTGGGATAGCACGCGAAAACGCTCGCAACTGCGAGCCTCAATCATGGCTGCAAAGAGTAATCGATCAATAAAAGCGGTATTTCGGCTGCCGTCTTTTTTAGAGAATCGCATCAGCTGGTTTACATAGTCGTCCTTCCGCTCTCTGCCGAGTGTATAACCTCGTTTTTTGATGATATCAATTACCATTTGGAAATGCTGCATTTCTTCAATAGCAATCGCCGTTAATTCGTGCACTAAATCTTCATGTTCGGAATTGTTGGTAATTAACGAAATGGCGTTAGAGGCTGCTTTCTGCTCGCACCAAGCATGGTCTGTTAAGATCTCTTCCAAATTTGTTTGCGCAATATTCGCCCAACGGGGGTCTGTCAGTAGTTTTAATCCAAGCATAGCAAAGTCTTTTCCATGCAAACTTAGGGAAAAGCTTTTAATTTAGAAGGGACGATTGAGTCGTTAAGTGGTTGAGTCGTTAAGTGGTTGAGTAGTTGAGTAGTTGAGTGGTTAAGTAGTTGAGTAGTTAAGTGGTTGAGTAGTTAAGTGGTTGAGTGGTTGAGTAGTTAAGTGGTTGAGTGGTTGAGTGGTTGAGTAGTTAAGTAGTTAAATGGTTAAGTGGTTAAGTAGTTAAGTAGTTGAGTGGTTAAGTAGGAAATAGCCGATTATTCGTAAGTGTTTGCTTTTTTTGGTACTCATGAGCTCCCTACGGTCGGTTAGCCAATGTGATATAGGTGGTCTGGGCAAGCCTAATGCTTACTGCTTATAGCTTATTGCTTATTGCCTATCGCCTAAAGCCTTTAATAAAATATGTCCGGATTATTGTAACATCCCTGCCTATCGTGAAGATTCTCGATAGGCAGGGGGGGAATATTAAACAATACGTTTAACTGATGGTATCCCGCTTAATACTTGTATTGTTGATTATACTGTGTACCGGAACCTGCAATTGTTTGCGAGTCTTCTTTGACTACTTTTCCATCAACTTCTGCTTTATAGCTGAATTTAATTGGAACCTCGTCGAAGTTTTGGCAGGAAATGACGACTGCGGCTTGAGCCAGTGGAATGTTTGACTCAATTACGTAAGTACGTTTGCTTGGAAAATCTTCTATTCTTACGGATGGTTCGTTGGTTCTAACCTGACCATCCACTTTCCAAAGAGTTGATTCTTGATAGTTTGTAGGTACACCGCCAAAAGAAAAACTTGCAGTTTCATCTTCGCCCAACCCTTCCGCCGTAACCGTGAATTTGTATTTATGGGTGTCAAAATCCTGCGGTTGTGGATCATCGTCGTCCGAGCAGGCGTTCATGGCCAATACACTGGCCGCTAAAAAACAGGATAGAAAAAATCGTTTCATAAGTGTAATTAATATGTTTTAAACTTTTGTTCTTAATTATCGAGGGATATAACTTCTTTATAAAGGCCCGAAATAATTTTCCCAAAGGTATACAGCTGAGAAAAGCTGAGCAATTCCGGTTTATGGGTGTTTTTTTCTACTGGTTTTCCGGTAGCGATCCACATCAGCAGTCTTTCACATTGAAGCGGAAATTTTTGAAAGGCGAGTATAAGGTCAACGAAATGTAATTCAATCCACTTATTATCAATGTTTCGTCATTTGCATCTCTATCAATAGGGATATCGGGAAAAGTCGATATATATTTGCTGCATGGATCAATTGGCGATTTTCAAAGCACTCTCTAATAAGACCCGGTTGGATATCCTCCAATGGCTTAAAGACCCTGAGCGGCATTTTCCTCCACAGGAGCATGCCGACTTCATGGAAGTTGGGGTTTGTGTAGGAAAGATACAGGAGAAGTGCGGCATGACACAGTCCACGGTGTCAGAATACTTGGCCCTGTTATTAAAGGCCGGTCTACTGGAAGCAACAAGAATAGGACAGTGGACCTACTATAAACGTAATGAGAAGGCCTTTGAATTGTTAGGAGACTTTGTAAAATCGGCGCTATAAATTAAAAGTAAAAAGCTTGCCTCCCGTAGGGAGGGTAAAAATTCAAAAGAATGAGTACCACAAAATTGTTTGAGCCTTTTCAACTGAAGTCGTTGAATTTAAAGAATAGAATCGTTATGGCGCCTATGACACGGTCATTCTCGCCGAATGGTGTGCCCACAGATGCAGTGGCTGCATATTATAGCAAGCGGGCTGCAAGTGATGTAGGGTTAATTTTATCAGAAGGTACGGTGATTGACCGCGTATCCTCTTCGAACGACCCAAATATCCCGCATTTCTATGGCGAATCGGCCTTGGCCGGCTGGCAGCAGGTGATTAAGAGTGTACAGGCAGCAAGAGGCAGCATGGGGCCGCAGATATGGCACATGGGTATTATGGAAAATCACCATTCCGGTTGGGTTCCTGCAGCACCTTTTGAAGGGCCTTCAGATTTGGCAAGGCCGGGGTTTTCCAATGGGAGAGCCATGAGTGAAAAAGACATTGAAGACACCATACGAGCTTTTGGTAGCGCGGCAGCAGACGCAAAGCGTTTAGGCTTTGATTGTGTTGAGATACACGGGGCACATGGTTATTTAATCGATCAATTTTTCTGGGAAGCCACCAATAACCGAACAGATATTTATGGGGGCAAAACCTTATCCGAACGTTCACGTTTTGCCATAGAAGTCATCAAAGAGGTTAGAAAACAGGTTGGGGAACATTTTACCATTATTTTACGCCTATCGCAATGGAAAGGGAGCGATTATAGCTATAAACATGCAAAAACACCTGCTGAGATGGAAGCATGGTTGCAGCCCTTAGCCGACGCAGGTGTTGATATTTTTCATTGTTCACAACGTCGTTTTTGGGAAGCAGAGTTTGAGGAATCTGACTTAAACTTTGCGGGTTGGGCGAAAAAGTTGACAGGAAAGGCTACCATTACGGTTGGGTCTGTTGGCTTGTCCGGTGAGTTTTTAGCCGCGTTTAGAGGTGAAAGTTCCAACCCTAGTTCGTTGGATGAGCTTATCCGCCGATTGGATAGGGGGGATTTCGATCTTGTGGCTGTAGGACGTGCACTTTTAGCGGATCCACTCTGGGTTACGAAAATACGAGATAATCGTTCGGATGAATTAAAGGGTTTTACCCGAGAAGCCCTGGTTGAGTTGATTTAATTTAATCATGCTTTCTGATAAGAGACCTGCCGGTAGCGATTTTGTAATGACATCTGCGGTGCATTAGACATTGTTAATGCCGACGGGTCCTTCTATTTATAAACCTCGCCGTATCTCAGGCAACACCCAAAATTTCTCAAAAAGGGAGCAAAAGATTCAAATATTATATTGAACTAACAAAAGTGTTGCCATAAATGCAATAATTTTCCGTCCTTTACAATAACATTATGCCACGGGAAGAAAGTTCTTTGTGGTTGAGAAGAGATAGATGAAAGGCCAGCTTTCATGAATACCTTATAAAATAAACGTGGATGGCTAATCGCTTTTATGTGCTAAAAGGCATTATACGTAAAAGCGTTGCTCGCTTGTTCTATTTTGTATGTCAGATTCACGATGGATAGGCTAATTATCAAAGTTTATATAATCAGAATAAAACCACATGAGCGAAGATTTTCTTCAACACATTTATGAGAAACAGCATCGGGTAGAAGTAGTTCCCTCCAATAAAGTAATAGCGGAATGGGCCTTTAATTTATTGGATTTAATTTATCCGGAACGACTTACTTCTCCTAAGCAGAGTTTAACGGGGATACGGGAACGTTTTTTAAGTTTGCAAAGCGATTTGGTGAAACTTTTGGACGCAACAAAAGCTTGCAAAGACTGTAATAATCAAGCGGTAGCAGCAATTTTTTTTGAGCGCGTTCCTGACTTGTATCGTGTAATGAATACCGATGTGGAAGCTATTTTAAATGGTGATCCGGCTTCGCGGAGTAAGTTTGAAATTATTCGTACCTATCCGGGGTTTTTGGCAATTTCTCTCTATCGTATTGCTCACGCTTTGTTCAAATTGGAGGTGCCATTAATACCTCGGATATTAACAGAGCATGCACATTCGCTTACGGGGATCGATATTCATCCGGGTGCGGAAATCGGCGAGTATTTATATATCGACCATGGTACAGGGATCGTAATTGGAGAAACTACGGTTATCGGTAATCATGTTAAACTTTACCAGGGGGTAACTTTGGGCGCGTTAAGCGTGGAAAAGTTTATGGCTAATACGAAACGACATCCGACCATTGAAGATTATGTAATAATTTATGCAGGAGCTACGATTCTGGGAGGAGATACGGTGGTAGGAACACACTCGACAATCGGCGGTAATGTTTGGCTTACGAAAAGTGTTCCTGCGGGATCTACGGTGTATCATCAATCGACTATCAAGGTAGTGGAAGCGGGTATAGGAAGTACCATCGTTGACCCTGGAAAGAAATAGGTATTTAAATCAAACAATGGGGTTAAGAGCATTAGTTTATTGAAATGGACATTATAGAAAGTATAGGTAATACACCGCTGGTTGAAATCAAGCGTTTAAATAAAAATCCAAAGGTAAAGTTATTCGCTAAGTTAGAGGGGAATAATCCGGGTGGAAGCGTGAAAGACAGAGCTGCCTTGAATATGATTCGCAGTGCGATGGAACGAGGTGAAATTAAAGCAGGTACCCGTCTTATTGAGGCTACTAGCGGAAATACAGGTATTGCTCTTGCCATGATTGCGGCGATCTATGGACTGGAAATTGAACTGGTCATGCCGTCTAATTCTACGAGAGAGCGTGCACTTACGATGGAAGCATATGGGGCAAAAGTTACTTTACTTGAATCAATAGAGGTTTGCCGGGATTATGCCGAGGAAAAAGCAGCAAATGAGAATTTTTTTATCCTAAATCAATTTGCTAATCCCGATAACTATATGGCCCATTATAAAACTACAGGACCGGAGATCTGGAACGACACGGCAGGAGCCATTACCCATTTTGTAAGTTCAATGGGTACTACGGGTAGTATCATGGGCAATTCTATGTATCTGAAAGAGAAAAGTAAGGATATACAGATTGTAGGTTGTCAACCTACTGAAGAATCGTCTATACCGGGCATAAGGCGTTGGCCGGTGGAATACTTACCGAAAATATTCGACCCTTCGCGGGTAGACCGAATTATTGACGTGTCTCAGCAGGATGCTACACTTCGTGCAAGACAAATGGCCAAAGGGGAAGGCATTTTTGTAGGAATGAGTTCCGGTGGTGCGCTGCAGGCAGCACTTCAGGTGGCGGATGAGCTAGAACATGGGGTTGTTGTCTTTATAGCTTGTGATCGGGGTGACCGTTATTTGAGCAGCGATTTGTTTGGGTAGGGAGAGGGTATGACCTCCATTAAATGAAAATAAAATTGTAAATGCGATTTTATTTTTGTTAACTTTATATAACCAATTAGAAAGGAGGTTATTATGAACCTAATCCACAGAATCGAACATTGGGGTGATGCACATCACCCTCGCTGGATGGATGCTGTTAGAATTGTATTGGGTGTTGTTATTTTTGCTAAGGGTGTAAGCTTTATAGCTGATACGGATTCGGTAGCGCGTTTACTGGAAAATACCCATTTCCAATTATCCATTTGGTCGGCTGTGCATTATATTGCTTTTGCGCATTTGGTTGGCGGGATTTTTATCGCGCTGGGATTAGTAACGCGAGTGGCCATTGCCTTTCAGCTGCCAATTTTATTCGGTGCAGTGTTTTTTGTAAACATTACCAACGGTTTTAGTTTCTTAAACTCAGAATTCTGGTTCTCGCTAGTGGTTTTGCTATTATTAATCGTTTTCTTCATTGTCGGTTCAGGACGGTATTCGCTTGATCATGAAATGAGAAGGCCAGGTAATAAAAGATGGTTTTAGAAAATTACCTGAAAACAGGTATTTCGAGACCGAACAGCTTCTTTTAGCTTTGCTGTATAAACAAAGCTGTCTACATGTATTATATCAAATTTCATAACATTGATTAAGCTACCTTCTTAAGGAGGTAGTTTTTTTATTGTCTGTATTTAAATGGCTATCAAAAACCTTATATGTATCTTCCGGAACTGTTACTAATATCCGATCAGACGCATTATGGTTTTCACAATTTGCTCTATGAAGAAAAAATACCTATTCATTTATTTTCTTTTCCTCTTGGTTGCCTGCGCAAAAAAAAACGGAAAAGATTTCAATTCTGACTTTTCATTATATAAAGATTATATCACCGAATTTACGTCAGGCATTATATCGGCGAAGTCAACGATTCGTATCGTGCTCAATTTCAACAGAAAGGAATGGATGCCGAATCAGGAATTGGAATCCAATCTCTTTGAGATTACACCAAAGGTTGAAGGGAAGGTTATTGCTTTATCGCAAAATACGCTGATGTTTAAACCGAGTAAACGATTAAAGCAGGATACGGAATATCAAATTTCATTTAAGTTGAAGGAGTTGATTGATGTGCCTAAAGAACTGAAAGAGTTCAATTTCACAATAAAAACGATTAAGCAAGATTTTGTGGTGCTTAGCAGAGAATTGCAATCCTACAGTTCGGAATATCAATTTCAACATGCCGTTTTGCGGACAAGCGATGAGATGGACGTACAATCAGCGGCAAAATTGATATATGCCAAACAAGGAACGGGCAAGTTGCCTATTCGCTTTGATCAGATCAAGTCGGGGACTGAATTCCGCTTTATCGTAGATAGCATCAAAAGACCGGAAAAGGATGGATCGATTCAGTTAATGTGGGACGGAAGCGACTTGGATATCGATCAAAAAGGGGAGGAAGAAATAGAAATAGCCGCAAAAGGCCATTTTAAGGTGATGAAGGCTACAGTGGCTGAGGAGAATAATCAACTGCTTTTGATTAATTTTTCAGATCCACTCAAAAAAAGTCAAGACTTTGAAGGCTTGGTGACGATTGACTCAGCAAAAAGTTTGACGTATACTGTAGACGGGAATGTGCTCAAAGTGTTTTTGAGCGAGCCCCTTAAAGGGGAGCGACTCTTAGAGGTTTTCCAGGGCGTGGAAAGTGCACAAGGGACGAAGCTTAAAAAGGGTTATACAAAAAAAGTATACTTTGAACAAACAAAACCCGGTGTGCGACTGCTTAAAAATGGGACCTTACTTCCAAGCTCGAATAACCTAAAGTTGAATTTTGAAGCGGCTAACCTAAAGGCTGTAGATGTAAAAATTTACAAGATTTATCAAGATAATATTTTGCAGTTTTTGCAGGATAATGATCTAAATGGCAGTTACAATCTGCGAAAAGTTGCTTTGCCTATTGCGAAGAAGAAAATTGAACTGACGCAAAACCGATTATATAACAATGGGAAGTGGAATGTTTTTGCCTTAGATCTCGCTTCACTGATTAAGCCGGATCCAGGTGCGATTTATCATGTCGAATTTAGCTATAAAAAAGCCTACTCTATTTATCCATGTAGTAGCCAACCGGAAGAAAACCGAGAGGAGCCGGAAGAACAAAGCTTGGAAGACGAGCAAGCGTCTTTTAGAAGCAATGAGTCTGAAGACTATCCTTACTACGACGACTATAATTGGCAAGAGAGAGAAGATCCATGTGCTAATTCATATTATTATTACGACAACAAAGTGTCAACCAACGTCTTGGCTACCGACTTGGGTGTGATTGCTAAAATGGGTAAAAACGGCTCTTATTTTTTTGCCGTGAATAACATTGTAACAACCGAAGTGGTACCGGGAGCACATATCGAACTTTATGACTATCAACAACAGAAAGTTGCTGAGGCTACTACGAACGACGAAGGAATAGCGCACTTAGACCATACAAAAAGAGGATATTTTGTTATCGTAAAGAAAGATAATAGTAGTACCTATGTAAAACTTGAAGAAGGGCTTTCTTTATCATTAAGCAATTTCGATGTCGCCGGTAACGAGCTTGAGAAAGGTTTGAAGGGGTACATTTATGGAGAACGGGGTGTTTGGCGTCCCGGAGATACTTTGTTTCTTTCGTTTATGTTAAATGATCAGGCTAATAAGCTACCGGCAAATCATCCTATAAAGCTGCGGCTAACCGATCCTAACGGAAAGTTGTTTACCCAGCTAGTACAACGATACAATGAGCGTAATTTATACCGATTTGTTATTGCTACAAAAGATGAAGCTCCTACAGGAAATTGGGAAGCTGTTGTGAGTGTTGGTGGTGCCCGGTTTTATAAAAGTATCAAAATAGAAACCATTAAACCCAACCGTTTAAAGATAAAGAACAACCTGGCCGGTCGGGTGCTACAAGCAAATAGTGCAACAACTGATGAAATTTCGGTAATCTGGTTGCATGGAGCTGTGGCTAAGAATCTGAAAGCAGAAATGCAAGCCAAGTTTTATCAAATGAAAACTACATTTAAAGGCTTGGCTAACTATGTTTTTGATGATCCGGCACGCAGCTTTAGCACCGAAGAGGTGAACGTGTTCTCCGGAAATGTTGATGAAAACGGAAAAGCAACGATTGGTATCAAACCGCAGTTACATGGGCAAGCGCCCGGTATGTTGAAGGCTTCCTTCATTACAAAGGTATATGAAAATGGTGGCGATTTTAGCACGGATGTAGCAACAGCTACTTATTCGCCTTATCAAACCTATGTGGGTTTAAAATCGCCCGAACCGAATAAATACGGTATGTTGGAAACAGGTAAAAGCAATCGATTTGATATTGTAACGGTTGATGAAAAGGGAAGACCGAAGGCAGTAGCCAACTTGGAAGTGAAAATATATAAAGTGGATTGGCGATGGTGGTGGGATGCTTCGAACGATAACCTATCAAGCTATAGTGCTTCTTCCAGCAAAACACCTTTTAAAAGTTATCGTATCAGCGCCGGTACGAGTGGTAAAACGAGCGTGCAGTTTGTTGTGAACGATGAGGACTGGGGTAGATATTTTATACGTGTAACCGACTTGGACGGGGGGCACGCAAGCGGTGAGACGGTATTGATCGACTGGCCTTACTGGTCGGCTAAGACTAAAAATACCGATGGGACAAATGCAAATATGTTGGTGTTTTCTACCGATAAGCCAAAATACAATGTAGGGGAAAAGATGAAGATTTCCTTTCCTTCAAGTGAAGGGAGCCGAGCCTTGGTATCAATTGAAAGTGGCGCGAAGATTGTAAACACGTATTGGGTAAAAACAAAAAAGGGTGAGACGCAGCTAGAAGTACCTGTTACTTCTGAAATGGCACCCAATATCTATCTTTTTGTGACACTCTTACAACCACATGCTTCTACGCTGAACGACGCGCCTATTCGTTTGTATGGTGTGGTGCCTGTAGAGGTGTTGGATAAAGAAACCATTTTACAGCCCGTTCTTTCCATGCCGGATGTATTACGCCCCGAGCAAGCGGTTAGTCTGCAGGTGAAAGAGAAAAATGGAAGGGCTATGAGTTATACGATCGCTATTGTGGACGAAGGCTTACTGGATCTTACTCGTTTCAAGACGCCAAATGCTTGGGACAAGTTTTATGCGAGAGAAGCCTTAGGTGTTAAAACATGGGATGTATATAATGACGTTATAGGCGCTTATGGTGGCAAGATCAATCAGGTATTCAGCATAGGCGGTGACGAGGATATTGGAGGTGGCGAAAATAAACATGCAGATCGCTTCAAACCGGTTGTGATTTATCTGGGCCCCTTCCATCTGTCGAAAAATGAAAGCAAAACCCATCGTGTCAAATTGCCGAACTATATAGGATCGGTTCGTACGATGGTGGTTGCCGGTGATGCTAAAACGAGCGCTTATGGAAGTACAGAAAAGGCGACACCCGTTAGAAGCCCATTAATGGTATTAGCATCGCTGCCTCGGAAGATTTCTCCAGGGGAAAAAGTAACCTTACCAGTGACCGTTTTCGCTATGGAAAATCAGATAAAGAATGCACGGGTCCAGGTAAAGGTAAGCAAAGGAATAAAAGTGCTGGGGTCGAGTGCCAAATCGCTTAGCTTTAGTGGTCTGGACGAGAAGATGGTGTACTTCGATTTGGAAGTAGGTGCGTTAACCGGAATGGCAAAAGTGGAAGTCGTGGCAAGCTCGGGTAATGAAAGGGCATCATATCCGGTGGAGATCGATGTCAAAAATCCGAATCCGATAACCCACGATTATAAAGAACTGGTATTGAAAGCCAACGAAGAGCAGACACTCACTTGGGAGCCTTTTGGTGTAGATGGTAGTAACAAAGCGCGTATAGAGCTTTCCTCTTTTCCTTCTATAGACCTTAATGCCCGGTTGAATTATTTGATTCAATATCCTCACGGTTGTTTAGAACAGACAACATCCAGTGTTTTTCCGCAATTGTACCTTGGCGATATTGTTGATTTAGAAGCTGCCAAGCGCGAAGCTATTCAACGAAATGTAGTTGAAGGTATCAGCAAACTCGCCGGGTTTCAATTACCGGACGGGGGATTTGTTTATTGGCCCGGCTTATCGTCAGCCGACGATTGGAGTACGTCCTATGCGGGGCACTTTTTGTTAGAGGCGGAGACAAAAGGATATGTTTTGCCGATTGATTTTAAAAACAAATGGATAAGCTATCAACAGCGAGCGGCAAGACAATGGCGTATGGAGACACATCCCGGTAGCGATTTCGCGCAGGCTTATCGATTGTATACCTTGGCATTAGCAGGTGCTCCTGATTTGGCCTCGATGAACCGTTTAAGGGAAACGGTAGGTATTTCTAATGAAGCTCGTTTACGTCTTGCTGCCGCCTATGTATTGGCGGGACAAAAGCACGCCGGTAATGAATTACTGAAAATTAGCAGTATCAATAACGTTAATAATGCTTATAGCTATTATTATTACGGTTCGCCGGAACGCAATCGAGCAATGGTGCTGGAAACTCTGTTATTGTTGAACCGAACGGTCGATGCATTTGCGCTTGCTACGAAAATAGCAAAAGACCTGTCGTCCGGTGCATGGATGAGTACCCAAACCACTGCTTACAGCTTATATTCGATCGCTAAATTTGCAAAATTGAATGGCAAAAACGGTGTTAATGCTCGTTTTAGTTACCATGGGCAAAGTGCGGATGTCAAAACTACAAAATCGTTTATAGACAAGGGCTTACAAATAAATAAGGGACTGAATAGTATCAAAATTAGAAACAATGATAAAAATACTTTGTATGTTAAACTCTTAAACAGTGGTGTTTTACCGGTTGGCCGAGAACAGGTAATTCAGCGAAATTTAACCGTGCAGGTTGAATTCGTAGATAGGGCAGGTAAGGCATTAGACATACATACCCTTAAGCAAGGTACGGAATTTGTTGCCTTGGTAGCCGTTAAGAACCAAAGCTTGGATCGTGTGGAGAATTTGGCATTGACGCAGATTTTACCTTCCGGTTGGGAAATTGTAAATACTCGATATACTGATTATGGGGCTTTTGGACAGAATAAAGCGGATTATATTGATATACGGGATGATCGAAGTTCTTTTTATTTTTCGTTAAACGGCAACGAGAGCCGCACGTTTAAGATTTTATTAAATGCATCTTATCTTGGCAGATATTATTTACCGGGGGTGCAGTGTGAGGGAATGTATGATCATTCTTTCTTAACGCGAACAAAAGGAACTTGGATAGAAGTTGTTGATTATTAGTTATTAGGTGTTAGCGGTTAGGTGTTAGGGTTTAGTTATTGGTTGTTAGTTATTGGTTGTTGGTTATTAGTTATTAGTTATTGGTTGTTAGTTATTAGTTGTTAGTTATTGGTTATTAGTGATCGGAATTTAGTTGCTGGTTATTGAACGACTTAACTACTCAACCACTCAACTTAATTCAGGCATAAAATAATAGTATGGAGACAATAGGCGTTAGGCTTACAGACCGCCTATTATCACATTGGCTAATTACGCACTCAACTACGCAAGCATTTAACTACTTAACGTAAAATAAAAATTGAATTGTTGAAAAAAAAGTTACTACTTGTTAAGCATTGGATTGGGCAAAATAAAAAGAAGAGTATAGCTATTTTATTCATCCTGTTGGTTTATTATTTTTCGTTGCCCCGAAAGCTTTTTGACGATCCGTATGTGACCGTAATTGAGGATACACAGGGACAGCTCCTCGGAGCGAAGATTGCATCTGATGGACAATGGCGTTTTCCTGAGCGGGATTCGCTTCCTGAAAAGTTTAAACAGTGCATTGTCAATTATGAAGATCAGCATTTTTATTACCATCCGGGCTTCAATCCAGTGGCCATGTTCAAGGCACTGGTTCAGAATACTAGAGCCAAATCCATTGTACGTGGAGGGAGTACGCTTACACAACAGGTAATCAGGCTTTCAAGGAACGGAAAGCGCCGTACTTATTGGGAAAAACTAATTGAGCTGTTTCTAGCCACCCGACTTGAGCTAAGGTATAGTAAAGATAAAATCCTGAATTTATATGGTGCGCATGCCCCCTTTGGAGGTAATGTAGTTGGACTTGAAATGGCTTCCTGGCGTTACTTTGGAACAGACCCAAACCAGCTTTCGTGGGCAGAGGCCGCTACATTAGCGGTCCTTCCCAATGCTCCCGGTCTTATTTACCCGGGAAAAAATCAACAGCTATTGCTCAAGAAAAGAAACCATCTTTTACATAAGCTCTATCATGAAAAACTGATTGACTCGCTTACTTATACGCTTTCTCTTGCGGAACCACTGCCTCAAAAACCGTATGATCTACCGCAAATTGCTCCACATTTACTGGCTAAATTAACCAAAACAGACCGTGGAAGACGGATAAGGACAAGCCTGCAATTAGGTCTTCAACAACGTGTTAATCAACTGGCTAAACAATATTATCTCCAATATAAACAAAATGAAATTTACAATCTGGCAGTTTTAGTGGTTGATGTCAGGAGCAGAAACATATTGGCTTATGTGGGAAATGCGCCGACTGATAAATGGCATCAAAAGGACGTCGATATCATAGAAGCACCAAGAAGTACCGGGAGTATATTGAAACCGCTACTTTATGCCGCAATGCTCAATGATGGCAAGCTACTGCCAAATACCTTGGTGGCTGACGTACCAACCCAGATAGCTGGATATAGTCCCGAAAATTTTAATAGAACTTACGATGGAGCTGTACCAGCCCATAGTGCTTTGGCGAGATCGCTAAATATTCCTGCGGTATTAATGCTTCAACAGTATGGTATCTATAAATTTTATGAAGAATTACAGAAGTTCAAGTTAAAAAATATCAATAAGCATCCCGATCACTATGGTCTTTCTTTAATTCTAGGTGGAGCCGAATCCAACCTGTGGGATTTATGTCGCACTTATGCTAACTTATCCTCTACCTTGAATTATTACAATATCGGTAGCAAATATCGTGAAGATGAATTTGCGGAATTGAATTTGTATGCGAATAATCAGGTGATGTTTGGTAAAGAAACCAGGCAGGAACCGGTTTTGGATGCAGGCTCTATTTGGCTGACTTATAATGCGATGAAGGAAGTGAATAGGCCCAGTGGCGACGAAGCTTGGAAATTTTATGATTCGGCTTTGGAAATTGCTTGGAAAACAGGCACCAGTTTTGGAAATAAGGATGCATGGGCTATTGGTACCACCAAAAACTATGTGGTGGGCGTATGGGTAGGGAATGCAACGGGGGAAGGGCGACCGCTTCTAACGGGAGTTGGAAGTGCAGCTCCTTTATTATTTGATGTCTTTCGGCTCCTGCCCAGAACAACTTGGTTTACCGGTCCGGTCGATAACTTAATAGCAGAGGAAGTGTGCACTGTAAGCGGTTATTTGGCAACCGACCATTGTCCAAAACAAAAGGCTTATATTCCGATTAATGGTATACGAACAAAAACCTGTCCGTATCATCAATTGATTCACCTCGACCGTACCAGCCGATTTCGCGTGAACAGTAGTTGCGAAGCTGTTGACCAGCTAGTTACCCAAAGTTGGTTTGTTTTACCACCGGTTATGGCGTGGTACTATAAAAGTAAACACGCAGATTATAAAGTGCTTCCGCCCTTCCGAGCCGATTGCCTGGGAGCACAGATAACACGTATGGATTTCATTTATCCGAAGGATTATGCTAGTAAAATCTATTTAACAAAAGATTTTAACGGAATTGTGCAACCTGTAATTCTGAAAGTAGCGCACGCCTTGGATCATACGAAACTCTTTTGGTATGCGAATAAGGAGTTTCTGGGAACTACCGAGACCTTTCATGAGATGCCGTTAAATTTAAAATCAGGCAACTATTTTATCACTGTAACTGATGAAAATGGTATGGAGATAAATAGGAAAATTGAGTTAATTAATGAATAGCTTAGCCCTAAGGTGCTAAGCTTTATGCAAAAAACTATTTCCCTATTTAACAAGCAAGGAAAAAACGCTCAAGTAATTACAGCAAACGATAATCAGTTGCTAATTTTATGACGGAAATAATATTGTTTACTTCAAATTTTTCCATCAATTTTTTTCTGTGACTCTCTACGGTATGTGGACTGATAAAAAGTTGATCAGCAACTTGCTGCGTTGTCAGACCTTTACCGATAAGCTGTAAGACTTCCTTCTCCCGTCGGGTTATCAGTGGAACCGTTATGTGTTGATCGGCTTCGGCATTGGCCATTGTCGTACGCGTAGCAGAGCATAAATACTTTTGTCCCCGCGCAACTGTTCGTATCGCTTCCAGAATTTCGTCGCCAGGGGCATTCTTGATAACATAACCTAAGGCACCATTCTGCAGCATGCTCCGAATTACTGCATGTTCGTTGTGTAAACTTAATGCTATTATTTTTAAACCGGGATGGTTTCGCTTTAAATCACTGCATAAGTTAATTCCGTTCATATCAGGTAGGTTGATGTCTAAAAGAATGACGTCTACGTCCATTCCTTTCAATGCATCTATGGCCTCTTTTCCTAATTTGTACGACTCAATCAGGGAAATATCTTCATGTGTGAAGAACAAATTCTTTAAACCGTCAATTACGATGGGATGATCGTCTATTATAATAACCTTTATCATGATTTAATATTACATTCTATAGTGAAAGTGGTGCCATTGCCGATTTGCGAGTGAACATCGAGCTCGCCGTGAATATATTCGATGCGGGAAAGTATATTGGTAAGGCCGTTGCCCGCTCTGTTTTTAACCAATAGTGTTTTATCAAAGCCGATCCCATTATCTTCTACAGTTAACGTTACCTTGTCTTCGCTTTTCAAGAGTTGGACAAAAATGGTACTGGCCTTTGCATGACGAATGGCATTCGTTACCAATTCTTGCATGATTCGATATAAGATCAATTCCTTTTCCTGTGTTAGTTCATTATTATAGTGAAATATCTGACAGATGAGTTGTATTCCCTTGTTTCGCATACGTGAGCAATACGACTTAATGGCCTCGCCAAGACCGTATTTTAAGAGCGTCTCAGGCATCAAGTTCTGCGAGATGAATCGTAGCTCATCTACGGCATAGTCAATTTTTTTTAAAGGGTCGGTAAGCTTGGTATATTTATTTTCCTTTTTTAAAGCACTGGACAGTTCGATTTTTAATGCTGATAACAAGCCTCCCAGACCATCGTGAAGATCACGTGCGATTCGTGTTCGCTCGGACTCTTGCCCGTTTAACATCGCTGATAACAAGGATATCTGGTTGTGCTGACTGATCTTATCCATCTCCAGCTGATGTAGCTTTTTATGTTGTATTAACTGCTTCTTATGATGACGATTGGATTGAAAATACAAGACAGCTAAGGTCAATAATAAAAGAGATGTGGCCGTCAATAAGCCGGTATAAAGGCGATTTTTTTGCAAGGCAAAAGATTTAACTTCGTTTTCATGTTGTAATTGTAAAATTTGTTTTTGCTTATTTGCGTTTTGGAATTTCTCCTCAATTTCATTCAGGTTCGCCTTTTTTTCCGATTCATTTAGGCTGTCGGCGAGGTGCGCATATAAGGATTTAGCTTCGTATGCATGCTTATAATCACCAATTTTTTCATAGATGTCAGCTAAATCATCCAATGCACCTAACTGGCTGCCTTTTAAATTTAGGCGAACGTTCTCCTGTGCATAGGCTAAAGCTCGTTGATTATCACCCATGGCCTGCTTCAGCTTTACCAAAGTTCCTAAGATATTGCTCTGGGCAAGCGCATCGGTCTCTTTTTTTGCGATGGAAAGCCCCTTTAGTAAGTCTTTCTCCGCCGGTTGATATTGCTTCTTTTCGAAGGCGTACAGTCCGCGATAGTTGTAATACCAGCTCCACACTTCCTGACGATCATTGGCCTTTAATAAATAATTTTTGGCTTCGTCCAGGTACGGTTTCATCTCGTCAATTCG
The DNA here is from genome assembly GCF_008245145.1 of Olivibacter sp. LS-1. Classification (GTDB taxonomy): domain Bacteria; phylum Bacteroidota; class Bacteroidia; order Sphingobacteriales; family Sphingobacteriaceae; genus Olivibacter; species Olivibacter oleidegradans. The sequence goes on along the minus strand of NZ_CP041643.1, from coordinate 4,297,657 downwards.
ATCGCTTCTATAATAACAAGCGGCTAAGTTTACGTAGGAATAAGCGAATCGCGCATATTGTTTGCGTTCAACTATTTTTACGGCTACGCTTTTCTTAAAATACTGTATCGCTTTCTCATATTGGCTGATATTCATAAACCAGACTCCGATATTATTATATAGATTTCCCAAGGTGACCTGATCACCTACTTTGTAAGCCAGTGGCACGAGAGAAAGCGCTTCGTTGAGGGCTTTATCCGGTTCCTTACTGATTTTTAACGTAAGGTGATTCTGCTTAATAAAGAGCAGTAGCTTCTGATTTCGGACATTGGAATACTTCAGCAATAAATGCTCGGCCTTTTGATAATAGCTTTCAGCGCTATCTTGCAAATAATAAATTTGAAAGAATCTTGCCAACGATGCATACGCGTTGGCAATGTAGTAGTCTTCTCCGCTTGATAAGGCAAGACTTAACCCTTTTTTTAGGGCTTGAAAACCACCTGAACTATCGGACGAGGCTAAATGACTGCCAATACCAACATATAAACGTGCTTTTAAAGTATCGGAATGAGCATTTTTGAGTTCTCTTTTTAAGCTGTCAATTAATGGGGATTGCTGTTTACCGCGCAAGGGCAAAACAATCGTCATAATCAACAAGCTAAAAAGCGTATATCTAACCGTGGACCTCATATTTTTGGCAAGTTAGTTTTTTTGACGAAGTGGAACAAAGCAAATAGTAAAACCCCGATTTTCAGGGAGCTTATAAAAATACATGATTTCTGCTAGTTTTTTTAGTCTGTGACATGGGCTCATTTGTACGAATGAGGAAAATACCTGAAAACAACTATTTTATGTATGCATAATAAATTATATCTTTGCAAGGTTGAATCGAGATTAGATTAAACACACATGAAAAACCAGGCAAGTGGCTTCACTTGCCTTTTTTGTAGTCTGCACATTTGCTTCGAAGACACTCGTTTGTGAAATCCCGATTTTCAGCTATTTTGCTACGCTCGCTAAAACCTTACTTTTGTGCAAGTGACAACATCCGTTGTCACATTCTTTTAAGTGCAAATAATGAGAAGTAAATTAACGATCTTGCTGACGCTAACACTGGGAATGGCTTACGGACAAAGCCCCTTTATCGGTAGTTACAATGGATCACAAAGAGAGGCTGCCTTAGAGCTATACATCTTGCCGCAACATCATTTTGTTTTTGCTATGAGCTATGGTGCAATAGATCGAACAATTGTTGGAAAATGGGAGCAGAAAGGCGAAAAGATTTTCTTCCAAGAAACAAAGAGCGCCGATCGTGATGCGTTTATAGTCTATGAAGGAATTGATAAAGAACTTTTAGCGGAAAGTGAATTTGTCTTCAAAAATTTTAGCCAAAATACCGGCACAGCATTTCGGATACTTCCTGAGTTTCATCCCGATAGTATGAAGCTAATACATCTAAGAGATGAAAATACATTTAGTATGACCAATAGGCTAAGTGTTACACCCAAAGCGCATTCTTCGTTCTTCCTGAGCGCCCCCAACAATAGTGTGGAAAATGACGTGTATGAATTTAAGTCGGCAACCACTTCAAATACCCTGTATTTGTATTATAATCACGACACGAATTACGATACCTTTCAAATGGAGGCCTATCTAAAAGGGGATAGTCTTTACATGAACGACGGTGCGGGGGAAAGATTCTTTGCTGTGAAAGGTACGCTAAATTCCGACTATGAAGCATTGTTATCCGATGCTACAGAAAATCAGCGCATTCCGCTGCAACTTGAGGTAGAAGGACTTAATGGCAAAAGAATAATCCTTCAACGTTTAAGGCCCGTAAAACAGTTTAAGTGTTTACTCCATCTAGATGAAAATTCAGCCTATTTTTCCGATCACGAGAACGGAGCAGCTCCTACATCGCCTCCGATATTACACTAACTTGCTATGCATTTGCAGTTGGGCGGTATACTAACTGCAAAAGCTCAGAAATTATCTGCTTCTGAGATAGAGAATATCGCAACACAATTAATATGCCTTACGTTAACAATCAGTTGAAGTCAATATACCGTGCCAAAAGGCTGGCGAATATATCGTTGACACTGTCGGCCTTCGCAGCGCTGTGGTTTTTTCTCTTATTTGTTGTTGAAAATACAAATTTGTGGGTATATGGTGTATTATTACCTGCACCAATTGCTTTGGTCTCAGCCATTGCATCGTTAATGATTAAAAAAAGCGACAGAGCCTGGTGGGCATTAATTGTGGCTTTAGGTTATAGCGGAATTTTAATTTTTATCGCGTACCTGCTTAACCATATGTGTGTGATTTGCTAAATAGTTAATTCCACAGGGCCGCCAATGGGATAGCCCGTGCAAGTTAATACGTAACCTTCAGCAAGCGCATGCTCTCCTAAAACCTCGTTATAGCGCATCCACACGTTACCGGTAGAGCAGATTGCAGCGCAGGTACCGCATTGTCCGGTTTCGCAGCTATAGGGTAAGGCTTTGCCATGTTTTTTAGCGGTTTCTAAGATGGATATAGGATATTTAACCTGAATGGTGAAAGTTTCTCCCTTATAATGTATGGTAACAGGATACGCCTTCCTTTCAGGTGGTTCCGGCAGTTGATAGAGCGGAGCGTCCACAATAAAAAGTTCTTTTTTTATGTGGTCGGACCGCACACCTTCAGCACGTAACTTAATATTGATCATGCGCATATAAGCGTTCGGTCCACATAGATAAAAAAGAATATGATCATCCTTATAAAGGTTGTACTTTTGCGCCAGTTGATCCAAAACGCCTTGGCTCAGCCTACCCTCTGTTAACGGAGCTGATTCGCTAAAAAGTAATTCGAGCATAAAACGCTCTTTAAACACGTCTTTCAATCGCAAAATTTCGTTCAAAAATATGGTTGAAAACGCGTTCTTATTACTATAAATTAAAATGACACTGTTTTCTGATCCGTAAAGAATAGATTTAATCTGGGAAAATATGGGCGTAATACCACTGCCGGCAGCTAAAAAACAAAAAAGCAGATGACGGTCATAAGAATCCGGTAGAACAAAAAGGCCGCTGGCACCGATGCTATTAAGTAGATCCCCCTCTTTCGCATGGTCTACCAGCTTTCGAGAGAATTCGCCATTTGGTATTTTTTTTACCGTTATCGTGAGCGGTTCGCTCAAAAGAGGGGATGAGCTGATTGAATAACTTCTCCTTACTTCTTCACCATTGTTGTGCTTAAATAATAATGTCAAAAATTGGCCTGATTTATAAACAAGCGGCTTACTTTCCACTGATTCCAAAACGAAGGACTTCGTATCAGGCGCTTCTGTTTTAATAGATTTTATGCGTAAAACGATCGAAAGATTGTCCATAACCTTCTTATCCACCCAAGATAGCAAATCCTTTCTGTTGAACAAAACTATTCCTTTCGAATCCTAACTTTATCCTCGATGGCCTTTATGACGGGAGTATAGAAGTCGGCATCATACAATTCACAAGCATGCACTAAACCGCCGGGGCTAAAGACATTTACTTCCATTAGCTTATCGCCCACCACATCCAAACCGGTTAGGAACATGCCGTCCTTTTTAAGCTTGGGCCCTACCAGTTCTACAATTTCTTTAATTCTCTTTGTCATCCTCGCTTTACCTGCGGTACCGCCCTGATGTATGTTACTTCTGATTTCGCCTTTTTTTTGTTGACGATGAATGGCGGCGTAGTGGCCATTTACTACAATTGGGTCACCGTCCAGCAAAAACAAACGGATATCGCCGTTTTTTGCTGCGGGAAGATATTCTTGCGCAACAACAAATCCGTCGCGACAAATGGCATCGACAATTTGATTTAAGTTTTTCACTTCTTGTTTATTGATAAGAAACACGTTCCTCCCTCCGGATCCTTGAAGTGGTTTTAGAATAATTTTATTACCGTTGGCCTTATAAAATGCCTCGATATCCGCTACACTTCTGGTTATAATAGTTTCCGGACGCACTTCCCTTGGAAAATACTGGAAGTACATTTTGTTGGATGCCTGTGACAAGCTAGTGGGGTCATTTAAGACCAAAACGCCTTGCTTTTGCGCTAATTGGCCAAATACTATGCCCGCGTTTTGTGCCCAGGGACGTTTGTCGATATCAGCGGAAGGATCATTTCTTAATAGTAGCACGTCAAGATCAGCTGCTTTTATCTGAATTTTCTCGCTCTCTTTAATGGCTTGTAAGAAGGTGTCAGGCGAACGAAATTGTTTAGAGGGTACCTTCCGCGCAAGTCCACCCATTTGCTCGTCGCTAAAATAAGCAAGATCACCCACGCCCAGATAATAAACTTCGTGCCCCATTTTATGGGCTTGTAAGGCCAATCTTGTTGTTGTGTATACAGCAGTTTCCTTCATTAGTTGGTTCACAATAAATGCGATTTTCATCAGTAATAGTTTTAAGGCATTGATTTTTTAAGATAACAGGAATGATGTTCTTTAGTTTAGCATGGTGAAAATATTTCCCCCTTTTTTAATTGTCTCAATATGCTTTAGATACGGACGACTCAAGTAGCGAGGTTTGATCGGTATTTTTGATAATAAACCTCTAAATGTCAATTCGTTAATAACGGGTATGTAATCCTGGCGAATTTTGCCAATGAGCAAAGGTGCAATGTCATTACCTTGTTTGATATACTCGATTAGATTAAGCAACCCTTTTAAATAGACGGCGTCTTTAGTGAGCCCGCCGCCGCGATATACACGCATCGTAATATGAAAAGCGGCCTCAGGAGTAAAAAGATATTTGTCGGTTAACAGAAAAAAGGTATCAACAAACGAATTCCCTGTTATCATGGAATTGACAGCTACTACGCGAGCTGCAAGAATACGCATGCGTTGATTGGTTAATCCGCCACACAAGTATTCTGAAAAGACGGCCAATCCTTCTTGCAGCTGTTCATAACCCGGCACGCCTATATAGAAGAGTTTGAGTGGTTGCGCTTTGCCGTTATAATATGTGACCACATGTGTTCCAATTTCATGCTGAATGAGGGCAAAGGCCCGTTGCTTCGAAATTTGGTAACTTTTATTGATGTTCAGTATGCCACGTGAGACCATGACTCCATCAACATCGTCGCGTACGCGTACGGCGGTTAAGATGGATGCGTCCTGTTTTTTAAGCCATATTAATTCATTTTCAGCCATTTGTGCGAATTCCCAGGCGTTTAATAAATCTTGATTTTCTTGTTCGTAATTTGGCTCGGCGGCAACAAGGATGGCGCGAGCAACATCCAAAAGATGTTCGTCTATATTGCCGAATATTTGTAAGCTACTGTGCATAAAATCCGGTTTTTCCCGCTCTAACATCATATTCAGCATCCGATCTATCTCTTTTCGTTTATCCCGGAAAAGGAAGGCGATAGTGGGATCAGAAATATCCTCAATAGGTAAGTTGTATATTTTACGCTTGATCAACTCAGGCTCTATCGGCATCGGTCGATAATGAAAAACGGGTGCTTTCAGATACTTATTTTCTGCAAAATTTTTCCATGCATCCATGGTGTTAATAGGCGTTACTAGCAGAAGAAAATCAAAAAGATTACTGTATTCTGCCAACTCATTATCAATTTCCCAAACTTTGTCGTCTAACACTGTGGTGCCGAGCATTTCAAAGTGAGTTGCATTATATGAGGTATTTGTGCGAACGAACTCAAATAGGCTTTTGCGTAGCGATTTACCAAAAGCGGCTCGTAATTCGCGCATAAACAAGGGATAGGGCTTACCGGTTTTAACATCGTTGTAAACAGGTGCTATTTCCACACCGACTAATACAATTTCAGATTGTTTAGCTACATTTTTGTCAATGAGTGGCGAACGTCCCGGGGGAGCAACAGCCGTTTTTTGTTTATTGAGTGACGCCGTGATTTTTTGATTACCTATTCGTAGTGCATTCAGTTCTTCAGTCAATTTTGTCGCCATACTCAACGTCCCTTTTTGGTTGACCTTTATTGTAAAGGCTTTATCGTCCAGTTTGGCTTGATGCCAGATTTCTACCAGCATGAAACCACCGAATTGGTCTGCTAAATATGCAGAGATGAGTTTCAAGAGCTCAGTCAGACCGCTTCCTTCATAGTCGGACGTAATTAAATAGGATGATTCGGTTTTAGCAAGGTTATAAGCAAAGTTGTCTTTGCCCTTTTTAGGAACACGGTATACCAGGAGAAAAGGAACGGGTTTGTCTATCTTGAGTATGCCTTTGTCCGGTAAGGAAAGTCTAATCGGTTCACCTTTTTTCAACTTGTCCTGAATCTGATTCAAAACCTTTTCTTGCTTTTTCTCCATATGATCATTTATCTGTTGAGGCTGTTTGGTATAACTTCTTTAGTTCGGTTTCCAGAGGCAGGATGCTGGCTTGTAAAGCGCGTTGTATGTCCATCAAATGGCTTATGTTGACTCGACCTGTCCACTCGTCCATGAAAGTCTTTTTAAACTCCACGGATAGTACACAGCCAAATTTGCTATATTGAGAGCATATCCAGTTGGAAAATGTGCCACCTTTAAACTTTATGTTCTCTCTAACGTCCGGAAAATGGTCATCAATTGTTGTTTTTGAAAGGGAATCAATAAATGTGTCTATTATCGGCCTCCATTTAGAAATGTTGTTGGCCGTTCCAATATTTATTTCCGGATTTTCGCTGGATATAGCTTCTATATAAGGATCTTTTCTTCTGTGGTTGTAGCTATGAACGTCTAGAACAATGAAATATCCGTAGCTTTGAATAAGATCAAGCAGTACCTTCTTTACCTCTAAATAAAATGTATCGTAAAAAGTTAATATTTCCTCTTCCTGTTCTTGTGTAAGCTTCGTTGCCCATACAGCTAGCCCCCAGGCATCATTAGGTGAGCGGTAGATGGCACGGTCCCTCGGCCTATTCAGGTCCACCATAAAGCGTGAATTGTCAACAACGATTCGATTAACCGGAAAATTTATCATCTCTGCGGTATAGGGGTCTTCTTCGCGCATACGTTCGTGTTCAGATAAAAGCATATTAGACCGGAGCGACGGCGCTATACTATGCCCGTCATGAATGGCTGCGGCAATGATCGGACTTTTAGCTCTGTATATATGAATTTTAGACTCCATAATAATTTAGGGAAATAACAGGTAAAAGAAAGCATTGTTTCACTTTGCTTTCTTATCGTTTAAAACCATTACCTTTAGCCTATTCCTTTAGGAACTATAGGTTGTATAAGATCCATAAAAAAGAGAAATCATTATATGAAAATATTTGCGAATCGAGTCTATACAGGTGAAACGGTATTGACGGATCAACTGATTACTTGCGAAAAAGGTTTAATTGTAGGAATAAATCGAGGAAATGCCGGCAATGCGGACGAAAGGGTAGCGCATATAGCTCCGGGATTTTTTGATATTCAGGTAAATGGAGGGGCGAGCTACCATTTTACAGCTCATCCGAATGAGCAGTGTTTATCAGATATTGAAGAGGCGTGTTTGACTGATGGTACGGCGTTTGTGTTGCCAACCCTTATTACTTCTTCCATCGATAACATCTTAGCAGGCATTGACGCTGTTAGAAAATACATAGAAAAGCATCCACAATCCGCCATTTTGGGAATGCATTTGGAAGGCCCTTTTATTAATCCGATAAAGAGAGGTGCACACCTGTTGAAATATATTAAAAAACCCGAAAGAGCGATGGTTGAGGAAATAGTGAGATATGGAAAAGGCATTATCTTACAGATGACGATTGCACCGGAAATGTTTGACGACCATCTACTCGCTCTCTTGCAGGATTCTGGAATTGCATTGGCTTTGGGGCATAGTAATGCCTCATTTGAAGAAGCAAGAAACGCTTTTAATCTGGGAATTACCCAGGTGACGCATTTGTTTAACGCAATGTCCCCTTTCCAGCATCGGAACCCCGGACTGGTAGGAGCTGTCTTATCCGATGAACGCATCTATGCTCCCCTTGTGCTGGATGGAAAACATGTTGACTTTTCAGCAGCCGCAATCGCTTATAAATTAAAGCGAGATAAACTCTTTTTGATTTCGGATGCCTTATTCCTTGGAAAAAAGAAAGCCCGTTTTCAGTGGGAAGAATTTGATGCAACATTAATTAATGGAGAATATGTAAATAGTGAAGGAAATCTTGCAGGAGCTAATATATCTCTCATGGATGCAGTCCAAAATGCAATTAAAGAGCTGGGTGTATCTGTACAAGAAGCTATTGAAATGGCAAGCCGTCGCCCTGCGGAAGCTATAGGCCTTCATGATCGTATTGGAAAAATAGCGCTCGGTTACCCTGCTCGATTTACGTATTTTGATGCTGAATTAAAAAATACCCGGGTTTTAAAAGGCTAAAATTCGGGGAACCAAGATATTTTATAGATATTATTTTTAATAAATCTAAATAACATTATCTTTGAGCTCTTAATCAATTAAAATGAGCACAAAGGTAAGGAAATCCGCATCACGATCACTTTTTTACAGAATAGCAGCCTGGCTTCATCTTTGGTTAGGGCTTATCACGGGTATTGTGATGATAATTGTATGCCTAACCGGTTGCATTTGGGTTTTCCAGGATGAGATAACGGCTTATATCCTTGAACCCGAAACGCGCGTTACTCACCAAGCAGCTCCTGTGCTGACTCCGTCTCAGATTCAACGCATAGCCACAGCAAAGTTTCCGGATAAAAGGGTCTCCTATGCAACTTATCAGCAAGGCCGAGCCATTTATGTAGGGATGGGAGAGGGGCGTCGCGGGGGTACGTCGCTGCGTTTGAACCCTTATACCGGTAAAATTATCAGCGTAAGTGAAAGAAAAGAGGGGGAAGTTGATTTCTTTCGATTTATATTAAATGGTCACCGCTTTTTGTGGTTACCTTATGAAATTGGTCGCCCAATTGTGAATTACAGTACATTGGTATTCGTTATTACTCTTATAACGGGGATGGTACTTTGGTGGCCGGCGAAATGGACAAAGAGCACACGAGCGAAGAGCTTTTTTATTAAATGGAAAGGTTCGTTTAAACGGGTTAACTATGATTTACACAATGTACTGGGCTTTTATTCATTGTTAATTGTTTTCGCAATCGCTTGTACCGGCATGGTGTACGGTATACAATGGTTTAGCAAAGGCTTGTATTGGACAACTTCAGGAGGAAATTCGTTACCCGATTTTGCGCGTCTTGAGTCGGACTCGCTTCAGATGGGGAAACATTTTACAGTCAAAAATGCAATGGATATTGTATGGAGCAAAGTGATTAGTGAACATTCGCGAGCGGAAGGATTTTATTATAGCTTTCCGGATTCAACAAAACCTAAATCTACCATTAATGTGACTATTTATCCGAGTGCAGGGCAGTACTATAACCATATTGCCTATAGCTTTGACCAGCACACATTAAAACAGCTTCCCCGGCATGAGGTATACGGAGCAAACTTCGCTACGGCCTCGTTTGGCGTAAAACTTCGCAAAATGAATTATGATATCCATGTCGGCTCTATTTTGGGATTGACAGGAAAAGTCATTGCCTTCTTTGCATCCCTGATCGGCGCTAGTCTGCCAATTACAGGCTTTATCATTTGGTGGGGAAAGCGAAAAAAGAAAACGAAGAAGCGAATACCGCGTGAAATACAGAGGTCTATTTCAAGCATCGAACTAAGTGAGAAGCTTATGCCCGAACGGGGTCAAAAGCGACCTATTCCCAGACCTTATAAGCCGGCGTTGAATATCAATAAAGGATCTAAATACTGAGGTACGTTATTGATTAGCGGGAAAATAAATTTTCGTCACTGCACAACTTTTACTAAAAAATTAATGGAGTTTTTAAAACACTGATACTAAAGCATTTGTTGCTAGGAAAGCAATGAAGAAAAAAATGGGTATAAATCGCTAATCGTTATTTTATATCCATATGTGTATATTTGTTTTCTATATGGAAAATACCATGCAACCGATACACGAGGGATCGAGAAAAGAAGTAATGACCTATCTTGAGCCGTTTATGCTCAACGAAATGAGTGAATATTTGAAGCCCGTTGAGGAAATGTGGCAGCCGGCTGATTTTTTACCCGACGCATCGCGAGATACTTTTTTTCAAGAAGTTAAGGATCTACAAGATAGCGCAAAGGAATTACCTTATGATTTAGTTGCCGTTTTAATTGGTGATACAGTTACAGAGGAGGCTTTGCCAACCTACGAATCATGGTTGACTATGGTGGAAGATGTTGAAAAACACGAGCAGGGTGGGTGGATGAAATGGGTTCGGGCATGGACAGCAGAGGAAAACAGACATGGGGATCTCCTGAACAAATATATATACTTATCCGGAAGAGTCGACATGAAACAATTCGAGATTTCGGTTCAATATCTGTTACAGGATGGCTTTGATATTGGTACTGGTCGGGATCCTTATAGAAACTTTATTTATACCTCGTTTCAGGAGCTGGCCACCAACGTCTCGCATCGAAGAGTGGCCGGTTTAGCGAAACAAGCAGGCGATAAACTACTGGCAAAGATGTGTGGTGTTATTGCTTCGGACGAGGCGCGCCATGCAAAAGCTTATATGTCATTTATTTCCAAAGCAGCTGAGGTTGATGCCAGTGAAGTATTGGTTGCATTTGAAGATATGATGAAAAAGAAAATTGTGATGCCGGCGCATTTCCTAAGAGAGGCGGGGGAGCCACAAGGAGAACTTTTTTCGCATTTTTCCGATGCAGCACAGCGTTTGGGAGTCTACACAGCGATTGATTATGTTGATATTTTAAAAGACCTGTTGAACGAGTGGAAAGTAGATGCGATGACCAATTTGAATGAAGCCGGCGAAAAAGCTCGGGATTACCTTATGCGTTTACCCGATCGATTGCTTCGTATTGCCGAACGGATGAAAAATCCGGTGAAACAATACAATTTTAAGTGGATTCATGGCGATAGGTAAATGAAAGAGTAAAATATGGGATGGGGATCTAAGAAGTGATACTTTTAGATCCCTTTTATTTGTTGAAATTGGGCAATCGATTGCGTTTATTTTTGGTATTTATAAACTTTGTTTGTTAATATTAAAACATTAGTTTAGTCGTTCGAATTATATAAAATATTCAGATGAAGAAACTAATCATTTTAACGCATCTATTGTTCTCTGTATTTGCGCTGAATGCGCAAGTGAAACAAGCCAAACATATTATTCTTATCGGATGTGATGGATTTGGAGCATATGCCCTACCGGAAGCAGATATGCCGAATCTTAAAAAGCTCATGGAAACAGGAGCTTGGACATTAAAAGCCAGGTCAGTATTGCCTTCTTCGAGCGCGGTCAATTGGGCTTCTATGTTAATGGGAGCAGGGCCAACATTACATGGCTATACGGAGTGGGGAAGCAAAACACCGGAAATCCCTTCAATTTATACCACACGCTATAAACTATTCCCAAGTATTTTCAGCATCATTCGAGATCAACGGCCTAATGAATATACCGCTGCTGTATATAGCTGGCCGGGAATTGGTTATTTGATTGAAAAGGCTGCCATAAGCAAGGCGTTTCCTGCGAACGACGACGAAGAACTTTGTTTGAAAGAAGCCGTAAAGACAATTACGGAAAACAAGCCCCTATTTACCTTTATTCATTTTGACGAACCGGATCACACGGGACATAATATAGGCCATCGCACACCGGCTTATTACAAAGCGCTTCATAAGGTAGATGAGCGAATAGGAGCTATTGTAACGGCGGTACAGAAAGCTGGTATTGCTGATGAAACGATTATAATAGTTTCTGCAGACCACGGCGGTAAAGATAAGGGACATGGTGGAAAATCATTGGATGAGGTTCAAATACCTTGGATCATTCATGGTGTAGGCGTTAAAAAAGGACACGAGTTATCTAGTCCCATCATAACCTACGACACGGCCTCAACCATAGCCTGGATACTTGGACTGGAGGAGCCTGCTGTTTGGCGTGGGAAAGCCGTCAAGGAAGCATTTGACTAGTAGTCCAACGGGTTTTCGTATATAAATTGGTAGTTTAAATCAGAGATTAATTTTGCGGGAGAAATGACCTTTTTATCAAATGAAACGTTTTCGAACGAACTCGGAGGTGCGAAGCCATATTTCTCCGCCATTTGTAGTGTGATTTCTTTTTTACTTGGATGGAGTGGTGAGACTGCATTAAAGAGTTGGCCTTCGATACGTTGATGATACAAGCATAAAATGATTGCCATGATATCATCTAGGTGGATATAATTTGCAAATTGATTGCCAACTTCGCATACTTTAGCGCTGAAGTGTTTGCCGGGAATGCGGTTATCGCCAAATATACCGCCTAGGCGCAAAATATTCAGCTTATTAACCCGCATCGCGAGCGTCTGCTCTGTTTGGAACAATTTGAGATCGAGTGATGAATTTGGAATATTTGTCTCATTGATGAGATAAGGTGCACTCGGATAAATACCAACAGAGCTTAAATAAATGATCGATTTTGCTTGGATCTTTTGAAGAAACTTAGCCAGGCGCTCAAATTTCATTAGACAGGTCTGCTGATGCTCACGTTTTTTAGCGGGCACACTTACGAGTACAAGATCATAATGTAGACTACTAATAACAGCTACTGTTTCTGAATCAGTTTCGAAATTAAAATCTAGCAGTAGGGGGGAAATACCTTCAGCCTCCAACGCATTTATTTTGTGCTCAGAGGTTGTGGTGGCGGTTACTTCAAAATTTAATGTCAGTAGCTTTTGGGCAAACCGAAATCCAACCCATCCACAACCGATGATGAGCGCTTTCTTTCTTCGGAACATATAACGTATTTGAAACTTTATTAATACCTTGTCGGTAAAAGTAAAAATAAAGGTTCAAAGTAATGATCTTATCGAATCATATCGTTGTCAGTTCTTGTTTTTCTCATTATCCGTTCGGGCGCCTGAATCGGCCGAGCGGGCGCCTGCGTTTGGCAAGCCTTGATGACGTTTTAATACTTTTTGATCTTTGAAAGACTTGTCAGCTGTTGTCGTTCCTACAAATGGGGTCTTTTGCGTGGCTGATTTTTGTCCTGACTTCATGTTAAGCTCCTTTCTTTTGACGTTTAACCTGATTTGTTTTTAAGTAACAGGCAGCCGGTATAATTGTTTATTACAAAGTGAAATATCCGAGAAAGGCTGCCCCGTATTATGAAAAGCTTAGATTGTTGACATTTCCTTTCCAGGATCGAGGTCTGATAGAAAAACGATTTATTTACACATGAAATAACTACCTTTGCGTTTATTATGGGAACTCTATTAGATTCGGGAATAAAGCCTTACAATCATTATGGCGCATATCTTAAAAAGAAATATGATGATAAGCGCGTTTTTAAAATTATCGTCGACGGTAATTTTACTTGCCCTAATCGTGATGGGAGTAAAGGATTTGGTGGTTGTTCTTATTGCAATGTTGATTCCTTTACCCCGGAAAGCGCCCGAAAGATGCCGACAATTCGTGAGCAGGTAGAACAAGGGATTGAACGAGCCATCAAGGGTTACGGCGCTGAGAAATTTGTCATTTATTTTCAGCCGAATACAAATACCTACGCCCCTGTTCATTATTTGAAAGCCATGTATGATGAAGCTTTGAGTATTGCACCGGAAAATGTAGTAGGATTATCGGTAGGTACGCGGCCGGATTGCATAGATTTTGAGAAGGTTGCATTGTTGGAAAGTTATACCGATAGGTTTGATGTGGATTTAGAGATGGGCATGGAATCAATCTATAATGATACATTAAACCGAATCAATCGGGGATGTTCGCATGAAGAGCTCGAAGTGGCACTCAATCTGGTACAAAATAGCCCACTTGATATTTGCGTTCACACCATCTTTGGTTTTCCCTGGGAATCAAAAGAGATGATGCTAAAGTATGCTGACGAAATTAACCGGTTTCCGCAAATCAAATTTGTGAAATTACATCACCTGCACATTGTGGAAGGATCCATTATGGGTGTTCAGTATAAACGCAAACCCTTTCCACTCTTTAGCTTGGAATCTTATACCGATTTTCTCTGTGAATTTATTCCGCTATTGCGTCCTGATATTATTATACAGCGCCTTTTTGGGCTGGCTGATCAAGAGCTGCTTATTGCGCCTAATTGGGGACTTGGTAAATCAAGTATCCAGACCTACATCGACAAACAGCTGGAAAAAAGGGAGGCGGTACAGGGATCTCGATTCATACCTGTTCAAAACACTGCTAATACGTTTTAAATCGATTTATTCGCATTAATTCAATTGTTTTTAAAATCCAAAAATGTATATTCGTAGCATACTTTCAATGCGTATTGGAAAAAAACTATATTAAACGTACTATTCATGAGTAATATCCAAACCCCTTCCTCCGGCCAGCGCTATGTGGTGCCACTGATTACATTAACGATATTATTTTTTATGTGGGGATTTATAACCTGCATGAATGATATCTTAATACCCTATTTAAAGCAGTTGTTTAGCTTGAGTTTTTTTGAATCCATGCTTGTGCAATTCTGTTTTTTTGGCGCTTATTTTATTGGGTCATTGATTTATTTTGTCGTGTCTTCCAAGTGGGGTGATCCGGTGAACAAAATCGGTTATAAAAAATCTATTATCGCCGGCATTATCTTGTCTGCGGTAGGCTGTGTATTGTTTTGGCCAGCAGCTACTACCTCGTTATATGGATTGTTTTTAACGGCGCTCTTTGTATTGGGTTTGGGTTTTACTATATTACAGATTACCGCGAATGCGTATGTTTCTTTGTTAGGCCCCGAAGATGGTGCTTCTAGCAGACTCAATATGACACAGGCTTTTAATGCGCTGGGGACTACCATTGCCCCTGTATTAGGAGGACATCTTATATTTGAGTTTTTTGCAGATGGTGACTCCATTAGTCCGCAAGCTACTCGTATTCCTTACCTTATTTTCGCTATAATTTTATTATTGGTAGCCGTCTTTATCTCGACCGTTAAGCTGCCTTCTTTTGAGTCAAGTGATGAAGAAAAAGATGTTAAAGGATTAGGTGCATTAAAATTTACACATTTGCGTTTAGGTGTCCTCGGAATTTTTTGTTATGTAGGTGCGGAGGTAGCCATCGGCAGTTTTATCATCAGTTTCCTTGAGCAAGAGCAGATTATGGGCTTTACCGAATCTATAAGTAAAAACTATCTTTCACTTTATTGGGGAGGGGCAATGATTGGCCGATTCTTAGGCGCTATCTATCTTAACCACAATATCGATTTCGGCAAGAAACTTATTTATATGGTAGGAATGGCAACGCTTGTATTTCTGTTAATTTTTAGTTTAGTCGATCTGACCTTTTCGCAAGTAAGCTTCTTCCTAGTATTCATAGTGTTGAATTTGCTTGGTTTTTTAATTGGAAAGGCAGCGCCGGCACGTACTTTAGCTATATTCGCCGGCATTAATGTTTTGTTGCTGATTTCCAGTATTGTAAATACAGGCGCTTATGCGATGTATTCGATTTTAGGAATTGGTATATTCAATTCGATCATGTTCTCTAATATATATACCTTATCAATCGCGGGCCTTGGTAAATATACAAGCCAAGGGTCTTCGCTATTGGTTATGGCTATTTTAGGTGGTGCCATTGTTCCTGTAATTCAAGGCGCATTAGCAGACCAATTAGGTGTTCAACTTTCATTGATTTTACCGGTCGTTTGTTATGTTTACATTTTTGGTTTCGGTATCTACTGTTCAAAAAAGCTTAAGCATGTTGAGCAAACAGGGCCTGTGGCAGGTGGGCATTAACCGATTGAATCGTCTAATAAAGTCGTTGAGTAGGGGAGTAGTTGAGTAGTGAATTAGTAGCAGCAGCGGTACAGGCCTAGTTGAATGGTCATGATCTTAATGTCTGACCATTTAACTACTTAACGTATTACCGACTTTATGATGACGTCCTTATGGCAAGAAGAAACGACGAGTAGTCTTTAATTTCTCAACTACCTGACTATTTAACTACTTAACTACTTAACTACTTAACTTCTCAACAACCTGACTATTTAACTACTTAACGTATTACCGACTTTATGATGACGTCCTTACGGCAAGAAGAAACGACGAGTAGTCTTTAATTTCTCAACTACCTGACTATTTAACTACTTAACTACTTAACGTATTATCGACTTTACGATGACGTTCCTACGTCCTTATGGCAAGAAGAAACGACGAGTAGTCTTTAACTTCTCAACAACCTGACTATTTAACTACTTAACGTATTACCGACTTAACTTACTCACAAATCGGTTTATTGTTCATCGTTAATTTCTATCCAATGCCCGTCCGGATCCTGAAAATATATCTGATGGATACCATCTACCCTCGTTGTAACTTTGCCTTTGTTTCCGGGCCAGTCGAAATAACTGATTTGATGACTTTCCAGGTTGCGAATAAATTTGTCTATATCATTTGTACTAAAACATAGGTGATCATTCTTTTCTCGTTCCACGCCTCCTTTAGCACCTTGAATAAGATGTAAACTTCCGGCTTGGCCTAAGGTAAACCAAGTATGTAGGCCATCATGGAAGGGTTCAGGAATCTCGGTAAGTTGCAAGACATTTTTATAGAAAGCAGTACTCTTTTGTAGGTTCTCTACGTATACCGCGATATGATTCAACTTTAGCGTGTTCTTTTCTTGGGCTTGCAACATACCTGTCCCAAAAAACAAAAAGCTTGTCAATAGAATTCCAGTAATTTTCATGTTAATTTTCTAAATGCAAGGCCAAAAATTCGTTAGTAAATAGCCTTCAATGTATAGCGAGTCGGACCCCGCTCACTCATCGAAGGTAATTAGCATAAATTCATTTTATTGCCTTGCGGTAATTACATTATAAAGTGGTTTGTCGATCTATCGTTATAACCGGGCGGCAATATAAGGAAATTTATGCAAACTGGTTTCTATGTTTTCGTTCAATCAGATGTTTCGCAAAAAAATAATTACTGTTGTTGTTTGCTATTTTTTTTAGTAAATTGCCTGCTGAAAGAATTTGATATGAGAGGAGGACAGGCAGATTTGCCCTTACATTATGGGCATGTTCCCAAATGGTTAGCGCAACGGATGAGTCTTTTAGGCGGTGCGATTGTGGACGCCATTGTAGTGGAATACGGACGAGATATGTTTCTTCGTAAATTGAGTGACCCCTGTTGGTTTCAATCGCTGGGTTGTGTATTGGGGATGGACTGGCACTCTTCCGGCATTACGACTTCCGTTATGGGAGCATTAAAAGCTTCTATAAACAAAAGAGCACATGAGTTAGGCATCTACATCTGTGGTGGGAGAGGCAAACATTCTTTGAAAACGCCCGATGAGCTTCTCCGCATTGCGTCTGCAACGGGTTTGGATGGCAACAAGCTTGTACAGCATAGCAAGCTTGCTGCAAAGGTCGACAATACAGCCATTCAAGACGGCTTTCAGCTGTATTTACATTCTTTTGTACTAAGTATTGATGGAAGCTGGGCAATTGTTCAGCAAGGAATGAATACCGAAACTCGATTGGCTCGGCGTTATCATTGGCATGCTCCGCAGGTTCATTCTTTTATCGAGGAGCCGCATACTTTCATTTATGGAGATAACCAAGGTCAAATATTAAATCTGACCGACCGAAATGCCGCATTGACAAGGGAAGCAATACTGGCGATTACAAAGGAGCGCCCGAGTTATATTCTACAGGAGGCTAGAAAAATTATCATGCCTTCTCATCATGATGTAAGGAAAGAAGATGTAAACCTAAAGCGTCTAGGTACTGTGCTGGCATTGGCTGAGGAGCAAGCCGTGCAGACGATGGAAGAGTTGCTTTTGTTGGAAGGACTCGGGCCCAGAACACTGCAATCGCTCACATTAATCAGTGAAGTTATTCATGGTACAGCTAGTCGTTTTGAAGACCCGGCACGTTTTTCTTTCGCTCATGGTGGTAAAGATGGGCATCCTTTTCCTGTACCGACAAAAATATACGACGAATCCATAGCCATTCTTCAACAGGCATTGGAGAAGGCAAAAATCGGATTCAAAGCGCGTTCAGAAGCCATTAAGAATTTGTCGAAAGTAGCCTTGCAAAAAGAAAAAGACTTTATACCTAACCATCAATTGGATCAGCTAGTAGCTAAAGAGAAGGCTGTTTCTTGGCAATATGACGGACGAACCGTTTATGGAAGAGAACAGAAACCAAAACAAACAAAGATTCAGTTAAGTCTGTTTTAGATACCTATGAATAACAAACAATTGGATTATACCAACATAACCATATCCGAAGCAACTGCCATGCAAAAGGAATTACAGAATTCCTTGGTACATTCACCCTTGGAGCAGGAGATAAAAACGATTGCCGGTGCTGACATATCACTTAACCGCTTCAGTGATATTATTTATGCAGGAATTGTCACGCTTGATTTTAACACGTTAAAGCCTTTAGCTTACTCGTTGGTAAAGAGCAAAACTTCGTTTCCTTATGTTCCCGGTTTTCTGGCCTTTAGGGAGGTTCCTGCTTTAGTGGAGGCTTTTCTTCAAATGACCGTGAAGCCTGATGTCATCATGGTGGACGGTCATGGCATTGCCCATCCCAGAAGATTGGGCATTGCAGCGCATTTAGGCGCTTTAATTAACATTCCCACGCTTGGTTGTGCCAAGAAGAAACTATATGGAAATTTCGAGGAGCCCTCGGCCGTGAAGTATAGCTTTAGTCCACTTAAGCATAAGGAGGAACTGTTGGGGTATGTATTAAGAACCAAAAACTACGTTAAACCGGTGTATATTTCGCCGGGTAACCATCTCAGTATAGAAGACAGCTTGCACATTGCCATGCATTGTATAGGCACTTATCGACTTCCTGAACCAACAAGGAAAGCGCATGAATTTGTCAACTTATTTAGAACGGGTCAATTGAAAGAAGGATTCTTTCAATTGACGACAAATGACACTTTATTTTAAAAGTTATGAAGGCAGTTTAAAGGCCTGTCTGGCAAATAACTTCCAATTTCCACTTTGCTTCTGAAAAACCAGTAATACGCCGATTCTTACGGTGCCGGGTTTACCGCCGTCGTTCGTTTCTCCGCTCAAGATGTGGTGAACGGTAGCCACGTCCCCTGATATATTGATTGTTTGTTCGCTTAAATTAATGCTTAAAAAATCCGATTTTCCTGATGTGAGACTCTCTATAAAAGCCGCCTTATCTTCATGTTTGCCGCTTGAATGCCAATAATTTAGCTTGTCGGCAGCTATCGCGTCGAGCGCCTGCCGGTTACCACTGATCATGGCTAAACGAAGATCTTCTACGGCTTTTAAAAGCTGTTTTTCCTCGGCAGTTTGACCATAGGCCAATGTACCTGATACAATCATAGTTAAGAATAGGAGAATTTTTGGTCTTAGCATAAGTGCTTGTTTTTTTAACAAACATATGCAATTTTACTTTTTTATTCAACCTAAAATATGGCCATCGCTATTTAGCAAGCCCGGGATGATCCTCTCGAAGTATGTCGGGTCTGACAGCCGAACCTGCGGGATTAGCACCTGTAATGTCATCTTCCAGGTTGTGTCCGGTAATAGCGGAGCGATTGGTTTCTGGCGGATTTCTTTTTTCTTGCCGCTTTTTGTGCGCTTTTTGTTGTTTACTCACCTTTCTTTTATTCAAATTGTCCATATTACAAAGTATTATGCCTGTCTTTACTAGTAACATAATTATATCTCCCCGGTTTGTTCTTTTATCATTATTTCTTCCATTGGCAGAAATAGGAAGATAAGCAATGCCTGTTCGTAGAGAAAATTATCCTGTTGGTAGAAAAGACCATAAAAAACGAGAAATTCCTGCAACGTTTCTACATCAAAAGCGTCTTATATACAAAAAGCGTAACAGCTTAGAGGGGTGATAAAGATTATTAAAACGCTTAATATGCCCGGCCGGCAAATATATTTTACCATTAAATAACAGGAATGAAAATCGTTCGGTCATGAACGTTAAAAAATTAAAATCAGTAAAATGAAAACATTATTAATCGTAGCGCTATTGGGTACTTCTGTACTGAGCGCGCAGGCCAGTGCTTTAGTTTTAAGCGATGTATCGCATGTCGGTAAAATCGAAGAAAAAAAGAGTGAAGCAGAAGAACTGAAGCAAAAAGTGGAAGTACAACTTTATAACCTAAATATGCTGAATAAACAATTTAAAATGGCACAGGAAGCCATTAAGAATTCAAAAGGAAGCCATAAAGATATCGATAAAGATTTTGAGTATTTTCACAGTTTATTATTGGAAGATTCAAAAACACAGGATAACGCAAAGGAGATCGATGAATCCGTGCAACGCCTTAAGAAAGAATATGCACGCAAACATAAAAATAGAGCCGCGTATGAACTTAAAGAACAAAAGAGCTTAGCTACGAGCATGCAAAAAGAATTGAATAGCCATATTCGTGAATGCAAATCTTTGAAGGCCAAGTACAAAAAGTACTTAGATGGAAATGTAAGCCCTGAATTGCGAGACCTGGAAACTAAGCTGGAAGAGACGGAAAAGATACTAAAGGAGAGCACCGAAAGTAATATTCAAAATGCGACATACTATGATCGGAAGCTTGAAGATATCAAGAAGGTGTAATGTGTTAAAAACTCAAAAAAGGAAATCACAGCGGCTCCCTTTTTGTAACAATAGTCACCTTTCTACATCTAACTAGAAAAAAGCCATGCTAATAACAACAACACCTAATGTAGAAGGTAAAAAAATAGTAAAATATATCGGCTTGGTAAGTGGCGAAACCATTATAGGTGCTAACTTTTTTAGGGATATATTTGCGGGAATAAGGGATTTTGTAGGAGGCAGATCCAATTCATATGAAAAAGTGTTAAGGGAAGCAAAAGATACCGCAGTTTTTGAAATGCAACAGTACGCCGCATCCATTGGAGCAAACGCAATCGTAGGTGTGGATCTTGACTATGAAACGGTGGGAAACGGAGGAAGTATGCTTATGGTTACTGCGAGCGGAACAGCTGTTGTAATAGAATAAGAAGCAAAAAAATGTTAAAATTTTGTTAAAGTCGCAAGGCTTTTTGTCATCGTGTCCAAAATCGGTTATCTTTGTATCATCATAATTTAGGTTTATAATTGGTTAATGAAAGTCCTTAATCTCCCCGGTTAAGGACTTTTCTTTTTGAATACAATACGGGCCGGAATCGCATCATTCGTTTATGTTTGCTGATTTTTGATATGCTGTAGTAGGATATTCGCCCGATTTTCGACGCTAAGTTTTGGTATAGTAATAAGTTTATAACCGCATGAGGTATAGATACTTCGCATCATGCGATACGTTTCCATTGCTAATGAAAAGCTCTGCTTTCGCTCAGCATCTTGATGATAGATGGCCCGCCAGGGGGGGAGGATAAATACAAAGGCATTATATCGAAAGGAATTAACACTCTGTTCTAAACAAGGAAAGGGATCTAAGTGACATAGTTTAACATAGCCCAGGATATCCGGTATTCCACGATCAAAAATGACGGGTGCTTGTGTTGGTAGATTTTCTCGATAATTTTTCATATCAATTTCCAGCATTTTTTTAGCGAAGTGTAATTTATTCTTCCAAGGCAGTGCATCGCCGTCTATTTTTTTCTGTTCCTGAATGATGCGTCTACCGGATTCGTTTATAGTTAGAAACCCCTCTTTATGTAGCTGCTGTATTAATGACGTTTTGCCCGAACCAGGGCCACCTGTTAAGACAAAGAAGTTCGTCTTGTTATATATTAATGGTTTCATTTAATAGTTTATTGAATTTAACATTATGTTCAGCAGGGATAGCCTTCATAAGCCGATCTTTGCCAAGTACTTTAAAACTAGGGGAGGGATTAATTTGTGCAGGTAAAATTAGGCACGATAGAAGAGATATGGGCTATAATAAAAAAGAGAGGTTAATGAGGTAAAGGTTCACTTATTAAGTCCAACTGGGATGATTATACCAAAGACTCCGCAAGATACAAATTTTTCTATTTTTGTTATGTTTTAGGCGACTGAAAAAGAATATTTACAGGGTGTCCTCGGTGCTTGCTGCGCTATTTAGAATGATTTTAGCGGTTACCAATGCTTGTCCGACATGACGTTGCGCATGCTCTGCTGCGTGAAAAAGCAAACCGATGAGTGTGGTTGGGATTTTTTTTCTTCCAATACCCCTTGCTTCTGTTAGTGAGGCAGGATCTATCTTTCTCAGCTCCTGAATAGCATTTGAAATGCGATTATCAAGTTGCTTCAATAATTGATGGGTATCAATCGATTCTTTTTTTTGCCCTTCGTTTTGGAGGTAAACAAATTGTTCGTCTGATAAGGCCCACTGTTGCGCGTAAGTGAACATACGATCAATTACTCCCGTAATGTGTTGTAAATGAAAGGCAACAGAAGCGATGTTTGCGGGTCTTTCCCAAAGTTTTTCTCTGGGAAAATCAGCTAGCAAGCTTGTCAATTCTTCCTTTACCTGAAGCAATGCATGTGCTACCGGTTGCAATAAAGGAGGAACACCGTCAATGGGGCCCCGCATCCAAACCTCTAACGTTGATTCCATTTTATGTTATTGTTACTATGTTTGACGTTTTTGGGCACACCTTCTGTGCTTACCTGACAAAAATCATGTAAAGCTGCCAACGTTCTTTGCCTTCCTATTTCGATAAGATAATCCGCCTTATGGTAATCCCAAACACCTACTACATTCCGAGGTATATGAACGACAATATCCGGTTTATATAGGTCAATGGAAAGTTCTGTAATCTTTCCAAGCATGGTCAATATTGCTTTTTGTGTAATAGTAAGGTAGCCACCGTATTTACTATTAGCCTTTGCCAATGAAAAAGTTGTTTCTTCCGGCGCATTTAGGTTTATGGCTACCACCAGCGCGTCTCCCTGATTAGGAAGATGATTGAGTGGTAATGGATTTATCAAGCCCCCATCTACAAGGATATTGTCCATATGATTAACCGGCGTAAAAACACCTGGGATAGCGATAGAGGCTCTTACGGCGTCAAAGAAGCTCCCTTGTGTAAAGGTTATTTCTTTTTGATGAAGTATATCAGTAGATACAGCAATGAAAGGAATGGGCATGTCTTCAATATACATATCGGGAATAAAGCTCTTAATTTTGTTAAAAACGCGTTCCCCTTTCATGACACCTGAACTACTCCACGTGAAATCCATTAAGTTAAAGACATCCCGTCGCTTTAATGTTTTTAGCCATGAGGTGAAATCGTCCAATCTGCCCATGGCGTATAATCCGCCAATAAGGCTGCCAATAGATGAGCCTGCAATGGATTTTACGGTGAACCCTTGTTCTTCTAATACCTTAATTGCTCCAATTTGAGCTATGCCGCGCGCTCCACCGCTAGATAATACCAATGAGATTGAAGTTTTCATTCAAAGCTAATATATAGATAATGTTTAAAAGACAGGAAGAAATTACATAACTTAATGTATAGAAAAAATATTTACGAGTGGAAATTTTTGATCGATTGGTAATTTGTTCTATATTGCGGCTAACTGACTAATAACTAACACTAATGACTTATTGGAAGAAATTAATAGACGCTGATAACCAGCGTTTAGCGGGGCTTGATCATTTGCGGGCGCTTGCTATTGTTCTGGTTTTTTTATGTCATTACCGAGCTTATGTCAGACCCGAATGGGTTGACCTCATCGGGAGTTTTGGTTGGACAGGTGTTGACCTTTTTTTTGTGCTGAGTGGTTTTTTGATAGGAAACCAATTAATTCGTCAAATGATATCTCTTGGACGTATAAACTTTCAGGAGTTTTACATTAGCAGAAGTTTTCGGATCTTACCTGTTTATTTCTTCGTTGTCTCGTTATATTTTTTGTTTCCTATGATTCGCGAACGCGAAGGAATCGCTCCTTGGTGGCAGTTTCTCACGTTTACGCAGAATTTTGATTTGGATTTCGGTACGGAAGGTAGCTTTTCGCATGCCTGGTCTTTATGTATCGAAGAGCAGTTCTATTTGGCACTCCCTTTCTATATAAGTGCTTTTTGGGATGAGACGCGCCCCGGTAAAGCTTTTTGGCTGTTACTGGGATTTTTTTTGCTCAGCGTTTTATTGAGGGCCCTGAACTGGTTTTATTTTGTGGAACCGTTTTATGCAAATAATATAACTGATGGAAGATTTGTAGCTTATAATAAATGGGTGTATTATCCCACTTATAATCGTTTCGACGGTTTGCTGGTAGGAGTGGGGATTGCGGCCCTGGTAAACTTTTTCCCAACATGGATAAAACGAATTGAAAAGCATGCAAATGCCTTATTCATAATAGGTGCATTGTTGATTTCCGTTGCCTATTTACTGTTAAAAGAGGATCGGCTCGATTTTTGGCCTACTGTTCTCGGTTTTCCGTTGATTTCTGTTGCCTTTGGTTTTATGGTGTTAAGTGCCATTTTGCCTGCAAGTTTTTTATATCGGTTTAAATGGCGGATTAGCGCGTTAATCGCTACTTTATCGTATAGTATTTATTTGTGCCACAAGTTTGTTAATCATCTACTTCAGGCTCCTCTTAACGCATTAGATATCCCAATTGATAGCAACTGGCGTGTTGCTGTCTGCGCCTTAATGTGTATACTGATTGCCCTTCTTTTAAATCGGGTTATTGAGTATCCATTTATGAAACTAAAGAGCACGATCCTAAAAAAGCGGCGACAAAGGACCAAGAACCCTTTGTTAGTCACTTAAACGCAGCGTGTATATACCACCAATTAGTTTTTCAGAATAAGCTGTTGGGATTGCATTTTCCATAAATGTGCATAAAGCGAATCCGTGCTTAGTAGTAATTCTTGATGTGTTCCCTGTTCGATGACCTTACCTTTATCGAGGACGATGATTTTGTCGGCACTATAAAGTGTGCTTAGGCGATGTGCTATGACAATAATGGTTTTATTTTCTTTTTTCAGATGTTCGATGGTGTTCAATACAAATTTCTCTGAAGCGGAGTCGAGTGAAGATGTTGCTTCATCAAGGATTAAAATCTCCGGATTTCGATATAAGGCTCGGGCTATAGCGATCCGTTGGCGTTGCCCACCGGAAAGTGACAAACCATTTTCCCCTATAGAGGTGTAGAAGCCTTGGGGTAACGATTCAATAAAATCTATAATTCCGAGCTGAGTGGTAATATCGATGATCCGCTGCATATCGGGGGTATAGTCTCCCAGCGCAATATTACTTACTACATTGCCCGAAAACAAATCAATATGTTGAGGTACAACAGAAATCGTTTGGCGAAGAGAGGTGTTTTTTATGTGCTTTAAATCGTATTTGCCAATGGTAATAGTTCCACTTTGAACGGGATAAAGATTTTGCAAGATGGAAATGAGGGTCGACTTGCCGGATCCACTTTCACCAACGATGGCGGTAAACTTCGCCTTGGGAATTGTTAAGCTTAATTCGTCAAAGACGTTATCTCGTGTTCCATACCTAAAGGATACGTTCTTAATTTGGATGTCGCCTATATTTTCTTTCGTTAATTCGAGGTCACTGCTGTCTTTTTCGCGCTCCAAATCGAGTATTTCAAAAAGACGGTCGGTAGCGATCATGGCATCCTGGACTGTTTTGTTCATGGTGATTAGCGACGTGACCGGCCCTGTAAAATAACCGATGAGCGCATAAAATGAAAGGAGTTCGCCCGGCGTAATTTGGTTGCTCAAGACATACGTGGCTCCTACCCATAAAAGAACAATTGTAATCAGTCTTGAAATCAATTCCGAGGAGGTAGTAGAAAACACCCCATTCAAATTGGAACGGTATCCTGTTTTCAACAACTTTACGAATCTTGTTTCGGTTTTTTCATTGGCGTAGCTTTCGGCGCCGAACTGTTTAATGGTCCGAATAGAATTTAGGCTCTCAACAAGTTGAGATTCGAGTTCAGCAGAATCCTCCATTAATGTTCTTTGGGCCTTTTTATTCAGTTTATTACTTATAAAATAGACTACTAGATACATTGGAATCACGGTAAGTATAAGTAAGCCCAGTTTCCAGTAGTAGGTAAACATCATTAAAAAAGAAAAAGTTACAATGAAAATGTTTACCAAAAAGTTAACGCTTACTTCATTGAGAAATATCCTGATTTTTACAGCATCATTGATTCTTGAAATAACCTCACCGACTCGCATGGTGTCAAAGAATTTTTGAGGCAATGTTAACAGGTGCTTATAGTAACCAAGTATAAGTTGAGCATCAATAATCTGTCCCATTTTTAGCGTGAAAATGGTTTTTGTGGCACCAATAAATAGTTGAAATCCGAGCAAAACCAGCATCATTGTACTCATGAGATTCAACAGGTTGACATTTCTGTCAACCAAAACAAAATCTACGATTTTCTGTACAAATATGGCCGTAGATAACCCCAAAACAGTATATACGAGGGCTCCCATCAATATTTGGATCAGCGTTCCGGTTTGTGGCTTTACAAGATTCCAGAAACGGTAAGAGGCACTGGCTGTTTTCCTGCCTTTTTCGAATGATTCCGAAGGAATCAATAAGACAAGGGCACCGGTCCATATCTTTTTAAAGTCTTCGTGCGATTTCTTATGAAATTGGCCATCCAGTGGATCCATGACCTCAATCCAGTGCTTCGTCACTTTATATATGACAACATAGTGCTGCAGCACTCCCTCCACTACGATATGAGCAATGGCCGGTTTTGGAATTTTAAAAAGGCTTTCAAAGGGTCCCCTAACTCCTTTTGCCTCAAAGCCTAACAATTGGGCCGCTTCTAAGATGCCGAGTACCGTGGTTCCTTTTTTATCCGTCCCTGCCATCTGCCTTACATTCGCTACGGAAATTGCCAATTTATAGTGAGCGGCAACAGATGCAATACAAGCAGCTCCACAGTCGGTTATATCACGTTGTTTTACTCTCTTGGTCATAAACTTCTTTCTAATTTGCGATCTCGTACACGGCACTTTGCTACATGCTACGATGCCGCCTTTATATTGGGATTTAACCAGTTGTCCACTTTATCATATAGTAATTGAAACAGCGTTCTTTCGGTAACAGAAAATCTTGCCGTAAAACTCATGCCCTTCTTTACGTAGCCTTTATAGCCGTTTTTCAATGTAAGATGATCATTATTCAAAGCGCAACGCACCTTAAAAACCGGTTGTTTGTCGTTCAACATGACGATGTCGTCAGAAATATCAATTACCCGCCCTGTTAACAGCCCCCATTGATTATAATTGAAAGCATCTATTTGAAAGCGAACTTCTTGTTCTTTTTTTATTAAACCAATATCGGAAGGATTTATATAGCAGAAAGCCAGTAGGGTGGTGTCGGGAGAAATTTCAGCTACCTTTTGGTTTGCGAAAACATAAGTTCCCTTCTGCATGCCCACTAAATTTTGCACCGAACCGTCAATAGGGGCCGTTACCACAAACTGTTTTCTTTGTTCATTGATATCAATTTGCTGACTTAATAATTGACGCAGTTCGTTTTGTAATTGATTGACCTCTGTTTGCCACTGAGCCTTATATTTTCTTGAAACCATTGCTAAAGCAGCAGACGCTTGCTTATACTCAAAATCGTATTTGTCATATTCTGCTGAAGATAGCATCTTCTTTTTATATAGCTTACTATAGCGATTAAATGTGTTTTCCGCTTGCTCTTTGGCAATTCGGGCGTTTTCAACTTCTTGTATATATTGTTGCCAGATGGCAAAGTATTGTCCTGATTGAAGATTGGGAGGGCTGAAATCTTCGGCATTAGCCTGCCTGATTAAGGTATGAAGATCTTTAACAAATAAAGAGATTTCTTGTTGCCTTCCCTTTACCAAGAGGTCTTGTTTATTGGACGAGCTTCCGTCGATGATCAACAGTGTGTCGCCTAATGTCATTTTTTGATTGTCTTTTAAATTGAAATATACCAATCTGCCGTTAACAGGAATGCTAACGTCTGTTTTTTCAATTGAAGACTGCAATAGGCCGCTGCCCTTTACGCTTATATTTATTGTTACTAATGGGAGGGAAGCAAATGCCAATATAAATAATAATAAAATGCCGAGATAAATAATCTGTGTTGTTTTTTTGACACGTGCAGTATAAACAATGGATGTATTACTGATTGTTTCTACTGAATAGATAGGCATTGACATAATCCTGATGACTTGGTTGTTGATTGCTCGCTTACCGATCATCCCAAATTGCGCCAAAACATAAATGAGTTGAGGAGCTTTGGGCTACCGATAATATTTGCCGGACTGGTTAAACATTAACAGTCGCCTTCGTTAAAGGCTACCGTTAATGTTTGTTATTAGAACTGTAATCTATAGAGAGAAAATAGTCTGAAGAAGGGTTGTTGCAGTTTTGCCTACATACTCAAAAGTATCTTTAAGGATTGTACGAGTACCGCCTACAACAATACCTAATAAGTCATTAACAGGACCTCCTCCTTCTACAGTTCTTAATTCAGAAGCGTTCATTTCTTCAACACCAAAGTTGTTCAAATTTAAATTTTTCATAACAAAGAGATTTTTGCTTATTGTCCTTACTCTTTTAAGGCCTTTCAGGATACGCCTATGCTGGCCAGCATGTAACAAATATATATAATTAATAAGCTAATAGGAGCTGCGGTTGGAAGGGTGGCCCGTTTAGGATTATTAAGTTGTCAGTGCTAAAACACGTAGTTTTCTTGCTGAAATATAATGCGTTAGCCGTTTTTTTTATCTGAAGGTTGTTGATTAAATGATCCTTGCCTTTTTGTTCAGTTTTTTTTAAGCATGAACTTGCGCCTGTTGTATAAAATGATTTCATAGTTAACAGTTGCCACTAAAGGAGGAAAGGGTTGAGGCGGACGTGCCGCCATGTTATAAGCCTAACAGTTATCCTTTTGGGGATAACTGTTAGTGGCTTTTTAAACACTTTGTCTTATAATGAAGAAAGTGTTTGGAAAATAGTCACCAATGTTTTGTTTACGAATTTGAATGTATCGTTAAGGACTGTGCCAACACCGCCTACAAGAATATTCAATAAATCGTTAACAGGACCGCCACCTTCTACGGTTCTTAATTCGGTAGCGTTCATTTCTTCTACGCCTAGGTTGTTTAAATCTAATTTTTTCATAACAAAGAGATTTTTGTCGTTGCCCTTACTCTATCACGGCTTTTCAGGATACGCCTGCGCTGGCCAGCACGTAACAAATATATATAATTAAGTAAATTAGGGCTTCACCGAAGCAATGAAAGCAGAACAACGCTTAATCCTTATTCACTCATGAAAAAAGTGGATTTTCACTTAATTGAAGGCATTTTTAATCTGTTTTTTTTAAAAATCTATGTCTTATTAAGTGTTTGGTCTTTTTGTTCATTTTTTATAATGTGATTTATCGGCTTTTAATGGAGTAACAGCAGTAGTTTTGATTTAGTTACAAAAGAAGAACAAACAACTTCGGGAAACAGTATGTAAAGAGGCAGGAAGAAAATACTAGAGAAAATTAAGCTTCTCTATACCAACTTTAGAAAAATACTATTTAAAATTGCCATTTTTAAAGATCAAAAAATACAAGGAAACATGAAGGTAAGAAAATACTCGGGGGAATTAGTTGATTTTGATTTACAGCGATTGAAAGGTTCGTTGACAAAATCCGGGGCTTCGAATGAGACCGTTGAACTCGTTTGGGAAAAGATGAACAAAACGATATTTGATGGTATGTCTACTAAACAGTTATATCGGTTAGCTTTTCAACTATTAAAGCAGCAGCGAAATTCGTTAGCTGCTCGTTACAGCCTTAAGAAGGCACTTCGTGACCTAGGGCCCACAGGCTATCTTTTTGAAAAATGGGTGGCAAGATTATTTGAACATACAAATCATCACACGTTGACGAGTCTCATACTTGAAGGAAATGCGGTAAGTCATGAAGTTGATGTAATTGCCCAAAAAGATAATGATTTATCATTGATCGAATGTAAATTCAGAAATACGGTTGATGCGAAGGTTAGCGTTACAAACCCCATGTATTTTCTCTCACGATTTGTTGATCTCAGCGATAAAGAATTCAACTTCTTTGATCGCCCCATTAAATTTACACAAGCCTGGCTTGTTACGAATGCGTATTTAACAAAAGATGCAATCGAATTCGCAAATTATTATAAGCTGAATTTGCTCTCCTGGGATTATCCCAATGGTTTGAGCATAAAAAACCGAGTTGATAGCGCCGGCCTATATCCCTTAACTTGCCTGACTTCCATTAATACACAGGAGAAAGATAAGTTGCTTTCTTTAAATTATATGCTTGTGAAAGACATTCTGGATGAGCCTCGAATACTTGAACATTTAAATACCACCACCTATCGCAGAAAGAAAATTTACCAGGAAGCTAATGAGCTTGTATACGGTTTTCCCGTGAATCCGGAATAAATAAGGACAAAGGCTAGCTTGCTTTTGCGTTTTAAAAAATATTCGGTATCTTGCAATGAAGATAGATAATTCTTTAAATTAAGTGCCGTTAATGTTTGAAATTCTTGTTGTTAAGGTGTTCATTGGAGCGATTAACTAAGACGTTTCATTTATTTCAGTTTACCTTTTCATCCTTCTTCATAAAATCGAGAACTATGGAAATAGGAGTGATTAAGTGGTTCAATAATTCGAAAGGTTTCGGTGTAGCAGATACAGTGAGCGGTCAGGTATTCGTTCATATTAAGAGTTTTAAGTTGAAACCGACCAATTTATCTTCAAGAGATGCCATTCTGTTTAAAAGACGTGTCGATCCAAAGAGCCACAACGCGGTAGCAATCCATTCACGTTTAGTTGGTGATGTGCACGACTGGGAATTGATCGCTTCGCTGGCGTTAAAGGGGAGTAATGCAACTAAAGAACTAAGCGAACGATCGACTATGCCAAAAAGCAATCACCTGTCACTTGCTGAATTGGCTGCTTATCAATACCTCAATGGGAAATCACGCGAGCAAATTTTCCAAGAGGTTACCACATACTTTACAAGCAAGTTACCGGACGATAAATTTTTGTTTTATGGGGAGTTTCTTGAAAAAGTATTTACAAGAAGTATGGGATTGGAAAAGAGAAATGAGCTACTGACGCGAATTTTTAATTTCTTCGGAGAAAACGTCAACGCACGTAAGCTTTTTCTTGTGTGGAAGTCTACGAAATTTCGGTATATCGGACACGTTGAGGCTGACGATTTCGAAATTCCTGAAGATATTCTTGTACTTTTTGCTGATGAATTAAGCGTTTCTGAACTGATGCGCATCCATACCTATAGCTACGGGAATATATTTTGCAATGAATTGATCGCCAAAAAGCTTGAAGATACCAACGATCTTAGTACCGAAGAAATCAAAAAGTTGGAAATGATCAGCCATGTTAAATTTTTTAAAGAATAGGTCTCATCCTAAACTACCTACATCTTATACTATAGTCCGCATTCTGCGTAATCTCTAAAAGACGTAAGCCATAATAGCTGTTATGGAATCAATTCGTTTTTGGCATCTAATATAAAAGTTACTACTAATCAATTACGTCATGGCGGAATTAATACGCGGTAAGATGCAACCAAGGGTTGACCTTACACCAATGGTGGATTTAGCCTTTTTGCTAATAACCTTCTTTATGTTAACAACGAGCTTGGCCAAACCGAAGATGATGGACATTGCACTGCCGGATAAAGTAGATTTAGGGAACGCCACCGGTTTTTCTGACAAACGCACGATGACGATATTGCTTGGTGCCAATCATCAAGCAGCATGGTATTGGGGGCTTCAGAAAACTCCGATCGAAGGCCCAAAAGTAACTGATTTTGGAAGGAATGGAATAAGAGCGGAGCTAAAAGATAAGATGACAAAGATAAAGAGTCAGCAAGTCGGCTCCACCAAGCCTTTAATGGTTATTATTCGCCCAAGCAACCTGTCGAGTTATAGCGATCTGGTGAATATACTCGATGAAATGAAAATTAATGGGATTACGCAATATGCTATTGGCGATATTGGCAGGGAGGAAGTTCAACTTCTCATAAAGTTGGGACTTTACCGACGAATTTGATGAAGTAGCAAAAAAAAATAAAAAAAAATTAAAAGGATATAATAATCTCGATATCGTACCGTTATTTTATCAATAGGTTTAGGTTGATAAAAACGTATGTTTTTACCCGGTATCCCAAATACCGGGTTTTTTATTTACCGGCTACCCGCGATATTTATCGTGTAGCCCAACTCCCTTGATAATCATCGGAATGATTTTTTCCAAACGACTTTTTTTAGTCGTTTCTTGTTTGGCCGATTCAATGTATTCCGTGAATTCCCGTTGCTGAGTCTTTTTCAGTTGATCAAAACACTCTTTTAGCTCGGGATTTTTGTCAAAAACGGAGTTCAGTTCTTGAGGCACTATAATTGGTTTGTTTCTATCCGCTTTGATTGCAATTCCCTTTTCCTGATTGCTCATCGCTTCCAGTACGTAAGTTCGTATAATGTCTAAATTGGCCTCTTCGAGCGTTGTGAAACGCATTTGGCGTAACGCTTTTGTAGTGCCGTTTTGAGCATTAATGAGTAAATGGTGCGGATCCTTCAAAAAGACACCCTGATAGAACCAGATACCAAAATAAGATTTAAATCCCGCTAAGCCTACTATGTTCTTGCCGTTATGCGTATAAACGGGACCGCCCCATTTGAGTTCTTCTTTTAGACCCGTAGATACTATGAGCTTTCTTAATTCGTAGAGCTCGTCGCGCCATTGTTGCTGAGCCCTATAGAAATCGTCCGAACTTTTAAAACTTTCCATATTCAAATAATGAAGTAGTTCGAAGATACGACTATTTGTGAAAGCGGAATAGCGACAATATGAAATACAAGTTGGCGCTATAACCGGTGATTGCGTACTTTTTAAATAAATGATTAAATTTTGTTTTTAAATTGTTGTACTCCTCCTTACTTTTGGCCTAAATTTAGATCGCATAAGATGGTTAAGAAAGATAAAGATATTTCAACGGAAGAAAAAATAAAAGAAGCTGCAAGAATTGTTTTTACAAGAAAAGGGTTTGCAGCTACTCGTACAAGGGATATTGCAGATGAAGCTGGCTTGAATCTAGCTTTATTAAATTACTATTTTAGGAGTAAAGAGAAATTGTTCCACATCATTATGGAAGAGAAGTTTGAACAATTTTTTGGGATGATTGTGAGGCTTCTCAACGATGAAGACAGTTCATTGGAGCAAAAGGTGCAGGCAGTTGCGAATGATTATATTGATATGCTTCTACACAATCCGGATCTACCTATATTTGTATTGAGCGAGATAAAAAACAATCCCAAGTTGTTTAGTAGCCGAATATCAGGGAAGCTGATGACTTCTAAATTTTATGAACAATTAAACGAGCTCCGTCCTGATATTAACGTGTTTCACTTAATCTTGAATTTATTGAGCATGATCATTTTTCCTATACTTGCTCAACCCGTTATTACACAAACAGACGCATTTAGAAGCGGCGAGTTCAAAAAATTTATTCTAGAACGGAAAAAAATGATCCCGTTATGGTTCAATAGCATTTTACGTACGGAAATATAAACACTGTCAATCAATTGGCGAAGAAACTTTTTTGATCTTTATTTTTAATCAAATGATTAGAAATATTTTTTAAATAAAAAAATACCTCTACCTTTGCCGTGATTGAAGAATGTTAGTTGGAGAACAAATTTTTTTGGTTTGCAACTAATCAAATGATTAAAAAGTATGACCAATGTTATTACTTGAAGTATTTAGAATAATGACAATTAGAAAATCTTTTGTCACTATTAGCAGACGAAGATTAGAAAAAACAACAAGCAATGAGAAGTAAGGCACTATGGATAGGGCTGATATTAATCGTATTCAGTCCAGAGCTTTATGGACAATTAAGTCTCACTTTAGATGATTGTCAAAATCAGGCACAAGTTAATTACCCGCTTATTAAGAAGCGCGACTTAGTGGAAAGAAGTAAGGCGTACGCCATTGAAAAGGCGGCAAAGGGTTATTTGCCTCAGTTTATTATTAATGCACAAGCAACGTATCAGTCGGCCGTTACTGAAATTCCTATTCAAATGCAGGGTATTGAAATCCCGCAGTTGACCAAAGATCAGTATAAGTTCTATGGCGAGCTAAATCAAACGATTTATGACGGGGGAAACATTAAGCAAAAGATTGAGCTACACCGGTCTACATCGGCGATTGAAGAGCAAAGTCTTTCAGTAGCGCTTTATCAACTAAAGGACCGGATAAACCAGCTTTTTTTCAGCATCTTAATGATAGAAGAGCAATTAAACCAGAATCAACTGTTAATGAAGGATATCCAGCTAGGGCTGGATAAAGTCGAAGCGGCAGTTACCAATGGGACTGCCCTGGAGGCGGATCTTAACGTTTTGAAGGCCGAATTGTTAAAAGCAGCGCAGCACGCGGTTGATTTGAAGGCGAATCGAACGGCCTATTTGGAGGTGCTCGGTTTATTTCTTAATAAAACTTTAGATGCCAGTACAAAACTGATTAAGCCGGAATTACCTATACTACCGAAGACGATTCAACGACCGGAACTTGCTTTGTATGATGATCAACTTACGAATATTGCGGTACAGGAAGAATTGATTAATGTGAGAAATAGGCCTCGACTTGATTTCTTTTTTCAGGGTGGTTACGGCAGGCCGGCTCTTAATATTCTAAAACCTCGTTTTGATGCTTATTACATCGGTGGCTTGCGCTTAAGTTGGAATTTGGGGGGGCTGTACACCCAAAAAAAGGAAAAAGCAATTTTGGAAATTAATCGATTGGCAATAGGAGTCGAAAAAGAAACATTTCTATTCAATACACATTCGCAAGCCAAGCGGGAATCAGTGACAATACGACGCTACCAAGATTTATTGCAATCCGACAACGAGATTATCGCATTGCGCGAAAAAGTAAAAAAAACCGCGGTTACTCAATTAGAACATGGTGTAATCACCACAAATGACTATTTACGGGAAGTAAATGCAGAGGATCAGGCTAGATTAAATAAAATCATACACGAGATTCAATTGCTTGCATCACAATACGATTATTTATACATAACAGGAGATACCTATTGATATACCAAAGAAGAAAAATGAAAACAGTTATATTATACACGAATTTGCTGGCTTTTTCCATCGTATCTTGTAAAACGAACGATATAAATTACGACGCATCGGGTGCTTTTGAAACCGTAGAGACCATCGTACCTGCGGAAGCAAACGGCATTATAAGGGAGCTTTTATTAGAAGAGGGGCAAACTATCCCCGCAGGGAAAGTAATTGGTTATATTGATACGCTTCAGCTGTTTCTCAAGAAGAAGCAATTAGAAGCACAAGCAGGTGCCATACTGAGTAAACGTCCTAATATCGCCACAGAGATTGCAGCTTTACAGGAAGAGCTTCGGTATGCTAAAAACGAGCAAGAACGGTTGACCAACCTGGTTAAGGCTGATGCGGCAACCCCAAAGGAATTGGATGCGGCAACCGCACAGGTAAATATCATTCGTAAACGTATTGAAGGTCAACAATCATCATTAGGTATTGCATCGGTCAGTTTGCAAGAAGAGACAGCTCCGTTGCATGCACAGATTGAACAGTTGGACGACCAACTTCGGAAAAGCAAGATTGTCAATCCCGTTACAGGAACCGTTCTCGCTAAATATGTAGAGGCGAATGAAATGGCAACCATTGGAAAACCCCTATATCGTATAGCTAACACCAAAAAAATGATCCTGCGCGCTTATATTACCGGTGAAAAATTTGCGGATGTTAAAATAGGACAGCGCGTTCGG
Organism: Olivibacter sp. LS-1; assembly: GCF_008245145.1. Classification (GTDB taxonomy): domain Bacteria; phylum Bacteroidota; class Bacteroidia; order Sphingobacteriales; family Sphingobacteriaceae; genus Olivibacter; species Olivibacter oleidegradans. Next base: position 4,261,916 of record NZ_CP041643.1, on the reverse strand, counting down.
GTGCAGGTTGATAAAGGTAAGGCTGCATTCAAGGATTATCCCGGCGTGGTTGAGTGGATAAGTGATCAGGCGGAGTTTACACCAAAGACCATCCAAACAAAGGATGAAAGAGCTAATTTGGTATATGCAATGAAGGTTAAGGTGGAAAATGATGGATATTTAAAAATCGGGATGTACGGACAAGTGATTTTAGCAACGCAGAAAAATGGAAAAAGGTAGAATGGAAGCAGTAAAACTCCACCATATTTTCAAAAGCTATGATAAGGGAAGAGTTGTAGCTGTGAATGATGTATCCTTTTCTGTTGATGAAGGTGAATTGTTTGGATTGATTGGCCCGGATGGCGCGGGCAAAACATCCGTATTCCGTATACTAACTACGCTTCTACTTGCTGATCAGGGAACGGCAAGTGTTGTCGGTCTCGACGTAATAAAAGACTATAAGGCGATTCGTAATCTGGTTGGATATATGCCCGGGAAATTTTCACTGTATCAAGACTTAACTGTACTCGAGAACCTCCGTTTTTTTGCTACGGTATTCGGCACTAATATCCAACAGAATTATGGCCTCATAAAAGATATTTACGAGCAAATAAAACCGTTTAACCATCGGCGGGCCGGAAAGCTATCAGGCGGGATGAAACAAAAGTTAGCCTTATGTTGCGCACTGATCCATAAGCCCAAGGTTCTTTTACTAGATGAGCCAACCACAGGGGTGGACGTCGTTTCGCGACGCGAATTTTGGGATATGCTAAAAGCACTCAAACAACAGGGTATAACCATATTAGTCTCCACCCCTTATATGGATGAAGCTATTCTTTGCGACCGGATTGCATTAATCCAGCAAGGGAAAATTTTAAGCGTCGATCCACCTGCAGATATAATCAAGCGATATCCAACAAAATTATATGCCGCTAAATCAGCCGATATTTATCGACTTTTAAAAGATTATAGACAAAACGAAGCGATAGAGAGCAGCTACGCTTTTGGTGAATACATCCATGTTACATTACGATATCCCGAAAGAGATGGATTATCTACGTTGCAAGATTTAGCCACGAACTTGGGGCACAGGGACATCATTGTAAAAGAGATTAAGCCAGGGATAGAAGATAGCTTTATTCGTTTAATGGAACGAATAGAATTTACGGGCCGTGTAGAATAAAGACGATGGAAAAAGTAATAATGTGCCGCAATTTAACCAAACGATTTGGCGGTTTTGTGGCAGTTGACGGTATTTCCTTTGACGTTGCTAAAGGAGAAATTTTTGGATTTTTGGGTGCAAATGGCGCAGGCAAAACCACTGCGATGCGCATGCTCTGTGGTTTATCTTTTCCCTCATCCGGTGAAGCAGAGGTAGCAGGTTATGATGTTTATAAGCAACAGGAAAAAATAAAAAAGCATATCGGCTATATGAGCCAAAAGTTTTCTTTATATGAGAACCTGTCGGTTTCGGAGAATATTGAATTTTTTGGTGGCGTTTACGGTGTAAACAAAAAAGAGATCAATAAAAGAGGACAGGAACTGATACGAGCTTTGGGCTTGACGCAAGAAGCGAATAAAATGGTCGGCGAGTTGCCCCTTGGATGGAAACAGAAATTGGCGTTCTCGGTTGCCATTTTTCATCAACCAAAGATCGTCTTTTTGGATGAACCTACCGGAGGTGTAGATCCCGTAACCCGCCGACAGTTCTGGGATATGATTTACAGTGCGGCAAATGCCGGAATTACTGTTTTCGTCACGACTCATTATATGGATGAGGCAGAATATTGTAATAGAGTGTCTATCATGGTGGACGGCAAGGTAGTAGCACTTGATTCACCGACTAACCTGAAATTAGCCTATAACGCTAACTCAATGGACGAAGTCTTTTATCAATTGGCAAGAGGAGCCAAACGAAACGACAATTAACTCAGTATGGTCAAAGGTTTCGATCTCATCAAAATCATGAAAAATGAAGCAGCTGTTAGTTTTTATTAGGAAAGAATTTTACCACGTCTTTAGAGATCGCCGGACCCTGTTGATCATGTTCGGCTTACCCATTGTACAGATCATTTTATTTGGGTTCGCTCTATCGAGTGAGGTGAAGAATATTCGGATGATAGTGGCTGATTATGCGAAAGATTTTCAAAGCCAAAGATTAATTGAAAAAATTAAGACATCAGATTATTTCGTTGTAGAGCAGGCAAATGTTCATTATAAACAGATTGAGGATGCGTTTAAAAAAGGAGACATAAAGGCCGCTCTTATTATTCCGTCTAATTTTAGCAGCGATCAACTGCATCTTGGCCAGTCACCGGTACAGCTTATTACCGACGGTTCTGATCCTAATATTTCGAAAACCGTGACAAATTATTTGACGTCAATTTTTATGGATTTTGGGCGTGAATTTAACACACCATCGATCAATCCGTTGTTTTTACAAATACAACCGGAATTGAGAATGCTTTACAATGAAGAGGGGAATGGTTCCCTGAATTTTATTCCAGGGGTTATGGCGTTAATTTTGATGATTGTATGCACTGCTTTAACATCTGTTTCAGTTGTTAAAGAAAAGGAGATGGGAACCATGGAAATACTACTCGTATCTCCCTTTAAGCCCGTTTTCGTACTTATTGCAAAGGCAATTCCTTATTTATTGCTTTCGCTTGCAAATTTTACGTTGATTTTGTTGTTAACCGCCTTTGCTCTTGATGTCGAAATTCGAGGAAGCATCTTGTTGCTCTATTTTGAGAGTACGTTATTTATTGTTACTTGTCTTTCTTTAGGGTTACTAATATCAAATATAACCAATTCGCAGCAAACAGCTCTGTTAATATCGCTTATGGGAATGATGTTGCCAACCTTGATTTTCACCGGTTTTATTATGCCATTGGAAAATATGCCTGGCTTTTTTCAAGTGCTCTCTCATATTGTTCCGTCCAGATGGTATTATCTTGCAGTTAAATCGGTTATGTTAAAGGGCTTGGGTTTGACCTATGTTTGGAAGGAGACACTGGTTCTGACTTTGATGACAATTATACTGCTCAGTTTAGCCTTGAGACGTTTTAAAGTAAGACTTTAATAGTTTTCTAAACAATACGGCGCTAAAGATGAAAATTTTAAGATTTATATTGCAAAAGGAGTTTCGTCAAATATTTCGGGATAAGTCTATCTTGGCTATGATGTTCGCTATGCCGATCGTTCAATTGGTTGTTTTACCGCTAGCCATGGACTTTAATGTAAAGCACATTAATCTTTCTGTTGTTGATAAGGACCACAGTTCTTTTTCACAGCGCCTAATTCACAAAATTTACGCTTCAGGGTATTTCATTCCTATTAGTTCTAACACCAGTTATAACGGTGCCATTCATCATATTGAAAAGGAAGAAGCGGACATAATTTTGGAAATCCCGCTAAATTTTGAACGAAATCTGATAAGAGAGGGGAAGCAGCGGGTAGGAGTTTATGCTGACGCTATTAACGGGACAAAATCAGGCATTGGTACAGCCTACTTGAATCGGATTATTTCAGATTTCAGTTCAGAATTGGAATGGAACGCGGAATCGAGGCCAAGGGGAAGTATTGAAATTCTACAAAGAAGCTGGTATAATCCCTTGGAGGCCTATAAATTTAATGTTGTTCCAGCGGTGTTGGTATTGCTGCTAACATTAATAGGTGGTTTTATGACTGCATTAAATATTGTAAAGGAAAAAGAAATTGGTACGATTGAGCAAATCAATGTAAGCCCGATTAAAAAGTGGCAGTTTATATTAGGTAAAATGATCCCGTTCTGGGTAATAGGGATTATTATTTTCACCTTAGGATTGATGATTTGTTTTTTTGTTTATGGAATTGCCTTACAAGGAAGTTTGTGGCTTTTATACTTATTTGCGGCCGTTTATTTGGTGGCCGTGTTGGGTTTCGGCTTGCTTATTTCTACCTACAGCGATAATCAGGTGCAAGCCATGTTTATAGCCTTCTTTTTTATGATGATCTTTATGCTCATGAGCGGCTTTTTTACGTCTACCGATAGCATGCCGCGGTGGGCTCGAACCTTATCTGATCTAACGCCGGTAACTCACTTCGTAAAAGTAGTAAGAATGATTGTCTTAAAAGGCAGCGACTTTAGTGACGTACAATTGGAATTTTTATATTTAATTGTTTTTGCAATCATATTAAACGTCTGGGCCATTTGGAATTATCGGAAAACGAGCTAATCGTTCGAATTACCAGCTTGTTTAATTCGTTGATGCGTCCATTCGTTGTCTTGTTTTACGTTTGCGCCACCAACGTCGAGCAAAAAACATGGCTATTACTATCAGCAATAAAAATGGCCAAATATTAATGAGGCCTACCGTAAACCATACGAAGTTTTGCCAACCGTTGGAAAGTCCCTGTTCGAACTTTTGACCAAAAGCAATTTGCTTAGGAGCAGCTTTATAATAAGTAATCGACAAGGTAGAATAAGTCGATTGATTCGCCAGATATCGTAAACGCCCTTCAACCGATTCGATTTCGGCGCGAACTTCTGCTAATTGCTTTTCGATTTCGAGAATTTCAGTAACCTTAGCTGCAAGTTGGAGTAATGTGCGATAGCGTTGTTCCAGCTCTTTTTTTGTTTTTAACCTAGCCTGTATATCAACAAATTCCTCGGTAACATCTTTTACTTGTATGTTTTTTGTTTCAAAATGATTGACGCCTTTAGCCACATCTCCAATAAAGGCGTCGAATTGCTTAGCATTTACGCGAACAACGATGGTTCTGCTGAGGCTTTCCGAATAATTATTCTCGGTTTCTGATGCTATATAAGCATTATATTTTTTTATTGCTTGTCCAATTAGTTTGGCCGTTTCCGATAAATCGTTTGTTTCAAAAGAGATGGTTCCTTCTTTAATTAGCCTTCGTTCTAATGGTATAGTTTGTATAGGTTCCGGTTCATTAAGTGCAATCGCTTCCGCTGTAGCTACGCTGCCAATGGCATGCTGTTGATCTATCCCGTTATGGCAAGCAAATAGTAGAAATGAAAAAATTATTAGAAGAGGAAGCGCTAACTGATCGATAACCTGGGTTTTCTTTTTCATCTACAAATAATTAGCTCGTTTATCTTTATTCTTTTGCACGTATGAACCGCATCACAACTTTCAGTCCATCATGATATGGACTTTGATTTTTTCATAAGATGTTTTCTTCAATCAAATTCCATAACCTTTCATTCCTTTTTTCTGCCAAAGGTAACCTATATGCAGGCTTGTTTCTGTTTTTAAAAGGAATAACCAACCGTAAACGCCCAAGCTCTGTTCCGTTGCTCATACCGCGAGCTGGTTGATAAGTCGGCCAATCCCAGTAAGTAACCTGCAGAAAGATTATATCCTTTTTTTAACTGGTAACCAAAATGGAGATTCACGCCGTAATCAAACCTTTTCTGGCTTCCTGAATCGCCGAATGTGAAATCTTCCCGATTCCCCGTATAGTTTGAAGCAAAGCTGTTTGATCCCATAAGTCCAAATCCCCCGTATGGCCCCATGCTTAAAAAGAAATAGCTGCTATCCTTCAATGGAAGCTTTCCTACAAAATTAACAGGAAGCTGAAGCCAGAAGGTGTGCTGTTTGACTGGTGTATTGCCAAACTCAGAATAATCTAGCTGTGAACCGAGTTGTTGGAAGGAGATACCGGACTGGATGGCAAAGTAACGAGCTGTTGATGCTTCGACTAAACCGGTAACGGTAAAACCCACCTTTTTGGACGCTACACGAGAAGTATTATTGTTTATATTGGACAATGCGTAATAAGGCAAATTGCCTCCCAGTCTTACACTATATCGAATATTCCATTGTTGGGCTGATAAAGATTTATCCATCAAGCCGAGTAAAATACAAATAAAAATAGTTTTTTTCATATTGCTAATTTTAAATCAAAACTAGCTAATGAAGTGTTAAGAAGTTTTAAGGTTTGGTTCAGTTAACCTTAAAAAATGTTAAAAGATTAGGTGTCGCGAAGGCATGCCTTGTAGAAATACCTATTAGCTAGAAATATGCTTGCGGTACAACTTGTCCTTAAGCTGTTGGAGGGCATTCAGTTTATTGATTTTTACATCTTTTAAGATAAGCTCCTTTTTATAGGCCGGAATGTGGTGGCCGTGCTTATCCGACCATAAACCAATTTCAATGATCAAAGGAACCAAATCGATCGCTTTTTCGGTTAAGCTATATACTATTTTCTGTTTATGATCGGGTGCCTTTTTCTTTTTTATGAACCCGTTTTTTTCGAGCATGAGCAATCTGTTTGCTAAAATGTTGGTTGATATCTTTTCCTCAGAAAGTAAAAATTCCTGATAGTATCGCTTATCAAAGAATACTATGTCCCGGATAATCAATAAAGACCACTTGTCACCAAATAGCTCAAGAGCGTAGTTTAAAGGGCAATCAGATCTCATATTTACAAGGAAATTTATACACTTGCAAATATAAGGCGGTTTGCTTTATATTTGCAAGTGCTTGTTAAATGCAAGTAGTTGTTGTGAGGCCGTTGCTTCACCTAAATTTAAAATCATGAATCGAATCGTTATAACCGGGCTTGGAGCCTTAACGCCAATTGGCGAAAATGTTGAGACTTTTTGGCAGAACTTGATAAAAGGTGTTTCGGGTGCCACGAGAATCACAAAATTTAACGCCAATAAATTTCGAACACAAATTGCTTGCGAGCTTAAAGATTATGATCCTTCCCGATGGCTTGATAGGGGTGAGATCAAGCGTACAGACCCCTTTACACAATATGCACTTATAGCCGCTGATCAGGCGATTAGTGATGCACAATTAAACTTCGCGGACATGGATCCCTACGATATAGGTGTCATATGGGGGTCTGGGCAAGGGGGGATGCTTACTTTTGAGGAGCAGGTAAAGGAATATGTGTCTGAAAACTTTACACCGCGGTTTAGTCCGTTTTTTGTTCCGAAGCTAATCGCTAACATGGCTTCGGGATTGATTTCTATAAGACATGGGCTGAAAGGGATCAATTATACGACGGTGTCGGCATGCGCAACATCCAATACGGCTATTATGGATGCTTTTAATTATATAAGATGGGGGAAGGCAAAAGTGATGATTACCGGAGGTTCAGAAGCGCCTATTACGGAAGCGTCAATAGGTGGGTTTTGTGCAATGAAGGCAATGACTACGCTAAATGGAGAACCCACGTTAGCTTGCCGGCCTTTTGACCAAGGTCGCGATGGATTCTTGATGGGTGAAGGAGCGGGGGCTTTGGTATTAGAAGAATATGAGCACGCGCGTGCACGAGGAGCTAAAATTTATGCCGAGATAGTTGGTGCAGCGATGACGGCAGACGCTTATCACATGACCGCCACCCATCCTGAAGGCGAAGGAGCTTATATGGCAATGAAGCTAGCCCTAAAGGATGCCAATATTGAAGCTCAAGAAGTAGATTATCTGAATGCGCACGCGACTTCTACCCCTGTTGGCGATATGAGTGAACTAAAGGCAATCCATAAACTATTCGAGAGCAGTTTTGATCGTTTGCATGTGAGCGCAACAAAGTCCATGACCGGTCATTTATTAGGTGCTGCGGGTGCCATTGAAGCCATTGCCTGTGTTCTATCAATTCGTGATTCGATTATACCTCCCACAATTAATTTAACCAATCCGGACGAAGCAATACCTGAAGGTCTTCAACTTGTAAAATTAAATGCACTAAAACATGATGTTAAAGTAGCAATGAGTAACACTTTTGGTTTCGGGGGCCATAACGGCATCGCTGTTTTTAAGAAATTAAGTTAGCGATTAAAAAATGTAGTGTATTAATAGTATGTGCAATGTGTTAACTTTGCATTACTAATATAATAGATATGCTAAATTTGGAATGGTTTCGCACTTTTAAGGCTATTTATGAAACCGGAACACTTACCGGTGCTGCGCAGATGTTATTTATATCACAACCAGGGGTGAGCTTACATTTAAATTCGCTGGAGACTTATACCGGTTATAAGCTGTTTGATCGCTCTGCAAAGCGGATGGTCCCCACCGAACGAGGCAAGGTATTATATAACTTCATTCTTGAACCCTTAACGAAATTAGAAACTTCTGAACAGCTTTTTCACCGAAGTTCTAAAATCGATCGCGCAACCGTGAGTATTGGTATGTGCTTTGAAACTTTTCAATTTACGCTGGAAAGACATATATCATCCCTGCCATTTAATGTAATTATTAAATTTGGGGAGTATCCGCAGATGATTCACGATTTAGATAAAGGTTTATTAGATCTGATTATTACGCCTCAGAAAGGTCTGGAAAAAAACCTGGAATTTAGCCCATTTTCTAAAGAACGGATCGTCTTGGTAGCCGGTGCGGAAACAGATGCGAAAATTGTGGAAGAGCTCATTGTAAAGGGCGATTTGATGGCTGCAGAGAAATGGCTTAAGGAACAAGTATGGTATAGTACCGCCGCTGATATGGAGAACCTAAAAAGATTCTGGTATCTGAACTTCAGGCACCATCCGGATTTTAAACCGAACTATATCGTCCCTAATATATGCTCTATTGTCCGATGCTTAAGCGAGGGGGTTGGTTTTTCAATCATTCCGGATTTTTTGTGCAAGAACGAAATAGAGTCCAAAAAGCTTCATCTTATATGGACCGGTGACCCGGTTATGGAAAACACGCTGTATTTCGGTACCAGGAAAAAAACTATGTATGAAAGGGAAATCAACTTAGTAAAAAAGATCTTTGTAGAAGAGGGTATATGATTAAGAATTAGGGGACACCCTAAAGAAAATAACAAACAGAAAATGCTAAAATCATTTGTCTTTCTCCCGCTCATTTTTTTCTCCTTTTTTGTTCAAGCTCAAAAGATTGCTTTTGAGTTAGATGATAAACATAATCGTACTGCTACTTACGAAGAAGTACTGGCATTTTATCGCCATTTGGATAGTAGTTATGTGCAGGCTAAACTCTTTTCTTTTGGTACAACTGATGTTGGTAAGGCACTTCAGCTGATGGTTTTGTCCAAGGATGGTGATTTCGATCCCCTTAGCCTAAGAAAGAAAAATAAAAGCATCATATTGTTCAACAACGGAATCCATCCCGGAGAACCCGAGGGTATTGACGCATCCATGATGCTAATTCGGGATTTGTTAATAAAAGATGCTGTTCCGGACAATGTTGTGCTTTGCTTCATCCCTGTATACAATATTGATGGTATGTTAAATCGCGGGGTATCGAGAGTTAATCAAAACGGCCCGGAACAATATGGGTTTAGGGGGAACAGACAGAATTTAGATCTCAATCGTGATTTTATTAAGACAGACAGTCGTAATTCTCAGACTTTCCAGGAAATATTTAATCGCTGGGACCCCGATGTTTTTATCGATAACCACGCAAGTAACGGTGCTGATTATCAGTATGTGATGACGCTTATCGATACGCAACCGGACAAATTGAACACTATTTTAGCTGATTATATGTTGAAAAATTATACGCAGGAGCTATATAATCGAATGGAAGGAGAGGGGTACCGACTGGTGCCTTATGTAGATTCGCGCGGAGAGACGCCGGAATCCGGTATCGTGTCTTTTTTGGAAAATCCCAGATATTCCACTGGATATGCTGCATTGCATAATACCATAGCTTATATGCCCGAAACTCATATGTGGAAACCTTTTGCGCAGCGAGTAAATGCAACTTATGCGCTGATGAAACATTTAATAGACATTACCCATGAGCAAGGAAGCCAATTGCTGGCAGTTAGAAAAAAAGCGAAGCAATCTGTAAAGGATCAGCAGATTTTTCCGCTGGCATGGGAACTGGATACGCTTAATTATAGGCAAATTGACTTTTATGGGTATGAGGCTATGCACAAGCCAAGTGAGGTAAGTGGACAGGATCGATTATATTACGATAGAAACAAACCTTTTACCCGAAAGATAAAACTTTATAATCGATACAAGCCAAAATTAACTGTGAAAAAGCCATCGGCTTATATCATTCCCCAAGCTTATGAAAAAGTTGTTAAACTTTTAGCGTTAAATGGAGTGAAGCTGGAAACGCTCGAGCGAGACACAACCCTATTGCTTGACATGTACTATATTAAGCGATTCAAAAGTCTAGAAAAACCATTCGAAGGTCATTATTTGCATAGGGAGGTAGAGCTTGTAACGAAAAAAATGGAGGTTCCGTTTTATGCAGGAGACGTGATAGTAAAAACGGATCAAGAGAAAAACAGGTATATTATAGAGACACTTGAGCCTCAAGCGGTGGACTCATATTTCTGTTGGAATTTTTTTGACGCAATTTTAGGACAGAAAGAATACTTTGCCTCTTACATTTTTGAAGAAGAAGCTGAGAGGTTATTAAAAGAAAACCGAGCATTGGCACATGCCTTTGAAAAAGCTAAACAGGCTGATTCATCGCTTATGAAAAATGGCCAAGCACAGCTCGATTGGATTTATAAACATTCTTCTTATTACGAGAAGACACACTTGCTTTATCCTATTGGACGTTTGACGGACTAAACACGTTTAGCGATCAGCATTTGCGTTTCGACGTGTTTTAAATACGAAAACTAAGTCTAAGGAGTAACATGCGGCCTCTTAAATCGTATTGACTGTATCCAAACTGATTGGAAGAAAGCGTGTATAGTTCGTAAGACCTAATGTCTGTAAGGTTACTTGCATCCAACTCTATATCAGTCTTCCATTTGTCTATTTTATAACGGAAGTTGAGGTCTGTAAAAAGATACTTTACATTTTCCGCATTTTTTTGCGTGGTTAAAAGTTGTCGGCCACTCAGCTTAAAAAAAGCATTTTCAAATGGTCGGAATGTCAGGTCAAGAGATTGATCAAAAAATTGAATTTGTCTGTCGGGAAAATCAATTCCTGCGGTTGCACCGATCATTTTACTGGTGGTCCAATTTCCCCTTCCGGCGTATTTTAAAAATAGGAAATTCAATAAGCGAGTTTCAAAATAAGGGCTAAAACTGAAGGTTAGGTTATTAAAAGGAAGTAATTGGTTGTTTAAAAACTGATTATAACGGGTGTTATTCCAAGAGGCATTAGCACCAATATTGACGTCGATATCGAATAAATATTTGCTAATGCCAGCCGCGATGCTTAAATCATGGCTTTTATTGCTAAAAGGTAAAAGAACGGTTTGAAAGAGATTATTGCTTACTATATGAGAAAGAATTGTATTGGAACGAACCTTACTGTAATTAATAGATGCATTCATAAAAAACATTTGAAGGTTACGCTGATAATTGTAGCGTAGACCGATATTGTGGAGATTTCTTTCCTGGAGGCTTGCATTGTTAGATTGAAGGCTTCGGTAATTCGTAAGAATAGCCCCGCGATAGAGATCGCTTATATTACCTATTTGGTTGTTGTAACTGTAGTTAACAGCAAGATAATCTTCACTATTTAGGTTATAGCTTAAGTTCCATGCAGGGTTGAAAAGCCATTTGCTGAAATTTTCTCTAAATTTAAATCCGACATCTTCATAATTTATACTTTGTATCGAAAGTGGAAACGAAAGGAGGCTTTCCCAAGGACCTTTTTCGTATTCAAAAGATGGATTTATGTTTATTCTATGTCGCTTCCAATATAAATCATTATCTAAACTATTTCCATAAGGAGTCCAGTCTCCGTTTGCCTGTCTTAATTCTAAATTAGAAGTCAGGTGTTGCCATTCACTTACGAGGCCAACTAGATAATGCTGTTTAATACGACCTTTTGGGATCCGATAGCTCAATGACAAATTACTAAACCAAGTTGGTAAATTAGTAATCTGATTGACGGCTTGAAAGGGAATGCTATCATTAAGTGCTCCGTCATTGATGCCTGGGTTTATTGTTAGCGTCTGTGGCTTATTAAAGTAATTAAGATACCAATTAAAGCTCAGGATATGTTGGTTCTTTAAGGAATGGAGGTAGGATATTTTATTTGAAAAGTCATACTGCCCTGTTTTTAGTTGCTGACTAAAATCAAATGAGTTGCTTTGAAGATCAGACACGCTTTTTTCGTTGCTAAAGTTGACCTGAAGCATGTTGTTGAAATAATACTTTTTATTGTTGTTTTTAAGACTCACTGAGAAATCTGCCATTAAAGGTTTGTTTTCTATGTTTTGTACCTCGCTATAACGAATCGTATCGTTGTTTACATACATATTTGTCAAGCTGTTGTAGTTCATATCGTTGCGGTTATATAACAGATTTATCGTCGATTTTAACTGAAAACTGTTTTTCAAATTCGTTAGATTATTTGCACTAACTAAGGCTGAGTGATTGAAATTGTAACGTTCCTTCGGAAGATTTGGTTCCGATACGGTACCTGAAGAAAGTATTTCGGATGGTCGTTGATTATTCATAGACTGTAATTGGTTTTCGGCGTTAAAGGCAGTTAGCTCCCTTGATAAATCGACGCCAATATCGTTCGCTTTAGCAACATTAAGCATTTTGTGTTTATCATTGAACAATAGGCTATTTAGTTCAGCTTCGTATAAATTCGGAATTCCGCCACCCATTTTTATCTGTCCTGTCAGCTTAAGCTTGGCGTCTTCTTTTATTTTTAAGTTAATTGCCACATCATCACTATAGCTTTTATCTCGTAGCACTTCAATGGGTTGATGGTTTTGTAATACTTCAACATCTTTTACCATGTCTTGTGGAATCGCTCTTGTTCCGATATTATAACGGTCGTTTAATAAGTCATCTCCATCGATATAAAAGTTTGATATATTCTTACCATTATATTTTATTTGTCCGCTTTCTTCAACCTCTATTCCAGGCATACGTTTTAACACATCGCCTATGGTACGATCCTCTGATTTAGCAAAAGATTCAACGTCATAACTTAAGGTGTCGTTCTTTGAACGTATGGGAGGGCTCTTAACTTCCACTTCCGCTAAATCAATCGGTTGTTCTTCGAGCATGATCAGGTACTCCATTTTACCATTTATTACGGATGTCCTGAACTTTTTATATCCTAAGTGGTTTACTTCTAACCAATGTGCAGTAGTAGTAGTATCGTTTAATGTGAAGCTGAAATAGCCTTCAATGTTACTGGTGGTATAGGCAATAATTGTTTGCTGCGCACTTTTTAATGTGATGTTGGCGTATGGAATACCTTTACCGTCAATTGTTTTTAATTGACCACTAATTTTCAATTCTTGGCAATGAACTACCAATATAGAGAAGAAAGAAAGAAACGGTACGATGAATCTCATTTACTTATGGATGAGGCTTGTTATTTATTAAGCTCTAATGGATTATTTATCGGGTTTTTTTCGTTCGCCCGAGACTCCATCATTTCTTTGAACTCGTTCTCAGATAATTGGCGCCCGGATTGATCCTTAAGGACAATTCTCGTATTAGCATTCCCCGGTGCGATGGCTTTTTGATTGAACATTAAATTCTTCTCAAAAGCGGCTTTCGCTTTCATAAAATCCTTTAGTGTTGTTTGCGGAGCATTATCGGGAAGTGCTATAGAAACTTTGCTGTCTAGCTCTTTCTTAAATCCCCCATAATTAAACTGAACATCGTTTTTAGCATCGGATGCTTGCAGGATTAGTCCCGGTAGGCCATGAAGTTTCCATGGACCATAAGGAAATGGTATTTCGGGGGTAAACCAAACGGTATAGAGTCTACCGCCAAATTCTCCAAAGGCCTGCTGGCAATTATATCCACCAATAATTTTTGTTTGATTGGTTATCTTCCAATTGATAATCGGATAGTCTTCAGGGATTTGGTACGCCGTGGGACCAATTTTATCTACCCTAATTAGTTTCTGCTTTTGAGGATTTAGAAAAAGCTCATCGTTGGATACATTGGGCGAATTAAAGGAGAAAAGTTTTCTTTTATTTCCATTGTCGTTTTCTTCCCCCACCTCCTTTCTAATTTCTTCTAGCTTTAAAGCGAGTGTTTTACTTTTATAGGCGCTCATGAATTTACCTAAATAGAGGATCATACTTTCTTTTTTGGGGTTTTCTCTCTTGTTTGTATCTGTCACATGAATAAAGTCATAGACAACACTGGCGAGTGCTTGATCTTTTTCTTGAGCAAATGCAGAAAATGCGAGACCGATAGTGCCAAAAAACGCGAGGCTTCTTTTCAGAAAAAAAAATGTTTTCATTTCGCTTATATTTTAATAGTTAATGGATGCTTTTATCAATGGATCAACACGTTTTGTTAGATTAAAGCATTATTGTATCATCGAAAGTATATAGGTTAGTCGATTTATTGATTTTTATTACTGTTAAACACTGTTAAACATAAGGGTGAATGTTAATTACTGTTAATTTCTGCTAAGTTCTGTTAACGGTTTAAGGCTTGCATTCAATTAAATGTAGATTTGTAGTATGTTATTGCAACGAATTCGTTTTACAGTAATCATTGTGTCATTTGCCTTGGCCGGTGTTTTTCTGTTACAAGGCTACTGGCTATACAATTCTTATCAACTGAGTGCTGAACAATTTGATAAGGATATATTAAAGCTATTGCAAACGCTTCAGCAAAAACATATCCAGCGTGATATGAAGACGTTGGGTATTCCATTGGATAGCTTGCGGAGCGGTAAGCGTCTTATTATAGGTAAGGGCGAGAAAATGAATGCCTTTTTTCAAACATTTAGCGATGTGACGGGGCGACAACCGGAGCTTCCGTTACTTGAACCCGATGATTCAACAAAAGGGCCTTTTAAATTGTCGGTGATCACGCAGATAAACGCAGGCAAAACGGATATAAAAGGCCGCTCAAAAGTTCAACAAACGAAAATTGTTAACATAACCGATGTTTTCCATGACAAATCTGAGCTACAAAAGCTATCCGGCCCTTTAGCTTTAGAAATTGATTCTTTACTACACACGCATAATATATATACGTCTTATGCATTAAAATTGTCCAATATAAGTGGTAGAGGTCAACCTTATTATACGGATAGTATACGCTTTGAGCAGTTCTCACGTAAAATAACGCGTTTAAAATTCGGCATATTACAGCCTTACTTTGTCGATTTTTCTTTAGACAATAATCTGCTCTTTATCGTAAAAAAAATGCAATGGATATTACTTATTTCAATCGCTATTATAGGAGCAACGGCCTGGGCATTTTTGTATATGTTGCGTACTATTTTTCAGCAAAAAAAAATGTCGGATATAAAAAATGACTTTTTTAATAATATGACCCATGAATTCAAAACGCCCATAGCAACTATATCCTTGGCTGTCGAAGCGCTTAAAAATAGGGAAGTAAATAGTAATTCGCAACGATTGTCAGAATACCTAACTATCTGTCAACTTGAACTCAATCGTATATCGAGTATGGTTGATAAGGTGTTAAGAATGGCTGCTTTTGAAAAGAACGAAGTTAGTCTATACTTTCAAACAACCAATGTTCTTTTACTAATTAATAAGGTTATCTCAACTATGCAGCCGCAATTATCAAGAAAAAATGCAGTAATACACGTTAACGAAGGGCAAGAATTACTG
Source organism: Olivibacter sp. LS-1 (assembly GCF_008245145.1). Lineage (GTDB taxonomy): Bacteria > Bacteroidota > Bacteroidia > Sphingobacteriales > Sphingobacteriaceae > Olivibacter > Olivibacter oleidegradans. The sequence continues at coordinate 4,246,449 of NZ_CP041643.1, read as the reverse complement.
CCGATGTTGGAGCTGGATCAAGACCATATAGCGAATGTCTTTTATAATCTAATAGAAAATAGCCTAAAATATTCAAGACGTTTACCTGTGATTAAGATTGACCTGCGTTATGAGCAAGCGTTTGTGAAGATTTCGATAGAAGATAATGGTATTGGAATTCCTACCGCTTATCAGGATCGTGTGTTTGACAATTTTTTCCGGGTTCCAACAGGCGACCTTCATGATGTAAAAGGCTTCGGTATGGGACTGAGTTACGTTGCAAGTATTGTCAGGATGCATCACGGAGAGATCAGCGTAAGCAGTAGATTAGGAGAGGGAAGTGTATTTACTATTTGTTTACCTTTTAAATGATATTGTGTTGTTTTTATTTATATTAACTTGATTACATAAAATTTTACTTTATATGGAAGCTGTGAAAATATTGATAGCAGAAGACGAGCCTTTTCTTGGTAAGATCGTTAAGGAGAGCTTAGAACTTAGCGGGTTTAACGTGATTTTAGTCCAAGATGGAGTAAAGGCCTATGCCACGTTCAGAGCTTGGCAACCGACTGTTTGCATATTTGATATTATGATGCCCGTGAAAGATGGTTTTAGTCTTATAGAAGACGTTAGAAGGATAGATCAGCAGGTTCCGATTATATTTCTCACAGCAAAATCTCTAACCAACGATGTGGTAAAGGGTTTCGAACTGGGTTGCAATGATTACTTAAAGAAACCATTTAGTATGGAAGAGTTAATTGTTCGAATAAATGCGCTTTTATCCCGTCCATCAATAAAAAACAAAAATGAGATAAAAGAGATCTTTGAGATAGGCGATTTTTTGTTCAACAGCAAAAATCAGGAACTGAACAAGCCAAACGGAACGATCAAACTCTCGTTCAGAGAGTCGGTACTTCTGAAGTTACTTGCCGAAAATAAAAACGAGGTGCTCAATCGTAAATTGGCGCTTGAAGTTGTATGGGGAGAAGATAATTTCTTTAACGCCAGAAGTATGGACGTCTTTATTACAAAGCTTAGAAAACACCTGAGAGAGGACAGCCGTATTGAGATTGTTAATATACGGGGTATTGGTTACAAATTAATCATCAATGAATAAGTCGAGTTCATTATCTCATTCTTAATCTTTTTACTTCGGTGTATATGTGGGACCTGTCTCTCAAGTAACTGGCGATATATCGCGTAAATGGCTCCGCAGGGCTTAAAAGTGAAAAACGACCTTTAGTACTTGATGGAGGGATCTAGATCATATTTCATAGCCTCGTAACCTAGAACTCGCCGCATAAGGCCTAACTGCCCGAACAAATATTCTTCTCTGTCAAGACACATTCCGATTGCATTTAAATAGTTTTCTTCGATAAAGGGTGTTTCCATTCCAATAGCATAGGGCTGAAGAAGCTCATCGTCAATTATGTTGCAAAGTCTGTCAAAAAGCTTTGGTGAAATCTTATGCCACTCACCTATAAGTGCCGTCAGGTTAGGATAATTTAGGTTTTCATCTAAAGCTTTGGCATCTGAAAATAAATCTGCATGCGGGTCTTTGTATGGAAGTCCCAATGCTTCTCCGAGCCAATAGCGGCAGTTTACTAAATTGCCAGCCATCCACAATATGTGATTGGTGCGACCGTTTACCCTATGTTTAGCATCTGTTTCATTTATGTTGGCCAGCACGTTATTAAATAGTTGACTACGCATTCTGTAGGCAGGGATGACAATTTTTAAGAAATTACTTTTGATCTTAGTTTCCATAATATGATAAATTAATTTTCGAAAGGAGTTGATGATGTTCATTTGAAATTGCAGGCTGCTTTTCATAAACATTTAATGTTACCCCATTACTGAAAGACTCGCTTTTCGCTTGTTCCCATGTTATTCGTCCGTGTACGTGTTGAAACATGGTTTGCCCACTACCCAGTATAATCGGATTGATGAAAAGGTGCAATTCATCCACTAAATCCAAATTCAACAGTTGCGAAGCAATACTTCCACTTCCCAAGATGAGGATGTCTCCATGAGTCTCTTGTTTTAGGCGGTGTATATCCTCTTGCTTAAGTTCACTTTTAACAATGCTGTTTTTCCAACTGATCGCTTTTAAGCTGCTTGTAAAAACGATTTTATGTATGTTGTTCATCAATTTGGTTATTTGTTTATTCTCATGAGCAGCTGCGTTTGTTGGCCAGTAATTTGCCATTATATCATAAGTAGTTCTGCCAAATAACATTAATTTTACCCCTTGTAGTATAGTAAGTTGGTGATGCTCGATTTCATCATTCCAATAAAACCAGTCGGTTTCGCCATTGTGACCGGAAAAAAAACCGTCTAGGGATAGCCAATTACATACGATAATTTTTTTCATTAGAATAAACTTTCTTAATAACAAGAACGCTTGCTGCCTATCGCTGGCAGGTGTTCTTTCTAAAGCTACGGCTCGTGCCGGATTCACTGGAATAATTTGTTTTCAATGGCCAAATATTGTCATTGTTAAGTACAAACTTAATTCAAAAAATCAACAGGTAATATGTGTAGAAGCGACAATAATGGGGTGTGATGCGACGCTTATAAGAATAGCTCTATATCAAATAAAATGAAAAGGCCAGACTATATGCCTGGCTTTTCTATTTGGGTTGATTAGTTGCTATGTGCTTTATTCTAAAACTATTATGCTGGCGATAAAGATAGTTAAAAATAAAGAAGGTACTAGAAAAAGTGAAAAAAGATTTAGTCTTATTGTTTGCATACAAATAGCTTGTCTTGTTGCATGTTAATTGCTACTTTTGTTTAATAGTATAGACTAGTACAGATTTGTAAATTAACCGATAATAAATGCAAAGAACAATCGTATTTATGAAACACTGCTGTTTCGTCTTAATTGCCATGTGCTGTTATCTTATTGCAGGAGCGCAGCAAAAAGAGCTTACCAACCAAGTAAAAGAGCAACTTATTTTAGAGGGTAGCGAACAAGCCATTGTTTTACAAGTGGAAATCAATGGCGATCTCAATATGGTTTATTTGGGCCCTAAATTGCTACATTCTTCTGACTACCGCCGACTGGCTTCTCAATATAAACAAGCTGACGATTATACCGGGATGTACCGCGCGGCCTATACAGGGTCGGGAAGTCGTAACTTGCTGGAACCTGCGATCAGTGTGCGACACGCAGACGGTAATCAATCGCTGGATTTAAAATATCTGAACCATGAATTTATCACTGTAAACCATAACATCGGTGAGTTACGGGTGCTTCTAAAAGATGCTCTATATCCTTTTGAAGTTGATTTACATTATCGGATCTATCAAAAAGAAAATGTTATCGAGCAATGGGCTACCATTCGTCATCATGAGAAGGGAGCTGTGGAGTTGGTTAAGTATTCGTCCGCCAATTTAAACTTAAAAGCGGACAATTTTTGGTTAAAGCATTATCACGGCGATTGGATCAAGGAAATGCAGCCCGAGGAAGAGAAGTTAACGCACGGAATAAAAACGATTGACAGCAAATTGGGAACGCGAGCAAACCTTTTTCAGCATTCTTCCTTTTTGCTGTCTTTTAATGGTCCTGCCAAAGAAGATGAGGGGTCTGTGCTTATAGGCGGTTTAGCATGGAGCGGTAATTTCAAAATTGATTTCGAGAAGGATCCGCAAGACAACCTACGTATACTAGCCGGAATAAACAATTACGCCTCTACTTATATACTGCAAAAAAATGAAGAATTCATAACGCCTAAGTTTGTCTATACGATTTCTGATCAAGGCATAGGGAATGCGAGTAGAAATCTTCATAATTGGGCACGGAGGTATCAATTGCTTGATGGCGGAGGCAGTAGATTAACCTTATTGAACAATTGGGAAGCCACTTATTTCGATTTTAATGAAGACAAACTTTCTTCTCTGCTAAAAGATACAAAAAAGTTAGGGGTTGATTTGTTTCTTTTAGATGATGGCTGGTTCGGAAATAAATATCCAAGAAACAGCGATACAGCGGCTTTAGGCGATTGGGAAGAGAATAGGGAGAAATTACCCAATGGCCTTGTTTCTTTAGTAAAGGAGGCTGCGTCCAATGGGGTTAAATTTGGTATTTGGGTGGAACCTGAGATGGTAAGTCCTAAAAGCGAGTTATATGAAAAACATCCGGATTGGGTGGTAAAGCAAGAGGGACGTCCTGAATATTATTTTAGAAATCAGTTGGTGTTGGATTTGTCAAACCCTAAAGTACAGGATTTTGTTTTCAAGACGTTGGATGATTTGTTTGTAAAAAATCCGGGCCTCGCCTATGTGAAATGGGATTGCAATGCTGTTATTTACAACGCCTATTCCCCTTATCTCAAAAGCCAGGGAAATTTCTATGTAGACTATGTGAAAGGGTTATATGCGGTTCTGGAACGGATCAGGGCCAAGTATCCAAGAATACCGATGATGCTTTGCTCGGGGGGAGGAGGACGGGTTGATTACGGGGCCCTTCGCTATTTCACTGAATATTGGCCGAGTGATAATACAGACCCTTTGGAACGTATTTTCATGCAGTATGAATATTCTTTTTTTTATCCGGCTTTGGCCAGTGCTAATCATGTAACTGACTGGGGAGACCAGCCCATTAAATTTAAGGTTGACGTTGCTATGATGGGTAAATTAGGATTTGATATTGTGGTCAGTAAACTACCAAAAGAAGATTTGGCATTTTGTCAGCAAGCGCTGAAAACCTACGATGAATTAAAACCGATTATTTGGCAAGGCGATCAATTTCGATTGGCAAACCCTCGAGAAAAGGATTATGCTTCTATTCTATATGTCAATGAAAATAGGGATTCAGGGGTAATATTTAATTACTTGGTAAATTATCGTCAAAATACAGGTACGCCGGCCCCCATAAAGTTCAAAGGATTAGATCCGGTTAAAAGCTACCGGTTGGAAGAGATAAATCTTTATAACGGAGAATCATCTCTGATTAATCCCGGGGAAACTTATACGGGCGACTTTTTGATGAAGGTAGGTTTTAACCCCTATTTGTCTAGTAAGCGAAAGAGCGTCGTGTTGAAGCTTACCGCGGTGTCATAGTTAAAAAGTTTGCTTTGCTCCCCAAGCAGCTGGAAAATAGCTGCTTGGAGGGGGCACTTACACTAAAGACGCTTCTAATGTTATGTCAGTATTCAATAACTTAGAGATAGGACAGATTTCTTTTGCTTTTTGCGCAATTTCCTTAAATTCTTGCTCGGAAATGTTATCTACCTCTCCGGTTAAGATTAATTTGATATGTGTAATTGAGCCGTCCTCAAACGTTATCTGGGCTTCGGTATCTAGATTTCCCGGTGTATAATCTTTTTCGCTCAACAGGAAACTTAGTTGCATGGTAAAGCAGCCCGCGTGCCCTGCTGCGACCAACTCCTCGGGGTTAGTGCCGACGCCTTGTTCAAAGCGGGTTTTGAATGAGAGTTGGGCGTTATCCAATGTCTTACTTTGTGTACTGATTGTACCCTTTCCTTCCATGCCTGTGCCTTTCCAATTGGCATTTGCTTTTCTTGTGAATTTCATAATCTTATTTATTAACTTTTACGAAGCTAGTGAAAATACAGGTTAAAGTAACTATATCCGGAAGCTTTTTTAATGCATTGTGATCGTAGGTGGCGCGGTAGTAATCAAGTTGGGGAAGATTATTTGAAGGTAAATAGAATTGATTCTCGAATAATTCTGTATACTATTTTATTTAGTATATTTGCTAATAAATTTAGTTTGTTTTGAGCAGGATTATAGAGAAGTTAGAAATTTTGGCTGATGCAGCCAAATATGATGTAAGTTGTTCCTCGAGTGGAAGCAATCGACAAAATAAGAACAAAGGCATTGGGAATACGGGCGCCGGTATCTGCCATACCTATACGGAAGACGGTCGTTGTGTTTCTTTATTGAAAATCTTATTGACGAACTTTTGTATTTATGACTGCGCCTATTGTGTTACGCGAAAAAGCAATGATATTAAACGGGTGGCTTTTACAGTTCAGGAAGTCGTAGATCTTACCATCAACTTTTATCGACGCAACTACATTGAAGGCTTGTTTCTCAGTAGCGGTATTTTTAAAAATGCAGATTATACCATGGAGCGGTTGATACTTGTTGCAAAAAAACTGAGAATGGATCACAATTTTAATGGCTATATTCATTTGAAGACGATTCCGGGAGCTAGTAATGACCTGATGTACGAAGCGGGGCTATACGCTGATAGGTTAAGCGTGAATATTGAAATTCCGATTGAATCAGGTTTAAAGTTGTTAGCACCGGAAAAGAATAGGCAAGATATGATCCGACCGATGGATTACCTCAAGCAGAAAATCATGGAGGTAAAAGAAGAAAAAGAAAAATTCAAATATACTCCTTCGTTTACACCGGCAGGTCAAAGTACCCAAATGATAATTGGCGCAAGTGGCGAAACGGATGCTCAAATTATAAAGGTTGCACAAAATCTCTATGACAAATTTAACCTTAAACGCGTATATTATTCCGGATATGTTCCGATAAGTGATGATATGCGTTTACCGGGGATTGGTTCGGCAATACCTTTCCTTCGGGAAAATAGGCTTTATCAAACCGATTGGCTCATGAGGTTTTACGGCTTTAAATCATCCGAGCTGGTGAATGAGCAACATCCTGTATTAGATTTAGACATTGACCCGAAACTTAGTTGGGCATTGAGAAATCCCGGATTTTTTCCTGTTGATATCAATAATGCGGATCTCCATCTTATACTAAGAGTACCGGGTATCGGGCTGACTTCGGCCCATAAAATAGTCAATGCGCGAAAGCATGGTCATCTTGATATAGAACAATTGAAAAAAATAGGTGTTTCGCTCAATAGAGCTAAGTATTTCATTATATGTAGAGGATATAAGCAAATTTTCTGTGATAAGCCTGAGCAGCTTATTAAATCATATATTTTGAATGCTTCGAAAAGTAAATATTCAAGAAGCAACTTTTATCAAACAAGCCTCTTCTAGAAATGTGTGTAATAATTTATGATGGAACATGGGAAGGCTGGTTAACTTTGGTTTTTGAGATGTTCGAATTCAAGGTCTCGGTAACCGCCATTTACCGGAATGAACAACCGTTACAACAAGATATTTTCGTGCCGTGGAAAAGAGTGACAACCGATAAATCAAAAGCCCAGCGCGTTTGGAAAGGTTTACAATTGCGGATACCAAAATATGCTCAGGAAAACTTGTTCTGCGCGTTTCTGTCTGAGCTTCCCCAAATAGAGGCGACCTTGTGCTCGGCTGTCTGTTTTTATTTTTCGACCGTTGAAGAGGGGCACTTAGCATTTGGACGGAATGACGTGCTAACAATACATCAGACTGCAAAGATGGTGAACAGAGAACGACATCGCATGAAAGCCTTTACGCGTTTTAAAAAGCAAAAAAATGGTTTATACTTTGCCGTGATTGAACCGGACTTTAATGTGCTTCCGCTTATTAACGAGCATTTTATGCGCCGTTATGCGGATCAACGTTGGTTAATATATGATACAAAACGCGACTACGGCATCTATTACGATTTAAACCTTGTTTCGGAAGTAAAATTAACAAATGAGACAGTCCTGTTGGATGATATGGTACAGCTTGAAGAAGACGAGATTCTGTATGCCGATTTGTGGCAACAGTATTTTAAATCCACCAATATAAAGGAAAGAAAAAACGTGAGATTGCATGTTCAACATGTGCCCAAGAGGTACTGGAAATACTTGACTGAAAAAAGCATTTAAAAGCAGTAAGTCACTGGAACTGAACTTCCACCATTCGGTGTTTAATAAGTCCTTGGTCGAAATGACAAATAAATTACAATTAATTTATCAATATAGTGTATTAAGTACACTATCTTTGTGTCATCATAATTTAGGTTTATAATTGGTTAGTTAAAGTCTTCAATCTCCCCGGTTGAAGACTTTTTTTATTCCAATTTTTAAATCTTAACGGTTTATCCAATCACGGCAGTGATCAATCTTCTTTGCTTTCGGGATGTAATTTGCCTAAGTTTGGAAATTGGAATTAAGGTAGATGAAAATTTATACGATCGTATTTTTGTTTTTTTGTACTTCTAATCTTTTTGGGCAGTCGACAGTTGATCAAATTGATCTACGCATTTTGGAAAATTTAGCCGCCAAGAGGAGCGAGCAAGAAACGAAGGCAATGCGTATCATTTCTGATGCAAACAACTATGTCAACGCCGCCATACCTGCCGGATTGTTTGTCGCCGGTGTAATTGATGGAAACAAAGAGATGCGGCAGAACGCAGTTTATATAGCTAGTAGTACAGCAATTACCGCCTTGCTAAATTTTGGATTGAAGAAAATATTTAAAAGACCACGTCCCTTCATCGCACATAGTGGGTTTAAAGCTGTTTATCAGCCGTCTAGTTATTCTTTCCCGTCAGGTCATACGTCCGCTTCATTCAGTACGGCCACGGCCTTGTCGCGCGCTTATCCTAAATGGTATATAATTGCGCCATCGTTCATTTGGGCAGGAACTGTAGGTTACTCTCGCATGTATTTAGGTGTTCATAATCCATCAGATGTTGCGGCAGGAGCTATTTTAGGTGCTGGATCCGCCTTTGGTATGGGGTTTATAAGGCCCTGATCGAGCAGAGTTTACGATTAGAGTGGGAAGCAATTGTTTTTATTTTATCAAAAGCAACCTCTATTTAGACGAATATTCCGCATTACTGAAGATAAATTTTATAAGCACACCTTCTTGCCCCGGCAAGAATATGATCTATCCGTTCAACGGATACATTTTCTCCTAAAACATTTTGGAACGTATTAAGCTCTGAACGGCAAAAGCCCTGACAAGTCTGTGCTGCTGCGCAAATCGGACAATGATTTTCGATGAGTAAATAAACATCACCCTGCTTTTGGCATTCGGCCATATAGCCTTCTTGATTCCGAATCTCGGCCAATTTATTGACTCGTTCTTCCAATTCATTAACACCCTTTAAGTGTTCATTGTATTTTATTATGCCTGCCTTTTCGTTTTCGGAAATGATGGTTTCCATGGCTTGTTCGCCTAAGCTTTGACGAATTAAGTCAATAAGCTTTACGGTAAGATCTGCGTGCGAGTCTGGAAACCGCGCGTGTCCTGCACGGGTTAACGACCAAATCTGTTGTGGCCTTCCCCGTCCTTTTACTCGCGTGCTGGAGGTAACCAACTCATCGTTGGCAAGTTTTTGTAGCTTGAAACGCGCGCCCTCCGTGGTGATTTTAAGCTCATTAGCGACCTCAATGAGCGTTTGAGGACCCTTTTTTTTCAGCAACCAAAGAGCGCTGTCGTAATCGTTTATATGATGATTCATAAACAAAGTATCCGCTTGGTTTAATTCGTAAAAATACTAACTTTGATCGGTAATCAGAAATAAGAATGAAGGAATAATAATTAGGAGGGGAGGGCGTTAGATGTTCTTGTTATCTATAACCATTTAATAAATTTATATATGGTTGATTTAAAAGCATATTTAGAGCGAATTCATTATACGCAGCGACCGGATACCAACCTGGAAACGTTGATGGAGATACATCGACTACATCCAAAATACATTCCCTTTGAAAATTTGAATCCGCTTACCGGAAGACCGATAAGTCTAGGCATTGAGGATATTTTCGATAAATTAATACTGTCACATAGAGGAGGGTATTGCTTTGAACATAATACGTTGTTTAAGCAGGTATTGATACAACTAGGTTTTCAGGTAAGTGGATTTTGGGCAAGAGTGATTTGGAATATAGATCCAACCCAGATAACGGCGAGAACTCATATGTTATTACATATAGTTTACGAAGGCCAAGCTTATATAGCCGATGTTGGGTTTGGGGCTATGACCTTAACGGCTCCCTTACTTTTTGCTCCTGACATTGTGCAGGAAACGCAACATGGAATCTTTCGCATTATACAAAAGGAAAAATTTTATATCCTGCAGGTATTGCAAGAGAATGAGTGGCGGTCGATCTACCAGTTTTACACAGAGGTTTTGGAGTCGATAGACTATGAAGTGGCCAACTGGTATGTCTCAACACATCCCAATTCACACTTTACAAAACAGCTTATTGTGGCGAAAGTAGATGATGATGGCCGTTATACGTTACATGATAATGTGTTGAATATTCGATATGATAGCGGAAGAAAAGAGTCGTTTCTTTTTAGTACTGCTTGTGAGGTTATTGAAGCCCTGCAGCACACTTTTAACATTCGTACTAGAGGGTTGGATAATTTGGAAGAGGTACTGTCTGCCATAATAAGTACAAAGCAAGTAAGTTAAAAAAGAGAAAACCTATAAGGAAAAGGTCGGTAGAAAGCTATTGTAACGTTATTTACAATAGCTTTTATTGCCTTATTGTATTAATTTTACAGGCGCACGTACGGGTTCCTTATCTCGTATTTCTTCTGTCGCCAATCTAACGAGTTGTGTAGATTCATTAAGGGGTCCAAAAACTTCTGATTTTCCGTCCGCTTGACGGCCGAGATTGACGGGGATCCATTTCGTACTATCGTGTTCTACTTTAATCACAAAAGTTCCTAGGGTTGAATTGAGAACCGCTTCTGTAGGCACTACAAAAGTATGCTCGGCGCCGGTAAGCGGAATTTCAACTTCTGTAATCATGCCCGGTAGCAATTGTTTATTACTATTATTAACATCCATTTCGATACGTTGTGAACGAAGACGGGGATCCAATGCGCCTGCTAACCTCGCGACTTTGGCCGTAAAAGATTCACTTGGTAAAGCTTTAACCGAAAACTTGATTTCATTTTGGCGATTCAAATAGGCTGAATATAGTTCGGGCACACTGACCACTAAACGGAGCTTGTCCTGCTGCTGTAAAGTAAAAATAGGGGCCTCAGAACCTTTACCGGAAGGACCAACATAAGCACCTGCGCTGACATTCCGCGCAGTTATAATACCCGAAAAAGGTGCCCTTATTTCAAGATAATTTTTTGTGTCGCCGACCTCGCGATAGGCAGCCTGTGCCGCTTTAAATTGCGCAAGATCTGAATTCTGTTTAGCCAATGCTAAATCGAGATCGTTTTGTGATACCGTCCCCGGTGTTTTGCTGGTTTCCAGTAACCGTTGATAAGTAGCTTTACTTGCTAGATAAACAGCTTCTTGCGATTTCAGGCGGGATTCAGCTCCTGCTAGTTGTGAATTCAATTCGGGCGCTTCCATTGTAGCGAGTATTTGCCCTGCAGATACGACACTGCCGACATCCACATTTAGCTTTTTTACGAAACTACTAACTTTGGCGTATAAATCCACTTGTTGATAGGCAATAAGCTCTCCGGGAATTTTAATAGAAGAAGAAAGTTGGCCTTTGCTCAATTTAAATATTTCCAATGGAGCCGACTCCTCCTTTGCTTTTTGATTTTCGGCCTCCGCTTTTTGTATAGGTGAGGTGCACCGAGCCAACATGCAGGTTATGCTCAATAAACCGCTGGTCAATAAAACAAATCTGTAAGAGTTCATATTTGAATTTTTTTAATTTTTAGTAATAGATGGAATGTAATGAATACTTTCTTCGTCTTCCGGATCAAGAGACACACTTTGTGTGCTGGCTTTACCTTGCCCCCAGGCGAATACCAACGGCAGGATAAAAAGTGCCGCAAAAGTCGACGCCACAAGGCCCCCGATCACAGCTCTACCCAAAGGAGAGGATTGGTCACCGGCCTCTCCCAATCCACTGGCCATCGGAATCATACCAACCACCATGGCCAATGCCGTCATTACAATAGGTCTTAATCTGAGTGAGGCAGCCCCTGTTGCCGAAGAAATAGCATCTCCTGTCGTCTTCCGTATCTCTTCAGCATTGGTAATCAGCAAAACGGCATTGGATATTGATACGCCCACCGACATGATCATACCCATATAAGATTGCAAATTTAAGGTAGATCCTGTTAATAATAGAAGACCGATAGAACCTAAAATAACTGCAGGGACGGTTGCTAAAACAATTCCAGAAACTTTAAACGATTGGAAGTTAGCGGCAAGCATTAAGAATATGACCACAATAGCCACTAATAGACCGCTTTCTAAACTGTCCATAGTTTCGGTTAGCGTATTGCTTAAACCGATCAATTCTACTTCCAAACCGCGAGGCAGTTCACCCAGTGAGGAAATCGCCTTTTCTACTTCTTTAGACGCGGTACCTAAATCCTGCTGATTAATGTTAGCCGTTACAGATAACATGGGCATCGCTCCTAAATTGTCAGTTTCACCGTAGGTTATACCCGAATTTATGGTAGCAACATCTCCCAGTACGGGTCTGGATGAATTTTTCAATAAAGGTATTTCATTGATTTCATTGATACTGTTCATTTTATTTTCCGGAATCTGTACTTGAACACTGTAACTGTTGCCAATGCGTTGGTCGATCCAAATATTTTTATCGGTATACCGCGAAGAAGACGTAGAGGCAATCAAAGATCGGGAAACGTCATTCATATCAACGCCCAATTGTGCGGCTCTTGTTCTATCTACATTAATATTGATTGATGGGTATTTGGTAGACTGCCCCAATTGAACATCTCTTAGGTAATCTATTTTTTTAAGTTTAGTAATAAGCTTTTGCGCAAATGCCTCGCTCACCTTTTTATTTCTTCCGGAGAATCGGACTTCTATTGGAGTAGGCGAACCTTGACTTAGAATTTTATCCGTTAATTCTATCGGTTCAAAGGAGGTTGTTACTTCCGGTAAATCTTTAGCAAATGCAGATCGAATGTTCTCTTTGAGTTTATCCAGGTCAGTTTTATAGTGTTCACTCAATGCTACTTGAATGACGGATTCATGTGGGCCTGCCATCCATAGGTAAATAGGACTTGTGGAGAAAAGAGATGGATGCAAACCTACATAGGCAGAGGTGATCGACACGTTCTCCGGACCTACTAACTTCTTGATAGCTTCAATGGCTTTGTTTGTCTTGCGCTCGGTTTCTTCAATTCTGGTGCCGTCGGGGGCGCGTAGGCGTACTTGGAATTGACTTCCATTTACTTTTGGTAATACGTCTCGGCCGATTTGCATCATCAATATACTTGCCAATCCACAAATAATTAAAAGATAGGCAACAACAATTGCTTTGCGATAAGGCATAATGCGTTCGATAAAACGTAAATAGCGCATTCGTATCTTCTCAAAAACGCCAATCTTTTCATTATGATTTCTGTCGGCAGTTCTGGCAGCAGCAATTTTTTGTTCGATCTGTGCGTGATGATCGTCGGTAGAAAGGCCGGCCAATTCGAGCTCTTCAGCATCGGTTAAATTCGATCCATCTGCTTTTTTGTGATGCTTTACCTTCATAATCCAGTTAGCCATAATAGGAACAAAGGTTTGTGCCAGAAAATAGGATACAATCATACTGAAGCCGATAGCCAAAGCTAGCGGTAGAAAAAGCGATCCAGGTATGCCCCCCATTGTAAAGGCTGGAGCAAACACGGCCAAAATACAAAAGAGAATTAAGAGCTTAGGAAAGGCAATTTCTTTACAGGCATCCCAAATCGCTAAAGCTTTTGGTTTTCCCATATCAAAATGCTGGTGAATGTTCTCAATGGTTACCGTACTTTCATCCACCAGAATTCCGATTGCCAAAGCCAAACCGCTCAGTGTCATTATATTGATGGTTTGCCCGAATAAATTAAGAAATAGGACCCCTGATATAATGGATGTTGGGATGGTAAGGATAACAATCAAAGCGCCACGTAGGTCGCCTAAGAATAGAATAACCATCAATCCCGTGAGTATAGCACCTATGGCACCTTCAGTTAATAAGCTTTTTACCGAATTCATAACATAAACCGATTGGTCGAATTCGTAGCTTACTTGAACATCCTCCGGCAGTTGACTTTGAATTTTTGGAACTGCGGCCTTCAGTTTTTTTACTACTTCCCAAGTGGAGGCATCAGCACTTTTTGCAACATTTAAATAGACTGAGCGTTTACCATTTACCAAGGCATAACCAGAAGTAATGTCAGCGGCATCTTCGACAGTTGCTACATCTCTCAGATAAAGGTTTTGGACACCACTTTTGAAAAGTGGTATATTTTCAAAATCTTTAACATCTTTAATCGTTGTATTAGTAGGTGTGATGTAATTTTTGTCGCCAACTCTTACATTTCCCGACGGGGCGGTTTGATTATTGATTTTCAAGGCCTCTACTAATTGGTCTGGCGTCATATTGTGGGATCGAAGTAATGCAGGGTCGGCTTTGATAACAATGGTTCTGACATTTCCGCCAAAAGGAGGGGGAGCGACTAGCCCGCTTATTGACGTAAAAGAAGAACGGACATAGGTGTTAGCTAAATCTGCCAACTCATTATTGCTTCTCGTTTTGCTACTCAATACAAGTTGGCCAACGGGCAATGTTGAGGCATCAAAACGTATAATGAAGGGTGGGTTTGATCCGGGAGGGAATATCGCTTGGATACGATTTGTGAAAGAGGCAAGCTCGGCCGCTGCCTGCGCCATATTGGTCCCTGGATAAAAGTTCAATTTCATTAGGGTTAATCCCTGTATATTCTTTGTCTCTATACTTTTTAGCCCATTCGTATAGAGGAGTATGTTTACATATTGTTTAGCAAAGAAAGACTCCATCTGCTCGGGCGTATAACCTGTAAAAGGGTGGGAAATATAAATTACAGGCATATCTAGTTTTGGGAAGATATCGATCTTAATGGAAGTAACTGCTTTTATTCCAAAGAAAAATAGCCCTGCTACTATGACCATTATGGTTATCGGTTTACGTAATGCAAAGCGAATTAAATTCATGATAGTTTATTTAGATTCTTTTTAACTGTTTTTTTTGCAGCAATAAATGCTAAGGTTCTATTTTGTTAACAAATAAGCTGAAATCGCCGGAAGCAGCAGCTTTGTATAATAAAGCCTGCCAAACGTTGTTGTAGGCGATATCACGATCCGTCTCTGCCCGTATGAGCGCATACAGGGCTTGTGTGACATCCACTAAATTGGTTAACCCATTTTTATAGAGTACCGATTTCTGCAAAAACGCGTCCGAGGCGGCTTTAACTTGGGTTGGCACTTCTCTATAATTGCTTAATGCATTTTCAATTTTCGTATCCGCTAAAACTAATTGGGCCCGGATTTGCTGATTCGCCAATTCAAATTCATCTGTTAAAGCCTGGTTCGTAAAGGTTTGTCCTTTTACTTGTTTCGAAATCCGAAGTGGTTGGGTTAAATTCCAAGTCAAACCGATCCCAATGAGATAATTTGAACGACTTGGCTTAATACCGTCGAAATAATTTTGTGTAAAAGCTTGTTGATTACTCGCGTAGTCACTTCGAAAACCTGAACCCCTGGTCTGAAAGATTCCCACAAGTGATAAGGAAGGGTAATAAAGTGTTTTTAGATACTTTTTTTGTTCTTTCCCCACATTAATACGGGATTGATACCATCTCAAAGTAGGGTGGTTTGCAATATCACTGTCGGTCGACTGTTCCATACCTGCCGGTACATGCGAAATAAAAAAACTATCTAAGGTAAATTCGGTTGGAGGAATACCCATTAATTGCGCCAGCTTGTTACTCTGTTCCTGTTCAAAATCTTTTGCTTTGGTCAATGCTATTTTAGCGTTAGATACCTCCGCATTTGCCAAGGAAGAATCTACGCCGGCAATGAGCCCATTCAATGCTCTGGTGACAACCACTTGGCGGAATGTATCGGCCCGAAA
Organism: Olivibacter sp. LS-1; assembly: GCF_008245145.1. Classification (GTDB taxonomy): domain Bacteria; phylum Bacteroidota; class Bacteroidia; order Sphingobacteriales; family Sphingobacteriaceae; genus Olivibacter; species Olivibacter oleidegradans. Next base: position 4,230,761 of record NZ_CP041643.1, on the reverse strand, counting down.
GAGATTCTTCTTATACGAAAGCGTGAGTTTTTGTGCAGCCAGAAGATTCAAATAAGCCGCTGACACTTTTACCTGATGATTGAACAGCTCCTGTTGCAAATCCATATTGTCTCGTTCGGCAACTTCTCGTGCTACTTTGATCCGCTCCTTAGCTTTTCCAAAGGAGAAGAATTCCCAATTGACATTGGCTAAATAAAGCGATCCAAACGCGGCATTCCAGTTCTGGTTTGGAAGCGGTAGCCCCGAAGAGGCTACACCGTATCCACCAAAACCATAGAGAGGTCCGTTCTGACCATTGACTGTTCCATAATCTTGTTGCGCGGATAAGACCAAGTTAGGAAGATAATCTCGTTTAGCTTGCTCAACGGAAGAAAAAGAAGCCTTGGCATAATTCGCTTTAGCCTTGACACTGCCGTAGTTGTTAATTGCTAATTCGAGGGCTTCCTTTAGAGACAATTTTTGCTGTGTCCAAGCATGTTGTGTTAACATTAATGATAATAGGCTTGAAATGCAATACCTTATTATCCAACGGAATGAATATTTCACAAAAAATAAAAGTATTAGTAGTATCTTTTGTGAAATTGGGGAATGATTTTGAAGAGAATTTGAAGGAAGTGATCAAAATGTGATTATTTTGTTATCCTAATGTAACAATTTGATTGTCCTGCCCCAAAACCGAAATACCTTCCTCTCGATCAGTCTCCGTAAGCCCAGCTCTTGGAAAATCAACGGTTAGCATATGCAACCTGTTTTCGTAAGTGTATTGGACATCAAAGTTATTCAATTCACAAATTCGTTTAACAATAGCAAGACCCAAACCTACACTGTTGCTGCACTGATTGCTTTTCTTAAAGCGTTGGAATAACTCCTCTGTTGGGAAAATCGGTTCGGGGCCGGTATTTTTTATTAAAATTCCCTTTTTATTTATTTCTAGGAAAATGGTTCCATTCTTTACATTATGCCTGATTGCATTGCTAAGCAGATTATCGAACAACATGTCCGCTAAGGCCGGATTAATTCTGACGGTAATATCAGGATCGATGTGTTGCGTTACCTTTAGCTCTTTAATTGCTATCCTATCTTCATAAATCGTGAGTAACTCAAGAACCTGTTTAGTGAAGTTTATTTCTTTGGTCGCTTCAAATTCCTGATTTTCCAGTTTCGTGAGTAAAAGGAGCGAGTGATTGATTTTTGACAACTTCTCGATCGCGTTTTGCATGTCTGCGATAAGCGATGCCTGATTTTGCTGTATGTCCGTTTCCGTAAGTAGCTCCAATTTGCTTCGTAGAACAGCTAGTGGAGTTTGCAGTTCATGCGATGCATTTTCGCTAAATTCTTTTACCAAACTATATTCTTTGATTGCCTTGTCCGTCATCTTTTTCAGAAATCGGTTCAGTTCTTGGAATTCCTTCGTATTAGTATGATTAAGCGTTAACGGCTGCTTTTTTTTAATGCTAAATTTCTGTATACTTTTCAGTGTTTGATTAAATGGAGAAAGAATCTTTTTGGATACCAAACGGACGGTTAAGAGAACCACTAAAGCGATCAATACAGTTTTCAAAATGGCCGTTAAGAGCATCCCTTTTAAAATCTGTTTTGATTGCGTTACGTAATTATAGGAAGATACTTGATAATTGATGCCATTTATGGTATAATAACAACTGACCGTTATTCGGCATTCATCGGTAACGGAAGCGGTACTGTCACATTGTTGTTTTTGTACTTGTACCCTGTTTTGGGGTAAGGCGCTGTTTATCTTCAATATAGCGATTGGTCTTCCCTGCGAATACTGATCGGGCGCAATTCCTGCTTTCAACTGCTCGGCTACTTCATTGTTGACAGCTTTTAAGCGCTCTATTTCTGAATTATCGATACGATTGCGTATGTTACTTAATGTCGTGAACATACTGATAGGCGTTACAAGTAATATTATCGCCAAAAACCACAGTGTAAATTTGTCCGCTAATTTCATTATCTGGAATTTATATCAACCCTTGTTTGTGTTGAACTTATATCCTAAACCATAAATTGTGTCAATGTAATCGTCGCCACCCGCCATATTGATTTTTTTTCGGAGATTCTTAACGTGCTGGTAAACAAAGTCTACATTGCTAAGATTATCCGTGTAATCGCCCCAAAGGTGGTTGGCAATAGCTTGTCGTGATAAAACTCTATTTTTGTTTACCAGAAAATAAAGAAGAAGCTCAAACTCCTTTCTGGTCGCATCTAGTGCTTTTCCATGTATTTTTAATTCAAAGGTATTAGTATTTAACGTGATTTCCTTAAAAGAGATGATATTATTGCCGTCTAGATTTTTTCTTCGATGTATGGCTCTCAGACGTGCATGAAGTTCCGGCAAGTGAAAAGGTTTGGTAAGATAATCATCGGCTCCTTCTTCTAGGCCCTTTATTTTATCATCTAGCGCTCCTTTGGCAGAAATAATCAATATAGAACCGTTGATGTGTTCTTCTTTTACCAAGTTGAGCAACTCGAGCCCGTTTCCATCCGGAAGCATAATATCAAGAATTATACAGTCGTAGGTAAAGAAGAGCAATTTTTCGCGCGCTTCGGTTGCGCTAAAAGCCAGCTCACAGATATAATTTTCTCCAGCTAGGTAATCATGAATACTGCTAGCGAGTTCTTTATTGTCTTCTATTACCAAAATTTTCATTTACGACTAGTTTTACATCTGATGAGCAAACCGGATGCGGGGACTTAAAAATATACTTTATAGCCAATTATCGCTTAAACTTATCGGTTTCCACAGAATAAATTAACAAAACGCTAAATAGAGCACAAGATAGAGACTAATTTTGAAAAAAATTTGAAGTGCCCTTGCCCAAAAAAAGGCGTTGCTTATTGCGTTAAGCTTTCATCACTTTATTTAAAGCAAGGGGGATATGCAGGAGATCGTAGTCGTTTGAGTAGATTAAATACTTAGTGTGCCATGTGGGATTATATTTGTCTTTAAACTCTCTTAAGCCTTTGTAATGTTTGAATTGTTGCAGTTTTTCGTAGGCGAACTTAATGGTCCGTTGTGGTATATCCGTCGGTGAGTCAATACCGGAAAAAGGAGCTAAGCCCATGTTCAAAGATTTGAACCCTTGTTGTTGAGCATACTCTATTAGTTTTATAAGAATACAATCCATATTTCCGCTAGGGGCGTCGGCTGTTTTTCTAATAAGATCATAAGTAGTCTCACCGGGCATATAATCCGGTATAATATTTAGAAAGCTCACGACCTTTTCATCCGTATTCTCTAAGGTAATAATGGTGTGCTGTTTCAATTCTGTCTCATTAAAAGCCCCCTGAGAGAAAACCATTTCTTCCCGATTGAGCATAATCAGCCATTCGTCTGAGACCGACTTTAATTTTTGGAGCAAGCCATCTTTTATTGGTGGCGTGTAAATCTTCGTAATAAAACCCTTCTTTTCGATATTATTCAAGGCATTTCTTAAGGATTTGTTGCTTTTACCTTCCAGGTTAAATCGGCTTAAGTCGACAATTGCCTCTTGCCCGATAGGAAGTGCTTTTTTCTTAATTGATCTATAGAATTCTAAATTATCCTCATCCACACGATAATAAATGGCTTTTAGACTATTTTGCTGGCAGAATCTTTCAAATGCATAAATTGTTTGCTCCTTAACTAGTGGTGAGTCAAAGCATACCGGTTCATGTAAGACAACAGCGAAGCTATTGGCTATTTTATACGCGATCATGGAATCTATATCCGCAGGAAAGAAGAATAGCTTGTCATTGGCAAGCTTAAAATGATCAACCGCTGATTTTCCGTAATTGGTAATCACTGCATGTGCTCTAATCAATTCTTCTTCGTTTCTTTTAGTTTTAAAAATATAGGGTTGGATGAATGAATAGAATAACATTAAGATGGCAAGAGCACCGAATAAATTAATGGAATAAACAAATAGTCTGGCAAATTCCGTATGTGGATTTAGATAAGTGGTGTCTACTAGAATAAGACAAGCCAGGGTGTTAACAAACGAGTCAAGAATTGAAAAATTTTCATGAAAGTGATTGGCTTTTAAAAGATAAAAGCCTATTGTTCCATAGATTAATACAGCACAAATAACGATGAGGGAGGTAGTGATACTAAATGTTTGAAGCTTCTTATCACCTTTGATGTAATATTGTTTATAGGTAACAGATAACGTGACGATTGTGAACAGTGCCAAAGAGGCCTCTTCATAGTCGATCGCCTTGGTAAGATGACCGATAAAAGATAAAGAACTAAGTAGTAGTGCAATTAGCCAAGCATTTCTTAACCCTTTAATTAAAAATGCCGAGCAGATAAGCAGCAGTAGTCCGATCAGCAAAACCATGTAGTTAGAGAAGTGAATCGTATCATTTGGAATGAAGCGATGCAGTGTTTTAACTCTACTCGCTATAGCAGGCGTTAATACAGAAGCGATATTGACGATTCCCAGTGTGAAAAGTAGTACAGACGGAAAAATGCGTAAAATTAAATTACCCTTTTGAAAAACGAAGCTAAAAACACCCAGTAGAAGCGGTAGCCAAAATTCAAAAAGACGATATAGAAAAGTAATGGAAAGTGACTCTGTAGTACTAAAATCGAATCGGTTGAGCACCACTACTAAAGATACTTCGACGGCTCCAAGCCCCCTTAAAAAAGGTGAAATACAAAGGAACAAGGTTGCAATTACATAGCCGAGTATAGCAGCCGATACATCGTATTGTAAATGGAGAGCTTTCATAGCCAATAGTAAATGGATTATTCCAACCAGTTCAATCAATATGGAATAGAGCAATGTTAAACCTAGTTGTTGTTTGCTGAAATGTCCGTTTTTAAGTTCTAAAACAACTGCCTCAAGTGCGGGGAAGCGCGGTAATAGCCATCTATAGAAGCTGCCTTCAACATAAATATCATAACTGATATAACCGATCAAAAATAGCAGCAAACAGAGAGCCAATAAGGTTTCCCATTCACCTCCATAGCGTTGATTTGTAAAAGAAATGTATAGGATAACCGGAAAGGCGAATAAGACAACTGATATGATTCCGATAACACCGTATATATAGGAAGCAAAATTTATCTTTGTTTTACTGATGCCCGTTCGTTCAATTTCTTTCGTAAAAAAAGCTAAGGATGTCACGCCGCCTCCCGGGAGGAATACACTTAATAAGTTTCTTTTGAGGAACAGCTGCGTGGCTAGTCGGATAGATAATGTTTTTCCAACCGTTTTGAAACTATGGACATACATGAGAGCTTGGAGTAGGATATATAGAAGTACACCGATGATGCCAATTAGTACCCATAAAGGGTCGCTTTGAACGGTCGTTTCTTTTACTTTGATCAGCTCTTCACGCTGCTGTTTTAAAAAGTAAATGCCAAATAGGACAAAAAGGAGACCTATGATTTCCTTTACGTAATAGTTATGTTGTTTAAAACGATTTATTAAGCTGCTCATTTAGGTTCAAATCTTGTTAAACTTAATAAACTTCATTTTAAGATAATACTAAGTTTGTGTTTTGGATACGTGGCGACATACTTTTGTCAATAGGCTGATAATAGAGATTTTCCGTAACAAGTACCACCTTCATTTAACTTTTTCAAGCAGCCATCCATGAAAATCTTTAACGTCATAAAACATAAAGTCGGGTGCTAAGGCTCGTAGTTTATCAGCCTCTGCAGTCTCTGCCCAAGCCGCCGCTACAATGGGAATGCCAACGTCCTTACAGGCTGTTATATCGCTGGGAGCATCGCCAACATAAATGACCTCGGTTTTCTTAAAATCAGGCATATGATTTAGTACAGCTTGAATACCCTCAACTTTTCTTGGCCCTTTCGGCGACCCGGTTTCGATCAACTTAAAAAAAGAAAGAAGATCAAAACGCTTTAGGGAAATGGCGGTGCTCAGTGCTCCTTTTCCTGTCACAAGAGCCGTTTCAACCTGATGCTTTTTTAGGTCAGCCAGCATTTCACGTATACCTTCAAACGGTTGTGGACATATTTCATGTAATACTTCGTAATTACTTAAATAGTTGGAAACGCCTTGTTGATAATGCGCCGGAGCCAGGGCCATAATAGTCCCTTCTTCTGAAGGGCCGAAAGTAGAGATGATTTCCTGATCCGAAATTGATTGGCCAATTAGTGGCTCTATAGACTCACGGAAAGCTCGAATGCAAAGTGGAAGCGTATTAGCGATCGTTCCATCAAGATCAAAAATAACTGCTTTTATTTTTTTTATCATGGCTGGTGAAATACTTGAAAATGGCTATTTATTAATCAATTTGACTAAGTTAGTTTTGTGGTGATTAAATACCAAATCTATTTGCTCTAATGAAGAATAGGAAGATTTTCTTAAAAGTAATATGCCTGGTTGGTACAATGTTGTTTATAGCCGTATCATTTGCCCAAGAGATAAGAATCTTAAATGCTGCCGAAATAGACGAAATTGCTTATGAAGGTGATTTAGATATGCCTGTATTCCGTGGCTTTGAATATAGAGATGGAGGTGGTTTATGGGATATGTTGCTTTTGGAAAATAATTATGTGGCTGGGAGTGACACAGCTACTAATTCATCCATTAAGGGGATTTTATACTTACAGGATCACGGCGGGTATTTAAAAAAAACAGAATTTAAGGACTTTATAAAGGAGGAAGAAGGAGATATTCGTTTCTGGACATCCTATTGTTCTTTTACAGATTTAGATGGCGATGGGTATATCGATCCTGTAGTCGTTTATGCTTCTTATAAAGGGAAGGATAAATCGGATGAAGAACCGCTACGAGTCAAGATATTTGTTTTTTATAAAACCGCGAAGATTGGCGTTCGTGCGCAGGAATGCGCGTTGGATGCCTGCCGTACGTTGAAATTTGATAAGAGCTACGCTGCACTGCCTTTAAGTATTCGTCGGCATGTTCTTCAATTAATGGAAATCATGAGAACGGAGCGGGGAGTGATTCTGAAAGACGGCTGACATTTTATAATAGAATTTGACTTAAAGCTTACAGCGGTAACTCACCTTAAAGGCTACATTTGTTGAACTATGACAGAACAAATTCCTTTATCAGCTCTAGAGCTGGCAGTAGTAGTGGAAGGGGGGGATGCAGGAACAGCAATAGAAAGCAGCGTAAGAGTAGCCCAGCACATCGAAGAATTAGGTTATCGTCGAATTTGGCTAGCGGAGCACCACAATATGGAACATATAGCCAGTTCCGCTACAGCCGTATTAATTGGCCACGTCGCTGGTCGTACTAAGACAATTAGGGTGGGATCCGGTGGAGTTATGCTACCCAATCATACGCCGTTGATTGTTGCAGAACAGTTCGGAACCTTAGAAACACTATATCCTGGACGTATCGACTTAGGTTTGGGGCGAGCACCTGGCACAGATCAGCTGACAGCCATGGCTTTGCGGAAAAATAATATGCACGCCGCTTTTCAGTTTCCCGATGATGTCAAAGAGTTGCAACAGTTTTTAAGTGGAGATAATGTGGACAGCAAGGTTCGAGCATTTCCCGGTGAAGGACTTGATATTCCAATATGGATATTGGGCTCAAGCACGGATAGTGCACATTTAGCAGCGCGTTTAGGCTTACCTTATGCCTTTGCATCCCATTTTGCACCCGCTCAATTTCGAGCAGCCGTTTCCATATATAAACGAGAATTCCGTCCTTCAGAACATCTGAACGAACCCTATGTTATGGCTTGTGTTAATGTTATTGGAGCAGATACGGACGAGGAGGCGGAGTTTCTTTCCTCCAGTTTGTATCGGATGTTTATTGGCATTTTGACGGATCAACGGCAGCCATTGCAACCACCGAATCCTTCTTTGGCCCTGGCATGGAGCCCCGAGGTCCAGCAAGCGGTAAATAATATGACTGCTTGTACTTTTGTGGGTAGCAAAGATACCTTGAGCCGACAATTATCGGCCTTTATTGCCGAGATGGGTATCAATGAGTTGATGGCCACTAGTTATATCTATGATCTGAATAAAAGGCTTGCCTCTTTTACCATACTGAAAGAAGCGTTACAGGGCATATAAGAATAATGCTAAATGACTTGACTAATAAATAAAAACAGATGGTTGCTCAAATTTTTGGCGCTGCTTTTGGCCTCCTTGCCGTAATATTGGGAGCCTTTGGTGCTCATGCTTTGAAAAAGAAATTTACGGTTGACCAACAGCAAAGTTTTGAAACCGGTGTAAGATACCAAATGTACCATGCAATTGTTTTGATAGGTATAGGTGAACTATACAAAGATGTGGCACTATTTCAAACAATTAGTATACTATTTATTGTTGGTGTCATCTTGTTTTCATTCAGTATTTATGGTTTGTGTCTCAGCTCTGCGTTCGGTCGTAAACTACGTTTTTTAGGGCCCATCACCCCTCTTGGTGGACTTTTCTTGGTAATTGGATGGGCTTTATTGCTCTATCAGGTTCTTTCAAAGTAACTATAAACTTTCCATATTACTTTGAAGGAATCTTATCTTACTGTCGAATAGTTAATGCCTGACTGTTATTTGTGTGTACTGACTTTTTTAAAACGATATAGATATTTACCGTTGGACGCTTGAAAAAGACTGTCTTGTTGTTGTTGCGCTTGTTGTGAGCTTAATTTAATTACGTCATAAGAAACAAACTCTTCTTTGGGTTCATCGGAGATGCGAACATTATTAATGTATTTATAGGAAGGCGTTATGCGATATAATTCGCGATTCCACGTATATATATCCGTTTCTGTCTCTATTTCAAAGTTATCCTTGCTACAGGAGCATAAGGCTAAGGCGATCAAACAATTTATTATCAATTTCATCAGTTAGATTGTTAAAAATCTTTCCGCGATTCTATGTGCCCTTAGGCAAAAAACATTCCAAGGAATATGTAGAAAGCTTAGCAATAGCGAACTTTAACATTTATTAACTAAACCGATCGCTAATAAGGGCAGATAAGCAAGAAGTTGGTGATGGCTATACAATAAGGGGGGATAGTACGCTGAAATGTATGAGATTTAGTACATTTTTTATAGGACAGCATTTTTAGTACCCTTTCGCCCCGGTCACCAAATTCACATTAGCCGAAAAATACATTTTTATTTTGGCAAATACGCCAAAACTCCTATTTTTGCAGTCCTTCAAGGTAAGGGATAAACGGAGAGTTGTCCGAGTGGTTTAAGGAGCACGCCTGGAAAGTGTGTATACCTCAAAAGGGTATCGAGAGTTCGAATCTCTCACTCTCCGCGAAAACAGGCCCGACTAGTTATCGGGCTTTTCTTTTTACCGGAAACCAACCTATTATGATTACTACTATTCCGTCAATTTGATAATCGGGGCTAACAATCTGTGAAATGAGATGCTAAGCTAAAGCGGGTATAAGCTCTTTAGTGTGCGAATACGCTTGTTATGTACCGAAATTTCTTTATAGTGCTTGTCTTTTTGTATTTGAACAAGGTAAATAACGGTACCCGGAATCTGAATTTCTCGTGCACGTAAAACAGAATAACCATCAAATTTTGAACGAATAATTTTTTTTAGATCTTCTGGAGTAGCGGATTCATTCAGGTATTTAATCGTGTGTTTCCATATACCTGTTGCACTATAACTTACCGTATAGGGAATGGTTTCCTGTTTAAACTTGGTAACCAGGCCATCATTTACTTTGTACCATCGAGCGTCAGAAATATTATAAAAATGCTTATTAAAATGTTTCAGTACAAGCCTTGAGTTAGACGATCCGATTGAGGTGAGTACGGTATTAAGTGGGGCGTCTAAATCTTCCCCTATTTCCGATCCGTTTTGCGCAACAAGCATTTGTGCCCTGCCATCGGTCGTACCGATGATCACGATAACCATTACCATAAAAGTTATCGCCGTTTTTAATAATAAACTTTTCATGATCAAATAGCATTGATTTAAAACAAAAGAAAGGTATCATTTATAGATCAGCAATTTTTTTTAGATATACGACATGTTTTTAGCCTAAATGATAATATGTCTTGATATAAGTCGTTTGTCGTTCGAAAACTGCCGTATGACAAAAAAAATGGCGTTCGACGGATATATTAGGTAACTTAGATTTAAAATGACTAGTTCCATAACCGGTGATGAAAAAGTTAAATAACCAATACATTTTTATTATTCTTTTCTGGACATTATATTTTCTATACGAATGGCTAAGTGTTCCATCCATGAGCGGAGAGTATAGGCGATATTTTATTTCAGCTTGTGTAATGGTACCTACCACCTTTATTGCGGCCATCCTAACGGTACATGTCTATTTCGCTAAATTCTATCTGAAGAGCCGCAAACGCTTGTTTTGGATTGCCTCTATGCTAACCATGTTCGTGCTGCTGATGATAAGAAGGTTATTTTATTACTATCACACATATCCACTATACTACCCCGAAGGAATGTTATTGCCTTTTTTCTATGTACCTAAGCTTATTATCGATTTTGTTAATATGTACCTTATTGTTGGTTTATATTCACTTATCTATTTTTTTCGTTCTTATTACGAACAACAAAAACTCAATGCAACCCTTCAGAAAGAAATGATCAGGTCTGAATTGGAGTTGCTTAAGCTACAGGTTCATCCTCATTTTATTTTTAATACCTTAAATAATATTTACTCATTTTCCATTCAGCAAAAACCGAAGGCGGCAGATCTTATTCATCGCCTTTCGTCTTTTTTAGATTATAATTTATACCAGGCAAAGGAAAACACTGTACCACTCATTAACGAAATAGAATACATACAGCATTATATCGAATTAGAGAAAATTCGTTTTGGCGATCGACTAGATATCTCTATAAATATCCTCTCGGAAATAGAGCATTTTTATATAAGTCCAATGTTATTGTTGCCTCTGGTAGAAAATGCGTTTAAACATGGTGCAGGCAAATTGCAAAAAGATGCTTGGATACGTATGGATATCTCGATGAAACGCGACATCTTAACCGTTAAGATTGAGAATAATTATGCTGAGCAAACAACCCAATCGGAACGCCCCGGTATTGGTTTAGACAATGTAAAAAGAAGACTGGAAATTCTCTATGAAGGAGCTCACGAAATAAGTATAATGAAGGAATCCGGTACTTTCCTAGTTGTTCTAAAAATTAAAAATGGAATCACTGCATAAAATAAAATGTATAGCGGTGGACGATGAACCGCCTGCATTACAATTATTAATTTCTTATATCGAAAAAATTCAATCACTCGAATTGGTGTTTTCTAGCAGCGACGCGCTGGAAGCTTTTAATTTTATACAACATCATGAGGTCGATATTTTATTTATTGATATACAGATGCCGGGTCTTAATGGTTTAGAATTTGTTCGTGCGTTGTTTTATCGACCGGCAGTAATCATGACTACCGCATATCGTGAGCATGCGGCAGAGGGGTTTGATTTAGATGTTTTAGATTATTTAGTTAAGCCCTTTCGATTTGAACGCTTTTTAAGAGCAGTATCAAAATATTCGCAAACGAGCGGTTCTAGTTTGGAGTTCGTTCATAAAGTTCAAAAACAAGAAGATGTTTACATGTACTTTAATGTTAACAAAGAATTGATCAAAGTTTTTTTGAAAGACATTCTTTATATAGAAAGTGTTAGAGATTATATCAAAATTGTTATGGCTGCTAAAACTATTATAACGTATCAGCGAATCAGTTATATGGAAGAAAAGTTGCCGGAGGATAACTTTATTAGAATGCACAAATCGTTTATTGTAAACCTACACCAGATTAAGGCGTATAAATGCGATCGATTGAGGGTGGGAAACGAGGTCCTGCCCGTTGGGCGATTCTATAAGAAAAGGCTGATTGAGCGATTGAACGCGGATCAATTTGGTTCTTAGAGACGGCATTGCTTGTTTCTGTAGATTTCGGGAGAAGTATTACATTTCGTATTTTGCAGCGCGAAAGAAACGCAATTATTCAGTTTTATGTGCGTTATAAGGTCATGAAAAGTATGAACAGCTGTGGATTGAAGAGAGGTGTGAAATAATTCACCTCTCACGTGGATGACCAGCTGAATTTTATTGCCACTTAAAGAGAATTTCTAATGGAAGAAAACAAAACGAGCGAGCTTAGAATCTTATTTGCCGAGGACAATGAGGTCAATCGGTTTTATCTTCGGTCTCTCTTCGAACAGCACTTTAAAGGTATGCTGATTTTGGAAGCCAAAAATGGTCGAGAAGCTGTTGAAATATATGAAGCGTATAGGCCGAATTTAGTGCTGCTTGATTTAAATATGCCGATTATGGGAGGAAATGAGGCCGCCGTAACAATTAAGCAATTAGCAGAAACAAACGGGGACAAACCTCGGATAATTGCATTGACAGGGAATTCACTCAATGTCGATGATGGGGCTCATAATCAGGAGGCGATTGATGATTATATCATCAAACCGTTTACTGCAGAAGCTCTGTTGACACTGCTATCGCCGGTTATTGTAGATGGGAAAAATATAGAAGAAAGCACGGATAACTTGGAGATTACAATAGAAGGCGACATATTACACGATAAACGGCATTTTAATTATGAGGAACTGGAGCGATCTTTAGCTAATGACAGACAATTGATCAATGAAGTTTTAACTTATGTGCTAAATAGTCTGGACACCTTCTTGCCGAGGTTTAGAAACTTAATAACTGAAGGAAATCAAGAGCAAATACAAAAACTTGCACATGAACTTCGAGGAACCGCACTCAACGCTCGCTTGCCGCTGCTTAGTGAATATGCATTATTGCTAGAAAACCAAGCGAGTTTTGATGAAGATTTTCTTCTTGAACATTTAAAAAGAATAGATGAAGAAATTAAAGATGTAAAGCCTTTGCTTGCGGCCATGCTTGACTAGAAGTAATGGATATCATTTAGATCTATTAGCAAATTTTGAGGACGTCAAAATATAGGACAAGCACGGTCCACAACTTGTTCTTTAATAGGCTCCCCATAAAATATGGGGAGTTATCGTTAAGCACCTATTAGGGTATATTCAAATCTCCGACCTATTTTTCTACCTTCAATAAAGCCATTTTTAAGAAGATAGGACAGCCTTACCGCAACTACTTTTTCCAGTTTATATGGATCCAATTCGGGTTGTGCCTGTTGTAGAACATCCAAAATATCCTCTTTGAATCCTTGTCCTACATTTGTCAATGCATAGCTGATCTTATAGTCTAGTTTGGAATGGGGATCAAAATTTTCTACCGGTTTGAGTACCTTTTTATTGGCTTTACTTTCAAGGGTATAACCGGCAGAGGAAGGGATCAGACTGGCAAGGCTATTGCTTTTATTGCCCGTAATGCCCTCAATAGTTTTGTCGATGCTTTTTATTTCCTGTAAAAGCGCTTCCCGCATTTCTTTCAAGTATTCGATTACTTGTTTTTCTTGAACTTGAGCTTTCATGTAATGTTAGTGATTGGTTTTTACAAACTTATATAATTTAAATAAATTATACAATTCGAAGGACTAAGATTGATGCATTGTTGTGGTAGAGACATCAAAAATCGTATGCTTTGTTTTTTTAAATTGTTTGTTCTGTGATAAAAGAAAGCGAATACGGATAGGCGTTTGTCGCATTTTCCTTATAAATTTCTCATAGAGCGACTGCTGTTTTTTTTATTGATCATGTAGATTCGTATCGTTACAATTTTGTGATAGAGTTTACTGCAAATTGCAGCGGAGATGGTTTAGCTTTTTTTTCAATTAACTATAGAAGAATCATTTGGCTGGTGTGAAGACTAATTTTAACAAATAATGATAAAAATACAATGAAAAGAGACGTTATATCACAAAGAATTACGACAAACTTGTGTTCGAAAAAGAAGCAGAAGAGGCGGTTCGCTTTTATACCTCGATATTCAAGATAGTAAAATTGAAAGTATCGCTCGTTATACCGAAGAGGGCTTTGAGCATCACCGAAAACCGGCAGGGTCCATGATGACCATTGAATTTACCCTTGATGGCCAAGAGTTTTTGGCATTAAATGCTGGGCCAATATTCAACGAAGCGATATCGCTCATTGTGAATTGTGAAGATCAGAACGAAGTTGATTATTATTGGAAACGTCTTTGCGAGGGCGGTGACGAAAAAGCACAAGTATGCGGGTGGCTTTAAGATAAATTTGGTGTATCATGGCAAGTTGCTTCGCTTGTGCTAAACGAAATGATTTTGGATCCGGATGTCGTTAAGGTTAATCGTGTTTTAAAAGCGATGTTTCAAATGAAAAAAATCAACATCGCTGAGTTGGAAGCAGTCTATGGCAAGTAATCAACGTAATAGAAAAACCTATATAATTGTTATATTTGCTAATATATTTAGTGTTTTGTCGTTTATGGTTTCTATTAAACATAGAGAGCTCGAATATTTGCTCGTGTTGCCGTTGCCCAAGGAGGTGGAACAACACGTTATGTATTTTAAGAATGTCTTTAAGGATACATATGATTTTCCAAACGCCTTAATCACATATCCTCACCTTACACTATTGAAGTTTATGCAGTTTGAAAACTATGAAGGAGCTATTATAAATAAGCTGATCCAATTAGCTTGTTATGTTAGCCCATTTCACGTAATTTTAAACGGTTTTAGATTTTTCGAACGGGTCTTTTACATTGACGTGGCAACGGGAAGCGTTATTTTGGATGTCGTATACAATCAACGGTCTTCGCTGCTACCACTATTACGTGCAGGTAAGAATCGCTATCATTTTACTCGCAACGCACATGTAACGATTGCAAGGGGGCTTTTACAACTACAGTGTCTGGAAATCAGTCGAAGTTGGAAGATTCCTTCATATCAAGCAGCTTTCATAGCATCCCAAATGTTATTACTAAAGAGGACGACGGCTTATAGCCCATATAAACCAGTTAATACGATTCGTTTCATAGGAAATAAGTCTTATCCAAAACAAGGTGATTTATTTTAGTGCGTTATTCTTTATCAACGCAAGCTATCGAAAGAAGGAGGAAGCTTAAAGACGCACTAACCGCACGTACGAAATTAAAGCGCACCCAGGTTGTTTGAAAAATTTCTTTTTGATTCATTAATTCTTGCTGGTTTGTCTGTTGTAAATGAAGCTTATTTAACCCTTCGTTCATGGGGACATTTACGCTCATTGTGATAATAAAGACACCTAACACATATATCAATGTAGCGAAAACAAGCAGATAGATTTTAAGCTGAGATTCTTGTCGATAAGCAAAAAAGACCTTTAGCGGTAACAATAGTAAGGGAGCCAGAAAAACGATAATAAACCAAGGATTAAGTATGACCCGATTGAACGATTGCAATGCCAACAATGACTCAAAAGCTGGTAACCTCCTCAAACCCGGCATGATGGCGTTACTCCAAGTAAAAAAAAGCCCAGACATGATCGCTGTTGCTAAGAGTGCGCATAAAGTTAGTAACTGATTCATAATCTATGTTTTAATGTTTATTGATGTACATGTAAAAATAAATTGTAACTGCCTCACAGAATAGAATAAATACGACAATTTTAGGTACTTAGGGAATAAAACGAATCATTATCGCTATTTTTAAAAAATAGTGTAATTTTAGACTTTACTCAATAATGGTTTTCCCTTAAGCAAATACAAAATGAAGCGTTGTTTTTTTGTTTTATATCTAATTCTACTAAAATTATCTGCGAATGCGCAAGTCGTTCAATATAATACGAAAGCTAACGTGTCTTATTACGAGGAGGGCTCCCGATTGGATAGCTACAAGAAGAAGCGATGCACGCTGGATATTTATTATCCCGAAAATAAAAGCGACTTTGCTACCGTTATCTGGTTTCATGGAGGTGGTTTGACAGGAGGCGAGAAGGAAGTGCCGGAAGCGCTAAAAAATCAAGGAATTGCTGTTGTTGGTGTCAGTTATAGGCTTTCTCCGAAAGTTAAAGGAAGTGACGTGATTGAGGACGCCTCAGCAGCAACAGCTTGGGTATTTAAGCATATCAAAGAGTTTGGGGGGAATGAGAAACTAATTTTCGTGTCCGGACATTCGGCGGGAGGGTACCTCGGAATGATGCTGACCCTTAATAAAGCTTACTTAAAAAAATATAATATCGACGCCAATCAAGTTGCCGGTGTGATACCATTTAGTGGTCATACCATTACTCATTTCACGATAAGGAAAGAAAGAGGAATCCGTGATGTACAGGCAGTGGTTGACGAATTTGCTCCTTTGTTTTATGTACGAGCCGATGCGCCGCCACTATTACTCATAACGGGGGACAGGGATTTAGAGCTTTTGGGAAGATACGAAGAAAATGCCTACATGGAGCGTATGATGAAGTTAGCAGGGCATAATGCGACGTCTCTTATTGAACTAGGCGGATATGGACATAATATGACTTTTCCCGCATTTCCCTTGCTGCTTAAGGAAGTCACTCGTAGGACAGAAGAGATTGTCAATCGTTTAAACTGATCCATTCCCACCTAGCGACCATTTTCTATAGATTATGAAACCAATTAATAATTGTACCCGTTTTGTTTTGATTGTCTGTTGTTTATTTCTTTATAATCACGAAGTGAATGGCTCCGCAACACCGGTAACTGATAGTAGCGAAATAGTCCTTGCTGGTGAGCAGTTACAACTCGTGGGAGATGGTTTTGCTTTTACTGAAGGGCCCGCCGCTGATCGTGATGGTAATGTATATTTTACTGACCAACCTAATAACCGTATCTGGAAATATGACTTACAGGGAAAACTCAGCATTTTTATGGAGAATGCAGGAAGGGCAAATGGGTTGTATTTCGACAAGGAAGGGGCGCTGATCGCTTGTGCTGATGAACAGAACCAGCTTTGGCGAATTGAGAACGGCGTGGTTGAGAAGTTAGTGAGGCATTATCAAGATACACTTCTCAATGGTCCAAATGACGTTTGGGTAGCACCTAACGGCTTCATTTACTTTACGGATCCTTATTACCAGAGAGATTATTGGAAGAGAAAGGCCCCTGATTTAAAAGTGCAAGCATTGTATTTGTACAAAAAAGGCGGGCACTTGGTTCGATTGGACGATCGATTCAAAAGGCCCAACGGAATTGTTGGAACGCCTGATGGCCATTATTTATACGTAGCAGATATCGGCGACAATAAAACCTATCGTTATACCTTAAAAAAGAATGGGAAGCTCGCAAAAAAGCGGCTCTTTATTCATAAGGGCTCTGATGGAATGACAATTGATACTCAAGGAAACCTTTATTTAACAGGTAAAGGAGTCACCGTCTATGATAAGCAGGGGAAGGAGATTGCACATATCTCAGTGCCGGCAAAATGGACCGCGAACGTATGTTTCGGAGGCCGTGATGGAAATATTCTTTTTATTACCGCTAGTGATAAGGTGTTTACGCTAAAAATGCGCACAAAGGGTTATAGTAAGTAGCGATAATCACTCCCACGATAGTTTTAAGTTGCTTATTTTTTTACCGGTTTCCTATTCTCTATTATCAATTTTTCAAGAATTTGCTTCACATGCTCTTCACAGGAACTACCTGCGGATATTGTTTTTGAGGGCCTTGGAACGAAGGCGAAAAATTTTAAAAAAAATTGAAATATTTCATTGACCCACTCGTCTATACAGATAAGTTAAAGAGATGGATCAGTTATCAATAGCAAAAGGCATGTCAGAAGATAAGCAGAGCAAAATCTTAACCACCATAACATCTTATGGGAAGGGGTTGCTAAGCTTTATTAGGAAGCGTGTCAAAAGTGATGCAGATGCAGAGGATATTTTGCAAGATGTGTGGTTTCAGCTAACAGCAGTCATTAATTCGGAGCCGGTAGAACAGGTAGGTGGGTGGCTTTACCGAGTGGCAAGAAACCGTATTATCGATAAATACAGAAAGAAGACAGAAACTTCTTACGATGATACCATGGAAGATGACAATGAACAATCTGTATCATTTAGTGAGTTACTTTTAGGTGTTAACGACAGTCCGGAAAAAACTTATCAAGATCGGTTGATGTGGAAAACGTTATTCAGCTCACTGGAAGAATTGCCTGCAGCACAACGTGATGTTTTTGTATGGCATGAGTTAGACCATATCCCTTTTGCGGAAATTGCGGAACGTACCGGAGAGTCCGTGAATACATTGATTTCTAGGAAGCGTTATGCTGTGCTACATTTAAGGAAACGCTTACTTGTCTTTTATAAAGAGTTGGATAAATAAATGAATCGGTAAAATTGATAAAAACATAAAGTGATGAAACGGATATTCAGAAGTAAATTTAGATTTATTGCCATACCTATACTAGCGGTTACTTTCCTGTTCTTGGTAAGTTATATCGTTATGCTATTATGGAATTTCAGTATTGCAGCAATCTTTAATATACATAGCATAAATCTTTGGCAGGCAATGGCATTATTTGTTCTTTCCAAGGTTCTTTTTGGCTTTGGCAAAGGAGGGCGAAGAGGAGGTGCACCTTGGAGCAAACGGTCAATGCGCGATAAATTTGAAAAAACGAATGAAATGGATACAGAAAAAATGAGAACCTACATGCGCGAGCGGTGGTGTGATTGGAGGAGCTTTCAAGAGGAAAAATAGAATGGAAATCAACAAAAATTAAGGAAGTATCATGAACCAAGTGTTAATTTTTAAAACGAGTGTTAATGCTCAAAAACATGTACAGCAAGTAGCTGCCTTGTTTAAATCCATTAAGTTAATCAAACAGTGGAGTTTTGATTTAGACGATTGTGATCGAGTCCTACGGGTGGTATCGTTAAATGTCCGTCCCGAAATGATTGAAAATTTATTGAGAACAGAAGGTATATATTGTGAACATATGGAGTATGAGTTGTAAATTCGACGAAGGCCAATTGCTTTTATAGGTATTCACAGATTGCATATAAAAGCAATTACTTTCTCTTTTTTTCTACAGCGTTCGCGAATGACGAGCATTTTGTCTAAGTTTGGAATTTATTTCCAATATTATGCATAATCCACTTTTGAAGCCATTCAATACCCCCTTTAATAGTTTTCCATTTGAAAATATAAATCAAGAAGATTTTAAGCCTGCAATTTTAGACGGTATAGCACAGGCGAAGCAGGAGATCGCACAAATAGTTAACAATCCAGCCGATCCGACGTTTGACAATACTATAATAGCACTTGAAAAAGCAGGGAAACCATTGCATGTTATCGCTGAAGGTTTTTTTAATATCAATTCTGCTGAAACCAATGACTACCTTCAAAATTTAGCGCAGGAACTTTCCCCTTTACTTGCAGCATACGGAAACGATATAACCCTTAATGAAAGTCTTTTTCAAAGGATAAAGAAAGTATTTAACGATACACCTAAATCAAGTTTGTCTGAAGAAGAATATAGACTGTTAGATAAGACTTATAAAAGTTTTACAAGAAATGGTGCATTACTTGACGCTGTCCAAAAAGAAAGGCTACGGTATATTGATAAAGAGCTTTCAACATTGAAAGTTAAATTCTCACAAAACGTTTTGCATGAAACGAATGCCTACACTTTGCATATTACAAGCGAGCAGGATATGGACGGACTTCCGGAGTCTGTAAAAAGTGTAGCAAAGGAAGAGGCAGAGAAAAGAGGAGTGGAAGGCTGGATCTTTACCTTGCAGTTTCCAAGCATGATGCCATTTATGAAGTATGCAA
This sequence comes from Olivibacter sp. LS-1, assembly GCF_008245145.1. Taxonomy (GTDB): domain Bacteria; phylum Bacteroidota; class Bacteroidia; order Sphingobacteriales; family Sphingobacteriaceae; genus Olivibacter; species Olivibacter oleidegradans. Next base: position 4,211,153 of record NZ_CP041643.1, on the reverse strand, counting down.
AAAAACGGAATTTAAGAAAGGAACTTTATTTAGCTTCTTCTAAAAAGGCTTTCAACAAAAACGAATACGATAATGAAGAATGTGTTAGAAAAATAGTTGCTTTGAGACAAGAACGCGCCGAGCTACTGGGTTATGAAACACATGCTCACTTTATTTTGGAAGAAAGAATGGCGACCGAACCCAAACAAGTTGAGGATTTTCTCCATAATTTGTTGATCAAGGCTAAACCTTTTGCGCAAAAGGAAATTGATCAGTTAAGGCATATTGCATCGGCAGACGATATAGACGAATTGATGCCATATGATCACGCATACTATGTGGAAAAATTAAGGGAAGCTAAGTACAATTTTTCTGAAGAAGCTTTAAAACCATATTTCCCGCTTGAAAGCGTAATCAAAGCTGCATTTGATGTAGCGAATAGGCTATATGGATTGACATTTGACAGGCGGAATGATATTCAGAAATACCATCAGGAGGTGGACGTTTTTGAAGTGTCGGAGAATGGTAAACATAAGGCATTGCTTTACGTTGATTGGTTTCCTAGGGAAGGTAAGCGTGCGGGGGCGTGGATGACGAGTTATCGTGGGCAATCAAAGTTTGAGGGTCAAAACATAAGACCTCATATTTCTATCGTTTGTAATTTTTCGCGTCCCTATGAAGATATCCCATCGCTACTGACGTTTAATGAAGTGACTACTTTATTTCATGAATTTGGTCATGCCTTGCATGGAATAATGGCGGATACTGTATATGAAAGTCTTTCCGGTACCAATGTATATTGGGATTTTGTTGAACTTCCTTCACAGTTCATGGAAAACTATTGCTATGATAAAACATTTTTATCTAGTTTTGCAAAACATTATAAAACAGGCGAGCCGCTTCCTTTAGTAGAAATTGATAAGATCGTTGCGTCTGCAAATTTCATGGAAGCTTATCAAACTTTACGACAATTGAGTTTCGGTTTGTTGGATTTAGCCTATCACACAAATCAGTTAAGGCCAGATGATGCAATAGCAGAATTCGAGCGGCGCATTGTAGCCGAAACGCAACTTTATCCGGCAGTCGAGGGCACCGCTATGAGTCCATCCTTTTCCCACATATTTCCCGGTGGGTATTCTGCAGGATATTATTCCTACAAATGGGCTGAAGTTCTTGATGCAGATGCATACGCATATTTTCGAGAAAAAGGTATCTTTAATAGGGAAATCGCTGAAAAGTTTAAGGTTCTACTCAGTAAAGGCGGTACCGTTGATCCAATGCAGCTTTATAAAGACTTTCGCGGGAGGAAGCCTTCAATTGATGCATTGTTAAAACGAGCGGGATTAATCAGTAACTAGGCCAGCCTGTTTGATTTAATTTACGTTTTCCATAGGGCGCTGATCGAGGAAATGTGTCAAATAGTATTCGATGAAAATGAACTTCAATAAAACTCTTATTCTAGTATATTTCGTTTTTGGAATAGCTGAATGTTTTGCTCAAGATATCTTGCGAATCGATTCAAGTTTTTCCAAGGCTGTGAGGAAAGGCACGCGTACCTTGAATGGAATACCTGGCAATAAATACTGGCAAAATACAGCAGACTATAAACTTAAGGTAAAATTTGAACCAAAAACCCGCCTATTGATAGGAACAGCAGAAATAGATTATCGCAATAACAGTCCGGACACCTTATCTGAAATATGGTTTAAATTATATGCCAATATTTATAAGAAAGGTGTGAACAGGAAATCCAAAATCGAAAAGAAAGATTTAGGAGACGGTTTGACGCTTAAAAAAATTGTGGTTGATAAACACGCGATTGAAAATCATGATGTCATTATTGACGGCACCAACATGAAATTACAGAATGCTGAAGTGCTGCCTCACAGCTCTGCGCATTTTCGAATAGATTATGAATATACCTTGAACGAAGGGTCGCACTTGCGCACAGGAAAAATAGATAATGGTGCCTATTTTATTGCCTATTTTTTTCCTAGAGTTGCCGTATACGATGATATAGATGGTTGGAATAAGTATCCTTATACAGGCGAGGAAGAATTTTATAATGATTTCTGCAATTTTGAAGCAGCAATCGAAGTGCCCGATGGTTACGCCTTATGGGCTACCGGCGATTTAAAGAATGGGAAGAAAATATATCAAAAGCAAATAAACGATCGGGTTGAATATGCAGGTATATCCGACACGATTGTCAATGTCATCGATGAACAGGACATCAAATCCAATGCGGTTACAAAAAGAAAATCTTTTAATACTTTTAAGTTTGAGGCGAAACAGGTAACTGATTTCGCTTTTGCTTTGAGTAATCACTACGTTTGGAAATCCGTCAGTTTAGTTGTTGATTCACTTACTGGCCGGAGAACACGGGTTGATGCTGTTTATAACCCCATACACGAGGATTATAATGAAGTAATCGATTTTGCGGCAAAAACAGTGGAAGGGATGAGCTTTCATTTTCCGGCTTGGCCTTTTCCCTATAGTCATATGACTGTTTTTGACGGACTCGATCAAATGGAATACCCAATGATGGCTAATGATAACCCTACAAAAACGAGAGAAGATGCTATTACTCTAACTAATCATGAGATATTCCATACGATGTTTCCCTTCTATATGGGAACAAATGAAACAAAGTACGGTTGGATGGATGAAGGATGGGCAACTATAGGAGAATGGAAGCTTTCTAATTATGTTGACAGTAGCTATGTGGACGATTATGGAATACAAGCTACGGCTAAAAGTTCCGGCGATCGGAACGATACACCAATCATGACGTTGACTACCGACTTGAAGGGTGGTGGAGCCTTTACAAATTCTTACCCAAAACCGGCGTTAGGGTATCTCTATTTAGAAGGCTATTTGGGAAAGGAATTGTTTCGAAACGCGTTACATCACTATATCAAAACATGGCAAGGAAAGCATCCACAGCCCTTGGATTTTTTTCGTGCTATGAATGCAGGAAGTGGAGAGAATTTGGATTGGTTTTGGAATCGGTGGTTTTACGAAGAGGGCATGCTGGATTTAGCCATTCAGCGTGTCGTAAAACAGGAAAATGATGAATACCTAATAACCGTTAAAAATAAGAGTAATAAACCACTGCCTATCTATCTCACGGTCTATTATTCAGATGGGTCGACAGAAAAGATAAATCGATCGATTGGCATATGGAAGGATGGCGGAAGAACCGTGTCTTTGTTCTTAAACACTCAGAAAAAAATTAAGTCGGTTGCGCTCGGCAATACTTATGTGCCGGATAAGAATAATCAAGACAATGTCTTCTACGTTAATTAGTCATCTTGAATTTTATTATGCATCGTTAAAAACCTTCCCGGTTCGGCGCAATAGTTTATGTTCTAAGTAATTCAGACTGGCATTTGCCGGATGAAAATGCTGCCTAAAAGAAGCCTGATCCTCATACTTTAATATTATGTTAATTAATGTTAAAACTTTTGATCTTTTAGTTGGAGTGTAGATATTTTTAATATTTTAGAGGCCGATTGCCTAAAAATTTATGAAAAGATTAACCTTTATCTTGCTTTTACTTATCTCTTGTTTTAGTTCGCACGCTCAAAACGGATTTTTAATTAAAGGAACAGTAATAGATACTGCTTCCAATATAAAACTTAGCAATACTACGATTAGTATTTTACATGCGCGGGATTCCATGCTTTATAAATTTACAAGAGCTGATCAGATGGGCAATTTTAAATTGGAGGGATTGGAGAAAGGTAAATATATTTTGCTTGTTACTTATCCTAAATACGCTGATTACGTTGAAAATTTCACACTCGATTCGTTAAATGAAATTAACTTCGGATCGATCGATATGATTTTAAAATCTCAGCTTTTAGCAGAGGTGGTTATTACCGGGCGGCAACCGATAACCATTAAGGGCGATACGACTGAGTATGATGCCGCAAGTTTTAAGCTGCAGCCAAATGCTAAAGTAGAAGATTTGTTAAAGCAACTTCCGGGTATACAGGTGGATAAAGATGGTAAGATTACCGCGCAAGGACAAACGGTTAATAAGGTACTGGTAGATGGCGAGGAATTTTTTGGAGACGATCCTACTTTAGTTACAAAAAACATTCGAAGTGATATGGTCGATAAGGTGCAGCTATATGATAAGCAAAGTGACCAAGCCGCCTTTACAGGAGTTGATGATGGGCAAAAAACCAAGACGATCAATATTCAGTTAAAGGAAGACAGTAAAAGGGGTTACTTTGGTAAATTGGAAGCGGCAGCGGGAAATGACGAATTTTATCAGGCACAGGGTATGATCAATAAGTTTAAAGGGAAAGAAAAAATGTCTGCCTACGGAACCATCGGGAATACGGGGAAAGTAGGGCTTGGCTGGCAGGATGCAAATAGATACGGTACAACGTCCAATAACATGGAATTTACGGACGATGGCGGCATGATGTTTTATGGGGGAGGGGGAGACGACTTGGAATCATTCAACGGGCAATATGATGGACAAGGCATTCCTTTGGCACGTACAGGTGGTTTACACTATGATAACAAGTGGGATGGCGATAAACAATCAATCAATACCAACTATAAAATAGGTACATTGGATGTGGACGGTACTCGAAATAATTTGACGCAACGCAACTTACCCACGGGAGTTATCAATGATCGTTCAGACGAGACGTTTAATAACCATATGTTCCGCCATAAACTGGATGCACGATATGACATTAAATTAGATTCGACTACGAACCTGCGTATTTCAGTAGATGGAACCCTGAGAAACAGTGACACCGAAAACAATTATACTTCCGAAAGTAGGAACGGTTCCGGCGGATTATTGAACCAAAGTCAAAGAAGGCTAACCAACAAGGCAGACGATCGGATTTTTAATGCAAGTGCTTTGTTCACAAAGAAATTTAAAAAGATGGGGCGGTCTTTTTCCCTGAATCTGAATCAATCATCCAACACAAACAAAACGGACGGGTTTTTAGATGCAGAAAACGTATTTTATAGTAGTGCCGGCGTGGAAGATAGCGTTTCTAACATCAATCAATACAAAACTAACGATATTGTAAATAACTCTTTTCGATCTAATGTAACCTACTCAGAACCTCTTTTTAAGAACTTCGCTGTGGTATTGAATTATGGACTTAGTATTAATAGTGGCCATTCTAATAGGCGGTCCTTTAATCAATCGGCAACGGGAGCTTATGACGTATTGGATAGTTTATACAGTAATGATTATAAATTGGATCAAACATCCAACCAGGTTGGGGCCATTTTCAATTATAAGACGGAGAAAACCAACTTGAATTTTGGAGCAAAGGTAAGTGACGTGCGGTTCAAACAACTTGATAGGTACACAGACGATTTGTTTACAAGAAATTTTACGAATTTCAATCCACAGTTGAATTACCAATATAAATTTTCGCAGCAAAAATCCTTACGCGTTGGATATAATGGTAACAATACACAGCCTACAATCAATCAGATACAACCTGTTAGGGTAAACACAGATCCACTCAATATCGTATTGGGTAATCCGGATCTAAAGCCTTCTTTTACCAATCGCTTTAATTTGAGTTATTATTCTTACAAGGTGCTCAGCAATCAGTATGTTAATTTTTATGGTAGCTATTCGTTTACCACAAACCCTATCGTAAGTAATACAGTAACGGATTCCGTTGGGAAAAGCACCTATCAATCCGCTAACCTAAAAGATCGAAACACCTCTAATTTTTACGGTGGTATGTATGCAGGTAAGAAAATAAAGAAATTGGATATGCAGATAGGGCTTGATTTGAGTACGAATGGTAATACGTACTATAATTTAACCAATGATAACCTCAATGAGACGAAGTCATACAACTATTCAAGCCGCTTATCTTTATCAAAGTATAAGGAGAAGAAATATGATTTTAGTGTGAATTTTGGGCCAAGCTACAACACTTCTGAATCATCGCTGCAGCCTGAATTCAACAATAACGGATGGGGCATGAGTGGAGATGCGGGGTTCAATATATATTTGCCCGGTAAGATTCAAATAGGATCTGACGGAAGTTATACTTATACGCAAGCGACACAGTCTTTCGATGAAAATTTTGAGCGATTTATACTGAACGCTTATATCACCAAAAAGTTTTTTAAAGAAGAAAACCTTCGTTTTACTATTTCCGGAAATGATCTGTTGAACCAGAACGTAGGCTTTAATCGAAATGCTTTTAATAATACCATTAATCAGAGTAGTTATACAACCATTCGTCGTTATTTTATGTTCTCGGTTACTTGGGAATTTAGCAAAATGGGGGCAAAACCATAGGTTAACCCAGATGTAAATATTGTGTTTATAAAGTTATTAAGGGAAATGAAAAAAGGAATAAAACTCGCAACCTCCATTGTTCTGTTATTAATAATCAGTCATTTAGTATATGGCCAAAACGTTCGTTTTGTTAATAGCGGAACTATAGAATACGAAAAGAGAGTGAATATGTACGCTAAATTAGCAAAACGCATTACAAAGAGAAATTCAAGCTGGATGCAACAAATTTACGATCAGTACAAAAAGACACAGCCACAGTTCAACTCAGTAAAGGCTACTTTATCCTTTTCGCAAACCGCGTCCTTATATAAACCGATAGAAACCAACATGCCGTCAACTAATAGTTTTTTTAGCAATGATCCTACGATCGATTTGAAAAAAACTATTTATACAGACTTTAAAAATGGTATTTCCGTCAGTGAAAAGAAACTGTACGAAGAGATCTTTCTCGTGGAAGACAGCGTAAGAAAAATTAAATGGAAGATTACCGATGAAACCAGGGAGATCGCCGGATATGATTGCAGAAGAGCAAACGCATTGGTGATGGACTCAATCTATGTCGTCGCTTTTTATACGGATCAAATACCTGTTTCGGGCGGACCGGAATCCTTTACCGGGTTACCGGGTATGATTTTGGGTCTTGCGCTACCGCACGATAATACAACCTGGTTTGCCACTAAAGTTAGTGATGTTTCTATACAACCCAGTCCTATTACGCCGGCAAAAAAAGCGAAAAAAGTTAATAATGTAGGTTTGTTAAGCACCTTAAAAGAGAGTATGGAAGACTGGGGAGAATATGCACAAGAAGTGTTCAAGGCAATGATGCTTTAGGGTATCAATAATTTTTGTTAAGTTTATTCCCATATTCGGGATAAATGCTATGCCTTCGATCGACTGGTTCCTTGTTGCAGAAATTACCTATATCCTTCTTGTTATTGGTGTCTGTCTGCGGATTATATATGAAACCCGATCAAGTACAAAAACACTGGCTTATTTACTATTAACGATATTTGTTCCAATAGCGGGTATCATCCTTTACTTTTCGATAGGAATAAATTATCGGAATAGGAGCATGTATAGTAAAAAGCTACTTTCCGATCAAAAACTGCAAGAACGACTTAAAATACAAATCTATAAATCGTCATTCGATGCCTTACATAGTGTGGGCGATTATGGTCTGAGCTATAAAGGACTTGCTCATATGATTTTGAAAGACATGATGAGTCCGCTGACCACAAGTAATGAGGTTAAGATTTTGATTAATGGAGAGCAAACATTCGACGCAATTTTACAGGCAATTAGCCAGGCAAAAGACCATATACATCTCGAGTATTATACGTTTGAAAACGATGCCATCGGCAATACGATTAAAGATGCACTTATCAGAAAGGCGAAGGAGGGGGTAGAAGTCCGTTTTATTTACGATCATTTCGGCAGCCGATCGATTGATGGGAGCTTTTCTGATGAGTTGGCTGCTGCAGGAGTAGAAGTGTACCCCTTTCATAAAATTACATTTCTTTTATTAGCCAATAGATTAAACTATAGGAATCACCGAAAAATCATTGTGATAGATGGTTATACATCGTTCGTTGGCGGAATTAATGTAGCTGATCGATATGTGAATGATGAAAGACAAGAGCAGCAAATCTTTTGGAGAGATACTCACGTTCGTATAAAAGGACAGGGCTCTTTATACCTTCAGTATATTTTTCTATGTGATTGGAACTTTTGTAGCCCAAATAAGCTCCATCCGGAGCCGCGTTTTTTCAGCGAGCTATCCAGTGAAGAGGGGGGAAGCTTGGTTCAGATCGTGTCAAGCGGACCAGACTCGGTTTCTCCCTCTATTTTATACACCTTGTTGAAGGCCATAGCTACCGCGAAGGAGGAAATTCTTATTACAACGCCTTACTTTATTCCCGGTGAAAGTTTAATGGATGCGCTCATCATTGCTTCGTTAAGTGGTGTCAACGTTAAGCTGTTAGTACCTTATATTTCTGATTCTAAAATTGTAAATGCGGCAGCACATTCATACTACGATGATTTATTAAAAGCAGGGGTACGTATCTTTCGCTATAAAAAAGGATTTATTCATGCTAAGACGATCGTGTTTGACAGTAAATTAGCGATTATAGGAACAGCGAATATGGATCAGCGCAGTTTCGATCTTAATTTTGAAGTTATGTCTCTTATACTGGATCCAAAAGTAGCGGAAGAATTACGCGAAATTTTCAATGAAGACTTATTAAATGCAGAAGAAATAGACGCGGAACGGTGGGAACATCGTGCCAAATGGCGTAAACTACTGGAAAAGTCGGCTAGAATGATATCTCCATTGCTATAAAATATTATTGTTTTATTAACGAAAAGTTAATAAAAGTTCGTTAACTTGGTGAGAGTGAACGCTTAATTTTAACAAATATGAGAGTCAAACATAATTTCACCTTGTACCATTATTTTTTGTGGACACTTATTTTTGTCTTTAAAAAGATATGGCATATCTTAACCTATTGGTTAAAATAAAGATAGGCATTGTTAAAAGTACTGTTTCATCCCTTTCATTATGCAGATGAAAAGGGATTCCTTTCCCTGTTTTTTAAGAATTGCTATCCGTGTTGTTAGTTATGATATGTATGTCTCGCTGAGGGTAAGGCATACTTATGTTATGTTGATCTAGAGCTTCTTTAATTTTCTGATAATTGGCATGATAAACCGGCCAAAACTCTTTGTTATTAACCCATCCTCTTATAACTAGCACAACGGCGTTGTCACCTAAAGAATCTACCAATACAGCTGGCTTCGGATCTTTTAGAATTTGTTCGTCGTTCTCCAATACATTAAGAATTATTTTTCGTGCCGTATCAATATTATTATTATAGGAGATGCCTATTTTGTATTCCGCCATCCGAGTAGGATTGTCGGACACATTATTAATAACAGCGTTAGCCAAGGGCCCATTTGGCGCATATATAGTCGTGCCGTTTCCTGCTTTTAGCGTAGTATATAAAATATCTATTTTTAATACCGTTCCTGAGACATTGTTATTGGTCGTTATAAAATGGCCGACACGAAAAGGTTTAAAGAGCAGGATTAAAACACCTCCTGCAAAATTAGATAAGCTGCCTTGCAGCGCAAGACCAACGGCCAATCCCGCAGCACCTAGCATGGTAACAAAAGACGTCGTTTGGATACCTAAAGTGGAAGCAACACTCAAGAACAATAGAACGTAGAGCAAAACACGTATAATGCTGGTCAAGAATTCAGCAAGTGAAATATCGATTTTTCCACTCGTAAACCGTTTATGTAAAAAACGAACTAATACCTTAATTAGCCAAATACCTAAAACTAATGTGATTATAGCCAGTAAAAGCGAAGGAAGTTTGTCAATAAAAGAATCGATCAAATTTTCAATGGTTCTTTCTACTCTGTTATTCATTGTTATTTGTTTTTTTGCACTTTGTCGGAATACTAATGATATAACCCGCAAAAGCAATTACAGTTTCGAAAATTATTTTTTCAATTTAAAAGCCTACTTTAGGCTTTTTTCTTATGTTAGATCTGTTTAAAATGATCAAATTATTGAATTGTGATAGAATAGCCGGCTTCAAATACGTGACCTGGGGCTAAGGATACGATGCCTTCTTTCTTTTCTATAGTGGAAGTGCCGGCCTCACTATCTGCGTATCCCAGCCAAGGCTCAATACAAACGAAAGGTGCACCCGGTTTCGCCCAAATACCTAAAGATTTAAAATCAGAATAACTGATGAGCAGCGCGTGAGGATGATTTTTACTTCGAATAGCTACACGTTTACTTAGCAATGTTTTAAAAACAAGAGCATCGGTATCAAAAAGGTTTTCATTTAGTTGCAGCTTTCTATTGTCAAGTAAAATCGTTGATTCCTCGCCGTTAAAATAACCGGCGTCAGAAAGGTGATGGCGTATCAAGGGCTCATCTTTTTCAAACTCCAGGTAATAATCATTATAATGTTCATAGGAAAAAAAAGGCACATTGAAGGCGGGATGGGCTCCTACTGAAAAATAAATCGGCTTCGTCTCTAGATTGATGACTTTGTAAATGCACTTAAGGGATTCGTTTTCCAGATGGTAAATAACCTGAAACTCAAAATGGTATGGAAAAACACGTAATGTTTCCTGATTATAACGTAATGAAAAGATTGCATGGGTGCCCGATGACTCAATAACTTGAAAGTTGGTATGTCTTGCAAAACCGTGTCTGGCTAATTCATAGATTTGGCCATCAACAGCTAGGTGGTTATCTTTTAAGCCGCCAACAATGGGGAAAAGATTAGGGGCATGCCATGGCCAAAAGCTTGGATCTCCTTGCCAAATATATTCATGAGCCATGTTCTTGTTATAAATTGAAGAAAGCTCTGCGCCCTTTTTTTTAATATTTACGCGGATATATTCGTTGCTTAATTGAATCATGTGAACAGGAAAGAATAATTGTTATCTGGTAAAGTTAATAAAGCTTCTGTTGCTAAACAAGTTTGGGATAATTGAACCAAACTAAATTGCCTGTTCCTATACTTACCTCACTCCATTGTTCTATGTTAAAAGACAGAAAGCCTATTGCACAAGTGGGGAAATCGATGGCTGCATCATCGCAAAGATACTCCGCCAACAAACTAATGCCCGGATTGTGTCCAAAGATTGCTACGCAATCCGCTTCAGCTTGGAATGAATTGATAACCTTCAGTAAGGTAGGAACATCGGCTTCATATATGGCTGCTTCTTCCTGTATATCGGCCTCAGAAAATTTTAACTCTTTAGCAAAAATTTTAGCGGTAGAAATGGCACGATTGGCAGGGCTGCTCACCAACCGATCTGGGCGTAGATTTTGCAAATTTAACCGTTTAGCCATTATAGGGGCGTCTCTCAATCCGCGCTTATTTAACGGTCTATCAAAGTCCGGGAGATCAAAGTTCCAGTCCGACTTGGCATGACGAATCAGGTATAAATATTTAGCCATAGCTTAATGTTTTTTCAATTTTTGTGACGATTTGTTCAGGACTAATGCGTTCAATACACGGAATCCCGTCACATAAACAGGGTTTATTGCCGTATATGGAGCTAGGTCTTGCGGGGTGGTGGAACTGTAGGCAGTCATCTTCTTTTTGGCCAAAGCCCAAAAAACCAGCATAGGGATGCGTTGGCCCCCAAACGGATATTACTCGAGTGCCTACCAAAGAAGCCATGTGCATGCCGGAGGAGTCCATACTGAGCATAAGATCTAAGTTAGCTATTAAATCAAGCTCGTGGGTTAAGTCTACCACACCTATTACATTGGTAACATGCGCGTATTTTTTCTCCCATTTTGTCGCCATTTCTTGTTCCGTTTCGCCTCCACCGAATATAAACAGTTCGTGATTACGACTTAAAACAGCGATTACTTCCTCCATTTTATCAAGCGGATATACTTTATACCGATGTTGCGCGAAGGGAGCGATACCTATTCTCCTCAGCGCAGAAGAACTATTAAATTGACGCAAGAATGCAGCAGGAAGCGGCCTGGTCTTTTTTACTAATTTATTTGTTAGCCGAATAGAGAATCCAAGCGACTGAAACACTTCTGCATAACGCTCAAAAGTCGATTTAAGAGGGATTAAATGCTTGTTCTGAATGCGCGTTAGAGCTCTTTTTTCAGCTCTTCCTTTGTCTATTCTTTTTATTGGAATAGTAGTTAGTCTAAAGAATGTAGAAAGAATACGACTTCTGAGGCTGTCATGAAGATCTGCTATTGCATCTATCTTATAATTTCGCAGCTCTTTGAACAATCTATACAAGCCTCTTAGGCCCCGGTGCTGTTCTTTTGGATAAATAGGATGAAAGCGTATCTGGGGATTTGTATCAAAAAAAGGTTTGAAGAAAGGCCTACTTACCAGAATTATGCTGACTTGGGGATGTTGTTCACATAGCTGTTCTATAACGGGTGAAATCATAGCGACATCGCCCATTGCTGAAAAACGAAAAACCAAAATGCTCCTTTTATTCATGTGTTATTCACCCCTAACGTATTCAGAGGTTTCTTATTTCTTTTCGCCTGTATATAAAACCGGATTCAGCGAGGGATCATTATACATCTTCATCTGTTTGTATACTTTCATATATTTTTTTCCCATTTTAATATCTTCGAGTAACTCATCGATGCTATTGGAAAGATCTTCCCGCTGCTCTAATAATATACGAAGCTTTTGACCACACTGATCGCGATGTTCAGGCGTGGCATCACGACGTTCAGCCTCAATTTGCATGTGATAAATTTTCAATGCCAGGATAGAAAGCCTATCAATAGCCCAGGCAGGACTCTCCGTATTTATCCTAGCATCCGGTAGAGGCTTTACATCTTTGAATGCATTTAGATAGTAACTATCTATGTATTCAACCGTATCTGTGCGGTCTTGATTGGACTGATCGATCCTCCTTTTCCATTTTAGCCCTTCCACCGGAGCGATATTGGGATCACGTACTTCGTCTTCCATATGCCACTGTACCGTGTCTATCCAACATTTAAGATATAGTAAATGTTCCAGCGTATGAGCTTCATAAGGATTCTTTATAGGATGGTCTATATTATTAAGAACATGGTAATCGTGAATAGCTTGACTGAATATTTTATTAGCGTGTTGTGCGATCATTCTCAAAGGTAATTATTTTATACTTGTTTTACGAGAGCTAAAGTAGCTGTCCAATTTTTCCAGATCAAAACAATTGAGGCATTGCGAGGCTGTAAGTCCTCCTTTTCTTGCCACTAAAGTTCCATAACGCATATCGTGAAATCCTTCTACGCGATGGGCGTCGGGATTGATGGAAAGATAGACACCCTTCTCAATCGCATAACGGTGCCAGCGCCAATCTAAATCTAATCTTAACGGGTTTGCATTGACTTCGATGGCTACCCCATTGGCAGCACAGGCATCGATTACCTTTTTATAATCAATGGGATATCCCTTTCTGCTTAACAGAAGGCGCCCGGTTGGATGCCCTAAAATGGTCGTATAAGGATTTTCAATAGCTTTGATTAAACGTAGGGTAGCTTTTTCCTCGTCCATTTTCAGGTTGGCATGCACAGAAGCAACTACAAAATCAAATTCTCTTAATAACTCATCCGGGTAGTCCAAAGAGCCGTCTCCCAAAATATCCGACTCAATACCTTTAAAAATCTTAAAAGGATATAATGTTTGATTTAACGAATCTATTTCTTCCCATTGCAATCTTACCCGGTCCTCTTTTAAGCCATTTGCATAAACTGCTGTCCGAGAGTGATCACATATCCCTAAATATTGTAACTGAAGAACGTCTTTGCAATATAGAGCCATCTCTTTCAGTGAATGAACGCCGTCGCTATAGGTGCTATGATTATGCAAAGTGCCTTTTATATCGTCATAAGTTATAAGGTTAGGAAGTGTATGGTCGTGGGCTTTTTGGACTTCATCCAAGCCTTCACGCAATTCAGGTTCAATAAAGTCTAAGTTTAATTGACGGTAAATTTCCTCTTCACTTTCCGCATTAGGAACTCCTTTTTCATAAAGTTGTTCGAGTAACGCGATGTGCTGTTGATTACCTGTGGTGATTAATAGGTGCTTAGAGAACTCATTTACGTTGCTTAAAATAAAATGTATAGGAAGACCGCTTTCGTGAACTGTCCGAATTTTATTTTCCTGATAATCAAATTGGATAAGTCGCTTATCTTTTTCAATATATATCAATATTTCCTCGGCACTGGCAGTTGTAATCAATTCGACCGATGATAGTAATTCCAATTTGCGCCTGAAATCACCTGTATAACTCAAGAGATGTTGGTCGGAAAGCATCTCTTTGAGTGTATCAAAAATTGAACTGGCTAACTTCTCTGCCTGGGAATACAAAAATAAACCTTGACTGGCCATATTAAACTCAATGGCCATCTTGATTTCTTCTTGTGTTTTTAGCCCGAACCCCTTTGCTTCGATCAGTCGATTTTCGTTACACGCATAGTAAAGCTCTCCTAACGTTTCGATTGCAAGCGTATTCCATATGATCAAGATTTTTTTTGGCCCCAAACCTTTTATTGTTAGCATCTCTAAAATGCCTTCAGGTGTTTTAGCGAGTAATGCCTCTAGATCCTCTATACAGCCCGTATGGATAAGCTCCCAAACTTTTGACGCTATGCTTTTGCCGATACCTTGCTCTGTACTTAATTCTTGTTCCGTTTTATCAATAATTTTAAAAGGTAGCTTATCTAGCTTAAAAGCTGCATTAGCTATCGCTTTAGTTTTGAAGGAATTCTCGCCATGTAATTCCATCAATTGCGAAAGCAATCTAAATTTGCGGGATATAATTTTATTTTCCATTTCGATGTATTGTTAAGGGGCTTCGAAGCTTTGCCAATATAACGGGCAAACTTACGTATATAGACGATATATAACAAAATGTGCGCAACCAAAAAAGGGCACTCCGAAAGGAGTGCCCTTTTTTGGTTGCGCACGGTAAGATTTAATGAATATTAATCATATACGGTAATCTTGCCTGTATACCGCTTTGTTGCATAACCTGCTTTGCTTGTTCGTAAAGAAGGTAGCCTTCATTCATTTCTTTCTTCATTATCCAAGTCTTCAGCTTATCGCTGGAAGAACCGAGAAAAGCTTCTAAAGGATCTTTCATGGCAGGGTAGCTCACCAGTTTATAGTCTTTCAATTTGGCTTTACGAGCTGCAGCTGTAATAGCTTCATTGAAACTGGCTAAACGATCAACTAAACCAATTTTTGCCGCTTGTGCACCCGTCCATACCCGTCCTTGACCGATACTATCTACTTGGCTTTGACTTATTTTTCTACCGTTAGCTACTTTTTTTGTAAAGGTATCGTACGTCTTGTTTACTTCTTGTTGAATAAGGTCGCGCTCGTCCGCTGTAAGTGGTCTATTAACACTCATTAGGTCAGCATATTTTCCTGTTTTTACTTCATCAAACGTAATTCCCAATTTGTTGTTGAAAAAGTTCTGTAAATTTGGAATAATACCAAACACACCGATTGAACCTGTAATGGTATTCGGTTGAGCAAAAATGGAATCGGCGGCGCAGGCAATATAGTAACCACCCGAAGCTGCAACGTCGCCCATTGATACGATAATAGGTTTTACCTTTTTTGTCAGTTCAACTTCTTTCCAAATAACATCAGAAGCCAACGAGCTTCCACCCGGAGAGTTGATACGAAGCACAACTGCTTTAACTTTATCATCTTCACGTACTGTTCTAATCGCTCTCGAAATTCTTTCCGAACCAATTTGCTCATCAGAACCCTCACCGGAAACGATATCACCTACTGCGTAGACTACAGCTAGCCGATTTTGCGAACCGTTTTCTTCTGTTTTTGGAGAAGTATAATCTTCAATATTTATTGACTTGATCTTCTTCTTTTTATCAATGCACAACTTAACTTTTAGTTCATCTATTATTTCATTTTTATATTTCAACCCGTCAACTAATTTTGCGTTCAGCGCCTTCTCGGCATCTCTTCCACTGTAGTTGTCGGCAATGTTCCGCAAGGAATCCATAGGTATATTCCGTGATTTGGACACATTGCCAAGGTAATAGTCGTATAAAGAATTAAGATAGGAGTTGACCTGTTCTTTGTTTGCCGGGCTCATTTTATCTAATATAAAAGGCTCTACCGCACTCTTGTAAGTACCTACTTTCACTACCTGTGCTTCAATGCCCAGTTTTTCAAGTGTGCCTTTAAAGAATGGAAGCTGCGCTGCCATTCCGCGGAAGTCGACCGACCCTTCCGGGTTCAAATAAACCTTATCAGCTGTTGAAGCAAGGTAGTATCCCTTCATTGAATACCCCTCACTGTAAGCTAATATGAATTTTTTTGATTCTTTAAATTTGAGCAATGCATCTCTAATCTCTTGAAGTGTGGCAAAACTTGCACCGATACCGTCCATATCGAGTACAATACCTTTTATTCGATTGTCATTTTTTGCTGCATCAATTCGAAGCAATATCTCATCTAAACCAATATATTTTTCCGAATTCATAGACGGAAGGCTAACATTGTTAAAGGGACTTCTGTCTGTACGTTCTTTAATGGCGTAATTTAAAGACACGCGTAGAATGGAGTTTTCACTTATTTCTACTGCCTTGTCTGAACTGGCAGCACTTATTATCGCGGCCATAATGGCAATAGCAACGAAGAAAAAGATGATCGTTGATAAAAATACTCCAAGCATGGAGGCAAATACAAATTTGAAAAATTGCTTCATGTATGTTTTCTATGTCTGAAATTTAAATGTTTACACTGCTATAAGACAAATAAGGTGCTGTATTGTTACATGAAATGCAAAATAAGTAATCATTGGTATAGAAGCTCAATCGATCATCGGAGTACCGTCAAAACCATAATTGGATATCAATGTCATTTTGATTAAGTTTGTTTATGCACACAGTTTATCTGATATTGGGTTCAAATTTAGGAGACAGCAGACAGCAATTAACTAAAGCCATTCAATTAATTGAAAGTAGAGTAGGAAACGTTATTGATCAATCCGCAATTTATGAGACAGTTGCTTGGGGGGTAAACAACCAACCGAATTACCTAAATCAGGCGCTCAAAGTCAATACGATTTTAACCCCTGAACAAACGCTAAAAGAAATCCTCGCGATTGAGGAGACGCTTGGAAGGAAAAGAAATACAAAGTGGGAGGCTCGACTAATCGATATTGACATTTTATTTTATGATGCAATCATCTTAGATACCCTTAATTTGAAAATCCCTCATCCGTTGCTTCATTTACGGAGGTTTGTACTAACTCCCCTTGTTGAAATAGCGCCTGGGCTAATGCACCCTTCCTACAGAATGGGGATAGCTGATTTATATGAAAAATTAGATGATAACCTGTCGGTAAGGCGGCTTGAAAAATGACTTTACGATTAAACTTCATCAAATCTGAGCAAAGATAAATTGAAAATCGAGTCGTTTTTCAATTTATAACTCTTGAGTAAGCTTATTATATTGCATAAGTGACAATACCAAGTAGAAAATAATGATGAACGGAATGGCCGTTAGTTGAAATAAAAAAAGCAATATTACACTGACCAAAAGAAGGATATAGCGATGAAGGTTGGTGCGCAATTGTAAATCTTTAAATTTTAGCGACATGAGCGGGATTTCCGCCACCAATAAAAAACTTAAAGCAAGTATTAAAGCAAGCAAAATAACCGGATGCTGCACATAGGCACTGATTATCGGATCTTTGCTTAAGGCGATATGTGGAAGCGATAGGATGAACAATGCACAGGCAGGAGTAGGAAGACCTATGAAAATAGAAGTTTGCCTGCTATCTAAATTGAATTTCGCTAAACGTAGCGCAGAAAAAACGGCTAACAAAAAAGCCGAATATTTGATCCACGAACCGCCGTATTCTATCGCCGGGTTTGTCTCCAGCATCATAAAGACAATAACAGACGGTAAAAAACCGAAGCTAATCATATCAGCAAGTGAATCCAACTCTTTACCTACCGGAGAGTTTACTTTCAATAGACGAGCCGCCATGCCATCGAGGAAATCAAAAATTGCGGCTATGATAATAGCGTACCCCGCATTTATCAACTGTCCTTCAAAAGCTAGTACGACACCTATGCACCCACTGAACAGATTAAAACTTGTAATCGTATTAGGTATATGTTGTTTCATGCGTCATTTCTTTCACTCCCGTCAAATGCTTAGAAAAAATATGATTTTGGCAGTGTCTTCATAAAGTGTTACAAAAAAGCTTTCCTACCTATTATAAAGTAAGAAAGCTTTGTTTATCAATTAATTGTACGATTATCCGTTTCTAGCCGTTCATGCTGATAAGAAACTCTTCATTTGATCTTGTTCCACGCATTTGAGCTAGCAAGAATTCCATAGCTTCTGTGGAGTTCATATCCGCTAAGTGATTTCTAAGCACCCATATACGTTGAAGTGTTTCCTTGTCGTTTAACAAATCGTCTCTACGTGTACTCGATGCAGTAATATCAATAGCCGGGAATATACGCTTATTAGCCAACTTCCGATCGAGTTGTAATTCCATGTTACCTGTACCCTTGAACTCTTCAAAAATCACTTCGTCCATTTTGGAGCCGGTATCGGTCAAGGCAGTAGCTAAGATAGTAAGCGAGCCGCCATGCTCAATATTACGAGCTGCTCCAAAGAACCTTTTCGGTTTATGCAAGGCATTAGCGTCCACACCTCCCGATAAAATTTTTCCGGAAGCAGGAGCAACTGTGTTATAAGCGCGAGCCAGCCTGGTAATCGAATCTAACAGAATGACAACATCATGACCGCATTCGACCATACGCTTTGCTTTTTCGAGCACGATATTGGCGATTTTAACATGTCGTTCAGCCGGTTCGTCAAAAGTAGAAGACACCACCTCTGCCCGAACACTTCTAGCCATGTCAGTCACCTCTTCCGGACGTTCGTCGATTAATAAAATGATCAAATAAACCTCTGGGTGATTTTTTGCTATGGCATTTGCCACCTCTTTCAATAAAACTGTCTTACCGGTTTTTGGTTGCGCTACAATTAAGCCGCGTTGCCCTTTTCCAATAGGCGTAAACAAATCCATGATGCGGGTCGAATTGTTTCCTGCATCGGTATAGAGCTTCAAACGCTCAGTAGGGAATAGCGGTGTCAAATAATCAAACGGAACCCGATCCCTTACCTCTGCGGGAATTTGGCCATTAATGGCTTCTACACGCACCAAAGGAAAATATTTTTCGCCTTCCTTCGGAGGGCGAATACTTCCTCTGACAGTATCGCCTGTTTTAAGCCCGAAAAGCTTTATCTGTGATTGTGAGACATAAATGTCGTCGGGTGATGTCAGGTAGTTATAGTCAGACGAGCGTAAAAAGCCATAGCCATCAGGCATGATTTCTAATACGCCTTCGTTGACGATCACATTGTCAAAATCAAGATTAGAAGCGGGTGTCGATGCCGGAGCAGTTTCCGTTTTTGTTTGAGGTGGGGTTGTAGAGGAGGGAGTTGAGCTGCTCGCTCTGCGATCAGTGCGCTGTGGACGGTTTTCAGATGAAGCAAGTTTTTCTTTGCTAGGTTCATCTTTTATAGCCGTAGCCAAGACAGGCTCTTTCTCTACTTTTTTTCTTATCTCTATAGGCTCGGCCTGTTTTACAGAGGTCCTGACCCGTTTACGATGTTTCGTTTCACCGGATTCTTCCTCTTTTTCAAGAATGTCCGCCATCGCTTCTTCTTCTGCAGGCTTTTCATTGTCTGTAGCAATAATTTTGTTGATCAACTCTTGTTTTCTCAACTTTTCAGCATCTGCAATACCGATTAATTTTGCAATTTCACGTAGCTCAGACACGAGCTTAGCGTTCAATTCATTAATATTCATCAAATGTCGTTATGTGTAATAAGGATTTTTATGCTTGTGTTTAACAGAAATTTACCCATATAAAAACTCGATTGATAAGTTTAAATTTTTCGCTGAAGGACTAATGATTCTCCTTTAACGGATAGGTAAATTTTGAGATTCCGCTGCAATTGTATGCATAAGAATTGAAAATTCAAAAAAAAAACGAAAAAAAATAAAAATAGAGATCAATATGTCTTGTTAAAATTGTTCAATTTAGTGCCCTTTTATATTGAACACCATTAAAAAAGTGATAAGGTCTCAATTGCAAAGTCTTTTGTATATGCCGACAAATATAGCTAAATTTGTCGTGTTTTTTTACATGTTCCTAATAATTTTTCCCCTTATATGACTCGTAAGCAATTAATAGAGCAGATTAAACTGAAACGCTCTTTTTTGTGTGTTGGCTTAGATACGGATATCGAGAAAATACCAAGTTGCCTATTGGACTTGGAAGATCCCATTTTTGAATTTAATAAGCGTATTATTGAGGCAACTGCTGATCTATGTGTCGCTTATAAACCCAATATTGCTTTTTATGAGAGCAGGGGCGCTCAGGGTTGGCGGAGCCTACAGCGTACGTGTGAGATCATTCCGAAAAGTTGCTTAAATATTGCAGATGCCAAACGTGGCGATATAGGAAACACAGCAGATATGTATGCTAAGACGTTCTTTTCAAAGGAGGTGTCCGGTCTGGAATTCGATGCGGTAACTGTTGCACCTTATATGGGAGAAGATTCGATTAGCCCTTTTTTGGAGTATCCGGGTAAATGGTCGGTCGTGCTGGCCTTAACATCAAATAAAGGAAGCTTGGACTTCCAGTTTTTGGCTGATTTAAGTGGTAAAAGGTTGTTTGAACATGTTATTGAAAAGGTTAATGCTCTGGGAAGCAGTGAACAGGTAATGTATGTCGTAGGAGCCACCAGAGGGGAATATTTTAAGGATATACGACGGATAGCACCCGATCATTTTCTGCTAGTGCCGGGGATCGGTGCTCAAGGTGGCAGTTTGCAAGAAGTGTGTGCGTTTGGAATGAATAAGGAATGTGGTTTGTTGGTAAATGCTACCAGATCAATTATTTACGCGAGCAATGGTAGTGATTTCGCTGAAAGGGCAAGAGAGGAGGCCCAAAAATTGCAAATTGAAATGGAACAGGAATTACAAAAAATCGGTATACTAATTTAAAGAAAGTAAAAAGCTGCGAAGGGAAAATGACCACCGTCATTAATTTACATTGAGATTATTTATTTGCCGTAAAAGAGCCGGTAAATGCTCGAATAATTGCTCTTCAAATTGTAACTTTGCAAATTAATTAATGGCAATCGCTTCTAAAGGAGAAGAGAAGTACGAAGCGAAATCGATAATGAAATGAGTACGAAAGACGATAATATATTGCAAGAACTCGCGGTAGAGGAGTACAAATATGGTTTTACTACCAATATCGAGATGGATATCGCTAAAAAGGGTCTATCCGAAGAAACAGTACGCTTCATTTCTGCAAAAAAAGGTGAGCCTGCTTGGCTTCTTGACTGGAGGTTAAAGGCCTTAAGGCATTTTGAAAAAATGACAATGCCTAAGTGGCAAAACTTTGAGCATCCCAAAGTTGATTTTCAGGATATATCTTACTATGCTGCGCCAAAGGAAAAACCGAAGGTAAACAGCATGGATGAGGTTGACCCCGAATTGTTGGATACTTTCGCAAAATTGGGAATTCCCCTAGATGAACAGAAGGTGTTGGCAGGTGTCGTTGCTGTAGATGCTGTTTTTGATAGTGTATCAGTAAAGACAACCTTTAGGGAAAAATTGAAAGAATATGGCGTCATATTCTGTTCTTTTGGAGAGGCGGTAAAAGAACATCCCGATTTGGTAAAGCAGTACCTGGGAACAGTAGTGCCACAAACCGATAATATTTATGCGGCTTTAAACGCCGCTGTATTTTCCGACGGATCTTTTGTCTATATACCAAAGGGCGTAAATTGTCCAATGGAGCTTTCCACCTACTTTAGGATTAATGCGCAGAACACAGGGCAATTTGAACGTACGCTAATAATTGCCGATGAAGGAAGTTATGTGAGTTACCTGGAAGGATGTACCGCCCCAATGCGGGATGAAAACCAGTTGCACGCTGCCGTTGTAGAATTAATTGCACTTGAAAACGCAGAGATAAAATATAGCACTGTACAAAACTGGTATCCCGGAGATAAAGAAGGCCGGGGAGGTATCTACAACTTTGTAACCAAGAGAGGAATTTGTAAAGGTGATAATAGCAAGATCTCTTGGACACAGGTTGAGACTGGTTCATCGATTACATGGAAATATCCAAGTGTAATTTTGAAGGGCGATAATTCTGTAGGAGAATTTTATTCCGTTGCTTTGACAAGAAACCATCAGATAGCAGATACCGGAAGTAAAATGTATCATATCGGTAAAAACACACGCAGTAAAATTGTTTCTAAAGGCATTTCCGCCGGTGTTAGTCAAAATAGTTACCGAGGCCTGGTTCAAATAGGTAAAGGTGCCGAAAAAGCTCGAAACTTTACGCAGTGTGATTCTTTATTAATTGGCGATAAATGTGGAGCTCATACGTTTCCTTACATTGAAGCAAAGAATAAAACAGCGAAATTGGAACACGAGGCTACTACCTCAAAAATTGGGGAAGATCAGATATTCTATCTTACACAACGAGGTATTGATCCGGAAAAAGCCGTTGGACTGATTGTTAATGGTTATGCTAAGGAGGTTCTTAACCAATTACCAATGGAATTTGCCGTGGAGGCGCAAAAGCTGCTGGCAATTTCACTGGAGGGTAGTGTTGGATAAAGAGTATTGTAAATATTGTTAATATAAAAAACAAATAGCAAATCGCGAGATTTGAATTGATGAAGATATGTTAAGTATAAAGAACCTACAGGCATCTGTAGATGATAAAGAGATTTTAAAAGGATTAAATTTAGAAGTTAAAGCGGGTGAAGTGCATGCTATTATGGGGCCGAATGGCTCGGGTAAAAGCACGTTGGCTTCGGTTTTAGCCGGTAAGGAAGCTTATGAGGTAACCGGCGGGGAAGTTAGGTTAGATAACAAGGATTTACTGGAGCTATCTCCCGAGGATCGAGCACGGGAAGGGCTTTTTCTGGCTTTTCAGTATCCGGTTGAGATTCCAGGTGTCTCTAATATCAACTTTTTAAAAACGGCCGTTAACGAAATCAGGGCCTATAAGGGACTAGCCCCAATGGAAGCGAAAGAATTTTTAAAGTTGGTTAAAGAAAAGCAAAAGCTTGTTGAATTTGATGCTAAATTGGCTAACCGGTCGTTAAATGAAGGATTTTCAGGTGGAGAGAAAAAGCGTAACGAAATTTTTCAACTTGCCATGCTGGAACCAAAGCTGGCTATTTTGGACGAAACAGATTCAGGCTTAGACATCGACGCGCTTCGCATTGTGGCGAACGGTGTTAATCATTTGCGTTCAGAGAATAATGCTTTTATTGTTATTACGCACTATCAACGCCTTTTGGACTATATAGTGCCTGATTTTGTACATGTACTATATAAAGGAAAAATCGTAAAATCCGGAACGAAAGAACTAGCACTCGAGCTGGAGGAGAAGGGTTACGACTGGTTAAAAGAAAGTGTGGATGCAGAAGAGAATGCTGCCATTTAGGTTATAGCGATTATTTTCTCATCCTTTTATGATAATTAACAAATGATTACACAAGTTTCAAGTTCATTATATCATCAATTAGTTACTTTTTTTGAAGAGAGGCTAACCTTAAAGGGATACCAGGAGCCGCAAGTCTCTCTACGTAAGGAGGCTTTTGCCCGTTTTAAGGATTGGGGCTTTCCTACGCTGAAGGCGGAAGATTGGAAGTACACGAATCTGCAACCTTTAATCAATCAGCATTATCTATTAAATGACGCCATTCCGGGAAAAAATGTAGATACGAGTCAAGCGATTATAAAAGGTTTGGACGCTTATCGACTCATATTAGTGAATGGGCGCTATCGCAAAGACCTTTCTGATGTTATTACAGAACCAGGCATATTTGTGAGTGCTATTGAAGATGTAGCGAATAATGAATTATTCGCTGCGCATTTTGCAAAATACGCAGATAAAACAGATAATCCACTAGTTGCGCTCAATACAGCTCTTCATGAGGGGGGACTCTATATCCACATAGGTCAAAATATTGCTTTAAAAAAGAGCATTCAAATTATTCATGTTGCATCTTCAAGTGAAGCTATTTTTAACCAAACAAGGAATTTATTTGTTTTAGACCCAAACGCTGAAGCAGAGATTATCGAATCCTTTATTGCAAATGGTAGCACGATAAGTCTGAACAATACAGTATCCGAACTTGTTTTGAACGAGAATGCTCATCTCCAACATTATTATTTACAGACTTCCGGCGAAAAGTCTCGATACCTTAACCATACAGAGGTTAAACAAGCTAAGCATAGCTTGTACAACAACTATAATTGTTCATTTCCTGGATCTTCATTCGTTCGAAACAATATTAATGTCCGTTTAGACGATACATCGGTAGAAAGTCATTTATACGGGGTAACGCTTACCGCTAAAGATCAACTGGTGGATAATCATACTATTGTTGACCATCGAATGCCTCATTGTGAAAGCTATGAATGGTACAAGAATATTGCACAAGATACCTCAACGGCAGTATTCAATGGCAAGATTTTTGTACAACCCGACGCTCAGAAAACCAATGCTTTTCAACAGAATAACAACATGTTAATTGGTGATAAAGCAAGTATTCTGACCAAACCGCAATTAGAAATATTTGCAGATGATGTAAAATGTAGTCACGGTTGTACCATGGGACAATTCGATGATGAAGCTTTATTTTACCTTAAAGCAAGAGGTATTGGCGAAGCGAGTGCAAGAGTGCTCTTGGTTCATGCTTTTGCCTTTGATGTAACGGAAAAGTTCAGCAATGATAATGTAAGAGCTTACGTTGATCATCTAATCGAACAGGGCCTAATTATTGAGTAATAAGTTTTCGGTCTTACTTTAAATTTCTGATTTTGACACATTACGATATTCATAGTATAAGAGCTGATTTTCCTATATTAAAAACGAAGGTAAATGGGTACCCCTTGGTTTATCTGGATAACGGAGCGACTACGCAGAAGCCACAATCGGTAATTAATGCTATTACTGATTATTATACACAAATCAATAGTAATGTGCACCGGGGTGTTCATCACTTAAGTCAGCTGGCAACAGATGCTTATGAGGTCACACGGAGAAAGCTTTCTGAATTTATAAATGCAGCGCAAGATTATGAGGTTATTTTAACCAATGGGACTACGCACAGCATCAACTTGGTTGCGCATTGTTATGGAAAGCAATTTGTAAAAGAAGGGGACGAGATTATTATTTCGGCCATGGAACACCATAGCAATATTGTGCCTTGGCAAATGTTATGCGAAGAGCAGGGCGCGAAGCTACGTGTAGTTCCCATAAATGATGAAGGAGAATTGGATATGGGCGCTTATCAGGCTATGCTCAACGAAAGAGTAAAGCTTGTTTCCATAACCTACGTATCAAATACGCTCGGAACTTTAAACCCAATAAAAGAGATTACAAAGCTGGCGCATGATCATGGCATTCCCGTGCTGGTTGATGGTGCGCAGGCCATACAACATTTACATGTGGATGTACAAGCTTTAGATGTTGATTTTTTCGCTTTTTCAGGACACAAGATGTACGGTCCAACCGGCGTGGGGGTCTTGTACGGAAAGGAAAAATGGTTGGATCAGATGCCGCCTTATCAAGGAGGGGGTGATATGATTAAAGAGGTTAGGTTTGAAAAGACGATTTATAACGAACTACCATTTAAATTTGAGGCGGGTACACCCAATATCGAAGCGGGAATATGTTTGGGGGCAGCCGTAGATTATATAAAGACGATTGGCTTGAGTCAGATTGCGCTTTATGAAACGGAACTGCTTAAATATGCGACTAAAGCTTTGTCGGAAATTGATCAAATCCGGTTTATAGGTACGGCGAAAGAGAAATCCAGCGTGATATCTTTTCTGGTGAATGGTGCGCATCCGTACGATGTGGGCGTTATCTTAGACAAGTTGGGCATTGCTGTTCGTACTGGTCATCATTGCACACAACCTTTAATGGAGCGGTTTGGGATTCCTGGCACGGTGCGTGCCTCCATTGCAATGTACAATACAAAGGAAGAAATAGATCTGTTGGTAAGCGCTGTAAAAAGAGCCGCTTCTATGTTGCTATAACGATGGTTGATATGACAATTAAGGAAATACAGGACGAATTGATAGAAGATTTCTCTTTTTTCGAGGATTGGATGGCTAAATATGAATATATTATTCAATTGGGGAAGGAGCTGCCTTTAATCGACGAGTCCCATAAAGTTGACGATTTATTGATTAAAGGATGCCAGTCTCGCGTTTGGTTGCATGCACAGTATGTAGACGACAAAGTCTTTTTTACGGCCGATAGTGATGCAATCATTACTAAGGGACTTGTTAGCTTAATGATCAAAGTTTTATCCGGACAGCGTGCAGAAGATATTGTGAGTGCCGATCTTTATTTTATAGATGAAATCGGATTAAAAGAACATTTGTCACCTACTCGTGCTAACGGGTTGGTGGCGATGGTAAAGCAAATGAAATTGTACGCGCTTGCCCTAAATGCTAAACGTTAATTGGCACTCATTTTCCATCGTATTAAATGTACTATTGAATACCTAATCTTTGAAATAAAAAAATCAATATTGTAAAATTTTATTTGGTTATTTGTTAACTTTACGCTAAAACTGTTAGCCATGGCTTTTGAACCAGATAGAATTGATTTAAAGATTATTAAATTACTCCAAGAAAACGGTAGAATAACCAACTTACAACTTTCTTCCAATATCGGTTTGTCACCGGCACCAACACTGGAAAGGGTTCGAAAACTTGAAAATGCGGGCTATATCAAAAGCTACCATGCCTTGGTGGATGAAGAGCTTCTAGGCTTGGGCATTAAATCCTTTATACAAATACAATTGGATTTTCATACACACAATTCAATCCCTGAATTTGTTGAAGCGATCAAAAGTATACCTGAAGTGACCGAATGCCATCACGTCACCGGGCAATGTGATTTTATTTTAAAGGTTTATGTCAAGGACATTAAATCTTACGAGCGGTTGATTATGGAAAAGATTAGTCGGATACCATGTGTGAAAACCTTTCAAACGATGATGATTATGTCAACGTCTAAAAAAGAACCGATCGTACCAATGGAATACTAAGATCGATTTTTTGCATAACAATCTACTAGGTCTACACCTGCCAGTCAATTGGCGTTTTTCCGTGTTTTTCTAAATAGTCATTGGTTTTTGAGAAGGGTTTACTGCCAAAAAATCCATTGTGTGCAGATAGCGGCGAAGGGTGGGCTGATGTTATAATCAAATGTTTGGAGGAATCGATCAGTTTCACTTTCTGTTTAGCGTAATTTCCCCATAATATAAAAACAATTCCTTCTCTTCGTTGTGCGAGTTCCTTAATTACGGTATCCGTAAAAACTTCCCATCCTTTTTTTTGATGAGATGCTGCCATGTGTGCTCGCACCGTCATTACCGCATTAAGGAGCAGTACACCCTGATCAGCCCATTTGGTCAGTGTACCGTGATTGGGAATCTTAAAACCTGGAATATCATTACTTAATTCGATATACATATTCCGTAGCGATGGAGGGATTGCAATGCCTGGTTGAACCGAAAAAGACAATCCATGTGCTTGTCCGATATTATGATAAGGATCTTGCCCCAAGATAACGGCTTTCACTTCATAAAAGGGTGTGTGTTCAAAGGCATTGAATATAAGTTTATTGGGCGGAAATACCTGATATTGTGCTTGCTCTGTCCTCAAAAAATTTCGTAACTCGCTCATATAGGTTTTGGAAAATTCCGGTTCTAAAATTTCTTTCCAGCTTTTTTCAAGGGCTATACTCATGCTCAAACTTAGCTAAAATTGACATTATATACAATACAATAGTCGTTTGCACGTCCTATAGACCGGATTTAACAACAGATTTTAACGGATAATTTTTTGTTAAAACCCATAAATTAACGGATATTTGCAGCATTATAATGAATACATTCATAAAGTAAAGATATGCCAAATTTCATTCGTATTATTATAGCTTTCCTTTTGTTGGGAGCAGCTGTCAGTCTATTTGTATTTGGCCACTGGCCGTGGGGAGTATTAGCACTTCTTTTGGCTATAGTTGTTTTTGTCACTTTCTTTTTTAACGAAAATATGCTGATTGCGCAATTTTACTTACGAAAGGAAAATATGGACAAAGCAAAAACTTGGCTAAATAAAATCACTAATTATGAGAAACAGTTGATTCGTGCTCAGCATGGGTATTATCATTTACTCATTGGACTAATTGAGTCGCGATCCGCTCCATTACAGTCAGAAAAATATTTCAAGAAGGCACTTAGCTTAGGCATGCAGATGGATCATAACGTAGCATTGGCTAAATTAAGCCTGGCGGGCATCGCCATGGCCAAGCGAAATAAGCGGGAAGCTACACAATTACTTCAAGAGGCTAAAAAAGCTGATAAAAATAAATTGCTAGCCGATCAGATTAAAATGATGAAAGATCAAATGGGTATGCTTGACAAGCAGCAGATGCGATTCCGTTAGTAAACAAGACGCCAGATACCCAAGCGAATTAAGAGCAGCTACTGTTGGTTAAACTTCTTCCTCCAGTAGCTGTTTTTCGTATAGCTCAAAGTAACTGCCTTTAGCAGCCAGAAGTTCTGTGTGTTTACCTTCTTCTATTATCTGACCGTTTTCCATTACCAAGATATGATCTGCGTTCTTGATGGTAGAAACACGATGCGCAATAAATATGGCGCTTCTGTCACGCATAACCGTACCTAAATTCTGAAGAATTTTTTCCTCTGTTTTGGTGTCTACCGCTGATAGGCAGTCATCAAAAATTAGTATTTTAGGGTTTATTGTAATTGCTCTTGCTATCGAAACACGCTGTTTCTGTCC
Source organism: Olivibacter sp. LS-1 (assembly GCF_008245145.1). GTDB lineage: Bacteria > Bacteroidota > Bacteroidia > Sphingobacteriales > Sphingobacteriaceae > Olivibacter > Olivibacter oleidegradans. The sequence continues at coordinate 4,182,412 of NZ_CP041643.1, read as the reverse complement.
TCCCGAAAGGGTGATTCCTCTTTCTCCGATAGCTGTCTCAAAACCTTTTTCGAACTCCATGATATTGTCATACACGGCTGCTTTTTTTGTTGCCTCCTCTACCTTCGCCATATCCAGTTGATCCAGCCCAAAAGCGACGTTCTTTGCTATCGTATCTGAAAAAAGGAAAACGTCTTGCGGAACAAAACCTATTGTGCTCCGATAGCTGTTTAGGTTTAAGTCCTGTATGGGTATCCCATCGACAAGAATAGTACCGGAAGAAGTATCATACATACGCATTAAAAGTCGTGCAATGGTGGATTTTCCCGATCCTGTTTTGCCAATGATCGCTAAAATTTTTCCTGGATTAACCTTAAAAGATACTTCTTTTAGTGCAGTAATTCCTGTATCCGGATAGGTGAAAGATACGTTTCTAAATTCAATATCTCCTCTAAACTCCTCTTTCCCGCCGGTTTGCGATTTTATACGAGGAGAAGTATCTAAAAATTCATTGATCCGTTTTTGCGAAGCTGCCGCTCGCTGCACCAATGAAGTCACCCAGGCAAGTGACATTGCAGGAAATGTTAATTGATTAACATAAACAATAAATTCTGCAATGTTTCCGGATGATATGCTACCACGCATGACCTCGATACCTCCAATATAAATAGTTATAATCGTACTTAAACCAATGAGAAGTAAGATAAGCGGAAAAAATACAGCCTGAACTTTCACTAATGATAAGGAGACAGTTTTGTAATCGTTGCTTTCTTTTGCAAAGCTGTTTTTCTTATCCTGCTCACGACTGTATGTTTTAATAACACGGATCCCTGAGAAAGTCTCTTGTACAAAAGAGCTCAACGCGGATAGCTGCTCCTGTATTTTTTCACTTCTTTTATTGATGAGCTTATTAATAAAAAGTATGACCGCTGATAGAACGGGTATAGGAGCTAATGCGTAAATAGCTAGCTTGGCGTTCACGGTAAACATAGAACTAATGACCATTATTGACAGCACAACCGTGTTAATAGAGTACATAATGGCCGGACCCAAGTAAGCTCGGACACGACTTACATCTTCGGTTACACGATTCATTAAATCTCCCGTGTTGTTTCGTTTAAAGAAAGCCATATCCAATTGTTGGTAGTGATCATAAATTTCATTCTTTAGATCATATTCGATATGACGTGAAGTCAGGATGATTGTTTGTCTCATAAGAAAGAGGAACAGTCCCCTTATCAGTGCTAAGACCAAAACAAGCGTACCAAATAAAAGAAGACTATGTCCAAATATCTCATAAATCAACGACTGACGTTCAAAGCCATCGAATAGCTGAAAAAGAGCTATATTATCTTTAACCAGATCAAAGGCAATACGAATTACTTGAGCCGGTATAATGCCGAAGTAGTTTGATACTACCACGAATATAAAACCGGGAATCATTCGCCAACGATATTTATAGAAAAATTTATTAAGATAAGCTAAGTGCTTCATGAAGACTAAAATTAAACCTATCGTACAAAAGTACGTATCCTGATAAAACTATTGCTATACTGAGTGCATTTAACTAATATTAAAATTAAATGGCAATGCAAACAATTATTTACTGAATGAAATGATTTTAAATTCGTAAAAAGATACCGATAAAATTAGTACTTTTGCGCAGAATTGCCGATACTAAAATAATAGTAAAATATGTCTTCCGAAACGCCATACCCCCAAATGTTTGATTTGTTACGACAATTTGAACATCAAAAGATTGTATTTTGCCAAGATCATACAATAGGATTAAAGGCTATCATCGCTATTCATGACACTACACTTGGTCCCGCTATCGGTGGAGTACGTATGTTGCCATATAAAACCGAATTGGAAGCGATAGACGACGTCTTAAGATTGTCTCGGGCGATGACATATAAATCGGCAATAAGTGGTGTCAATTTAGGGGGTGGAACTGCGGTAATTATTGGCGATCACCGTACCCAGAAATCGGAAGTTATCTTAAGGAGGCTCGGGCAGTTTGTAGAAGAGATGAATGGTTCATTTATCGCTTCATTGGATATGGGAACTACTTCCAAGGATATGGAATTTATCCACATGGAAACCAACCATGTGGTTGGCTTGCCGAAATCTTTGGGTGGAAGCGGCGATACGGCTCCCTTCACCGCGAAAGGCGTGTTTTATGGTATAAAGGCAGCCGTCAAAGAACTTTATGGTACAGATAGTATGGCTGGGCGGACGGTGGCCGTGCAGGGAACGGGAAAAGTGGGGGAACATCTTGTTTCATTACTTCGGGAAGAGAATGCGAAGGTATATGTAAGTGATATTGTTGAAGATCGAATGATTCAGGTTTCTAACAAATACGGTGCAGAAGCCATCGCGCATAATAACCTCTTCGATATGGATTTGGATGTTTATGCGCCTTGTGCATTAGGAGGGACAGTTAATAATTACACGATTGAGCGTATGAAATGCAAAATTATTGCGGGTTCTGCTAACAATCAGTTGGCCAACGATCGTGAACATGGCGCTAAGCTTCTGGAAAAAGGCATTATTTACGCGCCTGATTTTTTAATAAATGCTGGAGGCCTTTTGAGCTGCTATGCTGAAATTGCTGGATATAATGTCTTAAGAAGTGCCGCATTAACCGAAAATATCTATGAAGCAACGCGCTCGGTGATTCAAAAATCGTTGAAAGAAAAAATTCCAACGCATCAGGCTGCTATGCAAATTGCTGAAGACCGGATTGCGCTTATAAAAAAAATAAAACAAAACTAGTCATAGGGCTAGCATGACTATATAATCGTTCTTTATAAATAATATGTTAAATAGAAGGCACCTGAGGGTTAAAGTATTACAAACAATCTATGCATTCCAGCAATCGGATGATAAGAATATAAACAATTTTGAAAAGGCATTGCTGAAAAGTGTTGATCAGGTTTATGAGATGTATATTTGGGTGCTCGCACTCGCGTCAGAGGTGGCTGAATATGCGTTGGTAGATGCGGAAGACCGGGCAAATAAATTTTTACCTACTGAACACGATCTCAATGCCAATACACGATTGGCGAATAACACCTTTATTGAACTGCTACAACAAAATGAGGAGTTTGTGGATCTGTGTAAAAAATATAAGGTAGATGCCGTTTTTGATATGGAAACGGTGAAAAGTATTTTCCACATTTTAAAACAATCTCCCGAGTATGTTGCTTATTTAGAGAATGAAGATCGATCGCTCAAGGCTGAGAAGGATATTATAAAGTTTATCTTTAAAAAAATTATATTGAAATCACCGGCTATTGAACAGATATTCGATGAGCATTTTATTAATTGGACGACTGATAAAGATGTGTTACAAGCGCTGTTAGCTAAAACTTTGAAAAATTTCAACAGCGAAGATCCGGAGAAAAATAAGTTAGCGCAATTGTGTCCAAATTGGGTTGATGATAAAGAATTTATTGTTGACTTGTTTCGATTGACAACTCGGCATGGAGAGGATTATCAGATATATATTTCGGGGAAAACAAAAAACTGGGAAGCTGACAGAATAGCGTTAATTGATACCTTACTGATGAGAATGGCGATCACCGAATTATTGAATTTTTCTTCTATACCTGTTAAGGTTACAATTAATGAGTATATTGAAATTTCTAAGGAATTTAGTACACCGAAGAGCAATTCGTTTATCAATGGCATCCTCGATAAAATTTTGATCGAACTTCAAAAGGAGGGCAAAATCAGAAAATTCGGAAGGGGACTTATTGGATGAGATGTTTCTATAAACCCTTAGTCGATAAGCTAGTGCATGGCTGATCTACATCAAATAACCAACAATTATAAGTATATGAAAAATAAAATTTTGTTACTATCATTAGCAGTTTTGGCGCTAAGCGCTTGCAATGGATCTAAACAAAAGGAGAAAAGTGCTGGAGAGGATATTATCGAAAGTGTAAATACGACTGATAATACCGGGGTGAATAAGCAGATTCCGGATTCCGCCGATGTAGCGGATGCTCCCGTGCTAAAATTTAGGAATGATACATATGACTTCTCCAAGATCAAAGAAGGGGAGAAGGTAAATCACGTTTTTGAATTTACTAATACAGGGAAATCACCTTTAATAATAAGCGACGTGCAGGCAGGATGTGGCTGTACTACTCCCAAATTTGATAAAAAACCGATTAAACCCGGAGAGCAAGGCAGCATTGAAGTTGGTTTTAATAGTGCAGGACAACGCGGTGCACAGCATAAAATTATTACCGTATATAGTAACGCGCAACCCGCACAATTAATGCTACACTTAAAAGGTGAAGTACAATAGTTAACAATTTTAAATCACAGTAATTTACATGACAACAGCAGCAATTTTATTACAAGCAGGATCAGGCGGAATGTCATCCCTCATTATGATGGGATTAATTGTGGTAGTATTCTATTTTTTCATGATACGCCCACAGATGAAGAAACAGAAAGATCATAAAAAATATATAGAAGATTTAAAGGTGAATGATAAAGTGGTAACTACCGCAGGCATTCACGGTCGTATCGTTGAGATAGGCGAAAGCACATTTATCATTGACGTAGGTTCCGGTACACGTATCAAATTCGATAAAGCTGCGATTTCATTGGATGCTTCCAAACTTGCCAATACACCAAAGCAAGGGACAGTAACTACAACAACGGACGAAAAGAAATAGACTTTGTCGGCTAGACGAGGTGCTATAAAACGCCTGACAAAATTGATTTGACCGACAAAGGTTGTTATTTTTGTTAGGCGTTTTGTTCGTTTATAAAGGGTAGGTATGTTTAATCTCAATAAGAAGCAACAAAAGAAACTAAGCTTATTTGCTATTTGTCTCTTTATCTCCTTTCTGGTGTGGAGCCTCTTTGCTTTATCAAACCGTTACATTTATACGGTAAAGGCCTCTCTAAATTATGTAAATGTTCCGCCGAAAAGGGCATTTCACCCACTTCAGTCAGATACCGTCGCTATGCAGGTCGAAGGAACGGGCTGGCAGGTGTTATTTTCTAATCTTCGACTTAAACCTCAAGATATACATGTTGACTTAAGCGGTTTAAAAACACGTGATTGGATACTATTTTCCAATCAAATGGGATATATAAATCGGCAATTTAGTGCAAATCAACGTATTGTTTCCATTTCTCCCGATACACTTTTCTTTAATTTTTCTAAGCAAGATGTTAAAAAAGTAACCGTTAATTTGTCCAAAGACATTAAGTTTAGAAAGCAATATGATATCACAGGCGATATTCAGATTGAACCGAAGTTTGTGACGGTTACAGGGCCTTTGGAAGACCTGGTATTGATTGATGGCTGGGCGACAGATACATTAAGGAGAAATAATGTTGACAATACCATTACTGCCAAAGTTACTTTATCAAAAAGTCAGAAAGCAAATATTAATGTACACCCCTCATCGGTTGATGTTACCATACCGGTAGGTGAAGTGACGGAAAAGATTATAGAGGTACCTATTAGGGCAGAGAATAGTAGAGCCTTTAGAACGGTGAAAGTGCTACCTGAGAAAGTAAGATTAACAACCATTGTGTCTTTAGAAAAATACGAAGATATAGATCGGGATATGTTCGAAGCAGTTATTAATTTGAACGACTGGCGAAGTAATCACATCAAGAATTTGCCGGTTATTATCACGAAGCAGCCGGATTTCGTGAAAATTATTAAGGCAGAACCGCAAAATGTAGAATTTTTATTGTGGAAATAAATAAAGATAAACTACGCATTGGCGTAACTGGAGGAATTGGTACTGGTAAAACCACCGTTTGTAAAATATTTGAAGCTATGGGATATCCGGTGTTTTATGCGGATACCGAAGCTAAGAATGTGATGGTAGACAATAAGGATTTAGTGGAAGATATCAAAGGAATATTCGGAGCGGAAGTCTATTCAAAAGAAGGTAAACTTGACCGGGTCTATCTCTCGAGGATTGTTTTCCAAGACCGTGATAAATTAGATAAGCTTAACGCCCTGGTTCATCCAGCTACAATAAAAGCCTATGAAAACTGGGAAAGGCAACAACAAGCAGAGCTAACATTTAAAGAGGCTGCGTTACTTTTCGAAACAGGAACCTATAAATTATCAGACTATAATATTTTAATAGTTGCCCCGCAGGAACTTCGAATCAAGCGCGTGATGGAAAGGGACCAGCTAACAAGAGAGGCGGTGTTAGCAAGAATAGATAAACAAATGATTGATGAAGAAAAACGCAAGCTCGCTGATTTTGTGATAGATAATGACGAGATTCACGCTCTTATTCCGCAAGTTTTAAAAGTCAGGGCTCGCTTGCTAGCGCAGCTGAAAGCAAGATGATTTTAGATGATTTTTTGACAGTCAATTCCAAGGGTATTTATTGTGCTTATGGCGACTTTTTTATAGATGCCCGGGAAGCGGTGAGAGTTTCGGTGGTGTCTCACGGCCACGGTGATCACATAACATCAGGCTGCTTTACTGTATTCTGTACGGCTCCAACAAAGTCATTTATGGAGCTGCGTTATAACAAGGGCGCTGCACGCGACTTCCAAGTTTATGATTATGGCGTGCCTTTTACGTTAGGAGGTGTGACGGTTACGTTTCTTTCTGCAGGTCATATTTTGGGTTCGTCTTTAATATTGATGGAATTCAAAGGAGTACGTTATTTATATACCGGCGATTATAAGTTGCAAGCAGATCCAACCTGTACTCCCATCTCGCTTGTTAAGGCGGACGTTTTGATTACAGAAAGCACTTTTGCGAATCCGATTGTAAAACATCCGGACCCTTCGGTGGAACTTGATAAGCTAAATAGTACAACCTATCCGATTATGCTTGGTGCTTATGCGTTAGGCAAAGCACAACGTTTGACGGCGATGATCAATCAATATTGCCCGGAAAAAAAAGTACTTCTCCATCATGCAGTGCTTCCTTTTCATCGGATTTATGAACAATATGGCTATGCTGGTTGGCACTATATACCTTATGGTCGTAAAATTATTAAAGAGCAGCCTGAGAATATCATTTACCTTGTGCCACCATTAACTTTTAATAGCTATTTTAGAGCTAAAAACCTTATAAAGGTCTTTGCCTCCGGTTGGAAATATCTGCAAAACAGAAATGATATGGAATTGTTTATTTCAGATCATGTTGATTGGGGGGATATTTTAAAGACAATTGATGTTGTTGATCCCCGGGAGATATGGACACTTCATGGTGATGGCAGTTTTCTTGTAGATCATTATAGAGGCAGTCGTTATGTGAAAATTTTATAATCGTCGATTACACGATATTATACAGAATGTAGTTGCAAGACATCTTTATTTTTTAGATCAGATTTTAAGCTATATATTAGTGCTCCAATTCTAAATTAGGTATATGAAGATAGAAGAAGTACTCGTCACTAATAAATTCGAAAACGAATACCATAAGGCTGCTCTAAACGTCATATATACAAGCAACTTCATTCAAAGTCTTTTAAAAGAGCGGACCGACAAAGAGAAAATAACGCTTCAACAATACAATGTGTTGAGAATTTTGCGGGGTCAAAACGCAAAACCGGCTACCGTTAACATGTTAAAGGAGCGTTTGTTGGATAGAATGTCGGATGTGAGTAGAATTATCGATCGTTTGGTGCAAAAGGGACTGGTTTCGCGGTGTATGAGCCATAAAGATAGACGTGCTGTTGATATTTTCATTACCCATGATGGTATGACAATTTTGGAACGTTTAGATAAAAAAATGTCTATCTTGAGCGTCTTGGATGAAAACCTTTCTGAAGAAGAATGCAAGCAACTTAATTACCTTCTTGATAAGTTGCGTGGTTAAATTTATTAGACAAACCAGTAGCTTAATGCACCAGAAAATTAAATAGGGAAAGAGTGACCCCGGTAATCACTGCTAAGAGCTTTCTTTTATTAAAGTGATGATGATCTGCTGAAGAAGATTCAAACAGAATCGTTGTAGAGATGTGAAGAAATATACCGATGACAATCGCCATCATTTTATCAAAGTATTGGTTGATTTCGCCAATACCTCCTAAACTAATCATATTACTCAATGTAAAACCTATTGGCGACATTAAAGCAAAAATAAAAAGAGATAGGATAATGGTGCGTTGCCTAACAGTTGACTGAATGAGTAAACTGCCTAAAGCGAAGGCAGCAGGAATATGATGAATGGCAATGCCGAATAACAGCTCTCTCTGATGTCCCTTTGCTAGTGGCATCCCTTCTAAAAAAGCATGTAAGCATAAGCTGGTCATAACGCCTATCGGGAAATGTCCGTGGTGGCCATGCTTATGAATGTGACCATGTTCTATACCTTCTGAAAATCTCTCTAATAATAACTGAAATAAAAAACCGCCAAGTACATATAAGCCTAAATAATGATCGTCGTTATGCGCGTAGATCTCAGGGATAAGATGCAATACAGTGATCGAAAATAAATACGCACCGCTAAAAGAAAGTACGAGCCTTAATAAATCGGTATTATCTCTTTTTACAAAGAATACAGCCAAACCGCCCAAGAGAGCCGAAAGAAATAAAGTAACTATTATAAGAAGTGTCATGGTTGTGCTATCTGCCGAGTTGTTTCGGGCTGAATATAAAGAAATAACGTTGCCATAGAATAGCCAATGATACTACCAAATAGGGCGCCGGCAGTTACGTCAAGAGGATAGTGCACGCCTACATAGACTTGAGCAAAACTAATAGCGAAAGCCCATAACAAAGCAAACCATAATATGGCGCTCCAACGCTTCCTATAGACCATAATAAGAAATAGAGCCATGGCAAAATGATTACTTGCATGGGACGACGGAAAACTGTATCCGCTGCCGCATCGTACCCGGCTTACCATTTCCCCCTGTAGGGTAAGTTCATTACAGGGTCTTATCCTTTTTACTATGGGTTTAATAACCGAGGCAGATAAAAAGTCAGCTATTCCAAAGCTAAGCACCAGAAATAACATCATGATTACTCCTCGTTTTTTATAAGTACGTATCGAAAAAATTAAGATGAACAAGTATAAGGGGGCCCACGTATATGGATTCCGTAAGTAAGGCATTAGCCAATCAAAGACAACATTGGCCATATCCTGATTTATTATCAGGAAAAGATCTATATCAAATTGTATGATAGAAGCAAACATGTGTTTTTATGAAATAAGATTTTAATCTTTTTTACCCCCAAAGCGATCTGTATATAAATTACCATTGAAATGTAATATGCCTTTCTGTGTCGCTAAATTCAATAAGGTTGCAAATATACAGTTTACAAACGTATCCGGATTTATAATTGCGTCATAAAAATAAAAAATTATTTTATTAAGCAATCGGTTGCTTCTACAGATGGTGACAGAAGCGTTAGAATATTCTAATGAAAATGCTATTTTTACCACCTACTTAATAAATTCGAGTATAAAATGACATTGATAAAATCTATTTCGGGTATTCGCGGAACCATAGGTGGAAAACCTGGCGAAGGCCTGACTCCTATTGACATTGTAAAATTTACCGCTGCTTTTGGAAAATACATTACCGAAAAAGCCGGCAATAAAAAAATAGTAATAGGTCGAGATGCACGGCTTTCAGGAGAAATGGTAAGTAATATTGTAACAGGTACACTCCAAAGTCTCGGCATTGAGGTGATAGATCTCGGTCTGTCTACTACGCCTACCGTTGAAATAGCCGTGCCCGAGGAGGATGCGGCAGGTGGTATCATCTTGACAGCTAGCCATAATCCGACAGAATGGAATGCATTGAAGTTGCTTAATCAGCAAGGAGAGTTTATTAATGATTACGAGGGAAAAGAAGTATTGGCTTTAGCCGATGAATTGAGTTTTGATTTTTCTGAAGTACACGCACTTGGACGGGTCATAAAAAAGGACACCTACCTGGAAAGGCATATTGAGAAGATCTTAGCGCTGGAAACAGTTGATAGAGACGCAATTGCACAGGCTAATTTTTCAATTGCTGTAGATGCTGTTAACTCAACGGGGGGACGCTTTGTACCAGCTTTATTGAAAGCACTAGGGGTATCAACCGTATATGAATTGTATTGTGAGCCAAATGGCCTCTTTCCGCATAATCCTGAGCCCTTGGCCGAAAATCTAAAGGATTTATCTGCCCTTGTAAAAGAAAAGCAAGCCGATCTCGGAATTGCGGTTGATCCAGATGTCGATCGGTTGTGTTTCGTCATGGAAAATGGAGAAATGTTTGGAGAGGAATATACATTAGTAGCCGTTGCAGATTATATCCTCCGGCAAAAGAAAGGGAATACGGTATCTAACTTATCCTCCACACGGGCCCTTAAGGATATAACAGAGAAACACGGCGGTACTTATTACGCAGCAGCGGTTGGGGAGGTGAATGTAGTGACCAAAATGAAAGAGGTAAATGCAGTGATAGGAGGCGAGGGGAACGGAGGTGTAATTTACCCGGCTACCCATTATGGTAGGGACGCTTTGGCAGGTATCGGTATTTTCTTGACACATCTTGCTAAAAGCGGTCAAAAAGTGTCCGCTTTGCGCAACAGTTATCCTTCCTATTTTATGGCGAAGAAAAAGATCACGCTCACTCCTGGATTGGATATTGATCAGCTTTTAAAATCGATGGAGGAAAAATATAAGGATACCCCCCATAGCACCATTGATGGTTTGAAAATAGATTTTGAGGAAGAATGGGTTCATCTACGGAAGTCGAACACCGAACCGATCATCCGTATTTACACAGAATCGCCAACACAGAATCGCGCCGACTTATTGGCTGATAAGATTATTGGCGAAATAGAAGCCATTTTATCTTGATCACCTAGAAGTAAAAGTATAAAAGAATAAAATTCTGTTAATGGATTACTTAGTAGATTTGTAGCATGCGCGTATATTTAGATAATGCGGCAACCACTGCAATAGATGAACAAGTATTGCAAGAGATGATGGTTGTTATGCGAGACGATTATGGGAACCCTTCATCCATTCATGCGGATGGTAGAAAGGTTAGAACAATTATCGAAAAAGCCCGAAAAAAAGTCGCTGCTTTATTAAATACTTCTCCAGCGGAGATTTTTTTTACATCAGGAGGAACAGAAGCCGACAATACGGCAATTCGAAGGGGAATTTTAGATCATCAATTAAGTCACGCAATCAGTTCACCGCTCGAACACCATGCGGTTTTGCATACCTTACAAGAACTGGAAAAAGAAGGGAGCATTAAGCTAACACTGCTTGACGTTGATGCGAAGGGACATGTGGATTTATCGCAACTGGAAAGAGTTTTGCAAAATAGTCCACCTAGTTTCGTCTCATTGATGCATGCAAATAATGAAATAGGCACAATAACCGATATACAAAGGGTATCCGATATCTGTCAGACCTATAACGCATTATTTCATACCGACACGGTCCAGACAATGGGACACTTTGTGCATGACCTAAGTGCTCTGAAAGTAAGCTTTTTGGCGGGAGCAGCGCACAAATTCCACGGCCCGAAAGGAGCAGGCTTCCTATATGTTAATCATGAAGTAAAAATAAAGCCGTTCATCCATGGCGGTGCGCAAGAACGAAATATGCGAGGGGGCACGGAGAATGTCTATGGCATTGTTGGCTTGGCCAAGGCACTCGAGATTGCTTATGAACATATGGCCGAACATAGGGCTTATATACAGGGGCTGAAAGATTACATGAGAGCGCAACTTATTCAGCATATTCCCGGTGTAAGCTTTAACGGCGAGTTGGAAGCCGATCAAAGCTTGTATACGGTATTAAATGTGTCGTTTCCACCTACAGATTTAGCTGACATGTTACTCTTTAACTTAGATATTGCGGGTATTTCCGCTTCGGGCGGCAGTGCATGCAGTTCGGGATCAAATATCGGATCTCATGTTTTAACCGCGATTGGCGTGGATGCCAAACGGCCGTCTGTTCGATTTTCTTTTAGTAAATTCAATACGAAAGAAGAAATCGATTTCGTTGTTTCTAAATTGAAGGAAGTATGTCCGGAGAACGTATAACGTAACTTTCGTGATATTTATCCAACAAAATGGGTTTGGACTTGTTAATCAATTACCAACCCGTTTTTTGTTTATTTAATTAAGAGGAGGTTATTATGCGTGATGAATTGAAAGATAGAAAAAGTGACAAAGAAATCATAAAGGAAAAAGATGGAAAGAAAAAAGTCGTTGAGGTGAATCAAGGCAGTTTTTCCGAGAGAGACCATCATAGAAAAAACGAAGGTCCTGCTTTTACTGCAGACTCACCTACCACAAGAGAACGGAAATAGTGTAAAAAAAGCCTGATTTTAAATCAGGCTTTTTTTACACTATAAAATATTTCTTAGGAATGTTGCTATTTTATGCTTCATTTCCCTTCGATCAACAATAAAATCTAAAAAGCCATGTTCAAGCACAAATTCAGCTGTTTGAAATCCCTTTGGCAAATCTTTTTTGATCGTTTCTTTAATGACACGAGGCCCTGCAAATCCGATCAATGCACCCGGCTCCGCAATGTTGATATCACCGAGCATGGCATATGAGGCTGTTACGCCTCCTGTCGTAGGGTCTGTTAAAAGGGATATATAGGGAAGCTTCGCCTGACTGAGAAGCGCTAGCTTAGCCGATGTCTTGGCCATTTGCATAAGCGAAAACGCTGCTTCCATCATCCTGGCACCACCCGATTTTGAGATAAGTAAAAAAGGTAGACGGTGCTGTATGCAATAGTCGATCGATCTTGCAATTTTCTCTCCCACTACGGAGCCCATTGAACCACCGATAAAAGTAAAATCCATGCAGGCTATGACTAGATCAAGCCCTTCGATCTTGCCGTGCCCGGCACGTATTGCATCGTTTAAACCCGTTTTAGCATGGCTTTCCGCAATTCGTTCCGTGTATTTTTTTGTGTCTTCGAAGTTAAGGGGGTCTGCTGAACGTAGACTGCCAAACAGCTCAGTGAATTGATTGTCGTCAAATAGTACTGAAAAGTATTCTGCTGAGCCTATCCTCAAATGATAGCCGCAATATTGACATACATATTTGTTTTCAACTTGCTCTGATTTCAAGAGTGGTTTTTTACAGGACGGACATTTATTCCATAACCCGTCGGGAGCTTCTTTTTTATTTTCTGTTGCCGTGTTAATACCGGCACGATCTCGTTTAAACCAAGCCATTCAAAAAAATATTAGAGGTACAAAGAAACAAAAAAAATGTATAAAACGTGACCTTTTGTGTAACCTTATCACTTTATATCCTATTTTACTAAAAACTACCCTAAACGGCTCCTGCTGTTGAAAGAAAAATGAAAGGGAAAGTAGCTTATTTTAAATAAAATACCTACTTTCGGGAATCAAAAATTAAACAACGTATTACAAATGAGTTTAAAAGGTTATAAAGGTGTTCTGCATGGAGATGCTGTACAAGAATTATTTGAGATCGCTAAAAAACATCGATTTGCTCTCCCCGCAGTAAATACCATTGGAACAAATTCTATCAACGCAGTGATGGAAACTGCAAAAGCAGTTAATTCACCGGTAATCATTCAATTGTCAAATGGCGGTGCGCAATTCTATGCTGGTAAAACGCTGGATAATAATAAATTGCAAGCATGTATACTAGGTGCTGTATCTGCTGCAAAACACGTGCATTTACTGGCCGAACATTATGGTGTAGCGGTTATCCTACATACAGATCATGCAGCTAAAAAATTACTACCTTGGATAGACGGTTTGTTAGATCACGGCGAAGCGTTTTTTGCCCAACATGGTAAGCCTTTATTTTCTTCTCATATGCTTGATTTATCAGAAGAACCTATTGAAGAAAATATAGAAATCTCTAAAAAGTATTTAGAGCGCATGAAGCCGCTTGGAATGACTGTTGAAATTGAATTGGGAGTAACTGGCGGAGAAGAAGATGGAGTGGATAATAGCGATGTTGATAGCTCAAAACTTTATACACAACCGGCCGAAGTAGCTTATGCTTTTGAAGAACTCAGTAAAGTAAGCGATAAGTTCACCGTAGCGGCAGCATTTGGAAATGTGCATGGCGTTTACAAACCGGGAAATGTTAAACTTCAACCGGTTATCCTCAAGAATTCTCAAGACTATATTAAAGAAAAGTTTGGACTAAGCGCTGAAAAACCCGTGAATTTTGTTTTTCATGGTGGATCAGGTTCGTCTCCGGCCGAAATTGAGGAAGCGATCTCTTATGGAGCCATTAAAATGAATATTGATACCGATATGCAATGGGCGTTTTGGGAGGGGATAAAAGATTACTACAAAGCAAATGAAGGCTATCTTCAGAGTCAAATTGGTAACCCTGACGGAGAGGATGCTCCTAATAAGAAGTATTATGACCCTCGCGTTTGGTTAAGGAAGGGAGAAGAGAGCTTTGTGAAACGTTTAAAACAGGCTTTCGAAGAACTTAATTGCGTTGATGTGAACGATAAATTATAAAAAAGGTGTTTTTGCCATAGTAAAGGGAAACAAGTTGTTTCCCTTTTTTTATGTTCAAAATTTTCTAAACATCCTCTCGTAGTCTTCCGATTCCCTTTCTTTTGACTAATATAAAAAATGTAAAACAAAATAGCTTTTAAAAGCTTTATTATGGCAAGAAATAAATAGGCAGTTACAGCGCAATGAAATGTGCCTGCCTGAACTAATTATTAATCGAATTGTTATGGGAAATCTATTGTATTTAATCGCTGTTGTTCTGGTAATTATCTGGGCCATCAGTTTTTTCGGGGGATACACCAGTAGCGGTATTATCCATGTTCTGTTGGTAATTGCAATCATTGCGGTATTGCTTAGAATTATCAGAGGAGCTGCCTAGTCGTTGGCTAACGACTTCATTATGACCTCTGCAAAGAGTAAATCTTCCGAAAAAGTGATTTTAATATTACGGGTATCCCCAGGTAGAATCTGAATCGGATACCCTTTTTTTTCCACAACAGAAGCGTCGTCTGTAAATGTATCACTATAGGTTTGCTCATAAGCTTCAAATAAAATCTCCGCGGAGAAAAATTGAGGCGTTTGAACGAGGAAAACGGTGCTTCTATCAACCGCTCTAGAGGTATCTCCCGACTCTTTAATGCGTACAGAGTCCTTGCTGCTGACAGCTGTTATTAGTGCTCGGTGCCGACCTATTTGTTGAAAGCCGTAATCAATGATTTCTTTAGATACAAGTGGGCGTACCCCGTCGTGAACCGCGATGTAAGTTGGCTTTATTGGTTCACTTAACTGCTTTATGTGGCTTAATCCATTCTGTACGGAGTGAAATCTGGTATCTCCACCTTCAACAATTATATGGGGTACATCAAAACTATACTTAATACAAAGCTGTTCCCATTCTGATTTCAGTCGGTTATTCAATACTAATATAATCGTTGGTCTGGTGTTACTTTGTGAGAAAGCAGTCAGCGTGTGCATTAGTACCGGAAGTCCATTTAATAGCATAAATTGTTTCGGAATTGCGCTTTGCATGCGTGTTCCCGATCCGCCACCAACAATAATTACGTAGTTTTTCCTCATTCCAATACCAAGAAAAATAGGCTACCTTTATTAGATAGCCTATTCGTTAAGAGTATTCCTCCTTATATGATTAACATCGCGTCACCGTAGCTATAAAAACGGTATTTCTCTTTTACGGCGATCTCGTAAGCATTCATCACATGTTCATAACCGCCAAAAGCACAAATCATCATTAAAAGTGTGGATTCCGGTGTATGGAAATTAGTGATCATACTATTTGCAATACTGAAATCATAAGGCGGGAATATAAACTTGCTGGTCCAATCGTTTGCCGCTTTCAAGGTCCGGTTGGCCGAAACCGCTGACTCGATAGAACGCATGCTTGTTGTACCAACTGCGCATACTCTTCGCTTTTCAGCAATCGCTTTATTGACAATATCAGCATCTTTTTGTTCAATAATAAATTGCTCCGAATCCATTTTATGTTTCGTTAGGTCTTCTACCTCTACCTGACGGAATGTTCCAAGACCAACATGTAAAGTAACCTCTGCAAACTCAACACCCTTTAATTCCAAGCGCTTCATCAATTCTCTGCTAAAGTGTAAACCAGCTGTAGGTGCCGCTACAGCGCCTTCGTTCTTAGCAAAAATAGTTTGATATCTAAACTTATCTTCCGGCGTAGGCTTTCTTTTGATATACTTGGGAAGTGGTGTTTCTCCTAAGATTTCAATGTTCCTCCTAAACTCTTCATCAGACCCATCAAACAGGAAGCGAATGGTTCTACCACGCGATGTCGTATTGTCTACAACTTCAGCAACCAGTAAGTCGTTGTCGCCAAAATATAATTTATTCCCGACCCGGATTTTTCTGGCGGGATCAACCAGTACATCCCAAAGACGCAATTCCTTATTCAATTCACGGAGTAAGAAGACTTCTATCGTGGCGCCTGTTTTTTCCTTATTGCCATATAAACGAGCGGGGAAAACTTTTGTGTTATTGAGGATCATCACATCATGTTCTTCAAAATAGTTCAATACATCCTTGAAAATTTTGTGTTCAATTGCACCGGTTTTGCGATCAAGCACCATTAAACGCGCCTCGTCCCTCGTTTCTGCGGGTTCATGAGCAATTAACGAATCAGGTAGATTAAACTTAAATTGAGATAACTTCATGTTTTGTGAATTTTATATATCTTATTTCTTAATAATAAATAGGTCAGTCAACCTAAATATGGTAATAACAAAAACGGGGCATAATTTGTTCCCCTCTTTTATTAGCTGATAAATTAGCGCGCAAATTTACAAAAAAAAGTTTTAAAAACGTAAGCCTTAAAGGCTATATATTAGGTGATTGTTGGATAAAAACATCCGCCTATAAAAAAGTACCGAAACTTGTAACCTTTCCCTGTTTTACGTGTCTTAAGAGCGTATGATTTTTATCAAGCTATTTTTTGAGAGTTTCCGGTTTGCATTTTCAGCGTTAAGGGAAAATAAGACGCGTACTTTCCTTTCACTATTAGGTGTAACGATCGGTATTATGACGATTATTGGTATTTTCTCTGCCGTTAATACACTCCGAGCGAATTTAGAAAGTAGCGTTGAAAAATTGGGAAGTCGATCAATTTACATTCAAAAGTGGCCCTGGGGTGGTGGAGGTGATTACCCTTGGTGGAAATATGTGAACAGACCCGAGCCTACTGTCCGTGATTTTGATCAATTAAAACAACGGGCAACACTTGCTGATGGTATCGCACTTGAAGTCGGGATGTCGGACAAAACGCTCAAATTTTTGAATAACAATGTGGAGAAGGTGTACATCAGTGCAGTTTCAAATGATTACTATAAAATACGAAATCTCGAATTTCAGGCAGGACGATATTTTACCGAAAGTGAATCAGAGAGAGGTACCGCTGTTGTCATTATTGGATCAACGATAGCTAAAGGTTTATTTCCGCATACGGATCCCATAGGAAAGACTATACAGGCGCTCGGGCGCCGATTAAAAGTAATAGGTGTTTTCAAGGAAGAGGGGGAAGGCATGTTAATTGATGTTTCGCTGGATAATATTGCAGTGGTACCGTTGAATTTTGCCAGAAACGTAATTAATGTGAGAAATTTCGGACCGTCGATTATTGTTAACGCAAAAAATGGTGTTTCCTTGGATGAAGCGGAAAGCGAATTGAGAGGGCTCATGCGTTCCATTCATCGGCTTAGCCCTAAACAGGAGGACGATTTTGCACTTAATCAAACAACCATTATTACCGCGCAGCTCGATACCATGTTCCAAATTGTAAATACAGCAGGCTTTTGTATAGGCATTCTTTCTGTATTAGTTGGGGGATTTGGAATTGCCAATATTATGTTTGTATCCGTTAAAGAGCGTACCCATATTATTGGCATTCAAAAATCGCTTGGTGCAAAGAACTACTTTATACTTTGGCAATTTTTGATCGAATCAGTCGCTTTATGCATTTTTGGCGGTTTAATGGGTTTATTTGTGGTATACACCTTGGCGTTTTTATTAAAAATCATCGCTGGTATAGGCGTTGTCGTACACCTTGATGAAGTGTTGTTGGCTATTTTTATTTCCACTACTATTGGGCTCATTTCCGGAATTATACCCGCTATAATTGCTGGTAAACTGGATCCTGTTGAGGCTATAAGAAGCAAATAATCTGCCCACCGTCGCGAAAAAATTACGATATCGTTTTCGTAAATAATACATCCTTTCCAACCTTAGTATTGGGAATATTTACTAATATTGAACGTTGGGACAAAGATCCGATTGTAGGCTGTTAAATGATAGATAGCCTGCAAGGGGTGCAGTCTACAGCGTTTCAATTGATAAATATCCAATGATAACCGACTCGCTAGCAATGTTAAATTTTGTCCCGCTTAAAAATCACTCGCACATATTGAAGAAGCTTCGCTAGCCATTAAAATGTATATTATTAAACCAATATAGGGATACTAAAACATGAGAAAAATAAGTTTAATTGCTTTGAGCGCCATTGGGATCTGTGTTTTTTCAGCCTTTTATATTCAGAAAAGCACTTGGCAGGATTTATTCGACGGAAAGTCGTTAAAAGGCTGGAAACAAGTTGCAGGGGATGCCCCTTATACCGTAGAAAACGGAATGATTGTTGGAACTACCGTTAAAAATACCGGGAATACCTTTCTGGTAACGGAAAAGGAATATGGGGATTTTATTTTGGAACTGGATGCGAAAATAGAAGGAGATCACAATAATTCAGGCATTCAAACGAGAAGTCATATCGATCAACAGGCAAATAATGGTAAAGGGCGGGTATATGGAAGACAGGTTGAAATCGATCCGACTCCACGTAGTTGGACAGGTGGCATTTATGACGAGGCGAGAAGAAATTGGCTTTATCCTTTAGATCTCAATCCGACAAGTAAATCAGCATTCAAAAAAGGAGAATTTAATCATTTTCGGATTGAATGCATTGGCAACACAACCAAAACTTGGATTAATGACATCCCTGTCTCTTATGTCGTTGATACCCTAGACAAGACCGGGTTTATCGGTTTACAGGTTCATAGCGTCGGCAAAAATGGCGAGGAGGGCAAAAAAGTCTATTTCAAAAATATTAAAATACAAACAAATAATTTACAGCCCAAAAGGATAGGAAAGGAAATTTATGTTGTGAATTTAGAGCCCAACACACTTTCGTCCCATGAACGCGAGAGCGGATATAAACTGCTTTATGATGGTAAAACAACAAATAATTGGGTCAGCTCAAATAAAAATGTCTTTCCTGAAAAGGGATGGTCGTACGATCAAGGAGAATTGCGCGTGCATGCTACTGAAGGAACAGATATACCCCGTGCCGGTGATATTGTAACTAAAGAGCTTTTTAGTGCTTTCGACTTATCCTTTGAATTTAAGCTAACACCCGGTGCTAATAGTGGACTTAAATATTTCGTCGTAATCGATGACAAAAACAAAGATTGGCCTTTGGGTCTAGAATACCAGGTACTTGATGATGTAAAACATCCGGACGCAAAAATGGGACGTGATGGCAATCGGACGCTCGCTTCGCTATACGATCTATTGACTGCCGAAAAGCAGCCAAGGTTTTTAAGGCCAATAGGTTCCTGGAATAATGCACGAATCGTTGTGTATCCGGATAATAAGGTAGAGCATTACTTAAATGGTGTAAAGGTTCTTGAGTATGTAAGGGGCTCTGATGAATTCAAAAAAATGGTATCTTTAAGTAAATTTAAAGATAAACCTGGATTTGGTGAGGCAAAAGAGGGTCGTATTTTACTACAAGATCACGGGAATGAGGTGAGCTTTAGAAGCATTAAAATAAGGGAATTGTAAAAGAATGGACAGAAGAAGTTTTTTACAACAAGGCAGTTTGTTAGGGGGGAGTCTACTTATGTTTGATGAGCTGTTGGCAAAAACGAGCTGGCTGAATGATAAGCCAATTAACATTGGGATGATTGGTTGTGGTGATCGGGGAAAGGGCGTGTTATCTGTCATAAAGTCGTTGCCCCAGTTATTCAGAATCAGAAGTTACTGTGATGTTTTGGACTTTAGATTAGATGAGGCGAATCATCTTCTGAAAGACGATAAGATTATTAAATTCAAATCGCATCAGTCAATGCTTGACGACAAGGATCTCGATGCTGTCTTTATTGCAGTGCCCTTGAGTGCGCATTTTAGTATTGCTAAAGACGCAATTGAAGCAGGTAAACACGTTTACGTAGAGAAAACGATGACCTACTCGATTGATGAAGCAAAGCAATTAGTGAGGTTAGCTGATCAACACCCTAAACAAACGGTTCAAGTAGGTTATCAATACCGGTATTCACCCCTATATTTCAAAGTGAAAGATATGATTAGTAGCGGCTTCCTTGGCAAAGTTAGTCAGGTTGACTGCAGGTGGGATAGAAATGGCACTTGGAGAAGGGCAGTACCCGAACCTGGGCTGGAAAGGCAAATTAATTGGCGCATGTATAAAGAATTTTCCGGTGGCTTAGCAGCAGAATTGTTGTCACATCAGATCGATTTTATAAACTGGGCCTTTGATACGCACCCGGATGAAGTTTATGGTACCGGCGGTATTGATATTTATCCTGATGGCAGGGAAACGTTTGATAATATCCAAGTCATGTTTAGGTACAAAAAGGAGGGGATGATCGGTAATTTTGGTGCCACTTGCGGAAATGCGCGAGATGGTTATCTATTTAAGATCAAGGGTACCAAAGGAACTGTTTCCTTGTTGACAAACACAGGGCTGTTTTATCCTGAAAAAGAAGCAAAGGAGGCTTTAAGTACAGTAGATGGGGTAAGTGGTGCAACGAAAATTGTTTGGAACAAAGATGGCGGAACACCGATTTTAGATGAACCGACTAAAGATGGTACTTGGTATGCACTACAGGAGTTTTACAAAGCCATAAAGACCAATACGATGCCTTCGTCAAACGTAAAACGTGGTGCTAGCGCTGCTATTTGTGTCGCCATGGCTAATAACGCCATTTATAACAATCGGCCTGAGTATTGGAAGGCGGACTATGATATATAAAAAATACCCGTATTTGCTCCGGAGCAAATACGGGTATACGGAATACGTTTAAACTAATTTTTCAAGCGCAATTTTAATGCGTCGCAATGCTTCCGTTAGTTGCTCGTCCGAAGCAGCGTAGGACAAACGGATGCAGTCATTGTTGCCAAATGAATCTCCTCCTACAGTTGCCACATGCGCTTCATTCAATAGGTAAAGTGCCAGATCCGATGAATTAGCAATCGTGTTACCATTTCCATCCTTTCGTCCGAAGAAGGCACTTACATCAGGGAAGAAGTAAAAAGCTCCTTCGGGTAGGTTAACCTTTACGTCATTAATTTCTTTCAGCGCGTTATATACCAACTCTCGCCGACGCTCAAAGGCCTTTTTCATTTCATTTACCGATTCTAGTCCCCCTTCATAGGCCGCAATTCCTGCCCGTTGCGCAATTGAGCAAGTTCCGGACGTGGTTTGTCCTTGAAGTTTGTCATTTGCGGCTGCTATTTCTTTACTAGCTGCAAGATAACCCAAACGCCAACCTGTCATAGCATAAGATTTGGAGAATCCGTTGATCAATATCACACGGTCCTTTACGCTTTCAAATTGGGCAATTGATTCGTGTTGACTTTTAAAATTAATATGCTCATAAATCTCATCAGATATAATATAGATCTGAGGATGCTTTTCAAACACTTCCACTAAAGCAGCGAGTTCATCCTTGCTATAAACGCTACCTGTTGGATTGCAAGGAGAAGAGAACATGAATAATTTCGTTTTATCTGTTATCGCAGCTTCTAATTCTTTTGGAGTGATTTTGAAGTCACTTTCAATGCTGGTATTAATGAAAACCGATTTTCCTTCCGCCAAATTAACCATTTCTGAATAAGACACCCAGTAAGGAGTCGGAATGATAACCTCATCTCCCGGATTAATCACACAAAGTATAGCGTTAGATAGTGATTGCTTGGCACCGGTTGAAACGACAATCTGCGAAATATCATAATCTAAACCGTTTTCTTCCTTTAACTTCTTTACAATGGCTTTTCTTAGTTCGGGATATCCGGGAACGGGAGAATAACGCGTATAGTTTTCGTCCAACGCCTTCTTCGCCGCTTCCTTTATATGATCCGGTGTATTAAAATCAGGTTCACCTACACTAAGGCTAATAATGTTGGCGCCCTGGGCTGCCAACTCCCTACCTAATTTGGTCATTTTTAGTGTGGCCGATTCAGATAGGTTATTGATTCTTTCAGATAATATTGATAGTGTTTCCATTAGATTACAAACCTAAGCAAAATTCTACTATTTTAAATTTTATAACAATCTTTTTGATAAAAAAGTTATGAACTGTGATTTAGGATAGCATATTCGCAACAAAGTGCAATTAAGTCGACTAATTCTTTCAATATGCCTTGAGGCCTTCATTCAATTCACATTGTTATGATTTTTTAATTTTTACCTTTGCACTTTAAGCAGTCTGCGCGTGCAAGAACAGAAAAGGATTATATTATACTCGCTGAGTACCGGTATCATTTTAATGCTGTTTAAATTCACAGCTTACCTCATAACGCACTCTAATGCGATTCTGACTGATGCTGTTGAAAGCATCGTTAACGTAATAGCGAGCGGCTTTGCGTTCTATAGCATTCACCTTTCTTCGCAGCCCAAGGATGAAAATCACCCTTATGGTCACGGCAAGGTAGAGTTCTTTTCGGTCTTTCTGGAAGGCGGTTTGATATTTATCGCCGGACTTTTAATTGTCGGCAAGGCTGTTTATAATATTTTCTTTCCAGAGCAAATTAGTAATTTGCTAGAGGGAATGGGCATGCTGGCTTTTACGGGTTTGGTTAATTTCGCGTTGGGCACTTACATGATAAAAAAAGGTAAGAGCTTGTATTCGCTCACTATTATGGCCGACGGCAAGCATCTACAAGTTGACTCATACAGCACCTTAGGCTTATTGGTAGGATTACTTCTGCTCTATATGACAGGTGTACAGCAAATTGACATAGTGCTTTCCTTAGGATTAGGCTTTTACATTTTATTTAGTGGTTACAAATTATTAAGGAAGTCGATCGGTGGCTTAATGGATGAGTCCGACTTCGAATTAATAAACCAGGTTGTGCAAATATTGGAAGAAAATCGGAAGGACAGCTGGATCGATGTTCATAATTTACGGGTTCAACGCTACGGACACGAACTCCATATCGATTGCCATATGACTTTACCCAACTATTTTGATTTGATAAAAGTGCACGAGGAAGTGTCTCAAGTTGACGCCCTTATCAATAAGAAAGTACATATAGATACCGAACTCTTTATTCACGCAGACCCATGTTTGCCCGCATGCTGTCACTATTGTAATATGAAGAATTGCCCTATTAGGAGTGAGGAAAAAAAAGTGGATATCGTTTGGGATGCGCCACTTGTTATGAGAAATAAAAAGCATTTTGATGTCTAGCGCTCTTACGAAAAACAAATTGAATGGTTAAGGAGTTTACCTAATAAAGCACCTTAACGATGAATAAGTTTTTTAGAGCACTAATTGCAGGATTTACCGCCAAAAAATTGGGAGGTGGATGTTTATCGACTATAATAATTTTTATAATCGTTTATTACGCGCTTGGACATTGCAATTGATAACGAAATAGTGTCTGTTAACTCTATTTTGAATATCCTAAAATCACGCCATTTTCTTTGTGTCTATGTGAGTGGATTTTTCTTTCTATTGAAAAATATTTCAAAATTCTAATTTATCCTTCAAAATTCTTTAAAATTAGGCCTCAATTCCCGACCTAGGCGAGCACCATTTTATGATTCCCATTTGTGTATTTTAACAACATATTCAGATAATATTTACTTTGTTGATATTTTTTTTGAAGAAATATTAGGAAATTTCGAAAAAATATGATGATTTTTACGGCATAATCTCTAAACAAAGACAAAAAAATAATAAAATCAACACAAAAGCATGTCAAATCTCAGGTTTAGCGCAGTTGAAGCTGCAATTTCTCGTGACAAAAGACCAGCAGTGATAGCCGCTGGAGAAAAAGCTTCCTCATACTTTGGTAAAAATGTTTTTACCGTGAAGAAGATGAAAGAGTATTTGCCGAAAAATGTATTCGCGAAATTAACAAGTGTAATCGAAGCCGGCGAGGCGATCGATTTTGATTTAGCGGAGCATATCTCTCAGGCTATGAAAAGTTGGGCGATCAGCAATGGGGTAAGCCATTACACTCACTGGTTCCAGCCTTTAACGGGCGCAACTGCAGAAAAGCATGATGCCTTTTTTGAGCCTGGCGGTGATGGTGTAGCCATTGAGAAATTTACAGCTGATGCGTTAGTGCAACAGGAGCCGGATGCGTCCAGCTTTCCGAATGGTGGTATTCGTAATACCTTCGAAGCAAGAGGCTATACCGGCTGGGACCCCTCTTCACCTGCATTTATTTATGAAACAGGAGGCAGCAAGACACTTTGTATTCCAACAGTCTTCTTGTCATATACAGGTGAAGCATTAGACTATAAAGCTCCTTTGTTAAAAACCCTAAACGCGTTAGATAAGGCGGCTGTTGATGTTGCACAATATTTTGATAAAGGCGTTGAAAAAGTTTTTGCTTCTTTAGGTATCGAACAAGAATATTTCTTGGTTGATTTAGCCTTATTTAACGGTCGCCCTGATTTGCAATTAACGGGAAGGACTTTATTTGGTCATATGTCTGCTAAAGGTCAACAATTGGAAGATCATTACTTCGGTGCTATTCCTGAGCGGGTACTAGCTTTTATGGTTGACCTGGAGCAAGAAGCGTTGAAACTGGGTATTCCATTGAAGACACGCCACAACGAGGTAGCCCCTTCACAGTTCGAATGCGCTCCGATGTTTGAGGAAATCAATTTAGCAATTGATCACAACCAATTGTTAATGAACTTGATGGATCAAGTGGCTTTGCGTCATAACTTCAAAGTTCTTTTACACGAAAAACCGTATGCTGATATTAACGGATCGGGCAAACACAACAACTGGTCGTTGATTACCAATACCGGCATCAATTTGCTGTCTCCGGGGAAAACCCCTAAAAATAACCTGATGTTTTTGACATTCTTCGTGAATGTTATTCGTGCGGTATATGAGCATTCCGATTTGTTAAGAGCTTCTATCGCTACAGCCAGCAACGATCACCGTTTAGGAGCGAACGAAGCTCCTCCTGCTATTATCTCTATTTTCTTGGGCAGCCAATTAAATGCTGTGTTGGACGAAGTTGAAACGGCACGTGTTGCGAAGAAAGTGAAAGCGGATAGTCAATTGTGGCATGGAATTCCTAAAATCCCTACCTTACAATTAGATAATACAGACCGTAATCGGACTTCTCCTTTTGCATTTACAGGAAATAAGTTTGAGTTCCGTGCTGTAGGTTCTTCTGCAAACTCAGCCAGTCCGATGACGGTATTAAATGCGATCGTTGCAGAGCAGTTGATTAAGTTCAAGGTTGAAGTAGACAAACAAATAAAGAAGGGAACGAAGAAAGATCTAGCGATCTTAAACGTTGTTCGTAAGTATATTAAAGAATCAAAGGCTATCCGCTTCGAAGGTAATGGATATAGCAAAGAGTGGGAAGACGAGGCAGCGAAACGCGGATTGTCTAATATCAAAACAACACCAAGAGCTTTAGATGTTTACGTGAGCGAAAAAACCGAAAAGATGTTCGAATCTTTAGGGATCATGACTAAGCGTGAAGGTGAAGCTCGCCATGAGATCTTATTGGAAAACTACTTCAAAAAGATTCAAATTGAAGCCCGTGTAATAGGCGAAATCGTTAACAGTTCACTTGTTCCTGCGGCTATTACCTATCAGAATGAGCTGATAGAAAACGTTAAAGGCTTAAAAGACCTCGGTGTAAAAGCTTCTGCTTATAAATCGCAATCTGAATTATTGGAGCGTATCGGTGAGCATATCAATATAATACTTGAAGAAGCTGAAGCTATGAGACAAGAGCGTAAGAAAGCCAATGTTTTGGAAGACGTTCGTGACAAAGCTATCGCTTATGACGAAAATGTGAAGCCGTATTTTGATAAGATTCGTTATCATCTCAATAAACTTGAGCAGATTGTTGACGATCGCAAATGGCCTCTTCCAAAATTGAGAGAACTTCTGTTTGTAAGATAAAAGAGGCGGCCAAAAAATACATCCTCAAGGGTTTCCCTTGGGGATTTTTTATTTTTACCCCATCGTATTATATTTATATTAAGGTGTCTAAAATATCATTAGGATTAGTTACTTTTGCAGCCGTATGTCAGATTTAAAGTACAACCAACGCGGTGTTTCGGCCGGTAAAGAAGATGTGCATAATGCCATTAAAAACATTGACAAGGGCTTATTTCCAAAAGCGTTTTGTAAGATAATACCGGATATTTTAGGCGGGGCGGATGATTGGTGTAACATTATGCATGCCGATGGTGCAGGCACCAAGTCCTCATTGGCCTATGTTTACTGGAAAGAAACCGGTGATTTATCGGTATGGAGAGGTATTGCACAAGATGCAATCGTCATGAACATCGATGATCTGCTTTGTGTTGGAGCCTTAGATAATATATTAATTTCGTCCACCATAGGAAGAAATAAGAGTCTAATCCCCGGAGAAGTAATCGCAGAAATCATTAATGGAACGGAAGAAATCCTTCAAGAACTGAGAGATCTGGGGATAGGCATCTATTCGACCGGGGGAGAAACGGCGGATGTCGGCGATTTGGTTAGAACAATTATCGTCGACAGTACAGTTACCTGCCGCATGAAGAGAGCTGACGTGATTTCAAATCATAAGATAGAGGCAGGAGATGTTATTGTAGGGCTTTCCTCTTACGGAAAAGCTGTGTATGAGTCTGAATACAATGGCGGAATGGGATCAAACGGCTTGACATCCGCCCGTCACGATGTGTTCAATAAGTCAGTCGCTGAAAAATATAAAGAAAGTTACGACCCCGCAATTCCTCATGAGCTTGTTTTTTCGGGAAGCAAAGCGCTTACCGATACGATTACTATTGACGGCGAGGAGATTACAATCGGAAAATTGGTCCTTTCGCCAACCCGTACTTATGCGCCCGTTATGAAGGAAGTGCTCGATCATTATCGCCAAGATATACACGGGATGGTTCATTGCAGTGGTGGAGCACAAACAAAGGTTCTGCATTTTATTGATCGTTTCCATATTATTAAAGATAACCTTTTTCCGATCCCTCCCTTGTTCAGACTGATACAAACGGAGTCAAAGACTGATTGGCAGGAGATGTATAAAGTCTTTAATATGGGACATAGAATGGAGTTATACGTTCCGGAGGCGAGAGCAGTCGATATCATTCGCATCGCAGAAAAATTTGGCATTGAGGCTAAAATAGTAGGAAGAGTTGAAGATAGTGAACAAAAGAAGGTAACCGTCCATTCCGAAGTTGGGGAATTTGTTTACTATTAATTATCTTACGCATACATTATAGTTGAGAAATTAGTTAATATTATGAAGATTATCGGCTGGAAGGAGACTGTCGATTTTATAGATTTTAAACTTTATAATGTTCCAGCCAAAATAGATACGGGAGCCAAAACATCCGTATTACATTGTAAGTTCATCGAACTGGTTAAAGTAAAGCGAAAAAATTTTGTTCGTTTCATCCCCTTGGACGACAATTTTGGGGGAAATGGAACAGTTTATATGCTTCCATACCATAAAGAGCGAAAGGTTAAAAACTCGTTTGGGAGTGAAGAAAATAGATTCATAGTAAAAACAGCACTCTCTATATTTAATGAAAATCACGAGATTGAAATTTCGCTTCGTGATCGGTCGGGTATGGAATTTCCGATGTTACTTGGAAGAAGTTTTATCCGGAAGAAATTTCTGGTCGACGTCTCCAAGTCAAATTTATCAAAAAAAGAAAGCAAAACCAAATAGAAACCTAATAACGAAAGAATCACAACTGACCTCTCGAAACAAAACATGATCAGCTGCTGTTGAAACACATGTTTATCGTTGCGTTCAATTTATTTATACATATTGTGAAGATTGCAGTACTGTCAACCAATAAAAATTTGTATTCTACCAAGCGTTTGGTAGAGGCGGCCCTAAAAAGAGGGCATGAATGTGTTGTGCTAGATCATAGGCAGTGTTATGTAGGCATAAAACAGGGGGAGCCCAGTATACATTACAAAGGGCAGGATGTGTCCAATATCGATGCAATCATCCCCAGAATAGGTGCTTCGGTAACCTTTTACGGCTCGGCTATAGTGAGGCAATTTGAAATTATGGGAGTAGCGTCCGCTAATCCAAGTCAGGCTATTACGCGATCCAGAGATAAATTACGATGTATGCAGATTTTATCCGGTGCCGGTATTGGTATGCCGATAACGGGATTTGCACGACAAACAAATGATGTCGATGATTTAATAAAGATGGTAGGAGGGGCGCCTCTTGTGATCAAACTATTAGAAGGAACACAGGGTATTGGCGTTGTTCTTGCCGAAACCAGAAAGGCTGCCAGCTCGGTGATCGAAGCATTCTATGGGCTTGGAAACAACATTTTGATACAGGAATATATTAAAGAGTCGAGAGGCGCAGACATCAGGGTGTTGGTAGTAGATGGTAAAGTGGTAGGCGCAATGAAGCGCACTGCTAAAGAAGGCGAATTCCGATCGAATCTTCACCGAGGTGGATCTGCTACCGTCATCAAGTTAACGAAAGCCGAAAAAGAAACCGCTTTACGAGCTTCCGCTGAGCTTGGCCTAACCGTTTGTGGAGTAGATATGTTGCAATCTGATAGAGGTCCGCTTGTTTTGGAAGTGAACTCTTCACCGGGTTTAGAAGGTATAGAAAAGGTTACCGGAAAGGACATTGCTACCCACATTATCGAATTTTTGGAAAAGAAACACCAGCTAAAGAAAGAGCCAAAGGAAAGGAAAAAGAAGAGTAAGGTGGGGCAGACACTTTAGTGTCCCGGTCAATCTTTCTTTTACAATCGATTATGCTTTGATTATCAAATTCTTTTTCATATTTTTGCGGACTTTAATAGAAATAGGACAAAAAGCAAATTAAAAAACAGTAAATGCCTACTATTCAACAATTAGTTAGAAAAGGTAGAGTAGCTCTGGTTGATAAGAGTAAATCACCAGCGTTGGACAGCTGTCCACAGCGAAGAGGTGTGTGTACACGTGTATACACCACTACCCCTAAAAAACCAAACTCAGCCATGCGTAAAGTTGCTCGTGTACGTTTAACCAATGGAAAAGAGGTGAACGCCTATATCCCTGGTGAAGGACACAATTTACAAGAGCACTCGATTGTATTGATCCGCGGAGGTCGTGTAAAAGACTTACCAGGTGTGCGTTATCACATCATTCGCGGTGCCTTAGATACTTCCGGTGTTGCCGGTCGTAATCAACGTCGCTCTAAGTATGGAACAAAACGTCCAAAACCAGGACAAGCTGCTGCAGCTCCTGCAAAAGGTAAAAAGAAATAGTTAAACGGAGGAAATTAAGATGAGAAAGTCAAAACCAAAGAAAAGAATCATTTTACCTGATCCAAAGTTTAACGATATTCAGGTTACACGTTTTGTAAATAACATGATGTACGATGGAAAGAAATCCATTGCATACTCAATTTTCTACAATGCTGTTGATTTGGTTGAACAAAAAACCAATGAAAATGGCTTGGAAACATGGAAAAAAGCACTAAACAATGTGATGCCTTCAGTTGAAGTAAAATCACGTCGTGTAGGCGGTGCTAACTTTCAAGTACCAACAGAGGTTCGTCCGGAACGTAAGATTGCCTTGGGAATGAAGTGGCTGATCAGCTATGCTCGTAAACGTGGTGAAAAAACTATGTACGAGAAATTAGCCGGTGAGATAATTTCAGCTTCTAAAGGTGAAGGTGCTGCTGTTAAGAAAAAAGAAGATACCCATAAGATGGCGGAAGCTAACAAAGCTTTCTCTCACTTTAGGTTCTAATCCAATTACAATGACACAGATTAAATTGAATAACACAATAGCATGTAACAAACTAGTGTGTGTCAATTTAATCTGTGTCGTTTTTTGCCGAAGTATAAAGCAAAGTGGATTTACCAATAGTAGATTCACATTTATATAAGAGTTTAAATACACCTTTAGGGAATATAAAAAAGATGTCAAGAGACTTAAAATTCACAAGGAATATCGGTATTGCCGCACACATCGATGCTGGTAAAACCACTACTACCGAGCGTATCTTATACTACGCCGGAGTTAACCACAAAATTGGGGAAGTGCATGAGGGAGCTTCAACCATGGACTGGATGGTCCAGGAAGCTGAGCGCGGTATTACCATTACTTCCGCTGCTACCACTGTATTCTGGAACTATCGAGGAAGTAAATATCAGGTAAATATTATAGATACACCGGGACACGTTGACTTTACCGTTGAGGTAAATCGTTCTTTACGTGTACTGGACGGATTGGTATTTTTGTTCTCTGCAGTTGACGGTGTAGAACCTCAATCCGAAACTAACTGGCGCTTGGCAGATAACTATAAAGTTTCACGTATCGGCTTCGTTAATAAGATGGACCGTTCAGGTGCTGACTTTTTAAAGGTAGTTAAGCAAGTAAAAGATATGTTAGGTGCTGATGCAATTCCTTTGCAATTACCAATCGGTGCTGAGGATAACTTCAAAGGAGTTGTTGATTTGATCAATAACCGTGGGATCGTTTGGAATGAAGAAGATAAGGGTATGACCTTTACTGAAGTGCCTATCCCTGAGGATATGGTTGACGAAGTTGCCGAGTGGAGAGAGAAGCTATTGGAATCGGTAGCGGGTTACGATGAATCGTTGATGGAGAAATTCTTTGAAGATCCTAACTCGATCTCAGAACGTGAAATCTTAACAGCACTTCGTAAAGCGGTAATTGACAATGCTATTGTGCCAATGGTTTGTGGATCGTCCTTTAAAAATAAAGGGGTTCAAACCATGTTGGATTTAGTAATGGAGTTGTTACCGTCCCCGCTAGATCAAGAAGCGGTAAAAGGAACAGATCCTCGGACTGATGCAGAAATTATTCGTAAACCTTCTGTTGACGAACCATTTGCTGCACTAGGTTTCAAAATTGCAACGGATCCATTTGTGGGCCGCTTATGCTTCATTCGTGTTTATTCGGGCATATTGGAAGCAGGTTCCTATGTTTATAATACACGCTCAGGCAATAAGGAGCGTATATCTCGTATCTTCCAAATGCACGCGAATAAGCAAAATCCTATTCCAAATATCGGAGCAGGTGATATCGGTGCAGTTGTTGGTTTCAAAGATATCAAAACCGGGGATACCCTTTGCGATGAAAAACATCCAATTGTTTTAGAATCCATGACTTTCCCCGAACCGGTAATTGGTTTGGCGATTGAGCCTAAGACGCAAGCCGATGTTGACAAGCTGGGTGTTGCTTTGGGTAAATTAGCTGAAGAAGATCCTACCTTCGTGGTACAAAGTGATGAAGAAACAGGCCAAACGGTTATCAAAGGTATGGGTGAGCTACACTTAGATATCTTAATTGATCGTTTGAAGCGCGAATTTAAAGTAGAAGTAAATCAAGGCGCTCCGCAAGTGGCTTATAAAGAGGCGATTACAGCAGAAGCTGCGCACCGCGAAGTATACAAAAAGCAAACCGGTGGTCGTGGTAAGTTTGCGGATATACAAGTAGTTATTTCTCCAATCGATAAAGATTACGAGAAAGGCGGCTTACAATTTGTGAATGAAATCGTAGGTGGAGCAATTCCACGTGAATTTATTCCTTCAGTACAGAAAGGTTTTGAAGCAGCCATGGTAAATGGTGTGTTAGCGGGCTTCCCGGTAACGGATATGAAAGTTCGATTGGTAGATGGATCTTTCCACGCGGTCGACTCCGATGCACTGTCTTTCGAGATTGCCGCCCGTACTGCCTTCCGTGAAGCACTACCGAAATGTCGCCCCGTGTTAATGGAGCCGATCATGAAAATTGAGGTGCTTACACCGGAAGAAAACATGGGAGATGTAATGGGTGACTTAAACCGTCGCCGCGGACAGCTTCAAGGTATGGATACACGTAACGGATCTCAAGTAATTAAAGCACTTGTGCCACTTTCTGAAATGTTCGGTTATGTGACTCAATTGAGAACAATTACATCCGGTCGCGCTACTTCTACCATGGAGTTTGATCACTATGCAGAAGCACCTAAAAACGTTCAGGACGAGGTGATTGCAAAAGCAAAGGGTAAAGTTAAAGCCTAATTTTTAAATCTGATGTTCCGTTATAAATAGCTCTAACGGAACATCATTAATATAACATATAATGAGCCAAAGAATCAGAATTAAATTAAAATCGTACGATTACAATTTGGTTGACAAATCAGCCGAAAAGATTGTAAAAACTGTAAAACCTACAGGAGCTGTAGTAAGCGGTCCAATTCCACTTCCTACTGAAAAGAAAATTTACACCGTTTTACGTTCACCACACGTGAATAAAAAAGCGCGTGAACAATTTCAGTTATGCTCTTATAAAAGATTGTTAGATATTTACAGCTCTAACTCAAAAACAGTTGACGCTCTGATGAAACTTGAATTGCCTAGTGGTGTAGAAGTTGAAATCAAAGTTTAATGATTTTAGTTTTCTTTAGAACAAGAAGCGAGGGCCAAACCCCTCGCTTTTTTTGTTTAGGGACATGATATAAGCCATAAAATGTGTATTTTAGCAATTAACGCTTTTTTATTTAATAAGTATGGCCAATAAAATCTTAGTTATCGAGGATCAGTCGAAATTAGCATCGTTAATTCAAAGGGGACTCAGCGCAGATGGTTATGACGTTCGGATTGCTTCCGATGGAGAATTGGGCTTGGACATGATATACCACAACGCATTTGACCTTATTGTTTTGGATGTCATGTTGCCTGGAATTAGTGGAATTGAAGTTTGCCAACTGTTGCGTAAAGAAAATAACCCCGTTCCTATTCTAATGCTAACCGCATTAAGTGCAACAAACAATGTTGTAACCGGATTGGATTCAGGAGCGGACGATTACATGGTTAAACCTTTTAAATTCGAGGAACTGAAAGCTCGCATTCGCACATTGGTGAGAAGGGCAAATGGCACTAACGGTCAGCAGAATCCAGCTTCGTCTACTATTCGAATTATGGACTTAGTATTAGATATGGATGCGCGGATCGCTACTCGAGGTGGTAAAGAAATTGCCTTAACGGCAACCGAATACCGTTTGCTGGAATTTATGATGAAAAACAAAAATAAAGTACTAACGAGAATCGAGATTTTAGAACATGTCTGGGACATCAATTTTAATATGGGAACCAACGTGGTAGACGTTTACGTAAACTATCTTAGGAAGAAGGTAGACAAAGGTTTTGACGTAAAATTGATTCATACGATGATAGGAGTCGGTTACTCGATCAAAGAAGCTTAAATATTGAGACTGTCGAAACAAGTGCGGTATAAGCTTCTCTGATGATAAAGAATATGTTGACTTAGATGAAAATCCAAAGTAAGTTTGTCCTTCTTTTCTTCTGTGTTGCGCTCGGATTAATTTCCATTTTAATGGGAGCTATCTTCTTTTTTACGCAGCAGTATGCTTTTGAAGATTTCTATAAGCGCTTGGAGGCAAGGGTGAATATCGGTGCTGAGGTATATATGCAGGAAGACGAACTGACCATCTACTATTACCGACGGATACGAAATCGTTATCTCGAAAGATTACCGGCAGAAAGCGATTTCTTCTTTCGTGTTGAACATGGAAAGGTAATTCCAAAAAAGGGAGCGCCGCAACTGCCGAAGAGCTTTTTTACGGAAATACTAAAAAAAGGCCGTAGTCGATATAATAACCGGAACGATTTTTTTGCCGGTCGATTTTTTAAGTCGGAGAAAGGCGATTTCATTGTAGTGGTTTACGCCAAAGACCCTTCCGGTTTCCGTGAACTGGCCATGCTTCAAAAAATATTGATCATCGGTTTTTTTATATCTATTCTGGTTGTTTATTTCATCGGCAAGGTTTTTTCTCAACAAATTTTCAAACCTTTTTCGCAAATTATTAAAAAAGTGCAGGAAATAACGGCTGATAACCTACATCTACGCTTGCCTGGACGTAAAGGAACGGATGAGCTGGCTGAAATTACCACAACATTTAATGATATGCTGGATCGATTGGAAACTGCATTTGATACACAGAGTAATTTCATCAGTAATGCTTCTCACGAGCTACGAACTCCCATTAGCATTATATCCGGGGAAGCAGAATTGGCTATGGGTAGCGGTGAATTGCCAGAATCACATAAACAATCCTTGTCGGTCATTATTAGCGAAGCTGATAAATTACAGGAGATTATCAGTGGCTTACTTTACCTTGCCAAAACGTCTGCAGATAAAAGTAAGCAACCAAAAGAGCGGGTGCGCATGGATCAGCTTTTAATGAATATTAAAAAGATCACCGATCAGGTGAATCCCGGTTGTGAATTGAGGTTAACCTTTGAAGACTTGCCGGAGGAGGAAGATGAACTTACGGTGATGGGATATGAACATTTGTTACAGCTGGCTTTATCTAATATTGTGACAAATGCCTGCAAATACTCCGACAACAAGCCAGTACGAATTCATTTAAAAACTTCTAATAAACATATTCTCATTAATGTTTTAGACGAAGGGATAGGTATCCCCGAACAAGAAAAGAAATACATCTTCGAACCATTTTTCAGGGCATCCAATACTCATTTTTATGAAGGACATGGTGTAGGGTTACCTTTAGCCTTAAAAATAATTCGCTTACACAGAGGCACAATCGATATTAGAACCCAAGTAAATTCCGGAACAGATATCACTGTTTTACTGCCAAGCGTTGCCAATCATAAATAAGGTCATAGCTTGATTTTGCCTAAAACTCTAATCCTATTTTAATTTTATCCTTAATCTTCTTTAATGAGTTTCTTATTTCTTTGTAAAGTTAGGTAAAATGAGCAATTGTTTGTGGGAGCTTTAGCAATGTTCTTTTTTATTGATTTTTAAGCTAAAAGGAGACATTTTATGAAGAAAATTCTTATTCCGACTGATTTTTCAGGCCAATCATTGGATATTCTGACCGATTATCTTTTGTCTTGCAATGAAAAAGAGGTATCTGTTTTATTCTTTAGCGTAGTGAAACTTTCTGATTCTATAACTGATTTGTTGCTTTTGTCGAAAAGGACTAAAGAAATAGAATTGATCCCAAGATCGTTCGAAAATTATTGTAGATGTATACAGGATGAGTTCGAAAGGATTAAAGATGTAAGATTTGAATACTTTTACGGGAATACAATTGCACTTTTTAGAAACTTTTTGGATGCAAACCGTATCGATGAAATTGTTTACGATCCTTCTATTGAATTACAGATGATTACCAAGGAGAGTTCCGATCCCATTGATCTAATTGAAAGGTGTAAATGGAATAAATGGGTTCCATCAAGAAAGCAGATGGGCAGTAAATTAACCGAGGAGGAGAAAGCAATTTATGCTCGGGAATTAGAAAGAGCGCTCCTATAAATCAAAAAACTTAAAGAATTTACTTATGCTACTGAAAAACAATATACCCATAGGATACGTGCTTGGTAAAGTAAAATACGACAGCGCGCTGGTTGCCATATATGCCATTGTTGTGACGGTTTCACACCAACTGAACATATTTAATTTTGACATTCCAATAGGAGGAGTGCCTGCGATTCTTGGAACGGTTATTTCCTTATTACTGGCTTTTCGTTCAAATCAAGCTTATGATCGTTGGTGGGAGGCCCGCATTGTTTGGGGAGCTATCGTAAATGATTCAAGAAGTTTCGCAAGGCAGGTTATTACATTTATTGGAAATCTTTACGATTCAGGAAGCACCGGCGAATTGAAAGAAAGACTGATTAAACGTCAAATCGCATGGAATTATGCGTTAACGAAGTCGTTGCGGAAACAAGATCCGTATAAAGATATCAAAAGGTTATTATCCGAATCTGATTTTGAGTTTGTCAAGGCTTATGACAATGTACCTAATGCTTTACTTAAGTTGCAAGGCATGGACATTAATAGGGCGACAAATGAGGGGCTTTTAAACCAATTTCAACAGATTGAATTAGAGAGAACCTTAATGAAGCTGACCGATTCGATGGGGAAATGCGAACGCATAAAAAGTACGGTATTTCCTGAAACGTATACACTATATATACGTTTGGCAATTTATCTATTCATTACGGTGCTGCCATTCAGCCTTTTCGGTTTGTTCGGATATATATCTATTCCTTTGGTTATCGCCATCGGTACGTTGTTCCTTTTAATAGAAAAGATGGCTGTACATTTGCAAGATCCATTTGAGAATAAGCCGACGGATACGCCTATGTCTACCATTTCCGCAAAAATCGAGCGGGATTTAATGCAAATGTGGCTTGATGATCGAATGGAAGATCAGCGAGATGAAGCGAAAAATGCAGATCGAAAAATGTTCTATATACTTTAATTAACCTAACTTTTATCCGTTAAAAAAGCCGGTAGAGATTATCTCTACCGGCTTTTTAACTATAATCGCCATAGCCTATTATTTATAAGCGAAGACATCATCCAATTGGGTGCTTTCTGTAAAAGTTAAGTCAAGGTCAATCAACCTGCCTGTTTCCAGTTCAATAACCATACCGTGAACAGCTAAATCGTCCCTTTCCTTCCAGGCGTTTTGGATGATGGTTGAGGTGCAGAGATTAAATACCTGTTCTGCAACATTCAGTTCAACCAAGCGATTCACCTTAGCAGTAGAGTCGGTAATAGCATCGATTTCGCCTTTATGTAAGCGATAAACGTCTTTAATATGGCAAAGCCAGTTGTCAATTAAGCCAAACTGCTTTTGACTAAGAGCAGCAGCCACGCCGCCGCAACCATAGTGCCCTGCAACGATAACATGTTTAACCTTTAATACATTTACTGCATAGTCCAATACACTCAACATATTCATATCCGAATGAATACACATATTTGCAATATTTCTATGCACAAAAACGTCTCCCGGTCTTGTATGCGTGATTTGATTTGCCGGTACACGACTATCTGCGCAGCCGATCCAAAGAATCTCAGGACGTTGTCCCTTGGCTAATTCTTTAAATAAGCCCGTTGTATCGCTTGCTACTTCATTAACCCATGCGTCATTTCCTGCCTTAATTCTATTAAATGTTTCTTCTAAAATGGGATTCTTAAAAGCTTTGTTCGACATATTAAATTTGTTTTATTGGTTTAATCTTTTTTTTTCTTGTTCTTGGTTGTATTTTCTTAAATAAATGATGGATATTCGGCGCTTCTCGTTTATCATACACATCGATCAATTCGACGCGTTTTCCCGAACTGAGCGCATTTTGTTCAAAGTCTTTGATTACTTGAACAACATCTTTGTCTATGAAACGGCTACCGGTTCCGTCCACGATAATATGCGTTACATCTTTCGGCAAATTATATAATGATTGTTGAATAGCTGCCTTATTTAGAAAGGACACTTCTTCAGATAAGTATACTTTTATTTTTTTATTTCCATTGCTTTCCTCCAGGTCATATCCAAAAGGATTGCGCATATTGTTACGTAAGATATAGAATATAGCCACTACCATGCCAATACCGACCCCTTTTAATAAATCAGTAAAAACAATTGCTAATATCGTAACAACGAACGGAATAAATTGATCGAGCCCTCTTCGGTACATGCGGGTAAATAGGGGGATTTTGGCTAATTTGTATCCGGTAACCAATAGTATGGCCGCTAAGCAGGCGAGCGGTATCATATTAATAATGGCAGGAATAATTAATAGTGCCAATAGCAACCAGAAGCCATGAAACATCGCGCTTTGCCTGGTCTTTCCGCCGGCATTAACATTTGCGGAAGACCTCACAATTACGGAAGTCATTGGAAGGCCACCTAACATACCGGTTGTCATATTTCCAATTCCTTGCGCAACCAACTCCCGATTAGTAGGAGATACACGCTTATAGGGATCTAGTTTATCAACCGCTTCAATGCAGAGAAGTGTTTCCAAACTCGCAACAATAGCAATTGTAAATGCAACTATCCAAACATCATAGTTTACGATCGCAGTGAAATCAGGGAACTGAAATAAGCCTAAAAATTCATTAAAAGAGTTAACAACCGGTATCTCAACTAAATGTTTTGGGTCAATTTCGAGCTTGCTGCCCTTAAAGGCGATATTAAGCAATACGGCGAAAACAACGACCATAAGAGGCGCCGGCACTATACTCAGCTTTTTAAGTTTTGGCCAGTAGATTAATACTAGGAGGGATAAAGCCGTTATAATAGTAGCACCTAAATGGATCGCTCCGAAAGCGGCTTTAATAGCTAATAACGTGTTGTCTCCGTCTAATTGCTTGAAGCTTTCATCTCCAAAAAAATCAGCGTCATATCCCAATGCATGGGGTAACTGTTTAAGGATAATGGTTATACCGATGGCAGCTAACATACCTTCGATAACTGCTGAAGGGAAATAGTTGCCGATGGTTCCTGCTTTAATCATACCAAGAACTAGTTGTATCATGCCCGCCAAGACTACAGCTAATAAAAAAACATGATACGAACCTAACGACTGAATAGCACCGAAAACAATAACCGTTAAGCCGGCGGCAGGGCCACTTACACTTAATTGCGAACCACTAATAGAGGCTACTACGAGTCCTCCGACAATTCCTGTCAATAGACCTGCAAATAAAGGTGCTCCCGATGCCATTGCTATCCCCAAACAAAGGGGTAAGGCAACTAGGAAGACGACCACACTTGCGGGTAAGTCGTACTTTAAGTCTCTTTTGGCAACTTTAAAAAATGCTGAAAAACGTGTGCCTAGCATAAAATTTTAATGTGTTAGATAAATGATAATTATTTGTTGTTTTAAGCAAGTATATGTTATCCCTACAATACAGCACCGAATCTTTATTATTGGTTATACGATTATAAAGAGCTGATTGTGGGAGTATATCAGTCCTTTACTAGCTCGCATAACCAATAAGGTATGTGGGTGCTATAGCTTTAGGAAAAATTAATTTGGGAATTACTTGTTTAACAATTTGGAGGCGGCGTTGGGACAGAAGGGTAGAATGACTTTACGCTGATGTCATCATCTGTAACATATTGCTTGATAGCTAAATAACGTAAAGGAGTCATGAAAATGTCCCAATTAATTACCGTTGCGAATTCTTTGCTGAAATTTTCAATATTGGTGTCGCCACAATTAGATTTACCGGAGTGGTTTTCAATCTCTAATTGCAAGATAACTGCCATTACATGTTTGCTATCGTATAAAGAAGCATATATAGGTGCGATTGAAATAGCCATCTTCAAAAAGAAGATAGAAAGAAAAAGAGCGCTATATACTTTTCTGATCCTTTTCGTTCTCATGCTATTTTAAGTTGGTAATTTCATATTATACCTGTCGCTAAAATAAACAAAAAACATTTATATATGATTTTAATGAATAAAAAAATTACGAAAGTCAGACAAAGTTAGGGAGTTTAAAAACTAAACCAGACAGGCTTTGTTTTTCAGTCGTGATCTTCATATGATCGATATTAATAAGACACGAGAATCATCGGCCAAAGCAAAATAGCTGGATGATAAAGGCTTTTGAACGCAAGCTCCTATGTCAGTACTTAAAGCGAGGGCAATGAAAATGAGCTTTATGAAGCATTAAGGGTAAATTTATTTTTAGGTGAAATGTATAAATTACCTTGAGATTATTCAATAAAAAAGGCGACTTTTGCAGCAAATAGAATTTTTATGTAAAAACTTTACTTGAGGGCTTTTGTATGGAGAATAACCTGGACACTCTGGTAGAACAAATAGAATTATTGATTGCCGAAGGTGATAAGGAACAGCTACAAGAATATCTGGATAGCCTAAATATATCCGAGGTAGAAGATCTCATCGACGAACTGCCCGAATATGGTTCTACATTTATTGAGACGCTCAGTATCAATAGAGCGGTTAATGTCTTTAGGATTTTAGATTTCCCTACGCAAGAGCGAATTATAAAGAAACTATCCGGTGCAAAAATAACTGAACTGATCAACGAGTTGCCCCCGGATGATCGAACAGCTTTCTTTAGCGAACTTCACGGCGACGCCGTGAAGAAGATGATTATATTAATGCCGCCTGAGGATAGAAAGGAGGCTCTGACATTATTGGGTTATCCCGAGGATAGTGTAGGTCGATTGATGACACCGGACTACGTAACGGTGAAACAAGACTTTACCGTGGCGCAAGCACTGGAACACATACGTAAATATGGGAAAGACTCCGAAACCATTGACGTCATTTACGTGATAGACGATAAAGGCGTGTTACTTGACGATATCCGAATCCGCGAAATACTTTTGTCCGCTCCCGATGTAAAGGTTGCCGATCTAATGGATAATCGATTAATCGCCCTTAATGCTTTCGATCCACAAGAAGAAGCTATCAATATATTTAGGATGAACAACCGGGTGGCTCTACCCGTAACTGATAAGCAGGGAATTATGTTGGGGATCGTGACGGTGGACGATGTGTTGTGGATAGCTAATGAAGAGTATACTGAGGACATACAACGGATGGGGGGGTCCGAAGCGCTGGACGAGCCTTATTTGGACGTATCAATTTGGCATCTGGTAAAAAAACGGGCTCCATGGTTAATGGTGTTGTTTATCGGTCAGCTATTTACAGCTACCGTTATTGAAAAATATGAGGTACAATTGGCGACAGCCGTTGTATTGATGACCTTTGTTCCTTTGATTACTTCAAGTGGAGGGAATACCGGTTCGCAAGCTTCTGCTCTTATTATCCAGGCGATGGCTATGGGAGAGGTTAATCTATCTGATTGGTTTAGAGTCTTTAAAAGGGAATTGATATCCGGTGTCATATTAGGCGTTATCTTAGGTGTGCTTGGCTTATTGCGGATATTCGGTTATCATCTTTTCGGCGAATATGGGCAAGACTGGTTTTTAATCAGTATGGTCGTAGGCCTATCCCTGGTAGGAGTGATATTATGGGGTTCTTTGGTTGGCTCCATGCTTCCCTTTATTTTAAGAAAATTGGGAGCCGATCCCGCCACGTCATCGGCTCCTTTTGTTGCTACTTTAGTGGATGTTACGGGGTTGGTCATCTATTTCACCGTGGCGACATCGATTCTAAAGGGTACGCTGCTTTAATCGATTATTACTTTTTCTTTTTATAGGCCAGGTAAAATACCTGTGGTAAAACAACAAGGCTCAGTATCATGCAGATTAAGAGCCCCCCAACGATCATGATGGCTAAGGGTTTCTGTATTTCAGAACCCATTCCCTGAGAAAGGGCAGCTGGTAATAAACCTAATGATCCCATAATAGCAATCATAAACACCGGTCTAATTCGGTCATATACTCCTTCCGAAATAGCATTTGATAGATCTTTGCCTTTGATTAAATTGCTTTTCATAACTGAAATAAGAATAATTCCATCAATTGTTCCTACACCGAACAAAATAATGAAACCAATACCGGCAGAAATACCAAAAATGGTTCCTGTTAACCATAAAGATATGAAGCCACCAATAAAGGCAAAAGGAATGGTTATTAACGAAATGAGTGTATCCTTTAAGTTGCCAAAGTTTAAGTACAAAAGAAAGGCTATTAGCAGCAGAGACACAGGCACTATAACGGCCAGTCTACTTAAAGCGCGTTGTTGGTTTTCAAAATCACCCGCCCACTCTAATCTGTAGGATGAGGGGAGAGACACTTGTTTCGTTACCTTATCCTGTGCTTCTTTAATTGCGCTGCCCAGGTCACGTCCCCTGACTGAAAAGCCGACGGCAATATAGCGCGAGTTCCCTTGCCGATAAATAAAGGCAGGGCCTGAATGATACCCGATGTCAGCAATTTCGTAGAGCGGAATTTTAGCATTGTCGATTGAGGGAACTAAAATATTTTTAATCTGTTCTTCTGTATCCCGAAAGGGCTTATCATAGCGTACGCGAATATCAAACATCTTTTCTCCGTCATAAAAGGTAGACGCCGCCTTTCCTCCAATAGCCATTTCAACAACGGCTTGTGCGTCACGCATGGAAACACCGTATCGTGCCATTCTGGCCTCACTCAAGCGTATTCTTAATTCCGGTAAGCCAATATTTCTAAAAACTAATAGATCTTCAATCCCCTTTACCTGATTCAGGCTTTTGGCGATACTATCCGCAATTTGTTCTAATTTGTATAGATCATCACCGTATACTTTTGCCACTAAAGAACTCTTAACACCGGCAACATACTCCTCCACATTATCCATAATGGGTTGGCTAAAGCCGAAATTAATCCCCGGATAAACATTAAGCGTTGCTTCCATCTCTTCCAGGAGGTCTTCTTTCGTTATGTTTTTTCGCCATTCGTTGTCGTCCTTTAGCTGCACGTGAAATTCTATATTGAAGAAACCCGTTGGGTCCGTTCCATCGTTAGGTCGTCCTGTTTGTGTCAGTATAAACTTCACTTCCTGAAATCTTCTCAATTTTTCTTTCATTTCTTTGGTTAAACGTACCGATTCGTCGAGATTTACGCTATTTGGTAGGGTTGCTCGTATATAGATGGCACCCTCATTCAATTCAGGTATGAATTCTGTACCAATTTTGGTAAAGCCGATGCTGCAAATTGTTAAAAGCAAAGCAAATAAGAACAAGGTTGTTTTGATATGCCTGTGGGCAAATTGATAGCAATTGAAAATGAGCCGACGAAAGAACTCGGCAACGGGATTGTGCCGATCCACCACATGGGTATTCAATAAGAGCTTGCACATGGCCGGAACGTAGGTGAGCGATAATAAAAGCGATCCTAAAAGTGCATAACCCAAAGTGAAAGCTAAGGGTGCAAACATCTTGCCTTCAACTTTCTGGAAAGTGAAAATCGGCATCAGTGCGATGATCAATATAATTTGGGCAAAAAGGATAGATTTTGCGACGCCCTTTGCGTTTTTTCTTATAATGCCTCCTTTAGCAATTTTGTTGAAGCGTTCCATTCCCAATAGCTTCGCCTTTTTGTCGAGACTTACATATACGTGCTCTACAATAACCATCGTACCTTCCAAAAGTAATCCGAAATCAATAGCACCAATTGAAATTAAATTGGCGGGTAAACCCTGGATCCTCAGCATCAAAATTGCGAACAGAAACGCCAGTGGGATGACGGAAGCAACGATTACGGTTGTACGCCAGTTAAATAGAAATAAGAATATGACAACGGATACCAGTACAATACCTTCAATCAAGTTATGCGTTACAGTATCTACCGTTTTCTCCACAAGATGCGTGCGATCGTGAAAAGCTTCAATTTTAACACCTTTCGGCAGTATACGATCGTTTAAATCCTGTATACGTTCTTTCAATCGTTCAATAACTTCACTTGGGTTTTCGCCCCGTAACATCACGACGATGCCTTCGATCAGGTCGTCTTGTTCATTTAATCCGGCCTGACCTAATCTTGGTTTGCTGCTAATCTGGACGTCGGCCACATTTTTTACCAGTACGGGGACCCCGTTTACATTTTTTATCAATATACTGGCGATATCACTTACCTTGTCAAGTAAACCAACGCCCCGAACCACATAGGCTTGATCGCCCCTTTGAATGACATCGCCTCCCACATTAATATTGCTCTTTTCTACCGCATCATATACATCAAGAGCCGTCAAATTATAGTTTGCTAACTCAGCGGGATTAACTCTTATTTCAAATATCTTTTCCTCACCACCGAAACTAACAATGTCTGCCACGCCATCTACGGATAAAAGTTCTCTTTCAATAACCCAGTTTTGCAATGCAGATAACTCTCTAATCGGAATCTTTTTTTCACTTTTAATTACATACCTAAAAATCTCGCCGGTTGCCCCATAGGGCGGCTCTATTTCTGCTTCAGCCCCTTCGGGTAGATCAACAGCACGCAACCGGTTGGCTGTATACTGTTGGGCGTAAAAGTCTTCTATATGATCTTTGAAATTGACAGTGATCACAGATAGGCCAAAAAGTGATATGGAGCGGACTTCTGTTTTACCGGGAATGGTGTTCATTTCCTTGCTTATCGGCAAAGTAATGAACTTTTCTATTTCTTCGGCGCTTCTCCCGGGCCATTGCGTGATGATCCGTGCACGTGTATTGGTAACATCAGGAAAGGCCTCTATAGGAGTATGTTTATACGCATAGACGCCGGCGGCTATCAAGAGGGCCACAAAAAAGAAAACAATCAGTTGATTCTTCAGTGAAAAACCAACAATCTTCTCTACAAGTTTAATCA
This sequence comes from Olivibacter sp. LS-1, assembly GCF_008245145.1. Lineage (GTDB taxonomy): Bacteria > Bacteroidota > Bacteroidia > Sphingobacteriales > Sphingobacteriaceae > Olivibacter > Olivibacter oleidegradans. The sequence goes on along the minus strand of NZ_CP041643.1, from coordinate 4,138,128 downwards.
TTTGAAATAAAGTATGAGTAGGGGATAGCGCTTAAAATAACTTAGAACAAATTGTTATCTTCCGATCAATCGGTTATAGATTAATAAACTGTTTTTACCAATAATACGATCACCGTCATGAAGGTGGTCATCAGACACATAATAATAATGATTGTCTTCATAGCTAGGTGTAAAATCCACCACCTCTAAATCACAATCGTTATTGTATTTAATAAGATGATACGCTTCATTATCAAAAATAACGGCGTTATGTGGAATGGCCATGCTGTGAACTTGATGATCTAAGTAAACATCAATGGTAGCCATCATTTCCGGTCTTAATAGTAAGTCTTGATTGTCTAGCTCAATAATGGCTTTCAGAACACGTTCGTTTGGGTCCACTACATTGGAAATACGATTAATAACCCCATTAAAATGCTTGTTTGGATAGGCTGTTGTTTCTATATTGACAGATTGTCCCCTTCGTACACTACTAATATTGCCGGTATACACGTTAGCTTTTACCCAAACCCTACTCAAATCGCCAATTACAAACAGCGGTTCTCCTCCCGCTTCTATCTGCTGACCATTTACAATATTTTTCTCCACGATGTACCCATCATTCTTTGAGCGGATAACCAGTACTCCTTTTTCAATATTGCCACCAAAGATATCTAAGCTTGCTTTGGTCTTTTTAATTTCGAATTGTGCATTACTTACATCAGCCTGTGCCTCTAAAATTTCTTTATCCGAAGCTACGCCATCGGCATATAAATTTTGGGTTGCGCTTAATTGTCTTTGTGCAATTTTTAATTTTAGTTCGGCTTCATTCAAACCGGCAACCATATCATTCAGGTCTGTGCTGCTTATTTCAAGTAATATCTGACCTTTCTTCACATAGTCGCCAAGGCTGAATCCCACATGTTGCACCACACCGCTTAATAGCGGTACAAATTTGTAAACTTTATCTTCGTCATAGCTAACACTTCCGGTAAGTTTGAGAATTTCCTTGTTTTCAACGCTTGTTCGGATCGTCTCGGTTGATATTATTTTTTTAAGATCATCGTTCAAACAGGTTTTTTTTATGTTTTCTTCTTCTTGACCTCCATTGCTTTCTTTACTTGAATTACAAGAGCTTACACCTAAGGCTATAATGAACGAAATAAATATTATACTTTTTCTCATTAGAATGAATTTGTTTATGTATCACCTGTTTAAGGTACTTATCTATAAATGCTATTTTCAGCGCCGAAGCGCTTTGAATAAACTTGGTTAATATGTTAGTTGAAGCTTACTTTCTCATACCTATTCAATTTTTCCTATCCAGCTACAGATCCTTGCCAATTATATAGGTCAGTTCGCAAGCCTGTAATTGAATATCCCTTTTCGTTTTGTAGTACAATTGTTTATTGCTTTTAAATGAATCGAAGAGATCAAGAAATTCAAGCAGGCTCAGGTTGCGGCTGAGTAGATTATTGGCGATAGATGATTGCATTTTTTCTAACTGAACAAGGTAATTGGCATCGAAACTTCTATAAAGCTGAATCCGCTGGCGGATGTTTTTGTAGGTCTCGTCCAGCTGATTGCGAATGGCGTTTCTCTTTTCCTCCGTCAACTGCTCCTGCTTTTTCATCTCAATTGTGGCATACTTAATATTGCCTTTGTTTCTATCAAACAAGGGTAAATCGAACGAAATACCGGCACCGAAAAAATTGAACATCGTAGAACCATTGCGATCATAGTTTAAATTAACAGTCAGGTCTGGAATCCTTTTTGCTTTTTCAACAGCCAATGTAGATGATGAAACTTCTTTTAGACTATTGGCAATCTTAAGTTGACTGTTATGATGATCAGCCATTTCAAGCAATGCCGTATAGGGCATATCGGACCATTTATTAATCGTCTTTTCGTTAAGTTTATTGTCATTTAGTACAATGAAGGTAGAACCACTAATGGCCATAAGCGTTTTTAGATTTGATTGCAACTTATTGCGTTCTTCGCTAGTTTCATTAAGTTCACTGAGCAGCTCAATTCCAAGCGCCTTGAGGCGTAGATAGCTGGCTTGCGATATATTTCCTTCCTGCAGTTGCACCTCCTGTGCCTTTACTAGCTTGTTAACGAGCTGTGCTTGTCGTTCCAGATCCGAAAAAGTTTCCTGATTAAATAATAAATTAGCCAGAAGCGCCCTAAACTCTACTTTTAATGATTGTAAAAAATCGATGAACGTATTTTCCGCTAATTGTTTATTGCTGACTTCAAGGCTTATGTTTTTCTTTCTTTTCCTAGCCGTTAAGATCAATTGTTCGAGTTGTACGGTAAATTGTTGATTGCGCGCAAAGCTTCCGAATAGAGGCGGAATGGATTCGGATGTAGAATTGCGATTCAAGTTGATTTCATCAATACTCAAGTTTGGGTTTGGCCAAACTTTCGCTTGCAGTATCAAAGCATTTGCCTGATCGATATTTAATCGTTCGGCTATCAATGATAAGTTATTGCGAAGAAATAGCTGTTCCGCTTCTTCGGGATATATGCGGAGCGTATCCGGTTTTATCTGTCCGTAAGAGACGCTACAAATGGAAGAAAGAAAAAATATAACCAATAGAATAGGTGTCTTTGCCGTCATTATCATTCATTATAATGCAGCAAAGATGAGGCACGCCTTATTAGGAATACTTTATAAGTATATTAGAGTTAGATTAAAGTTGTGGGCCTTTTGAACTTTCCCTTACGATTAGTAAGGGGTCAAGCTTGATTCTTTGCGGGGCCATTTTATAAAAACTTCCCTCTTTTAACATCGTCAAAAATAACTGTGCTGTCTCTTGTCCCATCAAATGCGTTTGTTGATCAATGGTTGAAAGAGATGGCGTAACCAGACTGCCGAAAGCTTCGTTGGCAAAGCCTATTACACCTACTTCTTCCGGTATTCTGATCTGTTGTGATTTTAACTGCTGTATAACTCCCATAGCAGTAAAGTCTTCTAGTGTAAAAATAGCATCAAAGTCGATGCCTCTGCTTGTCAACTCCTTTACACAGTCTTTACCGAAATTCAGCGATAAGTTGCCCTTAAGAATTAAATCCTCGTTAACGGGAATATTATAGGCTTTCAAAGCATCTAAATAACCTTTTAGACGTTCCTTAAAAATGGATAGATCCCTTGTTTCTGTAATGTGGATGATCTTTTTATACCCAGATTGGATGAGGTGTTCTGTTGCCATATAGCCACCTTTGTAATCGTCTATAGTAACGGACGGTGCATTCAATTGATATAACGCACGATCGAAAAACGTAAGCGGAATATTTTTCGAGATAATTTCCTCAAAGATGGTACTATCTTCACGGTCGATAGCAAATGAGGTAATGATGCCATCAACACGCGAATTAAGCAGCGTTTCAATACCTTTGTCCTCTTTTTTATAGGATTCCTGCGATTGGTATAAAAGTATCGAATATCCATGTTGGTTCATAATAGATTCAATACCATGTACCACTGAGCTGAAGAAACTAACGTCCAACGAAGGGACGAGGACACCGATGATATTACTTTTGCCCGAACGTAGCGAAGAGGCAATCTTGTTTTTACTATACCCTAGTTTCTCGGCTGTCTTCTTTACAGCTTCTTTTGTTGATTTACTAATAGCAGGATGATCATTTAAGGCCCTTGCAACAGTTGAAAATGTGATGTTCAGTTCTTTGGCAATATCCAGTATAGTGACTTTCTTCATTCGGTAATATAATATTTAAACTTGGGTTGCCGGAACTAGACCACCAAAGCAAAGATCCACGGCTATTATAGAAAATATACGAAATAATTTATCAAACATAGAAAAAATGAAGGTGATATGCAATTTTGCTATATAGCAGCGGGCGATATCATTGTGAAGCCAAAAACAATAAAATAATACGCTGCCTATTGCAATTTTCATTCTTTAGTTCTATTTTTATGCCAACGTTAGCATTAACCTAAGTAAACTGGAGATCTATGTTATTATTAGGAATAGATATTGGAACATCTGCTATTAAGATATCAGTGGTAGACGCTGACAAGCAAAGCTGTGTCGCCTCGTTAAGATATCCCGAAGAAGAGGAGACAGCGATTTTAACTCCCGAGGCAGGCTGGGCGGAGCAATCACCCGATATGTGGTGGGAGCATGTTCAACAAGCGATCCGCTCATTAAACAATCAAAAATGTTATAACCCGCAAGATATTAAGGCTATTGGTATTGCTTATCAAATGCATGGATTGGTCATGGTTGACAAAGCGTTAAATAATCTTCGTAACGCGATTATCTGGTGTGACAGTCGGGCTGTTTCAATAGGAGAGAAGGCTTTTCGTGCATTAGGAGAAGAAGCCGCTCTTGCTAGCTTGCTCAATTCTCCCGGAAATTTCACCGCTGCTAAATTGGGATGGATAAAAGAATATGAACCAGTTCTATATGATAGCGTATATAAAGTAATGCTTCCAGGCGATTATATTGCCATGAAATTAACAGGAACCATTACGACAAGTATTTCAGCTCTTTCTGAAGGGATATTTTGGGATTTTCGGAACAAGCGATTATCCAAAGAACTTATGGACTATTTTGGCTTTAGAGAAGATCTAATACCAACAGTGGCACCCCTTTTCGGGGAACACGGCAGGCTTAGCAAGGAGATAGCCGATAAATTGGGTCTTGCTGCCGGTATTCCTATAAGTTATAAGGCAGGAGACCAGCCTAATAATGCATTATCCTTAAATGTTTTAAATCCGGGAGAGGTGGCCGCAACGGCAGGCACATCCGGCGTTATTTATGGTGTAAGTGACCAACTTGTTTATGATCGCCTCTCGCGTGTGAATACATTTGCTCACGTCAATTACGGGTTAGATGACCCGAAGGTTGGTGTATTGCTTTGTATAAACGGCACGGGGATTTTAAATAGATGGGTTAAAGAACAATTCGGAAAGGGACTTGATTATGAGGATATGAATAGGCTGGCTTCGACAGTTTCCTTAGGAAGCGATGGACTTAAGATACTGCCATTTGGAAATGGTGCCGAACGGATTTTGGAAAACCGTATACTTGGTGCGCACTTAGCCAATCTGGATTTAAATAAGCATCAGCGTGAACATGTATTTAGAGCTAGCCAGGAGGGAATTGCCTTTGCTTTTCGATATGGTCTTGATATTATGAGAGAGAACGGTATGTCTCCCGAGGTGATACGTGCGGGTAAAGCTAATTTATTTTTAAGTGACCTATTCACACAGATTTTTGTGAACGTAACGGATACCCCCGTCGAACTTTACAATAACGATGGCAGTGTTGGAGCTGCGCTTGGAGCAGGTATTGGTGCCGGCGTTTTTAATTCATCGAAAGAGGCTTTTCAAAACGCAAAAGCACTTAGGGTAATTGAACCAAATCCCAACTGGAACTATGAGGAGGAATATGGTCAATGGCTGCATCTATTAGAGAATCAACTGAAATAATGTATTATAATAAACTAATAAATAGATATCATATGTCAATTATTATTGGAGAACGCGAGTATTTTAAAGGAATCGGACAAATAAAGTATGAAGGTCCGGAAAGTGATAACCCATTAGCTTATCGTTGGTACGATCCTAACCGGGTAGTAGGAGGTAAAACCATGAAAGAGCATCTTCGCTTTGCTGTAGCCTATTGGCACTCATTCAACGGAACGGGTTCGGATCCTTTTGGTGGTCAAACGCATGTGTTTCCGTGGGATGAGCACGCAGACGTAATTCAGCGGGCAAAAGACAAAATGGATGCCGCATTTGAGTTCTTTACCAAAATTGACATGCCATACTATTGCTTCCATGATGTAGATGTAGTGGATTATGGAGATAATGTTATGGAAAATGAAGAACGTCTACAAAAATTAGTCGCTTATGCAAAAGAAAAACAACAGGCTAGTGGCGTAAAATTGCTATGGGGGACGGCTAATCTCTTCAGTCATAAACGCTATATGAACGGCGCTGCAACGAATCCTGATTTCCATGTAGTGGCACACGCGGGCGCACAAATCAAAGCGGCGCTCGACGCAACAATCGCTTTAGGTGGTGAAAATTATGTCTTCTGGGGTGGTAGGGAAGGTTATATGACCTTGCTGAACACGGACATGAAGAGGGAACAGGAGCATTTGGCGAAGATGTTACATATAGCAAAAGACTATGCACGTTCGCAAGGTTTCAAGGGCACCTTCTTCATTGAACCCAAACCTTGTGAACCTACAAAACATCAATATGACTACGATGCCGCGACTGTTATAGGTTTTCTACGTCAATATGACTTGTTAAATGATTTTAAGCTAAATCTGGAAGTGAACCACGCTACCTTAGCAGGACATACTTTCCAGCATGAGCTACAAGTAGCTGCGGATGCGGGATTATTAGGTTCCATTGACGCTAACCGTGGCGATTACCAAAATGGATGGGATACGGATCAGTTTCCGAATAATATCAACGAACTGGTGGAATCCCTGTTGATCATTTTAGAGGCGGGTGGTTTTGCTGGAGGCGGTATTAACTTTGACGCTAAAATTAGACGAAACTCAACCGATCCGGCCGATTTATTCTACGCACATATCGGTGGCGCAGATACTTTTGCACGTGCTTTATTAGTGGCAGACAAAATTTTGAAAAACTCTGACTATACTAAAATAAGAAGAGAGCGCTACCTTTCTTTCGATAGCGGTGATGGCAAAGCCTATGAGGAAGGAAAGCTATCGTTAGCGGATCTTCGAAACCTGGCGATTTCGCTTGGTGAACCGAAAGCAATCAGTGGTAAACAAGAATATTTGGAGAATCTGATTAATCGGTATATTTAAAAATGTACTCGGAAACCCTGCCCCATAAGCAGGGTTTTTGGTTTGCTCAAAAAAATGTAATATATTGAACCCTCAGTATTAGAAAAGCCAACAAAAAGTAAAATTTGGAATGAAACCGAGACGTAAATAATATTGACACATAGAGCAATATTATTTACGCGAGCTCTCATCAGCAATTAAAAAAAATAATAGATGAAAACAATTAAAGGACCAGGCATTTTTTTAGCACAATTTATTGGAGAAAATCCACCATTTAATACCCTAGATTCTATTTGTAAGTGGGCTAAAGATTTAGGGTTCAAAGGTATACAAATTCCCACATGGGCGACTTCTTATTTCGACTTGCAAAAAGCCGCTGAAAGCAAGACCTATGCTGATGAAATAAAAGGGCTTGTAAATAGTTACGGTTTAGAGATTACGGAGTTATCAACCCATTTACAAGGACAACTGGTAGCAGTGAATCCCGCATATGATAAATTGTTTGACGGCTTTGCTCCGGAGAAGTATCATAATAACCCGAAAGCTCGTACCGAATGGGCGGTTCAGCAGCTCAAATATGCAGCGAAAGCCTCACAGCATCTTGGCCTTACCGAGCATGCTACTTTTAGCGGTGCCTTGCTGTGGCATACCGTGTATCCTTGGCCGCAACGCCCTGCGGGTCTAGTGGAAGAAGGCTTTAAAGAGTTGGCTAATCGATGGTTACCCATCTTAAATACATTTGACGAAGCTGGTGTTGATTTATGTTACGAAATTCATCCGGGGGAAGACCTACATGATGGTATTAGCTACGAGATGTTTCTAGATAAAGTCGATAACCACAAAAGAGCTTGTCTTTTATATGATCCATCTCACTTTGTACTTCAATGCTTGGATTACCTAGCCTATATAGATCATTACCATGAGCGTATTAGAATGTTTCATGTAAAAGATGCCGAATTTAATCCAACAGGTAAACAAGGTGTTTATGGAGGATATCAGGGTTGGGTTGAACGTGCGGGTCGATTCAGGTCGTTAGGCGATGGTCAGGTAGACTTTAAGTCAGTGTTTAGTAAACTCACCGCGTACGATTTTAGCGGATGGGCTGTTATGGAATGGGAGTGCGCACTAAAACACCCCGAAGATGGTGCTAAAGAAGGGGCTAAGTTTATTAGTGAACATATTATTCGAGTAACGGATAAAACATTCGATGATTTTGCTTCTACCGGGGTGAATGAGAAACTCAATAAAGAGATACTAGGAATCCGCTAGATCAAAGAGTAGGAGGTCGTCTAGAAAGTAGTTTCCGGACGACCTCTTACTTAGATTTAGAAACTGCAATTAAATCCGAGATTAAACCACCGTCCCGGCAGCGGAATAGCTGATGCTTCAATATAGCTCGTATCGAATATATTATTGGCGTCTAAGAACAGTCTGTAATTCTTCCAGTTATAGCTCAGTTTTACATCTGTTAAAAAATAATTTTTATAACTTATCCGCTCAACAAAACGTTCTGATATACTGAATGATATAGGTTCTGATCTAAAGCTTAATTGCAGTGCTGCTTGATGCCTTAAACTCTCAATGGCGTATTTGGACATAACAGGATCCCGGTAAACTGCCTTTACCTTGGGATCTAGGTAATTATAGGCAAGACCGAGATACCAGTTACTATTAGCGAGGGTGCTCAATTGCCAATTGGCATTTACATTAAAACCCTGCACTTGATTTTGCATAAAATTGGAAGCACGCCAACTTTCATCGGTGTTAGCCCTTGTCCAATCAATAAAATCAGTTATTTTCCTGTAAAAATAACTGATGCTTACAAAACTACGCTCATTGTTATATTTTAATCCCCCTTCTGTATACCAAGCATTTTCGGAATTTAAATCAGGATTACCAACGTTGCCTCCACCATTGGTGTAAAGATCGGTGAAAGAAGGAATTCGCTGTCCCGAACCCGCGTTGATATAGAGACGCCAATGAGGAGCTAATTTATAGCCCAAGTCTAAGCCAGGGTATACCTGCCAGCCGAAATGTGTGTTATAATTCAAATAGGCGCCGATATTAGCTGTTAACCGTTCCGAAAATTCAGTTTTATACTCAGCGTACAGGCCATAGTTATTTCGTTGTCGATCACCCATATTCGTACTGATGAGAAATTCATTTCGCAACTCTATACCTAATCCTAATACACCCCTTCCTGTGCCATAGGTAGCATTGAACTCTGTGTTAACTACATGAGAATGGTGTAAATTTCTGAACAAGCTTAAATTATATTGGTTGTAACGATAGTCGTCATAATTATATCGATAACTCAGTCGCGGTGAAAACTTCCATCGATTTAAAGTGCTGCTGGTAAACCCAAGCGAAAAAAGGGCGGTTTGTACAATCTCCTTTGCTTCTTTGTCATTTGGCGGAGCGTAGAAAGCATTGGCTCCAAAATTATTATAGGTATAGCCTCCCATGAGGTTCCACAGTCCCTCATGATGGTTTTTTATCTTTCCTTGATAAAAAATCTTGCTGTTATTGTAGGGCGTATTATAACGATATCCATTTCCGGAATCATGACTTCCATATACGAGATGCGTCGCAGTACTATCTGCGAATCCGGTGCCCAATTGGATAGTGCGTCCGTTATAAAGGCCGCTGCCTTCTTCCTTGCTTTTTAAACTGGAAGCGAGTTGGACAGTTCCCTCGTAGAAATCGTTATCAGGTGTTCGGGTGACGATGTTAATGGCTCCGGTTAAACTATTTATACCATAGACACGAGCCGCTGGCCCACGGATAACTTCCACTCGTTCTATGGCTCCGATAGGAATTGGGATATTCATGGAATGGTGTGCGGTTTGTGGATCATTTACTTTAATACCATTGATCAAAATCATCGTTTGCTCGAAAGTACCCCCATCAATACTGATATCCGCTTGTGCACCCCACGGACCTCGCTGTCGAACATCCACACCGGGTATAAAGCTGAGCAACTCACTAACCGAACGCGCAGGTAAATTCTTTATTTGCTCTTTCGTTAGGATATTGATATTTCTGTTTTGTTCCGAAAAAGGTGTCTGAAGGCGATTTTCATTAATAATCACTTCATTTAGTGAAGTAGTTACGGTATCCGTGTCAATAGATGATAGGGGCGATTGTGCTAATAGGGCCTTTGTAAAGAGGCAAAAGACTATAAACGTAAAAACTCTCATGACAGCTAGGTGTTTTTAAAAGTGCTTCTTCCGGTTTCTCATAGTAGAAACCGGTGCAAATTAAACAGCTATTACGTTAGATTAGGTAGTCCGGTTTTAATATTAGAGGTAGTCCGGATTACTTATTGCCATTCTTCCCTGCCAAAGGCTTTACCATTAGGGGGGATGCTATCTTTTTCGGGATTAACCAGGTGGCGGCTATCAATTTTTAAAAGATTTTCCAGATCGGGCTGCCCGGCATCGATCCATGCCGAATACCAGAAACTGCCGGTAGCTAAGATTGATTTCCTCATCTGTCTTTCTACCATTCCGCCCAATGATCGATGATAAGCTGTTGAGTAAGAACGGGAATAGACCCTTTCCAATGTACGTAGCCGGTTTTCATAGGTGTATTTTTTTTCCTTGGGATGCCGATCGTTAAGCGTAGATTCCAAAGTCAACACGCTGTCGACGAGTAAAAAACTTTGCTGGACGATTCTCCAAGCCTCATCTAGCGGATCTGCAACATACCGGGCACGGCCGACAATAAAATTATATTGATGAGCAAACAATTCAGGAAGACGGCTTTCCCAGAACGCGTGGATCCCGACTTGATTGGTCAATTGACCATTGTAATTGTGCGTCGTATGAAGTGGAACATGTGCGTCGGCAATATAGTGCCCCAAGTCAGCAGAATATCGTAGAATCTTCGAAAGTTCGCCATCGCTAAAGGCTTTTGTTAAAAGACGGTAGGTTCGATCGATCTGCCAAGGCACAATACCATGGCTGTTGAGCGTATCCTCGCCGTACTTTGAGACGGCTTCCGACCAATGCTTCGGTAAACTATCAAATGGATGGCTTCCATAAGCATCGATGTCAATATAGTGTCGGGCCGCCTCGTATTCATTGGCATATCTTCTTTTGTCAGCATCCACCGCGTGTTCACTTAAATACAACAGATGTTTTTTGTAAAAAGGAGCCAATTGGCTTGGTAAAGTGAAAACGGCTAAGCGATTGATCTCTCTGTGGGCATAAAAGCCCCAAGAACTTAAGAAAAATATGGTTGTACAGGCTAATAAAAATGTCAGGATACGATTCATAAGCAAGATTCGTTTCAAACTCTTTTTAAAACTTTTTTGTAATATCCAAATCTTAATTCTATATTTGCAGTCCGAAAAAAAACATTAAGGATTAAAGGCTAAAAAATGGCAAACCATAAATCTTCAATTAAAAGAATTAGAGCTAACGCTGCGAAGCGTTTAAGAAATCGTTACCAAGCAAAAACAACGCGTAACGCTATTAAGAAATTACGTGCGACAACTTCGAAAGAAGAAGCTGCTACTTTATTACCTCGTGTAATATCAATGCTAGATCGTTTAGCAAAGAAAAACGTGATTCATAAAAACAAAGCATCTAACAATAAGTCTAAATTGACGAAGTTCGTTAACGGTTTAGCTTAAGATATATAGTTTAAGATTTTTGGGGTTGGGATTTTTTCCACAACCCCTTTTATTATTTGGTGTCCCTTTCACGAATTTCCTTCAATATACCATCCAACTTTTTTGGATCTTTAGCATAAGGTTCTAAATCAATAATAGCAACTTTTCTAAATTCTATTGGATGGCTTTCGCTTTGCAGGGAAAAATATCCGCTGCTCAGCAATTTCCCATCTTGTTTCACTTTAGGGTCGTAATTGCTAACGCCACCACCATTTATCGTCGGCTTGGTATAAACCATTACGGTATCACGATTGATGATATGTTTGATAATGGAATCACCGAGCACTAGCACATCCGCAGTAACCCATTGATCACCGGCATAGGTCTTTGAATTAGAGTTCAAACAATGAGGCGTATATTGCTCATTTTTATAAACGACCTCGGTACCCGGCGTGCATAAATTTCCGGTGCTTCTTTCTTCTTTTCCATTCCCGCCAAGAAGTTGTGCTTCAAGAGAAATCGGAAAGTCTTGATCTTTTAACATAGTATGAGGTTCCTGCCCATGAAGCATAATACCGCTGTTTCTCCAGGCCCAACCTTCACCGCCTTTTGCTTGCTCACCAACAAATCGATATTCAACTCTTAACAAATAATAAGAATACGGTTTATTATAAAAAATATGTCCGTACTGTTGGTCGAACTGATCATATCCTTCGTAGCCTACCTTGATAACGCCATTTTCCACCCGAAACGTGTTAGCATAATTTTCGCCAACCTCATGTTTGGCAATCTTTACCGTCCAATCATCAAGGTTTTTTCCGTTGAATAAATCAACCCAAGACGGTGTTTCCATTTTTGCTTCTTTCGATTGAATGTGTTGACAAGCCGATAGCGTTCCGCCGATCAATGCGCACATTCCTAACTGTAGTAATTTGTTCATTGCTTATAATTGCGTAAATTAAGGCCTAAAATAGTAAACTTAGATGAATTTGCTACTATAAGATTTGGGTTTTAGCTATCGGGAGGAGGAGAGAGGATTTCCAACCGAAATTTACTATCTTAGTCCTATAAATTTCACTGAACCTGAAAATCTTTTTTAAACCTTAGAATTAAAATTATGCAGGAAACCTACACCAAAAGAATGCGTTTAAAACAATGGGCAGAACAAGACAGACCAAGAGAAAAGTTATTATTAAATGGCCGTCGTTTACTCAGTGACGCTGAACTGATAGCCATTTTAATAGGCAGCGGATCAAAAGAGGAAACCGCTGTTGAGCTCAGTAAGCGTATTTTAAGTGATGTGGAAAACAACCTGAGTGACTTAGCGCGATTAACCCTTGCAGATTTATGCAATTATAAGGGAATAGGAGAGGCGAAAGCTATTGCCATCATTGCTGCTTTGGAGCTGGGACGACGGAGAAAAGAGAATGCCTCGGTACTAAAGCCTCAAATTGAGAGTAGCGAAGATGCCTATCAGGTGTTGCAATCGGTTTATGCTGATCTATCTCATGAGGAATTCTGGATTCTGTTATTAAATACAAATAATAGGGTAATTGCAAAGGAATTAATAAGCAAAGGTGGGAGCGGTGTAGTGGCTGTTGATGCCAAGGGTGTGTTCCAAGCGGTATTGCAGGCAAAGGCAACGGGTTTGATCTTAAGCCATAACCATCCTTCCGGCTCGCTGAGGCCAAGCATGGCAGACAAACAGCTGACGAAGAAAATTGTTGAGGGAGGGAAACTGCTTGACGTTAGGGTACTGGATCATCTCATCATTTCCGATGAAGGCTATTACAGCTTTTTAGATCATGGAGATATCTAGTAACCGAATTCAAGTTAATATTCGTGATCTATCTTATCTCAAAGTACGATAAAAATAAAAAATATGCTAAGTTTGCAACAATTTTTAGCGTTGCAACCGGTGGGACGATTAACAGGTAGCCTGTTTATTGCAGCCTCCGTATTGAGTCTGGATTTAATAAACTTTTATTGGCGATATTTATTTAATCTGTCACCCTAGCAACGTCGAAATAAAAAAGCAAAGAAAACAGACTATTTCCATGAAGATATCGTACAACTGGCTCAAACAATTTATATCTACTGATAAAAACCCGAACGAACTTTCACAAATATTAACAGATATTGGTTTAGAAGTTGAAGGTGTTGAAGAAATCCAGGGCATTCCTGGGGGTTTGACAGGTTTAGTGATCGGAGAGGTGAAAACTTGCCAGCAACACCCAAATGCTGATAGACTGCGTATTACTACGGTCGATGTCGGTGAAGCTTCTTTATTACACATTGTCTGCGGGGCTCCAAATGTCGCTGCCGGCCAGAAAGTAGTAGTAGCAACCGTTGGTACAACGGTTTACCCATTGGAGGGTGAGCCTTTTAAAATCAATAAATCGAAAATAAGAGGAGAAGTTTCCGAAGGGATGATCTGCGCGGAGGATGAAATAGGTTTGGGCAAATCGCACGAAGGAATTATGGTATTGCCCGCTGACGCACCCGTTGGAAGTTTGGCTAAAGATTTTTTCGGTGTAAAAGACGATTATTGCTTCGAAATCGGGCTGACGCCGAATCGTGCTGATGCCGCCTCTCATTTAGGCGTTGCTAGGGATGTAGCGGCTGTTTTGAGACAGGAAGTAAAGTTGCCGGATATTAGCTCCTTCAAAGCGGGATCGGGTCGTTTGATGCCTGTCACTGTGGATAACACCAATGCTTGTAAGCGTTATTCTTCCCTGAGTATTAGTGGCGTAAAAGTTGCCGACTCACCTGAGTGGTTACAGGAAAAACTAAGGGCAATTGGCTTAAGACCCATTAATAATATTGTTGACGTCACCAATTATGTCCTTCACGAGCTAGGGCAACCACTGCATGCATTTGATGCAGATAAGGTAGCAGGTAGTCACATTATCGTTCGCAACGCAAAAGAAGGCGAGGCTTTTGTTACATTAGACGAGGTAGAACGTAAGCTATCTTCGGAAGATCTTATGATTTGTGACGAGGAGAAGCCCCTATGCATTGCTGGCGTATTTGGCGGACTAAATTCAGGCGTTACCGGAACGACTATGAATGTGTTTTTGGAAAGCGCCTATTTTGATGCCGTTTCTATTAGAAAGTCGTCAAAGCGACATAACTTGAAAACAGATGCTTCGTTCCGATTTGAACGTGGTACAGATCCCGATATGACCGTTTATGCGCTTAAACGGGCGGCGTTGCTAATGGTGGAAGTCGCAGGTGGAGAAATATCTTCCGAGATATCAGATATTTATCCTGCTCCGGTAAAACCTTTTGTTTTTGAGGTCAATCCGGACAACGTTCGACGTTTGATCGGTAAAAATATCACTGACGAAAATATTGTTGATATTTTACAGGCATTGCAAATACAGATAGCAAGCAAAGACGCAGGCGTTTTGACGGTTTATGTTCCGCCCTATAAAGTTGATGTGACGCGGGAGGTTGACATTACCGAAGAAGTTTTGCGCATTTACGGTTATAATAATATCGAGATGAAGCAGCAAATCAAGGCTTCATTGAATACTTCTGCAAAACCGGACAAAGAAGTGATTCAGAACCTTGTTGCGGATACTTTAATAGCCAATGGATTTAATGAGATTTTATCCAACTCGCTTACTAAACTAGCCTATGCCGATAATGAAGAGACAGTGGTTAAGATACTAAATCCCTTAAGCAGTGATTTGGACGTCATGCGACAAAACTTGCTCTTTTCCGCATTAGAAGCTGTTGCATATAATCAAAAGCGAAAAAATCCCGATTTGAAATTATTTGAGTTCGGGAAGACTTATCATATGGTAGACGGCGTTTACGAAGAAGAACAGCAATTAAGTTTAACCATTACGGGCGCTCAACATACCCAGCAATGGAACCAACCGTCGCAGCCCGTTTCTTTTTACGATATAAAAGCAGCAGTTGATGCCTTAGTGAAGCGTCTTAACATTCGCGATCTCAAAACGGAAGACTTGGAGAGCGTGCATTTTTCATATGGCCTACAATATGTTAAAGGACAAAAGACCTTAGTGAAATTTGGCGCAATTTCTACAAAGGCTTTAAAAAAAGCCGATGTGAACGGCATGGTATATTGCGCGGTATTCAATTGGGAATTACTACTAAAGGCCATCCGTAAAAATAAAATCACCTATAAGGAAGTAGCCAAATTTCCTGCGGTAAGAAGAGATTTATCGCTATTGATTGATCGGCAAGTAACCTTCGACGCTTTAAAGAATATAGCCGAACGAACCGAACGTAAACTTCTCAAATCAGTAGGTGTTTTTGATGTTTATGTAGGTGACAAGTTGCCGGCGGGAAAGAAGTCCTACGCTTTGAGCTTTGAGTTGCAAGACGAGGAAAAAACCTTAACAGATAAACAAATTGATTCGGTGATACAAAAATTAATACTTAACTTTGAAAAAGAAGTAGGTGCAGAAATTAGAAAGGGATAGAGGCTAACTAAAAATGCTAAATAGAGATGTCAACGGTTTCAGCGCAATTAGATAATGTCGTAGAGAAAACAGCAAAACTGATTGAATTATGTTTATCTTTACAAGAAGAAAACGACATGCTTAAATTGGAGAATCAATCCATTAAAGTAGCATTTGAAGCGTCCAAAGATAAAAATAAGGATCTGGAGGAGAAACTGAAGGCGCTAACTGTTGCCCGTTCTTTGGAAGGTGCACCGGTAGAAAAGGAAGCCATTAATGAAAAAACACTTGACATCAAGCAAAAAATTAACGATTTTGTGCGAGAAATAGATAAATGTATTGAGTTACTAAAATAGAGTAACCCAAATTATATAGTGAATCAAGCTCATTCTATGGGAGATATTTCCATAAAAATAAATATTGCAGACAGGATATATCCTTTACGGATAGAGATGGAAGAAGAAGAGATTATCCGTCATGCAGCGAAATTAATTAACGACCGTATAAAAGATCTACAGGAGAATTATGCGGTAAGAGATAAGCAAGATCTGCTTTCGATGGCTGTATTGCATTATGCTACAGCAGCCTTAAAGGCAGAAAAAAAGGTGAGAGAAGAGGATACAAGCGTATCCGATAAAGTTTACCAATTAGATCAATTGCTATCGGAGTTTTTTAAAGATTGATTCGTTCTTTTGAAATATAGAGCTATAAGATTTAACCGCAGTTAATTCGGGTTTCACTATTTTTAAACTTAACACTTCAATATAAAGAAGCGTAAATAGACATACTCCATTTTGCTTTCGCCACCTGGAGATAGTTAGTACGCTAAACCTGTATATAGAAGTTTAAAATAATTGGAACCTATTTTTAACTGCGGTTTTTTTTTGCGTAAACCTTCCTGACCTTATGGGAAAGGTGTTGGTTTTGCACGATGATTAAGCAATCAACGGTTCTAGAAACGGGGATAGTATGATCCCCCGGTTCTATTATCAACTAAATATATATATAAACAACATGGAAATAGTAATTTATGTGTTATTAGGTTTGGCTATTGGCGTATTGATCGGACGCTTTTTACTCCGTAGCTTACTTAAGAAGCAAGAAATTGCAGCACAGAATAAGGTTAAACGTATCTTAAAAGAGGCTGAACAAGAGGCGGAGATGCTGAAGAAAAATCGTTTATTGGAAGCAAAAGAAAAGTTTCTTCATTTAAAGGCCGAACATGAACGGGAGGTTAACCAAAAAAATAATGCGATCAATCAAAAGGAGAACTCGCTTCGCCAAAAAGAACAATCACTTAATTCCAAATTAGAGCAAGTTAATCGGGAAAAGCAAGAGCTTGATAACGTTAAGAAAAATCTGGAACGTCAGATTGAGCTGAACAACAAAAAACAGGATGAGGTGGAGCATTTGAAAATGCAGCACATTAAGCAGTTAGAAACAATTGCGGGTTTATCGGCGGAAGAAGCGAAAGAACAACTGGTAAATAACCTAAGAGAAGAGGCACGGTCGAAAGCAATGATCCAGATAAAAGACATTGTAGATGAGGCCAAACTCACCGCCAGTAAAGAAGCAAAAAAGGTGGTCATTCAAACTATACAGCGTACGGCTACCGAAAGCGCTATCGAAAATACGGTTTCCATCTTTAACATAGAAAATGATGAAATCAAAGGACGCGTTATCGGTCGTGAAGGACGTAATATCCGTGCATTGGAAGCAGCTACTGGCGTAGAGATCATCGTTGACGACACACCTGAGGCGATTATCTTGTCCGGGTTTGATCCGGTAAGAAGAGAGATTGCGCGGCTTGCTTTGCACCGATTGGTTACAGATGGACGTATTCACCCCGCCCGCATTGAAGAAGTTGTAGCGAAAACCAAAAAGCAGATAGAAGACGAAATTGTAGAGATTGGCGAACGTACCGTTATTGATTTAGGCATTCATGGTTTACATCCGGAGTTGATCCGGATGGTTGGCAGAATGCGTTATCGTTCCTCTTATGGGCAAAACTTGTTGCAGCACTCGCGCGAAGTGGCTAATTTTTGTGCAACCATGGCAGCTGAATTAGGGTTAAACGTAAAACTGGCAAAACGTGCCGGCTTATTGCATGATATTGGCAAAGTACCTGATGATAACCCGGAATTACCTCATGCGATTTTGGGTATGCAATTGGCTGAGAAATACAAAGAACATCCGGAAGTTTGTAATGCCATTGGAGCTCACCATGACGAAATCGAAATGACTTCACTTATTTCTCCAATTGTGCAAGCTTGCGATGCTATTTCCGGTGCGAGACCGGGAGCACGGAGAGAAGTTGTTGAAAGTTATATCAAGCGTTTAAAAGAGTTGGAAGAGCTAGCACTTTCTTATCCAGGCGTGGAAAAAACGTTTGCGATACAAGCCGGTAGGGAATTGCGTGTGGTGGTAGAAAGTGAAAAAGTTACTGATGCCCAGGCAGAAATATTAGCGGCAGATATATCCAATCGTATACAAACCGAAATGACATATCCCGGGCAGATTAAGGTTACGGTTATCCGCGAAACCCGATCAGTGGCCTTTGCAAAATAAATAATACAAGGAGGTTGTTTAAAAAGGCCTTTTCTTGACATTTTTTCGATTGCTTGCTCATCGCTGGTAGGCAATCGAAATAAGTTGAGATATGAGTACACGGTCGAATGAACATCGGGAAAGCTTTTAGGCATCCTCTAAATTCTTACTCTTATGTCAAAACAGCTTAAGTCGGCGAAGCAAATACAGACAAAGAAACGCCCTATTGATCTTTATTTTGAGCAATATGCTGAACACCACCAACGTTCAAGCAACAAACTGATTCATTGGATCTGTGTTCCACTTATAACCTTTAGTATTTCCGGGCTTATCTGGTTCATTCCTTTTCCACATCTTGAATTCTTAGGGCGCTATAATGGCTTTATTAACTGGTTTACCATCGCAATGGCACTGGTGGTTTACTACTATCTCCGTTTAGCTCCTACGTTATCTTA
Source organism: Olivibacter sp. LS-1 (assembly GCF_008245145.1). Taxonomy (GTDB): domain Bacteria; phylum Bacteroidota; class Bacteroidia; order Sphingobacteriales; family Sphingobacteriaceae; genus Olivibacter; species Olivibacter oleidegradans. The sequence continues at coordinate 4,119,292 of NZ_CP041643.1, read as the reverse complement.
TGCGATGCTTTTTAGCTTTGGGGTTTTCAGCTATATTATCGTACAACTGGAGTATTGGGAAAAAGCAGGAGGGCCTGCACCTTGGTTGATATGCCTGATCATTTTTGTTATAGCATGGATCGGACAATTTATAGGTCACAAAATTGAAGGTAAGAAACCATCGTTTTTGACAGATATCAAGTTTCTTTTAATCGGTCCGGTTTGGTTATGGCATTTTATTTTCAAAAGGCTAGGAATACCGTATTAAGGTCTTAGGTATTAGCTGTTAGGTCTTCAATCCTAACAACCAATAACCAGTAACCAACAACAAACAATTTTGGTTACAAATAATTAACTTTAACCTAACCAAAAGATTAAGTATAGTACTTATCATTATCAAATGAAGATATTGTATGCTGTACAGGGAACAGGTAACGGACATTTAAGCCGGGCGATGGATGTGATCCCTTGTTTAAAAAAACGGGCAGAGGTAGATATTCTTGTGAGCGGTATCCAAGCCGATTTAGATTTGCCTTTTGAGGTCAAATATCGTAAGCACGGGCTTAGCTTTATCTTTGGAAAAGCAGGCGGTGTTGACCTTTGGCGAACTTTTATGAGTAATAAAGTTCGAGATATCGTAAAAGAGGTAAATGAAACGCCTGTTGAGGATTATGATCTCGTGATCAACGATTTTGAACCTGTAACGGCTTGGGCCTGTCATCTACGTGAACACCCTTGCATCGGCATGAGCCATCAATCAGCTGTTTTGGATTCCAAATCGCCAAAGCCTGAAGAAGTGGACATGATGGGTAAGTTTATTTTAAAGCATTATGCCCCCGTAGATGTAAGTTACGGCTTCCATTTTCAGCCTTACAGTCCCTCTATATTTACACCGGTTATCAGAAGGCAAATCCGGGAGCAGGAAATCAGTGATAAGGGGCACTATACGGTGTACCTACCGGCCTATGATGACGCACGTCTATTAAAAAGCCTGCTACGCTTTGATCAAGTTCAATGGGACGTGTTCTCTAAGCATAATCGAGTGCCCTTTTCACTCAAGAATGTGAACGTTCAGCCTATTAATAATCAGAAATTTGTGGAAAGTATGGCCTCTTGCCATGGTATTTTATGCGGGGCGGGCTTTGAGACACCTGCTGAAGCGCTTTTTTTGGGTAAGAAGTTAATGGTTGTTCCGATGAAAAATCAATATGAGCAACATTTAAATGCGGCGGCGTTAATGCAAATGGGCGTACCGGTTATCAAAAATCTCAAATCAAAGAATGATGAAGCTATTGAGCGCTGGATAAATACCGATCAGGGGGTAAAAGTTAGTTACCCTGACAATACACAAGAGATTGTAGATAAGATTTTAGCCACGCATCTCCATATATGAATCGCAGTTTATTTGGTGAAGAGTTTATCTGGGGCGTATCTACGGCCGCTTATCAGATAGAAGGGGGGCATAATGCTGACGGGAAAGGCCCATCCATATGGGATGTTTTTAGTAAAAAGAAAGGAAAAATCAGAAACGGGCATCATGCGCAAGTTGCGTGCGATTTTTACAATCGGTATGAAGACGATATTTTACTAATGAAACAGCTGAATATCCCGCATTTTCGCTTTTCCATTGCTTGGACACGTATACTGCCGGAAGGTGTGGGAGAAATTAATCGCGAGGGTATCAACTTTTATAACCGGGTCATTGATACGTGTATCCAACATGGAATTACACCTTGGGTAACCTTATATCATTGGGATCTTCCGCAAGCACTGGAAAACAAAGGTGGCTGGACCAACCGTTCCATTTTAGAATGGTTTGAGACCTATGTCCGTTTATGTGTTGATTCTTTTGGCGATCGTGTAAAGCATTGGATGGTTATGAACGAGCCGGTTGCCTTCGTTGGTGCGGGCTATTTTTTCGGAAAGCACGCGCCGGGACGGTGGGGTCTCCGTTATTTTTTGCCGGCGGTGCACCATGCTACCCTTAGCATGGCCCGAGGGGCCAAAATTATAAAAGAGCGTTATCCTACGGCAATGGTAGGCACTACTTTTTCACATTCGGTGCTCGAGCCCATATCCCTTAAGACGAGACATATCCATGCACTTAGAAGGGCAGATGCAATTATGAATCGCCTTTTTTTAGAACCTATCTTAGGGATGGGATATCCCATCGACGCTGTCAAAGCGCTTAAAAATTTAAAGAAATACATCCTCCCCGGCGATGAAGATAATATTGCTTTTAATTTCGATTTTATTGGACTTCAAACTTATACCCGAGAGGTTATCCAATTTTCAATGCTGATGCCTTATGTGTGGGCTAACATTGTTGAACCTCGCAAAAGGGGGATAAAACACACGACGGCGATGGATTGGGAGATTTATCCATCATCTATCTATGAGGCACTCAAAAGATTTCAGAGCTATCCCAATATGCCGCCTATTATCATAACCGAAAATGGGGCTGCATTTAAAGACGAAGTGATCGGTGATCGTGTTTATGATGCGGAGCGGACAAAATATTTACAAGATCACATTCAGCAGGTCTTGCGCGCTAAAGAGGAGGGAGTGGATGTGCGTGGCTATTTTGTATGGACCTTTACCGATAATTTTGAATGGGCGGAAGGATACCATCCGCGCTTCGGTCTGGTGCATGTCGACTTTGAAACGCAAAAACGTATCGTTAAAGAAAGCGGGAAATGGTATGGAGAGTGGTTAAGTCGTTGATTTGTTAAGTAGGGTCTTAAGTGATGAATGTTGAATGATGAATAATGAATGATGAATTTTTGCGTAGAGTAGAATAGTTCATGCCTATAGCTTAATATAGACATAGGATGTAAGACAGGAAGTGTTGATACTTGATACCTCCTAAGACATAGGAGGGGAAGAAAACACGCAACCCACAACTCGCAACTTAAAACTACTCCCTTAACTATTTTCCTACTAACTATTTCCCCACTCAACTAATTTTTTTATGTTTGCCTATCATGATCAAACCATTAATTATCGCGGGTCTTGTAGCTGTGTCGGCACTTCCTACATTCGCGCAGCAAAAAACGAAACAAAAAATAATACCCAAGCAAAATAAAGTTACACCCATGTTCGAAAGTAAAATCGACTCAGCTTCTTATGCCTTTGGTTTAAGTATGGCAAGAGATTTAAAGAAGAGAGGATTGAAAAATCTAAACGGAAAATTAGTAGCACAGGCTATCGAGGACTATTTTTCAGAGAGTCCTATCCGTATAAAAGAAGAAGATGAATATAAGGCTATCAGCGACGTGTTAACAGCGGCAGCAGAAGATTTAAAGAAAGAGCAAACAGCTGCGGGTGATTCCTTCTTAGCACAAAACAAAACGAAAGCAGGGGTTCATACTACAACGAGTGGTTTGCAATATGAAATTATTCGGGACGCTGTCGGACCGAAACCATTGGCGACAGATTCCGTTACCGTAAACTATAAGGGTGCACTTTTAAGTGGAAAAGTATTTGATAGCTCTTACGATCGGGGCGAACCGATTTCATTTCAATTAAATCGCGTTATTCAGGGATGGCAGGAAGGCTTGCAGTTAATGCCTGTTGGGGCGCACTATCGCTTCTATATACCCTATCAATTAGGATATGGAGAGCGCGGTGCCGGAAACGATATTCCTCCATTTAGCGTTTTGGTATTTGATGTTGAGCTGCTTAAAATAGGAGGCTAGTATTCATGAATGTGCTTGGAAAATCCGATTTAAAAGTTAGCGAAATCAGCTTTGGCTGTATGTCCTTAGGAGAAAACCAATCGCATGCAAGTCACTTATTACGTAAAGCTTTTGACAATGGCATTAACTTTTTCGATACGGCCGATCTCTACGATAAAGGGATGAACGAAACCTATGTTGGCGAAGCGCTGAAATCGGTCAGAAAAGAGATTGTTCTTGCCACAAAAGTTGGAAATCAATGGCGACCAGATGGAAATGGCTGGGAGTGGAATCCTTCGAAAGAGTACATTCTCAAAGCGGTAGAGCAAAGCCTTCGACGTTTGCAGACGGACTATATCGATCTGTACCAGCTTCATGGCGGTACCATAGAAGATCCAATAGATGAGACGATTGAGGCCTTCGAACTATTGAAGCAACAGGGTAAAATTAGGTGGTATGGAATTTCATCGATTCGACCAAATGTCATTCGCGAATATATTAAGCGATCTAGTATTGTGTCGGTGATGATGCAATACAGTCTGTTGGATCATCGTCCGGAAGAGGAGATACTGAAGTTGTTAGCTGATCACCATATTAGTGTAATCAGTAGAGGAGCTTTGGCTCAAGGAAGATTGCTTGGAAAGAAAGAAGGAGATTATTTGCAATTCAGTTCGAGTGAGGTACTCAAAGCCGCTAAAGCCATTCATAAACTAGCCGGAAAGTTGGATACATCGGATACTGCTGTGGCATTAGCCTATGTACTCGAAAATCGGGCAGTAGCTTCGGCCGTAACAGGCTTTCGTACAGAAGAGCAGTTAGATCAAGGTTTAAGCATTTTGAAAAACCGGCCGAAACTATCATCTGATGAACTGCAGGTGTTAAGAACGCAAGTCCGAAGCTTTACCTACGATAGCCATAGATAGAATAAACCCACAAACCAAATAAAATCAAGATGAACTATAAAAAACATGTATGGAGTAGCCTGATTGCTATCGTAGCAATCGTTTTTACAACAAGCGTTTTAAAAGCGCAAGATAGGCCGGAAGAAAAATTAGGTTGGAAATTAGGCGCCCAGGCCTATAGTTTTAACCGATTTACTTTCGCCGAGGCAATTGCTAAAGTAGATAGCTGTAAATTGAAGTATATTGAAGCTTATCCAGGTCAAACTATTGGTGGTGGGATAGAAGGTAAAATGGATTTCGCCATGAGCAAAGAAAAAAGAGCGCAGGTTTTGCAATTGTTGAAAGACAAAGGAATTACCTTGGTTGCTTTCGGTGTTGTAAGCGCCGATTCGCCGGAAGCTTGGCGTCAACTTTTTGAGTTTGCCAAAGCCATGGGTATTAAAAACATCAATACTGAGCCTAAGCAAGAAGATCTTCCTTTAATCGGAAAGTTGGCTACTGAGTTTAAAATCAAAGTATCCATTCACAACCATCCGAATCCAACCCACTACTGGAGCCCCGAAATTGTGTTAAATGCTATCCAACTGGCAAACAGTAAATATGTAGGCGCTTGTGCCGATATTGGCCACTGGGTACGTTCCGGTTTAGATCCCATAGAATGTCTACAAAAGTATAAGGGACATATCAACCATTTACATTTTAAAGATTTGAACGAAAAATCGAGAAATGCACATGATGTACACTGGGGTACCGGCGTTGGTAACATAAAAGGGGTGATGCAAGAATTAAAAAACCAAAAGTTTAAAGGGATGCTTTCAGCGGAATACGAATACAATTGGTTAGCCAATTCTGCAGATATCGCGGCTAGTGCTGAAAACTTCCGCAAATTAGTGAAAGACTTAGAGTAGGATAAGTTTAAGCTATACGTTGTAAGTTATACCGTATAGAATGGAGCCATTGCACACCGCAGTGGCTTTTTTATTTACAAATCAACGTAAAATTTTTTTTGAAGCTACCGTGTCACAGCAAGGCGGGGATTTCGTTTATTATTACAAACATTTCCACTGATTTTAAATACATCAAGAATTTATTATATTCGCCTTAATTATCATATATTCTTATGAATAAACAATTTTCCTCAAATACGCCCCCTCCGGTAGCCTAAAGGCTAAATAACCGGATTTATCATTTTCATGTTCTCACTTTTTCAGTGAGGGGATATTGTCTACATTTTCATGTGACCATTCAAGGTTGTTTGGCCTCTAAGCAGGTATTAACGTAATTATTTTCTAACAATCTTGAAATGGCAAATTTAAAATACATCATAATGGTCTTAATGGGAGGCATCATGTATGGTACGATGTCCTCGTTCGTAAAGTTATTCTATTCACGCGGGTACCATGCCGCTGAACTATCCTTTTCACAAGCATTCTTGGCAGCAGTATTTCTCGGGACAGCCCAATTCCTTTCCCGTAAGGGAAAAGTACGCCTCACACGGAATGAATTTATATCTCTTTTAGCAACAGGCGGAGCGATTGGTCTCACCAATTATTTATACTATCAGTCCGTAAGCTATATTTCCGCATCACTTGCTATCGTAATTCTTATGCAGTTTACATGGTTCAGTTTATTACTGGATTGGGCTGTGTTCGGTAAAAAACCAAATAAGTCGGAATTGCTGACGGTTGTTTTCATTCTTATCGGCACGGTTATGGCCGCAAACCTTTTCGGAGAAGATGTCCAATCCCTCTCGTGGATCGGTATTACCTTGGCACTTTGTTCATCGTTGACCTATGCCATCTATATCGTTGCGAATAGTAGGGTTGGCCACACGGTGGGTTGGTTGCCTAAAAGCATGGTAATCATGGCGGGTTCTGCATTGACTATTTTCATCATCAATGTAAAAACCATTTTGGCGGGAAGCTATTTCAGCTATGAATTTGCAATGATGGCAGTTTTTCTTGCCATCATCGGAACGACCATTCCTACAGCGCTTTTTGCAGCCGCTATTCCAAAGATCGGGGCAGGCATCAGCTCCATACTAATGACGATCGAGCTTCCCGTTGCCGTCCTTTGTGCAAGCATCGTCCTGAATGAACAACTAGGGTTCGTGCAGATTGTAGGCATACTTGTGATGTTGGCAGCAATATCGACAATGAATTATTATAAATCACTAAAAAACAAAAAAGAAAAGCAATCAGGTTCTGCATTGTCTCCATAATTTAAGCATTATATGTACCTGGTTTAGCCATTTATCTATTTTAGTATGCTTCTACGGAATTGATTTGGGACGCGGTTGTTGCAAGCGCTTAGATCCGACCTTGAGCCGTGCTCCATCCGTGTCCCATTCGCCCTATATCCCAGTGATATCCTTATATGGTACGTAAAAAGGCCCAAAACACGGCTTTTTAAGCAATACCTATCGGACTCCTATCGAACTAAGCTATAGATGCGATCAAGCATGAACAAAGATCGTGTAAAGCAGTTTGGGCCCCTCGCTTGTACCTCTTTTGGAGATGGCTTCGGTGGTTCGATTCACCTTGGTCGGAGCTCAATGGGGACTCGTGGCGAGATCCTTGGGGAAACACTCCATTAAGTGCGCCTTCAGCCCCGCTCAAGTTAGCTCGCTGGGGAGAGGATGGGGAGGGGCGAGGGAGTAACTAGATAGCTTTTCAGGGATCTTATCTTCGAGAGGTGCTTAAATAGTATCTACGACGTTCTGTCTTATGCCTGATGATTCATCGAATCCACGTGGTAATCCCTTTTTATTCCATTCAATTACCCCTTAACTCCGTACCAAATTCGTAAGTTTATTAGGTGCTGTTCAGGTTTTACCAGATTTTAGTCAGGTTTATCTGATAAAAAGCTGATAGGATCTGGTAAATATCTGATGAAATCTCGAATTTGGCACGAATTTAACCTGAAGTTGGTTATGCCTTTTAGACTTTGGCATGCTAAGCAGCGCAGCTTCAGGCAGTGTATATGTGCTTAGTCTTACATTTAAATACAAGTAGGTAGCTGTCTCCGTTATCTTTTTTGAACTGTTGATGATTTATAACATCACTTCGAGGGGGTGTTTTTTATGAACGAACACGAAATGATCCATTTACGAGTTCCGAAATCATGAAGATTTTATTTAAGTTATTTTTATAGTCTCGAATTGCGAAAGCAATATTATAAAGAGGTTATGAAAGTGTTAAGCGTTATATAAAATGCTGATTTTATGCTTAATATTCCAATGACAAGGTATGTCTAACAATTCAATCCTTGTTTAGTCTTAACACTATATTAACAATAGATATATATAAGAATAATACGAACTTAACATTCTGTTTACCTGTTCTTGCGTCCTTTGTAGCGGAATATTACAAGTTACATGAAAGTCAAGACCCTAATCTTTTTAACTCTATTATTTAGCGGTTCAATTACTTTTGCTCAACAAAAGGGAATCGTTAGTGGTGTTGTGGTAGATGCTTCATTAAATAATGAAACCATGCCCGCGGTGTCCGTCGCCGTGCAAGGTACCAAGTTGGGTGCCAATACAGATATCGACGGAAAATTCAAATTAGAACTTAATCCTGGAACTCATATCCTCGTGTTTAGTTATGTAGGTTACCAAACTTTACGGGATACAGTCACTGTAAAAGCAGGAAACAACATTAATCTTAATGTCGCCATGGCCTCCGATGCACAGATGCTCGATGATGTAGTGATTGTTGGTGAAGTAAGAAAGGATACTGAATCGGCTTTGTTAAGAAAGCAGATGAACTCGGCTGTGATTACGCAAAGCATTGGCTCACAGGAAATGAGCCGAAAAGGTATCAGTAATGCAGCCGTTGCTATTACGAAAGTAACTGGTATTGCGAAACAAGAAGGGACAACGGGTGTATTTGTTCGTGGTTTAGGAGATCGTTATAATAATACCTTGTTAAATGGTTTGCCGTTGCCATCGAATGAGCCAACAAGTAAGAACATCTCGTTAGATTTATTTGGAACGGATGTTATTCAATCAATTGGCATTAGTAAAACATATACTGCAGAGGACTATGGTGATGTTGGAGGTGCTACTGTTAACATTCTTTCGAAAGAACACGTTGGTAATCCTACATTAAGCGTAGAAATTGGTGGTGGTTTAAACACAAATGCTTTTCGGTCTGATTTTAAAAGAGCAGATAACTGGAAGCGCTTTGGTTTCTATAATATCAAGCCACCTACTACGCTGCAACAATATACTTTCGGGAGTAAATGGTCGCCTAATACTGTTGATAAGCCTTTTAATTATGACTTTTCTATTCAAGGGGGAAAAAGTTTTCAGATAGGCCAAGAAGGGAGATTAAATGTTTTTGCAACTGTCTCTCATAAAAACAATTATCAGTTTAGAGAAGGTTCTGAGAAAGTAATGGGTTCAAGGGTTGATATCGTCAATGCCGATTACTTCAACATAGAGAAGAATGTTTACGAGACGAATACCACTGGTATGTTCAACCTAGATTATCGAGTTAATTCAAAAAACCGATTAAGGTGGAATAGCATATTCATTAATGGCTCTTCTAGTGCTGTGAATGATTATGATGTGGCTCCATTAGATGAACCAATACAATTTACACGACAAACATTGACCCAGCAAAACCAATTATTCTTGAATCAGTTGCTCGGAGAACATCAATTAAAAGAACGTTTATCTTTAGACTGGGGAGCATCTTATGGTATCGTCAATGCTGATATGCCTGATCGGATTACTAGTACCTTATCAACTAGTAACAGTGGAGGTTTTGAGTTCAACAATTCTCAGGTAAATAATCAGAATAGGTATTTTCAATATATTAATGAGAAAGAAGTCGCAGGGAGATTTGCTTTTAATTATAAGCTGTTTGAAAATGAAGCAGGGGAATACGACGGAAAACTAAGTGTGGGTTACACCGGACGGTATAAAAAACGGGATTTCGAAGCTACTCAAATTAACGCTCGCATCCAACAGTCCGGCATAGCAGCTGATCCTAACAATCTAGATGCATTTTTGAATGCAGATAACTTTACAACTGCTACTGGTACAGGTCCAACGTTTCGCTTTGAAACCGCAAGAGTTTTAAGTTTGGTTCCCCAAACATACGACGCTAATTTAAATATACATGGTGGCTTCGCCCTTTTTGAGCATAGTCCAAACAAAAAACTTACCTATACATTGGGGTTAAGAGCAGACAAGGTCTTACAAAAAATGACATGGGACGTAAATATTCTGCAACCCATAGTAGATTTTGATCAAGCGGACATTGATAAAATTTTTATATTACCTGAAGCTACTCTTAAATATGCTTTGTCGGAAAATCAAAACTTACGAGTAGCAGCTAGTAAATCTTATACGCTTCCTCAATTCTTAGAAAAAGCCCCTTTTCAATACGAAGATGTGACATCTTTGACCTTCGGAAACGGAGCGTTAAAGCCCGCAGACAATTATAATTTAGATATCAAATGGGAGCAGTTTCCAAGTTCTGATGAATTATTTTCGGCAGGAATCTTTGGTAAATATATCAAAGATCCGATTAGCCAAACATTAATCACGTCAGCGGCATCGAACTTGTTTTCATTTCTAAATGCTGGAGATTATGCTTACGTATTTGGTGCCGAAGTAGAGATGAGAAAGAACATTGCTGGCGGTTTTTCGGGAGGGATGAACGTAACTTATATGTATAGTCGCCAAGAGTTGGATCCCGAGAAAGTTGCGGAAGAGACCGACTACACAATGAGTGTTAATTTTAATGGTGATCATGATCGCCTACAAGGAGCCTCGCCTTTGTTGGTGAATGCAGACTTGACTTATAAGTTAAATACTGGAAAAATCAGGCCAACTGTTGCTGTCGTAGGAAATTACTTCTATGATCGAATTTTTTCATTGGGAGCTTTCGGTAGAGGGAACATAGTAGAAAAAGGCTACCCTACTTTGAATTTTATTTCAAACACTGCAATAAATGAAAGATGGGAGGTAGGATTGAAAATTAATAACTTATTAAATAATGAAGTGCGTATGGAACAGGAAAATACCGATCAAAGTGTAGAGGTATATAACTACAGGAGAGGATTGGACTTTAGTTTAGGTATTAAATACAAGATTTTTTAGACAAAAATAAAAACAGAAAACAACAGAGTTATTCATTCAAAATGACAATTATGAAAAAATTATTCTTAAGCATGATGGTTATCGCAACTATGTTTGCAAGCTGTAGCAGCGATGATGATAATAATCCAGGCCCTGATGGTGGAGAAATTACTTTTGAGGATGGTATTATTAGTGGAAATATCGATAGAAACGCTCGTGTAACCGCGGGGAGAACATATACTTTGCGTGGTCCGGTCTATGTTAAGTCAGGAGCAACCTTAACAATTGAACCAGGTGTGCGTATTGAAGCGGAATATTCAGAGAATGTAACAAATGTAGCTTTTTTAGCTGTTGAACGAGGTGCTATGATCAATGCTGCCGGAACAGCGGAAAATCCAATAGTATTTACTTCAGGCGCTGCTACACCTGCTGCTGGGCAATGGGGTGGCATTGTTATTTGCGGAAATGCTGGCACTAATAAAGGTGCAAATGCACAAGCAGAAGTGGCTGGTTTGATATATGGCGGTAATAATAATACTGATAATTCAGGTGTCTTATCACACATCATTATTGAGTATTCAGGCAATAAAATTAATGACGAATCTGAATTCAATGCGCTTACGTTATACGCTGTTGGTAACGGGACTACTGTAAACAATATATTTATCAATCAAGTTTCCGATGACGGTGTAGAATGGTTTGGAGGTTCGGTAAATGCTGAAAATTTGACAGTGATCGGGTCGCAAGATGATTCCTTTGACTGGGCTGAAGGCTGGAATGGTAGAGTGACGAACTTGTATGCTGATCAATCTGCAGCTACAACTTATTCTTCAGATAGCCGTGGCATTGAAGCGGACAGCAACCAGGATAATCCAACTTTAGCTCCTGTTTCAAGTCCGACGTTAACAAATTTAACATTAATAGGTCGTAATAGCACCTCTGTAACTTCGGAAGCGGGAATGATGTTGCGTCGTGGTACATTAGGCTCAATCACCAATGTTTATCTAAAAGATTTTATCGCTGGAGAAGGCGTTGTTGCAAGTGGTGCAGAATCTTTAGCTCATTTTCAAGCTAATAAAGTGAAACAAGTTCGTTTTGATAACGTACCAAATAAAGGTACTGCTGGAACGTACGAAGAAGATCCTAACGCTACGGGCGCTGGTAACGGTGCTGCTCGTCCTAATTGGTCAACTTGGGCTGAGTCGCATTTAACTGCCAACTAGTCTATTGTTAACATAAATGCTTTAAAGCGGCTATCTAACAGGATAGCCGCTTTTTTGTTATCTATACTTGGATGTTTGATATAGGATGACTGTTAGGTTTAACTAAAACCTCACTTCAAAGACGTTCGTCCTTATAGCAAACACTATTGGCTTTATAATAAACACATTCAGATTTAATTTAAAGTTGTTTGCCTTTATCTTGTTTCCGTACAACTTTGCCTTAATTCCGGTCGTCTTTACTTCAAAGTCGGTTGGGTTTATGATGAATCCTTTTGGGTTTATTTCATTGCTGTACGACTTTGTAGCAAAGTTGATCGACCTTATATGAAGGACGTTTCCATCTATAATAAAGTCATATGGGTTTATAGTAAAAACCGTTGACTTTACTATAAAGACAATTGGGATTACGTTAAAGTCAATTGGAATTGAGGTAATTCCGTACTTCTTTAAAGCAAAGCTAATTGCCGTTACATTTATGTTGATCGGCTTTATAATAAAGGTGATCAAATTTGTATTAAATATGGTTGTCTTTATGACGATCCCGGTTGACTTTACATCAATACTAGTTAGGTTTGTTTTAATGTCATTTGGGATGGGATTGAAACTGGAGGGAATAGGGAGTAGTTAGTAATGAATAGGACTTAAATGAGGACGTAAGGTATGTTCCCAACTAACAGGTTCCCTTGTTCACTGGGGGAGGTGAATAGAGAGTAGTTAATAGGACTTAAATTAGGACGTAAGGTATGTTCCCAACTACCAGATTCCCTTGTTCACTGGAAGGAGATGAATAGGAAGTAGTGAGTAGTTAATAGTGAATGGAGTAGGAGTTAAATGAGGACGTAGGGCCTATTCCCAACTAACAGGGTCCCTTGTTCACTGGAAGGAGGTGAGTAGTGAGAAGGGAGTAGTTAATAGTGAATAGGACTTAAATGAGGACATAAGGCATGTTCCCAACTACCAGGTTCCCTTGTTCACTGGAAGGAGGTGAGTAGTGAGAAGGGAGTAGTTAATAGTGAATAAGACTTAAATGAGGACGTAAGGTATGTTCCCAACTACCAGGTTCCCTTGTTCACTGGAAGGAGGTGAGTAGGGAGTAGTTAACAGTGAATGGGGTAGGACTTAAATGAGGACGTAAGGCCTATTCCCAACTACCAGGTTCCCTTGTTCACTGCGGGAATATAGCGTACTGCCTATAGCCTAAAAAAAATAACATTCCTTTAACATTTAAACGACGTTCTGTTTAACTCTCCATGCTAGTTTTATGCCAGGAAAGCCTTACTTTTATGGAACTTATTCTTCGTCGTAAACTAAGCAGAAAGTGGATGAACTTCTTCTTTATTACCTGTCTTTTGTTTTTGGTTGTGAAGCGATATTTTCAAGTTTGTCGTGTTCCTACACAAAGTCATTCGTTTATTAGCTTCAATACCCATCCTCCTGAAGAATTGCCCATCAATTATGAGGGTGAATTTTCCGTCATAACTTATAATATAGCGGGTTTGCCACAGCTTATTTGCAGCGCTGTTACCGAGCGTTCGTCAAGTATTGCAGAAATTGGGCGTCGATTGAATGATTATGATATTGTTCATGTGCAGGAAGACTTTAACTATAATAGCTTCTTGTACTATAGTGGTAATGAGCATCCTTATAAAACCAAAACGAAAGGAGGCGTACCTTTTGGTGATGGTTTGAATACACTCTCAAAATATCGTATTACGGAAATACACCGCATTCCTTGGAATAATTGCACAGGGGCGGACTGTTTGACACCTAAGGGTTTTACGTTTAGTAAGATTGAAGTAGGGAAGGGCGTATTTATCGATTTTTATAATGTACACGCAAATGCGGCGGATGATCCGGCCGCTGCTGCCGCGAGACGGAAGAATATGATTCAACTGTCCAATTATATTAAAGAGCACTCAGGCGATCGAGCGGTCATCGTTATGGGTGATTTAAATGCGCACTTCTGCTATGAACATGACAATATTCGCGATCTGCTTGCCCAAAATGGTTTGAAAGATGCATGGGTAACGCTCAAGGCTAAGGATAGCTTCCCCGCTTTCAAAAAATTTGTGAAAGAGGATATTTTGAAGTTGACTGACGACTGTGAGTCTATCGATAAGATACTCTTTCGAAGCAGTGCTGATCTGTTGCTGACTCCAAATGCCTACCGTTTCGAGAACGAGAAATTCAATAATAAAGAAGGAATACCGCTCTCGGACCATTGCCCCGTGAGTTTATCGTTTAGTTGGCAGCAACGTAGTTATTAGTTGTTGGTTATTAGTTATTGGTTATTAGTTGTTGGTTATTGGTTGTTGGTTGTGGGTTATTGGTTGTGGGTTGTGGGTGTGAGTTTTCTTCCTGTCTTTATGTTCTAGCAGGTATCAAGTATCAAGACACCAGCCTACCGGCAGGCAGGTAAGTATCAGGACATAAGTATCACGACTTTCCGTTCTATGTCAACTATTTTCCTGTTCAACTACTCAACAACTTAACTACTTAACAACTCGGCGACTTAACTACTCAACTAACCCCAAAAATGCCTCATAATAAGCTTTGACCATTTTCTTCCAACCGAAGTGTCTTTTTGTATAATTAACCGACGCTGTCTTTTTCTCCTCGTCGCTAGGTTTCTTCATAAACTCGTTTAGTGTCGTAATCCATTCTTCTGCTTGTTCTGATGGTAACAGATAACCGTTCTTCCCGTGTTTTACAGCGTCCGAAATACCTCCTGTGTGGGAGGCAAAAACAGTTGTTCCACATAAGGCAGCTTCCAAACAAACCAGGCCAAAGCCCTCCATATCACCCTCTACTTCGATATTGGGCATAATAAAGGCACTTGCATGATACAGGATGTTCAGAATTTCATCGAACGGCAATCGTCCCAAGTGTTTGGCTCTTTTTCTTATTTCAGGCTTGCTTAATAACTGACGCAATTTCGGCTCATCGGTGGCCGCACCTAGAAATAACGCAAGTTTGTTTCGGAAAAAGGGTGGAAGGAATTTAAAGAAGCGTTCTTGTTTGGTTGCTTTCCAATGAAACGGCCCTATAAAGAGCAATAAATAATCATGTTGCAAATGAGGCATTACGCGTTCGACAAACCAAGAAAATCCCTTTCTCTTAACGGGCCTGCCCATGGCTACCAATAATTGTTTTCCACGAATATCCAAACGGTACCTTGCTTGGAAATCGTCATGGAAATTTAATGAGAATTTATGTTTAGGTATTTTTTCATCGACACCGTTTGAAATGACTCGTAGCTTTCCCGTAGCGATCCCCACGCTTTGTGCGGCTTGGGCCGTAGCTTTGCTTACTGCCACGATAAGATCAAAGCGATTCAGTTTTGGGAGAATAAATTTCCTATATAAAAAACTCGGAAAGACGACGTCTAAACCATGTATGGTAACCGTGTGTTTAATGTGCGGATTGAATCGACAGCACAATAAATAATAGGAGGCAATCAATGCATCATTAAAATGGATAAGTTTAATATTGGGATGCTGATTGATAAGATGTCTTATGTTTTTTCCGAGTGCTAGAAAAAAGCTCAGCCGGCTACCGATGCCTTTGTATATTAACTCGTGCACCGTACACCATTTTCTCATACCCACTACCAGTTCATAGCTTTGCTTTTCCATACCGCCGGTAGTAGGGGGATATTTATGACTTACAAATAGAACTTCCATGAATAATTATACTGCTTGCAGTTGCGGGGCCTTTCTATGATATACAACATAACTGATACCGCCAAAAAGTAACCAAACGAGTTGTCGAGCCCGCCGGACAACGGAGACGCTAAGCCATAGGCTGCCCGTTATACCAATAAATTCTAACATAAATTGATTGCCATACTCTTCAATACCGATTTGCCCCGGAATTATTGCGCCTGCTGATTTAAAAAAAATAACGCCCATATCCATGGCTAAACTTTCAATTACGTCAATATTGATATCCAGCGAATGCAAGATGAGCAGGAATTCAAGGGAACCGACAAACCAATGGAGCGAGAAAAAGAGAAACGACAGCCATAGCGCCTTTTTCTCTTGGTGATAGTATAACTTTGTTTCGGATAGGGTAGTTGTTAGACTTAATTTGAGTTGACTAAAACGGGTTGTAAGTTTCTTATGCAACGATTTAGTAAGGCGAAATATTAAGAAAATAAGCAGACTGATGACTAAAAAAACAATCACAAAATAAGGGAAAAAAGACGCTACTTGTCGATTAAAACTATCGTCGCTGCTCTGCTTAAGTAGAATAGCTACCGCTAGTGCCGACAACAGAAGCTGCGAAGCGATCATCAGAAAGCGTGAAACGATAACCGATCTAATAGCCGATTTTCTTTCGATCATATAGGGTTTCAACAATTCGGCCTTTAGAAAATCGCCCCCAATAATGCTACTGGGATTAAAAAGGCTCACCGTTTCACCAATAAGTCTGATCCAAAACAATTGATAAATGTTGATTCTCTTTCGCTGGTCTCCCAAGCAATAAGCCCAGGCCAGAGTGCCTAGGAGATACGCGAGGCAGGTAAGGATCAAAACCCAGCAAAAACCCCAACCGATATGTGCTAACGACCGGGTTACCTGCGTAAGGTCTGTATGAGCAATGTAGATTCCTAAAGAAATAACAACAGATAAGAATAGTATAATTTTAATAAATCGAAGCATTCCGGTACTAAGAGGTTAGTTTGTAAATGCTGGGAACTTTGCCCAACTGCTCAATATCGTTAAAGTAAATGTCCGCTAGCCGCTCCCAGTTCCGTTTTGTGCTTTCTTGTATGCCAAGCATGCTGAATTGCCGGTGAATCGTTTTTTTATTCAATAACGTTTCTATACAGTCTACAAATTCTCCCTCACTGTTAGGATTGCAAGCAAAGCCATTAACACCATTTTCTATTAGATCTTTGGAACCCCCACCGTTGGCAATGACACAAGGCAGGCCGGGGGCCTGTGCTTCTAAAATAACATTGCCATAAGTTTCACTAACAGATGGGAAGACAAAAATGGAACTCGATGCATAAAGACTTGCTAATTCGTCGTGACCAACATGGCCTAAAAAGATTGCTTCAGGCATATTGCTTTCGCATGCTTTTCTTGCGGATCCATCTCCTACAACTAAAAAATTACATGCAATTCCTCGTATTTTAATTAATCGATAAATTTTAAAGAGCATTTCCAGGTTTTTTTCCCATACCAAGCGGCTTACAAACAAGAGTGTAGGCTGTTGGTTCCCGGTTATTTTTTCAAGCTTTGCCAGATCCTTTTTCAGCGGATTAAACAATGTATTGTCAATTCCTCTTTCCCATAGCAACATCTTCGATGCTTGAATGCCGTAATTGATTAGTTCCTGTTTAATGGATTTTGTTGGAACATAAATGCAATCACATTGATTATAAAATAATTTTTTCTTCGACGAAACATATCGCTTAACCGGGCCGATAAGAAAAGGCAAATGTTTCAAGTAGTAGTCTATATATGAAATAAAGTGGGTGTGATAAATGCTGACGACCGGGATATGCCGCTTGCTGGCGTAAGTGACCGCGAAATGCCCCAAAAGAGAAGGGGTAGCGATGTGTACGATATCCGGACCGAATGTATCTAGTTTACGGATTAATCTTCTTTTTATTAAGGAAGGAATCGATAACGTATAATTCTTATTGGAAGGAATGGTGATAGTTGGAACTTTAAGCGAAGGAAAGTCTAACAGCTGATCCGGGCCATCACCATAAATAAACATGAATTCAAAACGATCGAACGGAATCCTCTTAATAAGCTGAAACATCGTTCGGGATGCCCCATCTTTATCTTCATGCAAGATTTCCGCAAAAAACGCTACTTTAATTTTTCGCATAGCATATACTTCGTATTTATAAAGCTATCGGTTTAAATTAATAATAGCATTAATCAATTGTTATGAATTCGTCATGTAATGAAGAAAATCTAGCCGATAGCCTTGTTTTTTTCACAAAGGCATAATGCTTTTTTAAAATAGGCTTAACGCGGATACCTTAGATTTGTATCAGAGTTAAATAGTAATTGATTCATGTAAATTAGGTTTGGTTAAAATTGGGAAAAGGCTCGCTGTGAAGCGCGCCTTTTTTTGTTGTTATTAGCTGTTAGTTATTAGCTGTTAGTTATTAGCTGTTAGTTATTAGTTGTTAGTTGTTAGTTATTAGTTATTGGTTGTTAGTTGTTAGGTGCTATTATTAAACTCTATTCCTTCATGCTAAGTGTCAGGGTCATTTTTCCATAGTCAATGATACCTTGATATTGGGTGAGTATATCGCCGCCAATAACGCCGATTACAGGCTCGACTGAAAGATTCTCGTAGGCAAAATTAATAGAAGACAGATCCAGTACGGCCACTTCAAAATTTTTAAGGTGGAAAGTGCCGATTTGAAAATCAGGAAGTTGCCAAGTAAAGCTTTCCATATTAGTCGTACCCAAACCGGTAGATACGCGGTCACTGCTTTTAAGTTGCTCATTACCTATGTGACGCTCTACGATTGTTTTGTCGAATACAGTTTTGGACGCACCCGTGTCCAATACAGCTTTAAAGCTATGTTCGAAAACAACGACTTCCACCAATAAGTGGAAGCCGTCATCTTGAAGATTTAATAATGCTAGTGGTATTTTAATCATTAACGATATTAGTTTTTTAGATGATTTTACTCTCAGAAAGCACGTTATTCATGCTTCTCACGGCTTCGGCACTTTGTCTGAATTTAGCCTTGTCTTCTTCGTCCAATTGAAGAGCAATTATTTTTTCGGCGCCGTTTTTACCGATAATAACAGGAACTCCCAACGTGATGTCCTGCTCACCATATTCGCCTTCTAAATAAACAGAAGCCGTGAATAGTTTTTTCTGATTTCTGACAATACTTTCCACCATCCCGGCGATAGCTGCACCCGGCGCATACCAAGCAGAGGTGCCTATAAGTTTCGTTAAAGTGGCTCCACCTACCATCGTGTCGGCTACTACTTGTTCCTGTTGCTGTGCAGATAAAAACTGTGTCACTGGAATACTGTTCCAAGTGGCGTGTTTTATCAACGGAATCATCGTAGTATCACCGTGCCCGCCTATGACAATGGCGTTTAAATCGGAAGGAGAGGCTCCGGTATGCTGACTGATCTGATATTTAAATCGGGAAGAGTCCAATGCGCCACCCATACCGATAATTCTGTTTTTAGGTAAGCCAGTGGCTTTAAGGGTAAGGTAGGTCATGGTGTCCATGGGGTTAGAAACCACTAGAATAATCACCTCAGGCGAATATTTTAGCAGATTCTCGGCAACCGATTTAACAATATTTGCATTTGTTCCGATCAATTCCTCACGTGTCATTCCCGGTTTACGCGGTATACCTGAAGTAATAACAGCAACGCTTGATCCGGCAGTTTTTTCATAATCATTTGTTACCCCCGTGATTTTAGTGTCAAATCCTAAAAGGGCTGCGGTTTGCGAAATATCCTGCGCCTTGCCTTCGGCAACTCCTTCTTTGATATCCAGCAGTATAACTTCTTCTGCAAGTTCTTTCCTTGTGATATTGTCTGCAGCGGTTGCGCCTACGGCACCGGCGCCAATAACGGTGATTTTCATAAATTTCCGGAATTAAATGATTCGTTAAAATTATTGTTTTTTACCTCAGTTCCGCACGATGGTAAAATAGTAAAAAGGAATGGGAATGGCAAAACAAGTCGTAAGTTATAAGTCATAAGTTGTATGCTATTACTTATATGGGGTAAATCGTGTTACCGTTGCTACTAACAACTCAAAAACTTATAACGTATAACTAAAACGGATAACCAATAGCCAAGTTGAAGACCAAGTTATCACGTCGCCAATCAGGGTCTCTAAAATTAATTTTATTGAAAACCCAGCGCTGGCCATCCGGTAAATAAGGGATACGGAGTGGAATAGCAAGATCCGTTCTTAAAATGAGGAAAGTCAGATCAAAGCGGAGCCCCACGCCGCCGCCAACCGCTAATTCCTTAAAGAAATTCTTGGAAAATTTACCACCTTGAAATACCGTATCTGCATTTTGTAACCAAATGTTACCGGCGTCGATAAAGGCCGCCCAATCTAATATACTAACAATCTTAGACCGATACTCTAAATTGAATTCCATGCGGATATCACCGGTCATATCCGGAACGAAATTATCGTTTCCAAATCGCTCGGGGTTATAAGATCCCGGACCAATTGCCCGGGCTCTAAAAGCACGTAGACTGTTAGGCCCACCCGCAAAGAACTGCTTCACATAGGGAAGTCGAGTCGAATTGCCATAGGAATAACCATAACCAAACAAAGCACGAGCGGCAAGCGTCCGATTTTGCCCCAGTTTCATATAATGACGGTACTCAATTTCGGTTTTAATATATTGCGAAAATGCAGCGTTAAAAATACTGTCTTGCTTCCCTTTTTTTACGTTTGATCCCAAAATCAAGCCAACGGTATTGGCGGAAAGATCCAAACCACCGGAAAAGTAAAAGGTATGTTTCCTGTCGGTTTCCATGGTATTGGTATAGGTAAATTTGTAGTTCGGACCAAAGGTGAACTGTCGGTCGATCGCTCTTTGTAAATAGGGAAACTCTGTAGCTAAGCTATCGTAAAAGCGGGTTACATTTACCGGTTGCACGTAAGCAACGTCTAATACGTTCAGTTGATGTGTTTTTTTTGCGGATTCCTGCCAGTTATAGCCCCATGCAAAACGTAACGAATTCAAACGGTAGGCCTGTCTTCTATTTAGAAATTCGTAGCCTACCAGCGTGGTAGTATGCGGGACGAACCGACGCGTAGGCTCCCAACCAAAAGGAGCAATGATACGTGGCCAAGTTAAGGAGGCTTCTAAACCATAACGGTAAAAATTGGAGTTGATATTGATACCACCACCTGATTGCACTTCGTAGCCGCCATAAGCAGTTAAACGTAAAAGTTCGGCTCCTTTGAACGCATTTCGATGACTCCAGCTGACGTTAACCTCGGAACCATTGTAAACAGCAGCTGTTTTACCAAGCAATTCAACACGTACAGCCTTTTTTTGTTGTGGCGTAAGGTAGTAATGGACATCTAATTTATTGCTTTTTCCACGATCGGCCAACATAAAGTTATTTTTAACAAAGCGGAAAGTTCCCATTCCGACAAGCTGGCTAATCGTTTGATTTTGCCGATCTCGGTTATAAAGATCGCCTTTATGGAAAAACATCGTTCTGGCGAGTGCAAACTTTCGAAAGGTCCGATGTGGATCTATAAAATAAAAGCCTTTGTATTCTTCGGCATCTTTGGGAGTAGCCACTTCATAATTACCCTGAACTAGTGAATATTCCGGATAAATGAAAATGTTGTTGATCGTATAAGGTTGTTTCGCATTTTTTGGTGTTTCCTCTTTTAGTTTGACATTCATGTCTACCATGTGATTGCCAATCATACTGTCTACCTGTACCAAAAGGTGATCAGGGCTGAAAAAATAATAACCTTTATCCTTGAGGATATTATCAATCCGCTCGCGTTCCGCAATGATCCTATCCAAGTTATAAGGTCTACCGGGCACCAAAAGCGATCCTTCCTGCGCTAATTTTAACTCCCTTCCAATCTGTGTAGTTGTGTCAGCTTCATACGTTACTTTATTGATACGGTAAATTTTATTGGTCGTAGCTACATAGTTCAGCGTCGCCTTTCTGTTTTCAATAGTCGTATCTGTCGTTACATAAGCATTAAAGAAGCCGATGTTTTCCAACCTATTCCTGACGAGATTTTCATTGTACGGAACATTTACATCTTGGAGCAATACCGGAGGTTCACCTACTTTATTTTTCAACCAGTGTTTAAATCCTTTGTTTTTCTTGGGCTGACCGGCAATGTTATAGAAATAGAGTTTGGTACGTAAGCCTAAAAACTTCTTATTCGGACGCGGCCGTAGCACCCCCTCCAGTCGTTCGGTTAGCGGTCCTCTATACTGGTCCGGAATCGAATCGTTATTCAATTCCACCTCACCTTTCACATACAAGTTTTCACCTTCCTTTAAATACTTGACATTACTACAGGAAGCAAAAAGTACTGAAATCGCTATATATGTGTATATTTTAATTCTCATCGTTGCTCTTCTCTGATGATTCTTGCTCTGTAACTTCATCCTCATTCCGGTAGGCTTTGTTTAACTTTTCGACGTGATCCGCAGGTATGTCTTCTTTCTTTTCTTCGGCCACCCCATCTTCTTTCTTCGTCTCCTTAGGTTGATGGTCATTGCGGCGCTCCACACTATCCTGGCCGTTTTCATCCTCCTCATCATTTTTTTCCAAATGCTCTTTCATCTCCTCTGCTCGTTCTTCATTAAGCTTTTGAATGCGCTTAGCGCTCATAAACAGCTCCCTGAATTCATCGTAATTCATATTGATAATGAAACCCAGCCCGGTCTCAATAAATTGGCCCTGTAGGGTTACCTGATATTGATTTTTTCGATATACACGGGCGATATAACGACCGTCTCTTGATAATTGGTATTCAACCGAGATATCACCCGCAATATTCGTAGCCTTTTGACCAGGTTGCGTAGCTCCTTCTAATTCAAAATTGGAGCCGACGGTCACTTTCAACCGATCATCTAACATTCGTTTTGAAACCCCGACGTTTAGATCTGTCCGATTTTGCGCTTGCCCCGTGCTATAGTCATCCGCAGTAGATTGTAGATCAAAATTCAATTCTACACCGGCAATTAGATCACCGGCCATTTTATTTAGCTGACTTGTTAACAAACTACTAACGCTGGATCGTACCATCGTTTCAGTGCTGGATCCGCCTGCACTGGAGAAAGGATTCTCAGCGATAAACCTACCTAATACAATCAGAGCAAAGGTCTGCTTGTTCATCTCCGAAGGGTTGTCTCGTAGTTGTGCCAGTTTTGCTTCTACATTTTGGGTCACATCTTGCGATACCGTATTGGCATTTCCGCCGGTTCCCAAATCAATGTCAAAAGAAATCTCGGGTTTTAACATTTTGCCCCCTATATGAAGATTGACATTGAAAGGAAGGCGTTGTCGATAATAATTTGCTTGCGTGCCGGTAACCTGTACCAAATCAATCGGTTGTGCTTGCAAGGTATAAACTGCCGTCATATTAAGATCAGCGTCCATAATGTCGCCACCCCAAGTGATTGTACTTCCTTTTTTAAAGTCAAATCTTCTTTTGATCATATTAAAGGATAGGGAATAGTTACCTTCTTCCACTTCGTAAGTTCCGGCAAGGGTCATCTCGCCGCCCGGATTGATACCGAAGTTAAGTAGAGCCTGGCCTTTGACAAATAATTTATCGCCGGTTCCGGGATCAACGATCACAGTAAAGGCCGCGTTTCTATCCACATCGATATTTAAGGATATGTTCATCCCGGTAATGGTATTGCCCGTCGTTTCGGTTGTATCGTAAACCGCTAAGATCTCCGCGCTATCTCGAGGACTCAAACTAGTAAATTCTACAATGCCCTCACGTTCCACTAAACCGGGATCCGTTTCTGGCATGGTCAGTGTCATGTCGGTATTTTCATTGACTCTTAAGGTACCATTCACAGACGGACTCATGGCTGCGCCACGGATACGCAGGTCGGTATCGATGTTCAGTTTTCCATAGAATAAGTTGTTATCGACCTCTGTAGAATTTAAAACCTGGAAATCATCAGCTTTTACGTCCATACCCAAAGCAAATTCGGTATACGTCTTTGTTCTGATATTGCCATTGATAATCGCTTTATTACCAACACTATCAGTCAAGGTAAATTGTTTAAAGCTGATGCCTCGATCATTGAAATTAATCCGCTGCTGATCCATGTTAAACGTAGCGTTTAGCATGGAAATATTCATTCTGGCTCGGTTAAAGATCAAATCGCCGTTGATGATCGGTGCATCTAAACTTCCCGTTAAATCAAGCTTTCCGGAAATGCTTCCGGATGAGCGCCTTAAATTGCCGAAACTAAAGGCTTCGATGGTACTCATATTAAGATTATTAACCAACAAATCAAAATCCATCGTAGATTCGGCGTCAAGCGGTGTAATATAGTCGCCACTTAATTGAATATCGTTTCCTTTTCCTTGAATAGTAATATTCGCATTGTAGGTGTTTTCCTTCGCATTATTTATTTGAACGCCAATATCTCCAATAGTGTCTTTGCCAAAGTAGAAGTCGTTGATGGTTATATCGGATGTAAAAACGGGGTAGCCATCGAGTCGATCGACTAAGGCATTACCGTTTATTCCGCCACCTAAGTCTAAATTTGCACTTTCCACCATATTAGCAAAAGTTTCAATACGAAAGTTTTTGAAATTAACGGCTAAAGGTGAATTGGGTACGGAGTCTTGCGATGCAATAGTCATTTCTTGCCCATTTTGGCTGAGATCGAAGTGAGAAGCCAATAAACCTTTTGCGCCAAAGCTAATAGCGTTTTGGGGATTAACGGACCATTTGTCATAATTTAACATAAGGCCGTTTTCCTTTAAGGAAAAGAGAAAGTCTTCGGCACGGGCCTGTAGATTAGCGCCCAAATGATATTGCTCTTTACCTTTCTTATCTTTGATCCACAAACCCGCATCAATAGAACTGTTCTTTACGGTACCGCTTAAAAGTGTATTCATGATTTCGATACCGGATACTTTAATGTTATTAATAAGTGCAGCGTAGTAGAGTGTACTATCTAAAGTGTTGACATCAAAGCTAACATTTTGTATATCGGTGCCTGCATATACCGCCTTCGGTGCAACACCCTTAATGTTAATCGATTTGGTTTCGCTATTGAAGTTGCCGTCTAAAGTAATAGGTTGCATTTCGGTTAGTTCCGGCATTACACGGATGATGAGTGGTGACCTTCTGAAAGTTGCACCAAATTCGATTTGTGCAGGACTATATGCAGGAATGGTGTCCGGTAGGCCTGTCTTTTTATTAATGGCCGGATTGGGATTATAATACGTGTTTAGTATATCCTGAAAAGCATAGGATAAAGAAGTGAGTTTATAAGATCCAATCATATGTGCATGGAGAAACTCAGAACGTAATTGTAAGAGATTTTGACTACTGTCAGTCTGCGCAATCAAACTGATCGTGTCTAATACGTATCGATCAGTATTATAAGCGATAATAGCATTTGTTAAATCCAGCTTTCCATTGAGATAATCTGGATCGGCTGAATCAAAATTAGCAAGCAATTTGCCATGAAACCGGATATTGTCGTTGGTCAGGTTTAAATTTTTGGTGTTGATACTATCCACTAGTAGATCCATGTTAAACGTTGGGTATCGCTCTTTCAAGTTTGCAAATGCCTGCATTTCCAGGCTTATGTTTGGATCTTTACTGCTAAGCGATGCTTTTACATCGCCACTATTGGCTGTGGCCGCTAAGTTTATATTGGTATAGGTATAACCCAGGGCTTCCGCACGTATCAGCTTGGCTTTGGCATCTGCTACTAGTTTAGATGGATCAAGACCTTTCCCTTTGATTTGTGCAGCAAATGATATCTTTCCAAGTGTTGAATCCATCTTCATCAGATGACCTACATTCACATCTTGGATTGTAATATCTGCATCATAACTCGTATCCCTTTGGGCGGCATAGTTTGCTCGGAGATTTGCATTTCCCATAGATGATCGAAGATGCATGTTGGTAGTAAATTGATTAAGCCCTCCTTTGAACGTACCGTTCAAGTTCAGCTGTTTTGGCAATTCGATGCTATCAGGCAGCATGCTCTTCGCTACCAAGCGATCCAGGTCTCGCTTTCCGGTCTGTAGATCTTTTAATTGTAAATCGATATAGAATTTGTCGATGTCAGGTAATCCTTTTATATGTGCGCTGGCTTGCAAGCGGGTTTGATCTAAGGTTGTAAATGTCAAATTAGCTATGCGAAGATCATCAACACGCCCCTTTACGTTTCCGTCCACAAAAAAGGTATGGCCGAGTAGCGGCTTCATTACTTCCATCGTATCTAAATCCGGAACTAACAAGAGTACATCCTTCATTCCAATTTTACTCTTTTGGATATTAGCATTCAATTGAATTTCGCCAATGCGCTCCGTAATTTGTTCCAGCGAGGGATAGTTTACCCGGGCATAGTTTCGAATAAGGGTGTTAGGGGTTTCAATGTATAAGTCTTTTGCCTCCGCGCCTTTTTCTGTATAGACGAAATCAGCTTCCGCTTTCGTGATGGTAAAGCCACTTCTATCCTTGAAATTCAATTGGTTTAGCTTCCCACTTATCGAATCAATCGAAAAGAAAAAGTCAGACATTTTCAGGTCTACGCCCGTCATATCAAGATTTCCATAATCCATGCCCTTGGCCACTTTTGGCTGATTTGCGTCAAAATAAGCAAGTTTATTCTTTCCAATAATTAAGTCGGAGATATTTACTTGCCATTTTATAGGTGTGGTTTCGCCGGTATCAAGCGTAAAGGTGCTAGGGGTTGGTTTTTGTATCCTTCCAAAGGATACCTTTGCCGTATTGTTTTCTAATACGGCCTGTTTTATATCTATTCGCTCGCCACTCAAATCGATGTCTTTAAAATCAACCAAAAGTCGATCAAACAGAACTTGCGCATTTAAAGCACTTGCTTCGTCCACGTATTGTGCTTTGATATC
The DNA here is from genome assembly GCF_008245145.1 of Olivibacter sp. LS-1. GTDB lineage: Bacteria > Bacteroidota > Bacteroidia > Sphingobacteriales > Sphingobacteriaceae > Olivibacter > Olivibacter oleidegradans. The sequence continues at coordinate 4,092,817 of NZ_CP041643.1, read as the reverse complement.
TTCTAAGCTGACACTGCCAAGTTGAATGTCGGGGAGGGGAGCCTCTTCTCCAACGGCTGCTTCCACTCCTAAGTTTTTGCTAGATGGGATCGCTGTGGAGTCTGCTACCGTCCATTGTCTGATAGCTGTATTGACTCCTTGGATGTTGATCTTTGGAATCTCGAAACGCATTTTGTTCAGGTCGAAAGTCTTAATCCGTGTATCTAAATGGCCTAAATTGAAATCGGCATTGGTACCAATAACTTCGTCTTGATAAACGAGTCGAATACGGTTGAGATTAATCTTATCAATCGAAAACTCCATGCTGGAGGTTGTATCTTCCGGCTTAGGCTGCGTTTGCTCTTCACTAACAAATGCTCGCATAATGTAATCGAAGTTGAAGCTACTGTCAGGTAAAGTGCGGTCAATCTTGACGGTAATGCCTCTTAAATCGATTTCGTTTATTTCCACTTTGTTTTTTAGGAGCTTAAGTAGACTTATATCGACTTTTAATTGCTCTCCTGCGAGCAATGTATCTTTCTTTTGGTCTTCGAAATAAACACCTTCCAATACCAATAATTTAGGTAAATCGAGCGATACCCTTTCAATTTTAACCGGCGTTTCGATTTTTTTCTCCAGATAGGATACTACTTGTTGGACCAAAAAATTCTGAACGGCTGGAATACGAATTAAAATAAAAATCAGGAGTACTAAACCAATGATACTACCAACGACCCATAAAATGGTCTTGAGTGCAATTCTTCCAACTTTATTCAAAATAATATATTCTTAAAAGTGTTCCCAAATTCATGTGTTTTCGAACCCCTAACGAATGCTGTCGCTCTTTTGCTTTTCACCTGTTTGTGTTAATGACCCTCTTCCCCCGGTAAACCTTCAGCACTCAAATAGTTGTGCAGAATAGAAAAAACAAAGGTATCAAACTTTGATAAAAGACAGGGCCGATCTTGTTTTAAATAACGTTTTTTTTGTTTTTTATACTTGATATTATTGGCAGCTTTACTGCTTAGGTAAGCATCCACACAATGATCAGAATAACGACAATCAGCGCCAGTATCAAAAATAAAAATCTTCCTGAACCTCTGTCTGTTTTTTCGAATGCTTCCGGTGAGGGTCCTGGATTTTCTTTATGTGCCACATAATCCTCTTCAGCCTTCGTTTTACTGCTGTTTTTATCATTATCTACCATTTTCTCTCTTCCTGTCATTTTATTAATGCGTCCATCTGAGCTGTTTTTACATTCTTAACTCTAAACACGCTTTTGGACAAAAGGTTTAGCCTAATTCATCCTTTATCTCAGATAAAGTCAACAACAAAGCGCTTGTTAAATTGTATTAATAGGGAAGAAGCTTTTTGATATGCATACAGATAAAGAGATTAAGGACTGGGTTTGCAGTCACATTCACCAACTCATTCAGGAAAATGAGGCCTCGAGTGAAACTGAATTCAAAACGAGTGTCGATATAGAAGGGGAGGATGGCCGTGTACATACTTATACCGTTTTTCTGGAAAGAAGCAATATAAATGACAGGGAAGAATGGATTGTCCGCAACATTGTTAGACCGGAGCAATTGCAATAATTAGGATACAATGGCTTTTTGTTTGCCTGAATCACTACCTTTAGCCTGACAGAATAGCCATACACTCATGAATCTATTATTTAAAGTAACGCTTGCTATTGTTTTGCTTATGCCTAACCATCTATTCAGTAGGGAGGTATTAAAAGTTGCCGTGGCTGGCCTAAACCATGACCATGTACATCTTTTGCTGAATTTGTATGAGCAACGGAAAGTTGATATAGTAGGAATAGCTGAATCAGATGAACAGTTAGTGCGAAGAATGCAAACAAGGTATAAAATTCCGGGGAATCTGTTTTACAAAGATCTTGCTACCTTATTACAACATGTAAAGCCAACCGTTGTACTCGCGTACAATCCCACGAATGAGCATGTACAGGTTGCTGAATTATGCATGCCGCTCAAAATACCCGTCATGGTAGAAAAGCCTTTAGCGACCAATACGGGGGAAGCTGCACGGATTGCTCAATTAGCAGAAGAGAATGCCACGCTATTTTTAACTAATTACGAAACTACCTGGTATAGAAGTAACCAACGTCTCAAAGCTTTGCTTCGTGAACAAGCAGCTGGAACTATTAGGAAAATGATGGTGAAAGATGGTCATGAAGGCCCTAAAGAAATAGGATGTAGCGAAGATTTCCTTAATTGGTTAACTGATCCGGTAAAGAATGGGGGCGGTGCTTTAATGGATTTCGGGTGTTATGGAGCTAATTTGATGACTTGGCTTAAAAACGGAGAAAGACCGAAGGCCGTTATGGCTATCACCAAACAGCTCAAACCCATGATTTATCCGAAAGTAGAGGATGATGCTACCCTTGTTCTTGAATATGCGGATGGCAGCACGGGGATTATCCAAGCTTCCTGGTGCTGGCCTTATAGCGTTAAGGATTTACAGGTGTTTACTACGAAAGAGCAGTGGCACGCAGTAAATGGGACCACGCTCCTGAAGTATACTTCGCATCAGAAACCAGAATCGATTTCGCTTACAAACGCGTATTACGAAAATCATTTAGCCTATCTAGAAGCCCTTTTAAAAGGTGAGGTGCGAGCAGACGACGATTTGTCTTCTTTAAACAATAATGTGATTGTTGTAGAAATTTTAGAAGCTGCAAAAAAATCAGCTATGGAAGGTAAGCGTGTTGAATTGTAAAATAGAAAGCAGGCTTCATACGAAGCCTGCTTTCTATTTTTACTTATTTTGACTTTCAGCAAAGTCTTTAGCTATAAAATTGTATACCAATAGCGCTAAGCCTTCACCGTCGACATCCTTATCACGGTAAACTCCTAATCGCAGCGTGTTTTCATCAAGGGCTAAAATTTCGTAGGTAGTCCAATTAGATACACCGGTAATACCGTTTTTAGCCGGCTTATATCCTCTGAGTATCGTTCCTCCGTTTATCGTTAAGGTTTTGTCGGCTATATTTAGCATATAGGTGCCTTTTTCTTGAACGTTATTTTCCATCCTCTTGATGTTCCGGAAATCGGGACTTGTTAAGAGCGAGAAGGTCATTTCACCATAATCTCCTCGTGCCATATTGTCGGGATAGATTCCTTGCCCGGCATCCCACCAAATAGTCGAGAAATTATTGGGATCAACAAAAGTCATCGGACCCTCAAAAAAAAGGCCGTCGGTGTCGAGCACCCAAGTTTTTTCATGACCGGCGCCACCGGATATATAGGTCCACATAGGATCGCTAACATAATTGAGATTATTCTCAGTAACTGTGATTTTCACAGAATCAACCTCAACAATACCACCACCTGTCATAGCCGAAAACTTAATCGTGTAATCGCCTTTAAATGCATAATGAATGGTATCTTGTTGTCGGGTTGATTTTCCGGTTTGATAATCCCATATGGATACTGTACTAGCTGTGTTATTTTTTAATATAACCGTATTACCACCTGCATCGGCATTGAAATCTTGCACAACTTCGAACTGGATTTGGGACTTATCCAAAGGTTCATCCAATTGATAGTCTTTTTTCTGACAGGAGCTTGTCAGTATAGTGATACAAGTCACGATCAGTGCTATATTTATTTTCTTTGCTTTCATTTTTAATAGCTTTAGTATGTTACCACCCTGCATTTTGAACCAGTACACCATTAGACAGGGTTATTTGATTGTTCGGAATTTGTTGTAATCCGTTTGTTTCATTGATTTTCCCGGCACTGATCGTTTTACGCACTTCTTGGCCCCCGTTTAATACGGTGGTGCTTTCAGCGATTGTTGAAGCAGCTACGTCTACGCCTTGACGTAGTAAATCCCAGTAACGAATTCCTTCTAACGCAAATTCAAGCTTGCGCTCATTCATAATGGCCGACTGACTAACCGGTTGAGCGGAAAAATTAGTGCCAAAAGCACGCCTGCGTACGGCATCAAAATAAGTTTGGGCGTTAGGGCTTCCAAGTTCTGCTGCCATTAAAAGCACATCCGCATAACGAATGGATACATAATCTTGGAATTGGCCAATTTGAAAGTTGACCCCTCCTTTGTTTACGGCAATGCTGTTTCCGTTTTCATCTACCAATGGGCTGTACTTTTTGTTGTAATAGCCGGTATACTCTCTTTGCTTACTTTGATTGGTGAAGTTGATGCCCTCTTCTGCGATGGCGATGATGGAAGCTGTTCTGCGACTATCATTTCTATTATAAGCATTCCATAACTTTGGATTGACAGTTGCGCCACCCCATCCGTTGCCATAAGGAAAACTCCATTGCTCGCGCATGCCAAACATAACCATCCAATGATTACCATCCGTATTTCCATCATAGTCGCTTGTAAAGGTATACTTGATAGCAAAAACGGTTTCTTTATTATCCTCTCCCACATAGTTTTCTAAGGAGGCTGGCCATAGATGAGCAAAATTCTCTACCAACGAAAAGCCTCCGTTATTGATAACGTCTTCCAAGTAGTTGAGTGCAGCACTACGGTCAACCACGTCTGCCAAGTCGGTTTGCTTGTAGTAACCTGTATAATAAAGGAACACTCGGCCCATTAAACTTTCAGCTGCCCATTTTGTAACCCGCCCATAAGTGGCGGTTGGTTGGCTTGCGTAAGATGTTGCCGGCAAATTTTCTATAGCGAACTTAAGATCATTGGCTATAACCGTATAAACTTCATTAGGATCGGCTTGCGGTATATTTTCATTGCTCGGCTCCGTTAATAAAGGAACGTGCCCCCATAACCGGATCATATCAAAATACAAATAGGCACGGATAAAACGTGTTTCTGCTTCGTATACAGGACGCAGATCGGCTTTGTTTCCCCATTCTATACCGTCCAATTTTCCTAAGAGCATATTACATCGATAGATTGCCTTATAATAGGCGATCCAATTATCAACAAATAAATTTTGGTCAGCGGGTGAACGTAGCCGATCAAATTCGTCCAACATTTGATAACCAAAGCCGTCCGAATTACCCGTACCACCAAAGCAGTTATCAGATAGGATCTCAGTGGCAACTGGTAAGCTAACGCCACCGGCCCAAACGATCTGTAAACCATCGTAACAGCCGACAAGAGCTTTATATGCATCGTCCGTGGTACGATAAAAGTTTTCATCCGTCAATTCGGTTATTGGCTCTGTATCTAAAAATCCTTTCGTGCACGATCCTAATGTTAACGTGCTCGCTAAAAGCGTATAGAGAATGAAATTTTTCATTTTTTCAATAGATAATTGGTTAAAAAGTAATGTTAGTTCCAATCATAAAAGTTCTTGGGCGTGGATAATAACCTAGGTCGACACCACTGGCAAATCCTTCGGCATATCCTATTTCCGGATCCATACCGTCATATTTCGTAAAAGTGAAGGCGTTCAATACAGAAGCAAATAGGCGAACTTTTCTTAAATAATTCTTTTTAATGATTTTTCCGAAATCATAACCCAATGTAATGGTACTTACACGAAGGAAATCACCGTCATGAATGTATAGGTCAGAAAAGTTAGTCCAGTTACGTGCATCTTCGGTAATGCGAGGAGTGGTATTCGATGATCCCGGCCCGTGCCAACGGTCAAGTATGGCGGTTGTGTAATTGGAATATGGATCCGTATGATTGCGGTACGATTGCACTAATTGATTACCTGCCACGCCCGAAGCCTGAATTGCTAAATCGAAACCTTTATAATTAGCTGTAATACTGAAACCATAGGTAAAGTCGGGGTTTGGGTTGCCAATCATGGTTTTATCCGTTTCGCCGATCTGTCCGTCACCGTTTACATCAACATAACGAACATCTCCCGGTTGCGCACTGGGTTGTATAAGCGTACCATTGGCATTGCGGTAGCTGTTAACCTCGTCTTCAGTCTGAAAAATCCCATTTGTTTTATATCCCCAGAAATAGCCAATGGGAAAGCCGTTTTGTGCACGATAAAACTCACCGGAGTTAGCAAACAGTAAATTGTTGGCACCATGGATAATTCCGTCTGCAGTGGGTATACTGCCTACTTTATTTTTATTGTAAGTACCATTAAGGCCTACACTGTAGTTAAACTCACCAATATGATCATGATAATTCAATGCAAGTTCTACACCGGTGTTTTTCACATCACCGCCATTTATAAATGGTCCGTCTGCTCCCGCTGTTGCCAACACGGGAACCTGGATTAACCAATCTTTTGTGATTTTATCATACCAATCAAAGGCAATGTCCAGCCGATTTTGTAACAATCGGGCATCGAAGCCGATGTTTGTCTGTTGCGAAGTTTCCCATTTCAGGTTAACATTGCTTAAGCGACTTGGATAGGCGCCCGGTGTAAGCACACCCTCTTGATTTCCAAAGATGTAATTGGTATTCAGGAATGTTACCGGCGACATAAATTGAAAGGCATCTATTCTTTGATTACCAACCTGTCCCCAGCTCGCCCTTAGTTTAAAGAAATCCAACCAGTTTTTGGTGCTTTCTGCAAAAGCCTCGTTGGAGATAACCCAACCGGCAGAAATGGACGGAAAATATCCCCAACGATTACCGCGCGCAAATCGCGATGAACCATCCGCTCTAAAGGTCGCATTTAATAAATACGTGCCTTTATAGTTATAGTTAAGCCGTCCAAAATAAGACATACGCTTATCCGCATCATCGGGTGCGCCCCTTAAAGTCATCTGTGCTGCATCATTAGCGTTGGTGGCATTAGATAACCAGGCGTGCTCTAGATCGTTGAAGACCGCATTTATATTGGCTCCCCAGATACTCGATCCATCGTATTGAAAGGCCGAAGATCCAACCATGGCCTCAAAGTGGTGATCGTCTTTTATATCGAACGTATAACTAAGTAAATTATCCCATAGGAGGGATTTATTCTTTCCCATATTTTGATTAATTCTGGAAAAATCATTGAAAGAATAAGCAGAAAGCCTATATATGGGGGTAAAAGATCTACTTTCATTAACATTATAGTCCAGCCCTAAGCTGGTTCTAAAACGTAGGCCTTTCATAGGTTCTACTATTAAATAAACATCGCCAAATAAACGCTGACTATTGCGATCATTTTGATTGCCATAATACATGGTTGCATAAGGGTTTGCCTCACCGGTGTTCCATGAGGAATTGGTGTTGTCATAGAAATTCCCCTCTTCATCGTACATTGGCACCAAAGGACTGGTATTGAAAGCCCCCCTTAACGAGTTGTTGTATTGATTTCCTACCCCAATCCCGTTACTGTTCAAATAGGTAAATGTGAGATGTTCTCCTAACCGTATAATGTCATTGTATAAGTTGTGTTCTGAATTGATGCGATAATTGAAACGCTCATAGTTGGATAAACTTTTACCTCCTACAATTCCCTCCTGCGACGTATACGCAAAGGAAGTCGAATAGGTTGATTTTGTACTGCCCCCTTGTGCACTTAGCGAATAATTTTGCGTTAATGCATTATCCTTGAACATTTCGTCCATCCACATGGTCCCTTCTCCGAGATTGGTTATCTCTTCATTCGTAAAATAAGGCACTTTTCCGGCGTTAATAGCTCCTTCGTTCATAATAATGGCGTATTGTTTGGCATTGAGCATATCGATTTTCCTTGCCAATTTTTGTAAGCCGGTATAAGTGTCCACGGAAATTTGTGCGGGCTGATCCGATTTACCTGTTTTAGTAGTAACGAGTATCACGCCATTGGCGGCCTGTGAGCCATAAATAGCCGCAGAAGCAGCATCCTTTAGCACATCCATGGAGGCGATGTCGTTGGGATTCAGGTAACTGATGTCGTTTGTTAAAACACCGTCTACTACGTAAAGTGGACTGGCATTGGCGATCGTTCCGACACCCCGGATGATGACACGCATGCTTTCTCCCGGCTGTCCGGAGGTTGAACTAATCTGAACCCCCGGTGTTTGTCCTTGTAAAGCTTGCAGTGCATTGGTTGTGCTTTGCTTTTGAATGTCATCGCCTTTTACTTGAACAGAGGCACCGGTTATCAACTTTTTCTGCTGCACGCCATAGCCTACCACTACTACCTCGTCTAGATTTCCTGTTGTTGGCTCGAGCGCGACGTTAATAGGTGCAGCGGATGTCAATTTTACTTCCTTTTCTTGCATACCGATATAGGAAAATATCAATGACTGGCCAACGTTGGCATTAATGGAGAAATTACCGTTTTCGTCGGTTGATATACCCTGAGCGGTCCCTTTGATTTTTACACTTACCCCTGGAATAGGAAGTCGGTCTTCCGTAGAGACCACCTTCCCTCTAATTGCTTGTTGGGCGAATGTCAATTGTACTGAAAATAGCAGTAAAAGAGCCCATAATCCAAGCTGTTTAATGGTTTTTTTGAATGTTAGCATATTCATGTTTTTAGGTCTTACCGTTGCTGGCTTGTTTATTTAATTGTTTGTTAGTTTTACCTTGATACTATTGCCCTTATAGCTCACGCTTGTGTTGGGTTTAGCTTGGCTATCTATACCGCTAGGTCGTTGCTTGCTGACAAAAACGATGTTAAACATCCGACTTTTAGGCGCGGCCGTGTAGTTTCCTGTTCTTTTTGAAAAGGTGACTGTTTTTGTTTGATCGTCGTATTCAATTTGAATGTAGTTAAAACCTCCTTTTTCATAGTTATAGGTGAGTCCATCGTCTTCATACAAGGTGAAATCGCCATTTCCGCCTTCGAAAACATACAACGTAGTGGCTTGATCATTTTTTTCGTCAGTATACTGTAGGGAGGGGCCCAACGGTAGAATGGAGCCCGCTTTAACAAAAACAGGTATACGCTCGAAGGGAGCAGGTGCATCGATTTGTTGGCCTCCTTGGACCTGTTCACCGGTGTAAAAGTTATACCAGGAAGTTCCGGTCGGTAAATAGAGGGTGCGACTGTTGGCTCCTTTACGGGTGACCGGGTTGACAAGCAAGGACGGACCCAACATAAACTGGTCGTTGATATTGTAAGTTGTAGTATCGCCGGTGAAGTCCATAGCCAATCCCCGTAGTATACTATAGTCGTCGTGATAGGTTTTACAGGCTAAGCTATACAGATAGGGAAGCAACCGATAACGTAGGCGTATATAGTATACCATGCTATTGTAGGCCGGATGTCCTTCAGGAGCGATGTTAAAGGGCTCTCGGAACGGAAACTGCCCGTGAGCCCTAAAAATAGGCGTAAAAGCGCCAAATTGGTACCATCTGCTGTTTAGTTCGCGCCATTCTTCCTGATCGGCAGCCTGAGGTTGGTAATATCTTTTTTCAACTAAAAAGCCGCCAACATCCATTGTCCAATAGGGAAGTCCGGACATTGAGAAATTCACACCAGCTGCTATCTGGTCTTTCATATCATTCCAGGTAGAAGCAATATCTCCACTCCATGTGGCAGCGGCGTAGCGCTGTTGCCCGGAAAATCCGGAACGTGTAAGCATAAAAACTCTTTTATTAGGATCTTCCGCTCGCTGACCTTCGTAAATTCCTTTGGCATTTTGCAATGGGAAGGCATTATAATAACGTGTCGAAGATCCGATAGACGGTTGAAACACGTCTTTCCTTTCCTGAACACTTATATTCGAATGAATATCCGGTTCGCTAGCATCCATCCAGAAAGCATCAACACCTTTTTGATAGAGCTTTTTATTGAGCAAGTCCCAGAATCCGCGCCTTGCCTCGGCATTGAAAGGATCGTAAAACGTCGAAGTGTACCCTTTTCCTATCCAATCTTTCCTGCCATCCGCAATGTTTCGTCTATATAGCCAACCATATTCCATGAATTGAGAATAGGTGGTAGCTTCTTGGTTAAATTTAGGCCATACGGAAATCATGAGTTTGAAATGGTCTTTATGCAGTTGAGAGATCATTCCTGTTGCATCAGGGAAGCGTGCAGCATCAAAATTTTGGCCTCCCCAATCTTTTTCGGGCCAATATGACCAATCGAGTACAAGATTATCAATTGGAATGCGGCGTCGTCTAAATTCTTTGGCTACTTCTAGGATTTCAGCTTGCGTTTTATAGCGCTCGCGACTTTGCCAATAACCAAACACCCATTTGGGCATCACGGGTGCCTTTCCGGTAAGCGTACGATACCCACTGATTACGTGGTCCATATTACTTCCTTTAATAAAGTAGTAGTCAATGCCATCACCCGCTTCTGAATCGAAGCCAAAGATTCGTCGCCCTGCTTGTGGAATGGGGCGTTGCCAATTTATTCCTAAATACGACTGGGCGCCTTCCGGTTTCCAATCGATTTGTATGGCGTGTTTCTCATTGGCCTCCGTGGCGAATTCCAATTCGAAGGTTCCGGCATTCCATGATTCCCTCCACCGGTCCTGTAAAAGTTTGCCGTCGATCCAAACCTTGATATAGCCTGCATACTTAAAGTGTAGGCGTTGTTTACCGGTTAAAGGAGAGCTAAAGTGACCCTCGTAACGAACTAAACACTTGGAGAGGTCAATTCCTTGAGGAAATTTATATAAATCACTCAGATCATTGTAATCGATATCCGATTCGGCGCGCGTTGTAAAAACCTCTTTTTCGTTTTCTTTATTTACATAGCTCGCTGTTAACCAGCCTTGTTGACTATCTTTTGCATACAATGCTAAACCGGATAAAGGCAATAGTTCGCGCGTGTCTCCGACTTTAGTAATAGCGTAATTATTCCATAAGAGCCCATAGTTTTTTGTAGACAATAACATGGGTACGGCAACATCGGTGTTGTATTGCAAAAGGGTGACTTGCTTGCCCTGGTAATTCATAATACCGTTTTGATGTTGGCCAAGTCCGTATAAGCCTTCGTCTTCACTTATTTTAAAATCTTGCTTTATTTTGTAAAACACATCGCCGTTGGCAACGCCCGGAGTAAATGCTTGGGCATTTCTTGGCATTTCGCATAAGATGGTATCGCCATTAGGATTTAAGAAGGCTATCTGGCCTGTCAGCAGGGAAATACTAAGTTGAAGCACTTTGTTTTTGAGGTGAATGGTATTCCCGGTTTCCTCAATAGCGTGTGGCGTCGACTTACTTTGAAGTGTATCGGTGATGGAAAGTTGGGCCGACTGCTTTACCGAGTTGTTTAAGGGAGTTGACCTGATATGTACAATGCTGTCACGAATGAATTCAATTGCTAGATTTTGATCAATCGTTCCGGGAGCATTTCTAAATGTCAACGAAATTCCGTTTTCAGTTTTTCGATAATCAGCTTTCTGTGCATTTACCAGTAGTGGTAAACTGCAACAAAGTAGGGCAAAAAGAGTAGGTAATTTTGGCATGTTTTGTTACAAAAAAAATTCTTGTTTTACAAGTTTTGGTTAGTTTGTTTTGGTTAGTCCTGTAAAACTTGTGAGACAAAACTACGTGTACACCCAATATGGGAGGGGACGGAAATGTTTATAAATAGGGGTATTTTGGTTAACAATATAGATGTGGATGCTTGCTTTATCGCGTTTTTTCGTCGCAAAAGGTATAGAAAATCTACTGATTCTGTTTATACACAGAAGGCAATACCGCATACATTGCCTTAAAATATTTGCTGAATTGTTTAGGATTATTGAAACCGACTTGATAAGCTACCTCTGCAACACTTAGATTGGATTTTACCAGGAGTTGAGCGGCTTTGCGCAATCGAATATTACGAATAAACTCGGAGGGCGTATGGCCATTTAATGCTAAAAGGCGTTTGTATAAACCTACGCGACTAATGTTTAGGGCTGCCGCTAAATCTTCTACTGAAAATGTCGTGTTGGCTATATTATCTTCCACGATTTTGGCTGCACGCCGTAGAAATTTTTCGTCCTCAGATTCAATGGCGGTGATAGAAGGAATAACTTCAAGTTGTTTTTTATAAGTTCTTTCCAATAATGTCTTTTGCTTTAATAGGTTGTCGATTTTTGCTATTAGCAACTGGAAATGAAAAGGTTTGATGATATAATCTGACGCGCCGGAATCAGTAGCTTTTAGCTGTATCGCTTCATCGCTATAGGCTGTCAATAACATAACGGGTATATGACGGGTTCGGGAATCGTCTTTTATCTTTTTGCATAAGTCAATACCCGAATCGCCGGGCATCTGTATATCCGAAATGATTAAGTCGGGATGTTGCCCAAGTGCTTTTACCCACGCTGATTGTGCATCAAAAGCATAATCCAGTTGAAACTTATACTTTAAGTTTTCATATAGGTAAAAAATCAAATCTTCATCATTATCAACCAAAAGTATTGATGGAAGCTTTTTCCCTTGCTCCCTTTTGTGTTTTTGTGGATGGAGATCGGGTCCAACTTCAGCTAGTGCAGATAGGGCATCGCTGTTTTTTTCAACATTAACAGGTAATGGTAGATCAATTGTAAAGGTGCTACCCACGTTCTCTTGGCTATTGAGTGTAATTGTTCCACCTAGCAGTTGCACGTAATCATGTGTAATTGATAATCCAATACCGTATCCTTGATTGTAAAGGTTCTTGGTGTCAACATGTTGAAAATAACGTTCAAAGATTTTTTCTTGCTGATCTGCGGGTATACCTATTCCTGTATCTTTCACTTTTATTTCTAAGTAATGTGAATTTGCAGCATCTTTTACTGTAAGTATTACCTCCACTTTACCATTTTTGTCGGTGAATTTCAACGCATTACTTAATAAATTAAATGTAATACGTTCGATTTTTTCTTGATCGAAATAGGCGTAAAAGCTGCCTTTATTTGAGATGAATGAGAGTGTTATATGTTTTACGGCCGCCAGATCCATAAAAGAATCAACATGTTCTCTGATGTGCGAGATGATATCACCTAAAGTTAAGTCTATCTTTAGCTTGTTGCTGTCAACCTTTTTTAAATCAAGAAGTTGATTGACTAAATTCAATAACCTTTTGGCATTGCGCTTCATGGTTTGCAACTGAGTCTTTTGTCCCTCATTTAGCTTTTCATCCAGTAATCGATCAATTGGTGCTAGGATGAGACTTAATGGTGTGCGAAATTCATGACTTATGTTAGTGAAAAATTGTGTTTTAGTTCTGTCTAGCTCAACTGCCTGTTTAAAAGCTTCGCGCTCCTGTTGCAGTCGAAATCGGCTTTTTTGTCGTTTCCTTTCAATATGTCGGATCAGTAAAAGCGAGGCACCAAGCAACAGAATGTAAGAGACATAGGCCAGAGGTGTTTTCCAAATGGGGGGAGCAATTTCAATGCGGAGCAAGGTATAGGGATCGCTCCATTGTCCATTATCGAGCGACGCTTTTACCTTGAATTCGTAAACACCCGGATCCAAATTCGTAAAGGTTATTTTGTGATCGCCCTGGTCAGGTAACCAATTGTCATTAAAACCTTCAAGCTGATAGAGAAACCGTCGATGCTCCTTCGTTATATATTCAAGCGGCGAGAAGGTAATTGTAAAAATATTCTGATCATAATTTAGGGATATGTTTTTGGTATAGGTAGGGGAATTGATTAAAATGGAACGACCATGATATTCTTTATCGATTTCCAATGTCTCGTTGAATAATGAGAAGGCTGTTATTACCGGTTTAAATGGCGCTTTTAATTTAGGAATATCCTTTGGGACGATGATGTTAAAACCAGCTGGCCCACCGAAAATAAGCTCTCCCGCTTTTGTTTTGTATACTGCATTTTCATTAAAAGAAAGGCCCTGAAGACCATCTTGGGTATGGTAATTTTTGATATCCGGTAATTCGTTATCGCTTTCCCGATAGTGTATGCATGATAGGCCTTTTAAGGTGCTTACCCAAAGTCTGCCCTGTGCGTCTTCTAATAAATTCAGCGCAAAATTATCAGGTAGGCCATTTGTATTCCGAAAAACTTGAAAGCTATTTGATCCAGGTTTATACAAGTTTAGACCATCTTGTGTAGCAATCCAAATACGGCCATGTTTATCTTGCAATAAATCCGAGATATAGTTATTGCTCAAGCTGTCTTTCCCGGTTCCGGCCGTAAACTTGTAAATGATTTCGTTAGATCGATTCAATATCACAATTCCCTGCGCACCTCCGACCCATAGATGTCCGTTTTTATCTTCCATTATGGCTGATATGTATTTCGGTATGCCTGCATTGTTCACACTGACAAACCGATCGTATTCCGCTTCATAGTAATAAAGCCCGTTTGATAGCGTTCCTACCCATATCCGGCCTCTGCTATCCTGATAGATTTCCCATATATTATTATCATGAGGGTATCCATCTCGATCTGATTCAAGCGGGTATTGCTTAAACGTCTTGCCGTCGAACATATTTAGGCCGCCGTGGTAAGTGCCAACCCAAAGTCTATCTTTTGTATCGAGCAGCATGCTGACAATGATATTGCTACTTAGGTCGTTGGGTAAGTCGGTTTGCTTATAAGTTTTGAACTGATTCTTGGCGCGGTCGAAATACAAAAGACCACCGCCATTTGTACCTATCCATAAATTGCCCTGACGATCTTCTGCAAATCGATTTACATCTTCAAAGGGTAACCCTGTTTGCTTGTTTACCAGCGGGAACATAAAAAGTTGCTTATGATAATAGCTTAGCCCTTGTTTATATGTTCCAACCCATATGATTTGCTGGTCATCCTTATAGAGTGAAATGGTGCTGTTCTGTGCTATCGTGGAAGCATTGGCATCATGATGAAGAATATAGGACACGGAGAAATCCTTTTTGTGTAATAGATTAATTCCACCATGATCAGTTGCTAACCAGATATTGTTGTTTTCATCCTCGGTAATATGGGTAACTACATCCGTATTCAGCGCAGCAGGTTTGCTGTTTTTATGCAGGTGTCTGGCGTCTGTTTTTCCCTTTTGGAGGTAGTAAACACCAAGCGGAACATCTGTTGAGTAAACCCAAAGGTCGTCATGCCGATCACAAAATAGTTTAAAGATTGCACCAGACAAACCATCAACCGCTTTTGTGATCGCTTGAAGACGTTTTCTGCACACGAGGGTTTGAATATCTATAATCTCTATCAATCCATTTGCGTAAATTGTATGCAATGTTCCATTGCTTTGCGAAAGCGCTATACCGGTTATGTTTTGTCCGTTGAGGCTTTGAAGGCGGACGCTCGTTTTTTTTACAGGATTATATCGATATAAGCCATTTCCAACAGTTAGAAACCAAAAATTCCCCTGACTATCTCGCTCTATTTGAATAATGTCTGTAGGCGGTAGTCCATAGGTTTTTAATACGCTATCTACATTCCTGACGAAATTTTCGTGTTTGTCCTGATAGATGTTTAAGCCTTTTTTACTTTTTATCCACAGTTTGTTTTCAGGGCCGATAAACAGATCGATGATATTATTGTCCTTTATGCTGGTAATATTTGCGTTAGAGTGGCGGTAAACCTTGATTTGACGGCCATCGTACCGGTTTAAGCCCGCTGAAGTACCGAACCAAAGAAAACCGGTTGAATCTTTAATAATGGCGCTTATGTGGTTATTGGATAAGCCATGCTGCTCGTTCAACTGGTAGAATCGAATATTAGCTATACGTTGTGCTAACGTTGTCATTATGCTAAACAGCATCAAAATCAGGGTATATAGGGTAACTCGTCGCACGGTTAAGCAATTTATTTCAGTGGATCGACAGTAGATGATTAGATCAAAACTGTTGGTTTTTGTTAGTTTTTGTTCCACCAAACCTATAGAAAATTGGCGTGATTTCCAATTTGCTAAATAACCTTAACTGAAATAAGCGTTCTTTTAACACTATAATATACCGTTAAAAAGCGAAATCTCTGATAGTTTGAACAGAATAGCGGTAGCGGAAAAAAACTTGCTTTCTCTACGGTATAATTTCTGACATATGTGGATACTTTTGTGATCAGGTGGCAAGCGGATACGTTTAATTTTCTGTAGTTTTGTGTCATCTTATTGCTCAATCCATTTAATAGCTATGTACTTAATTTTTGATACTGAAACGACAGGATTACCGAAACGTTGGGATGCACCCATTACCGATACAGATAATTGGCCGCGCTGTGTGCAGATAGCTTGGCAATTACATGACGATATGGGCCGTTTGATTGAGCATCAGGACTATCTGGTTAAGCCGGAAGGTTTCAATATTCCTTATGATGCTGAACGGGTCCATGGTATCTCTACCGAGCTAGCTTTAGAACAGGGAATTGATCTGGTTGAGGTGTTGGAAAAGTTCAATATTGCT
Organism: Olivibacter sp. LS-1; assembly: GCF_008245145.1. GTDB lineage: Bacteria > Bacteroidota > Bacteroidia > Sphingobacteriales > Sphingobacteriaceae > Olivibacter > Olivibacter oleidegradans. The sequence continues at coordinate 4,076,694 of NZ_CP041643.1, read as the reverse complement.
TTGGATAAAGCCAAGTTTATTGTTGGACAGAATATCGGTTTTGACATCAATATTATGGGTTGTGAGTTTCATCGGATGGGAATTGCCACAACCATGGGCGAGAAGGCGGTATTGGATACCTGTACAGAGGTTACGGCAAATTTGTTACAGCTACCGGGAGGTAGGGGTGGTAAATTTAAACTTCCCAATCTGACAGAGCTGCATGCATATTTATTTGGAGTACCCTTCGCTGAAGCACATAATGCAACCGCCGATGTTGAAGCTACGACACGCTGTTTTCTAGAGCTGATCAAGAAGAATATTTTCACTGCGGCTGAGTTACAAGTTCAGGAAGATTATTTTGAGGTTTTTCGAACGAATAATCCAGATCCTATCGCGGCAGTTGGTTTACAGCATGTTAATCTGAAAGCAGCCTCTGATTCAATTAGGCGACGTTTAAAGGCTGATCAAGATAGCATTTCACAAAAAGAGCTTGACGCCAACAGAGAGGAGCTTAAAGAAGTCGATTACGTACACCTTCATAACCATACGCAATTTTCCATTTTGCAATCGACCATTTCTGTTTCCGATTTAGTGAAGGCCGCCGCTAAGCATAGAATGCCTGCTGTAGCAATTACTGATCATGCAAATATGATGGGCGCTTTTCACTTTGTCAGCAACGTGCTGAATCATAACAAGGCGGCAGAAGCCAAAAATAAAACAGCCGTGGAGAATGGAGAGGAGCCGAGCGAAGTGATCATTAAGCCTATCGTGGGCTGCGAATTTTTTGTTTGTGATAATCATGCGGATAAGACGAGAAAGGACAATGGTTACCAGATTGTAATGTTAGCAAAGAACAAGACAGGCTACCATAACTTGGCCAAGATGTCTTCGTTAGCTTATACTGATGGATTTTATTATGTACCTCGTATCGATAGGAAGATAATTGAGCAATATAAAGAAAACATTATCGTCCTTTCAGGAAACTTATATGGTGAAATACCGAATAAGTTACTCAATATGGGAGAAAACCAGGCGGAGGAAGCTTTGATATGGTGGAAGGAGACTTTCGGTGAGGACTTCTATATCGAATTGATGCGACATGGCCAGGAAGATGAAAATCGTATCAATGCCAGTTTAGTTGAACTGGCAAGGAAACACGGGGTAAAACTTATTGCAACTAACAATACGTACTATATAAACAAGGAAGATGCGCATTCACATGACATTCTTTTATGTGTTCGGGATGCGGAGAAACTAGCGACACCTAAAGGGCGCGGTCGAGGCTTCCGTTACGGACTGCCCAATGAGGAGTACTACTTCAAATCGGGCGAAGAGATGAAGAAACTCTTTACCGACATCCCTGAAGCGATTGCAAACATCCAGGAGATTGTAGACAAGGTAGAGGTTTACTCACTTTATCGTAATGTACTTTTGCCAAAGTTTGATATTCCTGAAGAATTCCAGGTAGCAGAAGATCAGCTGGACGGCGGTAAAAGAGGAGAGAATAAATACCTTCGACATTTAACTTATGTAGGTGCCGCTAAGCGTTATAGCGAGATTACACCGGAGATAAGAGAGCGGCTTGATTTTGAGTTACAAACAATCGAAAAAACCGGTTACCCAGGCTACTTCCTGATTGTACAAGACTTTATTGCGGCGGCTAGAGAAATCGGCGTGTCCGTTGGGCCGGGTCGTGGCTCGGCTGCAGGCTCCGCGGTCGCTTATTGCTTGGGAATTACAAACATCGATCCAATTGCATATGATTTACTTTTTGAGCGTTTCCTAAATCCCGATCGTGTTTCCATGCCGGATATTGACATCGATTTTGATGATGAAGGCCGAGGACGGGTAATGGACTACGTTATAAATAAATACGGCGCCAATCAGGTAGCACAGATTATTACCTATGGTACAATGGCCGCCAAATCTTCTATTCGAGATACGGCAAGGGTGTTGGACTTACCATTATTTGAAGCGGACAAAATTGCGAAACTCGTACCAAACTTAAAGCTTAACAAGCTATTTAATATGGATGCACAGGCCTTGAAGAGCGCTTTAAGAACAGAAGAGCTTGAGAGTGTCCGCGAATTAATCAATTTGGCAAATGGTAATGATCTCGGAGCTGAAACAATCAGGCAGGCGAAAGCATTAGAAGGGTCTGTGAGAAATACAGGAATACATGCCTGTGGTGTAATCATTACGCCGGATGATATTACCAATTTCGTTCCTGTATCCACGGCGAAAGATTCCGAGCTTTACGTAACGCAGTTCGATAACTCGGTGGTTGAAAGCGCAGGTTTATTAAAAATGGACTTTCTGGGTTTGAAAACCTTAACCTTGATTAAGGACACGGTCAGCTTGGTGAAACATACGAAGGGGATTGAACTAAATCCTGACTTTTTTCCGATTGACGATGTGAAGACCTACGAGCTTTTCCAGCGCGGTGAAACGGTAGGTATTTTCCAATACGAGTCGCCCGGCATGCAGAAGTATATGAAGGAGCTAAAGCCGACCGTTTTTGGTGACCTGATTGCTATGAACGCTCTTTATAGACCCGGGCCATTGGAATATATCCCCAGTTTTATCCGACGAAAAAATGGAGAGGAACCCATTACCTACGATTTGGAAGCTTGTGAAGAGTACTTAAAAGAGACCTACGGTATCACCGTTTATCAAGAGCAGGTGATGCTTCTCTCCCAGAAGCTAGCCGGTTTTACCAAAGGTGAAGCGGACGTTTTGCGTAAGGCTATGGGTAAAAAGCAGCGCGATGTACTGGATAAAATGAAACCGAAGTTTGTGCAACAAGCAGCGGAAAAAGGACATGATGAAAAGGTTTTGGAGAAGATATGGAAAGATTGGGAGGCCTTTGCAAGTTATGCCTTTAATAAATCGCACTCCACTTGTTATGCGTGGGTGGCCTACCAAACAGCCTACTTGAAGGCTCATTATCCTGCCGAATATATGGCCGCTGTATTATCCAATAATATGAACGATATCAAGCAAATATCATTCTTTATGGAAGAGTGTAAACGAATGGGATTAACGGTTTTGGGTCCGGATGTAAATGAATCATTCTACAAGTTTACGGTGAACGACCAGGGAGCTATACGCTTTGGTATTGGTGCAGTAAAAGGAGTTGGAGCCGGCGCTGTAGACACCATTGTGAGCAATAGGGATGAAGGCAAGTATCTATCCATTGCCGATTTTGCCCGGCGCAGTAATCCACGTACGATCAATAAGAAGGTATACGAAAGTTTGGTGTATAGTGGGGCTTTTGACTGTTTTGGTATAAACAGGGCGCAATTCTTCCATGTGCCTGAGGGGCTAAGCCAAAATGGGATAGAGCGTCTAATAAAATATACGAATGATTACCAGTACAACAAAAATAATGCAGCTATGTCATTGTTCGGAGGAACCAGTGATGCGGATATTCCCGAACCATCCTTACCGCCATGCCCTGAATGGGGATTGATGGAGAAGCTGCGTTACGAAAAAAACGTTGTTAGTATGTATATAACCGGGCATCCAATGGATGACTATCGTTTGGAATTGGAGTATTTTTGTCAACACAAGGTGAGTCAACTCCACTTGATTGACAAAATGAAAGCCGGTGCAGGGAAAGATGCTGATAACGGACAGGACGCAGGACTAGAATCTCCGGAGGAAGGAGTAGAAGATGTCAAAACGGAATTTGCTAAGATAAAAAATAAGGATTTAGTAGTAGGAGGGATGGTTACCGCAGTTTACCATGGCATGACCAAAACGGGCAAACCCTATGGACGTATGACCTTTGAGGATTACAGCGATTCGTATGAAATGGCACTTTTTGGTGAAGATTATGTTAAATTTAAAGGGTTTATGAACGAAAACTACTTTTTGCAGATTAGGGGCACAGTTAGTGAACGTTTTCGACAACAAGATAATTGGGAGTTTAAAATCACTTCGATTCAACTATTGTCTGAGCTTCGGGATAAAATGGCGAAATCGATCAGTATTCAGGTACCGCTGCATGAACTGAACAATAAGTTTGTAGATAATCTGCAACAAATTATTCATAAGAATCAGCAGGAACAGGAAATTAGAAATTGTCAATTGAAGTTTGTATTGTTAGACTATGAAGATAAGGTAAGCTTAGAGATGCCTGCAAAGGGCATGAAAGTACATCTAAGTAATGAGTTTTTACAAGATTTGCGAGCTTTAACGGGCGATAGGGGCTATAAGTTAAATTAGTGTCAGATTGTCAGATACTATACTTTGGCAAAGCTTTTGAAAGTTATCTTTGTAATATCAATTCTAGGATGTAGGAAAATCTTGGATATTAATAATAAGCATATAAAATAAAAAGATAATGGCATTAGAAATCACAGATAGCAACTTTGATGAAGTTGTTTTGAAATCAGACAAACCCGTGTTGGTGGATTTTTGGGCAGAGTGGTGCGGACCATGCCGTATGGTAGGACCTGTTGTTGAAGAATTAGCAAAAGATTACGACGGTAAAGTTGTTGTAGGAAAAGTGAACGTGGATCACAACGCCGAAATTTCTACTAAATACGGAATTAGAAATATCCCGGCTTTATTGTTCTTTAAAAACGGTGAGATTGTGGACAAACAAATCGGTGCCGTGCCTAAGTCGGTTTTGGCTAGTAAGTTAGAAGCACAGTTAGCTTAGGTTTTCGCTGTTAGGTATTAGCTGTTAGCAAATTAGCTAATGGCTAAAGCCTAATAGCTTAAAGCTCATAAACGATCCAAACCCTGTTTAATAACCGTACAAGCTGCTATTATTTCTTCCTCTTTAATAATTAATGGCGGAGAAACGCGCAAAGCCGTTTCGTGATGTAAAAACCAATCGATCATGACGCCATTTTCTGCACAGTATTTACTAACAGCTTCGACTTGCTGAAAAGACGTTAGCTGAATGCACATCATGAGGCCAATGCCTCTTACTTCTTTTATGAGTGGGTGCTTCAAATGAGCTTTGAATATTTCATGTTTCTGTGGAACAGTATCCATTAATTTCTCTTCCAAAATAACCGTTAAGGACGCCAGCGCTGCAGCACACGATACAGGATGTCCGCCGAAGGTGGTAATATGGCCTAAGATCGGATTTTCTTTAATAACATCCATTATTTCTCTTCTAGCAATAAATGCCCCTATGGGCATACCCCCACCTAAGCCTTTTGCAGTTAATAATATATCCGGGACAATACCATAATGCTCAAAAGCGAAAAGTTTTCCAGTTCGTCCCAGCCCTGTCTGTATTTCATCTAGTATAAGAAGAGCTCCCGTCTCATTGCAACGTTTACGTAGCTGTTGCATATAATTTATATCCGGCACACGGATGCCCGCCTCTCCCTGTACGGCCTCAAGCACTACGCCAGCGGTATCTGTGGTGATTTTTGAGAGATCGTTGAGTTCGTTATAGTTGATATAAGTTATATTAGGAAGCAAGGGCTCATATGGTATTTTATATTTTTCATCTCCCATTAAGCTGAGAGCACCTTGCGTACTTCCATGATAGGCCTTCTTCGCAGCAATAAACGCGGAGCGTCCGGTGTATTTTTTAGCTATTTTCATCGCTCCTTCAGTTGCTTCGGTGCCCGAATTTACGAAATAGATGTTGTTCAGGGTAGAAGGGAGTTGCTCTAACAACTTAGTAGCCAAGGCCACCTGAGGTGCTTGAATAAATTCGCCATATACGGTAACGTGGAGATATTTTTCCAGTTGATCGCGAATAGCCGTTAAAACTCGAGGATGCCGATGTCCGATATTACTAACAGCGAAGCCTGATACTAGATCCATATACTTTTGGCCGTCGGGCCCATAAAGGTAAAGCCCTTCTGCTTTTTCAATTTCTATTAACCGTGGGCTTGTAGACGTTTGTGCGGTATTCAATAAAAAAAGTTGGCGATTACTTAACATAGAAATCCTTTCAATTCACTCTGTGCGTCGAAGGTACAGATTTAAAATAGTATAGAGGTACGGGCGGGCGATAAAGATCTTTTACTCGTTTCGTCGGTCTTTCAACTCCTGCAATAGTTGCTCCCTAAATTCTCGCTCCGCTTCAAAAAATTTAGCGGTTCGTTGTGCATTTATTATAGGAATAAAAGCGTCACGATAACGCATCTTCAAAGCTAAGACCTCCGAGTCATAGTCTAATTCACTTCTCTTTTTTCCGGTTTTAGTTCGCCGTTGATGAATCAGTGCCCTCATTTCCCGCTGGTATTGATTATATAAAGGGAAAAAACGTTCAGCATCAGCCGGACTTAAGGAAAGTTCTTTGGTTATGTAGGCTATCTTGGCAGCTTCAATCTGCTTAAATCGATTCTGTTGATCTCTATCTTGAGCCTTCAGCGTGAAGATAGAAGCAACCAACAGTATATATGTAAAAAGTAATTTCTTCATTTCAAGTTAGATACTGTAATCCAAATAGGCTTCTATATCTTCTTCTGAAAATTTGGGTTTATCCATTTGAATGACACCATCAAATTGAGCTTCAAGAAAAGCAGCGTCTCCCGGTTCACTATAATACTCCAGATAGTTCACAATTTCATTATCGGGAATGCTTTTCAAAGTACGTTCAAAATTGTTGGATTGATACTGAAAGAAACCGTAAACACCTAAGCCGATTGCTATGCAAGCCGCTGCCGCATAGCCGATCCAGGTTAGATTCCGATTTTTCCTTCTTATTGGAAATGCAATCTCCCTTGTCTTTTCGTTTTTAGCTGTGGAAACTATCGCTTGATTGATTTTTTTATCTAATTGATCAAAATAATTTTGCGGTGTGACAAAACCCGAGGTCGTAACTTTTTCCCTTAGTTTTTCGATGAAAGGGTGATATTCAGTATCTTCAAACGTAGAATTTGCCAGTGTCAGGTTGTCTTCCTTTTCTATTTTGGCAATGATATGGTCACTAAGTGATTCAAAATACCCGTTTGGTACAGTGAAGCTTTTCTCCATATCGGAAATGATGGAGACACGTTGCATGATGTTAGCTTCCAATCGATCAAAGTAATCCGTAGGCACAATAAATGGCGTATCCTTTGGATTAGGCGGCACCCCTTGTATGCCAGCTAAATCATCTTGATAATTACGTTCATTGTCCATAGTGCTCATAGTAACTCTTAGATATAGATTACGCTAAAAGGTTTAATCGTTATCACTAAAAAATTGTTCAATTTTTTTTACGGCTAAATGATAGGATGCTTTTAGCGCACCAACACTTGTTCCCAGGATTTCAGAAATTTCGTCATATTTTAGATCATCGAAATATTTCATATTAAAAACCAGTCGCTGTTTCTCCGGTAAGGTTAATAAAGCTTGCTGTAATTTTAGTTGAGCTTGGTTTCCGTTGAAGTAACTTGAGGTAGTGAGGGTGTCCGACAAATAGGAAGCAGAATCATCATCTAAGGATATACTTTGATACTGCTTCTTTTTATTTAAAAATGTAATACACTCATTGGTTGCGATACGATAAAGCCATGTGTATAGCTGCGCATCGGCTCTAAAGTTCTCCAGATTTTTCCAAACTTTTACAAAAATATCCTGCACCAAATCATCCGCGTCATCGTGATCTACTACCAGCCTACGGACATGCCAGTAAATCCGCTGCTGGTATTTTTTTAGCAATAAATTAAAAGCCTCATTTCGAGTTCTTTCGTTAGAGAATTTTTCAATTATTATTGAATCTTCCATTAGAGAGCTTGATGGTTGATAACAACGGAAGGAAACCTGTTACCTTCCGTTGCTAACCTAAACCATTTATTTTCTTTTGATAACTTTCTGAGCGGCGCTAACAATACTCGCAGCATTTAGTCCGTATTTCTCCATTAATTGTGCAGGTGTGCCACTTTCTCCGAAGCTGTCGTTAACAGCAACATATTCTTGGGGAGCTGGATGGTTTTTAACCAACACTTGGGATACGCTATCACCTAAGCCGCCAAGACGGTTGTGCTCTTCTGCTGTCACCACACAGCCGGTTTTAGCCACAGACTTTAAGATTGCTTCTTCGTCCAAAGGTTTAATGGTATGAATATTTATAATTTCAGCGTCTATTCCCACTGCAGCAAGCTGTTCTCCTGCTTGAATAGCTTCCCAAACTAAGTGACCGGTTGCAATAATCGTAACATCGGAGCCCTCGTTTACCATCCAAGCTTTGCCGATTTCAAATTTTTGATCCGGGTCGGTAAAGATTGGTACGACAGGGCGGCCGAAACGAAGATAAACAGGACCATCGTAGTCGGCGATCGCGATCGTTGCGGCTTTTGTCTGGTTATAATCGCAAGGATTAATCACCGTCATACCGGGCAACATTTTCATTAAACCGATATCTTCCAATATCTGATGGGTAGCGCCGTCTTCGCCTAATGTTAGACCGGCATGTGAGGCACATATTTTAACATTTTTTCCGGAGTAAGCGATAGACTGGCGGATTTGATCATAAACTCTTCCCGTGGAGAAGTTTGCGAAGGTTCCGGTGTAGGGGATTTTTCCGCCAATGGTTAAACCGGAAGCAATTCCCATCATATTAGCTTCAGCAATTCCTATCTGGAAGAATCTTTCCGGAAAATCTTTGATGAATGCATCCATTTTTAATGATCCAACTAAATCGGCACACAGTGCAACGACATTGCTGTTTTTTTTGCCTACTTCATGTAAACCAGCTCCAAAGCCCGAACGCGTGTCTTTCTTGTCCGTATATGTATATTTCTTCATTTCGTAATATTGAATAGTGTATGACCAAGTCAGGTCAATTAATAATCTCCTAAAGTTTCTTCAAGCTGTGCTAGTGCTGTAGCTAGCTGTTCATCATTGGGTGCTACACCATGCCATTTATGAGATCCCATCATAAAATCAACGCCATATCCCATTTCGGTATGCATAAGAATCATAATCGGTTTTCCTTTTCCGGTACGGCTTTTCGCTTCCGTTAAGGTTTCGATGAGCTGCGCCATATCGTTACCTTTTGCCTCCAAAACATCCCATCCGAAAGCCTCCCATTTGGCTTTTAAATTACCTAAAGAAAGTACACGTTCGGTTGGACCATCGATTTGTTGACCGTTTAGATCAATCGTTGCGATAAGGTTGTCCACTTTATTATGTGGCGCATACATGGCAGCTTCCCATACTTGGCCTTCTTGCAATTCGCCATCGCCCATTAAAACATAAACCAGTTTATCATCCGCATTTAATTTTTTCGCACGGGAAGCCCCGATTGCCACGGAAAGTCCTTGACCAAGAGAGCCAGAAGCAACACGCACACCCGGCAAATGTTCATGTGTTGTTGGATGCCCTTGCAGCCTGGAATCAATCTTTCTAAAAGTTGCTAGTTCACTTTTGTCGAAGTATCCGGCACGTGCCAAGGTGCTGTAAAATACGGGAGATATATGTCCATTGGACAAAAAGAAAATGTCTTCTCCAATACCATCCAAGTTGAACGTAGGATTGTGTTCCATTTGATGGAAATAGAGAGCTACGAAAAAGTCTGCACATCCCAGTGATCCTCCCGGATGGCCGGACTGGCAACCATGTACCATGCGTACGATATCTCGACGTACTTGCTTTGCTATGTTTTCAAGTTTTGCTATGTCTGCACTCATTATAATTTGTGTTAAACGATATTAAGATGCTAAGATAAATATTTTTAGTTATTAGCCGTTAATTAATAGTTGTTAATTTGACACTTATATTAGTTGGTCTTTTAAATAAATGGTCTATTTTACCAAATCCCGTATCTGGCGGGAAGCATTTTTATTATCGACCTTTCTGATGATATGTTCAATGATTCCCTTTTCATTGATCACAAAGGTAGTTCTGGCTGTTCCCATGTATTTTCTACCATACATATTTTTCTCCACCCAAACACCGTAGTCCTCAACTATCTTTTTATCCTCATCAGCCAATAAGTTGAAAGGGAGTTCATACTTGCTGATAAACTTTTGATGCGATTGTTCACTGTCAATACTCACTCCTAATACCTCATATCCATCTTGAAGGAGAGACTGATAATTATCTCTAAAGTTACAGGCTTCGGTGGTGCAGCCCGGTGTATTATCTTTCGGGTAAAAGTATAAAATCACTTTTTTACCTAAATAGTCTTTCAGTTCTACGGTTTCACCTTTTTGATTTTTGGCCTTAATCGCCGGTGCTTTATCACCTTCTTTTAGTTCTTTCATTTTTTTAGTTATTAGATTTTAGCCGTTAGCTAATGACTAATAGCCAATGGCTGACAGCTTATTTCACAAAATCCGCCTCAAATACTTTTTCGTTGTCTTTCCAGTCTTTTACACGCAATTTGAACCGATGCCTTCCTTTAGGGAGGTTGTCGTCAAAGGTATGTCGGAGAGATGCACTTTTGGGATCATATTCCATTAATATCCATTGATCATCTATGTAGCCCTCAAATGACTGAATTCCTGACAAATTATCGGATATTTTGAAGTTAATCCGACTGTAGGCACTCATATTTTTGTTTGCAGAGAGATTAAGCGAACGGATAATGGGAGCGACGGTATCAACGGTGATATAAAAACTTCCCAGGGTTCTTGCAGTCGTCATAACAAAACCATCTTTATAAATGCCTCCTTGCGAATCGCCTTGCGCATTTACAATAAGAGCTTTGGATTGCAAGTTGCGGGGCACGTCCTGCGCATTAATTGCCAAGCTATATCCCTGATGCACCGGAACCATGCGGTTATGGATGTGCTGTAGATGCGAATAAGCACCTTTTGGACGCGTGCCTTGATCGTATCTAAAATATAAATCGCTGTATAGGCTGCCTTTAGGCAGGTTAATCTTTATCGCGTCATTTTCAAATTGGTTATCTTGCCCATAATAAAAGAAAGTCGTTCCTTCGTGATTCTTTTTTGCTATCGTATACTGAGGATCGTTTCTGACTTCGAATGATAAAGTACTCACATTGCCCATTATATCTTTTACTTTATAAAGAAGCCGATGACTCTGTTGATCTTTAATATGGATGATACCCCGATTATGAAGATTGTGGTAAATTTCTAGTTTGTTCCCTTGTTCCACGAAGCTCTTTTGTATTCTTCTTTTATGTAATATATAAGACGCATAATCAATATGTGCATTAATGGCTCGACTATTGTCAAAAGAAAAGCTTTCCCAGGCCGCTGTATAAATGTTCTTTCCATCCAAGAAAAGTTCAATGGAGTATACGCCGTTTCGATTGGCCGATGCAGAATTGAGGTCGGAAGCTACAATTCCAAAAGCGGTTGGTCCGTTGATGATAATTGTTTTTGTCGGGGTAATTTTATATTCACCACCGGTCCCCGAAACCTGAAAGTGTTCTCTTTCTGTGTTTTCGTCGTATGTATCGCTTCCAAATCGATATATCGTTAAAGCGCTAATAGTAGGAGGGACCCTGTCGGGAATTGTCAGTCCAAAAAGTTGAGCGTTAATGGTATGCTCGGTCTTAGTATCTCTAAGTTCAAAATGTAAATGGGGTCCAGCGGACCCACCGGTATTCCCCGAGAATGCGATGACGTCTCCCTTCTTCACCGGAATCATTGTGGCTGTCAACGGAAAATCTACATCAAATCTTTTTTCACTGTATTGCTTATCTTTTACAAGTGTGGCGATTTTTGCATTGAATTGTTGTAGATGCATATAAACGCTGGTATAACCATTTGGATGATCTATATAAAGCGCATTTCCGCCACCACCTATTTGGATGCGGGCACGAGAAATAAAGCCATCAGCTACGGCGTAAACCGGATAACCCTCTCGCTGATTCGTCCTATAGTCTGTTCCAGAATGAAAATGGTTTGACCTCAATTCACCAAAGCTTCCGGCTGCCTGCGGCGCTAAGTCTAGCGGAGGACGAAAATAGTTCTGCGGGTATTGTTTTTGCTGAACGCGCGAATCTTGAGCTTCTACCGGAAGCATGAAATGGAGAAATAGCGAGGTAATATAGAGAAGTTTCATCCGCAATTTACTTTATATTGAAATCAAGTAGCTTTTGGTCTTCAATATAACCTTCCAAATGATCGCCGATAGCCACAGGGCCTACGCCGGCAGGTGTTCCTGTAAAGATTAGATCGCCCTTACGGAGTGTAATGTATTCGCTTACAAAGGATATAATGCTCTCAAAAGAAAAGATCAAATTGTTTGTATTCCCTATCTGAACTTCTTCTCCGTTTTTCTTTAAACAAAAATTAATGTTATAGATATCTGCAAAAGTGTTTTTTGGAATCAAAGTACTAACGGGCGCCGATTGATCAAAGGCTTTTGCCAGTTCCCAGGGTAGACCTTTTTGTTTATGTTCTGCTTGAAGATCGCGTGCTGTAAAATCGATTCCCAAACCGATGGAATCATAATAGGTATCAGCAAATTTTCGCTGAACATGCTTTCCCTCTTTGCAAATTCGGATCACTATCTCAATTTCGTGATGGACTTCCTTTGAAAAATCAGGTAGATAAAAATCTTTATTGTCTTTAAGTATTGCTGTATCCGGTTTCAAAAAAATTACAGGCTTTTCCGGTACAGGATTGTTTAATTCGTGGGCATGGGCTACATAGTTTCTACCGATTGCTATAATTTTCATTTAATAATTTGTTTTAAAGTGGCAATGAAGCTTGCCTGCCTACGGCCAGCAGGTTTCATTTAATAATTTGTTTTAAAGTGGCAATGAAGCTTGCCTGCCTACGGCCAGCAGGTTTCATTTAATAATTTGTTTTAAAGTGGCAATGAAGCTTGCCTGCCTACGGCCAGCAGGTTTCATTTAATAATTTGTTTTAAAGTGGCAATGAAGCTTGCCTGCCTACGGCCAGCAGGTTTCTGTAAATATACCCCCAAACCTACTACAAAAAAAAATTGCAACGAATTTTTTGATTGTTAATTTAAATAAAAAAACCATCCGTTTCCAATTGGAGCGGATGGTTTCGAATCAGAAAAGTAATTAGTTTTTATCTAGAGCACTTCAATTCGCTTAACAATAGTTTCTGTACCGGCAACAACACGGATAAAGTAAAATCCCTGGTTAAGCTTACTACCCAAGTTAAAAGTGTTGCTTTGTTCTCCCGCAGACAGACGTTGTGAAAGCAAAGTAGTTACTTCATTTCCCAACGCATCCATCACTTTGATGGACACATTACTATCTTTGTTTAGTTTAAAGGACAAACTCAGTTGATCTGAAATTTGGTTTGGAAAAACCTTCACATTACTGAGCAGCTTTTCATTTTCGGTCCCCTCCATCTTTTGTGCCCCCATTAAGGGAGAAAAAGGTTTGAATCCAAAGTGCAGATCGCTGACCTTATAGGCTTTGTGGTCAGAAATTCGACTCTTCTGCATGGGTGTTTGCTGCTTTCTCGATGCGGAATCCATTTCTAGACTGAGAGAAGCCGCCGCATGCGTGTCTATTTTTGCTAGCGTAAAGACTACACTTAAAATAAAAAGATATAGAATAGAAAAGTATTTATATGCCATAGGTGTCGCTTCAAATAGTTATTGCAAAAAAAGAGAAGTGGATCGTCACAAAGGGAAACACTTCACCAGTTAGCTTGACTACAAAAATATAATAAATATATTTCAATTTTTAGAACAAAGCAAAAAAAAGATAGTTTTTAACAATTTTTAACAACTTTTTTCGTTTGCTCTGTTTTTGAATTGATTGGAAATGAGACATGCTTTCAAATATCAATATATTAGCTACATTTGCCTCGTAAATTAGAAAAATTAATCAGTGGAAAAATCAAAAGATTTACACAAGTTAAGCGCTGCGGGTTTATTGGTTAGTTTGGGGGTGATATATGGCGACATAGGAACCTCTCCTTTATATGTATTCAAAGCCATTATAGGTGACGATGTTATCACATCTGAGTTGATTTATGGGGGATTATCCTGTATTTTTTGGACTTTGACTTTACAAACTACCATAAAATACGTTATCATCACGTTAAAGGCCGATAATAAGGGAGAGGGTGGGATTCTGTCTCTATTCTCGCTAGTCAAACGGAGAGCTAAGTGGTTAATATTTCCGGCCATGGTTGGAGCTGCCGCTATGCTTGCTGACGGGATGATTACGCCACCAATCACCGTATCTTCCGCAATTGAAGGGTTGAAAATCTATAACAAAGATTTGCCCACTGTTCCCATTGTGATCGGCATCATTTCTGTTTTATTTGTTATTCAACGATTTGGAACATCGGTGGTAGGAAGAGTGTTTGGTCCGCTGATGTTTGTTTGGTTTACGATGATGGGGGTTTTAGGCTTACGTTACTTGGTTGATATGCCCGAAATTATTGCAGCTATCAACCCGTATTATGCCATTAAACTTCTAATTAATTATCCGAATGCATGGTTGATTTTAGGAGCGGTATTCTTGTGTACTACAGGTGCTGAAGCACTTTATTCAGATTTGGGCCATTGTGGGCGCGCGAATGTTAGAATAAGCTGGATTTACGTAAAAACCTGCCTATTAATGAATTATTTTGGTCAAGGCATTTGGTTGGCACAGCATCAAGGTGCCTATCTAAACGATCAGAATCCTTTCTACCTCTTGATGCCGGAGTGGTTTTTGACGATTGGCATTACCATTGCAACGATAGCAGCTATTATCGCATCGCAAGCTATGATATCGGGATCGTTTACCCTGATTGCTGAGGCGGTGCGACTTAATATCTGGCCGAAAGTGAAAATTAACTACCCAAGTAATCAAAAAGGCCAGTTGTACGTGCCATCGGTAAATTTACTTTTATGGATTGGCTGTATGGTCGTAATTTTAATATTCAAAGAGTCGCGCAATATGGAAGCGGCCTATGGATTAGCCATCAATACCACCTTTCTAGCAACAACTGTCTTAATGGTAGCGTATCTTTTCAAAAAGCATACACCACGGTATTTGATTGCGCTTTTTTTCATCATTTACATGGGGATAGAACTGGCTTTTTTAGCGGCAAACGGCGCCAAAATTGCTCATGGTGGATGGCTGACGCTGCTTTTGGCGAGTGTGCTTTTTGCTGTTATGCTTTGTTGGTGGTGGGCTCGAAAGATAAAGAATAATTTTGTACGCTATGTTGATATAGAGGATTATTATCCTATATTAAGTGAATTGACAGAAGATGAAACAGTGCCTCGCTATGCTTCTCAACTCGTATACCTGACTAGCGCCAATTTTAGATCGGAAATAGAGTCGAAGATTGTTTATTCTATTCTTCAGAAGAAACCAAAACGCGCCGATGTATACTGGCTGGTTCATGTTGATGTGACCGATGAACCCTATACAAATGAATATAAAGTGGATCACCTAGTTAAGGGCAAGTTGATACGAATAGATTTTCGTTTAGGATTTAGAGTCGAACAACGTATTAGCCTGTTGTTCCGAAAGGTAGTAGAAGAGTTAGTGAAAAACCAGGAGGTAGAGATTACAAGTAGGTATAAAACCTTGAAGAAATATAATATGGTGGGTGACTTTCGATTTGTGGTCCTCGAAAAAGTGGTTTCAAGGTCTAATAATCTAGGGTTTATGGAACGTATCGTAATGGATGCCTATAATCTGCTGAGGCATTTCAGTTTATCAGAAGAAAGAGGTTTCGGCTTAGATTCCAGCTTCGTGACCATTGAACGTGTACCACTTGTCATTTCGGGTACAAAAGAAATTAATATCAAACGAAGTTATTGGAAGCAGTAGGTTCGGTTAATTAGCCAATTAGCGAATTATTCGTAAGTGTTAGCTTTTTCGGCACTCATGAACTCCCAAAGGTCGGTTAGCCAATGTAATGGTGGTGGGTTAGGTGGTTGTGACAGTTGTACTTACATACCGACAGGGTAACTAAAGCTTAGAGCTTATCGCCTAAAGCTCTATGGCTAGCATTCAATTTTGACTTTCTATAGCCGTAAATGAAGTAGATGATAAGACCTATAACGAGCCAACCAATAAATATAATCCAGTTGCTTGCGCCAAGTTCAGTCATGAGGTAAAGATTTACCAAAATACCGGCTACCGGGAGTGTCGAGAAGTTGTATTTGTAGCTGAGAACAGTGAGTATGACCCAAGTAAGCCAGAAGATTATTGTGAGCGATTTATGTTCGATTAATTCCACGGCAGAGAGATCAACCCATTCTTTTATCGTTGCTTTACCATATATGAACAGACCTAGCACTGTTATTAAGAGGGCTAAACCGACTATATATTTGCCGTTGACGTAAGGAACCCGGAACTTTGATTGTTTTGAGATCCCTTGATGATCTAAATATAAAACACCACCACAAACCAATATAAAGGCAAAGAAAGTACCTACACTGGTTAAGTCTACAAAGAAATCCATTCTAAAGAATAGCGCAGGAATCGTAACCACGATACCGGCAATAATGGTGGCAAAGCCAGGTGTTTTATACTTGGGATGAATACTGGCAAATTTTTTCCATAATAGACCATCTCGGCTCATCGTCATCCAAATGCGTGGTTGACCCAATTGAAAAACCAATAGGGCACTGGTAATAGCTATAACAGAACTAATGGAGATGACTCCTGCCATAAAATCTAATCCTGTTGATTGAAATACAAAGGCTAAGGGATCATTCACGTTCAATTCTTTATAGTTCACCATCCCTGTTAGCACAAGCGTTATTAATACATATAAAACGGTACAGATTAAAAGGCAGTAGATCATAGCACGTGGGAGGTCACGTTGTGGATTCTTACATTCCTCCGCTGTAGTTGAAATGGAGTCAAAACCGATGAACGCAAAGAACACAGCTGCAACACCACTTAAAATTCCTTGAATTCCATTAGGTGCGAAAGGACTCCAGTTTGCCGGTTTAACATAAAAAGCACCCCCGATAATAACAAAAAGCACCACGCTGACTTTAAGAATGACCATGATGTTGCTTGCAGTTCTTGATTCTTTAATGCCAATATAGACCAGCCACGTCACCAAAATCGTAATAAGGCCAGCCGGAAGGTTGCAAACAAGGGCAATATTACCTAAGTGGGGAGCTTGTTCATAGGCCGCTGCTGCAATTTTTTCAGAAGAACTGAGAGCTTCGGAGCCCGCTTGTTGTAGTTTATGGAAAGCTTCATAGGCGCCTTCGGAAGAAGTTGTAAGCCACAGTGGAAGTCGGATGCCGAAGCCCTTTAGCATGCTTACAAAGTATTCAGACCACGAGATGGCAACCACCATGTTGGACACTGCATATTCCAAAATAAGTGCCCATCCGATTATCCATGCGAATATTTCACCGAATGCAACATAGGCATAAGTATAGGCACTTCCGGAAACGGGGACGGTGCTTGCAAATTGCGCATAAGAAAGCGCCGTAAATACACATGCTATCGCTGTAAAAACGAATAAAAGCGAAACTGCCGGACCACCGTTATAGCTTGCTAATCCTATTGTACTAAAGATACCCGCCCCAACAATAGCCGCTATACCGAGCGAAACTAGATCTTTTACGCCTAGGACTTTTGCTAATCCTCCGCTTCCTTGATGATACGTGTCTTTTTGGATTTGCTCAACGGTTTTTTTGCGGAAGAGTTTATGAGCCATACGATGTTTGGTTGTTAAACAGCAATTAAAATTAAGGCCCAAACATAAAAAAAATATTTTATTCCGTTGTTATGGACACCAAATAAAGCTGCATCCATTCTTAGGTGAGCCTAATTGTAGTATTTGCTTAAATAATCGGCAATTTCGTTAAAGATCACTTTATAATTGTATGCTAATTCTCTTTCATATACATTTAAGGCATCAGTCAGCTGAAGTTTTTTATCTTCATTTAAGCCTTGCGGCCAAAATTTTTTACAAACTTGGTCTAGAGCGTAGGTAACTTTGGCCATCTCACGATAGGTTCCTAAATATCGATCATTGATAAAAGCATTAAAAAATGTAAGGAATAGTGTGGTATCTTGTAAGCCGGCAAGTTCCAAAAAACGGGATAAGCTTTGACGATCTACATCTTGGAGTTGCCCGTAGAAGTCGTTTTCATGTAGCCAACTATCCTTGAGAAGTAAGCGATCAAGGAGGAGCTCGAGCGCAATGTGTGAAAGAAACGAAGCGCGGATGGGTGTATTTGCAACAACAGGTGACAAATGCGCTTTCAATTGTCTCGTTTTTTCCAAAAAAAACACATTGTTGTGGAAGAACCGGTCTGTAGCCAAGTGGCGGCACCAGCCTTTCAATATCCGAGAAATACGCTGATCATCGATAAACAATGCAACATTCTTCTCGGGAAAAACACGGATATCTCTATCCATATTTCGTAAAAGATCAGGCAGCACAGATCCAAGTGCGCGATGAGGGTCATTTACTTTTCGTTCAAAATAAAAATGAGATAGGAAATTCATGGTACTCAGTTTAAAGTCCTCATCTTTGTCCAATTCTGTTATGTGCAAACTTCCTGTGAATATACATTTTTTATGCCAGTTTTCAAATAGGAGCTTTCGAGTAAAGAACTCCAGGTATTAAATGGAGAAAAAATTACATCGATGAAAAAATAATGCTAAGTTTGCACATTTCATGGGAAAAATAGATAGTTAAATAAATAGACACAGAGATGAATTTTGTTGACGAGCTGCGTTGGAGGGGCATGCTACAGGACATTATGCCCGGAACAGAAGAACAATTAGAAAAAGGAGTAACTTCCGGTTATATCGGCTTTGATCCAACAGGCGATTCGTTGCATGTAGGTCATTTAACGCAAATAATGACTCTCATTCATTTTCAGCGAGCGGGACATAGACCGATCGCTTTGGTGGGAGGAGCCACCGGGATGATCGGAGATCCATCATTCAAATCAGCGGAAAGGAACTTGTTGGACGAGGAAACGCTTCGCCATAATGTTTCATGCTTGGAAAAGCAGTTGAGAAAATTCTTAGATTTTGACAACCGAAGTGGAAAAGGCAATGGAGCCATAATGGTCAATAACTATGATTGGTTCAAAGATTTTAAGTTTTTAGATTTCATACGTGATGTCGGAAAGCTTATCACTGTCAATTATATGATGGCAAAAGATTCAGTAAAAAAGCGATTAGAAGGTGAAAATGGCTTATCATTTACGGAGTTTTCTTACCAGCTTATCCAAGGCTATGATTTTTACTATCTATGGAAACATAAAGGTTGTATGATTCAAATGGGCGGATCGGATCAATGGGGTAATATCGTAACCGGTTCGGAGTTTATTAGAAGGCAGGAAGGAGGAAGTGCCTTTGGTTTAACAACTCAGTTGATAAAGAAGACAGACGGCACAAAATTTGGAAAAACTGAAAGTGGTGCCGTGTGGTTGGATCCTAAAAAAACGTCGCCCTATAAATATTATCAATTCTGGCTTAATGCAAGTGACGAAGACGCAAAAAATTGGATCAAAATTTTTTCCCTTAAAGATAAGGCCGAAATCGATTCGATTATCGCTGAACATGATGCTGCTCCACATTTACGAATTGTTCAAAAGGCGCTAGCCGAGGATATTACGATAAGAACACATTCGGTATCTGCTTACCAAATGGCCGTAAAGACTTCTGAGTTTTTATTTGGAAGCGGTTCTTTGGACTTTCTAAGTGGCATGGACGACGCAGATGTATTGGACGTCTTCGATGGTGTGCCACAGTCTGTAATTAGAAAAGAGGAGTTGAAAAACGGAATCAATGTTGTCGATCTCCTCTCTACCTACGCATCTGTTTTCCCTTCAAAAGGTGAAGCTCGGAAAATGATACAAGGTGGGGGCGTATCCATTAATAGGGAAAAAGTTGGATCGGTTGATCAAACGATTGACCTTTCAAACTTGATTAATAACAAATATATAATTGCACAAAAAGGTAAAAAGAACTATTTTTTACTTATTGCACAGTAAGCCCCTTTTTGAATGTCGGTTACCGGTTGTAGCTCAGCAGCCGGTAACAATAATAGCTATGAGCGAGTGGCTACTGGACCAATAGATTACAACCTCGGATATCACTTTGATCGAAGCGGCCCAATATTTCAAAATGATTATTACTTGAAACGCGACCGAGATCTTGTGTGGCAATAAAAGAGCAACTATTAAGATTAGCCAAGTCAATTATATTGACGCCTCCCGTTAATCCCTTCGGCAATTTGGTAAGTGGATCATTTACATCTCTTATTAATACTTTCATCCAAGGAGGACAGGCAAAAACGCCCTTTGCCTCAGAATAGGCTTGAGACAAAAGCTCAGTCATTCCATATTCGGAATGTATGGCGGTGACGCCGAAACCGGTGCACAATATATTATGCAATTCATCTCGGATCATTTCCTTCCGCTTACCTTTCATTCCACCGGTTTCCATAACGATCAACTCTTTAAAAGAAATGTTATAGTTTTCGACAAAATCAAGCAAAGCATAGGTGACGCCGATTAGCATGGTTGGAATTTTCAGGTTTTGAAGCTCCTTCAATCGTTCATATAAAGCCCGATGGTCATAAAGGAAATAACCGCTATATTGTGGATTGGAATCCTTAATCAGATCATCTACCATATAAATAAGTGAAGATCCTTCGCGTTCCAAATAAGAAGGAAGAAGGGCCAATAGGGCCATGTTTTTTATATCGCCATAAAAAAGCCTGAAAGCTCTTCTGAAACTCTCTTCGTACAAGCTCAAGTCGCTAACCAAATGCCTGCTTGGTTGCATACCGGTAGTTCCCGAACTTGAAAAAATAACTTGACTGATTTGATTATTCAGTATGACTTCTTTTGTTTTAAAAAATTCAATAGGCAGAAATGGAATTTCTTCTGTATGAGAAATATTGTTAGGATTACAGTTGAGATAGTCCAGGTATTCCTTATACACCGCATTCTCCAATGCTTGCTTCTTAAAAATTTGCAATGCAACTTGCTCAAATTGTTCCGATGAGCGTATTTGAAAAATTGCCCTTTTATCGATGTTTACCATATTTACTGAAAACAAAGATACGTGAAAATATTAAAATGCTTTTCTAATGTATTGTCCCGACAAGCCGGCAAAACCCGCTACAAGGCCACCGGGTATACCACTGATCAGCGTCATCCAGATCCAATTGAAAGAGCTTTCAGGTAAGCCCAGCAACAGGCCGACACGGTTAGCTAGTATGTGTCCGTTTAAATAACTTAGATAAAGGCTGTACAAAGCCCAAACACAATAGATTGCAGCAAAGCAAATGATGAAAGCTTTCCATGGCTTTTCGTTGAAAAGATAGGATACAATGACGGAAATTGGTATAATGATCCACCAAGGCAATACTAATTGAGCCGTAAAGATGATTACACAGAGTACGATAAACATTTTCATTATAATAGTATTTTAAAAAGCATGAAGTTTGCCTATTCACTTACGAAAGACAGAAGCAGATTTAGTTGGTAAGCGTAATTTTACTTACAATTCTGTTTTGCAGCTCATTTTTTTCACCTGTCAGGAATAGTAGTTCTTTGAGCTCTCCCTGAAGCCAGGCTTTCAACTGATTGTCATAATAAATGCTACCCGGATTTCCTGACGAGCCACCCGGTAATATGCCATAAGCCTTCGGCCTATGACCAAGTTCGACCACCATTCTCCAGGAAGGGCCGCTCTTTTCCTTGATTGCATTTATTGTACGCCCCGAACCATTGACGGGAAACTTAAAAGATGCCAATCCTTTTATACTCGCCAAGTGAAGAACACGTCGTTCATTGACCGTTCCCCACGCCCAAGTTTCATCGAGCGCACCATATTTTTCTTCCAGGTTCTGTAGGGCGTCGTGAAGTGATTTGGCGAACAGGGTAGCTCGAGGGCTTAGGGTGCCCGTCTTTTCCTTTCCATACCATATTGAATTAGGTTCATTGAGTAAGAGCTCGACGGTACGATCGCGATTGGGATAACGCATTTTCGCCGATTTTTTATCAAACCATTTGCTCCATAATGCATTTTCAATTTCTTTATACCATTGTTCAAAAATGGTTGCAGCAATAGAAGTTGCTTCATAACAATGATCCCAATTTCGCAATAAGGCAAGTGCTTTTCGATCAATGTCATTTAATTCCTGCACCCCTTCAGTAACAGACACCAAGGTATCCAGGATATCGTCCGCCAATATGCTTCTGTTATCGAGCTGAAGTAATCGAAGTGAATCAGCCGTTGCGTGTTCCAGTTTTGCTAGTCGTTCATTTATTCGATGCCCGCGATCATAGGGTGCATACTCCCAATTCAAATAATAAGGATAACTTTGATCAACCGGGGATTGATTTGCCGAACTGACAAAACCGCGTGATGGATTTTTAACGCTTGGGTTCTGCTCGGCAGGAATTCTGTCCGACCAATCGTTCTTGCTGTATTTTCCATCGAGTATAAATTTTCCATGTTCAAATGATTTTAATGGAAAATAGCCGTTTGGTGTAATAGCAATGTTATCCTGATTGTCAGCGAAAATAAAGTTCTGAGCAGGCGCAGTAAAAAATACCAGTGCTTTTCTGTAGTCACCATAGTTCTTGGCTCGATTCAACTCATAAAAGGTTCGCAAATCATTGGAGGGCAAATGGGCAACCCATTTCAAAGCTGCACCCGTTGGTATGTTGTTTGCTAAGTTGCTTTCGCTATTCAGCGGTTCTTCGGTGACGCTAATAGGACCGTGATGGGTGTAGTATACCGTATCGAATACAGTAGCACCTGATCTTACGTTGATTTTTTCTATTCTTTTCGTAGTTTTCTTCCATTCATCATCAACTAAATAGAAGTCTTTTTTTTTATCTTTAAAGGTAATTTGGTACCAATCTAATACGTCTGATCCGACATTAGTCACACCCCAGGCAATGTGCTGATTAAAGCCGATAATTACACAAGGGGCACCTGGGATAGAAACACCGCAAGTGTTGCTGGTGGAACTTTGAAGCTGTACCTGATACCAAATGCTTGGAAGTGTAAGGCTAAGATGTGGGTCATTTGCCAGTATTGGATAGCGCGTGCTGCTTTTTTGCGAAGATATTGCCCAATTATTGCTGCCTAAACCCTCTTCCTTGTTTCCTGCCAGTAAATTATTTTGATCAATAAACTTCATTAAAGAGAGTGACTCTTTGGGTTGTTCTACAGGTGTCTGAATTTTATTTGCAATGTTTGTTCCGTGTACCGCCTTAAATGGCCAAGGCGTTCCCTGTGGGATAATCGGATCTTCTCTAAAAGGATAGTTTGGAAATAAGTTGTCTGTTATTTCTTTTCCATGTGTCTTCAGGATGTTCGTCATATGAAGTTCATCGGTACTACCGGCGAGTGTAGCAGACATTAATTTCAGCAATAAGGCTGAATTTATAGGTTGCCAAGGTTCAGGTGCATAATCTAACAGTTTGAATTCCAAAGGGTAATCAGCAGGAGAGAGATCGGCGATATAAGCGTTTACACCATCGGCATAGGCTTCAAGGATAAGTTTACTAATAGGATCTTTCATACTTTCAGCTAGCATTCGCTCAGCACCCAACATCATACCCATTCTTCGTTGATACCGATCTAACGGAACTGCTTTTGCACCTACTACTTCCGCAAGTCTACCACTTGCATATCGCGTTTGAAAGTCCATTTGCCAAAGTCGGTCTTTCGCAGTAATGTAGCCCTGCGCAAAATAGAGATCATAATCGTTTCTGGCAGAAATGTGGGGGATGCGTTGGTCGTCATAAAAAATTTCGATGGTGTCTTTTATCCCTTTTACAAAAAAGCTTTGATTTTCTGTTTGCGAAAGGGGCTCTGCATTTTTCCAAAAGCCATCAAATGGACTTAAAAACTTTCCTAGAGGAGGGATATCCCCGATTTTTTTATTTAATACGAACGCTAAACCGATACATAGAAAAATAGCTAAGGCTGCTTTTAACTTCATAAGTCTATAGAATATAATGAACGGTTGTAATAGGTCACGACATAAAAGTAACTAAAAACGTCATTTCCTGCAACGTTTTTTAAAAGAAAAGGAGGTGATCTGGAGTGTGCGATACCCAAACTAACGTGTATATTTTGCAAATTACTTTTGTAATTCTTAAGAATAACTTTAATTTTACCGCACTCATCGGGAACGTTTTCATTACGTGTAGTGTTTCCTGAGGCCAATATAAACAGATTGTGTGTTGTCATGAAAGACGTTGACAATTGCCAATCTTAACAAAAGGTATCACCAATAAAATTAAAGTAAATTATGAATTTTTATCCAACGCCCGTTCCTTAAGCTTATCTAGCGATGTATGTATGTAAATGGCCAAATAAATTGGCCCAACAAGCTTCATTATAACCATTAAAACCAATCGAATGAAAAAGAATCATGTTGTCAGTTTTCTGGCGTATTTCATTTTTATGCTAAGCTCTCTCGTTTCTATGGCACAAAGTGGCAGTATAGCGGGAAAAGTTTTAGACGAAAACAACCAACCTTTACCAAGTGCTTCTATACAACTAAAAGAATTAAACAAATCCGTAGGAACGAATGTCGACGGGAATTTTAACATGGCTAATATTCCGAATGGAAGGTACACATTAGTTGCCTCGTTTGTCGGCTATATGCCGCAAGAAAAATCTGTCACGGTTTCAGGCCAGGCAGTTACGGTGACCTTTACCATGCAACCCGATGCGCAGGGTTTGGATGAAGTGGTGGTGGTAGGGTATGGTACCCAACGCAGAAGTGATTTAACGGGAGCTGTTGCTTCCGTTGGCGCCAAGGATTTCAACAAAGGCCCATTAGTTGCAGCCGATCAATTAATTCAGGGTAAGGTGTCCGGTGTGCAGATGATCAATAATAGCGGACAACCAGGGGGCGCTACTACCGTACGTATTCGTGGTAATTCGGCTGTTACAGGTACCGGGCAACCACTGTACGTAGTGGATGGCGTTGCTTTGGACGGGCGTTCAGCCAGACCGAGTCAAAGTGGCGGGATAGGTACGAGCCCGGCAGGAAATCCCTTGAGTTTTATTAATCCGGCGGACATTGCCTCGATGGAAATCTTAAAAGACGCGTCCGCAACGGCAATCTATGGTTCAAGAGCTGCTTACGGTGTCGTTTTAATCACAACAAAACGTGGTCAGGAGGGCGGCCTGAAGGTAGATGTCAACTCTTCCGGTGGGATAAGTAATATTATGAGAAGAATCGACATTCTTGACGGCAACCAATATCGAGACGCTTTAAACAAATATGGACTAACAACGGGTGATTTTGGCGATAATGTCGATGCTTTGGATGCGATATTGCGAACCGCTTACAATCAAAATCACAGCCTTTCATTAAGCGGAGGGAACGCTGATAATAAGTACAGAGCATCTTTTGGATATCAGGATCAGCAGGGTATTATCGAAAAAACCGGATTTAAAAGATACAGCGGTTCGTTTAATGGAAATTTCAAAATGCTTAAAAGTAAAAAATTGGGATTGGATGTGAGTTTAATAGCCAGCCAGACCAACGAAAATATAGCACCCCTGGCAACAGACGCAGGAGCGTCAGGTAGTTTACTAACACACGCTTTAGCCTGGAACCCAACTCGGCCATTGCGGAACCCGGATGGCAGTTTGCTGGTAGAACGTGGTAATATTGTTAATCCGCTAGCCATGTCTGAAGCTTATAACGATCGTTCTAATGTATCTACCATATTGGCAAGCTTGTCACCTTATTATAAGTTTAACGATTGGTTGGAGTATCGGATGTTGTTGAGTATTAACTATAACCGGGGAGAACGTCGATCATCCACGCGGAGTTTTATTAATCTTCCAAGTATTCAGGCGGAGCCCGCCAATAATTTCCCTGGGGGATATGCTAGTGTTGCTAATAATGAGCTCATAACTAAACAATTGACTCATACACTCTCATTTAATAGAGAAATTGCCTCCGACCTTAATCTAAACGCGGTGATAGGTTATGAATACATGGATTTCATCAATCGGGGCACCGACATGAATGCACGTGGTTTCGGCGATATTCCTGTAGATTATACCGATGTTATGCAAGCCACTGCACCTGGAAATAGAAATTTGAACTCTTTTAACGATCCTACTACGCAACTACAATCTTATTTCGGAAGGGCTACCTTTAATTTTAAAGATCGTTATCTATTGACTGCTACGGTTCGTATTGACGGTTCTACTCGATTTGGAGAAAATAACCGTTATGGAACCTTTCCTTCATTCGCGGGTGCTTGGAACCTGAAAAATGAAGACTTTATGGCGGATGTTGCTTGGTTGAATCAATTGAAGTTACGTGCCGGTTGGGGTAAAACAGGTAATCAAGAGTTTCCGTCGGGTTCATCACAACGTAGATATTCAATCGGATATGGAGGTGGTGGCCAAACCAGACCTATAAATAATAACGAGAATCCAGACTTACGTTGGCAATCGGATGAACAGATGAATGTGGGGCTGGATTTTGGTTTATTTAACGGTCGCTTGAGTGGTACGGTGGATTATTTTAATAAGAAAACAACGGATTTACTTTTTCCGCAAACACCACAATATCCTGCATCACCGGATGCATCTATTACTTGGATAAATTTGCCGGGAGAAGTAATTAACAAAGGGATCGAACTGAACCTAAATGGTGTAATCGTTGAAAATGATAATTTTCGATGGGATTTAGGGGCGAATGCAACGTTTGTAAGCAATAAGGTACGCAATTTAGGAGAAAATGAAATCATTAGAACCGGTAGCTTAAGCGGACAAGGGCTCAGTGATGTAACGGTGCAAGTAATTCAAAATAATTATCCGCTTTTTGCCTTCGTGACAAGGGAATATTTAGGATTGGATCAAGAAGGGTTTTCACAATATACAGACGACGGTTTTGTGTTTTATCGTGTGGGAAATCCAAATCCAAAAGTGTTATTAGGTATTAGTACAGCGTTAGATTATAAAAAATTCTCTTTCTCTGCAAACTTTAATGGAGCCCTCGGACAAGATATTTATAATAATACCGCTAATGCTGTATTACCTATATCTAATTTAGGGTCTAGAAACATTGCTTCGGAACTAGTAAATTCAAGCATATTAGAGTCGCCAGCCAATCCAATTGCAGCCTCATCACGTTATATTGAAAATGGAAGCTATTTAAAACTTGCCAACGCTACATTAAGTTACCGGGTAGGAGATGTTGGTAACTCCATTAAAAATTTAGGCATTTTTGTTAACGGGCAAAATTTATTTGTGATCACTAAATATAAAGGATTTGATCCTGAGGTGAATGTCAATAAATCGGTAAACAGCGTGCCTTCGGCGGGCATAGATAATGTGACCTATCCAACAGCCAGAACATTTAATTTAGGCGTCAACTTTTCATTATAAATTTTAGCGGAAGAATCATGAGAAATAAATATATAAAGGTCCTTTTACTTGCATTAGTTGCATTTACAGGATGTACAAAACTGGAAGAAGATCTTCATGGGCAAGTAGGTTCCGGTGGCGTTGGCAGCGATGATGTACCAGCGTTGTTAAATGCGGCCTATATTGCTATGCGCAATCCGTACTATGGTCCGTATGGTTGGTGGGCGCTACAGGAATTTCCTACCGATGAAGCTATAGTTCCTACGAGAGGCGGCGACTGGGACGATAACGGTGCTTGGCGAGCGCTTCATTTGCATCGATGGCAATCAGATCATACACGCGTTCACAGTGTGTTTAAAGATGTACTAGGAGTTAGCTATGCGGCAACGGATATTTTGCAGTATAATCCTACTCCCTCGCAAGAAGCCCAAGCTCGATTTCTCCGGGCTTTTGCCGAATTTTCCATTTTAGATGGTTGGGGACAGGTACCTTACCGTGACCCCGGAGAAAATGTTACGCAAAATCCGAGGGTCAGAACTGCGCAAGAAGAAATTGACTACCTGATTTCTGAAGTGACAGAAGTGTTAGACGATTTACCTACGGACAGAATTGATCGTGCTTCACAAGATGCAGCTAAAATTCTGTTGATGAAAATTTATTTAAATAAGGGAGCCTTTTTGAATCGTCAAGCGCCGACTTTTGCCAATGAAGATATGCAGGAAGTCGTTCGGTTGGCGGATGAGATTATCAATAGTGGAGAATACGCCTTAATTGATAATTATTATTTAAATTTCGCGCCAAATAATGGGCAATCGACAACCGAAAATATCTTTACAGGTGAAAATATCGGTGGAGAAAGTTCTGCTACCGGTATGACGAATATGTGGGTAGCTACATTACACTATAATCAAAATCCCCCGGGAAATAATGGTTTCTCTACTTTATCGGACTTCTATAATAAATTTGAAGAAAGTGACGTCCGGAGAGGCGGTGAATATCCCGGTGTAACTAATGTGAGTGGTGTAAGAGTTGGCTTTTTGGTGGGACAGCAAGTAAATCAAAATGGTGAAAACTTAACCGATAGACGAGGAAACCCTTTAGCCTTTACTCCAGAAGTTAGCATTATAGAAAGAGATCAGAATCATTTGGAAGTAGCTGGTATACGTGTTATTAAGTATCCAATTGACTATGCGAACGGTTCTACGAGCTTGTTAAATAATGATTGGGTATTCTACCGTTATTCGGATGTTTTATTAATGAAGGCCGAGGCGTTATTACGGTTGGGACAAACCGGCGAAGCCCTTAACTTAGTCAATCAAGTACGGACAAAGCGCGGTGCCAGCAGTTTTACCGAATTGAACGAACAGCTATTATTGGATGAATTAGGCCGGGAATTCTTTTGGGAAGGACATCGGAGAACTGATCTCATCCGTTTTGGCAGATTTCTGGAAGCCTGGCAAGAAAAACCGGCATCAGACGCGAAAAATCTGTTGTTCCCGATTCCTTTGAACCAATTGGGAAACCCAAATTATACACAAAATCCAGGATATTAGTATTCAAGCCGGGCAGTAGCTGCCCGGCTTGAATATTATTTAGTATTGTTGATTTCTTGCTGTTCCCTTAGTCGAGCCACATTGTTTTTTTCACCAAAATCACTGGTTTTTGAAGTGAAGTCTTCCATTAAACTTGTGACTGCATCCAGGTTATCTGCTGTGCGCTGATGGATTTCGGGAAGAATCTGTTCAAGACTTTTATCATCTACTTCAATGTTCTCTACTTCAATGTTACTTATTTTTTCAAGAATAGCCTGTTGGCTATTTCGCAAATCTTCTAATTGACGGACAATCTTTTCCATCAATTCAAACTTTTTTAGTTTATCCATATCTCAAGCTCTTGTTTTCCTAATCACTAACAAGAAATAAAATTAATTTGTTTGTCCAAGTAACATATTATAAGAAGATAGATTAGCAAAGCAGTTGGTTTACAATGCTTTGTAAGCTTGGAATAACGATCAGCTTTATCTAAGTTTGTTAATAGAATTATAAATAATGAGCCAAATAAACATCAAAAAATTAGCAGCCGCTTTGGGTTTATCTACCTCGACTGTTTCCCGAGCCTTTCGAAATAATAGCGATATCAATCCGCTTACTAAAGAGCGTATTTTACGCATGGCCGATGAATTAGGTTATTCACCTAACCTTTATGCTAGTAATCTGCGCGAATCAAAGAGTAAAACAATCGCCATCATCATTCCGGAATTTGATAATAACTTTTTCTCGCAAGCGATCAAAGGTATTGAGCAACAAGCGAGACGTAATGGCTACCATACATTGATTTATGTTACAGAAGATGATGTAAAACAGGAGGCCACATTTATCCGATCGTTATGCAATGGAAGGGTAGAGGGGGTGGTTATGTCAGCGTCAGGAGAGGGGTTAAAACATGTTCACTTAAATATGTTGAAAGAAAGGGGGATTCCATTAGTTTTTTTTGACCGCTGCTATGAAGACGTAGAAGCTACTTGTGTAACGGGAAACGACTATGAGAGCAGCTATGAAGCAACACTCCATTTAATCATGAACGGATGTAAGCGGATTGCTTACCTAGTGGTAAATAAGAATGTATCTATCGGGAAGATCAGGATGCAGGGTTATTTAGACGCGCTAAAGAGTGCCGGTTTACCATGTGAGGACGAGTTGATTATTGAATGCACAAACGATAAGGAAGAAATATATAAATCTATTAAACGATCTTTTGAGAAAATGAAACCCGATGGTGCTTTCGCCTCTGTTGAGCGGTTAGCAATGACTACTTTGCGATATTGCGCAGATGTAAAATTGGAGATTCCTTCAGATTTTAAACTGGTTTGCTTTTCTTGCTTGGAAATTGCCGATATGCTGAACCCTCCTTTAAGTACTATTAAGCAACCAGCTTTCGAGATGGGCAAACGCGCCGCAGAAATTTTATTTGAGGCTTTATGCAATAAGGAGTCCGTAACGGAAAAGCAGGTTATTCTTCTTCCTTCGACTATTATTCCCCGAAAATCAACTGCCGTTGTTAATAACTAAGTGTTTGTTTAATACTAAAGCAATCGGTCTTTAAACAGAGCCAAACTGCCTAGTTTGCGTTACCCTAGCATGAATCAACTAACTAAACCACGTCTCAGCACTTTGCAAATATTTAATATGAGCTTAGGCTTCTTAGGAATCCAAATAGGTTTTGCGCTTCAGAACGGAAACGCTTCCAGAATATTGCAAACCTTTGGTGCTGATGTCGAACATTTGTCTTTATTCTGGTTAGCCGCGCCTTTAACCGGTATGATTGTGCAACCACTCGTAGGGCATTACAGCGATCGGACGTGGGGCAGGCTCGGCAGGAGGCGTCCTTATTTTCTAACCGGGGCGTTATTAACGGCTATTGCCCTATTATTGATGCCAAACGCCGCGGTTTTAACAACAATTTTACCTCCGTTGATAATAGGAGCGGGTATGTTAATGATAATGGATGCTTCCATTAATGTGACGATGGAACCATTCAGGGCGTTGGTCGCCGATAATTTACCCAATGAGCAAAGGAGTAAAGGCTTTTCTGTGCAAAGTTTTCTTATTGGAGTCGGCGCAGTTGTTGGTTCCTGGTTACCCTATGTGTTAGCAGAGTTCTTGGGTGTCTCTAAATTAGCAACGGAAGGGCATCTTCCCGACAATGTAGTCTTTTCGTTCTATATAGGCGCTTTCATCCTGGTGATGAGCGTAATGTGGACGGTGGTGACGACAAAGGAGTATACACCGGCAGAACTGAATGCCTTCGAAAAATCCGAGAATAGAACTACTATCAATCAGAAAGACATAAGAGGTTTAACGGCTATTCTGAACGATTTAAAACAGATGCCAAAAGCAATGAAACAATTGGGCCTTGTACAATTTTTCTCTTGGTTTGCATTATTCTCTATGTGGGTTTTTAGTACACCTGCAATAGCAGAACATGTTTATAGTGTTAAAGTAGGAGATTCGTCCTCAATCGATTTTGCAAATGCCGGCAATTGGGTTGGTGTGTTATTCGGTATTTACAATGCAGTTTCAGCCCTTTATGCATTAGTTTTACCAAGAATAGCTAAATATTTCGGACAGAGCGCTACCCATGCCATATCACTTTCGTTGGGAGGATTCGCTTTGTTGTCTATTTTTTTTATCCGCGATCCGTACCTTTTGACCCTGCCCATGCTGGGTATCGGTATTGCGTGGGCGAGCATTTTGGCTATGCCTTATGCCATTCTTTCTGCAAATTTACCAGCTAATAAAATGGGTGTATATATGGGTATTTTTAACATCTTTATCACTTTTCCACAGATTATAAACGGCCTTTGTATCGGTTATATCATAAAGTATGTGTTTAATGGAAAGGCCGTTTATGCACTTATATTGGCAGGTTTTTTTATGTTGTTTGCCGCTATTTCGGTATTAAAGATTAAAGGTAATGCACAAGATTAAGTACCTAAAAGGCACCTATCATAGGCTATTCATTCAGACGCTGTTATTCTCCCTAACGACACTAAACGCGTTACGTATTTTCCAATAATATCAAATTCCAGGTTAACCCGATCACCGACTTTTACCATATGCATAGATGTATGCTCAAACGTATAGGGTATGATTGCTACCGAAAACCTATCTTCTTTTGAATCCACTACGGTTAAGCTTATTCCATTTACCGCTATGGAGCCCTTTTCTACTGTGATATTTCCGACAGAAGGATCATATTGAAAGGTATATATCCAGCTCCCAAGCTCATCCTTAATTTGGATACAAGTGGCGGTTTGGTCTACATGCCCTTGAACGATATGTCCGTCTAAACGACTTCCAACTAATGTACACCGCTCCAAATTTAATTTGTCACCTTCTTTTACTTCATCAAAATTGCTTTTTGTTAACGTTTCCTGAATAGCGGTCACGGTGTGACGGCCAGGACTAAGAGCCACCACCGTAAGGCACACCCCGTTATGAGATACACTTTGATCTATCTTAAAATCATCTGAAATATCGGAAGCTATCGTTAGATGCAAGTTTGTGTCCTCTCGTTTTATATTTTTTACAATTCCCAATGTTTCGATAATGCCTGTAAACATGTTTCCGGTTTTTTTAACAAAGGTACATTTCCATTTGATATCCTAAAACAATTCGGTGTCATGAAGTAGCTAATTGTAAAAAGTACACTATATATTACCATAAATATGGAGATACAAAAACAAGTTTTTCAGTGTTATTAATGCTGTTTTTATACCAATTGTATAAACGGTATAATAAAATTGTGTATTAATTTTTCTGTATTTACTTGTAATAATATCCTGAAAGGTGTATTTTGTGCCACGATTTTCAGGTTTTGCAGCGTATTTTGTTTTTGAACGCTTGCTTGAGAGAAATTTTTTAAATTAGAAAATGATATAAATCAATATTAACTAAAACCAATAACATGATCATTATTGCAGATGGCGGTTCAACCAAAACGAATTGGTGCCTGATCAATGACTCCGGTAAAAAAATCTATTTTAACACTGAAGGGTATAATCCTTATTTTGTATCGAGCGATTACATTGTAAGTTCTTTGAAAAAGGGGCTTCCAAAAGATTTGCCGTTCAGTGAAGTAAGAGAGGTCAACTATTACGGTGCGGGGGTTCACAACGAAGAAAAAGCGGCTATTGTTGCAATGGCTATCAAACAAGTATTTAGTCGATCGGAAGTATTTGTAGGACACGATTTGTTAGCAGCTGCCAGGGCTTTGTTAAAAGACAAAGCTGGATTTGCTGCCATTTTAGGAACAGGAACCAATACCTGTATTTATGATGGAAAAGACATCGTTCAGAATATTGATTCTGCAGCCTATATATTGGGTGATGAGGGCAGCGGATGCTATATTGGAAAAAAACTTTTAACAGATTATGTACGCGGCTACATGCCAAGTGATGTAAGAGAAGTTTTTTGGGAAACATTTAAGCTTACGCCGGATGATGTAATGGACGCTGTTTACACCAAGCCACTGGCGAATCGATTCTGCGCGAGCTTTAGTAAGTTCGTTTACGATATCATGATCAATATCGAATATTCACGAGGATTGGTAAAGAGCTCTTTTGAAGATTTCTTTAAGAATTTAGTTGTTCATTATCCTGACTATCAAAAATATTCATTTAACTGTATCGGCTCCGTAGCTTATAACTTCCGGAATGTCTTGGAGGAGACGGCACATGAGTTTGGTATGGAGTTTGGCAGAATTGTTCGGTCACCGATCGATGACCTGGTGAAGTTTCATCAAGAGAAAATTAATGCTTAGTTAAACTTGGCATAGTCTATAAAAAGTAAAGGGTTTCTAAAGACCCTTTACTTTTTTAAGAAAAGTTCAACTCATTTTTAAAGATCTTATTGTATTTTCGCTTATCAAATTTGTACAGTTTGGCGGCACGATAGGAAACCCCTTTTTGCTTTTCATCCAATTCTTTTAAGACATTGTATTTAAGCATCTTCTTTCTGAAATTTCTTTTATCTAGTTTTTTGTCCCAAATAGCTTCATACAGTTGTTGCAATTGGGTAAGCGTGAATTTTTCAGGAAGCAGTTCAAAAGCTATCGGACTGTGACTGACTTTACGCCGTATTTTTTCTATGCTTTTTTCTATTATATTTCGGTGGTCGAAAGCAAGTTCAGGCAGGTTGTTAAGGGGGTGCCACTGCGCTTTTCTCACGTAGTTGGTGGACGGCTTCAGATTGAGGTTGACAGCTTCCAATCGCAACATAGCATAGTATGCCACCGTTATGATTCTTCCTTGAGGGTGTCTTTTTAGGTCACCGAAGGTATAGAGCTGTTCCATATATATTCCCTTTAACCCCGTGTGTTCCAGTAAAATACGTTTAACTGCATCATCGATCGTTTCATTGTGTTCAACAAAAAAACCCGGAAGTCCCCACCAATCTTTGAAAGGATATTCATTTCTTTCAATTAAAAGGACTTTCAGCTCACCTTCGTTAAAACCAAAAATAACACAGTCAGCCGTAAATATAGATTGTAGATGTGGTAAGTTTGATTGCAAAATTCTGTTTTTTAAGGTTCAATTAAATATCCAATTCTCAGTTCCATAGACGCCCATAAAATTGAGCAATTGATTGCTAATTTCAAAACGTTAGGTACTTTAGGCAAATAAACTCAAAATTATGGAAGAAAACTATAAAAGCAAAAAACTTATCCACTTCCGCTACGTTTTTAGTATTTTTAGAATGTTCGTAACGAAAGAATAAAAGCTGATGCGAAAAAGTAAAAAAAAATACAAATAAATAGCAATAGTGTAAGAAATACACCTTATATTCGTGCTTTGATGTGAAGTGAAGCAACCTAATACGCACGCTAACGCTATATTTTAATGAGCAATGCGGATGTGTTTCTTCAATTCATAATGAAAGTTAAATTCAAGTGAAACCTATATAGATTATTTACAGTGGACAATTCAATCAAACGTATAGGCGTATTTACTTCAGGGGGAGATGCTCCAGGGATGAACGCATGTATTCGGGCGGTAGTTCGTACCGCCATTTATGAAGGCAAAAAAGTAAGTGGTATATTGCATGGATATCAAGGAATGATCGATGGGAATATCATCGATATGAATAGTCGTTCGGTCAGTAATATTCTTCAACTGGGAGGTACTATTTTAAAAACAGCACGTTGCTTGGACTTTAGAACACCTGAAGGACGTAAAAAGGCCTATGATAATATAAGAGCACAGGGAATTGATGCTTTGGTAGCTATTGGAGGAGATGGAACTTTTACCGGGGCCGAAGTGTTCTCCAGGGAGTATGATATTCCGGTTGTTGGCGTACCAGGTACTATAGACAATGATTTATACGGATCCGACTTTACCTTGGGATATGATACAGCTAACAACACGGTGATTGATGCAATAGATAAGATCCGTGATACAGCGGCTTCTCATGATCGTTTGTTTTTTATTGAGGTAATGGGACGCGATTCGGGCTGCATTGCCTTAAACTGCGGTATTGCAGGAGGTGCTGAGGCCATTTTGTTACCTGAGAAGGAAACAGGTATTGACGAGCTTATTCAAAAATTGGAAAATGCTGCGAAAGACAAGAAAACTTCTACCATTGTAATTGTTGCTGAAGGTGATAAAAATGGAGGGGCATATAATGTAGCTAAAAGGGTTCAGGAAAAGTTCGATTTTTATGATACCAAAGTTACCATATTAGGCCATTTGCAAAGGGGCGGCTCTCCGAGCAGCTTTGACCGTGTATTGGCCAGCCGGCTGGGCTTTGCAGCCGTTAAAAGGCTATTAAGAGGTGAGACAAGGATAATGGTTGGTTTGCGGGGAAATGATATTGTGACAACCCCTTTGGAGGTTGCGCTCCGAAGCAAGGAATTTAAATTAGCCGATGATATGATCGAAATGATGAATGTTTTAGCGATTTAGTCAATTAAGATGATTGCCGTAGTGTACAGTGGTTCGAGATTTGCTGATTGGCGATTAGCCGATAAGGGTAAGGTTGTTGCCGGGTTTAAAACTATGGGTATTAATCCTTATCATAATGATGAGCGGTACATAAGCCAGGTTTTGAACAAGAACAACAGTCTGATAAACTACGCTGAAAAAATAAAGAAGATTTATTTCTTCGGTGCAGGTGCCTCTTCTGATGAGCGTAAGGAGACGGTTTACAATGCCTTTAAGGAATTTTTCCGCTATAGCAAAGTGCTTGTTGAGCACGATATGCTGGCAGCTGCCCTCGCTACGGGAGGCAATGAGCAGGCGCTTGTAGGGATATTAGGCAGTGGCTCCAATGCTGCCTATTATGATGGCAAAAGAATTTACGAGACTAACTACGGGCTAGGCTATATTTTGGCAGACGAGGGTTCGGCAAATTGGATGGGCAGATATCTTCTGCGAAATTATTTATCCGAAACTTTACCCATTGATCTCGAGAATAAGTTCACCAGCTATTATCCTCTTGATCGGAAGCAAATTATGGATAAAGTTTACAGGAATCCAAATGCTGCATTATTTCTAAGCTCCTTTGCCGACTTTGTTGCAGAACAAAAAAGTCATGAATTCGTTCATAATATGGTGATGGAGGGTTTCAATTTATTGTTTGAAACGTATTTTGTTCCGTTGAAAGAGCGGTATCATTATCCGAAAATAAATTTTACCGGAAGTGTGGCTGCCGGTTATGAGCCCTGGTTAAGGCAAGTAGCTAATAATCATGGCATGGAAGTGGGAGTGGTTATCAAAGAGCCGATTCAGAATCTTTTAAATTATTATTTAAATAAAAATTAGTTAAAATGAAAATTGGAATTAATGGATTTGGACGTATAGGACGTCTTGCATTTAGGGCTGCTATAAACCGTGAAGGTATAGAAGTTGTTGGTATCAACGATTTAGTTGATCCGGAATACATGGCCTATATGTTAAAATACGATTCTACACATGGTCGTTTTGATGGAACGGTAGAGGCAAAAGATGGAAATTTAATCGTTAATGGAAAAACTATTCGTGTAACAGCCGAAAAAGATCCTGCAAATTTGAAATGGGGAGATGTAGGCGCCGAGGTAATTGTTGAATCAACAGGTTTGTTCCTAACGCAAGAAACTGCTCAAAAACATATTGATGCCGGTGCTAAGAAAGTGGTAATGTCAGCTCCCGCTAAAGACGACACGCCTACATTTGTCATGGGTGTAAATCATAAAGAACTAAGACCTGATCAACATATCGTTTCAAACGCGTCTTGTACTACCAATTGTTTGGCTCCGCTTGTAAAAGTGTTGCACGACAAATGGGGAATCGTTGAAGGTTTGATGAGCACCGTACATGCTGTAACAGCTACCCAAAAAACGGTGGATGGCCCTTCCGTAAAAGACTGGAGAGGAGGACGTGGTGCTTATCAGAATATCATCCCTTCTTCAACAGGTGCTGCTAAGGCGGTAGGCTTGGTTATCCCTTCAATCAAAGGTAAATTAACGGGTATGTCTTTCCGCGTTCCTGTTCCTGATGTATCGGTAGTGGATTTAACAGCTCGTTTAGAGAAACCAGCTACATACGAAGAAATTAAGCAAGCTTTCAAAGACGCATCAGAAGGCGAATTAAAAGGTATTCTAGGATACACTGAAGATGACGTTGTTTCAGAAGACTTTAAAGGGGATGCAAGAACCTCTATTTTCGATGCAAAAGCAGGTATTGCTTTGAACGATAATTTTGTAAAAGTCGTTTCCTGGTACGATAATGAATGGGGATATTCCAATAAACTGATCGACTTGGTTCAGGAAATTGGCAAATTGTAAAATTGTTAAGTAGTTAAGTAGGTAAATAGTTAAATCAACTATATGCCTACTTAACGTTTTAGCTATTTAACATCGCTACTATCTTCCTAATTTTATGCTCATTACTTACCTCGATCGTATCGCCCATATTGGTTATTGCCATGTTGTGATAGATCATTTTACTTGGAATAGGTTCTTTTGCTGATGTATGGAATTCTTTAGCATTGGTCGATTTTTTTAATTCTGTAATGTTTTGTTCATTAATGCCCGAACCAGGCATAATGACGATTCTATCACCTGCCTTTTCAACTAAGGTCTTTAAGAATGCAGTTCCTTCTGTCGCAGTATTTTCCATACCCGATGTCAATATACGTTCGCAGCCACATTCTATAATATCTTCTAGCGCTTTTAAACCATCATTGCTGCAGTCGAAGGCGCGATGGAAGGTAACACCCATTGGAGAGGCTAGTTTAACCAATTCTTTCGTTCGCTCGATGTCTACATTCCCATCTTGATCTAGTAGACCAATCACTATACCATCGCAGCCAAGCTGTTTGCATATAGCGATATCTTCTTTCATGACGGTAAATTCATCATCAGAATAAAAGAAGTCTCCTGCACGTGGTCTAACCAGTACATATACCTTTATTTTAAGCAGCTTGCGAACGCTTTTTATGGTTCCATAGGAAGGTGTTGTTCCGCCTTCATTTAAATTCTCACAAAGCTCGATGCGTTGGGCACCGCCAAGTTGCGCGGACAAAGCGGATGCAAGTGAGTTTGCACATATTTCGAGTGTCATATGTAGTTGTTGGTTATTAGTCATCAGTTGTTGGCGGAAGAAGCTAGGCTTCAAAACTCATAACACGAAAACGTTATTTAGTATATACTTTTCCCTTTAATAAGTAAGTCTTGTTGTTCTTCATTACACACGGCAAACGAAAATCCTTGTTGTAGGGCATAGGCGCCATATTCACCTTGCTTATTCATGGCTAAGAAGCCAACTTGGATTTCCTTCGCTTTCGCGGGTTTTTTCTTTACAATGCGCTGAACGGCTTCCTTGCAGGCATCTTCCGGTGAATAACCTTGGCGCATTAATTCAACAACCAGAAAGCTTCCAACGGTTCTGACCACTTCTTCACCCACGCCCGTAGAAGTAGCAGCACCTATTTCGTTATCTACATACAAGCCGGCGCCAATAATGGGACTGTCACCCACCCGGCCATGCATTTTAAAAGCCATTCCACTTGTGGTGCAGGCACCGCTAAGGTTGCCACGGTTATCCAAAGCTAGCATACCAATTGTGTCGTGATTATATTGATTACCTGGTAATTTATTTGGCGAAAAATGCTGATTTTCAATATTCATAATCGGCTTGTACTCAGCTTTTTTTAACCATTCTTTCCAAGCTTTCTCTGATTCTTTTGTCAAAAGGTTTTCCTTCTTAAAACCGTTTTCCAATGCAAATTGAAGCGCACCATCACCTGCAAGCATTACATGTGGAGTCTTTTCCATTACCAACCTGGCGACTGAAATGGCGTGTGTAATATGCTCCATAGCTAACACGGCCCCGCAATTGCCATTCTCATCCATAATGCATGCGTCTAATGTCACGTGTCCATCGCGATCAGGATAACCGCCTTTGCCAACGGTAACATTTTTAAGATCGGCTTCCGGCACTTTTACACCAGCTTCGACGGCATCTAATGCACGTCCTCCTTCTTTTAATATTTGCCATGCAGCTTGATTGGCTGCAATCCCAAAATCCCAGGTGGAGATGACAATAGGCTTGGAAGATTTTGCGGAAAACGAGAGTGGATGTCCATATGTTTCGTTCTTAATTCCCAAGGCAACAGTTCCGATAATGCCTTGACGAATGAACTTTCTTCGATTGATCATTCTAGTTTATTTATATCGATGCAAACATAAAAAAACTCTTTAGAAAAACGGCAAGTAAGTGACATGCAAAAGAAATCGTTGCGCAAAATGCGTTATTTTGCATTTTTATATAAAAATTATGCAAAGATAATTTGCTCTTCTTGACATATACGTTAATTTAGTACCTAATACCTCCATCTGAATTATATGAAAAGGATCACGATTCTTGTTATATTCGCTTTAGGGCTTTGTTCGCGGTTAAATGCACAGCAGAATTTGCCCCTAGAAGAAAGAATTGTACACTTAATAGAGCTCACACGCAGTAAATATGCATTGGATAAAAGGACAGTTGTTTTTGAAGCTTATACCGATTCTTTAGGAAGATGTGTACTTGAAACGAGCAGCAACGTAGCAGCCGCCTATTTTCGTGAACAATACCAAACTGCCAATATAAACCAGCCTTTATTCATTAATACTTTGCCGGACGCGGCGCTGCAAGATACTACTTTTGGTGTAATAAATGTTTCTGTAGGTAATATGCGTACGGTCCCCAAAAATGCTGCGGAAATGGCCAGTCAAGCACTGCTCGGTTGGCCGGTTGATGTATTGAGAAAGAAGGAGGGGTACTATCTAGTGCGAACGATCGATGGCTATATTAGCTGGCTAGATGAAGCTGCTATTTCGTTAAAAACGAAGCCTGAAATAGATGATTGGAATAGAAAGGAAAAAGTAATAATTGTAGGCGACTACGGGCATGTCTACAGTGATCTGGATAAAAGGTCTTTGCGAGTTTCTGATATAGTGATGGGAAATATATTGGTAAAAGAGGGTGAGTTCAAGGATTTTTTTAAAGTCATTTTTCCCGACGGCAGACGTGGTTATATCGATAAGGCAATAGCGCTGGATTATGAAGATTGGAGACACGGGCTTAACCCATCAGCAGATGCAGTTCTGGGAATTGCAAAAACAATGATTGGTGTGCCTTATCTATGGGGAGGAACATCGATAAAAGGAGTTGATTGCAGTGGATTTACAAAGACAGCCTATTTAATGAATGGTTTTATCATTCCGAGAGACGCTTCACAACAAGTCTTAGTAGGAGAGCCCATTAATATTTTAACGAATGATAAACTTGATTTATCCAAAGCACTTAACAATTTAAAACCGGGCGATCTCCTATTTTTTGCTGGAGGAAAGCATAGAAGCTCAAATGCCAAGGTAACCCATGTGGCATTATATATAGGCGATGGTAGCTTCATCCACGCCGCAGGCAAGGTGAGGATCAACAGTATGGTGCCCGGAGCCTCCAATTATGATGATTTTGAAAGTCGAACGGTAGTAGCAGCGCGTCGCTATTTAGCAAACCGGGAAATAGAGGGCATAAAGAAGGTGAAATAGTTCGATTGACACCTCGTTTCTTCCAGTCTGTTTCCTCATTATTGAATATAATTTTTAAAGTTTTCATCCAGCTCTTTCGACAAGTCAACCAAATAACCATTTACAATGGCATACTTAGGTTCACCCTCTTTAGCAAGAAAAAAATTCGCCTGACTTCCGAGCGTTGGACTGTTGCCATAAATTGTTCCGTTACCGGTTAAAAGAAGCGGCCATTTATAGTGTTTATTATTCGCTACGTTTTTAACTTGAACAGCAATGTAACCTGCTCGCAATAATCCGATAACCTTTTCCTTTGTGAGTTCGTTGGGATGATTTATTGCTGTCGGATACAATTTCCCTTTCATAAAACTAAGCCCTTTCGCATCCAACTCCTCATAGCCGTAACTATCTTTCAGGTCACCTACATCGTCAATTCTACCTCGTATATAAAATGCGCTGTCCGGTGCATTCAATTCGTCTCTTTTAATCGCTAGATCAATCGGATAGGTTACCGAGTCTCGCTCAGCTTGGATATTCCTTATTAATAGATCACATAGTTTAGTCGCATTTTCAGGAATATCTTGATAAGCCTTTTGTTCATACTGGGTATAACTTTCTTGTGCGATCTCAATCAAGGCGTTTAAAATAATCAAAAAGTTTAGCTTTCGGATATATTGCTTTTCGGGATCATTTTTATAACCTCCCGATTCGATAAGCACCGTGCTGGCTCCCCATTTCTGAAAATTGTCGCCGAAACCGCGGGGTTCATGTGTGTCATCGTATTTAGCCACACCATTGGGGATGTATTGCTGTAAGATTTTATTCATTCCCACAATAAGTTGCATCGCTCGGCCCCTTACATCATTAATGTCTTTTTCATGATTATAAGCTGGTGCCAAGAACGATATTGTCGCTGGATTTGGCGTGCCCGGAACGTTGTAATAAATATGTTGATCATGCAAATTAAAGCCGAATGCCGGTTTGTTAACTTCGGCAGCATGTTTTAGTATGCGAGCCTCCGGGCTCGCGGTTTCGCGGGCATCTCGATTTAAATCGATGTCCAACGCATTTCTGCGGTTAAAAATTTCAGCACCATCGGGATTGATCATGGGTAGAAAGTACAATGTTGTTTCTTTGTTCAGCAGATTTCGAACGGAATCAAATTGGTCATTTCTACCCTCCAAAAAATTAAAGAGATCAAATAGCGCCATGGTAGCGGTACTTTCGTTACCGTGCATTTGTGACCATAGCATCACTCGTTTATTTCCTGAGCCATATTTCAGCTGATAAAGCGTTCTTTTTTGTACGGATTGGCCTAACTTACTTATTTCAAAAAGCTTACTCTCTTCTCGTTTTAATATCAAAGGCTCTATATCTGCGTGTTTAAATCGACGATGCGTAAGATTTTTTTCTTTAAAAGTTTCAAAAGCAGTTGCTAACATAGCGGTATCGGGACTATAGTTTTTTTTGTTGTTAAAGCTGGATTTTTCGCGCTGACAGGCGCTTATTGTAAGTAAAGCAAAGAATACGATTTTAATTAACTTCATATTGCACGGGATTGTGAGAAATAACCACAGACCTAATTCATTTTAAGAAACCATCTTCCCTTCAACAAGAAATGTGCCTTCATTTGCGTTCATCGTAACTTCTGCGCCGACAGGAAGAATAAACTGCTCGCGAATATGACCAATTAGTGCACCCTGATAAGCGGGTATACGAAGTGGTTTAATATAATCTTCTAAAATTTGATCGAGTGTCAATGAGCCATAACCACCACTAGGCGAGCAATCTGTGCATTTTCCAAAAATAAAACCTTTGATTTTATCGAGTGTACCGTTTAGCTTCAGCTGACAAAACATGCGTTCAACTCGATATGGTTCTTCTGATACATCTTCCAAAAATAAAATGCTATTATCAAAATCTGGATAATATTTTGAACCGGCAATACTGGTCAAAACGGTAAGATTTCCACCTAATAATTTGCCTTTGGCAATACCGGGGACAATTGTTTGGATACGGTTTTGCCTTGGAATAAGATCGTCACCTTTGTTCAATGGATTGCGGTAGAGTGGGGGGATGCCGTTAAAGAAAATATCTCGGAACTGCTCCACGACTAGGGTCGGCCAGGAACTCGATCCTACCGGGC
Organism: Olivibacter sp. LS-1; assembly: GCF_008245145.1. Taxonomy (GTDB): domain Bacteria; phylum Bacteroidota; class Bacteroidia; order Sphingobacteriales; family Sphingobacteriaceae; genus Olivibacter; species Olivibacter oleidegradans. Next base: position 4,033,828 of record NZ_CP041643.1, on the reverse strand, counting down.
CATGAAAAGTTATCAAACCTGTTTGACTGTGTATAGCAGCGTGTAAAGCTGTAATGTCACTATATCCCAAAAATATTTTAGGATGGTGTCTTATTAGATTGTAATCTATTTTATCTAACAACCTCGCAGCGCCTGAACCTCCACGCATGCAAACTATAGCTTTAACCCGCGTATCTTCGAACATATCATGCAAGTCATCCAATTTTTGTTTATCATTCCCTGCAAGATGGCCGAAGCGATCATGGGTATGTTTACCCCATTTAACTTTAAATCCCAGGGCTTCGAATGTCTCTTGTGCTAGCATAAATGGCAAGTTTCCATCAATAGCCGACGAGGGAGAAATGATACCAATAGTATCGCCAGGTTTTAATTTTTCAGGATAAATCGGGGCTATCTTAGGCATGTTTTTCTTGGCAGCCTGCACCGTAGGCAGGTTCAAATTCGCCGATGTGACATATGCTATGCCAGTTCCCATGAAACGCAAAAGAGTTCGTCTATCCATTGCCTAATGGTTGTGATTGAATTTACCTGAATTAGCTAATCTCTTTCAAATAATAGGCGTTTCCCCGGTTCGTTGCTCACAATTTTTTCATTTTCAAAAGCCAGATTTCCAGAGACAATCGTATGTGTAATCGAGGATTTAAATGTATATCCATCAAACGGCGACCAACCACATTTTGATAGGATGTTGGATGAACTAACAGTATATGGCTTGTTTAGATCAACTAATACAAGATCTGCGAAATAACCTTCACGAATAAAACCTCTATTTTCAACCTGGAAACAAATTGCCGTATTATGAGCGGTTTTCCAAGCAATATCCGTTAGCGTTAGCTTTCCTTCATGGTATAAGTCAAGGAGGGCTTGGAGTGCATGCTGTACTAAAGGTCCTCCTGATGGCGCGTCGATATACGGCTTGGATTTTTCTTCCAGCGTATGTGGCGCATGATCGGTAGCTATTACGTCTAGTCTTCCGTCCAACACCGCCCGTAGAATTTCTCTTTGGTCTTCCTTCGTTTTTACCGCAGGGTTCCATTTGATGAAATTGCCCTTCGTTTTATAGTCCTGATCGTTAAACCACAAATGATGAATGCATGCTTCTGCCGTTATTCTTTTTTCTTTAAGCGGTATATCGTTTCTAAACAGGTGCGTTTCCTTTGCGGTCGAAATATGTAAAATATGTAATCGAGTACCAAACTTCTCCGCAAGTGCTACTGCGCTTGAAGATGATAAATAACAAGCTTCGGCAGATCGTATCAAAGGATGCATATCCGGCGTAAGTTTATCGCCATACTGATTCTTGAAATTTGTTAAATTCTGCCGTATTGTAGCTTCATCTTCGCAATGTGTTGCAATAAGGATAGGTGCATTTCTAAAGATAGCCTCTAAGGTCTTTTGGTTATCAACAAGCATATTTCCGGTTGATGATCCCATAAAGACTTTGATACCACAGACATCTTTGGGATTGGTTTTTAATACTTCCTCCAAATTGTCATTAGCAGCTCCCATAAAAAAGGAATAATTTGCCAACGAGTTTTTTGATGCTATTCTATATTTGTCTGCTAACAACCCCTGAGTCAACGTATTTGGAACCGTGTTGGGCATTTCCATAAAGCTGGTAGTACCACCGGCAACGGCGGCCCTGCTTTCATGCCATATATCTGCTTTGTGTGTCAAACCAGGTTCTCGAAAATGGACTTGATCGTCGATTAGGCCTGGAAAAAGATGTAAACCCTCCGCACGAATTATGTGATCGGCCGGGTGGTTAATCTCCGACGAAATCATTTCTATTATACCATGGTTTATATATAAATCAGCGATCTGAGTAGTTCCTTCGTTTACAATGGTAGCGGCCTTGATTAAAATGGATGACATAGTATTTTGTTCAGTATGATAAGTCAAACTTAGGCAAAATTGGCTTCATAAACAATTTTATCCAATCCAATCAATTCTCTATCTTTGCAGGCTATGCACAAATCATTTGAGGACTTTAAGTTTAACAGGCAAATACTGAACGCAATAGCTGACGCGAAATATAAAGAGCCTACGGCTATTCAACAAAAGGCGATTACTCCAATACTTGCCGGGCAGGACGTGATGGGTATTGCTCAAACGGGTACAGGAAAGACGGCCGCTTACGTATTGCCCATAATTATGAAGCTCAAATATGCCCAGGGATCAGACCCGAGAGCATTGATCTTATCGCCGACAAGGGAATTAGCAATGCAAATTGAAGAGAATATACAATTGTTCGCTAAGTATACGGATTTGCGTACCGTAGTTCTTTACGGTGGACTAGGGCCTAAGCAGCAAATAGAAGCACTTGAGAAAGGGGTGGATATTCTTGTGGCTACTCCGGGAAGGTTTTTGGATCTATACCTAGCTGAGCACATTAATACGAAGCAAATCAAGTTGCTCGTGATGGATGAAGCGGACAAAATGATGGATATGGGATTTATCGGAAAAATCCACAGGATTCTTGAAGTTGTTCCTAGAAAAAGACAAAATTTGCTCTTTTCTGCAACAATGAGTGAGCTAGTTCATAAAATTGCCGGTGATTTTTTGGCTTTTCCAACTATAGTAGAGGTGTCGCCACAAGCTACGCCGGCAAACACGGTAAGCCAGCAATTATACTTTGTGCCGAATACAAAAACGAAAATTAATCTCTTGCAATATTTACTAAAAAATGATGAAGATTTTCACCGGCTCATCATCTTCAGTAAAACGAAAACGATCGCTGACAATATATATCATTTTTTATCTAGAAAATATGGCGAAGATGAAGTGCGGGTGATTCATGCCAATAAGGGACAAAATACGCGAATCAACTCTATCAACGCCTTCAAAGAGGGATCTGTAAGAATACTTGTTGCGACAGATGTAGCTGCCAGAGGGTTGGATGTAAGCGATGTAAGCCACGTTATTAATTTTGATATCCCAATTGTTATAGAGGACTATGTACATCGCATTGGTCGTACAGGCCGAGCAACGAAATCGGGCATTGCCATTAGTATGTGTACGCCAGCGGAAGCGTACTATATTGCGAAGATTGAAAAACTTATTCGCCAGCAAATTCCTGTATCTGAACTACCCGCCGAGGTGCTTATAGAAAAGACTCATTTTGAGGAAAAACAAGCTCAGGCTAGGGAAATTGATATGCAAAAGCGGAAAGAGAATCCCGAATTCAAAGGGGCGTTCCACGAAAAGAAAGCGGCGAACAAAAAGGTGAATAAAGCCGGTAAAAGCAAAACGGCAAGTAAAAGGGCAACAAAAGGCAATATGAAACGTAAAAGATGAAGAATCTCCGTTTGACTCCGCTCAATATTGTATGTGCCTTGCTCGCTGTTTCGGGGGTGTGGAGTGTAATTGTTGATCAATTGGCTTGGAAGAGAATTGCGCTTGGCATACTATTAATTGTTATACTGATCATTGCGGACCAGTTTTTTCGTCTTTTTTTTCAACGAATCAGACGTATTTGGCTTGTTGAAATGGGCTTTGTTGTTTTTACCATCTTGGTGATATGGCTAATAGAAAATCAAGGCTCTTTTTGATGTAGAGCTATTAATAGATAATGAATAAACTAAAATAATATAAAGTGAGAAAAGCAGAAATAAAATTAACAATTGAATTAGATGACGCTAATATTCCTGAAAATATAACCTGGGAGTCGACAGAAGGAGAAAACAAAGAAGCATTACCAACCAAGGCAATGTTTCTAGCACTTTGGGACCATCATTACAAAAATGCGCTACGTATTGATTTGTGGACAAAGGACATGCCTCTTGATGAAATGAAACGTTTCTTTTATGAAACCTTGCATACTATGGGCGACTCATTTTTGAGAGCTGCGGGCAGCGATCCTTTAGCGGAAGCCGTAATAGGAGATTTACGCGACTATTGCGCCCATTTTGCTGAAAAAATGGAAGTAGTACAAGCTCAAAAATAACGTTTTCAAAAAGAAACAACTAGTTCAATAAAGTGAACTAGTTGTTTCTCTTTCTCTACAAAGTATCCTTCTCATTCCACATGCCATAATTATGTAAGCAATATTGGCTGTCTTCAATTGCAAATTTCTGATTAAATAATCAAATTGTGTATTTGACGCTTCAGCTTTTCATAAATAGCGTTTTTAACCCTCATTGCTATAAAAGAAAGGCTGATGAGCCGTTAGTAATATGCTACGACTCCTTAGAGTGGACAGACAATTGTTACATACCCTGCATTATTAATCGTTATTTATTAAGCCTTCTGTTATGGTGGTTAGACTCTTATTTTATTTAATGCAATCGTTTAAATACATCAGTATACTGATTGCTTTTTTGTTAGTTGCCGATGTGTTATTTATAAAGCTGTCTCAAGCACAAGAGATTCCAACTCCGACCATTCCCGGCGATACGACCAACACAAAAACACAAGACACGATAACCGGAATTGTGAGGGATGAACAAGGAAATGCACTTCCGGGCGTTTCGGTAATGGTAAAGGGAAAACCCAACACCGGCACCACAACCGATCCGAACGGCCGCTACAAAGCCACTGTTGGCGGTAATACGATACTTGTGTTTTCTTACACCGGTTACGGAAGTAAGGAAGAACGCATTGGAAAGAGAAAAGAAGTTGATGTTGTCCTTAGAGCAGAGCAGGAAGCGTTGGAAGAGGTAGTTGTTATTGGTTATGGTTCGGTAAAAAAACGAGATTTGACCGGTTCCGTGGCGCAGGTAAAAGCTACTGAAATCAATGCTTTTCCAACAAGTAATGCATTGCAATCGTTATCAGGCCGGGCACCTGGCGTGCAAGTTTATCAGGGTTCCGGCGCACCTGGGCCTGCTATGTCCGTACGTATTAGGGGAGCCAATTCCATCTTAGGAAGCAACGAGCCCTTATACGTCGTGGATGGTTTTCCCTTATCGGGGAGCAATCCGACTATCCTAAATAACGCGGACATAGAAAGTATGGAAATACTGAAAGATGCATCCGCGACAGCAATATATGGTTCGCGGGGGGCCAACGGTGTAGTAATTATCACAACAAAACAAGGCGGAGTTGAAGGTACGGGAAGTGCAACACAGGTAGATTTTGAAGCTAATTACGGCATACAGCAAATCCGAAAAAAACTGGATTTGATGACCGGACCTGAATACGCCACGTTTTATAACCTACGTGCTGCAAATGATGGAGTTACCCCTTATTTTACGCAAGAACAAATTAATAATTTACCATCGTTCGATTGGCAAGATTTTATTTTCCGTTCAGCACCGATAAAAAGCACCTCACTCAATATTGGCGGTGGAAATGAACGTACGCAATTTTCAGTCGGTGGTAGTGTGCTTGCACAAGACGGAATTATCAAAGGAAGCGATTATGATCGATATTCTTTACGTGGAAGTATTCAACATCAGATTAGTGACAAGCTAACAGTTGATGCTAATGCTACGTTAAGTAGATTAATCACGGGAAGAAAAGACAGTAATGGTGGAGCAAGGGGTAATTCATTGATATCATCAATTTTAGGGGCACCTCCTGCATTAACGCCATACGACGATAATGGGGGGTACAGATTGCTCTCAAACGCCTTCAATATCGCAGCACCGGATATTATAAATCCATTGAATTGGATAAACGAAGAAACAAACAAAACGGAAGCAAATTTAGTGCTTGCGAATGCAGCCGTTACTTACAAACCTATATCAGACATCAATATTAAACTCTTAACCGGTATTGAGAATCGAGATGATCGCGAAAATATGTATCGCACAAACCGGTATCAAGGCTCAACGGGTGAAGCAAAAATTACGGCTAATAATGAACAAAGTAGATTGGTTGAACTAACCGCAAACTATAATAAGATTTGGAATGAGCGACACAATTTCTCCGCGTTAGCGGGTGTAACTTATCAGGATTTTATAAATAGCTACGTGATGGGAAGCGGCCAGGGATTCATTAGTAATGTAAGCGGATGGGATAATTTAGGCGGCGCTTTGGTGCCTTTAGTGCCTGCATCAGGTTATAATAAATCAACTTTGCTGTCTTATTTGGCAAGAGTAAACTACACATTGGATGATAAGTATCTTTTTACGGTAAGCTTTCGTGCCGATGGGTCGTCTCGGTACCGTACGGACAGTCGCTGGGGTTATTTCCCGTCCGGCGCTTTTGCATGGCGAGTCTCGCAGGAGGATTTTATGAAAGATCACAATTGGATATCTGACCTTAAATTGCGGGTAAGCTGGGGTAAAACAGGTACACAGATTGAAGATTTTTATCCGACGTTTAATCCATTAGCTGGCGGATATACTGTTTTCGGACAAGATTTGCACTTAGCTTTTGCACCTGAGACTGATCTTCCAAATAGGGATTTAAAATGGGAAACGACTGAGCAGATCGATGCGGGACTTGATTTTGGTGTTTTAGATAATCGGCTTGTTTTTACGGCAGATTACTACCGCAAAACTACAAAAGATTTATTAAATGCTGTTCCACTGCCCACTTCAATGGGATACGCAACGACCTTTCAGAATGTGGGACAAATACGTAATAGCGGTGTTGAATTAGGCCTGAATGCTAACATTTTCAAGGGCGATTTTAAATGGGATGTTACTGCTAATATTGCATTTAACAGAAGCAAAGTCTTAAAATTATATGCAGGAGCCGATATATTTGGCGATGAACTGAAGATGAATGTGGTAAGTGATTCCAGAACCATTTTACGAGAAGGTTTACAAAGGGGCTTGTTTTTTGGTTATCTAGAAGATGGATATGATGAAAAAGGCCAGATAAAGTATAAAGATTTAAATGGTGACGGATCGATCAGTAACGCAGACCGAACGGTAATAGGCAACCCGAATCCGGATTTTATTTATGGGTTGAACTCCTCCATGTCTTATAAAAACTTTGATTTTACCTTTTTTATACAAGGGATGACCGGTAATGACATTTTCAACGCCAGCTCAATTGGCAGCACCGTGGATTATGTTTCCGGACTGAATATGGTGCGTGATGTGCTGAATAATCATTGGACTCCCGAGAATCCAAACGCAAAGTATCCGGTAATCAGCAATACCGTTAATGCACGTGTGTCTGATAGATGGGTTGAAGACGGTTCCTTCTTACGATTAAGGAATATCCAGCTAGCTTATAATTTACCTGTAGAGAAGTTTAATCTCGGGTGGCTTAAGCGTTTACAGGTTTACGTGAGTGGGCAAAATCTGCTCACATTAACCAATTATTCATGGTATGACCCGGAGATGCCTTCCAGTGGTTCTGATTACCTAAGTTATCCGATCGCTAAAACCTATACATTCGGTGTGAAAGCTGGTTTCTAACAAAAAAAGACTTTAAGAATATGATACACAACGCTCAATTAATATATACGATGAAGCATCACAGCCTGGGGATATGGCTAATAGTCGTATTTTTTACGCTATCGAGTTGCAGCAAAGAATTGGATCAGGAACCACGGTCGATCTTGGAAGAAACCTTTTATAATACAGCTGCCGAGGCCGAGGCAGCCGTCAATGCGATTTTCCCCCCAATTCGTTTAGGAGCGCAGGGCATCGCTTCTTATAATGCTACCTTGGAATGCCATAGCGATTATGCCTACGGAAGAGGAAGTTGGGCGCAGTTTAATGATTTTAGTGGCTTAGATGCTACGAATACCAATCGAGTAGGCGATTTTTGGAATTCATTTTATCTGGCCATCCGAAATGCCAATCTTGTCATTAGACACGTACCGGAGGGTAATGCAATGAATGATGAAGAAAAGAACAGGTATGTTGCAGAAGCAAAGTTCATGCGTGCCTGGTGCTATTTTCATTTAGTTCGTAATTGGGGAGGCGTACCGTTACGTATTGAAAGTAATATGGAAGAAAAGGATGTGCCAAGAAGCTCGGTTGAGGAAGTTTATGCTTTGATTGATGCTGATTTACGGTTTGCAGAAAGTTACCTCCCTGAAGATAATGCTGCACAGCCGGGAAGGCCTACTAAATGGATGGCAAAGACGGTGCTAAGTGATTACCTATTAACCAACAATAAATATCAGGAGGCAAGAGATAAAGCATTGGAGCTTGTGCAATCCGGTCTTTTCTCCCTTGTTCCTATACAACAAGTTGATGACTTCGAACGTATTTTTGGAGCAGGAGTAGGCGTAACAGATGAAGAAGTTTTTCATTTCAAATATACAAGAGAAGGTCAGGGAAATTATTATCCATTTATTATCAACCATCCGGAAACAGGGTATTTCATGAAAGGGGGTGGAAAAGGTGCTTATGCCCAATATTCCAATGTTAATAATAATTTTTATAAGGAATGGAGTGACTTGGATTTACGTAAACAATCGTGGTATCCAATGAATATCGGTCTAGGAGAAGGAACCGTTCTTCAAAAAAAGTTCATTGACCCCGCAGCTGCAAATGAATACGGGGCAATTAATGATTTTCCCGTATATCGTTATGCTGAAGTATTACTGTTATTTGCTGAAGCAGAGGCACGGGTGAATGGCGTCACAGCCGAGGCGCTGGATGCATTAAATCAAGTTAAAAGACGTGCTTATGGAAGAGAAATAAATACAGCTTCTGACATCGATTATCAAATTGGGTCATTTTCTCCTGAAACGTTGATAGACTCCATCCTACAAGAAAGGGCCTATGAATTTCAGTTTGAGGGAAAGCGTTGGTTTGATTTGAAACGCACAGGTAAAGCAGCAGAGATACTTCAAAAGAATAAAGGTGTAGCCATTGCTGATAAACATTATTTATGGCCGATTCCATTAGCTGAATTAAACTACAATCAGGGTATAACGGAAAATAACCCCGGGTATTGACAGTTGCTCGTCTATTTGTCTTATTATCTTGTTGGGCAAGTATAACACTTGTTATTACAGTAAACCAAAGTCTGGGAGCGATCCTAGACTTTTGGTTTACATGGCGTAATAGTTCTAAAAAAGAATCCATGTAGTAGTAATGTAAAAAAATCCTTAATTTGGCCTACTTTAGCAGAGTTGGTACACGCATGGAAAGAAAAAAGAAAGTAGCCGTAATAGGAGGGGGTAGCTGGGCGACAGCCATCATTAAGATGTTAAGCGATAACGAAGTGGAAAAAGACATTTTCTGGTGGATGCGAAACAAGGAAGCTGCATCCTACATTAGAGAATACCATCATAATCCAAATTACCTTAGTGCTGTAGAAATTAAAATCCCTTCGGACCAGATAACAACCAAATTGTCTGCTGTTATCAAATCTTGCGATCTCTTGATCTTAAGTATACCTGCGGCGTTCCTGAAGGATGCACTTTCGACAGTTTCAGCAGAGCTATTGCAAGGTAAATATATTATAAGCGCTATCAAAGGCATTGTTCCGGAAGAAAATCAGATAATTGGCGACTATTTACAGAGTCGATTCGACGTTCCCTTGGATCGCATTGCTGTCATTAGCGGACCCTGTCATGCGGAGGAAGTCTCCTTGGAAAAGCTTTCTTATCTAACTATTGCCTCTGCGTCTCCACATACGGCTTCTGTTTTTTCGTCTATGCTCAATACGCGTTATATTAAGACGATTCAATCCGATGATATATATGGAACCGAGTATGGAGCTGTTTTGAAAAATATTTATGCCGTTGCCAGTGGCATATGTCATGGCGTGGGGTACGGTGATAATTTCCAAGCGGTTCTTATTTCCAACGCTATTCGTGAGATGGCTCGCTTTTTGGCAAAAGTACATCCGATTAACCGAGATATCAATGAATCCGCTTATTTGGGTGACCTGCTTGTAACGGCATACTCACAATTCAGCCGAAACAGAACTTTTGGGAATATGATTGGAAAGGGCTATACTGTTAGATCTGCTCAACTGGAGATGAACATGGTGGCGGAAGGATATTATGCATCAAAATGTATTCACCAAATTAATAAAACATATCAGGTAGATATGCCCATTTGTAGAGCCGTATATGCCATTTTGTACGAAAAACATTCACCTCATATCGAAATGAGACTTTTATCTGAACAATTAACCTAATTATTAACCAATCATATAAGACTTATTATGAACACCTATTTACGATCAATCGGCAGATTCAGTTGTTTGTTGCTGTGCTTTTTACTTCCAACCCATCATATTGTCGTTGCACAGGATGCAGTTTCAGGATATAGGAATGGTATGGTAGTTTCTGCTCACCCGATAGCTTCAGAAGTTGGTTTGAATATACTGAAGAAAGGTGGAAACGCGGTTGATGCTGCCATTGCAGTACAATTTGCCCTAGCCGTCGTTTACCCCAATGCCGGGAATATCGGTGGAGGCGGGTTTATGGTGTATCGTTCTGCCAAAAACGAATTTGCCGCTTTGGATTTTAGGGAAACAGCTCCCGGCAAAGCGACACGAGATATGTATTTAGACCCCGAAGGCAATCCAATCGAGCGTTTAAGTTTAGATGGACAGTTATCAGTAGGGGTTCCGGGAACCGTGGATGGAATGGTTAAAGCCCACGAAAAATATGCTAAATTGGCTTGGAAGGATTTGCTTCAGCCAGCAATAGATTTAGCGAGAAAAGGTTTCCCCCTTACAGCTATGCAAGCGGAGGAGCTGAATGCAAGAAAGGAAGCTTTTCAGCGGTTCAATCCAATGGGAACGGCGCTTATTAATAAAAAAAGCGAATGGAAAGGAGGCGATCTTTTAGTGCAAAAGGATTTAGCCCGGACACTTACCGCAATTAAGGAGAAAGGTCGTGCCGGTTTTTACGAGGGTCGGACGGCTTTTTTGATTTTGGAGGAAATGAAGCGCGGTAACGGAATTATTAGTTATGAGGATTTAAAACGCTATCAAGCTAAATGGCGCGAACCGATTATAGGAAATTATAAAGGTTACCAAGTTGTGTCGATGCCGCCTTCATCTAGTGGCGGTATTGCTTTAGTGTCCTTGCTCAAATCAGTTGAACCCTATCCGTTGAGCAGGTGGGGCTTCCAACAAGATTCGACAATTCAAGTGATGGTGGAAGCTGAGCGGAGGGTTTATGCGGACCGCGCGGAACATTTAGGAGACATCGATTTTTACCCAGTACCAATTAAGGGGCTGTTGGATTCCAATTATCAGCTTGGAAGAATGCGAGACATGAATTTTAATCGGGCTACCCCTAGCAGCGCCATCAAAGCAGGAAGCCCTCAACATCATGAGAGTGAACAAACGACGCACTTTTCAATTGTTGACAAAGAAGGGAACGCGGTATCCATAACGACTACCCTGAATAATGCCTATGGCTCACAGGTGGTGGTGCAAAAAGGAGGGTTTTTATTAAATGATGAAATGGATGATTTCTCAATTAAACCAGGTGTGCCCAATTTATATGGACTTCTTGGTGGAAAGGCAAATGCAATAGAACCGGGAAAGCGAATGTTAAGTGCAATGAGTCCGACAATCTTAACCAAAGATAACAAGCTTTTTATGGTTCTTGGTACACCTGGCGGATCAACTATTATAACGTCGGTATTTCAAACGATCTTAAACGTCATAGAATTCGATAAAACAATGCAGCAGGCTGTTGATGCACCCCGTTTTCATCATCAATGGATGCCGGATGAGGTATTTGTAGAAGAGAACGCGATAACAGACGCTGTCCGAACTCGTTTGGAGCAGAAAGGATATAAGTTTACGCCTAGAGGTAGCATTGGTAGGGTGGATGCAATTTTGGTAGGTTCGGATGGCTCATTGATGGGAGGCGCCGATTCAAGAGGAGACGATAAGGCCGTTGGATATTAACTTAAAAATAAGAAACAATTGGTATAAAAAAAGCCCCTACTAAATAGGGGCTTAAGGGTTACCATTTTTTTCGTTCACCTTTTCTCTCGCGACGTTTTCCCGAAAAATCACGAAAACCTCCGCCATTACCACTATCTCTTTCACGATCGCGTCCTCCACGTCCACTACTTCTTGAAGAGCGCCCACTCCGACTGCTTCCACTTCTAGAAGGGCCTGCGTCTCGGTCGCCGGCTAATTCAACACGTACGGAACGTCCGTTGAAATCCGCTCGCTGAAATCCGCTCATGATTTTGTCAACTACATCATTTTCTACTTCAAAGAAAGTATACACACCTTTTAGGTCTATCTTACCGATGCTTTTACCGCTTATCTGTGCATTGTTACAGATGTATCCCAACATATCTCCTCTGGTAAAATCATCCACCGAACCAAGATTAATAAATAAGCGAGTAAAGTCAGATTTGTAGCCTGTACGGCCAAAACGATCTGCTTTTCCTCCCTTTTCTGATCGGGAGTCAGTTGCCGCAGATACATTCAGATCAGGTGCATTCTCGTAATAATCCAAGAAGCGATTGAACTCCAAGCTAGCAAAGTGCTTAATGACATCTTCTTTAGAAAAATCACTAAACTCGTCCATGATACGTGGAAGGTATTGACCGATTTGGTCATCATTCACTTCAACGGCTTTTACTTTATGAACAAGTGCAAACAATTGTTTCTCGCATACATCAAAACCATTAGGAATCTCTGCTTTTACGAATTGCTTGCCGATTACACGTTCAATCTGTCTTATTTTCCCTAGTTCTTTAGAGGTAACCAACGAAATAGAAACTCCCGTTTTACCTGCACGAGCAGTACGACCACTTCTGTGCGTATAATTCTCGATCTCGTCAGGTAAAGAGAAGTTAATAACGTGTGTTACATTATTAACATCGATACCACGCGCAGCAACATCAGTTGCGATGAGCAGTTGCAAGCTACGTTCGCGGTAACGTTTCATTACTTTGTCGCGTTGTTGTTGCGAAAGATCACCATGTAGAGAATCGGCATTATAACCATCCTTTATCAAGGCTTCCGCAATTTCTTGCGTTTCAATTTTCGTGCGGCAAAAAACAATACCGAAAATTTCAGGATTAAAATCTACAATGCGTTTAAAAGCCGCGTATTTATCGCGCGGTCTCACGATGTAGTATTCATGATCGATATTTGCGTTACCTGTATTCTTTGTTCCTACGGTAAGTTCAAACGGATCGGTCATGTAATTTTTTGCGATCCGACGTACTTCTGCCGGCATAGTGGCTGAAAATAACCACGTTTTCTTTTCATCGGGAGTAGTTGAAAGGATATCGTTAATGTCCTCTTGAAAGCCCATATTGAGCATTTCATCCGCTTCATCCAAAACTACATACCGTACTCCCGAAAAATCTATGGCCTTTCTGCCGATAATATCGAGCATACGGCCAGGTGTCGCAACCACAATTTGTACACCACGTCTAATCTGGCGCAGCTGATCGCTAATATTAGCGCCACCATACACAGCTACAACGTGTACATTGTCTAGATTTTTAGAAAAATTTTTTAAATCATTAGTAATCTGTAAACACAGTTCACGCGTAGGACAAAGCACTAATGCTTGAGGCGTGTTTTGTGAGAAGTCTAATAATTCTAATAACGGCAGGCCAAATGCTGCGGTTTTACCGGTTCCTGTTTGGGCTAATCCGACAAAATCGCTGCTGCCTGTAAGAAGGGCCGGAATGGCCTGCTCCTGGATTGGTGTAGGTTTTTCAAAACCTAGCGCCGATATGGCATTAACAACATCATGACGGATTCCCAATTGACTAAATGGGTTCATGAAATTCAAAAAACGTTAGACTTTATTGTCTAAAGAAGGTGCAAAGGTAGACTTAATTATTGATATATGCAAGCTTATAACCTTTTTTATTAACTGACTACATTAATTGTAATATAGAACCTCAAACCTGTTTTAACATTAACTTGTTTTAAAAAGATCATTATCTTATTTACCTCTTAACTATTTCCCACCCGAAGTAAGAGTGAATGAAGTGTTGTGAAAAAAAGCCGCCCAAGGGGAGCGGGCGGCTGTCCATCGATTGGGATATGATGGACATCAATCAACCTAATCGTGCTTGAAGATGGAGACCTTAAGCTTTTTCGCCTCCTCTTCAGTGTCTATAAAGCCAGTAGCCAGTATAGTATAATATTGTCCTTGTTTTGGTGTAAAAGTAGCGTTCGCGATTGATACATGCGTATCATGGTTAATTACCTCCAGTGTGTAGGCTGTGTTGTCGTCCGCTTTAATATTACCAAAAGCACTATTTTGCTTAAACTTTTTATCGGACGCTAAAAGTGTATCCACCGCACTTGTCTTCAAGTCAAATTTCACGGAGTCAGGGCAAAGATTAATAAAACGAATTCTTGCCATGCCGCTGGCAGGGACATCGCTTGCATAAAAATCCCGCATACCTAACAGTTCCAATGAATCAAGGCGATCTACCGCAAAAATGGAATAGCATACCCCACCCTCTAAACTCCAATTTTTTACATCCAATTTTTTATTGTCCGCTGACGTATTTACCTGAAATTGGTTACCCCCTGGATACACCAATTGGTAAACCGTTCTATCCAAATATTTAAATTGTTGTGTATTAACTCTATACCCGTTTATTCCTACGATTAAATCACCAGCATCCGGTGATGTATGTATAAACGATACAAGTGCTGCGGGTATGGTTCCATCTTGTCCGTTATCGTCATCTTTAAGACATGCGCTCATTGGCAACAAAAAACAAAGGCCTAGAAACGCATAGATCAATCTCTTCTTGTTATTTAACAATAAAGTATGTATGTTCATGTGAATTAATAAACGTATGTAGATAGCCTGTTGATGGCTTATCTTCTGATACCTTTAACGGGTTGGGGAGTGCGAGCGCTACAGTATTTATAAAATTTATTTAGGGCGAAGCCTTCGTCCAAAAAAATCCATAAGTTTGTACCAAAGAATTGTAGAAATTAATGTCTTTAAAAGGAAATCAGTTTAGGTCTAATACAGTAAAGGGAGAAGGGAAGATACGAAATAACGGTACCCCTAAAAGATCACGCGATGAACAATCGACGTTTGGTACCCGATTTTCGGGGCGAATAAATTTCCAGAATAGTAAAGCTGTGAAAATTGCCGGCCTATTTTTTTTGGTGCTGTCTCTTTATTTTTTCATTGCATTTACCTCTTATCTATTTACTTGGCAAAATGACCAAAGTTATATATCTGCGGCTAATGGAGGGTGGAACACACTATTTAAGACCAGGGAAGAGCTGGAAACCTTGGGATTTAAAGAGGTAGTTGTTGAAAACTGGCTTGGCAAGTTGGGTGCATTATTGGCGAATCAATTTATGTACGAGTGGTTCGGTATCGCATCCTTTTTGTTTGTAATAGCCTTTTTTGTAATGGGGTATAGGCTTCTATTTAAAGTAAGACTCATTGCTTTAGATAAGCTTTTTGGCTACGGTTTTTTTCTTTTGTTGTTCATATCGGTAACGATTGCTTATTTTCATAGCTTCATCTTAGAATATCCACATTATTTAGAAGGAGAGTTCGGCTTTTGGACCAATAAGATACTAGAAGCACAGGTTGGCACGGCAGGTGTTGGAGCCTTTTTGTTATTTATAGGCTTAACCGCTTTGATTATTGCATTTAATCTCGATTTTAAACTGCCGGAGAAAAAGAAAAAAATAGTGTTAAATGATGATGTCAACGATCTTATATCCAACGTGGAGGAAGAAGAGGATGATGACGTTCAGGAGGATGAATACACAACACCCGCCTTTCAGCGCAATCAAATAAAGAATGACCGGAGCGATCATATTGGTGGCGAGAAAGAAAATGAAACTCGTTTATCGCAGAACTTAGAAGTTAAACCTAGAAAGGTTGAATTGGACTCAGACGCAAGTTCAAATAATCCTTCATTTGAATTGGAACCGCTCATTGCAAATGAACCGGAATCCGAGCGAAATATGCCACTCAACGAGGTTAAAGAAAGTCCTGACTTACTGGTAGAGCGCGTGAAGGAGGAAAAGCCGTTGACCACCGCTGATACGCTTGTAGAGCAATTTGGTCAATATGATCCAAAATTAGATTTATCAGGCTATCAACACCCTCATTTAGACTTGTTAAAAGATTATGGTTCGGGAAAGATCGTGGTGAATAATGAAGAACTGGAAGCAAATAAAGATAAAATTGTTGAAACACTTAGCAATTATAATATTGAAATCGACAAGATCAAGGCAACTATTGGTCCTACGGTTACCTTATATGAAATTATTCCTAAGCCAGGTGTGCGTATTTCAAAAATCAAGAATTTAGAAGATGATATCGCACTTAGTTTAGCAGCCCTTGGAATACGTATTATTGCACCGATGCCGGGTAAAGGGACTATCGGTATTGAAGTTCCAAATAAAAAGCCGGAGATGGTTGCTATGAAAGCAGTTATCGCTACCGAAAAGTTTCAGCATACTGAAATGGACTTACCGATTGCTTTAGGCAAAACTATTTCGAATGAAGTATATATAGCTGACCTAGCCAAAATGCCACACTTACTAGTTGCAGGGGCAACGGGCCAGGGTAAATCAGTGGGCATTAATGCCATTATTACTTCTTTACTATATAAAAAGCATCCGGCAGAATTGAAATTTGTGATGGTAGACCCGAAGAAGGTTGAACTATCGCTTTTTAAAACTATTGAGCGACATTTTTTAGCTAAACTTCCAGGAGAAGAGGAAGCCATCATAACCGATACGAAAAAAGTTATCAATACCCTCAATTCACTTTGCATTGAAATGGATCAACGTTACGATTTGTTGAAGAATGCGCAAGTGCGAAATCTGAGAGAATATAACAACAAATTTGTTAACAGAAGGCTTAATCCTGAAGAGGGACATCGCTTTATGCCTTTCATTGTTCTGATTGTCGATGAATTTGCAGATCTGATGATGACAGCCGGAAAGGAAGTGGAGACACCTATCGCGCGACTTGCGCAATTGGCACGGGCCGTGGGAATACATTTAGTAATTGCAACGCAACGCCCTTCCGTTAATATTATTACCGGTACTATTAAAGCAAACTTTCCGGCTCGTTTAGCTTTCCGAGTTCTTTCTAAGGTGGACTCACGCACGATTTTAGATACCGGAGGTGCGGATCAACTTATTGGACGAGGTGATATGTTGCTCGCGACAGGAAGTGATTTGATCCGGATACAATGTGCTTTTGTGGACACCCCCGAAGTAGAAGAGATTTCAGAATTCATCGGGGCACAAAGAGGCTATCCTTCAGCTTTTCTGTTGCCCGAGTACGTGGATGAAAATGGAGAGGGCAGTGGTTTAAGTGATATCGATTTGGTAAACGACCGCGATGCATTATTTGAAGAAGCTGCGCGATTAATTGTTTTGCATCAGCAGGGTTCTACGTCCTTGATTCAGCGAAAACTCAAATTAGGGTATAACCGTGCAGGGCGCATTATCGATCAACTTGAAGCAGCAGGCATTGTAGGTCCTTTTGAAGGTAGCAAGGCCAGGGAAGTGCTATACCCGGATGAATACTCATTGGAACAATTTTTGGAAAGTTTAGCTAAAAAGGATTGATGGAAATCGAATACGCAATTAAACGTTTTGCAGATAAAAACGTCTATCCCATATAACCTAGCTATTGAGCCCCTACCAATCGCTGGGGAAAACGGTGGCTACAGAAGTTTATAATATGAAGAAATTTATTTCTGTGATTATTTTGCTTGCTTGCAGTTTAATGGCTTTAGGTCAAAATGATCCTGCAACAAAGAAGCTGCTAAACGACATAAGTAAAAAATACCAATCGTATAGAACGGCTAAAATTCAATTTAGCTTAAAGGCACTTAACCAACAAAAACAGACGACGGTAAATGAAAAAGGGGAGTTAACTGTAGAACCTCGAACCAATAAATACCGTATCGTTCTTGACGATCAGGTAATGATCTCGGATGGTAAACAGCAATGGCATGTACTGAAAGAAGAGCAGGAAGTTCAGATTAACGATGTAGAAGAAACACAATCGGGATCAATTACCCCGGCAAATATTTTTTCGTTCTATAATCAGGGATTTAAATATCCTGCCGCAAAAAGCGAGCAAGTAGCAGGCAAGGCCTTGTGGGTGATTGATTTGACCCCGACGGACAATAGCAAGTCTTATTTCAAAGTGCGATTACGGTTAAACAAATCAGTAAATCAGATTTACGATGTTACAGTTTTTGATAAAAGTGGAAGCCTTTATAGCTACACCATCCAAAATTTCATACCCAATGTTAAAGTTAGCCCCAAAACTTTTATATTTGACAAAGCAGATTATCCGGGGATGGAGGTTGTAGATTTGCGATAAGTTCTGCGATCGGGTCAATGATTTTTATACATAGAAAAAGTGTTACCGTTTACGCAACATAGTTTGGATAAGTTAGAGGCTCTTTTTAAGGGCATGGGCTATAAAGTTCGCTATGAAAAAGGAAACTTTAAGACAGGTTCCTGCCTTTTACAGAATAGTAAGATAATAGTTGTTAATCGCTTTTCGAATGTAGAGGTAAAGATAAATTCGTTAATTGAGCTTTTGCGTGAACTGGAACCCGATATATCCCAGCTGGATGATAAACAAAAACAACTATTATTTAATATTAAACAAACTAAATTAACACTTTGACGATTAAGTTTTTAGGTACAGGAACATCACAGGGCGTGCCTGTAATTGCATGCAGTTGTAACGTCTGTACCTCTTCTGATTATCGTGATAAACGTCTTCGTTCTTCTATTTTGCTCACGGAGAAAGGCAAAAACATTGTGATCGATACCGGCCCTGATTTTCGTTTTCAAATGCTCCGTGCGAAAGTAAATCATTTAGAAGCCGTACTTTACACGCATGCACATAAAGATCATATAGCAGGTTTGGACGATATCCGTGCCTTTAACTATTTTCAGGGGACAGCAATTGATGTTTTTGGCGATTATTTGGTTCAAGAAGCACTTAAACGGGAATTCTATTATATCTTCGCTGAGCACAAATATCCAGGTATACCTAAGATTAATTTAAGAGATGTAACCGATCAATCCTTTTTCGTGGGAAATATAGGTGTTCAACCTATTGATATTATGCATTTTAAACTACCGATAAAAGGTTATCGCTTTGGTGATTTCACTTACCTTACCGATGTGAAATCCGTTTCGGAAAGTTCCGTGAACAAAATAAAAGGTACAAAAACTTTAGTAGTAAACGCGTTGCAACGAGAGGCGCATATTTCTCATTTTACTTTAGAAGAAGCTATAAACTTTGCGAGCAGAATAGGGGCTGACCACACCTATTTGACCCATATCAGCCATCGTTTGGGCTTGCATGAGGAAGTTTCCAAAGAATTGCCTCCAGGAATCCACCTTGCTTATGATGGATTAGAAATTTCTTTGGATGATTGATCTTTTTGGCACTTCATTTTCATTAAAGCACAATCCCAGAGCTTAATGCGAGATTGTAAGGATCTTTTTACCGCTTGTATCGCATCTTGCCAAACAGAGGGGTCGTCACCGCACAGGGTGCTCGTCATCTCGAGTGCAAGATTGCCATGATGATCTCCATCTACTTCAATATGTCTTTCCAAATAGTATTTAAAAATGGAAATACTTTCCGGAAATTCGCTGTCCAAATCTTTTATGATGGAAATAAACATATCAGGAATCAAGTCTTCTCTACTAAAGGTAAATACAGCTGATTGAATTGCCGGGGTTGCATGGCTTATTATATCGAAAGTGTCGCTAACAAAATCTACTGCCGCCTCCGGTGCATCTGCTATACGTAGAGCAATTTGCATTGAATTACCTTCTTTAAGTGCCTGCGTCAATTTGGTTATTGAAGTCGTGTCAGCTCCACACTGCTCCATTGCTTCCAAATACATTTCGTAATGGCTCTTTCGATTTCCCAGATGGTCAATATCAGATTCTTCACCGGTGACAATTTCGTTGATTAAATAACGTGTGTTTGCGTCGCCAATAGGATACCAAGGTATTTGAACGCAAGTTAAACTTCTTTGTAACGCTTTTAACAAGGACATAAAATCCCACACGGCAAAAATGTGATGTTCCATAAAAACTTTCAGATCATCAATACTTGTAATACTCCTATAAAGCGGGTGGTAAATGATCTCCTCCTTCTGTTGAGCGATCGCTTCTTCTAATTGTTGTATATAAGCTAACTGCATGGCCTGTAATTTTCTGCAAACATAGCTATGTGCGACGTAATTAACATAACACAGATGTCAAAAAAGCAAGTAGGAGCTACTATGAAAACCATTTCCCCGGATTTATGTAATGTCAATGTAATAGGTGTAGATCGAATCAGCTATAAGTAAAATTTGTGATGGCGGCGTTTGTTATTGTCGAAAAAAGTCGATTAATTTGATATACTTTGTATTAACTTTAAAGGAGGAAAAATAATGAGTTTACAACTAGGAGATGTTGCACCAAACTTTGATGCGGTCACAACAGAAGGAAATATTAATTTTTATGATTACGTTGGAGACAGTTGGGTAGTACTTTACTCTCACCCATCTGATTATACACCGGTATGCACAACTGAATTGGGAAAAACAGCATCCCTGAAGCATGAGTTTGACAAGCGTAACGTGAAAGTCTTGGCACTTAGTGTGGACAGCGTCGAGGATCACCATGGATGGGTAAAAGATATTAATGAAACCCAGCATGTGGAGGTAAACTTTCCGATTATTGCGGACAAAGACAGGAAAATAGCAGAAGCTTATGGAATGATTCATCCCAATGCATCTGCCACTGCGACTGTGCGCTCGGTTTATATCATCGATCCAAATAAAAAAGTACGGCTTACGATTACCTATCCTGCGTCTACAGGCAGAAATTTCCAGGAAATTTTGCGTGTGATTGATTCATTACAACTTACCGAGAATTATAGTGTTGCAACACCTGCTGATTGGAAGGATGGAGAGGATGTTATTGTAGTTCCGGCTATAAAAACAGAGGATATTCCATCAAAATTTCCGAAAGGCTATAAGGAGATCAAACCTTATTTGCGCACAACTCCACAGCCGAATAAGTAAGAGTAATCAGCTAATAACTTAATGAGCTATTAGCTGAACTTTTAACAAATCAGTGAGTAACGATGATATCAATGAAACAACTTATCATATACCGTTCAATTTTTTTGCTTGATCATTGAAAAATTGAAAATTTTATAGTAGGTTTGGTATAGTTTAAATAAATCTGTTCGGGTTCTCACCATCGCCGGTAGTAATGTGGACTATTTTTTTAAGCAAAATTACTGAGAATTAACCCTGTGTTTCCTAAATTATGATACATCAGTATTTCTATATAGGGCCACAACAATCGTACAACAACAAATTTTTTATTAATGAAAACCGGAAAAGTAAAATGGTTCAACGCGCAAAAGGGATTTGGATTTATTATTCAAGAAGACGGGACCGACATTTTTGTTCACTTTAAAGACGTAAAGGGCGGAATAGATGCAATCAAAGATAATGATCGAGTGGAGTTTGAGGTAGCCGATGGAAGAAAAGGCCAGCAGGCTGTAAATGTGAAGAAGATCTAGTGTGTATAACTTCTGCTTAAGCTTGTATTAAGAAATTCTAACAGCCCGTTATTACGGGCTGTTCTATATTATGTTACCCTTTTATTAATAATTCGTAACCTTCAATTTCGGATCGTCAGTGCTGTTCGTAAACTTCCGGGTTGACTATATGTAATAAAGGTCGTCCCTGGAACGCGGCGATAACGTTTTTAGCCGCAATACTGGCCATCCCATTTCGCGCTTCTACAGTATTTGATCCTATATGAGGGAAAACAGCTACATTAGGCATATTGAGAAGCGGGTTGTCTGCTTGCATCGGCTCAGGATTAGTTACATCTAGTCCGGCTCCCCATATTATACCTTGCTGCAAGGCTTCGATGAGATCGGGTTCATTGTGTACGCCACCTCGCGAAGGATTTATAAAAATGGCAGACGGCTTCATTTTACGGAAAACGTCTCTATTAAACTTATTTTTCGTCTCCGGTGTTAGAGAAGAGAAAGCAACTAAAACGTCACTTTGACTTACTAAGTCGTCGAAGGATACACGTTTTGCCCCCAGGTTTCTTTCGGCTTCTTTATTGTGCGAACGGTTGTGGTAAATAATAGGCATATTAAAAGCCGCCTTTGCTTTTTTTGCTAGTTCGCAACCAATATTACCTAAGCCAAATATGCCTAACGTTTTACCCTGAAGGGAAAAACCAAGATCATCTATTGGTTGGCTAAACCCCCATTCTCCTTTAATAATTTTTTTATGAAGGTACAGTGCTTTCCGCGATACAGCAAGCATTAAAAGAAAAGCGGTGTCAGCGGTGGCTTCGCTTAATACATCCGGCGTATTGCCGACAGGAATACCCCATTTTGTGGCCGCCTTAATATCAACGC
This sequence comes from Olivibacter sp. LS-1, assembly GCF_008245145.1. Classification (GTDB taxonomy): domain Bacteria; phylum Bacteroidota; class Bacteroidia; order Sphingobacteriales; family Sphingobacteriaceae; genus Olivibacter; species Olivibacter oleidegradans. Next base: position 4,011,573 of record NZ_CP041643.1, on the reverse strand, counting down.
GGTCATAGCCAACAGAATGGAGTGAGATGATTTTCAAATGCTTGCATGCTGCAATAAATTCACTATTGAGCGGCCCCCAACCGGCAGTTAGCAACGCGTTGTGTTTACTGCAGCGATCAATCAGCTCTTGTGTGCTAAGTTCTCTTCTGTCAACGTGTTGTTCATAAGTTATGCCAGCCTCATTTAAAAGATCTAGGCCGATTTGCGGGATCATGCGGTCGATAAATACGGTCATACGTAATCGTTTTATTATAATAATTATACTAACGATAAATAGTTAATCCTGCTTTAGGTGGTTCCCTTGCATTAGGTATTCCTAAATCGGAACGATGCTAATGGGCAAAACCAAAAAAAATACTAAAACAGATTATTGCGATAACAAGTAGTGTAATTCCTACATAAAGATAGTCTTTCTCTAACAAGAAAGCCACTAACGAAAATATTATACGCAGAATTGGTGTTAAAAACAAGAGTAATATTCCCAGCAGGATTACATCATCGCCTCTTCCATGTGCCACCCCAATAAGTGTTTGCTTAGATAATGTTAAGATATCTATGTCTTTCTCTATAAAGGTACCGTAGTGAATTGTTTCACGCTCATGATTGAACAGATAAATCAATCCACCCAAAGCGGCAACACCAAGCGCCGTCCAAACGCCGTATCGCAATAGATTTCCTATAACCAGCTGGATATCTCTATCTTTTACTTTCTCATTTTGCATTCGTTATTGAATTAGAGCTTCCTCTCATCATATTATATATTTCCGGCGGCGCCGTTATAAATCATGTTGAGTGCCAAAATAATGATGATAACGGCAAAAAACATTCTTAATTTTTTTGGGTTGGCCCTCAGTAGGACTTTAGCACCCGTCATAGCACCCAATAAAACACCTATTACCACCGGCATGCAAATATCCGGTTCGATATATCCTTTCTGCAAATAAATAACAGCACTGGCGGTAGCAGTGACTCCCATCATAAAGTTACTAGTGGTTGTTGACACCTTGAAAGGAATACGCATAATATTATCCATAGCGATTACTTTAAAGGCACCGGATCCTATTCCAAGTAATCCCGAAAGCATACCCGCCAAACCCATCATGCTAAAACCGCCTATTACGTTTTTGGTTCCATAGGAGATAATCCCGGAAGTGCTGGGATAACTTGAAGGTAACTTTAATGCTAAAGCCAAGGAGCTTGAGGATTTCACATTGTGTTCTTCCTTTTTACGCAAAGAATTTAACGCTGAAAATATAAGGGTACAACCAAATAGAATAGCGATTAAGCTGGTTGGTGCAATGGAGGCCAGCAAGGCTCCTCCCACAGCGCCTGCCGTTGTCGCTATTTCTAGAAACATTCCTAAGCGCATATTCGTGATCCCTTCTCTTACATAAGCTGCAGCTGATCCGGAAGATGTGGCAATGACCGAGACAAGAGCAGCGCCAATAGCATAATGTATATCAACACCCAATACTACTGTCAACAGCGGGATAATTACCACACCTCCACCAAGTCCGGTAAGCGATCCAATAAATCCAGCACAGCACGCCCCAAATAACAAGATGAGTGTAAAAGTTAAAACTGTCATTAATATGGTGTTTGGCTTCAAACTTAGCCAATTTGTGGGGATTATACAATTAGATAGCCTAGTGTGGACGTTATTTTTAAAGCTTTTAAAAAAAATTTCCGTTTTTTGCTTATATTAACTATAATGGACTTATGAAAATACTCCATACTGCCGATTGGCATTTAGGTAAGAGATTAGACAAGTATTCAAGGCTAGAGGAGCAGCGCGCTGTATTGGATGAGCTAATTGCCCTAGCAGATGAAGAGGAAATAGATGTTGTGTTAGTCGCCGGAGACTTATTTGACGCTTTTAACCCGGCCGCTGAAGCCGTGGAACTTTTATATAGAAGTTTGAAAAGATTGGCAAAGAATGGTGAACGAGTTGTTATCGCCATCGCTGGTAATCATGATTCGCCCGATAGAATAGATGCCCCCGATGTATTGGCTCGTGAATGCGGGATTGTGTTCGTCGGTTATCCACAGGCCACAATCGCTGTAGGTGAATTGTGTGGTGGCTTTTGTATTACTAAGAGTGAACCTGGCTTCCTCGAGATAAAGGTTCCGAAATACGATTATCCGCTTCGTTTGCTGTTAATGCCTTACGCTAACGAATATCGATTGAGAACATTTTTGGGTGTGGATAATGAGGAGAAAGAATTGAGAAGTATTTTGGAAGCCCATTGGGAGCAGCTGGCAACAAAGTATTGCGACAAATTTGGCGTAAATATATTAACGGCACACCTCTTCGTTATGAAGAGGGGAGAAGTCCCCCCCGAAGAACCCATCGATGAAAAACCTATACTGCACATTGGTGGTGCGCAGGCTGTCTATAGCGAAAATATACCGGAGAGTTTACAATATGTGGCATTAGGGCATTTACATCGATATCAGGAAATAGATAAAGCTCGCATGCCTATTGTGTATAGCAGTAGTTTATTAAGTTATAGCTTTGCTGAAGCGGGTCAACAGAAAAATGTAGTACTGATAGAAGCTGAGCCAGCCAGAGCAGTAGATTTCCGGCAATTGCCACTAAAAGCAGGAAAACCACTATATAAAAAACGTTTCGAAAGTATATCAGAGGCTCTTGAATGGTTGCACCACTGCGGTCCTGCCTGGATTGAATTGACAATGGTAAGTGAAGATTTCATGAATGCAGAAGACCGAAAGCAACTTCTACAGGCCCACGACGGCATCGTTACTATCATTCCTGAAGTAAAAACCAAAGGAAATGTAGCTGAAGAGACTAGAACAATCGATTTAAGTCAGTCAGTCGAAGAATTATTTATCCAGTATTTTAGCTTCAGGAACAAACAGCAACCAAATGAGGACTTGTTAAAACTATTTACAGAAGTAAGAGCAGAGCAGATAGACGAATGATTCCAATTTCATTAACTATAAAGGGACTTTTTTCCTATCAAAAGGAGCAAACGATTAATTTCGCTCGACTAATTGAGGGACAATTATTCGGCATTTTCGGTTCCGTGGGTTCAGGCAAATCATCGGTTTTGGAGGCGATTGCTTTTGCTTTGTACGGAGAAACCGAACGACTGAGCACCCGGGACGATAGAAACTATAACATGATGAACTTGAAATCGGATGAGTTGCTCATTGATTTTGTGTTCAGCAACTTCGACGAAAAGCAGTATCGATTTATCGTTAAAGGGAAACGCCATGGCAAGAAATTTGAGAAAGTAAATACTTTCGATCGGTCTGCTTATAAGTTTGAAAATGGTATGTGGCAACCTTTGGAGGTAACAACTGCGACACCTTTATTGGGACTTAGTTACGAGAACTTTAGACGTACCATTATTATTCCACAAGGCAAATTTCAAGAGTTCTTACAGCTGACAGATAAAGCCCGAACGGAAATGCTCAAAGATATTTTTCAGCTGGACAAATATGATTTTTTTCAACAGACCGCCTCTTTAGAGCGAAAGAACAACGAAGTGATCCAACGTCTAAAAGGACGTTTATCTGTTTTTGAAGGAATAAATGAAACCTATGTTGGTCTCGCTTTGCAAAAATTGCAAAGCTTGGCAGCAGAAGTCTCGACAATGAAGGCCGAGCTTCAACAGAGAGAAAGCGACCTAAAAGAGCAGGAGATATTGAAACGATTATTTGAGGACTTAAAAACTGCTGAAAACTCCTATAAGCAGTTGCATCTTAAGTCATCGGAATATCAGCAGTTGAAACAGCAATTGAGTGATTATGAATACTGCGAACGTTATTTTAAGGTAAATATACAACGAGCGGAAGAGCTGGCAACAGGAATAGAAAAGCGAAAAGAAAGCTTGAAAGAATATCAGTATAAGCTCAAAAACTGCGAAACATTACTGATGGAGCAACAGCAAGAACTTGCCAATATCACGTTGAAATATCAATCACTTGAGCTCCTTAATCAAAAGCGTAACGATTATCGGACTGCTTTGCAAATATTGCAGTTAAAAGAAGATATCGATCATTTAAGTGGACGAATTATCAAGGGGAAAGAATTTGTCCATAAAGCGCAGCAGGAGAAGATATATCGAGAAAAAATAGCCTTAGCGCTTCGAGAAAAACTAAAAAAGAAACGGAATGAAAAGCTGGATTTGAACACCTTATCGCAGATAAAAAATTGGTTTACTTCCCGCGAGCATTTAGAAAAAAACAAAAAAACAAGCCAATTAGCACTTGATGATATAACTGGAACTTTAAAGCAACTTGAAAGTACCATCGACGACTTACTTGTTGGGGTAACTACTCCGATCCAAAATCATAAAGAATCATTAGACACACGCATAAAGACCATTGATTTTGAGCTCGATAAGCTTTCAAATGAAATTGCGCATGCCCGGATGCAAGTTAAATTAGGTGATTTTGTCGCGGCCTTGCAGCGAGGTGAAGCTTGTCCGCTTTGTGGAGCATTGGAGCACCCTCAAGTTATGGTCTTAGAGGATGTGGAAAATCAGCTCCAACAATTAAATGCTAAATCTGTACATCTCAAGGACGAACGGAATCTCGTGCAGGGACTTATACGCCAGCTTGAAATATTAGATGGAAAAAAAGCCACCATTCTTAAGAGTCGGGACGAACTCCTTTTTAGGGCCGAGTCAGACGAACAGGCATTACAAGTACATTTCCAATCCTTTATTTGGGAATCTACTTGCGGTAGAGACGATGCCCGCACTATTGATCGGTTACTTGAAGAACACAAAACCGCAGAAAAAGAGTTGGAACGACTGGAACTGGAGATTAATGAAAATGATGCCATTTTGAAAAAAGCAGAAATAGATAGAGATCAATATGAAATCGGAATACAAAAAATAGTAGCAGAAGAACGAGTAAAGGTTGGGGCCTTAAATATGCTCACGAAACAACTTCACAACTTATCTGAAGATGAAGTTTATCAATATGATAAAAACTATCTGGAAAACAGTATTTTAGATATAGATAGTGAAAGTAAAGCTATTGTCGATCAATACGAGCAACTTCAAGCTTTGGTACAGGAGGAGCAACAGCTAAAAGTATCGTTGGAAGCAAGATTTCAGGCAGTCAATGAAAACTTAGCTGCCGAGCAGGAACGTCTGGACTTTATTACTGATCAGTTACGAGGTTCTTTAAGTAAATCGAAGTATGGCAGTTTGAATGAAGTTAAAAATATATTAAATCTAGCAATTGCTGTAGAAGAGGTCCGAAGCAGTGTAGACCTATTCTTCCAACAATTATATAATGCGAAAGAACAATATACCAAGCTAGCTACGGAGGCTAGCGATAAAGTTTACAATGAGGAGCTGTTTCTAAGGTCATTAAGCACTTATGAAGTGCTCAGGGATCGATTCAATCAAGAACAAGAGAAATATGCTGCTGCCAAAGCAGATTACGATAGGCTTCTAAAGCAACTCGAAGAAAAACAACAACTAGAAGACGATTTGGCGCGTTTACAGCATCGAGCAGATAACCTGACTATTCTTAAAAGCCTATTTAAAGGAAGTGGCTTTGTTAGTTATATATCCACGGTTTACTTACAACAATTATGTGAGGCAGCGAACAAGCGTTTTTATAAGCTTACACAGCAGCAATTGCGACTGGAGGTAACCGATAAAAATGAATTTCAGGTAAGAGATTACTTAAATGATGGTAAAACCAGATTAGCCAAGACCTTGTCCGGCGGCCAGACTTTTCAGGCTTCATTGTCGCTAGCCTTAGCTCTTGCGGAATCTGTACAACAACAAAATCGATCCAAGCAAAATTTTTTCTTTTTAGATGAAGGCTTTGGTTCTTTAGATCGGGAATCATTGGCAGTGGCGTTTGATACGTTGAAAACATTACGAAACGAAAATAGAATTGTGGGGGTTATTTCTCACGTAGAGGAGTTACAGCAGGAAATAGATGTTTATCTAAAGGTTAAAAATGATCCTTTTACGGGCACTCAAATAAGTGGAAGTTGGGAAATTAAATAAAAAGGATCACACCGAAGCATGATCCTTTGGAGCGAAAAACGAGGTTCGAACTCGCGACCTCAACCTTGGCAAGGTTGCGCTCTACCAACTGAGCTATTTTCGCATGAGGAAACAAATATAAGATAGATAAATATTCTTTGCAAGCGGTAAGTAAAAAAATTGGGTCTTTTTACAGCATTCACTGATACAGGCCTTTATTTCTTCAGGCCTTCTGAGGATATATTATTTGGAAGGAAATAGGTGAACAATTTAAAAAACAATGCTAAGAAATCCCATATAAAGCGGTTATTATCTTGTGCACTTTCACCGCAATCTATCGATGCCGAACGTTGTAACAGGTGTTGTAGTGTTTTTGACTGATGATTAATACCAAAAAAATGTGTCAGTTTTAGAAGGTAATACTCGAAATATAAATGACCCCAGATTTCCATAAGAAAAGATTTTCGCTTTATTTTAAGAGGATTCCCATAAATAGATTCATAATCCTGTTGTATAGCATTGGCTAACCATTCCGTTCTCTCTCTTACATTACTATCCAAAAAACGCCATAGGTTAATATTGTTTGTAATATGAATAAGTCCAGGCTCATAACCTACGCGTATGGTAAATGAGTGATAATGAAGTATTCGTTCTACCATCGTTTTATGGCGCGAGGTTTGGATAGGAGAGATATTCGGGAAGGATGATACGGACTTTCGGTGTTTTCATTACTTATTTAAATTAGAAGAAGAAAATGCACTTCTTTTTGGAAAGCTTGTGGTAAGTCCTTCGGTTTTCTCTTTCGTAGCTTTTATAGGTAACATAAAATAAAAAATTGAACCTTTCCCAGGTTCACTTTCCAGTCCGAATTTACCCTTATGATGAGAAATAATTTGTGCGCAAATAAACAGACCCATTCCTAAACCTTGGTGTTTATGCTTCTCATCACTCACTCTATAGTATTTATGAAATATATATGGTTGCTTCTCTCTGGGAATACCTTGTCCACGGTCTTTCACACATACCTTTAGCCATTTCTTATCGATAATCTCGGTATAAACAAGGACTTCGGTACTAGTAGGCGAGTATTTAAGCGCATTTGTTAAATAATTAGTCAGCACCTGTTCTAGTCTTTCCTGATCACCTTCCAGCCATACTTTTGTATTACAATTGACGTTAATCTGCCTATCAGGGTAACTATGTCTGACATTTTCTATCGTTTGCCTTAGAAAATCCCGACAATTAAACACAGCAAAATTATACTCCATTTTTCCCGCTTGTAATCTGGAAGAGTCCAGAAGGTCTTTTGCAAGACGGTTCAATTTATTGATTTGGTTCAGGCCCTTAGATAATAGCTGTATGGTTTGTTCGATGTTTTGACTGTTAGCGTTACGTAATGCCAATTGTAGGTAGGCATTTATAGAAGTAATTGGCGTACTAAGTTCATGTCCCGCAATACTGATAAATTCTTCTTTGGCGGCTTCGGTCATTTTTGTTTTCTGAAGCTCATCCTTTAAGAATCGATTATCATGGTACAATCCTGCAATATATTCTTGTCTGTCTTGAATGGATTTAATTTTAAAAATCAAGAAATCCGTACTGTAATCCCCAAAGAGACAATCCAGCCATAATCCGGTATACGTTTCGAACTTAATTTTCTGTTTGATTGATGACGGAGTAATCAACAGAACGGGAGTGTCTTTTACATTCGGGTTATTATTCATTACTCTTAAGACTTCTTGCGCGTCGCTACCCTCAAAAGCGTCCGCTCTTAGTATTAAGAGTTTATATTTATATGTGAAGATATGTTGCAGTGTTTCATCCGTCGACATAGCAGCCTGGGCAGGCAGGTTATTTGCTTCCAAAATTCTCATTAAAGAATTGTTGGCTTCAGCTAAACTATCAAAAACCAGTATCATACAATCTAATTTACAACGTTAGGTGGTTTGATCTGACTTACTAATATCAATAAATCCTATTTACTAATAAAAAAAATTACACGAAATTGCGTTTTCTGAGGACGGAATTCTTATTTACGCCACTATATCTTTAGATTGTTGCGCATAACTCTCTAACGAACAATATCCTTGAACTACTAAAACTTTTATATTTTATACGAAACATCTAAGTCTTTCTTTTGTTCTTAGATACACAAATTAAGCAATATTATGGCAAAGTATTCAAAAAAGGCAAGTGAGAAGGTTGAAGAAACTATGCATGAAATGAAAGAAGGTAAACTGAAGAGCGGAAGCGGAAAGAAAGTCACTTCAAAAAAACAGGCTGTAGCCATTGGCTTATCGGAAGCGAGAAAAGAAGGCGCTAAAGTGCCAAAGAAAAAATAAGTAAGTTTCACAACATCACTATTTAGTAGAATCCTTATTTTTTTTCAGCATGATGGTTTTTTCTCTTGCTTGCAATAGATGGTTTGTGAGTAATTGATTTAAACCCTTGTCGTTGTCAGCATCGGCTTGGCTTACAATTGCAGTCGCTTCGAAGTACTCATTATCAATATGACCGTTAATGTCTAGTTGGATTTTACCATTTTGCAATAAACGTCGAGTGTATTGCATATTTGATATAGCGGGTTGTTTTTTTTGATATGTCATAACTTTCTTCAAAAACCTGTCTTATGGAAACAACAATTCCCAACTAATTGTTGTAATTTATTGCATTATGTTTGTGATTGATCATAGGCAATTAGTTGATCAGCACATATTATTTATGACAAAAGCCGCTGTCATCTCACGACGGCAGCGGCACAAACACACATGAAAATATTTTTATTTCCCTACGCGGTTTTTCTCTGAGCTATCTAAATTTCTTTCAGATATTTTCAGCTTTTGATTCCCAAAGTTAAATGTAAAAGTCAACCGGGCCACGCGACTTTCCCACGTGTTGAAAACACGGACATTCAAATTTGAGTAGTCTGTTTTGACTGTGTTTGGTCGCGTATTAAATATATCGGTAACTGCAAATTTTACCTGCGCTTTTTTATTCCAGAATGATTTGTTAACACCGAGATCTAATCCCCATGACGTGCCGATCTGGTAAATGCTCCACCGTAGAGGAGAGCGATACTGCAGGGTAGCTTCGAAACGTAAACTCTGCGTTACATTGAATGTATGATTGCTGTTCGCTTGTACGGCGAATTGGCCGAAATCTATAGGCGCGGCAGGAATATCTGCCTTATAACCGAGATGCATGGCATTAATATTTGTGTTACTACTCCAGACTTTACCAAGTTCTAAAGGAATATTCAAATTTGCAAAATATACATTTTCGCTTGCGATATTCTCATTCGTTACATACACTATATTAGTTTCATCATCTTGGTACATCATTTCTCCAACCATATCTTTGGTTTTCTGGTATCCTGCTGTTAACGTATATTTCTTTAGAAGTGTATAGCTTAATTCGTAAGAATTTGTATATGACGGGTTCAGAAATGGATTTCCTTGTTGATAGCTGTAAGGGTCAACATAGAACAAAAACGGATTGAGGTTTCCATAATTTGGCCGATTTATTCTTCGACTGTAGGACAGGCCTATACTTTGCTTATCAGATAGTTGTTGATTTAAGCTGATGTTTGGAAAGAGACTTAGATAATTCCGTTTATTTCTCACATTCATCGTTATCGAATTACCGTCAGAATAAGTATGTTCGGCACGTAAACCGGCTTTAATCTCGGTTTTGTTAATGGTTTGATTGTAGATCGCATAAGCAGCGCTAACCCGTTCTTTATATATAAAATGATTCGAGCGATTTTCGTTATTTTGCCAGTCACCATTTATCTGATTGTAAAAGCCCATGTTGTTGTCACTTTTCACGCTGCTGTATTTCATTCCCAGTTCGATTTTACTTTTAGAATTTAACGGATGAGTGTAATCAATCTTCGCTGTCTGTATATTGATGATTGAAGGCATATCGTTTAAGATGAATTCCGGGCTTCGTAAGTTCTCACCGTTCGATCTATAAAAATAATTGTCATAGTAGTTGGATGTTTTATCACTGAATCTAGAAACATCTACTTCAGCAACAAGTTTACGTCCATTGGTATCGATATTAAACGTGTTATTAACGTTAAAGGACAGATTGTTATACTTGTTTCGACCGCGATTTAGCGTTGTAAGTGTAGAATCCAGAGGGGCATTTAAATCTGAAATCCGGTTGTTACTGGTGGAATGATCATTTCCTTGCAAGAAAAAGCCGGAGAATAAACCGCTTAATGTATTCCGTTCCGATGTTTTATAATCAATACCACCCCTTATACTGCTGCTCGCGCGTTCATTTTGGAAATCAGCAAATTGATCGAATACTTTTGCCGACGCGCTTTGCCCAACAATTCTATATAACTCCAGTGTGTTATTAAAATTGCTGTTAACGTAGCTATAATTTCCGAAAAGATTGACTTTACCTGTTTTGTGATTAATTTGCAATGAATTATTCGACTTATGGGTACGGCCGTATCCTCCGCTCAAACTCAATGTTCCATTGGTACCCTCCATATTATTTTTCTTCAATTTGATGTTAATAATCCCGGCAGTACCTGCTGCATCATATTTCGCGGAAGGATTGGTGTTTAATTCAATGGATTGCACGTTATTGCCGTCCATCGATTTTAACATATTAGCTAATTGTTCAGCAGATAGATAGGTTTGTTTCCCATCTATCATAACTGTTACGCCTTGACGTCCCATGAGGCTTATATTCCCATCTTTGTCAACACTTACGCCAGGTGATCGTTCTAATATATCCATTGCACTGTTACCTGCTGCTAGTGCAGTATTAGCGACATTTACAACCAAGGCGCCATCCTTACGTTCGATGGAAGGGGTACTAGCCGTAACAGTTACCTCTTTTAGTGCATTTGTCTCTGGCATTAGAACAAAAGAAGCTGCTTGTATCGTTTTTTGTCCGGATCTTATCGCAATAGGTAAATAAGTCTTGCGGAAGCCGATCATAGATGCAGATAATATATACTTCCCTTCGTCTACCGCAGGTATCTGATAGTTACCTTTCTGGTCACTGAATACTGAGCGAATATAAGATGAATCTGCGGCCCTGAGCAAAATGATTGTCGCTAAGTCAACAGGTGCACCTGTTTGGTCCTTCACGGTTCCTTGAATATTTGCTTTCTCTTGTGCCAGCACGCAGATAATGAAAGAATAGAAAAAAAATAGGGTTAGTACAGAGATTCTCAATAAAGGCATTGGTTTATAATGTTTTTTGTGTGTGTTTGGAATATTCATGGCTAAATTTCTTTTTGCCAAAAGTATTTATCATATACATGTTCTTGAAGATGAATTAGGTAAATGCATTCAAAATCTCGGTAAACGACCTGTTTTATTGGGTAAATTTTCGATTGTGCTAGAGGATTAGTTGTTGCAGACTAAAAGGACGATTTAGCTTTTGACAAAGGATTGTTTTATTCTTTTGATGTTCCATTGATCAGTAAGGTTTAATTTTTTTATGCGTGTTTAATGTGCTTACTGACTTATAGACGCTCAAAATGCCAAAACGTTGCAAGTAATCACATATTTTCGAAAATAAATAATCCCTAAGCAAATGAACCCTGATAGTATGGCTTTGTGTGCCGTTAAGTATGCATCGTGAGAGAAGCGAGGGATATATTATAAGGGGAGGTCGGAAGTGGATTCGAACCACTCTGGGATCTCTTGCGGAGCTCCGCCTAACCGCTCGGCCATCCGACACGTTCTGATTTGGATCAAAAGTACTGATATCGACGGGCTTTACTTATACAATCCGATCGCAGTAAACGTGCAGTTGATGTGTAGTTAAGAACCCGTTCTTTTGTTTTCTCCTTTTTAGGTGCAATAAATATTCCGCATGATTTGTCAGTCCGTAAATATGCATTAACAAAAAGCCCGGCTGCAGAGCCGGGCTTTTTGTTAATGTTGTTCAATCCATTTCCTAGCATTGACGAACGCTTCTATCCATGGAGAAATTTCGTCATTCCTATCACTTGGATAATGAGCCCAATGCCACTTAAATAATGAACGCTCGATATGAGGCATCATTACAAGATGTCTGCCCGACTTATCACATAACATGGCGGTATTGTAATCAGAGCCATTTGGATTAGCAGGATACGTCTCATAATGGTATTTCGCCACGATATGATATTGGTCTTCTCTATATGGAAGTTGAAATTTACCTTCACCATGTGAAATCCATACCCCCAAAGTCGACCCGGCCAGACTTGAAAGCATTACCGAATTATTTTCCTGTATTGTCAGTGCTGTAAATCCGCTCTCGTGTTTATGGCTGTCATTATGTAACATTTTGGGTTTAGATTCATGGTCGGGATTAATAAGGCCAAGTTCAATAAAGAGTTGGCATCCATTACAAATACCAACAGACAGTGTATCAGGACGTTTAAAGAAGTTTTCGAGTGCAACTCGGGCTTTTTCGTTATACATAAACGCTCCCGCCCAGCCCTTTGCCGATCCCAAAACATCTGAATTGGAGAAACCTCCGACAGCACCAATAAATTGGATGTCTTCCAAATTTTCCCGCCCGGAAATTAAGTCGGTCATATGAACATCTTTCACATCAAAACCAGCTAGATACATGGCGTTAGCCAATTCTCTTTCCGAGTTACTTCCCTTTTCACGAATCACTGCAGCTTTTGGTCTAGGTTTGGTATTATCAATTTGTGGTTTTTTACCATCAAAATGCTTGGGAAACGAATATTTCAGTATATGGTTTTTATAGTTTTTGAAACGCTCGGTAGCCTTTTGCTCACCACTTTGTTTTTGATCAAGCAGATAAGAAGTTCTAAACCAGACATCTCGCAGTTCATCTATGTCAAAGGACCATTTCGAACCGTTGTTTGTTAATTCTAAGACCGCTTGATCGCTTACCTGACCGATCTTATGGAAGGTCACCCCTTTATTGTTCAACTCGAGTTCAATAGACTCATCCGCTTGAAAAACTACACCCACATTCTCTGCAAACAGAAGTTTGATACTATCTTGTTCTTCTAAAGCGGATAAATCAATTTGAGCTCCAAGGTGACGATCGGCAAAGCACATCTCCAACAGCGTGGTGATCAAGCCGCCACTTCCAATGTCATGCCCTGCATGTATCTTTCCGGATTTTATAAGTTCCTGTACGGCATTGAATCCTTCTTTAAATGCGTTAGGATCAATTATGTCAGGTGTATCGTTACCTATACAGTTTAAAATTTGAGCGAAGGATGATCCGCCCAATTTAGGTTTATCTCCGGAAAGGTTTATATAATAAATTGCCCCTTTATTTTTTTGCAATACAGGTTCTACGACGGCAGTGATGTCAACGCAATGCGCAGCTGCAGATATGATAACTGTTCCAGGTGCTATTACTTCGCCATTCGAGTATTTTTGCTTCATAGAAAGCGAATCCTTTCCTGTCGGTATGTTGATACCTAAATCAATAGCAAAATCAGAGCAAGCTTTGACAGCTTCATACAAACGAGCATCTTCACCATCATTTTTACATGGCCACATCCAGTTTGCGGACAACGAAACACTTTGTAGCCCATCCTTTAGCGGTGCCCAAATTATATTGGATAATGATTCAGCTACCGCATTACGACTGCCTGCCGCTGCATTGATTAGCGCAGATAGGGGAGCATGGCCCACCGATGTTGCCACACCGTCTTTTCCTTGGTAGTCAAGGGCCATGACGCCGCAGTTGTTTAAAGGTAATTGAAGAGGACCCGCACATTGCTGTTTAGCCACTCGTCCACCGACACATCTGTCTACTTTGTTTGTTAACCAATCTTTGCAGGCCACTGCTTCGAGTTGTAATAACTGATGGAGGTATTGGTCCAAATGAGTCTCGCTGTAGGAAAGATCCCGATATACCCTTTTTACGGTTTTATCTTCCATAATTGTTTTTGGCGAACTACCGAACATATCGTTTAAAGCTAAATCCATCGGTTTGGATCCATTGCTTGAAGAAGCGATGGTAAAACGGTAATCGCCTGTGACCTGACCTACTGTATAGATTGGTGAACGTTCGCGGTCGGCAATTTTCTTTAGCATTTGCAGATGTTCTTCAGCAATAACCAAGCCCATACGTTCCTGTGATTCGTTGCCGATAATTTCCTTTGCAGACAAAGTAGGATCGCCCACAGGAAGTTGATCTAGATCAATTTGTCCTCCCGTACTTTCAATTAACTCGGAAAGACAATTTAAGTGACCACCGGCACCGTGATCATGTATAGAAACAATGGTGTTATGATCGCTCTCAACTAAGCCACGAATTGCGTTTGCAGCTCTCTTTTGCATTTCCGGGTTGGATCGTTGAATAGCATTTAATTCAATACCGGAGCCAAAAGCCCCTGTATCAGCTGAAGAAACTGCTGCACCGCCCATTCCGATACGATAGTTTTCGCCACCTAGTACAACAATTTTATCACCTGGGCTAGGCTGCATTTTTTTTGATTGTTCTTCTTTACCATATCCAACTCCCCCAGCCAGCATAATTACTTTATCGAAACCTAGCTTACGAGCATCCTCCTCATGTTCAAAAGTAAGAACAGAACCCGCGATAAGAGGCTGGCCGAATTTATTTCCGAAATCAGATGCGCCATTGGATGCTTTTATTAAGATATCCATTGGCGTTTGATAAAGCCAATCCCGCTCTTCCATGGCTTTTTCCCAAGGTCTATTCTCCTCCAAACGCGAGAACGCAGTCATATATACAGCAGTTCCGGCCAACGGCAAAGAACCCTGTCCTCCTGCGAGACGGTCTCTTATTTCGCCTCCAGAGCCTGTTGCTGCTCCATTGAAAGGTTCAACGGTTGTGGGGAAGTTATGAGTCTCCGCTTTAAGGGAAATGACTGAGTTGAACTCTTTGATGGCGTAATAGTCAGGTTGATCAGCTCGTAGCGGGGCGAATTGTTGTAATTTAGGCCCCTTTATAAAAGCCACGTTATCCTTATAAGCAGAAACGATATCATTTGGGTTCTTCTCAGAGGTTTTTCTGATCAACTTAAATAAAGAAGTCGGTTGTTCTACGCCGTCAATTATAAAAGTACCATTAAATATTTTATGTCGACAGTGTTCCGAGTTAACTTGAGAAAAACCAAACACTTCAGAATCCGTAAGTTTTCTGCCGAGTTTTTTAGCCAACGCATTAAGGTAGTCAACCTCCTCATCACTTAAAGAAAGGCCCTCCTTTTGATTATAGGCTGCTATATCTTCTACTTCTAATATAGGTTCGGGTTTTAAACGAACCGTGAAGATGTCTTGACTTAATCCATTATATTTTTGCAATAGCATGTGGTCAAAGTCAGTAAAATCAGGGCTAACCTCCTTAAATTCCTCTATTCGAAGAATATCGGAAATTCCCATATTTTGCGTTATCTCCACTGCATTCGTACTCCAAGGCGTTATCATGGTAGCCCGAGGGCCGATAAAAGAACCTTCCAGACTTTCGCCTGTATGTAATTCAGCTCCACCAAAAAGCCATATTAGTTTAGCTGTTTCATTGGCTGTTATTGGCCGTTCTATTTGTAAAGCAAAAATGGTGTGGTGAGGGTTTTTGAAGAAGTAAATCATGATGTTTTATACGTGCCGCAAAATTAGGCAAAATTGCTTTTAAATGCAATGTAAGAAAGAGATAGCAAACCGTATCCCGCAAGTATTCTAGCCTGAAAAAGTTCTAATAGAAATAAAATCATCAAGTTAAAGGAAATTAAACATGAATTTGTCCGTTTTTAATTTTGTAAGTAAAATGTAAAATGATAAGAAATTCACTTTTACATCTACAGTCGCGGTTCCATGCAATATTGCTTTTAGTTATTCACCTGATTTTTTCGGGAAATAGAATATATTAGCCTTTTATTATTTGTGTATTTTGAAACTCATGATAACCGATACAATATATTTGGTTTCCACTATAGGTTTAGCCATTTTGCTACTGGCATCCATTATTGTATTATTGTTTTTGTGGAAAAACCAGGAGCAATTAAAGGAGGAAAATTTGAGGTTAAAGACGAAGTATGAAGAAATTGAAAAAAAATACACAGGCGTTCATGCAGAGCAGCTTCGGTATAAGCTGAATCCTCATCTATTCAGAAATGCTCTGAATGCGATCCAATCACATGCTTACCAAAGCTACTATGCCTTGGATAAACTATCAGGCGTGTTAGACTATATTTTATATGACACCGACGGACGTTTAGTAACGATAAAGGAAGAGATAGCGTTTGCACGCAATTTTATTGAGATAAATCGATTAAAAACGAGTCCGTTGTTCGATATACGCATAAAGAATAGAATAGACGAGGGAGATCCCCGTTGCAACCAAGCTGTAATCGCACCGCTGACATTTATAAATCCCATAGAAAATGCTTTTAAACATGCCGATCTTCAAAGTGACAACGCCTTTATAAGCGTCAGCTTCTCTTTTGAAAATGATTCCTGGTTTGTACTGCAGGTAGCTAATAAAATCAATGATTTGCCGGTACCGTTAAATACGAAGGGAGGATTAGGAAATACGATCTATTTAGATCAGCTTTCTTCTGTTTACGGCGAAGGAGGGTATTCTTGTAAGGAATCGATAAATAATGGAATTTTCATTACCGAACTAAGAATAAAAATACTGTGAAGGAATTAAGGTGTATTTTATTGGATGATGAGCTGCCCGCACTTCGGTACTTGCGATCGATTTGCGAAGGGTTTAGTAATGTTGAAGTTGTCAAGGCATTTAATAACCCTTTGCGAATGCTAGAAGAGGTTGATCAGCTGGATTTTAATGTATGCGTCCTCGATATTGAAATGCCGCAAATGAACGGAATGGAGTTGGCCGGTAAACTGGAAGGAAAAGCCATCATATTTACTACCGCTTATAAAGAATTTGCCGCCGAAGCCTATGAATTGGATGCTGTAGACTACATTATAAAACCTATTCAGTTTGATCGATTAAAAAAAGCTTTTGATAAATCATATAATTTCCTCCAACGGGAAGAGCTTCCCCAGTACGTCCAGTTGAACAGCAATAAAGGGAAAATACTATTACACTTTGCAATGATTGCATTTATTGTGGTCTCTGAAGTTGATAAAAGAGACAAGAGGGTGATCTATGACGATAGAAGGGAAGTAACGTTAAAAAATATTTCATTTGAACAACTCGTTAAGCTTCTTCCGCGAGACGCTTTTGTGCGCATCAACCGACAGACAATTATTGCCACTCGGTGTGTACATGCCTTTACCCATAATCAGGTTACCCTATTAGTAGGATCCAAGTCTTTTGTCTTCTCCTTGAATGAACATTATCGTAAAGATTTTCTTGCGATGTTCGGCGCTTAACTTTATTACATTTTATTTCTCGTTGGTTACAGAATAGACTGTCAGCGCTTTCATAAAGGATACCTAAGTTCTAAATTCGTAAAAGTACTTTAAAAATTTTCATAATGAGGCGATATAAAGATTTCGTATTTTACGTGGTGAGTATTGGGGGCTTTTCTCTGTTCATCTACTTGCTGATCATTCAAGGTGCTAACTTAGAATTTGAAAAAAATGTAAAAGTGGAACAGATAGGAGTTTCAGGCTCAGCCTGGAGTCACTTTATCGATTCATTAAAATATAACTTTTCTTATCCGTTAGCCACTTTATTATTACAGATCATCGCCATTATACTGGTTGCTAGATGCTTTGGCTATATGTGTAGAAAAATTGGTCAGCCGAGCGTAATTGGTGAAATAATCGCCGGGATCGTATTAGGACCTTCATTGTTAGGCGCCTATTTTCCAGATTTTTCAGCGGTTCTTTTTCCCGCAAGCTCACTGGGGAATCTAGGTATTATGAGCCAGATCGGTCTTATACTTTTTATGTTTGTTGTGGGGATGGAACTTGATTTAGGCATTTTAAGAAACAAAGCGCATGAAGCTGTAGTAGTGAGTCACGCCAGTATAATTTTTCCTTTCGCCCTCGGCGTTGCGTTGGCCTATTTCATTTATCAGGAAACAGCACCTGAGGGTGTCAATTTCATTTCTTATGCACTGTTTATTGGTATCTCCATGAGCATTACTGCTTTCCCCGTATTAGCTCGGATTGTGCAAGAGCGTGGACTTTCAAAAACCAAATTAGGTGCTATGGCCATTACATGTGCCGCAGCTGATGATATAACGGCCTGGTGTATACTCGCGGCTGTAATTGCTATTGTGAAGGCAGGTTCCCTTGCTAGCGCCCTTTACACTATTTTATTATCTGTAGCTTATGTAGCACTCATGCTAAAATTTGTTAGACCTTTTTTAAAGAGAATAGGAGATCTTTATTCCACTAAAGAGAGTTTAAGCAAGCCAATCGTAGGTATCTTTTTCGTAATCTTACTGTTATCCTCTTGGAGCACAGAAGTGATCGGCATCCATGCCCTATTTGGAGCCTTTATGGCAGGCGTAATCATGCCCGCTAATATAAATTTCAGAAACATCTTTATTGAAAAGGTAGAGGACTTAGCCCTTGTCCTCTTGCTACCTCTTTTTTTCGTTTTTACCGGTTTGCGTACGCAAATAGGACTGTTAAATGAACCCGAGCTATGGGGGTTGTGCCTTGTTTTCATTTTAGTAGCTGTAGTAGGGAAGTTTGCGGGAAGCGCAATAGCCGCAAGATTTGTAGGGCAAAGTTGGAAAGGAAGCCTGACAATAGGTGCATTAATGAATACGCGTGGATTAATGGAGCTTGTAGCACTTAATATTGGATATGATCTTGGCGTGCTTTCTCCCGAAGTTTTTGCTATGTTGGTACTTATGGCCCTGGTTACTACCTTTATGACAGGCCCTTCTCTAGCATTTATTAACTATTTTTTTAAGGATAAGCAGGAGGAGAATTCACTTCCGGCATTACAGGTTGATAAATACAATATTCTGATCGCCTTTGGTAATCCACTAACAGGTCGTCTGCTCGTACGACTAGCCAATAGTCTAACTAGAAAAACAAAAGATACGGTAAGTGTTACAGCATTACATCTTTCCATTGCAAACGAATTGAATCAATTCAACGCATTCGAATATGAAAAAGAAAGCTTTGCGCCAATAGAATCTGAGTCAAAGGAGTTAGGGCAGTCCGTTGTTTCACTGTTCAAGCCTTCAGATAATATCGATGATGATATTATAGAAACAGCCAACAAAGGCGAATTTGATCTACTCTTAGTTGGTGTTGGCAAATCTGTATTTGAAGGCACATTGTTAGGTCGGATATTGGGGCTCACCTCTACCGTTGTAAATCCCGAAAGGTTATATGAGACGTTTAAAACGAAAGGTAACTTTTTTTCTTTTGGTGTATTCGACGAACGAACCAAGTATATATTGAAGCACTCGAAAATTCCGACAGGCATATTGATTGACAAACAATTAAGGGAAATAAAAGAAGTGATCGTGCCAATATTCTCCTTGAGTGATAGCTTCCTATTGATTTATATTCAGAAACTTATACAGAATGGCGGCGTCAAGATTTATATCATGGATATTGCAGGTGTCATTAAACAGAATATTGAGTTTAAAGAAGCTATCAGAGCGATTGATGTGGTAGCATCAAATCACCTGTCAGTAATAGACGAAAGAACGATGAATAAGGCATTATTGGGCCAGAAAGATTTGCTGCTCGTTAGTCTGGATAGCTGGAAGAAGGCAGTTGAATCAAGAAGTGTCTGGTTGGCTGAAACTCCTTCTGTACTTATTCTAAAACCCTAGCTCGTAAATAAGCATTTGGTAACATAAATTTTAATTATGGAGACTTTAATATTCAAGACTGATATTCAAACGCCTCTTATTAAGAACAAACTACTGAGCGCGTTAGAAAATATTAAAGGCCTAAATCATTGGAGGCTCGATATCGAATCCATTTATAAACTGTTAATAATAAACGGTATTGGCATAAATTATCTGGAAGTCATCAATGAATTAGGGAAGATTGGTATTCACGCTATTCGTATGTACGAAGAATAGCTGTTTTTAACCTGATAATCAAAAAATCCCGGATATAATACCGGGATTTTAAGGTTGGTTGGTGATATAAAAAATATTAGGCAGATGTTAAGTTGTTGTAAAACTCCATTTTCGTGACTTCTATAACATGTTTATCACAAGAGTAGGTAATAATAAAACTATGAAAATGATTGTCAACCGTACTTTCATTTCCATAAAATAATACATCCATATAACGTACATATTCATAGTCTGACGTCAGGCGCTTGTCTATCCAAGCGTTTTGAAAAGGTTTAACTTCCAGATTCTTTATATCTATTCCTTTCGGCAATCTTTCCGGGTGTTGTAGAAAAAACCTTTTAAGATGATCAGCAAAGTCATTGAGTGCGACAAAGTTTCCCATAATACTTTATTGTTATGGGTAAAACTAGGTATTAACAACAATAGCTGTATATACATAAAGTACACAGAAAAGCGTAAAAAAATGCGCAAAAGGTTATCACGACCTTTTGCGTTGACTTTCTACATTCGGGAGAAAACCTGTTATAATTCCTATTAGCGGCAAAAAGGCACATATTTTAAATACATAATTGATACTTGTATGATCGGCTAACCACCCCAATAAAGCCGATCCTACACCGCCCATCCCGAAGGCAAATCCGAAAAAAAGACCTGCAATCATACCAACTTTGTCAGGAACTAAGTCTGTAGCATAGACTAAAATTGCCGAAAAAGCCGATGATATAATTACCCCTATAAGTACGGCTAAAATACCTGTCCAGAATAAATTTGCAAAAGGTAGAAGCAGCGTAAAGGGAGCAGCCCCTAATATGGATATCCAGATAATATACTTTCTTCCAAAGCGATCTCCCAAGGGCCCCCCAATCATTGTACCAGCTGCTACAGATGCTAGAAAAGCAAATAAGTACAGTTGAGATTGTTGTACACTAAGATGAAATTTCTCAATTAGGTAGAACGTAAAATAACTGGTCATACTAGCCATGTAGAAATATTTAGAGAATATTAAGACAAGCAGGATCCCGAGCGCTGTGAGAATACGTTTCTTAGAAAAAACAGGTGTGCTTATTGTTGTTTTACCCGATTTGACGCTTTTTAGATACAGATGTTCTTTATACCATTTCCCGATTTGCAAAAGAACTATGATAGCCAAAATAGCCGCCAAGGCAAACCAAATAATATTAAGTTGTCCATAAGGAACTACTATTAAGGCAGCCAACAATGGACCAATGGCACTGCCGGCATTACCGCCCAGTTGAAAAATAGATTGCGCCAATCCTTTTTTTCCACCAGACGCTAAGTGTGCCACTCTGGAAGATTCAGGATGAAATACAGAAGATCCCATTCCAATTAAACTTACTGCTATTAGTATGGGAATGAATCCGTTAGCTGTTGATAATAAGATCAGGCCAAACAGCGTAAACGCCATGCCGATTGCAAGCGAATAAGGACGTGGAGTTCGATCGGTGTAATAGCCTACAAAAGGTTGCAATAGAGAAGCGGTTAGCTGAAATGTAAAAGTTATCATTCCGATTTGTGTAAATGATAAATGGAAATTGCTCTTTATTAATGGATAGATTGCAGGGATTACCGACTGGATCATATCATTTAATAAATGCGTGAAACTAATGGTAAAGAGGATTGAATAAACTGTTTTTCTTACGTCAGAATCAAGCGTGCTATTGGTAAGCGTTTTCATTTTTTTAGATTGGAGAATTAGAGATTTTTGATTATTGTGAAATGTGTCCGATTATTTTTGCTGCTGTGTTCCAAGCTTTTTTGGCGTTGCCTGCAATTATATCTTTTAGAAGCTGCTCGTGGAGTTGCTGTGTATTCCTAAAAACAGAAGTATCCGAATATATACTATGGAACCAATTTTTTAAATGAATCGAAACCATTTTATATAAGTCCGTTAAAATCTCATTTTGTGACGCCTCTGCAATGGAAATATGAAAGTTAACGTCGGCGTCAATGCAGTTTTCCAGCGAATCAGCATCAGCAGCTTTTTTACGAGCATATAGATGAGTTTGTATCTGAATAATATCTCGTTCTGTTCGGTTAATTGCGGCTTTCTCCGCAATCTTCATTTCCAACAATTGCCTAACCTCATCCAGTTCTTTAAAGTCTGCCCGTTTAAATCGCTGTTCGATAGGCTCCTTATGAATATGATTATTTTCCACAAAAGTACCGATACCTTGTTGTACTCGCAATAAACCGGAATTAACTAAGATTTTAACGGCTTCCCTAATAGTAGAACGACCAACTCCAAAAGACTTCATTAACTCCGATTCGATCGGAAGCTTCTCATGTAATTTATAATTTCCGTTAAGAATTTGTTTTTGAAGTTTAGATGCCACTTCGTCGGCAAGTGATTTTCGCTGTATTACTGTTTTCATTATACTACTTTATTCATCATATCATCAGATGAATGTACAAATGTAATAAATGATTTATAAAATCAAAGCCCATCGAGAGATTGTTGTACATTATTCTTCTTAGTGTTGTGTTTTATATTGTTTACCTCATTTAATCCATCAACATGAAGGTGCCTTGCGATGAACTGCAAAAAATATTTTTTTTAGTGTTTAATGGAAAAGAAAGTGTTTTTTTGTAAAAAATAGAAGACTGATATGAGCGTATATTGGATAGATCATTTTAAGTTAATCGCCTGACATCAAAAATGAGGTTGACTCGGGTATTACACTCAATTGGATTTGGCCTATATTATAGATTATAAGAATCATAGTAGCGATATATTATAATAACTAGACCATCATTTTTTTATAAACTTGTATATGGATTCCCCGCATATTAATCGTCAATTTGAAAATATACGATCTATTTTTTCAGGTGAGTTATATTACAATGACAGCCCTGAGCATCATGCCGTGCGACTCGCGTATTCTACCGATGCTTCTGTATACCAAGAGTTGCCCATAGCCGTAGCTGTTCCAAAGAACGAAAACGACTTAAGGGTGTTAATAGATTTTGCTAAACAAACGGGAATTACCTTGATACCGAGAACTGCCGGAACCTCATTAGCAGGGCAGGTTGTTGGGAAGGGCATTATTATCGATGTATCTAAGCACTTTAACAAGATTTTAGAAATAAATCAGGAAGAGCGTTGGGTAAGAGTACAGCCAGGCGTAATAAGAGATGATTTAAATGCGTTCTTAAAAGACTACGGCCTAATGTTTGGCCCGGAAACTTCCACTGCAAGCCGAGCCATGATCGGCGGGATGATTGGGAATAATTCGAGTGGTTTGCATTCAATCGTTTGGGGTGATACACGGAGCCATCTATTGGCGATGAAAGTCTTATTGGATGATGGTAGTTCTGCTATTTTTGAAGCACTCGATGAGCCAAGTCTTTTTAGTAAGCTAAAGCAAAACGATAGGGAAGGTGAAATATACAGAGCGGTTAATGCCCTGTTAAGTGATAAAGGAAACCAAGCGACCATCAGACAGGGCTATCCTAAACATTCAATTACAAGACGCAATACAGGATATGCTTTGGATCTATTGGCAAAGCCCAACGAAGCCTTTAACTTTAGTAAATTGATAGCTGGTTCCGAAGGTACTTTAGCACTGGTTACCGAAGCTAAATTAAACCTTATCTCGCTACCACCTCAGGAGGTAGGAATACTCTGTATACATTGCCATTCGCTTATTGAATCTTTGCATGCCAATATTACAGCCCTAGCACACCACCCTGAAGCGTCCGAACTAGTGGACAAATACATTCTTGATTTCACGAAAGATCATCCCACTTACCGGTATAATCGTTTCTTTATTGAAGGTGATCCGGCCGCTTTATTAATGGTCGAGTTCCGGGACCATGATGTAGAAGGTGTAGTCAATAAAGCAAATACATTAAAATCGGCCTTAGCGTCCAACAATATAGGCTATGCTTATCCGCTTATTACAGGTAGTCGCACCAATTTGGTTTGGGACGTTCGTAAAGCTGGATTAGGACTGATCCGTAATTTACCGGGAGACACACAGCCTGTGAACCTAATTGAAGATTGTGCTGTTTCACCTGAAGATCTTCCTTCTTATATAGAAGAAGTTCAGGCTATATTAACCAAATACGGTACAAAGGCGTCCTATTATGCACATGCGGGAGCCGGCGAGCTACACGTTGAACCTTTGATTAATCTAAAAACAGCCGACGGAAGGCATAAATTCAGAGCGATATTGGCCGAAACGGCTGTTTTGGTAAAAAAATACAATGGATCGCTAAGCGGAGAGCATGGCGATGGTCGTTTGCGGGGAGAATTTATAAAGACGGTGTTAGGAGAGGAGGTTTATCTGCTTTTAGAAAAAATCAAATCTATTTTCGACGCTTCTTCTATTTTTAATGCGAATAAAATTGTCCGCACACCGCCGATGGACAAATTTCTACGATACGAAACAGACACCTCTGCTATTCACATAAATACAATTTTTGACTATCAAAAACAAGAGAATATTCTTCGTTTAGCCGAAAAGTGTTCAGGTTCCGGAGACTGTAGAAAATCACATATAACAGGAGGTACGATGTGTCCCTCTTATATGGCAACTCGTGAGGAGAAAGATACAACAAGAGCACGTGCTAACATGCTTCGGCAGTTTTTAACCCATTCCACTAAAGAGAATCGCTTTGATCATGCAGAAATCAAAGAAGTGATGGATCTGTGTCTAAGTTGCAAGGCCTGTAAAACGGAATGTCCTTCTGCGGTTGATGTAACAAAAATGAAGGCAGAGTTTTTGCAACATTACTACGATGCGAATGGGACGCCCTTTAGAACATGGCTCATCGCAAATTTCACCAAGTCTCAAAAGATAGGGAGTTATGCGCCCCGTCTGTATAATGCTGTTATCAAGAACCGTGTTTTATCGTCATTAGTAAAAGGTGCCATTGGCTTCGCTCCGGAACGATCCTTGCCTGAAATTGGTAACACAACCCTTCGAAAGTGGATACAACGACAAAAGCCGCAAGATCTAGCTGTTGGGCAAACGGTGTATCTCTTTTGCGATGAATTTACCGATTACAACGACACGGGGATCGGACAAACAGCTTTTAAACTGTTGAGTGCATTGGGGTACCAAGTAAAATTAATTAATCATAAAGAGAGTGGCCGCACATACTTGTCGAAAGGTCTCCTACGAAAGGCAAAAAAAATAGCCAATCAAAATGTTTTGGCATTCAAAGACGTAGTTTCTGATAAAAGCCCATTGATAGGTATCGAACCTTCGGCGATTCTCACTTTTAGAGATGAATATTTAGATTTAGTTGATAAAGATCTGGTATCCGACGCGCAGCGGATAGCAAGACATGCTTTACTAATCGATGAGTTTATTGCAGAGGAAATAGATCGTGGAAACATAAAGAAGGAGCAATTTAAAGCAATCGAAAAAAAGATCAAATTACATGGACATTGTTATCAGAAGGCATTTCACTTGGTTGCCCAAACAGAAAAAATATTGAAGTTTCCAACTGGACATGAAGTAGAGGTCATTCCCTCCGGTTGTTGTGGAATGGCAGGCTCTTTCGGCTACGAAAAGGAACACTACCATGTTTCGCAGCAAGTAGGCGAATTGGTCTTATTGCCTTCGATACGCTCGACAGATTCCAGTGAAATAATTGCCGCGCCGGGCACAAGTTGTCGACATCAAATAAAAGATGCAACCAGCCGTAAAGCATATCACCCTGTTGAGATACTCTGGGATGCATTGGTTAAATAGTCATGCATAAGCGAACGTAGGTTAAAAATATATCCAAAAAAAAATTCACCCGATGGCAGGTAAATTTGCTTCAAGGATATAAAACGAATATTGGTGAATAAAGGACTGCGGTTAAAAAGGCGTAATTTATCTTGTTATACTACTGGTTATATAGTTTTGCCAATGCTCCTTTTCATCGCCATCTAATACGTCGACAAAAGATTTGGCAATCTCCATTTCGTGCGCGTTACTTAGGTCGAGGGCTTCGATGTTTGCTTCAACGATTTCAGTGCAAAAAGCAGGCCCAAAGCTGTACGCTTTAATGCGTTCTAATTCCTTATAACCAATTTCTGTTGCGTATAGGTATAAAATTTCTTCGGGAATCTCGAAGTCGCCATCAGCTTCATATCCAATATACTGAAAGCAACCGCTTTTCCAAACAAGGAAAAGTATTTCATGGTTCAAAGATTCTCCAAAAAACACGTATATCCTCTTCAGTAAGAGATCCGCAACATCACGATCAAACAGTTCGTGTAACACCGTATCTAACGTTTTAACATATTTAAGAAAGAGTGCGGAATTCAATGATTGCTGAAAATACTGGGTGATGACATCATAAATTTCGTCCTCGGTTTTGCCTTGCAAAATCTGTTTTGCCGCCAAATTTATTAGGTTATATTCTTCGTCTTTTTTTTTCCGATATCCTTTATGCTGCAAATCAAGCGTCTGGGGTAGTGTTATTTTAGCTTCTATATCTAGAAGTTGCATAGCAATATCCCAATCTTTTCTGTTTGTCGCTAAATGGCAATTATGACCGATATAACCACCTTTTTTCTTGTCTGGTTTTTTTTCACCAATGACAACATCTCCACTGTCGATTGCTAGTGGCGTCGAACTAAAGCCGCGAATATGAACGAATAAGGATTCTTCTTCAGGTAATGCGATTATCCCGAATCCTTTTTGATTATCAAACCATTTCACTGCACCGATGAACATGGCCTGGAGTTTTTGATTATGATTCAACGGCGATAAAAGTAAGCATTATTCGTTACAATATCAGTATTTTTTTTATTATTTATTGATTATCAAATTAATGTAAACAGAATCTTATGGAATATGGGTAGCTTTCACAAAAACCACCAATTACTCTCACAATTCCGGTCAATAACCTATAGCGTTTCTAAGCTTTCAAGGGCTCTATTTAAGAAGTCAGGATATCCGGAGATACATCTCAGTTATTCGTTTTGCGATATTATGCGATTTTGCATAATATTGCAAAATGAATAACACTTCAATAAATGGAATTAATCCCGCTAAAGCGCGTTCCGCAACACAATATATTTTTTTGATATGTGGATTGGGAATTTCCAGTTGGGCTCCTATGGTTCCCTATGCTAAGGAAAGACTAGGCCTTAATGATGCAGACCTAGGTTTACTGCTTCTTCTTCTGGGAGCCGGGGCCATTACAATGATGCCCTTGACGGGTGTTATGACAACGAGATATGGGAGTCGACCGGTTATTCTGTATTCAACCTTCATTATGGCCCTTAGCTTACCGATGTTGCTTTTGATGACGTCTCCTATCTTGATGGGAATCATGCTTTTTATATTTGGTGCTGCTGTCGGCACCATTGATGTAGCCATGAATGCGCACGGCGTACAGGTTCAAAATATCTTTACTAAACCTATCATGTCCTCGCTTCATGGACTATTCAGCGTGGGAGGGCTATTGGGATCTTTGGGGTTAGGATTCTTTATTAGATTCGGTCTGGAGCCAATTGTAGCCGCTATTAGTATTTCACTTTTGTTGTTACTTATCGTTTGCAGCCAATACACCAATTTGCTTTCAGCAGATTCGGAGATAAAATTACGAAAATCCAATTCCTCGGAAGTTATTGACGGGCAGGGGGGCTTCTCTTGGATGAAAGGAAGTGTTCTATTTCTAGGTGCCATGTGCTTTATCGTTTTTCTATCAGAAGGAGCTATGTTGGATTGGAGTGCCGTTTATCTCCGGGAAATTAGGTATGTAGAACCTGAATTTGCAGGTAGTGGTTATGCTGCTTTTTCAATAGCAATGGCAATTATGCGTTTAGTTGGTGATCGAATTGTGGCGCGTTTAGACGGAAAGCGGGTCGTAGTAGGTGGAAGCTTATTGGCAGCGTTTGGATTGTCATTGGTCGTTTTCGTTCCCTGGATTTCAGGTACATTATTTGGATTTGTTCTTCTCGGATTGGGAGCTGCCAATATCGTTCCGGTATTTTTTACCGAAGGAGGACGAATAAATGGCCTTTCTCCAACCGTAACGATTCCGGCTATTACGACAATGGGATATGCCGGGCAATTAATAGGGCCGGCAATTCTCGGGTTCATCGCCTATAACTTTTCGCTTCCAATAGCATTCGCATGTATCGGCTTAATGCTTTTACTGGTAGCTTTGAGTTATAGCGTTCGTAGAAACGAGCGATCTAAACTGTTGAAAAACTATTCAGAATAATTTAAGAAGAAACCGTATGCTAGATGTAAAATGCATAATATTTGATTGCGATGGTGTCCTGGTAGATACCGAGTCCATTATGATTTCCGTTTTATTGGAAATGGCAGGGGAGCCGGCTGTGATAGATTTGGAAGAAGCACTCAAACTTTTTAGTGGCCGACAAATTTTGGAAACCATCAAGATATTGGAAGAGCGGCGGGGAAAAGCTTTTCCAGAGAATTTTGAGATTGAGTTCCGTAGAAAAGCGTATGAACGGTTCAAACAAGAGGTACGGCCGATAGCCGGTGTAAGCGAACTATTGTCAACTATAAAACTTCCCTGCTGTGTCGCTTCAAGCGGACCCCGGGAGAAAATTGAATTGAATCTTCAGGTGACGGGCCTGATACGTTTCTTTGAACCTCATCGAATTTTTAGCTCTTACGAAATTGATAGCTGGAAGCCTGATCCAGGTATATTTTTATACGCTGCTAAATCAATGGGCTATAAGCCTTCTGAATGTGTGGTTATAGAAGACAGTTTAGCCGGTATAACGGCTGGCTTGGCTGGCGGTTTTCGTGTTTATGCCTTTGCAAATGGTTATGATGAAAACGAATGGATCGATGAACGCGTACAGGTGTTCCGGAAAATGAGTGAATTGCCTGCACTATTGGGTATTTAAAAGTATTAATAGCAACCTGTAAATGGTAAAAGAGCAACGATTAGATCATATTTTGACGGTCCTAAAGGGCTCAGAAATGGTCACTTATGAATTATTGGCACAGAGTCTAAAAGTATCAGAAGATACGATAAGGAGAGATATTGACATCCTTCACAAAAATGGCCTCTTATCTAAAGTAAGAGGAGGAGCAATTTTGCGATCTAGGAATCCTTTAACTTTTCAGGATCGATCGTCTTACTTAAAGAAGGGTAAAGATGTCATCGCCCTCAAAGCACAACAATTTGTTAAGAACGGTCAAACGATATTTATGGATGGAGGAACTACGATTTGTGCAGTGGCCACACAGTTTCCGTTTAATGCACATTTTCGCGTGGTAACCAACAATCAGGCATTGGTACCCATATTGGCAAAGAATAAAGGGATAGAAATCGTTGTTTTAGGCGGGGTTTATAATCGTGATACAGAAACCAACGTCGGGACCAGAACTTGTCAGGAAGTCTCGATGTATGTTGCTGATGCCTATTTGATGGGAGCTTGTGCTGCAGATCCCAATCATGGAATAACTGCCCGCATACGAGAAGACGGAGACGTAAAGCAGAGTATGATGAATGCGGCGTTGAAAACTATTGTATTAAGTAATCACGAAAAACTGAACCATCATGATTTTTTTAAAGTTTGTGATCTTGCCCCTGTTGATGTACTTGTTACAGATCTTCCCAGCGAAGATAAAAGGCTGGATCTGTTTCGTAACAAGGAAATCCTCAT
This sequence comes from Olivibacter sp. LS-1, assembly GCF_008245145.1. Taxonomy (GTDB): domain Bacteria; phylum Bacteroidota; class Bacteroidia; order Sphingobacteriales; family Sphingobacteriaceae; genus Olivibacter; species Olivibacter oleidegradans. The sequence goes on along the minus strand of NZ_CP041643.1, from coordinate 3,982,013 downwards.
TGTCTGAATAATATTATATTCTTACGTCGTTATTGTCGTTAAGCTTGTAATGAAACTTTTTGTCCACTCCGACAGGCTTCATAAATCGCATCAATAATCTGTAAGTCTTTTAAGCCTTCCACTCCGTCTACAGGAACAATCGCTTTATGTCCGTCCAAAATAATACCGGCCATTTCATCCATTTGCACTGTCTGGTGCGTTTTGTGCGGTTGTGTTAATGGTCCGATGTGTGTTTTACCTTCTATTGGACCGTACCCTGTTGAAGGCTGCAGCTCAGCAAAACCTTTTTCACCATTTAAAAAGAAACGATCCAAATTATTCATATTGTACGTTGATAAGCACGATGCAACTGCACCGCTTGGAAATCCCATTTGAAATTGAATCGTTTCGTCCACACCATCTTTAAATTTCTGTGGATCCGTTTTTGTCTCTTGCGCGGTGACCCAAACAGGTTCTTCACCTACCATGTAACGGGCGCCATTTATAGCGTAAATCCCTATATCCATCAAAGAGCCACCACCCGCTAGGTCTTTGTCTAATCTCCATTGATTCGGATCACCTATCTTAAAGCCGGAAAGGCCCTGAAAAAATAAAATTTTCCCAAATTCGCCTTCCTTTCTCATCCGAACAATCTCTAACGTCTTGGGCTCAAAATGCATGCGATAACCCACCAAGAGCTTAACATTAGCCTCGCGGCATGCGTTTACCATGTCTTGTCCTTCCTTTGCGTTAAGAGCCATCGGTTTCTCACATATGACGTGTTTCCCTGCTTTTGCTGCCCTTATCACATGGTCGTGATGAAGCGCATTAGGCGTAATAACATAAACTGCATCGATATCGGTATTCTCTTTTATGTTATCAAAATTTTCATAGTTGTAGCAGTTTTTATCAGGTATATTATATTTCTCTTGCCAAGCTTTTATTTTCGAAGGAGTGCCACTAATAACACCTACAAGTTTGGCTCGTCTGCAAGACTGCATTGCTTCACCGACACGTGTACCGTAGCCACCCAAGCCCATAATAGCTACTCTTAGTGGACGATCGTCAAAAAAAGGAAATTTGCTTGATAAAAACGGTATACCAGCCGTTGAAATTGCTAATCTATGTATAAATTCCCGACGCGAATGCATATAAGTTTATTTAAAAATGATTTAACTTAACTGACTAACAAAATACTTAAAACAAATGTTTTACTCAATCTGTGGAAAATCAACAAACAATACACTCACGAATGGGAATATATGCCCAAGCTTCCACATGTAGATTAATATAAGGTTATTTTTTTGTGAAAAATTGTAGTTTAAACATGTATTTTATCGCTATATTACATAGCTAATATACAAAAACAGGAAATTTCCTGTATTTTTTTGTGCTTTTTCCTCTAGTGGTTACGCTAATTGTCTCGTTTCTTTGTGTAGCAAAATAAAATTACTACCAACTAATGAGAAAAACTATGGACAAGCATTATGGCGAAATTATCGAAAGAACAATTAGACGTAACGGTTATAGTATCAGTGAACTAGCCAGACTGATGAAAGTAAACCGTAGATCCATTTATAACTGGTTTAATCAACCCAAATTCAAACCGGAAATCATCTTCAAAATAGGTTGCGCTTTGAAGCACGACTTTTCAAATGAATTTCCCGAGCTGTTTTCATCAGAAGAGTTTCAGCATGCATTCAACAATAGTAAACTGTTGAACACCGCTTTACTGAGTGAAGAGCGTGAGAAAATAAACTATTGGAAAGATAAATATATCAATCTACTAGAAGAATACAATCAGATTTTGGCGATAAGCAGTAATAAGATAAATACGCTGTCCTATCCTTCTATGTAAGGTATACTATCCTATGAAAACACAAAAGACAAGGCCAACTTTTAGTTGGCCTTGTCTTTTGTGTGATTTGATGTAGTTAGGCTGGCAAACTGATTATTTCGAGAGCTTTATTTCCACTCTTCTGTTTTGCGACCTACCTTCTTCCGTTTCGTTAGTAGCCACCGGTTTGGTTGCTCCGAAGCCCTGCGCGGTTAAATTATCCGGACTTATACCTGCATTTACCAAATAAAGTTTGACGGCGTTGGCGCGATCAACCGATAGAGCCATGTTATGTTCAGCCGATCCTTCTAGAGAAGCATGCCCATTAATGGTAAACTTAACAGAGGGGTCCTTCTTCATTTCTCGTACGATTTGATCCAATACACTATAAGAAGCGGTTTTTAGCACCCCTGAATCGAACTCAAACAAAATATTTTTAAAGTTATAATTGGGTTTCTCAACGACCGGTTCTTCCTCCTTTTCTTCGACAGGCGCAGGCTCCGGTTCTTTCTCTTTTACCGGCTCTTCCTTTTTAACTGTTTCAACGACGGCATTTGGCTGCACAGCCATCTTCTTCGATTTACAAGCTTGCATACTCACAAAAACAGTAAGTAAAATAACAAATGGATAGGTTTTCTTAATATTCATCACGCATAAAATTTCTGTAAACATAAGGAATATCCAGAACATAGAAAAGATTCTCTATGTGAGTACCTCTAAAAAGGCTATCTTGAAGCTCTTTCATTTAGGAACTAAAGTCAACTAAAACTTTAATGACAGCAGATGAAGTACTTGTGCAAGTTTTAAAAGCTTCACGAATGTGATCCGCTTCAAATTGATGTGTGATATATTTTTCCGGATTGACAGCCTTTTCTTTCACGTTTTTTATAACGTGCTCGAAATCTTGTATAGTGGCGTTTCGGCTGCTCATTAATGTAAGTTCGCGTTTATGAAAGGCAGGATGATTGAATATAATATCGCCTTTTTGAAGACCAATCAATATATACTCGCCACCATGAGCAACATATTCAAATGCACAATTGATCGCATTTAAATTCCCGGTACAATCAAATACCGCTATTGGCATTTCTCCGTTCGTTATTGTACGCAGCGAATCCATGGAATCTTCTGCAGTAGCTAAAATCGTGTAAGGTATGTTGAGCGCCTCTTTGCAAAACTGTAAACGATTGGGATTGATATCCATAGCAATAACTGTTGCACCACGCACCTTTGCCATTTCCATGGTACCAAGACCAATTGGACCCGCGCCTATGACTAACACAAAATCGCCCGCTACGAAGTGAGCCCTAGCTACACCGTGTGCGCCAATCGCAAGAGGCTCAATAAGAGCCAGTTGTTGTATGTTAAGCTGGTTTTCTTTAATAATCAGATGATTTGGTACACTTATATAACGGCGCATACCGCCATCAATATGCACGCCGATCACTTGCATTTGAGCGCAGCAATTTGTTTTTCCTTTTCTGCAGGCGATACATTTTCCGCAATTAAGATAAGGCATAACAGTAACCAAATCTCCTTTTTCTAAGTTTGAATCAGGGGTCGTCTCAAGTATTCTTCCCGCCAATTCATGTCCAAGTATTCTTGGATACTCGAAGTAAGGCTGAGTACCGTCAAAAGCATGTATGTCGGTGCCACATATGCCAACTTTCTCTATCTGTATGATACTATGTCCTGCCGATAGACGCGGAACCGTTGATTGAACTATCTCTAATTTACCAGGTTCTTGACATATAATTGTTTTCATTTCTCTTAAGTTTTTCGAATACAAATAAGACGCATTTTAACGATTTTTCATTTAAAACAATTAGCCTATTGTTACGGGATTTTAACTTTGTATATTCCATATTGTTCAAATAAAGAAAAATAGCCTTATTTTTATAGATTATCATATTGAATATTGTTGTTTTATGAGTTCTGGTATGAGAGCGCAGAACGGTTCATATTTTCGGCAATGAAAACTAATATAACAGTGGTTTAATGAAAGTTGAGCAAATTGTTTTACATTCAGGGCATTCGAGCTCTTTTCAGGTTCGTAAAGAGCTAAAAGCAAACATCAATAATCGATGGCATTGCCACGCCGAATTAGAACTCATACACTTTCATCAGGGAAGTGGCACTCAGTTCGTAGGAGATCATATTCAGCGATTTAAAGCTGGCGACATCGTGTTGGTCGGTTCAAATTTACCTCATTATTGGCGTTACGATGCAGAATACGACGAAAGTAATGAGCAACCTTATTCGACGGTTATACACTTCCATGAAAAATTTTTAGGCGCAGCATGGCTTAGTTTACCGGAGTTTCGCTTGTTTAAGCACTTGTTTGATTCGGCACAACGAGGAATTATGCTAAAAGGACACGAGCATCCAATTGTTGTTGATCTCATGGCAGCTATTTATGAATTAGAGGGATTCAATCGGTTAATGTCTCTACTAACCTGTTTACATTATATAGCGAACATTAAGTCACCCTGTGTTCTAGCCTCCGTTGGTTTTTCCTATAAACACAGTGAAAATGAAACAAATCGCTTGCATAGTATTTACAACTACACCCTTAAAAATTTTAGAAATAAAATCGAATTAGATCAGGTAGCTGCCATAGCTGATTTAGTACCCAGTTCTTTCTGCCGATATTTTAAAAATCGCACCGGGAAAACTTATACGCGGTTTTTACAGGAAGTCCGTATTGGTTATGCCTGTAAGCTTTTGGTAGAAAACAAAGGTACAATCAAGCAGATATGTTACGAAAGTGGATTTAGCAATTATACCTCATTTCACGAAATTTTTAAATCGGTAACAGGTAAAACCCCTAAAACGTATCTACAGCTACACGGAGCGGGATAAACCTATGTAATCTATAAGCATATGTTGGAATGCTAAAAAAATTAGTGTAATTTTGATTCTTTAATTCATTAGTAATAGCTTTTGATATGGATCCGACCAATGACGATAAAAATAAGCGGGACGATAGGGAAGGACAGTCGGTAGATTTGGACCGTTTGTTGGATGGTTTGCTGTTTGATACAAACATAGTAAGCTACTCCAAGCAAAAAAAAGAAGGGCTCAAAGACCTATTAAGTAAACCCCTACGAGTTGAGAATTTTGATACGCAAATCCCTACGTATCTACGGACATTAATGGATGCTGCAAAGCATATTGATGAGAAGCTTGTTGATATTTACCGTATTTATGATCTTTCCAATCTTAAAATCAACTATAAAAAAGAGCTAAATCCACAGCAGTTAGCTGCAGTATGTACCCTAGATAAGCCCTTATTGGTTATTGCAGGAGCCGGTACGGGTAAGACGCGTGTTATTACTTATAAAGTAAGCTATCTAATTGAAAAGGGATTTGAACCAAACGAGATTTTGCTGCTCACTTTTACGAGGAAATCGGCTAATGAAATGCTTAACCGGGTACAAAAGTTGCTGCATGCCAAGTCTATTACGAATGTACTAGGTGGAACTTTTCACTCTTTTGCTAATTATGCATTGCGAAAGTACCATGCTTTAGTCGGCCTTCCACCAAACTTTACCATCATTGATGGCGAGGATGTGGTCGATATCATCAGCCTTCTAAAAACCGAATTAAACTTAACGCCAAAAAAAGGCAGTAAGCATTTTCCTAAATCAAGTACGATTCAGAGTATCTTCTCTAAAGCAAAGAATCATGAATTGGGTATTGAGAATGTTATTGCCGAATATTTTCCCGAATATGAGCGATTTGTAAAAGACTTTCAGCGAATTTATACTTTGCTCGCTGCATACAAGCAGCGGTCGAACTTAATGGATTACGATGACTTGATTGATATATTACGTGATAAACTAAAAACTAATACGCATTTCAGACAAGTACTACAGGCGAAAGTAGCTTACATTTTAGTAGATGAGTATCAAGATACAAACAATATTCAACGCGAGATCGTGGAATTGTTATCACAAAAAGGAAACATAACGGTTGTCGGTGACGATGCACAAAGTATCTATTCATTCCGTGGAGCTAACTTCGAGAATATTCTTCGTTTCCCACAACATTTTGAAAATTGTGGGGTAGTAAAAATTGAGGAGAACTATCGGAGTACACAACGCATTTTGGATTTTACAAACAAGCTGATAGAAAGTGCTCGGATCGGTTTTAAAAAAGAATTATTTTCTCGATTACATAAGGGACGAAAGCCTCGCATAAATCGGTTAGTCGATACGACCGAAGAAGCGGCTTATATTGTGGACACCGTCATGACACTGAAGGAAAATGATTTAGAATATTCTGATTTCGCTATACTAAGCAGAGCGTCATGGCAATCCAATTTTGTACAAGCAGAATTGATGAAGAGGAATATTCCATTCATTGTAGTAGGAGGAATAAAATTCGGTGAAAGAAGACATGTCAAGGACATGGTGTCCTTCCTAAAAATTATGATGAATCCGATGGACGCCGTGGCCTGGCATCGTATTCTAAAGTTGCTCGAAGGCATTGGAGACGTACGCGCAAAAGAAATTATTGTTAAAATACATGAGCAACACGGTCGAATTGAAACTAATTTGTTTGAAGGGAAAAAGCATGGAGAACATTTAAAAGAACTTTTAGATCTATTTAATCGAATGCAGCAATTAGGTTCTGCACCCGTCGATTTAATTCCTCCGATCTATGAATTTTATAAACCGCTATTAAAACAATTGGAAGACGATTTTGACGCCAGAGAAATTGATCTTGAGATATTTGCAGAGATTGCAGCTAAATACGAAGATTTAGAGAAATTTTTAGCTGATTTTACGTTAGAGCCTCCATCCAACCGATATCAGGATAAGACTATACCCTTTGATGAAAGTGACGAAAAACCTCTTACGATTTCAACGATACATTCTGCTAAAGGTTTGGAATGGCATACCGTTTTTGTTCCGTTTGCCCTTGATGGTATCTTGCCTTCGGTAAGATCAATGGCATCTTTAGAAGAAATAGAGGAGGAGCGACGTTTATTTTACGTCGCTTGTAGCAGAGCCAAGGAAAATTTGTTTATCACGATGCCAGCTTATGTTTCTTCTTGGGACGCTGTATTTACAAAACCGAGTCGATTCTTATACGGCATATCAGACAATACATACGATATCATTAACGAATGACGTATGTATTTCGGAAGATTTTGTTACTCGATTGAGAGACGGATTACTATGTCGTAATCTGTCTTGTGAATACATTTATGTTGTGCCTAAATGATCCTTATGATACAGCTCTTGATTAAGATAAAAAGCCGTCAAGCTTAAATTGTTGTCTACACCTATTTTTTTCATGATAGATTTTCGTATTTCCTCGATCTTCCTTTTGGTGGTAAATAGCTGATAGGCTATTTCCCTGTTGGCATGACCGCTCATAATTAACTCCAATACGTCTCGCTCTTTTTGATTAAGCAATTCCATTTTGGATGAAAAAAGCGTTGATGAACCCAAGCTACCAAGTTTCTGAATAAACTGCAAGGATATACTGGGTGCTACATATTTGTTTCCCTTGATTATGTATTCGATAGCGAATAACAGCTCTTCTTCCGAAGCGTTATCCATAATTACACCGGCTATTTGTTGTTCGAGCGATTGCGTAACCAGGGATAAATCGCTAGACGACAAGATGGCAAGCATTCGGGACCTCAATGATAGGGATTCCATCTTTTTCAAATACCGAATATCGTCTTCATTATTCAGTTCAAACAAACAAACATCTGCCAGTTCGTCGTAAGACTCATCTCTCAACAACAATAAATTCTTCTCTTCCTTTAACATGGCTTGTAAGCCGGTTTTTAATAGCGGATTCTGAATTCTTAATTTGATATTCGCGTTCATAGCTTAAGTAATAAGGTAAATGTACTGTGTTATGATTTAACATGTTGATTTTTAAATTGTTTTTTATTTTTTTTTAACATGTTAGTTACGCTCTATTTTCAGCTTCGTAGAGCGTCATCACCTTATTACTTGCCAATTTTAATTGTTGTTTGTGTTGTGAAAGAAGAAAGCGCGCATCAGAAGGGAGTTCTTCCAATTTTTCTGCATAATCATAGGCTTCGTAAATTATATTTTCGCCTTCTATGCAACTTTTAAGAATTGCTCGTCTCTTGTCTTCGCTGAACAAAGCCTTCATATCCATCCAACTTCGAAAAAACTCGCCTTCAACGGTCGCCCTATCGTTTGCCTTTCCACCGGTTCGCTCGAGCTCATCCTTTAATTCGGTAAGGAATTGATAGCTTTGCGTTATAAAATTGTGAAATTCTGATTTTAAATCAGTATCATTATCATCTAATTCCTGAATAGCATTTTCGTATCCAGCTATTCGGTCATTATTAAGCTGTATTAGGTCATTCAACAGTGGTGTTTTCGCTTCGAGATTTTCCATATGTATATTCAAGCGAAATCCATGCCGTTACGTCTTTCTATCGAGTGACTCCAGGGATTTTGTTTAAGAGGCATATTGCCCGAATCGTACCAGTAATATGTAAAATTTAATACACTTTTAAAATGTTTAGAAACACATTTAACGAAAGCAAAACAGCTACCTTGAAATAAAAACATAAAGTAAGATAAGCAATAAATAATAGCCTTAATAAACCCCATTTGTCTTTATATAGAACAGGGATAAATGGCCGGGTTGAGATGAGCTATTCGTCTGCTCCTTTTTTTTTCGACTTATTGATTCCTTTTGCATCTCCTATAGAATGTGATTGATGAATATCTGATTCCTGTTTGGCCTTATCCGCCAGCTTTTCGTAAAATTTATGGAGCATATCTAGCTCTTCCTCTGTAAAATCTTCAACGTCCACCATACGGTTACTCGCTTTTTTATTCGCGGCAACAAGTTCATTTAACTTTAGCTGGATTGCCTTTGAGTCTTTGTTTTGTGACTTTTGAATCAAAAACACCATCAAAAACGTAACAATTGTAGTTCCTGTGTTAATTACCAGCTGCCAAGTGTCAGAATATTTAAAAATCGGCCCGGAGAGCCCCCAACCGATGACAATTCCAAAGGCTATTCCGAAGGCAGTAGAACTCCCTGTCCAGCCGGTTATTTTATCGGAGAATTTTTCAAAAAAATTATTAGTTGACATATAAATCTTTTTTATGATCTGTATACAGAACACCTTATTCTGTGGGATTCTTCTTAAGAACATAGAATAGGAATTGAAAGTTTTCGAATACAAACGAATTAAGTACGGCGATAACCAAGAAATAAGAAAATGGACTGCTATGGTCAACCTTAAAAGGTAAGCGCCGCGGCGAGAAAACAGGTTTTATGCAAATTATGGACCGACCGAAATGATTGGTATGGTTTTATGTGTTGTATAGAAAAGTGGATTAGTTATTATGTCAAGACGACGAAAACACCGGCATTTTTATTTTAAAAGCCTTTTAACACCAGCAAATGAAATGGGTATATTAATTGTTTCATTATAATAAAAAGTTTTTATGATGTTCAAAGTGGCAATTGCGATAGGTTCGTTATTCTTTATATTAAGCTGTAACGAACAAGAACGAAACAAATACAGAAATAGACCTTTGAGCATGGAGGATTCTATTACCAACAAAATGGAAGCTGACTCGGGAATTTTGGAGTCTGAAGATAAAGCCTTTGTGAATGCAGTTATAAGGTCTGGAATGGGAGAGATCGAAGCGGGCAAGTTGGCGAGCGAGAAGTCTAGGGATACAGCCATCCAAAGTTATGCTAAACTGTTGATTACACAACATCAACAGTTGACTAAAGACATGAAGGATATTGTAGCAGAGAGACGAGTGCAAATCCCAGAAAGTTTAGATGACGCACACACAGACAAGCTTAATCGCCTAAGAAGTAAGTCGGGGAAAGAATTTGAAAGTGCTTTTTTACAACAAATGATCGAAGACCATACAACGTCGTTAACCTTATTTGACCAAGCTGGAGCGCATGCTAAGGATGTACATATACAATCATTTGCTAACAAAAACATACCCATTATAAGAAATCACCTTCAAATTGCGAAGAAACTAAGCAGCAAGCTTAATTAACTAGCTAAATATTCAAACCCATTAAAAAGACAATGATTATGGACACCATATCGAGAGAGCAATTTCTAGGGTTGGCAAATGTAAAAAGCGATCGCTGTATCACCATCTACATGCCAACCCACCGTTCCGGTTTTGAAGTGAACGAAAAACAAGACCGGTTATTATATAAGAATATATTGAAGAATGTGGAAAAGCAGGTTCTTGATTCAGGCGGAGACAAAGCAGACATACAACAATTGCTTAAGCCAAGCTATGAATTGTTAGATGATAAGGAATTTTGGTATAAACTGGATTATGGTTTGGCGCTATTCATCACAGCAGACTCTTTTTTGGTCAAAAAACTACCCATATCAATAAAAGAGGAAGTCTATGTTAATAACACCTTTTATCTCACACCTATTTTCCCGCTACTTAATAATGATATACATTTCTATGTACTAGCCATTAGTAAAAACGCAACGGCTTTTTATAGAGGGACTGCCTTTTCTATTGAAGAACTGAGCATTGAGGGTTTACCAAGAGGTATGGATGATGTCATCCATTTTGAAGAGAAAAGTGGCCAGAGGTTGTTCAGAGCAGGAGGGAGCCCAGCAACCGGCATAGGTAGTGCTCATGGGCATGACGCTGGACTCGCAGATGAAGAAGAATATGTGGCAGCTTATTTAAAAGAGGTCGATCAAACATTATGGAAGGAAAAATTGGGAAATGAGAAAGCGCCTTTACTATTAGCCGGGGTAGCATATATGGCAGCGAAATATAGACAGATCAGTCGGTATGGAAATATTGTACCTGAATATTTAGCCGGTAATTACGAGCGGGTAGACACCCACATCATTTTTGAAAAATCGAGAAATATGATGATCCCTTTTTTGCAGAAACCGGTCAGAAGCGCGTTAGCAAACTATTATAACAATCTTGGAGGAGGGACCAGCTGCGACGACTTTTCGAAAGTCATTACAGCCAGTTTTTTCGGACAAGTAGAAAACCTTTTTGTCAAAGAACGAAGTCATGCATGGGGAAAATTTGACAAGGATCGTAATCAAGTAACGCTCCATACCGAAAAAGAATATGGTGATGAGTGTCTTGTTAATCAAGCGATCATTCATACTATTCAGAACGGTGGAAATATATATGTGTTATCCGAAGAAGAAATGCCCGACGCAAAATTGCTCGTTGCAAGCCTCCGTTATTAAGGTTGTATTTCGCCTACGCGCATAATTTGCGTAACTAAATTGAATGTCACGATCGCAGTTAATGAAAACATGATATGTGCAAAAAATAAACCTAGGTAGAAATGAGCATTTATACCAAGAGAGATTAAGTGTTTCTTTAAGGTAATTCTAACGAGCAAAATACTCGCTAATCCATGGGCGGCTCCAAATAGAAGCGCCGTTATTACATCAGATCTTCCTACGCCAAGGCGCCATAACAGATAATAAACGCCAACGAAAAAGACCCCCAACAAATAACACACAATAAAGCCTATGTATAAACGATTGGACATTCCCGTGGGCCTCGTTTCCTCCTTACGCGTTTCAATTAGTAAATAACTAAATAATTCGGTTAGCGTAATTCCCCTTTGGCTAACCGTAACGTATAGTTTTTGTACGAGTACCATCAGTATGGTTGCGCTCAATCCGGATAATATGAGTTTAATAAAAAGCATTTTATGGAATTTTATTTTGTTAAGCAATGATTATTCCTTTATGCTAAGCCAAGGGCTGTTTACCCCTGTCAGCACATTAGCAGTTGGTTGTCAAGAAGATATCTGCTTTTGCAAACAGGCTTATTTACTTTTTAGGACAGCTTGAAAACCAGACCGGTTTTGTATACCGATCTCATTATAAAATCGTCCTTATTTCTAATGTTCTGCTAATCTAACAACTACAGAGCTTTTTCTTTTTTACCCTACGTAAAACAAATTCTATTCTTTTTTTAGGTATATGTCTTGTTTCTTTATAAGAAACGAAGGTTAGAAAAATTTAATTATAAGTATTGATTGCTATCTCTTCGTCAAGCAGCATGGCGTCTGCCACGGTACAATGTTTTGATCAATTGTACTACGTAAGCAAAATAAAGATGCTGATTACAGGGAATTTCAATAGCATATTATCCAGAATAATTATGAAGAAGAGAATTGCATTTATAAGCGAACATGCCTCACCCCTTGCCATGTTAGGCGGAATAGACAGTGGAGGACAGAATGTGTATGTTACGGAGCTCGCCAGACAGCTCGCCAAAGACGGCTATGCTATTGACATTTTTACACGAAGTGATTGCGATAGACTACCTCGAATAGTGCGACTGTTTCCGGATGTAAGAGTTATCCATGTCAATGCAGGGCCACAGCAAAGCATACCAAAAGAACAATTATTTGACTTCATGGAGGCCTTTAAGGACGACATGATCACCTTTATTGAATCAGAAGGAATAGATTATGCTTTGATACACGCCAACTTTTGGATGTCGGCATGGGTTGGTCTATCCCTAAAATTGAGATATCGTATTCCATTGGTTGTGACGTTCCACGCCCTGGGTAAAGTTCGGCGATTACATTTACAGGAAGATGATAAATTTCCTCAAGAACGAGTGACTATTGAAGAAAATATCGCGAGAGAAGCCGATTGCATTATTGCTGAATGTCCACAAGATAAACAAGATTTAATTAGCATGTACAACGCTAATGCGAAACGAATAGCCGTTGTCCCTTGTGGTTTTAATCCCACGGAATTTTATCCTATCGATAAAATGTACGCACGTATGCTTTTAGGACTTCAGAATGATGAAAAAATTATTTTACAATTAGGACGCATGGTTCCGAGAAAAGGAGTGGATAACGTAATCCATGCGCTAAAATACTTGAAAGGGGATTTTAAAGTAAGACTTCTGGTTGTAGGAGGAGAAGGAAACGCTGAACAATTTATGGCCAGTGCTGAATTGAAGCGCCTTCAGAAAATCGTAGAAGAGGAAGGTGTTTCCTCATACGTCGAGTTTATTGGACCAAAGAAGCGAGAAGAATTGAAATATTATTACAGTGCAGCAGATGTTTTTGTTTCCACTCCGTGGTACGAGCCCTTTGGAATTACACCTTTGGAAGCAATGGCCTGTGGGACACCTGTAATCGGTTCAAACGTAGGAGGCATTAAATATAGCGTTGTAGATGGAGTAACCGGTTATTTAGTACCGCCTAAAAAACCTGTTGAATTGGCTAACAAGATGCAAAGGCTTTTGAAATCGGAGGGTGGCTTAATGGGATTACAGGGTATCGATAGAGTAAATCATCTTTTCACCTGGCAGAACGTCAGTAATGCGATCATGATGATATATGAGTCGCTTATTGATCCGGATTTTATTGTTTATAGAGATGAGTCGCAACTTATAGCACATGCTTTTGAAGAAGCGGCTTCCACATTTCAGTTCTCAGCCGCTCTACTTTCGCCTGCTATCCTGGAAGCTGGTAGTGTTATCTGCAAAGGCTTTTCAAAGGGCAAGAAGATGCTAATATGTGGCAACGGAGGAAGTGCGGCGGAGAGTCAACATTTCGCTGCAGAGCTTGTAGGTCGTTTCGACATTGAGCGAAGGCCAGCTCTTCCAGCCATCGCGCTTACTGCCGATACGTCTACATTAACGGCATGGGCAAACGATTTTTGTTTCGAAGAAGTATTCGCAAGACAAGTCGAGGCCCTTGGTACTAAGGGCGATATCTTGTTTACAATTAGCACAAGCGGTAACTCAGAAAACATATTGCACGCAATAAAAAAGGCTAAGAAACTGGGAATGATCTGTATTAATTTACTGGGGAAGAAAGGAGGAGAAGCCTATCGTTTCGGAGATGTTAATATCATTGTCCCTTCCGATAGTACACAACGCATTCAAGAAATACAATTACATGTCATCCATTCGATCTGCACGTTGATTGAACAACGTATGTTTTCGTCGGAGGGATTGGTCCGCGAGACCGGTGAATTAAGGGCAACTACTAAGCGATTAATGAAAAACCGGGATGAACGCTTAGGATACGCGGTTTTAAACACTAACGCATATTATCTGACAAAACAACATCATGCAAGTTAATAGAAAGGCAGTGTTCTTAGATAAAGACGGAACGATCATACCAGACATTCCTTATAACGCCGACCCAAATAGAATTACCTTTGAAAAAGGGGTTGTCAGAGGTTTAAAGGAATTAGCAGCTAACGGTTTTGTCTTTATCATCATAACGAATCAGTCAGGCATCGCAAAAGGTTATTTCACGGAGGATGAGATTTTTGAGGTAAAAAAAGCATTGGCCCGACTGTTTATTGAAGAAGGATTACCACCTTTTGAAGGGTTTTATTTCTGTCCTCATCATCCTGACGGTATTGTCTCTCGTTTTTCCTATGCATGCAACTGCAGAAAACCCCAGCCTGGATTGCTGGAGCGGGCTGCCGAAGACCATCACATTTCACTAAGTCAATCTTGGATGATAGGTGATATCTTGAATGATGTTGAAGCAGGAAATCGTGCAGGATGTAAAACCATACTTATAGATAACGGCAATGAGACAGAATGGATGGTTGATGGTTATTATAGGAGACCATACTACGTTGCATCTGATTTTTTAGAAGCTGCTAATAAAATTATAACTCATTTAAGTACAGTAGATCATGAGCCAAAGATTAATAGATTTAGTCCATCAGTTTAAAGAGAAGAAAGTACTCGTTATTGGCGATTTTATTTTAGACGTTTTCATAAACGGAACGACTAGCAGGATCTCTCCTGAAGCTCCGGTTCCTGTAGTGGATGTACAAAAAAAGATGCTATGCTTGGGTGGGGCCGGAAATGTAGCTGCAAATCTTCAGGCGCTAGGAGCTACGACGCTCCTTTGCAGTGTCATTGGAGAAGACCTTTATGAATCGTCTGTAAAGCCTTTATTAAAGCGGCATAAAATTCAAGAACAATATTTGGTGCATGATAATAAAAGAAGAACGGAAGTGAAAACACGTGTTCTTGCAGATCAACATACGATTGTTCGTTTCGATGAAGGTGATCACTGTTCCCTGAGTGAATCTTCAGAATCGCTTCTGATTGACCTCTTAGCGGATGCATATCAAGCTTGCGATGCTGTAATAATTGCCGATTATGAAAAGGGCGTAATCAGTGCACGCGTAATCGCTGCATTGATTCAGCTACAGACGCGTTACCCAAGGTTCATAGCGATCGATTCCAAGCGATTGTTTTCTTTTAGCGCATTGAGGCCGACTGTGGTGAAGCCAAATTATAAACAGGCCCTTAATTTACTTAATATAGAAACTATGCCTGATAGGATTGCGCAGGTAGACCAAATTTCCAAGCAACTCATCGAAAAAACGAGGGCTAAATATGTTGCTCTTACCTTGGATTCGGATGGTGCAGTTTGGATCGAAAGAGGGCAAAAATCCTTACATCTACCGGTCGATCCCGTTTATAATCCAAATGTCTGTGGGGCAGGAGACACCTACCTGGCTACAGCAACTTTGGCACTTGTTTCCAATGCCGAGAAGATAGAAGCCGCCCAAATTGCAGCCATCGCTTCACATTGTGTAATTGAAAAGTCGGGAACCTCCGTTTGTCATGCAATAGATATTGTTGATAAAATAGTGAATAAGACAAAAATTTTAACTTCTACGTCGTTATTGACTAGCCTTACAGATCAACTTAAAGCAAAAAATAAGCGAATTATTTTCACGAATGGCTGCTTTGACATCATGCATTGCGGGCACACACACTACCTACAGGAAGCAAGAAAAATGGGCGATGTACTAATTGTTGGTGTAAATTCCGATGAAAGCGTGCGCCGTTTAAAAGGAAAAAGCAGACCGATTAATATACTGAAAGATCGAATGCATGTTTTAGCGGCATTCTCATCAATTGATTATATCATAAGTTTTGGTAATGAAAATGATGAAGATAACCCAGCAAATTTAATACGGGCATTGAAACCCGATATAGTGGTGAAGGGAGAGGACTATAGAAACAAACAAATGCCCGAATTGCAAGCTATAAATGAAGTTGGTGCCAAATTGGTGCTCTTACCTTTTACGCATGGAAAGTCAACTACCAACATAATTAGACGTATCCAGGAAAATTCATCGCCAAACCAAGTCACCAAAATGAAAGCTTAAATGACTACATGGCATGGCTGTAAAAATATACTCGTGATTCGAGCAGATAATACAGGAGACGTACTCATGTCGTCTCCTGCAATCCGAGCGCTTAAAGATAGCTTTAATTGTAGGATTACATTGTTAACATCAACAGATACATCAGAAGTCGTTTCACTGTTGCCTATGGTTGATGAAACCATTGCAGTCGATTTGCCCTGGGTTAAGTTAAAAGCCAATCATGCAACTCATATAGTAGAAAAACTAGTTTCACAATTGAAAGTGGCATCGTTTGATGCTTGCGTGATTTTTACCGTTTACAGTCAAAGTCCGTTACCCGCAGCAATGTTAGCATGGATGGCGGGAATTCCGAGACGTCTAGCATATTGTCGAGAAAATCCTTATGAGCTTTTAAATGATTGGATTCCTGAGAAGGAACCCTACGAACTTATTAAACCTCAGGTCGAACGTGATCTCGACTTAGTTGAGCGTGTTGGGGCTGTAGCAAAGGAGAAAAAAATAACAGTAGCGATTAAGGAAAATGCCATTTCAAGCGTAAGAATCAAACTCGAAGCTTTGGGAATAAATCTATCGAAACCTTTCATTGTACTACATCCAGGTGTGAGTGAAGAAAAAAGGCAGTTTCCCGAAGAAAAATGGGAAGAGCTCGCTAAAGAAATGTTAAAGCTATTAGATACACAGATTGTGTTTTCCGGCTCGGATAGTGAAAGTTCAATAACAAACCGCTTGAAAGATCGTGTGAAAGATAACTCTTTTTCAACCGGAGGCCTTTTCCGTATAGATGAGTTTGCAGCACTTCTCCAAATGTCCAAACTTGTCATATCTGTCAATACAGCTACCGTCCATTTAGCGACGGCCGTTGAGACTCCTCTAGTTGTACTTTATGCTCAAACAAATCCACAACACCATCCTTGGATGGGTAATGCACGCGTGCTTGAATATAGTATTGATGAACAGATCAAAAGCAAAAATGAAGTTATTCGCTATGTTGATCGAAAATATTACGCTGACTACTTGCCTTTACCATCGGTGAATGATATCATGCAAGCGGTATTGTCTATGTGGTGATTTTATATATTACACAACACTGTATTGTTGAAATGTTGAAGCACCTTTTCGACATTTGGCTTTCTTTGACAATCTATTATTTGCTGCCTTGTAGGAGTTAGGGGGCCCCACCGATGAGGTTCACCATCCATACTAACGACCACTGCAGGCACCTGCAGTGCATAGGCTATATGGGCTACCCCTGTGCAGTTGGATAATAATCCCCTCGCTTGTTTAAGTAAAAGGGCGATCTCATCTAAATCTGTTTGACCGACAAGAAATAATGGCGGGCGGTTCATATGTGCTGATAGTTCGTTGGCAATCGTTTCTTCCTCTTTTGTCCCCGTAATAGCGACATCATAACCCGCTTCTAAACAACGGTTGGCTATTTGCGCAAAGTACTTTGGATTCCATCTACGAGATTCGCCACGTGACCCAGGATGTATACAAACGAAATTCCCCGGCGTTAAATGGAATTTTTCGCAGATATGACGATCGTCTTTTAGAAGCGGAAATTCGAGTTGTTTACCTGCATCAGGTATGCCGAGATGATGCATCAAATATAAGTGCCGTTCAATCTCATGCAAGTGTTCAGGATAGGGAACAAAATGTTCATTGTTTGGTCGAAAGAGTGAATCCTTGAAAAAGCCAGCCAATTTATTTGCATCAAATAATGAAACGAGTGCATTAACATAGGTGCCATTTCCCTGCATTTGTATTACCAAATCAAATTTACGCCTCTGCATATCTTGTAGAAAGGCCAAAATCTTTTTCGGTTCAATGGGCTGCTCAGGCAGCCCCGGATAGCCGGGGAAGGGAATGAATTCATCAATATAATTGGCAAAACGATGTTGCAGATGTTGTGTACCCGGCAGTCCTATCCAAGCAATACGCGCATTCGGATACGCTTGTCTTAATGAGCGTATTGCCGGTATCGCACATAAAAAATCTCCTAATTGTAAGGCTCTGAAAATTGCGATTGATTTCATTTTCCGATCTTAATATTATAAACGGTTCGGTATTTAATAGAACCATACAGCTGCCAAAAAATAGATAAGTACGGTATTAGTATTGAAGTAAAAACCATTTCTGCAATATGAGAGGGTGATTTACTGGTTCCTCTCAGACGTATTAAAATAAATTTAGCGGTAAGAAACAACCAAAAACTTAGACTGGCAAAAAAGGCCCACTTCAGGTTCACATGCCATAAGAGAACCATGGAAATCAATAGCAATAAAAGACTGTAATATAAAGCATTTGTTGGATGGCCGATTCGGGCTTGATAGAGACTTGGAAATTTCTTTGCCAATAACGCATTATATATGCCTTTCTTTTGTTCTTTTATGCTAATTCCCCATTTGGCCTTTCTAGCTGGATGAATAACAACGGCTTTGTTAAGTTTTATTATTGGGATTTTTGCACGGAGAAGCTTAAAATGCAAGTCGCTGTCTTCTCTCCATGCCATTTTAAATCGTTCGTCAAAACCTCCGACATGGTATAGCGCTTGTTTCGTACAAATACAATTAGCCGTGATAAACTCTGCAACCTCCAATTGTGCCGTATTCCTTTCAAAATCTGTCGGGCTCTCGGGGGTTGGTACATATACTGATCCTGTATATACGATTTTCTCCTCACCGTTATAGGCGTCAAAAATTTCCTGAAGCCAAAGTTCATCGGGAATACAATCATCATCAGTGAACGCAACCAGGTGTCCATCAGCGTATAACCATCCTAGGTTTCGGGCTGCAGCCGGTCCTTTTTTGCATTCAGTATAAAGATAAGTTATACGATTTTCAAAAGCGGTATTAAACGTAGCTACCAGCTCTTCCGTTTCTTTGTCATAACCATCACCCACCACAATAATGTCATATAAACGCTGATTAAGTGTTTGTTTAGTCAAAGCGTCTAGACATCGTGACAATAACATCGTTCTTTGGTAAGTCGGAATTACTACAGTTATCCTAAACATATCCATACGGCACCCTAAAAACTAACAAGATTTTCGTCCAAGACCATTCTTTCAGGAACATTGACATAATCCTTCTGAATTAGAAAGGATCCTATGATAAGCGCATCGAAGGGGGATGTCCAAAAGCATTCAATAGCATCTCTTGGTGTGCATACAATTGGCTTTCCCAATGTGTTAAAAGAGGTATTTACGAGTACAGGCACTCCTGTTTTCCGTTCGAACGCCTTGATAAGTCGGTAATAAAGTGGATTTTGTTTTTCATTAACCGTTTGAATACGCGCAGTACCATCGACGTGCTTTACGGCTGGTATTTGCGTCGCTTTATCGGGAATCACATCATAGATGAACAGCATAAACGGTGACTGTTTTGCTCCCACAAACCAATTTTCGGCGTCCTCTTCCGTTACAACAGGTGCGACGGGTCGAAAGTCTTCGCGATCCTTTACCTCATTTAATTTGGCTTGCATTTCAGGACTTAACGGCGAAGCCAAGATAGAACGACTTCCTAAGGCTCTTGGGCCATATTCCATCGCACCCTGAAACCATCCGATAATTTTATCTTGAGCAAGTAACGTTGCGGTCTCTTCCACTATGTCATGCATTTTGATATAAGGAATTTTATTTCGTTCCAAAATACGTTGTATGTCACTATCGGAGTAAGAGGGGCCTAAATATACGTCCTGCATGATCGAAGTCTTTTTACTTTCTCTACGTTCTTCCCGATCTTTTAATATAGCAGCCCCTAAAGCTGTACCGGAATCACCGGCAGCAGGCTGCACCCACACATTCTTGAATGGACTTTTATCCCTGATACGGGCATTTAAAACACAATTGAGAAATACACCGCCGGCGAGACAAAGATTTTCTTCCCGCGTCACCTCATAAAACCAATTCAACAACTCCAATATACGCTCTTCTAAAACATACTGAAGCGAACGTGCAATGTTAAAATGGTGTGCGGTAAAGGGAGCGTTTCTTAAGCGCTGTGGGCCAAATCTCTCAGAAAGTCGCAGATCGCTTATTTCATATTGTCCGCTTCCTGTTAAGCGCACAATCTCTCTAAATTCATCAACAAAAACAGGCTCACCATATGAAGCTAAAGCCATTACTTTATATTCGTCAGATGATCGTAGAAATCCGAGATGCGCTGTGATATCTTCATACAACAGGCCTAGGGAATGGGGCAGCTGTACTTGTTGTATCAACTCCAAGCCATTTTGGTTTCCAACGTAATAAGAACTTGATGCTGTTTCACCCCGACCGTCCATAACGAGCACGGCTGCTGCCTCAAAAGGAGAAGGAAAAAATGCACTGGCTGCATGGGACAGATGATGATCCGTAAAATGCCAGATCCAATCGTTTGTCCTTGCATTTAAAAAGGAGGATTGCAGATGGTGTGGGTAACCATCAACCAATTGTCGTGGAGCATTAATGATAGAGGAAAGAAAAAGATTTCGCCACGGCTCGGAATCTTTATCGTGTTCTGTATTTCTAACAAAAGGAATATCTGCCCATGGCCTCTTCTCATCCCCAGGGTTAACCAATAAAAAGGGATCAAACGAATAAGCGATGTGATCAACCGCAGACAAGGTGATTCCTGCTTGCTTTAGACAAAAATCAATTGCATGATAAGGTAGTTCATAGGTCGAAAATGGAATGGGGCGTTTACCATGTTTGATTTGCGTGAATCGTTCATCTTCGGCGGCTGCAATTAGGTGTCCATTTTCGATTAAACAAGCTGCGGAGTCATGAAAAGCTGCGTTAATTCCTAAGGTATACATATCTTTCATTTATAGGGTTAAATAAGAATCGGATTCCATATACAGTGCCACTTCTCTACGCCCTCAATTTTGTGCTCAAGAACCCTTTTTCATTTAGTTATTTGTTCTTTAAAATTGAGTTATTGTTATATCTTCTCGTCGAATGGGTACAGCACTATGCACTTTTTAGGACACTAATAAAATGTTGCCAATATTGCCTTCAACGGCACCGCATTGCTTGAGCTAAGGATTTTTGCATGAAGTATACTTGTGTATGTTTATAGGTTCAATAGTTGCTTATATAGGTGGTAAATAAGGATGTCATGGGATTGAAAGAACCTATATTAAAAATCTTACGTAAAAAATACGATTGCATGTCGCTCATAGCGTGTTCTTGCAATCAATACGAACTAAGTTTTAAAACTGACGAGTCCAGCGATCCAATACAGGTCTTTTTGGAACGCAAAACGTCCAAAGGAAACGTAAAGGGGCAGGGATATATTCGATGTATGATTCATGACGCTTCGGGTAGATTAAATAAAGATTACCGGCTGCCACGCAATGAATTTAATAGATTTATTATTTAACGCAAGACGCTATGTTTGCACCTATTTTATTTGGAATTATCTTTTTGTTAGCTATCGGTATCGTATACTACTTTTATAGGAAGCACTAACGTGAAATATGATATTTCACACAATGCACAGAGGTTTGTGACTTTTTAGCACCGGCAACCTAAAATATGGTATGACGTAAACAAACGAAAATGCAAACTATCGCTTATCATGCATCTCATGAACAATTTAGCCCAACAGACCTATTAGGTTGGGCTATACTAGCGGAACAGTGCGGCTTTACGGCTATACATTGCTCTGATCATTTTCATTCTTGGAGCATAACCCAACAACACAGCGGCTATGCTTTCACTTGGCTAGGCGCTGCCATGCAATCTACCAGGCTTCCTTTTGGTTTTGTATGCGCCCCTGGGCAGCGTTATCACCCTGCTATAATTGCCCAGGCTATTGCGACGCTTGGATATATGTTTCCAGATCGGTTATGGGTATCTTTGGGTAGCGGCGAAAATATCAACGAACACATCACAGGAGACAACTGGCCCGATAAAAAATTCAGAAATGAACGTTTGAGAGAATGCGCGACCATTATTCGCGCTTTATTGGGAGGCAAGGAAGTAAGCTACGAGGGTCATGTGCGTGTAGACAGGGCCAAACTTAACACGCGACCCAACAAACCCATTCCAATTTTCGGCGCTGCTGTAAGTGTGGAGACGGCGGGTTGGGTAGGTAAGTGGGCAGATGGTTTGATTACAATTAGCAGGCCGTATAACGAATTGAAGGAGGTAGTGACTGCATTCAGGAAAAATGGCGGAGAAGGGAAACCTATGTTTTTAAAAGTGCAATTGTCGTATGCAACATCAGAGGAACTGGCCCTTGTAAATGCGTACGAACAATGGAGGAATAATTTACTAGATCCAATACTTCTAAGTGATATAGCCACGATAGAAGAATTCGATGCGCTTGGATCATCCGTTAGCTTTGAGGATATACCCAAAAAAATAAGAGTATCCAGTAATTGGCAGGATCAGCTACAGTGGTTGGAGCAAGACTTGTCTCTTGGCTTCGAACATCTTATTCTTCATAATGTCAACATCTATCAAGAAGAATTTATCCGTGATTTCGGAAAATTCGTTGTCCCAAGGCTAAAAAAGCGCTAGGTTTTGTCTTGTGTGTTATCCACTCTACCGTCAAGCCCTTCCAGAAAACTAAGTCCCAGCGCATTTATCTCGAGCATTTTATTTGGATAGGGACAATCATCAGCGATGTCTACTGTAAGAATGTAGCCGTTTTGCTCCAGTATGTAGGTTGCCTTGAGAACGCTTTCAGGGTCCAATTGCATTTCCTCTGCAAACTTACCTATGGATCCAACTGACCACCTTCTTAGTAAACGAAGAAGGCGTAGGGCGTTCGAACTTAAAAACATCATAATTTATATCATTTATAATCGTAGAAAATATTTTAACAGTCTCTTGTTTCAGCAAACGATGTTTGGAATAGGTTGGGCTTAGCTTATACTTTTTTTGCTTATCCGAAACTTTCTCTTTTATTTTACTTGTGTTCCGATTAAAAAACCATAAGACTCTAAGCCTGGTATTTGGCCGCAGATAATCTTCATGACACATAGTAGAGGGATGGCCAAAATCATACCGGCGGTTCCTACACGGCTTCACCTGCCACTAAGCCTACGATCATAAGGAGTGGATTAATATTCACTTGACGGCTTACTATTAAAACTCCAATATATGGTCTGAACGAATTGCACGATCAGGTCTACTGCGGCCGATGATGCTATGGTACGCTTCAGCCCACGTTGTTCAACCAATTGCTAACTTCAATGAACAAGGTGGCCATAATGGCTGCCAATGCTATGGGTACGAGAAAGCTGCGTCCAAAATATAAAACAATAGTGCTCAGGATAGTAAACAGTAGAATATAAACAACGTATGTTAAATTTCGCATAACTAGAATTTTTACTTAAAAACAAAAAAGCGTTTAAACTGTTATAAAATAAAAAACAAAAGCCATGTATTATTTAGTTTGTTACGATTTGGAGACGGCTGTTGCGGTGGACGATGATATTGATCCTACAAACTTGAATAGTAAGCACTGTCCTCATTTAAAAAAATTTTTGCAAAAGGTTGGAAAGAAGCCAATCAGCAAAATTGACCACAATTATCCAAGTTACCGTGCTGTTTTAGATAATTATCATATTATTGGAGAAGGAAAACGTTATTCTCACTAAGAATTAGCATCTTATTTTTGAAGAAGACGTATTTACCCTATTATGAAATTTATTTTCCTAAAAAATATATTTTTTGATTTTTATCTAGCTTTTCCTTCTTTTTGGCATAAATATTGAAAATTAATAGGTACCAAGAAAGCTCCTATTCATCAAGGGCTTCCATGTTTCGGGAAATTATTTACAGTACATATATATATTCTTTTTATCTAATGAAAAACTATGAAAAAACGGGTATAGTTTTAAGAAAACTATCCCTAAGCGAGGCACGTGAGTTTTGCCATTTACATTCTTTCCCGCAGCAGTATGGTACTTACTATCAAGATTTATACGAAAATGATGAATCGCCGGAAGAATTTACAAAGCGCTTGTTATGGCTAGCAAAGTGTGTGTATACCATTCGTTTGAAATCAGCACCTGATAAAATTATCGGGTCTTGTATGATTTACAAAGGAGGAAAGAACAGGAAAGATATGTATGTGGGTGGAACCTTACTTCCGGAATATAGAAACAAGGGTTTAATGGTGGAGGCCTTCAATCAGATGTTAGAGATGGCTAAATACTTTTATGGAGTCAATGAAGTAAAGATTTTACTTAATTCTATAAATGACCAGGTTATTCAGATCATGGATAAATTGGGCTTTATGATGGATAAGAGTAGTAATGCCAATATTTACAGTAAAATATTACAGCAATATATTCCGAGAAGAACGACCAATTTACTTTATTAATGGTTTACGTATATTTAATCGGACTTAAAATCAAGTCCGATTAATTTTTTCTACCTAATCTATCACTATCGCAGTACACATGCCGGTTTTCAGAACCATTACTTTGTTAAGGGTACACTGATGTTGTAAGAAACCGTTCGGTCAAAGCAGATACTTCTTTCGAACGGTTCCGGGCAGGTACTAAAGAGTGCAAACCAACGATAAAATCGCTAAATCTAATTTTGTATGAACTCTTTATGCAGACGATAAAATATCAGACTTAAATTGTCTTTCGCCCCAGTTTTTGTGATGAGGTTTTGACGTAAATCTTCGATGTTGCGTTTTGTGGTAAATAAACGGTAAGCAATTTCTTTATTGGCGTAGCCGCATACCATTAAATCAAGCACCTCCTTTTCTTTGTCAGATAGCGCGAGATCGGTGTTCAGCGTACTAATATGATCTTCAAAGTCGCTTAGTTTATTAAAAAGTCGTACCGTTAGGCTTGGATCAACGTATTTTTTACCTTGCAAAACATAGCGGATTGCAAATAAAAGTTCTTCTTTTTGAACCGATTGCGTAATGTAGGCGTGCGCCCCCGCATGCATTGCTCGGATCGCAGGCTGTAAACCATGGTCGTTGTCTAAAATTATAATCTTTAAATTACCGGATCCTTTCAACTTAGCTATCAATTCCTTGTCGATAGAATAGTTAAGATCATTACCCCAAATCAGTACGTCGACATCCGTTAGATGCTCTTTTAAGGTTTCTAGACAGTTATTGGTGTAATTGACATCTATATTGTCCTGTTGTAATATAGCTCGGATACCATCTCGACGTATAGGATTATTGTCCGCAATCGCTAACTTGGTTTTCATAATTGAGAATTAGATAATTAACCACTAAACTTTTCTGCGCAATTCACGTCGCAGTTATGCAATCTGACTGCCAACAAAGGTCGTGATTAAAGGAAACATCAATTACGTATAAATACCCAAAATTAGCTTCGGTAAATACGGTAATATACATTATTTCAGGATACCATTTTGATAAGCGTACTTTATTAATGCAGCAGTATTTCTTACACCTGTTTTTTCAATAAGACTTTGGCGGTATCCTTCTACTGTCCGTTTACTTGTAAACAAGCGTTCTGCGATTTCCTGATTCGTAAATCCATCAGCTGTGAGGGCCAAAACTTCCATTTCACGGTTATTTATTTGTAAATCAGTAGCATTTGCACTGGCTGATGAAGGGACTACTTTCATAGCTTGTCGCAAAAGTTTAAAACTAATTTCCGCGCAAATATAGGGTTCACCCTGGGCGGCAAACCGAATCGCGAACAAGAGTTCATCACGGCTTACGTTTTTGATCAAATATGCTGTTGCACCAGCCTCAAAGGCTTGGGAAACATATTTTTCATGATCCATCATTGAGAGAACGATGATATGAATACCTGGATAAAGATTTTTAATATGCTTAGTTAAGGTTATACCATCGGTATCCGGCATATTGATATCCATAACGATCGCATCCACCGTTTGTCGCTCGTCGAGGAGGAAAAGCAGCTCTTCTTGTTGATCCGTTTCGCCAACAACGGTAATATCCGATTCAATTTCCAATAAGGTCCTAATGCCTTGTCTTACAATATGGTGGTCGTCAACTAGAATAATGTTAATCATGATATCTCATTTGGTTAATGGCCAATCGCTTATTGATTCACGATAATGTGACAGCTATTTAATAAAGTGTTTTATCATGCCTACGTGTTAATATCCTATCTGTATTTTTGTCTATTTATGTGGTACGTCTAATAGATAATAGGGCTTGGCTTGATCTTCATTTCTAAGTATTGGCAAAGCCACATTGAAGACCCGGACACCGCCCGAAGTCACACCGTCGAGCTGGCCGGCATGAGCGTGGCCGTGAAAGGCAGCATAGACCTTTCTCCTATGTAAAGGGTCTGCTAGTCTCGAAGAGCCTAAAAAAGGAAAAATTTGCTCAGGTTCTCCAATTACGGTTTCCTTAATAGGTGAATAATGTAATAAAGCGATTTTGAGAATATTAGGATTGTCTTGCTCCAATCTAGCAAGTGCACGATCCAGCTGCAACGATTCATTTACGGCCTCTTGAACAAAAGATTTCATAGACTCTTCACCAAACATAGATAGCATATATTCGTCAAAGCCACCACCAAAGCCCTTTACACCCGCAAAACCAATATTATCAATAACAATACCTTCGCCATCTAGAATGACCATATTACTGTCTTGCAGAATCTGACGAATTAATTTATGTCTACCTTTTTCGTAATCGTGATTTCCCAATACACCTATAACCGGTATATTGCATGATTTTAATTCAGCAGCCAAAACGGTCGCCTCATCTTCATCTCCTGTATCGGTAAGATCGCCACAAATTAGCAGTACGTCAGCTTTGTTAGCTATTTCCTCGAAACAATCTGCCCAGCGGCCTTTATCACTCACTCGAATGTGAATATCTGCTAGCGCAGCTATTGTGGTTTTAACTTTCTTTCCCATCATTAAATTGTTGTAATTGTAGATGACTTATAATTCCATTCTTTGATATCCACCTCATATTGCGTTTGATCAATCAAAGGACCTCTACATACCTTCTCAACGGGAGGCGGTAGCTCGTATTGCTCTTTCGCTCGCTCTATGAGTTCATCAAAAAGCCATTTAGGTACTATGTGCCGATAGTCGGCCGGATAAACGAATTGAAAAGTTATTAATTGCGCTAGTAAAATGTGCCAATGTTGATCTAGGCGATTTAAAAGATGCTTCCAATCAATATGCTTTCCATATCGTAAAAAGGTATGATTGATATCAGCACTGTCGTTTCTTTCTCGATTCCTAACATACATTTTACACCAAATCAGCTCTTCAGCGGGAATAAATTTGACTGGTACACCAACAAATTCGCCGGTACTCGCACGTACGTACCAGCTGTCGTCTACCGTACAAATGTTATTAACGGTATCGAAAATAATATCTATAAAATAATCTCCCTTAAAGACTTTGGCTAGCCACCTCGCATCGGTCAATTCGGTTCGATAACCATTCAAGGCGAAATGCTTCAGGATTTTTGGATATTCACTGCTTTTACAGAAAATATCGAGATCCTTTGTATTTCTAAAAATACCGGTATAATGAAACATGGCAAAGGCGCCACCTAGCATGTACGGACTACCGCTATCATTTAAAAGTTTTAATGCTTCTTTAAAAAATGCATTGGAAATATCTTTTTGCTCCTGTGTTTCTATCATAAGTTTAGCATTCTATAAGGTTATAACAGCATCTCCGCCTTTTTTGTTCTTTTTCCGTATTGAATATACTTCACTCATGAATAACGAGATTAAAAGGAGTTTTCCTGAACCTCCTAATCTGCTATAGCTTTCAAACCTTAACCGAATCTATTTGTTTGACAACACAATAAGGTAATATTCAAACTATTATGTCTGGAAGAAAAAAAGTATTAATACCATTGAATTTCTCAGTAAAAACCTTTTATGTTCTGCAGTTTGTATTAAAGAAAGCGAATCTCTTCGATTGGTCGGTATTCATTATTTTGTCGTTCGAAAATGACAAATCTGAGAATAAAGAGGATATTGATCAAAAGCTTGAACACTTAATGAGGCAGGCGAAAAACGATTTTCCGCTTGTCCACATTAGGGGAGAGGCAATACAAGGTGACATCTTGCAGTTCCTTTTGGATTTAAACAGAAGCGAACACTTTGATCTCATTGTGTCCGGACAGTATGCAGATATTTTACATTATGCGTCGCGCGACCTTACTGAGGGATTAGTAGAGCAGTGCTATACGCCTGTATTGGTACTTCCCGAAAGCCAGCACTTGCCAAATCTTCGTCATGTTGGCGTGATGACGAGTTTTCATGAAAACGAAATAGAAAGCATTAAACTAGTTGAACAGTTATTTGATGGGAAACTAGATATAACGGTATTTCATGTGGCAAATGAGGAAAAAAAAGAGTTGGCATACGAACGAATGCGTGAATGGGAGCTTGACATTAGGGGAAATATCGAGAAGGTTGATATTCACTTTTTAGTAGTAGAAGCAGATACCGTCCTTGAAGGAGTTAAACGGGCGATAAATGAAGAGGATATAGATGTATTAGTTGTGACTTCAATTGCCAAGACCTTTGTGAAAAAGATATTGTCTAAAAATCTTTTTAAGGAACTTACGCAAGTTCAGGTAATGCGACCAACATTATTCGTAAAATGTGACTAAGTCAAAATTATATAGCTATGCCCTCCACTGTTATAGATTCCGTTCATTACAATGCAGACACCGAAGTTCTTCAAATCGTTTTCACTACTGGCTTGCTGTATCTTTATTACAATGTTCCACCCATAATTTATGAGGAACTGATCCACGCCCGTTCGAAAGGTGCTTTTTTCAATAAAAAGATACGGGGAAACTATCCATTTAAAAAAAGAGAATCACAAATTTGAACATAATTAAAACAGGATATTACAGCCATAGCGCGCTCAAAGGATTAAAACAGAATACATAGCATGACTACATTTTTTGTCGCTGTTCTACTTGGAATAATTTATGTGCTATATGTGTGATTACCTTAATAAAAAAAAATGGCTATAAGAAAAGACAAGCGCTTATCCCCTTTAAAAAACAAAGCCTCTAAAAAGAGGGAAGAAGAGGACAAGCCCGATTTATCCTATGAAGCGGGAGTAGATCCACAGAAGGACCAGATAAATGAGGTTCCAAAAAATACAGAAGACTGGCAGAATGCAAATGATGAGGACAAACTAGGGGAGAAAAATAAAAGTTAACGGATACAAACCGATACGAAACTATTCTACAATTTCCTGCCTTTTTCATTAATAATAAGTGCCTCCTTTTCAATTGCAGGTTGCTTAATTCTGCCAGGCTTTTTGTCTGGGTTCTTTTTCTGTAGCATACCGTTCCGTTCGTCTGTCCCACCATTGTTCAGTTGCTGATTACGTTCATTTTTCTTTTTCCGATCCATATAATAGTCATTTTATCTTTCTAAACTTATAGCAAACGCCGTTCCGCTACCCTCACAATTGACCAATCGCATCTCATCTTCCGGCCTGGTTTTATAGATGTACTAATAAATGGATAAGTTGTTTATTTATCCGGAATTCTTTCAATCTCCAACGCGTCTTATTGTTAGTAATCTTCTAATAGATTTTATTTTTTTATTCATTTCAGTAAAAAAATATGCTTGGCTCGGTTTTTTAGCAATGGAAGTAAAGTTTAGTTGAATTTATAATATATCCTTATGAAAAAGTTATTGTTTACAGCTGCAGTAGCAGCATTTATTTTTATTGGATGCGGTAATCGTCAAGGCGATACAAACGATGGTATGGGAGCTGGGGATGGAACAGATACATTACAAGAACCCATGCATCCCAATGATACTTCAGGAATGGCAGCACCGGTTGATACCGCAATGGATACAACATCGATGCCTTAATTAACAATGAACCAACAAGAAAGGAAAACCCATATAATGGCACTTTCTTGTTTTCTATTAACCTTAATGAGAAAAGTAATGAGCAGTTCTAATCAAAATGTACAAGATCCGCAAAAAAAACACCCGGTACCGCCCTTCCCTCAACAAGAGCAGGAGGCACCCGGAGTTGAGCGGGAAATGGAGCCAAAGGCTGACCATGGAGAAGAAAGTTATCGAGGGACAGGTAAGTTGAAAGGAAAGAAAGCCATTATTACAGGAGGCGATTCGGGTATTGGAAAAGCAGCTGCAATCGCCTTTGCACGCGAGGGCGCTGATGTTCTCATCAGCTATTTGGCAGATGTTGAAGATGAAGATGCGAAGGACACCGCCCGATGGGTGCAAGAAGCAGGAACCAAAGCGCTCCTCGTAAAAGGTGACATAGGCGAGGCCTCCCATTGTCGATCGCTAGTTGAACAGGCGATTACCGAATTTGGACAAGTAGATATTCTTGTGAACAATGCCGCATTTCAAATGGGACGAGAAAGCTTACAGGATATACCGGAAGGAGAATGGGAACACACCTTCGCGACAAATATTCATAGTATGTATTATTTATGCAAGGCAGCGGAACCTTACATGAAAAAGGGCGCAAGTATTATTAACACCACTTCTGTAAATGCCTATTCTCCCACACCCATATTATTAGCATATGCAGCTACAAAAGGCGCGATCCAAAACTTCACGTCGAACCTAGCACAATTATTTCTAGAGCAAAAGAAGGGTATACGAGTCAATGCAGTTGCCCCGGGTCCTGTATGGACGCCTTTAATTCCTTCTACGATGCCTAATGCGGATAAGTTCGGTGAAAATACGCCAATGGGACGTCCGGCCCAACCTGCTGAAATGGCTCCGATTTACGTTTTTTTGGCGTCTGACGAAAGCAGCTATATCTCGGGGGCAACGATACCTGCTACCGGTGGACGAGTTACTATTTAGTATAGACAGATTTTAAATTTATTTCTTCTTAACAATGTACCAAGAGCAATTGTGGTGGCGTCATGGCATTATATATCAGATTTATCCTCGTTCGTTTAAAGATAGTAACGGGGATGGTATAGGCGATTTAAAAGGGATTATCCAACAGTTAGATTACCTAGAATGGTTAGGAATTAGAGCGGTATGGCTGTCACCAATTTATCCTTCGCCGATGGCTGATTTTGGCTACGATATATCAGATTATAAACAGATTCATCCTATATTCGGCGAGATGCACGATTTGGAATCACTCCTTGATGAACTTCATAGGAGAAACATGAAGTTGATATTGGATCTAGTGCCTAATCACACATCCAGCCAACATCCCTGGTTTATCGAGTCCAAGTCATCAAAAGATTCACCAAAGCGTTCTTGGTATATTTGGGAAGATGCCAAACCAGATGGCTCGGCTCCTAATAATTGGCTTAGCGTATTCGGTGGAAGCGCTTGGGAGTGGGATGAAGATACACAGCAATATTATTATCATGCATTTTTAAAAGAACAACCAGACCTTAATTGGCGAAACGAAGATGTTCAAAAAGCGATGTTGGAGGTAATGCAATTTTGGTTGGAAAAAGGCGTTGACGGGTTCCGCGTTGATGTTATGTGGCATTTAATTAAAGACAAACAACTTCGGGATAATCCGCTCAATCCTGATTTTCAAGAAAGGGATGCTAATTATAATCGTCTGCTCCCCGTATATTCTACCGATCAGCCGGAAGTGCATGAGTTAGTTGGACAAATGCGTGCGCTACTCGAACAGTATCAGGAGAAAGTGTTGATCGGTGAAATATACCTGCCAATCCAACGGCTAGTTACCTACTATGGAATTAATTCGAGTGGTGCGCATTTGCCTTTTAACTTCCAATTACTCACATTGCCGTGGGATGCCCAACAAATTGCTGTTGCCATTGATGAATACGAGGGGGCAATTCCGGAAAATGGTTGGCCCAATTGGGTTCTAAGCAATCACGATAAGCCGCGTATAGCTAGTCGTATCGGAGGCCAACAGGCAAGGGTTGCTGCATTTTTACTACTTACACTAAGGGGAACGCCAACAATTTACTATGGAGACGAGATTGGCATGTACGATGTTCCTATACCAAGCGATGAAGTGCAAGATCCCCAAGGACTAAATATGCCCGGTAAAAATTTAAGCCGGGATCCCGCCAGAACCCCCATGCAATGGAACAATGGTGAATTCGCCGGTTTTTCAACAGTTAAACCATGGCTTCGAGTCGACAAGCGTTTTAAACGGGAGAATGTAGAGATTCAGAAAGATAATCCTTATAGTATGCTTACCTTGTACCGGAAGCTTATCAAGCTGAGGAATGAAGAGCCGACATTGCAATACGGCAACTATGTTCCTATATTTAGCGATCAGCAGTTGATTATTTATAAACGAGCGCTCGAAGGATATCCTACCTTTCTTATCGCATTGAATTTAACGCCAAGACCCGCTTATTTTAAACAACAAGGCAAGACCGTTTTAAAAGGCGAGGTAATTTTAGCAACAACACCCGAGACTGAGGGTCTATCACTTGAAGAAGAAATCTATGTAGGTGGGGATGAAGCACTGGTTATTCGATTAGAAAAAAACAAAACCGTTTCTGCACCTGTTCTTAATACATGAAAGACCTATGCTCTCAACATTGGTTAAAAGAAGCTGTCATCTATTCGTTGGACGTTCGAAGCTTTAAAGATGCTGACCACAACGGATTAGGTGATATTCAAGGGCTTATATCTAAATTGGATTATCTTCAATATTTAGGTATCAATTGTATTTGGCTAGTACCTTTTTATAGCTCAGACGAAAAGGATGGGGGATATGATGTGGTTAATTACTATACAGTTGATACTCGGTTAGGAACACTGCAGGACTTTGAAGTACTGGTAAAATCGGCCGCAAAAAGAAATATTAAAATAATTATCGACTTGGTAGTTAATCATACAAGCAATCGACATCCTTGGTTCCTTGAAGCAATATCCGATAGAGGCAGCAGATTTCACGATTTTTATATATGGAAGGATGAGAAACCGGAAAATGACAAGGAAGATTTGGTATTCAAGACTGTCGAAGAAAGCAATTGGGAATATAATCACCAGGTGAATCGTTATTACTACCATACTTTTTATCACTTTCAACCCGATTTGAACGTGTCAAATCCCGCAGTTCAGGAAGAGATTCTTCGAATTTTAAACTTCTGGATGCAGTTTGGCATTTTTGGTTTTCGCATTGACGCCGTTCCACACATACTTAAAAACAAAGGCGACGAGCGTTTTGAAGGAAACCCCTATGACGTTCTAGATCGATGGAAGGAAGCTGTTCTTAAAATCAATAAAGACGCGATTCTTATTGGAGAGGCGGATGTTGAACCGGAAGACTATCCCCGTTTTTTTAACAAAGGGAAAAAACTTGATGGATTATTTAATTTCTTCCTGAATAACTATCTGTTTCTCGCTCTTGCAGAACACTGTGCTAAACCGCTAATAAACGCTTTTAAACGCTTACCCTTCTCAAATGGCCACGGTCAGTATCTGAACTTTCTTCGAAACCATGATGAATTGGATTTGGAACGATTAACAAACGATGAACGAGCCCGCGTTATGGAAGTTTTTGCACCCTGTCCATTTATGCGAATCTATGATAGGGGCATTAGAAGAAGATTGCCTCCTATGTTGAACAACAATCGAATGCATATTTGTTTAAGTATGAATCTTCTATTAACACTCCCTGGAAGCCCTGTAATTCGTTATGGTGAAGAAATCGGAATGGGAGATGATTTGGACTTGCAGGAACGACAAAGCGTGCGAACAGCTATGCAATGGGACGATACATTCAATGGTGGTTTTTCTTCCGTTTCACCACCCGAGCTTAAGTGGACAGTGATTGATGGAGGAGTTTATGGATATCAAAACATCAATGTTTCCAAAGAAATGGATGACGAATTTTCAATATTATGTCAAACAAAAAAAATAATCGCCTCTCGAAAGGAGTATAAGCTGGCTTTTTGCAGTTCGTTTCAAATCTTAAAGAATGATCATCCGCAAATATTCATTTATCGATATGATCTCAATGACTATGGAATACTTATCATTAATAACTTTTCGTATACAAATGCAGACGTGGAAATAGATCTAACGAAAGAAAAACCGGTGCTAACCTGTGTGTTGGGCAGCCCCTTATCAATGAAAGAATCTGCCGGAAAAATAAATCTCATACTCTCTCCTTACAGTTACCTTTGGTATAAGCTGTCTAAACTGGAATAGCAATTGTTTACCTATTATTAAATATATTTTTAAACAAATAAATTTTATACCTATGAGCACATCGAATCAAACAAGCAATCACAATGAAATAAAGCAATGGGCAAAAGAACGGGGTGGTGTCCCGGCCAGAGTAAAAGGAACAGGAAATGGCGAAGATGCAGGTATTTTAAGAATCCATTTTCCTGAACATAGTGAGCATAATGACGACCTGGAGGAAATAAGCTGGGAAGATTTCTTTGAAGAATTTGAAGAAAATAAACTGGATTTTCTTTTTCAGGAAAAAAAATCAGATGGCGAACAGAGTACTTTTCACAAATTCATTCAGCGAAAATAAAGGAGATGGCAACAACAGCAAAGCGAAAACCGGAAACGAAGAAGAAAGCGCTCGAAGAACCTACGTTGGAAATCGAAAAAAAAAGGCAAGCTCCCGGAAAAAAAGATCTTTCCAAATCATATAATGCCTTTAAGCAATATGGCGGCAAGCAATATACAGGAATGGCAATCGGCAGAAGTCACCATTGGGAATATGACCAGGGTGACTGGAAAGAAACAAAGATTACACCGGACCTTTGGGAGATTTTTTATGCAGTAACTAAGCGACGGAAGGGACATGCGCCAAAAGGGTCGGGTGTTCCGGTAGGAACGGAATACCATTGGTATATTTTGGCTCATCAAAACGTAAAAAAGTTAAATGCGAACGACTATTCCACGGAGATGTCCGGTTTAAAATTTAAGCTTGCTCATAAACGTGCAGATAGCGATAAGTGGAGTACTAAGGCACCCACCCAACGTAAGCACCTCGTTAAATTTCTTAAAGAAATCATTGCCCAGCTAGAAAGCGACCCTATTCCATTAACCTTCGATTACGAAGGAGTGCATTACGAAGGCGAGGGAATACCAATAACCGAAACATGTCATGAAGGCGTGTGTTACGAGTTATCCATTACCTTAAATGATAAAAATTTGGGCATTATCCGTTGCGCCAAAAGCGGTTGGAAAATGGACGGAGTTGAAAAAGGGCTTGTGAAAGCGATAGGAAATCAAATCTTTTTATATTTCGAATGAACGAGATCTCATGGCAAAAAGGAAAGGAGTAGCGTATATTGGGACCTCTGGGTGGCACTACAAACATTGGAAAGGGCCGTTTTATCCCGAAGGACTAAAAGAATCGGAACAATTAACATACTTCGTAACGAAAATTCCGACGGTAGAGCTCAATAATTCCTTTTATAGACTACCTTCTTCCGAAACGTTCAGCAATTGGTATCGCGCGGTGCCGGCGCATTTTAAATTTGCAGTAAAAGGAAGCCGATTTATAACACACTTAAAAAAACTGAAAGTACAAAAAGAGGTTGTTGACGAGTTTATTGAGCATGCGGGACACCTTAAAGACAAATTAGGGCCAATACTTTTTCAATTACCTCCAAAATGGAATATTAATGAGCAGCGGCTGATCGATTTTCTGAAACTTTTACCGAAAGATCATCGCTTTACCTTTGAATTTAGGGACGGGTCTTGGTATGAGGATCGAATTTATCATATACTTGAAAAAGCGAATTGTGCCTTTTGCATCTATGAATTAGCTGGTCATCAATCACCAATTATTGTGACTGCCGACTTTGTTTATATCCGATTGCATGGCCCGGGCGCTAAGTATCAGGGCAATTATACCGACGAACAGTTGCGCAAATGGGTTGATCGATGCCAAGAATGGCAAAACGAGGGTAGAGATGTTTATGTATATTTCGACAACGACCAATCGGGCTTTGCTGCATTAAATGCCCAAAGCATGCAAAAAATGCTTACCGAATAACTTGCCATCCAAGAATCGTATGCGGTATGACGAGCCGTCTTTATATTTTACAGAAATACCCTTAAAATATGGAAACCATGAACAGCGATGATGATAAAATAAATGTAAATACCATTGAACGAATTATTTCAGTAGGTTTCGGCGCATTGCTTTTGCGAAGTTCATTGAAAAAATTCAACCTTTTGAAGACAATTCCTAGTATCTATTTAATATATAGAGGAATTACAGGTAGGTGTTTATTATATAATGCGATTGATCTGGATAGCACTGAAAGACATAATGTTAATGTTAGGAGTTATTTTACTATTAATAAGCCTCGTGAGGAGCTTTATCAGTATTGGAGAAATCTAGAAAATCTTCCTTCATTCATGGAACATCTTCTATCGGTAAAAGTTCAGGAGAATAAATCTACCTGGACTGCTAAAATACCAGGGTATCACCGTGAGATTACATGGGATGCGGAAATTGTAAAGGATGAACCAAATGAGCTAATCGGATGGCAATCGATTCGTAATCCACTGATTTTTAACGCCGGAAAAGTGGTATTTAAAGATGCTCCAAATAATCAAGGTACCGAAATAACGGTCATCTTTAGCTATAGACCTCCCGCCGGTATTTTAGGAGAAGGGCTTGCAAAAGTACTAAATAAGCCTTTGGAGTATTTAATAGCAAATGAAGTAAGGGGCTTTAAACAAATAATGGAAACGGGAGAACGAGCGACGAACAAACTGAATAAAGAATAAGTATTTACAGCATGCTGTTGTTCGATTCAACAATCTAAGATGATGTATAAACACTCGCCGAACAGGTGACACGATAGAATTATAAATATGAAAGCATTATGTTGGAATGGCGTTAGGGACCTCAAGGTAGAACGTATACCTGATCCTACTATTGTAAATCCAAAGGACGCAATAGTTAAAGTTACGATGAGTTCGGTTTGCGGGTCCGACTTGCATCTTATAAACGGTTTTGTCCCGAGCATGAAAGCAGGCGACGTAATCGGCCATGAGTTTATAGGAGAAATCGTAGCGATCGGAAAAGAGGTAAAGGGATTACAAGTAGGCGACCGGGTGGTACCGGGTGGTGGTTGTTTCTGTTATCGGCTGTGGAGAGTGCCACTATTGTAAGCAACAAACCTGGTCGCTTTGCGACAATTCGAATCCAAATGCCGGATTACAAGAAAAGATTTATCAATATCCGACAGCAGGTATTTTTGGATATTCGCATTTATTTGGAGGATACGCAGGTAGTCATGCCGAATTTATACGCGTTCCATTTGCAGAATACGGGGCCTTTAAAATTCCGGAAGACATACCTGACACCAAGGCAGTTTTCGTTTCCGACGGTATTCCCACCGGCTTTATGGCGGCAGAAATGGCCTCCATAAAGCCAGGAGATATCGTGGCGGTTTGGGGCGCAGGAGGTGTCGGACAAATGGCAATACAGAGTGCTTACTTAATGGGCGCTGAAAAAGTTATTGCAATTGATCGATTTGACTACCGTTTGGCAGCGGCTGCCACCTATAGCCATGCAGAAGTGTTAAATTATGAAGCAACGGATATATTGGAGGCGTTGAAGGAGTCAACAGGAGGAAGGGGCCCGGACTGTTGCATCGATGCAGTCGGGATGGAGGCCCATACGACTGGGATGGAACATTATTACGATCGATCCAAGCAATTCTTAAGACTGCAATCCGATCGCCCGGCGGTGTTAAGACAAGCTATAACGGCCTGTAGAAAAGGTGGAACGGTATCAGTTGTGGGCGTATATGCCGGTTTAGTTGATAAAATCCCAATGGGTCTGTTTTTGAATAAAGGTCTGACAATGCGAGGTGGACAAATGCACGGGCAACGTTATGTCCCTCGGCTTTTTGAGCATATCCGCAACGGAAAAATAGATCCATCTTTTTTATTGACACACCCGATGTCATTGGAGGAAGGAGCGTATGCATACCGCATTTTTAATGATAAACTAGATAATTGTATGCGTGCAGTGTTCATACCTTCTCAATCATTCGTTGGCGACTAATGAAAAAATTTCCATTGAAGCAATGAACAAAGCCCTTCAAGCTCTGGAAAAACACTAAAGGCATTTACGCCCAATGTGTGTAATTCATCGCGAACGGACTCTTGACATTTTCCAGGAATCATGATTTTGAGTAACCGAGATGCAAAGTCTTCTTCCTGATGTAGGGAAAGTCTTTTTTTAATGGATTCCGTGCTTTGAACAGTAAAAACACCTGATTGATTATTGATACGTTGCTTGATGATCCGAGGTCGGAACAACCTTGTCTTATTTACCGTAAAGGGATTATGATTCTCTTTCATATTTAAATAGTGTGCTTCCGTAGCCATCAATATCCATATAGTAGCATAGGGTTGCCGGGATCGCTCCATCTTATATTGCTCGGTAGCAAACCATAGCGCTGTTAAGGCATTATTCGACCAATCTAAGAGGCGTGTAGGCAGTCCATAATGTTGACCCAGGGTGAGGTAATCCCAATCATTCATTGCTTGATGTTCCTTCACCAATAAGAAATTTGCCCTTTTAAACTCTTCAAGTAATTGTTGCTCAACTTTCAGAAGATCTCCCTTAGGGCGTAATCTAAGTAATTTCGAAACCAGAGGATAATCAGCGCCTGGCCCCTAAAAAGAAAGTCATGGCTTTCCCTTTCGTTCTGTTTTCTCTTAAAATCTTTAATGGTATCAAGATATTCGTTGACAGAGGTAATTTCTGCTTCCATCACATGATGTTTCTGAAATATATACTAAAAACGTACCGAAGGCCGTACAGTCTGTGAAAACCGGCATGTATATCGCTTTTTATTACATAACATAAACTTGTGATATGAAACCAACAAAAGCTTTTTTTCCAAGCATTGTCGGCACCACAGCAATGACGATCTTCAGCTATGCTGTTTCCGGCTCACGAGAGGAAAACTTCAAAGAACCGAAACTTCTCGCTGAGCTAACATCAGATTTTTTTGCAAAAGAATACAAATACATAGCTAAGCCGGGTGGTTGGGGTATGCACTATGCGATGGGACTTGCAATGGCGACTGTTTTTCAAGAGTTTTGGAAACAAAGAAAGCGGAAGCCTAATGTAAAGGATAGCGCTTATGCGGGGCTAATTAGCGGTTTAACCGGTATTCTTATTTGGCAAACTCTTTTTAAGGTGAGTGCTAATTCACCAAAAGTTTCTATTAAGCGTTATTACGGCCATTTAATTTTAGCACATTTGATTTTTAGTGCCGGCGTCGCGTTAACAAGCAGATTAGTAAGCCCTTTTAAAAAATATAGGTAGATTCATTCAATCGCCATAAACTTAGTACCGTCGGGTACAACGGCAGCGCCGCTCACTTTCATTTTACTTTTCATCATTGGAAAGTGCACCTTTTCCAACCTCCGTTCTTTCTTCTTAAACAGATAATCACTTAACAAAGGAAGGCACTATAATCATATCCACAAAACAACTAATATCTAGGCCTTTAATAGATCGCCACTGTAGGTAGTTTTGGTCGGTGGGAAGTGCTGTTTTTCTACCGGTTATATCAGAAATTAGGACATAGAAAAAATCTTGCCAAATATGCATAAAAAATAATATGAAAAACGAATATCGACATCCATACAGTGGATGCTGTAATAAACACATCTTATCAGCCAATTTTAACCTCGAAGAGTTTCTGTTCTTTTTTTTACGAAACCAACCCGCTATTTAGGCACAAATCCTGTAACTCTATTATCAACTAATCTTATGAGAGATCAAAACAGAACAAGTATGGGAAAAGATAAAAATGGCAGTTTCGTGCCACCAAAAGGACGTCCTTCGGGCACAGGCCGAGAAAGTAGCGGACTACGTGATGCGTTTGCCGTTACTGGGTTAGATGAAGACAATGAACTGGCGGAAAAATATACCAGCGGTCCGGATAAGCCGGCAGCAGGTATTACAATTAGGCATCAAAATAGAAATGTCGACAAGGGACGGGATAGAGAAGAAGAGCGGTAAATTAAATAAAAATCGGTGAACATAAAACAGTAAGATTATGGCAAATTCAAAAAAAAACACAGAAGGAATGCCCAATGCGCATCTGCATGAATTATTTGTAGACGAATTGCGAGATATTCTAGGAGCCGAAAAGCAACTTTTGAAAGGTTTGAAAAAGATGGCCTCCAAAGCCAATGGTGAAACCCTAAAAAACGCATTTCAGGAACACCTATCGCAAACAGAAGAACATGTGGAGCGATTAAAAAACGTATTTGATTCCATAGGTCTAACAGCAAGGGGAAAAAAATGCAAGGCAATGGAAGGGCTGTTGAATGAGGCGGAAGAAATAATGGAAGAATTTGAAAATGGGGAAGTGTTAGATGCTGCTTTAATATCCGCAGCCCAAAAAGTGGAGCACTATGAAATTGCAAGCTATGGATGTCTGGTAACCTATGCCAAATTGATGGAACATTCGGAAGCGGAGGAATTGCTAGCCACTACTCTTAATGAGGAAAAGGAAACAGACGTGAAATTAACGGACATTGCCATGTCTGAAGCCAATGTTGCTCAATAGTTCATTAGTTTTATTTAAGTGCAAAGCCCCAGTCAGTTTTAGATTGGGGCTTTGATTTATTTCATACCCCGCATGATAGGAGCAATATATAATCGTAATCAAGTAAATTTTAGCGTATGGGCACCCCTTAAGGAAACAATGGTGCTACACATTGTATCACCTAAGGAGGCGAAATATAACATGAAACCAACTAGCGAGGGCTATTTTTGTTACAAGCTGAAAGATGCAACCGGTATCATTCGATATTTTTATCAACCTGATGATAATGAAAAGGATTATCCTGACCCGGCCTCACGTTTTCAACCAGAAGGTGTACACGGTCCCTCTCAGGTAATTGACCATGCGCGGTTTCCATGGGAGGATGCCAACTGGCGCGGCATTGCTTCCCACCAATTACTTTTATATGAGCTACACGTGGGTACCTTTTCAGATGAAGGGACATTTGAAGGGGTGTTATCGAGGCTTGACGACTTGAAAACCTTAGGCATTACCGCGCTGCAGCTGATGCCTATTTGCCAATTTCCCGGGTTGCGAAATTGGGGTTACGACGGAGTTTATCCCTTTTCGGTTCAAAATTCTTACGGTGGTCCGATGGGGCTCAAAAAACTGATTAACAAATGTCACGAAAAGGGGCTAGCTGTTTTCATTGACGTAGTCTATAATCATTTAGGCCCGGAAGGAAACTATCTTGGCGAATATGGCCCGTACTTTACTGATAAGTATATGACTCCTTGGGGCCAGGCGATCAATTTAGATGGGGAATGGAGTGACGGTGTCCGTAATTACCTTTTGGCAAATATTGCGGAGTGGTTTGTTCATTACCACGTGGACGGTTTGCGAGTTGATGCTATCCATGCCATGTTTGATAATGGATCAGTTCCTTTCTGGGAGGTGGCCTGTGCCTATGTAAAGGAGCTTGAACGTGAGTTGGGGCGCCGATTATATATGATCGCTGAAAGCGATTACAATCATCCCCGGATAATTCAGCAAGGGAGCGGAGGACTTGGTTTTGATGGACAATGGTTAGACGATTTCCATCACGCATTATATACGCTGGTCTTTCCGGAGGGGAAAAAATTTTATCAAGATTTCGGAAAGATAGAACAGCTTTCCAAAGCATATAAAGAGGGCTTTGTACACACCGGTGAGTACGTGGAAGCGAGAAAGAAAAGATTCGGTGCTTCCTCTGCCGGTATACCGGGTAGTAAATTCGTGGTCTTTAATCAAAATCATGATCAGATAGGAAATAAAGGGCAAGGCGAACGTCTATCAACCAGTTTGGACTTTGAAAGACTCAAAATAACGGCAGGCGCTGTTATTCTATCACCCTACATTCCGATGTTGTTTATGGGAGAAGAATATGGTGAAAAAAATCCATTTTCTTATTTTATTAATCACGGTGATCCACAGCTGATAAGAGCGGTAAAGGATGGTAGAAGAAAGGAATTTGGAACGTTTATGGATAAAGAGGATGTATCAGCACCGGAAGATCCCGACGTATTCGAACGCTCCAAATTAAATTGGGATAAGCGAACAATAGGAAAGCACGCAATGATATTGGATTGGTACAAAAAACTGATCAAGCTTCGGTTTTCTGATCCGGTTTTTTCTAACTTTAATAAAAAAGATATACAAGTCAATGTGATCGATAGGCTTCTTGTCCTACAACGAGTGAACGAAGGAGGAAGAGATAATACATTATGTCTTTTTAATTTCTCCGAAGACGAAACTATGTATAAGATACCTATCGGCTTCCCTTATTGGAAGGAACTACTTTTTCATGATCACTCACCGGTTTATTACCAAGGGACTTCGGTGGCTATTACACCGTGGGCGGTGTGGATATTAAAGACTCTCGAAGCGCAAGAAGAAGTATATTAAATAGCATTTGCCAATCATCTCCATACGAGTGATTATCGCATTTCTTCGAATAATATAGGATATGCGATCAATCACTAAGGGTTCTGACGGCCGACAAAGTCATTGATAATCTGTATGCTCATTTTGCTATTTTTTTCGATAGACGTAATAATCTTTTGTATATCTTCCTCGTTCAATGATTTCAATCTTTCGTTTAGCAAACGGGATAGATTTTTGATGTTGCCCAAAGGCCCACCTAAATCATGCAATAGAATATGAAGGATGGAGTCTTTTTTATCATTCAGCTCATTCAAATAGTCTATATCTTCCTTTATTGTTGTGATGTCAGTCACATAACCTAAAAATAGTTCTTTATCTAAACTATTGTCAATACGTGCATATAGAGAAAGGATACATGTTTTCTCGTTAGGGAGTATCGTCCTGAATTCAAAATCGGTGAGCGAATTTCCCTGACGTAAAAATGGGAGATATTTTTTCAAACGCCGGACATCATCCGGATGAATAATACGAGTGAGTTTATTTATACTCTTATCGCCGGAGCGGATGCCGAAAAAAGACTCAAATGATGTGTTAGCATAGCAAAAAAGCTTATCTGTTAAACTGTATATGAAATAATAGCGATTGTCTTCCGCAATAAGTGAAAGTAAAAGTTCCTCAATATTCTTCATAAAGAGTGTATTTGGAAGTTAATCGTTTGTTACCCCAATATTAAATCGGTTAAATTAACAAAAAAGAATTGCAATAGCTACAAAGTTTGTGAACATTTGGCCCCTATGTACTTCATAGTAAATCAATGACAGGCTACAATCTAACTGTTGTATAAAATTCCGTTTAATATAAACGACTGAAACAACGAGCTTGGTTTTTGATTACATAAATTCGTAGTTTTGCATTAAATTCTCTCAGTGTACATTAGTAATAATTGCGGATACATTATTGGAAACACCCTTTCAAACAGCGAAACTGGGCAACAGACCGATTATCTTCCTTAAAAAAAGAATTGAAACCTTCGATTTTAAGGTCTATACATTGTTTCTTTTTAA
Organism: Olivibacter sp. LS-1; assembly: GCF_008245145.1. Classification (GTDB taxonomy): domain Bacteria; phylum Bacteroidota; class Bacteroidia; order Sphingobacteriales; family Sphingobacteriaceae; genus Olivibacter; species Olivibacter oleidegradans. Next base: position 3,938,639 of record NZ_CP041643.1, on the reverse strand, counting down.
AATTGATCCCATTGTAGCAAAGGAGGAAATTATACAATATTGCCGAAGCTATAATGCAGATAAACTCTCTAATACGACACTTTACGCATTTATTTTTTTTGACAACGAGAAATATGCTGATTTTCCTAAACGAGCTGCTACCTACATTTATAATACGCTGGAGGATAGCCTAGCTGTCCAACATATTAAAGCTGTATACATCTCCAATGTTATTAACGGTTTTAGCAAGCTTTTTTATTATCCAACAAGTTATTTCTTTGGTCACGCGGAAGAACACTATTATCTGGATGGTTTAACAAAGAATATAAAGTAGGCATACAATAACTGTATCTCTCAAATTTACCGGAAATGTAACCCTGATCACTCGATTATTTTATCGAGATTTGACTTAGGTTAAAATCCGCTTAAATATGGCTAACGATTTACTTAAAGCTTATTTTGCCCTCGCTGTTGTTTGTATAGTATGGGGCACTACTTATTTTGCTATGCGCATTGGTGTGAATACCATTCCGCCTTTTTTATTTTCCGGATTTAGGCAGGTTGTGGCAGGAGGAATACTATTGCTTTTCCTAAAGATAACCGGCAAGTTGAACGCGCTTACCAGGACTAATTTTATACGTCAAGCAATCCCCGGAATACTGATGATTACGCTTGGTAATGGTGTTGTAGGTTGGAGCGAAAAATTTATTCCCAGTGGTTTAGCTGCATTGATTGTCTCTATCATGCCTGTGTACATCGTTGTCGTTAGTTTTGTAAGCGGGGTAGATCGTAAAATGCCAAATATAGCAATAGTCGCAGGACTAATCATGGGGACTTTGGGTATTATACTCATTTTCAACGATAATTTGAGTGATTTGTCTAATCCATCCTATTTTACGGGAATGCTCGTAGCTTTCGGTGCAGCCTTAGCCTGGGCATCAGGAAGTGTGTACACAAAATATAAACCATCAAAGGCTGATCCACTTGTTAACGCCGCTATGCAAATGCTCATCGGGGGCATAGTGCTGCTACTAATGAGCCTTTTTTTAGACGACTTTAAATTAATTCAGCCAGTTTCCAGTGATAGCTTTTGGGCTTTAGTGTATCTGATTGTGATAGGATCGCTTCTATCATATCCCTGCTTTATTTATGCTTTGGATAAATTACCAGTGGGATTAGCTTCCATCTACGCTTACATCAACCCGCTTATTGCCTTAATGCTTGGCTTCTTTTTACTAAACGAAAAATTGACGACGATGTCGCTGCTAGCGTTATTTACGACTTTAACCGGTGTCTATTTTATCAACAGAGGCTACCGTCAGAAAAATCACACGCTTCGTTTGACAAGCTCAAGAAGAGAACCGTAATTATTGGTTATTTTAAATAATTTAAACATATATGTAGCATAATTTCATCAAGATTCGTCTACTAAGTAGTAATGCGTATTACTTTTTGTTTATTATTTATTTATTTAAAAACTAACAGTTATGGAAACTAAAAATCAAATGAAGAAACCCTTCTTTGCCAGATTCTTAGAAGGACAAACAGCTCAAAATGCTAAAAATCAGGATGGTAATCAGCAATCTCCAAAGTCCGAGCTTCATCAATCGCCGGATTGGAATGTTACGTTGAAGTTCCCTTCGGACAGTGACGAGGGTCTGTAAGGTATCTGAATCTTAGCATCTACAAGGGGTTGGCGCCGACCTCTTGTCCATTTTGATTGACATGATCTTATGTATTACCCATTCCAGTGACTTTTATACTATCGACATCGTTCAAAACGCCTTAAATCGTATGGGTGTACCATCAATCCGGTTAAATGTTGATGAATTTGCGATAAATTATAAAATTCATTACGATTTTACGGATAACGGACGGCAACTTTACCGATTAAATATAAACGGGTTAACCATTGAATCTTCTCAAATCACGGCCGTTTGGTATCGCAAGTTATGGGACTTAACAGTTCCCGGCGATTTGGATCTAACTTATCGATCTGTGTTCGTGAAAGAGTACCGTACCTATTTACAGTTATTCTTTGATAGTTTGAAAGATTTATATTGGATAAATGATATGCAAGTAGACCATGCTGTTGGGGGCAACAAAATATATCAACTGAAAATTGCGAATAGCGTCGGTTTACGGGTTCCCAAAACCACTATTAGTAATGAAGCGGCAACTATCCGAGCGTTCTATAAATCCTGCGTAAACGGAACGATCATGAAGCTTCATGGTGCTTTAGAGAAAAGTATGCATGCCAAATCGTTTCTTCCAACCATAAAGCTGGCCGATGAAGACTTGAAGAACCTGGAAGAGTTATCCTACTGCCCTATGATCTTTCAAGAGTATATAGACAAGTTATATGAATTACGGATAATTTATGTTGATGGTGAGTTTTTCACCGGGAAAATTCAGCATAAAGAGATGCAGACTGACTGGAGAATCACTCGGGGGACCTCTCCATCTTGGGAGCGATATCCACTGCCAAATGAAATAAAGCATAAATTACGAAGGATGATGCAACGCTTAAATCTGGGCTTCGGAGCGATTGATATGATAAGGAATAGGGAAGGTGCTTATATCTTCCTTGAAGTTAATCCGCAGGGTGAATGGGGTATGCTCCAAAAAGAACTAAATTATAAGATCGGAGAAACACTAGCAGAAAAACTAATTGAGCACGCAAGGAAAAATGAACAATAAGAAAGTATTAATTATTACCCACGAAGGTGATAACGCCTGTGTAGCAAACGTTACAGATCATATAGAACAGATTGGTGGTAACGTAATACGATTTGATGTAGATAAGTATCCAACAACGGCCTCCTTAACAAGTTCATACAACAAACAGGGGTGGTCTGTTGAGCTAGAAGGAACAATGGCTCAATTGTTGGACGACAATCTTACCGGTGTTTGGTATCGCAGAAGCCATTACATTGGTAGAAACCTTAAAAACCTAATCCATGATGCTTATTTACCCGCGACATTGGGAGAGGTTAAACGGACGCTCTATGGAATGGTAGAATCGTTGCCCTGCTTTCAGATGGAACGTTACAGCACCTATCGACGATTAGATAGCAAAGAAGAACAATTGAAAATAGCACATAAATACGGTATGCAGATTCCTGCAACCTGCATCAGTAATTCGCCACAGAAGATAAAAGAATTTATGCAGCAAGTTGGGGGTGAGTTTGTTGCCAAGATGCAAAGCTCTTTTGCAATTGTTAAGGATAATATAGAACAAGTTGTATTTACAACTCTTTTAGATCCTGAGGATATTGAACAATTGGAAGACATTCAATATTGTCCTATGATCTTCCAAGAAAAGATAGAAAAAAAACTAGAATTGCGTGTGACCATTGTAGGCTACGAGTTTTTCGCCTTTAGCATCGATTCCCAAAAGCAGGAAGACACAAAGATTGATTGGCGTAAAGATGGACTTAGCTTGATAAACGAATGGAAACCTTTTCAGCTGCCGGAGAGAATAAAGAAAAGCCTGACACTTTTGATGGATTATTATCAATTGAACTATGGGGCCATTGATCTCATTGTAACTCCCGATGATGAATATTATTTTTTAGAAATTAATCCGGCAGGTGAATATTTTTGGCTGGACCAAATGTGCGGGCATGCCATTTCACAACAGATCGCCAAGGTACTTATAGGAGCCGCATTAAGAAGAGAGTAACAACATGCAAAAACGATCCGGTGATTTTTTTGTATTAATTGTATATTCTATTAGTCTCTATCAACAGCATAAACCAAGTGTTAGGGGCATGAATAAGAAAGTTAATATTAATAAGTGAAATGACAGCATCTTTTTTGCCTATAGACCTCAATACATGGCCGCGAAAGCCTTATTTTGATTACTTTTATTATCAATTGAAGACCAAGTACAATGTCAATCATCACTTGGAAATAACCGCGTTGCTCAATTCCATTAAAAAAAGACAGCTGAAATTTTATCCTACGTTTCTCTATCTTATAACAAAAACGGTGAATCAAAACGAAGCGTTTAGAATGGCTTTCGATGAAAATGGCATTTTGGGACTTTGGAACTTTTTAGTGCCATCATATACGATTTTTCACAAGGACGATAAAACATTTTCGGATCTATGGAGCCCTTATTACACGGGGTTTAATGACTTTTATACCACCATTTTGCACGACATGGAACAATACCGAGATATCAAAGGTATTCGTGTGAAGGCCGGACGTCCTGCTAACTTCTGTCCCATTTCTGCACTTCCATGGTTAAGCTTTACAAGTATTAGCCAAGACACTTACAGTGACTCGGATCTACTTGTTCCTATCATTAGATTTGGTAAGTACTATCAAAATATGGAAAAAACCCTACTGCCATTTTCTATATATGTACATCATGCAGTGGCCGACGGTTATCATACATCCAAATTTATTAATGAGCTGCAGGACTTATGCCGGGAAATTGATGATTGGATAGATTCGTAGATGCTAAGGGATCGAAAAGTCGCAAAACTGATCATTATTGGAAACATCTTATCAAAGAAGGGGGCACCGAAGTCGCTTGTGGCTGGCTAACAGATAAATTTGGAATAAGTTGGCAGATTATTCCAAAGAAACTGAGTGCATTAGTAGGAAATCCGGAAAAGCCCCAAGGGTGATGGCTGTTTTGATGCAAATGAAAAAAGTTGATCATTGCTGATTTGGAAAATGCATAACTGTGTTTCTGCTTTTCTATCTTCTTATGTCCACCGTATTAAACTCGTCGGGTGCCCTCTTTTTTGAGCTTATATGCGGGACCTGCTTTTACAATGTTTACAGTGACATATAAAGTATACAGATATCTACTGAATATACACATAACGGCATGCCTTAAACGGTTGATTTTCATTGTGGCCTGAGAATTGCTTATATATGCTGATCGTAAAAAGTAGACACGAATGAAGAAGTTGATTTATATTCTTGAAGATGAGTCGGATATAAGGGATATATTATCTATTTTCTTATCTGAATATGCAGAGGTAAAAACTTTTGGGAACATTAAAAGCTTTAAAGAAGCCATGCTGGCTGTTATTCCTCATCTATTTTTACTGGATATAAATCTCCCTGATGGAAATGGATTGGAACTTGCAACTGATATTTCTAAAAATCAATTGGCTAAGAACAAACCAATAGTTATTATGTCTGCCCACGCAAAAGGTGATGATTTGCAAAAAAGAAAAGAGATTAGTGCTTTTATTTCAAAACCTTTTGACTTAAGTCAGATGGAGCAAAAAGTAGTCGAATTATTAGAAGCATCTTAGTGATTTGGATAAAAGAAAAGACGGGCAATATGAAGTCACTGCCCGCCTAAAGGCGCGACCTATGGCCAGGATGTCTCAGTCATGGGAAGTACCATAATTTCCGGGATCACAGTTTCTTTTGGTAGTGATAGCACATACCGAACAGTATCGGCTACATTTTCAGGATCTTGTAGCAAATTAACATCGATGTCGGGGAAACGCTCCAGTAGAAAGGGGGTTTTCATTCCTCCGGCAATTACGGCAGTGACCTTTATACCCTCTTTACGCCCTTCCACGTGTAGGGCATGACTAAAGCCCAGCAATCCCCATTTACTCGCGTGATAGGGAGAGGCGTTAGCCCAAGCTCGTTTGCTCGCTGTCGACACGATATTCACAATATGTCCTTGTCCATTCTTTTTCAAATATGGGAAAGCGCTTTTTGAAACAATAAAGGGGCCACGAAGATTGACACTCATTACTTGGTCCCATTCATTGAGGCTTAATTCTTCCACTGATTTAGTATAATCTACTCCTGCATTGTTTATTATCACATCAAGTCGGCCAAAATGGTCTACTACTTGTTTTAGTACGTTTATCACACTGGTTTCATCACTTACGTCCATCACATATGATTGTGCATTGCATCCGGCAGCTGATATTTCCGCTGACGTATGTACCAAATCATTTTCTCTTACATCTGTTAATGCAATGCTGGCACCGTCTCTTGAAAGCCTCTTACAAATTGCTGCTCCTAGACCACGACCAGCTCCGGTAACTAAAACTACTTTATCTTGCAGTGAATTTTCCATAATATATATTGTTAATAATTTGTCTGATTAGATTGCCTCAATTGCATTGATTTTTCGATTACTAGTTCGAACGCGTCCAGCCAGTCGCGAATGAATCGATCCATTCCAAAGTTTTGTATTGCTGTCTCCCTAGCATTATCCCCCAATTTTTTGGCGTGAAGTGGATCATCGAGCAACAACTGCATTTTATTTATCAAATATGACACATCCGTATGAATGTACCCAGACTTTCCATTGTCTACGGTCATGGCCATCTCCGTAGTCGCTAAGCCTATAATTGGTAAGCCTACCATCATCGACTCACAGACTGCCAAACCTAAACTTGTGTAACGTATCGGATTAAAGAAAAAACGATACTTCGAAATGAAGGATGGTAGCTCAGGAGGCGCTATCTCTCCCAATCCACCGGCCACTTCCGATTCCATACCGATTAGATCTAAAGGAACATACTTTTGCACTTGCTTAAAAATATCGTAACCTAATCGCCTCCCTCGCTTCGCTATGCCATTGATTACTACAACTCCTTTTTCAAGCACTCCGGTATAATTGACGTCTTTAGGGATCAAAACTCCATGTTGGATCACTCTAGTAGGTGTACGATTATTGTCCCACATCAGATTGTTAAAATGGGTTACATGTATTAATAGGACCTCAGGATCATCTACTATATGCCGCGTATCGGTAGGTACCTCTCTCGGTGGATCATGTTCTAAATAAATCTTAGGTAGAACTCTTTGACGTTCATCTAAAATTTCATACTGATCTTCGAGGTAGTTCTTTCTCGACTGGAACAAAATGCAATCAAAATCCATGTCCTTTAGTTCAGAAACCGGTACCTCATATACATTGTCTCCCCATTTAAAAGTTCCGGAGCGACCGCCGTATCCTTCCGGTCTATCAGACATTACCGGTAGATAGAACTGGCACGGTACCTGAGAAAGGTAGTAAAGATAACTACCATGTATATGCCAGGTTAAAATTCTTAATGGCTTTTGCGATATTATTTGCATAACTGTCTATTTATATTTCTTCGTACATTCTTGCTTCTATTTATCATTTAATAAAATTTTCACTTCCCTTAAAACTTCACTTACTTCAATGCCTCTTACGAACGAAAAAAGGTGTTCACAATTAAGATCCCGAGGTTCAAAAGGGTAAGGTTCATTCGGAACGACACCGCACCTAGGGCATTGCATATCCCACGATATAACAAATCGGTGCTTTTTCGTAAATAGCGGTCCCCATTTAGCGAAGTTGGGTGCCCAATATATACCTACCGTTTTAGCGCCAGCAGCCCTTGCCAAATGAAGCGGTCCTGTATCGTTAGAAACGACCAATTCACTTTTGGCAAAAAGTGCTCCGAGCGTTCCCAGGGATACGTTGCGGCAGGCGTAAAAAGCCTGATTTTGCATAGTTGCAATGATTTCCTGAAGGTATTGTTCATCCTCATTGTCGCCAGTGAATAGGACAGTAACCCCGCTTTTTACAAGCTCGTCCGCCAATTGTGCAAATTTATCCGGAAGCCATCGCCTTCGAAGATCCTTAGCACCGGGATGCACAATGATGTAAGGCTGACTAATAACCAAATTTTGCAAAATCTCCTTTGCATTGGCATACTCAGCAGGAAACAGGGTAATTTCGGGCTCTAAAGTATAGAGCAATGCCCCCACTAAATCTATCAGCTCTAAATAGCGCATTACCTCGTGCTGATAATGGACAAAAGGAATGCAGTAATCTGTATCTATGGCCTCCCTGCATGTATGCCCTATTGTCACGCGGGCGTTTAATTTGCTTATAAAGGGATTGGACGCTATACCTCTGCCTTGAAAATGAATAGCTAGATCGAACTTCTCTTCTTGCATACGTTGAAAAAAATGGTCTATTTCTGCTTGATCTGCCTCTTTTCCTTCTTCATCCCGAATACCTTTATACAGGGGAACCACAACAACACGATCGATTACCGTTCGCTTTTTGACAAGAAATTCGGCGTGCCAAGGACTTCCCAGCAGTACAATCTCAGCCTCTTCATAAGCGTGTTTAAGAGCATGAATGGCTGGCAGGGTAACAAGAAAATCTCCAAGAGCGTTGGCTCTTAGAACGGCTATTTTTTTTACCTCTTTCTCTTTAATTTTATTCATCTGTTGTAGCGTCGGTTACTTCATCCGATAAGTCATTTATATATGTGCCACTATCACAAATCCCTACTAAATCAGCAAAGTCAATAATATGTTCTTTCATCAGCTCTTTGATTGTGGCAGGTTCGGTGGCTGCCGATAATTCTAAGCGTGTATCCAGTGCATATAATCTGAATACATAATGATGAATCCCTTTGAAGTATTTTGGGCAGGGGCCTTCATAGCCAAACGTATGATTATTGCACAAACCTTCAATTCCACCGGCAGGTACCTGCCCTTCTTCAATTAACGTAGTGGCAGGAGGAATATTAAAAACATGCCAATGCGTCCATGGGACTGGAGAAGCGTCTATATCTTCGATCAACAATACTAAGCTTTCGGCATCAGAAGGAACACCTTCAAATACGAACGATGGGCTAACATTTGAGCCTAAACATGTAAATCTTTTCGGAATCTCGGTACCTGGTTCAAAAATGCTTCGTATTTTCATCTGTTTTTTTTTTCTTCGTCAAACTATTCATGCATCGTAAAGCGCAAAATCTGCCACGAATACAACCTCGCTATAATCATTTTGATTATCGAAAATTCCGTATCTTAATGATTGCCAGAACCGGACAGACAAGCACAAACTCCTATCCAAAAAAGGAAAAGCTGTGAAGTAACTGCATCTAAAAAAGTCGTAAATAAGCGAAGAGAAGTGCTTTAGGTATAAAATTCAACGTAATTTCTTTTTCAATATCAGCACAACGTCAAGGAAAAATTAGAAAAGGAGAAAGCAGTTTATACAAAGAAGTGAACAACGGAGAACCTTTTTTAGGACAGTAATAAAACGTTGCCACTCCTTGATTAATCTTCATGGCTACGAAGAAGGCCACATCTACGCTCTTTTTCTCATACTGTTTGTGTAAAAGATGTATAATCATATTGTTTCATTTTAATTTAATTTTATATCGCTAAAACAAACTTATTATGGAGAATTTTAAAGCTTTATCAGCCTTCCCTGATCATTTGCAAAAGTACTTGCTTGAGCATCCCGAGGAATTGCCTACTGAAGTCAACATGACAAATTTTAAAGTGAAGCCCTTTCAAAATGCATGGACCGATATCCGGTTAAGTGCAGATTATGAATATACACGTTACATGGATGTCGTTTTTATTGATGGTGAAAAATACCCTAACAAATTACACAGTTATCTGGTTACCTACTCGAGCTCTAAAAATATTATTAATCTGAAGAGAATTATACTTTCTTAGTCCGACACTTATCTTAAGTTATTATCTTGCTGACACTTAATTGGTTTAAACCAATTAACGGTAACCATGGCGACCTTCCATTGAATTGCCCACATAAAGCATCGGCAGTAACCCATATGCAACACGGCGTTACTGCTGATAATTTCAAAATAATCACAACAAAACGCATATATCTTTTACCTTTGCTTTTTACTAAGTAAAAACTAATAGATTTTGGAAAATCTTCACGAAAACACGTCAAATCAGCAAGAACTTAAACGGGGATTATTAAATAGACATATACAGCTTATTGCTTTAGGCGGCGCCATCGGTACCGGCTTATTTTTGGGAATTGGACCGGCAGCCGTTATGGCAGGTCCTGCCGTTGTCTTCGGTTATGCAATAGCAGGTTTCATCGCCTTTCTAATTATGCGGCAATTGGGAGAGATGGTGGTTGAAGAACCGGTATCAGGAAGCTTCAGTCATTTTGCGTATAAGTACTGGGGAGCCTTTCCAGGTTATGCATCGGGATGGAATTACTGGATCTTGTATATCTTGGTGAGCATGTCGGAGCTGACCGCCATAGGCATTTATGTACAATTTTGGTGGCCTGAAATCCCACTTTGGGCATCCAGTTTGTTTTTTTTCCTCGTCATAAATGCCATTAATCTAGCCTCTGTGAAAATATACGGAGAAGCTGAGTTTTGGTTCTCAATTGTTAAGGTGATTGCCATTATTGCGATGATCCTTTTTGGCACCTATCTCCTAATTACCGGGAAGGGCGGAGAAGAAGCAAGTATTCGTAATTTATGGAATGATGATGGTTTCTTTCCAAAAGGTCTGTTTAGTATCGATGAAGGAGGGAATTACCAAGGTTTACTTACGGCTATGGCTTTGATTATGTTTTCTTTCGGAGGCCTGGAATTAATTGGTATTACAGCAGCAGAGGCAGAGAACCCCGAAAAAAACATCCCAAAGGCAACCAATCAAGTAATTTACCGTATTCTAATTTTTTATGTCGGTGCCTTACTGATTTTATTTTCCTTGTCTCCATGGCGAGAAATTACGACCGGTAGCAGTCCCTTTGTTGCTGTTTTTGACACTTTAAAGGGTTTTGAATTTACAGTCTTAGGTAAAACGTTCTCTTTTACAAGCATTATAGCCAATGTGTTAAATATTATTGTACTCACTGCAGCATTATCTGTTTACAACAGTAGCGTTTATAGCAATAGCAGAATGCTGTTCGGATTGGCGAAGCAAGGCAATGCACCCCGATTTTTGTCGAAGCTGAACAGAAACCACGTCCCGATAATGGCTATTTTAGTTTCGGCTATCTTTGCTGCTATTTGCATTGTTATTAATAAACTAATGCCCGAGCAAGCATTGGGGATTCTTATGTCTTTAGTGGTGTCGTCGTTGATTATCAATTGGATTATGATAAGTATTACCCACTTGTTTTTTCGTAAAGCAAAAAATGTTGAGCAGCTAAAATCAAAATTCCCAACGTTCCTATATCCTTTTACAAATTATATCTGCCTATTGTTCCTAATTGGTGTGCTCGTTATCATGTGGCTTACGGGTATGAAAACGCCCGTTGAACTGATTCCCATCTGGTTAATACTATTATATGTGAGTTATTTGGCCGTAAAAAGAAATAAACAAAAAACCACCGACAGATTTTAGGTGTTTTAACCTAAAGCAATTATAGATCGATGACCCTAATATATTGCATAGAAAATAAAGGGATTGCACGCAGATTAAGAATATTATTTATTCTTGCTTTTTCTATCTTGTCACAGCCTATCGAAGCGCAAGAGAAATTAGAAAGAGAATACAGGATAGCGGCGGAACATGTGCCTGAAAAAGCAAAATCCTTTATTAAAGCTACTTATTTGAATGCAAAGGCAAAATGGTATAGAGAAGAAGGTCTAAGCGGTTTTACGTTAGAAGCAAAACTTAAATGGAAGGGACAGCGACACAGTGTAGAATTCGACACATTAGGGAATTTACAGGATATCGAGATAGGCATTAAGTTTGAAGAGGTTGAAGACATAGCCAGGAAGCAAATTGAAACCCACTTACAAACTAACTTTCAACATTATAGAATTGTCAAAACACAAGTACAATTGAAAGGCTCTTCTGCTCAACTTCAGCGAATCGTTGGTAATCAAACCAGGGAAACTACAGAAGAACTCATAATAAATTATGAACTTATTATAAAAGCGAAAAGCAGCGAAGATAAGATCAATAGCTTTTACGAAATTCTTGTTAATAAACAAGGTGAGGTAATTAAATTGTCTAAAATTGTAGAACGTGCCGTAAATCATCTCATATTCTGATTATAAAACACAAATGAAGAACCATTTCCTGTTCGGGTATTTCTTTTTATTTTGCATTTCATCTTTACGTGGGCAGGATCGCTACCAATTAGGGGTTATTCCTCAAATTAATAATGAATTTAGCTTAGGTGACCGATATGAGCTAAATTCAAAAGTAGAGATACGACAACTGTTAAAAGATGGTCCTTCAAACCTTACTGCACAAAAAGGATTTCATTTTGAAAGAAGCGATTTTGAAACAATATTAAACAGAAAGCTAAGCCCTTTAGACGGAGTGGGTGTGGGGTATCTCCTTCGAATTGAAGAAGGAAAGTTAGTCCATCGTTTCATTCAACAATATGCTCATGTTCAAAATAAAATAGGCTTTCGACTTGCCCATCGTTTTCGAAGTGACCAAACCATAACCGATAATGAATGGTCGTTCAGAATCCGGTACCGACTAAGTTTTGAAAAGCCATTAGAAGGTTTAGAGATAGATCCTAAAGAGTTTTACTTAAAAATTAACAACGAATATCTTCCAACCTATGCGAAAAAAGAACTGGATGTAGAGATTAGACTGCTTGCCTCGCTTGGATATAATTTATCTGATAAAATGAAATTCGAGACCGGTTTCGATTATAGAGCTGAAGATATAATAGCAAAAAATACGGAACACCAATGTTGGCTCAATTTGGGGTGGTTTCATAGCTTTTAAACTATTCGACATCTTGGTTGTTTAAAGCAAGTATGAAAACAACTGAAATTGAATGGTTACTTGAACCTAACGATATGATGAGCTTTCTCGTTTCGATCATTTGTGGTAGTATCATCGGACTCGAACGCGAATACAACAATAAATCAGCCGGTTTTAGAACCATTGTATTAATTTGCCTCGGTTCAACAATTTTCACGATCGTTTCAAAATATGGTACCGGAAGTGATGATCGTATTTCTGCAAATATTATTACAGGTATTGGCTTTATAGGCGCGGGTGTTATATTTAAAGATCGACTATCGGTACTGGGCCTCACTACTGCGGCGGTTATTTGGACGGCGGCGGGAATAGGTATGGCGGCTGGAATCGGTTACCACGCTTTAGCTCTGGCGCTTACGTTGGTTACTATTGTAGTTTTGTCCTTGTTTACCAAAATTGAAAATCTAATTGGAATGTACCATAATCGTAAGTTGCTGAATATTGACTTTTGTGATGGCGATCTTCGGCATCTTCATTATGTTGAGCATTTTTTAGAGGAAAGGCACATAAAGTATACAAGAATTTCGTTGCGTAAGCAAAATGAAAGATTATTTGCTATATTAGAGGTACAAGGAAGTGACAAAAAATTAAGGTATTTGGATGAAGAAATAATTCAATTGCCTTATGTACGAGCCTTTAGCTAACCATTAACCATTACATAGTAAACCTAATGAGCACCATTTTAAACAAGGAGGAGTCGGTTCAGTTTCTATCAAAGCTGGGAGTGCCGGAGGGACTTATCCAAGTGACCGCTCACGGTGGTGGCACTTTACATGAGACCTTATTTAGACTTCGACCACCTCATACAATATACGCCTCGCAAGACACCATTCCCTATAAACAGTTAGCGGTTCTTTTCGAAAAAGGGCGCCATGCAATAGCTTACGATTTAATCATGCGACGCTATATTCGTTTCGACTTAGCCTTTCCCGATACTGTTATCTCCTGTTATAAGAACGTTCAGAATGTTCTGGCTGAAGAATTAACCCGATTAGTCGCTGGCGGTTTACCTAAAACCATTTTTGAAAAAGTATCCAATTTGTTAGGCTTCAAATATACAGAACTCCTTTGGGTACATTACATCAATTTTGAACTCATATATCTGTCGGATTACAAAAATTGGCTCGATGATCTCATCATGAAAATCGATATGCACTTGAAAGAAAAATAGATGCACTTCCTCTATCTTATTTCTCAAATATTCATATATTATTGTGAAATAATGTGTATATAATTTATATTAGCAACGTCAACTAAACAAATCATTAACAAAACCAAATAAAGAAATCTGTAAATACCAATTAACATCTCGAACGTCTTATTTCTTACGATCTAAGGAAGATGTTCATTTCTGCTTGAGTTCGATAGTAACGGTTTAGGAGCACACATTCTCCGAACAACCGCCGCTGAGAGTTCACTGGATTTCTTTTTGATTGCATTCTTATGGGGATTTTAAGTTTTTTAAATAGAGAAAAGCGAATAGAAAGTTCAACATCGGCTATTATTTTAGGAATTGTATTATTAAAAGAAGCGACAATGGTACTTGATGAGGTGCTATGGTTACTTCAAAGTGAATTTAAGACCAAAATGGTAGAGCATGAGCGAGGAGAGGAAATGATGGTATTAACGATTGCGGATTATCAAATAGTTATTGCACCCATTTGTGGCAATATTCCGGATGATGAGGTGAATGAGATTGCCAGGTACAATTATTACTGGCCGAACGCCATAGAAGAAACAGCAGAACATAACGGTCATATTATTATATCGCTTATAAATGCGGGAAAAAACGCTTTAAAGGAAAATCTATTGTTCAGTAAAGTTGTATGTGCTATCTTAAAAAGCAGCAACTCTTTAGGTTTTTATATGGGAGGAAGAACACTTTTACTAGAAAAGGACTTTTATTTAAATAATGCTATTGGTGCCTCAGAAGACCGCCTGCCACTGTACAATTGGATTTATTTTGGCCTCAGACAGCTTGGAACAAAGCAATCCATCTATACCTATGGTTTGTCTGATTTTGGAAAGCAAGAAATGGAGATTATAAATTCCGAAAAGACATTTGAAGAATTAAATGCGCTTATGTATAATATTGTACATTATGTCTTGGTTTCTAACGTACATTTGAAAAGCGGCGAGATGGTTGGCTTGTCTTGGAATGAGAAGTTTACTATAAGCAAATCTAAAGGCAAATTTGTTCATGGCACCACACTTAAAATTTCTTATTAAAGATTCTTTATTACGCTAAAATAAAACCAACCAGTTATTGTTTCCCTACATATAACCAAGGTAGCGTCTATTCTCAGTTACCATGAAACCGTTCTCCCCCCTCTTCCCAATACATTAAACGCTCTAAATTTGAGCCCTTTTTGAAAGGAAACGGGTTTTGAATATACCTTACTTTTTTCATTAGGTTCCGTACCGTCTGTTGTATAGCGAATAATTAAACCTGGAAGCTGAACATTGGCATACACTGTGTTTTCAATCTTTTTTAACCCAGGTGTCGGAATTCTATACAAAAAGCCTCCTTTGTAAAAGTCTAGACGAGGCAATTCCCTTTTGCCAACGGTATTAAGAAACACTGACCAAGCGTATAAATACGAGGTTTCCGCTTTCTTCGGCTCAACATCAACGGCCCAACTAGGATCGGGTGCCCAAGCCCGCTCAGCTAAACCTAACAATTTCGGTAACAGCAGATATTCCAAACGATCTTTATTGACTATTTTTTCGCTCCATAATGGCGCCTGAATTCCGACAATATTATCCTTGCCGAATTTTGTTAGCCGTTCCATTTTTACAAAGTGGTTAGCGGGAAGAGCTCTTCCTTTTTCGTCTTCTACCTGATTTTTATAATAGTTGTACGGAATGAATCGAAAAGGTTTCTCCAGATCAACATAGCCACCCCAATATTGCCCGATTTCGTAAAAGCTAGGGTTATAAGCCAAATCAAGATACATGTTGGTAACATTTGTAAGCACAACTTGGTAGCCTGCATTGGCCAGTTTATAAGCAAGGTCTTCATTCCCGGCTAAATTATTCCAAACATCTAAATGAAAGTTATTTTTGGCGAAACGCTGTTCCACAATCATCTTTTTCTTTCCCTTCCCGTCTGCTACCTTACGCAACCCGGCTTCTTCCCAAGCAGAGAGGTACAATGCTTTAGTTGACAAGAACCTCTGCAACTTATTGAAATAATAATACCATAAATCGTCTACCGATTTTATTGTCGGATCGTTGGCCATCAACTTTCTAACGGCAGGAGATTGCTCCCAAACCCCGGAAGGCACCTCATCTCCGCCGAAATGGATGGTCTGAAGAGGCATTCCAGCCTCTTTGTGCATATTGATCAACTCATCGCTTACTTTTTCCAAGAATGTATAGGTTGATGGCAGAGCAACATTTATCACATTATCATTGAACCCTTGAACCGAACGATAATCTGAATGATCTTCCAAGTCATGCAGCAGGTATTTTCGTCCCTCTTCTTCCTTACCTTGTGCTTTAAAATGTTCATAACGGGCTTTCATCGCTTTAATAGCTGCCCGCGCGTGTCCGGGTGTCTCTATCTCAGGTATTACGCGGATGTGTCTAGACTTAGCATATCGTAAGATATCTATATAATCCTTTCGGCTGTAATATCCGCTCCCTGCTGTGTTCGTTTTAAAAGGACCGGAGCCATAGGAGGGAAGAAGGTGATCCAATTCGTTTAAGGTGTGGCCTCTGAACGCGCCGACTTCTGTGAGTTCGGGTAGGCCGGGAATTTCTAAGCGCCAGCCTTCATCCTCAACTAAGTGAAAATGAAAAACGTTCAACTTATACAGGGCCATTAAATCTAAAAGCTTAAAAATTTGCTCTTTCGGTTGAAAGTTCCGTCCAACATCCAACTGGAAAGCCCGATGTTTAAATCTTGGTCGATCTATTATACTAACACAAGGTAAGCTAATATTTTTTTGCGTACCCTTATAATATTCCGGTGCTATAAGCGTCTTAATGGACTGTATAGCATAAAACGCTCCCCTAGGATCGCCCGAATAGATGCTAATGTCATGAGGTGTTATGGTAAGTTCGTAAGCTTCCGGCGTGTTGAGCGCCTTCTTTTCAAACCGTATCGTCGCTTGGTTACGGCTATTAGTTAATATCGCGTTACAATTCAGCAATTTACATAGTTCTACTAAATGCTCTGCTTCCCCTAATATGCTAGAGTCAGCATAAATTTTCAACTCTTCATTAAACGTAAAGCTTCCCGGTTTTCGGTAATAACTTTCCGGAGTCGGAAACACAGGCGGAATCGACATGCTGTCTACGGATACAATCTTGGTATTTTCTTCATAGATTTTGGCATTCAGTGCTATTTCCTGCTTTTTAATATATTTTGGTGTGTCCAATGCTAAAGACAAACTAACTCCCTTGGTGGAATCAGGATTAAATACTGCATAAAAACCATTTGGAAAATCTGTAATATTGCGGATCTTACGTGAAAGCACTTGCATAACGATCGAATCACCGGGTCTAATCTCCGGGAAAGTGGAATCGGGAGCAATTGAAAAGACATCACCATTGATGTGCGCTATTTCAACGTGATTGGTATCGCTATCACTCAATCGTAAAGAGCCCATATTAAAAAAGAGTTTCCAATTCCCCTGTTTTAATGAACGCTTACCCGTATTAATAATGGTGAAAGCTGATTCACTTTCTGTGAGTTTTGCAGAGGAGCTTTCAAGTATTTTCCATTTTAGCTTTAAGGGTTTACTTTCTTCTGTTATACTTTTGCTATTCGAGCAAGCGAAAAAAAGAATTAACCAAAGCCAAAGGAATTGATGATTAATCTTCATATGTTAGCTTTTTGTGTTTAAATATCGGATTAATCTTCAATAATAAGATATTATTAATCGATTTTCATCTGTTTTCACCTGGTATCGATGATATTACGGATACGTACGTTATTCACTTACCTATTGCAGCCGATTGAATGTCCTGTTCAGCAAGTTCTATTGCTCGTTCCAGTATTTCGTCACGTCTTTCTTTTAGCGCCTCAAGCGTAGGTTTCACCTCTATATCAGGTATGACTCCTACTAAATAATGTTTACTACCTGTATTCGTTTTTACCAACGTTCCTGAAAAGCGTAACCTATAACCATGGGGCAAGAGCAAAATATTAACAGCTCCATCTGCACCCGCGGTAGCTTGACCAATAATAGTTCCGAGTTTATGATCCTTTATTACGCTAAGATAGGTTTCCGACACACTTATTGCATTAGCATCCGTTAGAAAGTATGCTTTTGCTTTCCACCTTTTTTGCGCCGGATGAATTAAATGCGTCAGTACTTTATAGTGCACATTCTGATAGTCTGGATAGAGAATTTGTGGAACATAAATGCGATGACCTATAATTTCTGAAGTAGTAAGCTGTTCCTGAATTTGATTAAGCATTTGAGCTGAAGAAATCGTTGCAGGAGGATAGCCCCTCATATCGAAAATGATCGCCTTTGCCTCATCCATTTCTTGCAGAATATAAGGGTTTGTTCCAAACTTATCAGAAGTAAGATCAACATAATATAATGCTTTATTAATCCACCCTGTTGCTCTTTGATACAATGAGACAGAATTGTTTTGAGGCGCTCTCGACATTTCACTTCTTGGAATTTGAATCCTTTTCTCACCTTCCGCCGTTCGTAGTTTCATTTTTAACGAACTGTGTTTCGGGCCGTTGAATAATATTGTTAATCCTTTTGATCGTTTCCACTGTTGAGATCCAGATATTAAATCTTCTTTTTCTCTAAGATACTCCATTGCGGATCGTCCGTTTATATTCATAATTTCATCGCCTATTTGCACGCGTTTTGAAAGATCCTGATCCATCACCATTTTAACGAAAATCCTGTTGTCTATGGATGTCGCAAGTAGTGGTACACTGGCTGTTGCATCATCTTTTGTTTCATTATAAAGGTCCACATACATTTGCCCGTCGTTTAAGGGGACGGTTAATAATTGAAGGGTGCTTAAGAAATCCTGTTTATCAACATCAAAAAATGCTTTTTCGAGCGATCGTTCAAATATTGAATCGGGAGCAGCAGAAGCTTCTTTCCAGTAAGGGAAGGAATGCTTGAGTACGTTCCATGCTTGAATAAGACAAGCTAGTCGTGTTTCAATTGCTTTTTCATCCTGACCTAAGAACTTTACGCTTGCCTTCTTTTGAAATCGGTCAAGCGTAGCGCTGTCAACAACCGGGTAGGTATGTATACCATTACTATATAATGAAAGCGGAATAAGGACACTGATATCAGACACTAGCTCCTTCCTTATTACTTCACCTGCCTTAATTTCCCTATTAAAGAGCGGCTCATGACGTACTTTTCCTATCATAAACGCATATTTCGTACGTTCAATATTTAAATCCCCTGAAAAATCAATTAATTCTGCTAAATCGAGATCTATAGGAATTAACTTGTTGTCGGAATTATGTATAAATAGTTGCGGACTATTTATTTGTACATTTTCGACGGATGGATCAATGTAACATCCAAATTGTATAAGGGGTAAGTTTCTGTCGATCGTTCCACGAAATATGAAACTTTCTTTCACTTCAGCAATTGCTTTTCGTTCTGTATTTAGTTCCTCTAGGTCTTCCGACGATAAACAAGGGCCTGCAAATAAATTGTCTTTATAATTGTCCGACGTCGGTTTAGCTGTAATATCCAAGGTGAATACAAAAGGCTTCCCTTTGTATTTCTCCAATTGAAGTACTTTTGTAACCGAAAAGTAACTTAAGGGGCTTTTGTTTTGGTCGTATTCTATTTTACTGTTTACCCGTATACTTCTAAAAGGGACGGACATGTTTGAATTTAGGCCGAAGCCCTGATGCTGCCAATAAACTAATCGATCTTTACAATTATTGACCGTATCTGTTAACGTAAAGCTATCGATTTTGTCTGAGAAATCAATTTTAGCTTGGGGCACAAGTGGGCAAAATAAAGCACGCAGTTCCGCTATTAATTCCTTGTCGTTCTTTACCGTGAGCATACGCTGTATTCCGTATATGGCTATTGCATTCCAACAAGAATCGTTTTGCAGTTCGTCGGCCGGATAAAAATACCTAACATATCCAAACAATTTGCTGAAAGCCATCAAATTTCGTTTTTGCTGTTTACTTGGTTGCGCATAAGCAAGTGGGTGAAGTTGGAAACAAAGGATAAAAAGGATTAACAACCTATTCATGGTTCCTCATTTTTAGCAGTAAGGTGATTTTATGACAAGTTTATAACCTATTGATAACTAATACAAAAAAGCGGAGCAGAATTAACATTTTATAACATTTCGACGTGATGCTTTGTCTTTCTTCCGGTTACTTGCAAAATTTATCACGAAAATTCTATATTCGTTTCCTTGGATCAGTTTCTATGGCTTTATGAATAAAAATATCGAGAAACTCTATAAAATAGCGGCTAAAGAAGAACGAAATATTATTGGCCTTATGTCAGGAACTTCCTTTGATGGGCTCGATATTGCGTTGTGTCAATTCAAAGGTTACGGACCGGAAACTCAGGTGAAGGTGTTGCATTTTGTAACAAAGGATTATGACACTGCTTTTAAAGAAGACTTAAAATCAGTGTTTGCAAAGAAGATGGTCGACTTAGAGAAAATCACCTTGTTAAACGCTTATATCGGCCGCTATTATGCTTCGCTCGTCTCTGCTTGTTTAAAAGAATGGCAGCTTGAAGCTGACGACATTGATATTATTGCCAGCCATGGTCAAACTATTTTTCACGCACCGAAGCATATGCATGGAAATCAAAAGTATGGCAACGCCACGCTCCAAATAGGCGATGCAGATCATTTAGCAGTAAATACCGGTATTATCACCATTAGTGATTTTCGACAAAAACATATTGCAGGTGGTGGGGAAGGTGCCCCATTAGCTGTGTATGGGGATTATTTGATCTTCTCTCACCCGAAAGAGAATAGAATTATGCTTAATATAGGGGGGATCGCAAACTTCACTTACTTACCAGCCAACTTTTCGGAAAGCGGCTTTTCGACGGATGTAGGCCCCGGTAATACATTAATGGATCAATATATTCAGCTTAAATTTCCTGGAAGATATTATGATAAAGACGCGACGATAGCTTCTGCCGGAAAGATCAATGAAGGCCTTTTGAAAGCTTTATTGGACAACGACTTTTTTAGAGCCCCTTTTCCGAAAACCACGGGGCCAGAGCTTTTTAGTTTGGCTTATTTAAATCGGGCAATTGAACGTTCAGAGCAGCAAGGTTTGAATGATTATGATATCATGGCAACGCTTGTACAGTTTTCGGCAGAAGGTATTGCACAGGCAATCATTTCATCCATAAAAAAAGGCGAGAACTATACGTTATACCTTAGTGGGGGCGGTATGTACAACCCTTTGTTGGTAGATCAAATTGAGCGACTCTTAAACAAAAAAGCAAGAACGACGAAAGAGCTGGGAATTAATCCCGATGCAAAAGAGGCCGTCCTGTTTGCATTATTGGCTAACGAAGCCGTTGCAGGGAGGCAGACCCATTTTGAACAGATGGGTGGTTTACCCGCTGTATCTATGGGGAAAGTTAGTTTTCCGTATTGATCCACAGGAGCTTTAATCTGGGTATACATGGTTTTACAGAAACAACTTGAACACAAAAAAAGTGAATGCTTGTGAAAAAAAGCAAATTTATCTATGTTTGAAAAACTTAACTAAAAGCAGAAGTAAAGGAGTTTGTGTAATTTTGATGCCCCTGTCATATGCTGCAATGCGTAGTGCTTATAGTTTGATCCCAGCTAAAGATTTGTGAAGAGTTTAATTAATGTAACATGTTAAATCAGAATTCGTTACCTAAACAGCCTAGCTGGCTGCTTTCTTATTGGAATGTCGGCGTTTTGTTACATTGCTCAGTTTTTCTTTTTCTACTTGAATCGTATTTCTATTGGTTAAAATTGAAAAGTGCTTATATAGAGGGAGGTATTATTCAAACGTTATTTTGGTTGGGGTGCCTTTTATTTGCTTTTAGCCATGTTTTTTTAGTTATTATGGACGCTTGGTCGAGATTTCAAAATTACAAAAGAATAAAAGACCATCTCTATGTACACGGTTTTACCCCTAAATTAGCCAGACACTACAGCGGCTCCAAATGTCAGCGAAATGCAGTACTTGTTGCTGCTGCTGAATTAGGTCTTCGGAACCAGGTAGAGGTTTATTATAATAAAATAGGAATTAAGTGGTTTCATTTCATACCTCAGTTTATGGTACGTGATCCGTTCTTCCTGTTTAAAAGATATTTCTGGTCGCGTACATTTATGGAGAAGTATTATGAACCGCGTTTCAACTTCCGCGACTTAGGTAATACATTGAATAAAAACATGGTCTATAATGCTTATAGGAAAGAATCTGTCTAAATCTTATCGCTCAAAAATTGCACTAGATAATGTCAGTATACAGGTTGCCCCAGGGGAGATTTGCGGGTTGTTGGGACGTAATGGTGCCGGGAAAACTACACTTTTTAAAATATTAACCGGTTTGATCAGGGCTGATAGCGGTGAAATAATTCTTCAATCACCTCGATCCAAATCTATTGGTGCCATCATTGAGAGACCTGGCTTATATAACTATCTGAACGCCTATGATAATTTGAAAATATTTGCCGGCATACAAGGTGCCAAAGCTGATCCCGACAGCATTCGGGATTACCTTTTAAAAGTAGGCCTACCTACAGATCGAAAAGATCCTGTAGGTAATTTTTCCCTAGGAATGAAACAGCGGCTAGGCATTGCTATTGCGCTGGTAAACAATCCGGGCTGTTTGATTTTGGACGAACCTTTTTCCGGGCTAGACCCTTTCGGTGTGGCATCTCTTATTGACCTTATTCTATCGTTAGCCCAATATGAAAAAATTGCCATTCTTTTATCTTCTCATCTCACGAGTGAGTTAAGTAGGTGTTGTCACTCGTTATATATAATGGACAATGGGAAAATTGTAAATTCAGGTACTACAAAACATTTAATCAGTAAATACATTTATAGCTATTCAATATTAGCAAATAATATCGAATCTTCCGAAGTACTTAGGAAGTATCAGACCGTCTTTGGCGTTAATGAAGTGAAAGTAGTTTGCAATAGCGGGGAAATTACCGGTTTGTTGAACGAATTGTTAAGTGAAGGAGTACAAGTCACAGCTTGTATTCCGGATTTAACCCTGGAACAATTAATAAAGGGAACTCTATGATGAAATCACTTTTCAGTGCCGAATTGTTGAAAATTGTGAAGCAAAGCAAAACCTATTATGCTTTGGGAGCCATTATATTAATAGAATTGCTGATTCTGCTCATCGCGTACTATCAGGGAAGCACGGTCTTGGATTTGCTTCTAGAGTCATTAAAGCAATCATTTTATTTTGAGGGTTCATTACTGAACGGTAACCTCATTATGTACATCGTTCTTAATTCACTTTGGTTCAATGTGCCATTAATTCTCATGATAATTACGTCTGGTTTTCTTACTGATGAATATAAAGACGGAACACTGCAGTCTGTTATGTTGCAGGCAGTTAGAAAAAAGCAGTTCATTTTAGTCAAATATGCAATGGCTATCTTGTTTACAATCCTTGTGATTACTTTTATGATGTTAACGACTTTCGCCTTTGCTTATGCAATTTTCGGTAAAGGAGATTTAATCGTTTATATTAACACCTTAAATTTTTTCGAATCGGGAGATGCTTTTAGACGAATATGCTTTTCATTTATTTCAGGTGCAATTGCTATGATTTTCTACAATGTTACAAGCATGACCCTTGCTATCCTGATAAAGGATTCTTCAAAGACATGGCTTGTATCTGCACTATTTCTTGTTATTACAAATCTACTTTTAAAGGTAGACTTTGGCAATGCAAGTTTCAATAATTTGTTTTTTCCAAAACTGATAGATACATGGCAACAGCTTTTTGTATATGAACTTGACTGGACACGTATTATTGGCAACAACTTTTTGCTCATATTGTACAGTTTGTTAATGGTCTTAATCGGCACATACATTTTTAATAAAAAAGATATCGGATGATTCGCGTTATTTTTGTATTGTTTTTCTTATGGTTAGTCAAACCTATTTTTGGCCAAGAAATAGACACAGATCTGCTGACCATAAAAAAGAGGATGGATGCCGTTCAACAATTCTCTGCAACCGTGATCTTTGATTTAGATGTACCATTCATTCGTATGCCCACTAAATCTGCAAAAATAACTTATTCGAAAGGGGAAAAGATGGGATTTTCCTCAACGGATTTCGTTATGCTACCAAAGCGTGGGTTGGATTTTTCAATGTCGGAGATTTTTAAATATCCGTTTATAACCGTCGACCGGGGTACGGAGAAAAGAAAGGGTTTGCTTTTGAAAGTAGTTAATGTGATTCCCACCGACAAACGCTCCGATTTAGCAATGGCTACGCTATATATGGATGTTCAAGCGAAACGTATCGTGGAATCAGAAATAAATACACGGAAAGACGGTTCTTATATACTATTAATGAGCTACGCCAGTAATAAAGATATACTTCCTAATTATGTCGAAACAACGTTTGCTATCGAACGACTCAAAATACCGTTTAACTTTATGGGAAAGGACACAAAAATCGATCGAAAGAAAATGAGAGCGATGGAAACCAAAACAGGAAAAATAAAAATGCAAATAAAGGATTACCGCATTAAACAACATTGACTTCTCCTCTGTTTGGAACCCATCGCTCTTTTGTTCTAAAGATCCAACTTTCCTTCAATCGAGTCGTCCAGCGTTTTACCTAGAATTGAGCCGACTGACTGCTTCACAAATGCCACAGCATTACCATGTTTATTATCCCAATAATACGCTTCTGTAGGCTCAACTTTGATAACCGTTATTCGCGGGTCGTCTTTTCCTTCCGTAAACCAGGTTTTCAGTAAGGGATTCCAAAGTTCATTAATTTTCTCTCTGTCGTTAACAATGGAAGCTAAACCATAAATATTCAAAAAGTCGGCATATTTTGAGCCTTGAAAAAGTAAATGTACGAAAGGATCTCTTTGAACCTCTTCATTTTTATGACTATCGCTTGCACTTAAGAACCAAAGGTTTCCATCATCATCAACTTTTTGCACCGCCATCGGCCTAATAGATAAAGGAACGCCTACTTTATTCAAGTCTGTGCAAAAAAAACAAGCCTCGGCTATATTTACCAGCTCTTTAACCTTTTCAATAGCCTCTTTTCCGTGTAAATCTTTTTTATTACTTTCTTCTTGTTGCTTATTGATACTATCCATAACTTATTGCTTTTTTAGAGTAACGAATAAATCTTCACAAGGTTTAGATTTCTCGCAATTATTGATTGGGCATCTACGAAACATTCGCGTTTTTAAGCTGTTAGTAATATACTGAGGTTTGGCTACCTTTATTTTTTAATAACCGGTATCCAGCCGAAACAGTGGCCTTCCTCTCCAACGTGGGAGGGGGGCTTTTGTACTTGACAAAATCAGTAGCCCTGTGCGAAACCTTCTCCCCGCAGGAGTATCCGACAAAGGAAACGGCAACAAGTATTTTACATATGGATGTCATAATTAGCTATTTCGGTAACTAGGACCCTGTTTTGATCAAAAAACTTTTACTTTTGCACGGAGCTTGAGCTATTGACTATTTTGTGTTATGAATCATTCTTCCCTTAAGAGCTTGTCCCAAAAGCCTTCTTTTATTATTGCAAATTATGTACTGCTGACTTTCTATGGATATTTTTCGATCGGACTAACATTGGCCGTATTACCGATATTTATCCATCAACAACTGGGTTTCAATACCGTGATAGCGGGAGCGGTTATCAGTATACAATATATAATGACTTTTCTTATGCGTGCATACGCAGGCCATATTGTCGACAACCGGGGGCCGAAACCTGCTGTAATTGCTAGCATGATTTGTTTCCTACTTACCGGCATTCTCTTAATAACATCTTTTACCTTAGCGGATAAACCGCTCTTAAGTCTATCTATTCTTATCATATCCAGATTAGTAACCGGATGTGGAGAGGGCATGGTAGGAGCTAGCCCCGTTAACTGGGCCATGCTTAGAACCGGAGAGAAGCATACAGCAACGGCTATTTCTTATAATGGCATCGCCAACTACAGTTCGATGGCTATTGGGGCTCCTTTGGGAGTCTGGATGGCCGGTTATGTTGGCAATTGGAGCTTAGGCGCCTTAACCATAGCGACCGCAATAATAGGCCTCCTTACAGCTGTTAGAAAACCTGCACTTAAAGGTGATCAGGATACTCCCCGAAAACCATTTTTGAAGGTGCTACGTACAGTTAGCCCATATGGAAGTGGATTGGCCTTAGCCGGAATGGGATTTGGTACGCTATCTACGTTCATCACACTCTATTATGCCTTTAATAGATGGAATCAAGCGGCTATCTGTATCACGGCATTCAGTTTATTCTTTGTTTTAGGTCGATTGTTATTTGCAAAAAGTATAAATCGATTTGGAGGGCTTCGGGTCGCTATTGTAAGTATGGCTGTAGAGAGTATGGGCTTGCTAATTCTTTGGTTAGCTACGAATCCTCATATTGCTGTGTTAGGAGCATCATTTACCGGTTTAGGGTTCTCGCTGATCTTTCCTGCTCTAGGAGTAGAGGCGGTAAGTCGTGCCTCTGCATCCAACAAAGGATCAGCTTTAGGGGCTTATGGCTTATTCATCGACATTTCGTTAGGTGTGACCGGCCCTTTAATAGGCTTAGTAGCTAAAGGACTGGGGATGAACTATATTTTTCCTTTCAGTATGGCTATGGTATTAATTGGCTTGGTAACTTGTGTGATACTGAAAGAAAACACTGGTCGGGAAATAGATACCGCGATGGACTTAACGACGGATAACCCTTAAATATTCATTTTCCAAGGTAAGCTTTAGGCTGCCTAAGTTGTAACATTCGATGGTAATATTACTCCAAAGAAAAATTTAATGCGTCAATCACATGAACAAAATAGCGGTAATCGTTAAAGTATTTTTTTTCAGTTGTTTTTTGTTTTTTCATCCTATAAAACAATCACTCGCACAACACTATCAATATGCTGTTAATCTTAATCAGACGAAGGAGGATAAAGTCGAGGTTTCTCTCATTCCACCGAAATCACAAGATAAAGAAGTCATATTTTCTTTTCCAAAGATTATTCCAGGCACCTACGCAATAAGTGATTATGGCAAATTTATCTCAAATGTAGCGGCATTTGACAGACGGGGTAAAAAACTTCGCGTTGCACGACTTAATGACAATCAGTGGAAAATATCAAAAGCTAGACGTTTGCATACAATAAAATACACCGTAAATGACATTTTTGATGCTGATACACCACATGATATTTATCCAATGGCTGCTACAAACATTGAAGAAGGGAGAAACGTCATAATCAATGCTCCGGGCTTTTTTGGATATTTAGAACATCATACGAAGATTCCCGTTCAAATAACCATTGATAAGCCCAATAATTTCTTTGCATCGTCAAGTAGCCTGCCCATATCATCAAATATTCAGCAAGATGTGTTTAAAATGGAAAACATTGACGATCTTTATGATACACCCATTATGTATGGAATTGCTGATACTGCATCATTGAAAGTAGGCAATTGCGACGTATTAGTTTCAGTTTATTCTCCCAATAAACAAATTCATGCAAAAGAGATTATATCCTGGCTTGGCGATTTACTTAGGGCGGCAAAAGGCTATTTAGGAGGTAAGCTTCCAGCTGACCGTTACGCGTTTCTGTATTATTTTAAAGACCCAAAGATAAAACACTCATTTAAACCGGGACTTGCAGGGGCTTTGGAACATACCACATCATCATTTTACTACCTTCCGGAGTTGCCGGCCAATCAATTAAAAAAAATTGTGACAGACGTGTCGTCACACGAATTTTTTCATATAATAACCCCTTTAACTATAGCATCGAAGGAAGTTAAAGAGTTTAATTACAGCCATGTTGCCCTATCTAAGCATTTATGGCTATACGAAGGCACTACTGAATATACAGCTCATCATGTGCAGGTTAAGTATGGCCTTAACTCTGAGCAGGAGTTTTTAGATAAATTATCGGAAAAAATTGTTGATTCTCGAAAAAATTACAATGATAAGTTGTCATTCACAGAACTAAGTAAACACGCGGCAAGCACTTATGCCAATCAATATGGTAACGTCTATCAAAAGGGAGCATTGATTGCCGCTTGTCTAGACATCTATCTTTTACATCTATCAGACGGCGGATACGGTTTGAAAAACCTAACTCATGACCTTGGAATACGTTTTGGAAAAAATAGCTATTTTAATGATGACCAATTATTTGATGAAATAGAGAAATTAAGTTATCCTGAAATTAAACAATTTCTCATCAGGTATGTTCAGGGAACGGAACCCATTCCATACGATTATTACTTTGGGTTAGCCGGTATACAATATACTTCTGATCATACAAGGCTTTTAATTCCTAATGAGCAGGCAGATACAAACGCACGTCATATACGGAAGATATGGCTGACTCCTCAAGTAAACTAGCATAAGGAGAATAAATCTATCATAGATAGAATTAATGAACACCGGAAAAAAGACAAGTCTCCTAACTTTACTTAAGCCATATAGGCTTTTGCTCTTATTATTGATGCTTCTCGCTTTGATAAGTAACGGTTTAAACCTATGGATTCCCAAAATAATAGGTGAAGGTATTGATGCTTATAACAATCAAAGTTTTTCTTACTACCAAACATTTATACGTTTCGGCTTGGTGGTTTTCATTGTTTTCATCTTCTCTTATTTGCAGATCATCATACAAACCTTTACCTCTGAACGTGTCGCAAGAGATTTACGAAGGCAAATAACAGAAAAAATTGCCGCGCAGGATTTTTCTTATATTAAGGCTGCTAATCCATCAAAATTGCTGACAAACCTTACCGCCGACGTTGATTCAATTAAGTTGTTCATTGCCCAGGCGGTTGTCTCCATCGCCTCCTCAATTTTTATTATAATAGGCGTTAGCATTTTATTGTTTACTATAAAGTGGGAATTGGCACTGGCGGTTATCGCCATTATACCGATTATCGGCGGAACATTCTTTTGGATACTCCGAAAAGTACGGGTACTTTTTATCCAAAGTAGGAGTGTAATCGATCGATTGAACAAAACAATCAACGAAAGCATTTTGGGCGCTGCAATTATAAGAGTTGTCAATTCCCAACAACTCGAGTATGATAAATTCTTAGCTAGTAATCAGCAAGCGAAGCATTATGGACTTTCTATTTTAAAGCTTTTTGCAAGTCTAATTCCGGTTATCGTATTTACCGCCAATATGGCAGGTTTGATTATTTTGTTACTAGGAGGGCATTTTGTTATCACCACAAGTATGAGTCTTGGTGATTTTGCTGCCTTTAATAGTTATTTAGCGCTTCTTATTTTTCCAATTTTAGTAATTGGATTCATGAGTAACGTGATTGCACAGGCTACGGCTTCTTATGATCGGATACGAACGGTTTTGGAGGCGCCTACGAATAAGAAAAACGGCAATCTAAAAGAAGGCGTAAATGGAGAGATTTGTTTCCAATCTGTCTACCTAAATATTGAGCAGAAACCGATACTAAAAGATATTTCATTTTGCTTAAAGCCGGGATCAAAAACAGCTATTATTGGCCCCACTGCCGCAGGAAAGACGCAACTGCTTTATTTGTTAATGGGGCTCTCAAAGCAAGATGCAGGAACGATCACATTCAATGGGCATTCAATAGAAGAATACGAAGAAACGTATTTTCATGATGAAGTAGGTTTTGTTTTTCAAGACAGTATTCTGTTTAATATGAGTATTCGCGAAAACATCGCCTTCAACAAGACCGTAACTAATGAGTACTTGCAAATGGCCGTTAAAACTGCTGAGCTGAATGAATTCGTAAATAGTCTGCCGAATAAGCTGGACACCATGCTATCAGAAAGAGGTTCGGATCTGTCAGGTGGGCAGAAACAGCGCATCATGTTAGCAAGAGCATTATCGCTCCATCCTCAGATATTACTTTTAGACGATTTTACAGCACGTGTAGATAGTTTAACGGAGAAAAATATATTGAGAAATATCAACGAAAACTATCCAAATTTAACGTTGATCTCCGTCACACAGAAAGTCACAACCGCCGAGCATTATGATCAAATTATACTGTTAATGGAAGGTGAAATTATCGCCATCGGAAAACACCAAGAATTAATGCGCTCAAGTCCCGAGTATGTACAGATTTTTACCTCACAGCAAAGTACGAGCGATTATGAACTATAACTTACATGATGAAAGTGGATCCGGTAAGCGGGAATCGTCCATGGCCGCTTTGAAAGGCATTTTTGGTCTGGTTATGCATGAGCGAGGGAAACTGATATTGGCTTTTTTGGCTATGTTAATGAATTCCTTTCTGAATCTACTGAGTCCATTCTTTATTGGGTATACGATTGATCATTATGTGGTAACAAAACAGTACCCTGGAGTACTACTGTTTTCGGGTATTTTGCTGATTATGTACCTCATACTGCTCTTAACCAGTTACCTTCAAACAAAACTTATGGGCGGTGTTGGGCAGCGATTACTA
Organism: Olivibacter sp. LS-1; assembly: GCF_008245145.1. Lineage (GTDB taxonomy): Bacteria > Bacteroidota > Bacteroidia > Sphingobacteriales > Sphingobacteriaceae > Olivibacter > Olivibacter oleidegradans. Next base: position 3,908,529 of record NZ_CP041643.1, on the reverse strand, counting down.
TTCACGCTACGTAATGCTGTATTCAACAAGTTGCTACAATTACCGATAGCCTTCTTTAATCAGAATAAAGCAGGCGATCTAATCTCCCGCATTAACAACGATACCGATAAACTTAATCAGTTTTTCTCTCAGGCCCTCACGCAGTTTATCAGTAGCATGGTCATTATGTTTGGTGCCGGCGTCTTTCTGCTGATCATTAATATTCAGTTGGGCTTAGCCGCTTTAGCACCAGCCTTATTCATTCTCATTTTTACCAAAGTTGTATCTCCCTGGGTAAAAAAACGGAATGCGGAAAGCCTGAGAGCAGCAGGGGATATGAGTGCGGAAATACAGGAAAGTTTAGGGAACTTTAAAGTTATCATTGCCTTTAACCGTCGTGACTACTATAAAAAAAGGTTTCAAGAAGTCAATCAACAAAACTATCGCACCGCCTTCCGAGCGGGTTTAGCTAACAACATCTTCTTGCCTATTTATAGTTTTTTTTCTAGCATAGCACAGCTAATTGTCTTAACATACGGAATCTATCTGATTAGCGTGAACGAATTAACGATTGGACTATTAGTAAGCTATCTCGCTTATGTAGTTAATTTTTACAATCCATTGCGACAACTGGCCTCTTTGTGGTCAAGTTTTCAGGTTGCCATGGCTGGTTGGGACCGAATAGCTCGGATATTATCGTTGGAAACCAATTTAAACGTAATACCAAGCACTGGCACTAATTCGAAAGACTGTTTATTGGAGTTTAACAATGTCTACTTCTCTTACCCAAATGGCAAGGAAATTTTGCATGATATCAATTTTAAACTATTACGTGGAAAGACGTATGCACTAGTAGGACCAACGGGAGGTGGGAAAACGACTACAGCATCCCTAATGGCACGTTTATATGACCCCACAGAGGGACACGTTTTTCTCGATGGTCAGGACATTAGAGCATACAGTTCTTCAGAGCGGTCAAAAAAAATTGGCTTTATTCTGCAAGAGCCGTTTTTGTTTACCGGCACGGTAGGCGAAAATATTCTTTATGGAAATGAACTGTATGCGACTTATGACAGCACAGCGTTACATGAATTGATCAAGGATCGAGGATTAGAAGACTTAATTGCTGTTTTTGAGAGCGGCTTGGATACGCCTATTACATCCCAGGAAGATGGTATCAGCTTGGGGCAAAAACAGGTGATCGCATTCATTCGTGCGGTACTCAGAAATCCTGACATTCTTATACTAGATGAAGCGACAGCCAATATTGATACGATTACAGAACGATTGCTCGAGAAAATCCTGAGAAAACTGCCAGCGCATACTACTTTAGTTATTATAGCACATCGATTAAATACGATTGAAAATGCAGATGAAATTTTCTTCGTTAACTTAGGAAAAGTCACCCCTGCAGGTTCATTTGCAGAGGCTGTAAATCGCTTGTTGAACGATAAAAAAAATAGCTAGATCGGGCTGAATCCAACTATCTGCTTCATTTTTCATTAATTGTCGAATTGTGCTTAAGAATTTTTAGATCGGCAATATGATCGGTTAATCGGGACGAGACATAAATATCAAAAACAAACATCAGCGCACCACATAAAATCAATGCAATAGCAACCCCCTGTTTTCCGGATTCCGGTTTGGCGCGTAGTAATAAAAATAAGGCCAATACAGCAACACACATTTCAATAACTACCCTCGTTCTACTCTCTTTGCGGAAAACTTCTGCCTTCCTTATCTCCATATCGTAACGGATGATCTCTTTTGTTTCTTGACTAACTTTCTTTAACGCATCTTTGTAAAATCCTATTCCGATACCGGCAAACAGAAATGAAAAAAGTACGATTATAAGTATAAAACCAAATGAAAACGGCGTTTTTTTTACCGTAAGAAAAAAAACGCTAAGCACTAAAACTATCAAGTTTAATAAAAGAAGCTTAGTTCCTGTATCGAGTACCGTTTTGTAATAATCTACAATTGCTTCCATAGCTTTCGTTTCGTTCGACTTCTTACAATATTAATCAACAACTTTTTTATATCCAGTGAAAATCATTTTTTGAAGAGCATGTCTGACAATGGACTGACTAAAGCAGTAAAGATAATTTTTTTAATCTGACTATTTTATTTGAAAAGTCAAATAGTTAAATTGCAATGTTTTTTATTAGGTTACCGATTATGGAAAAAGAATTGTCCTTATTTCACCAGTCCTCGACTGCAGTTCTTGATGAGTTAGATTCATTCAAGTTTCGTTTCTCTGTACATGAAATGCAAGATTTACATGAAGCTGTTATGTTGAACAGTCCCATAAGAAGTGAATTTTTCTATATTTTCGTCGTCAAAGCAGGCGAAATTTACTTTAAGCTGAATCGAAAGGAATATCACGCAACAGCAGGTGAGTTATGTGTTATTCCTCCATCCGCTTTGATTGAGGTGTCTGCCATTCTGCCAAAGAGTGAAGCCATTGGTATTGCATTCTGTCCCGATTTTTTCTTAAGTCTGGGTCTTCATTACAGCCATCCGCAGATTCTCGAAATTTTCGCACCTGAGCCATCTCCCATCATAGCGGTAGGAGCAGACGAATTGACAACATTAGACTGGCTACTAAAACGGTTGAAGCAAATTAATTATCCAAAATCCGATCATTTGTTCCAAGAAGAGGTCTTAACCAATACGTTTTCACAATTTATATATGAACTGACTCAAGCCTACCATCGGAATAAGGTTGGAACACAGATAAAGCTTCGTCGCAAAGAGAATCTGGTGCTTCTTTTTTTTAAAGAAGTATCAAAATATTACAAAAAGGAGAGGGGAGTTCAGTTTTATGCAAACTTATTATTTATCACACGTAAATATTTAAGCAAAACAGTTAAACAGGTTACCGGAAAAACACCTGGTTTTTTTATTGACGAGGCCGTAATAAAAGAAGCAAAAATGCTACTGGCTGATCCTAAGTTAAGTATTAGTGAAATTGCTCAATCATTGAATTTTGCCGATCAATCCACTTTCGGAAAATTCTTTAAAAAACAGGTAGGATTGGCACCGACCTCATTCAGAATATAGTCAATTTAGGCGTCTTTTAGACTAAAAATAGCGTCAAAAGAGCCTTTATAGTCTGTTCAAACTGTAAGATATTTGAGTAAACTTTAAAAGAGAATAGAGATATGATTTACAATAAAAACATTCGGGAGAGAATTATCGATACAGCTGTTGAACGTTTTAATCACTACGGCGTTGCCAAGACAACAATGGCTGAAATTATACAAACCGTTGGTATCTCGAGCGCAACAATGACGCTTTATTTCTCAAACAAAATCGAGCTAATTGCCGAAATTGTAAAACATACTTTGCAAGAGGAACGCGAACAGATTAATCGGCTTATCCCCAAGGGTATGCGTGTTTTACCTTCAATTTATAAGCTCCTGGAAATAAGAGAAAGAACGAGGGGTAAGTATAACCACACACAACTGATTTATGGTTATGATGGGGTGTACTCGGGTTTACCCGAATCTGTTTTGACAATGATTAAATCCGCAGACGTAAAGCAGCTTACCCTCATTTTAAGGAGGGGGCTTAGAAGCGGTGAGCTCAAAGATTTTCCATTACAATCCATTGCGACACTATATGCTGAACTATTGTACGGACTAAATTTAGGTGCTAACGCGCGAGTTTGCAGGATGACATTGAGCGACTGTTACAATCCGGAAGAAATCGTAGAAAAGCAAAAGGAAATCAGTAAAATTTTCATTAATGGATTACGTCAACCAGTAAACAACTTTTCTTTGACTTAATTTAAAGTTCTTTATGCAATATTTAGAGAATATGCTTTTTTTGCCTACTTTCGCAGCCTTGCAGAAACAATGGTTGTTTCTGTTTAAATATTAAGCAAAAATGCAAAAATTCAATGAATTAAAGGAATTGATTGCTGCAGCAGAACAAGATGCGGTAGCTTTCTATGAAAAGGGAAACAAGGCTGCGGGTACTAGATTACGTGGAGCATTACAGCAAACAAAAACCTTAGCGCAAGATATTCGTAACGAAGTTACCGCTAAGAAAAACGAAAGCAAATAAGTATTTTATTCAGCTCTAGGCCCGATCACTTGCAGTGATTGGGCTTCTATATACGTCCGATCTTCTTGTTGACTCCTTATTTAGTTCATTATTAAAAGACGCGTTCAAACTCCGCCTTACGCGCGTCACAAGTCGGACAATTATAATCTACTAACAAATCAAATGAGGTTCCCGGACTAATCGAATTTATCGAGTCACCATATAAGGGATCATATCGGGTAAAGCAGTGCTTACATTGATAAATTTGCGCAGGAGCATCGTTCTTTTTACTATTTACTTCCTTTTTTGGAGTAACAGAAAGCCGTAATGTACTATGCATCTCATAATAGACATTACACAATCGGATCAGAAGTTCACCTAATTCTTTTATATCACCGGCACTTCCATAATTAACAAATTCTTTGGAATTCGGGTTGAAGTTAGATGTATGCATTACATGATATAACGTTTCTTCCGAAATTTCTTTTTGTATGATAATGGAACCAAAAAGTCCTGTCTGCTTACTGATTTTAATAGCAAAGCAAAGTTTCGACGTCCGGAGATCAGCCTCTTCAAATGCCTTTACCAGCAACCACTTTAGCTCTTTTGCCTCGTCTGAACGATCTTCCAGTTGCCAATTTAACTCATTGGAGGCATGCCGTACATTGATACGATATTTGTTTAACAACACACTCCATCGAATCCTGTAGGATGGAAGGATATTCTTTATCAAAATTGTTTTCCAAGGTGTTGTATATAACTGGCCTATTCTACAATCCATGCACAAGGTACAGATCTCGATTAAAAAGTCTACAAAAAAATTTTCCCACCTTCTGTATATGCCTAACCAAAGCTTATGTTCACCATAATAATTGATCCCCTCATAAAAAGGAAGATGAAAATCGGTGTGCGTCATGGGAAGATCATAGTACTGCGTATGAAAATCCGCCATTCTGTTTAGCATTTGCACAAGCTGATCCCCATCTGCATTCGGCTTATTATAAAAAAGATGATCGTTATCCATGATAATAAGCTCCAATAGACGACTTATCTCCGCGATATCAGCTGAATAAATAAGAGAAGGCCAAGGATAGATTTTATTTGTTTTCGGAAAACGAACGTGTAAATACCAGTGGTTGCTAATATCCGAAGAAATGAAGTTAAAATTCCCGGTAAAAAAAGGAATCAGGTTTTGATGGCGATCAACGATATTAATTTTCAATCTGGGATGATAATTGAACGAATCCAAGATGTCCTTGTAAACACCTTCCCTTAACCATCCGATAGGAGCAAAGACTTCCTCTGTAACGTACGAACTGACGATGTTTGGATAATCATCTCCATTTACCTCCATGATGGTGTTGGGGATATTGAGCCGGAGATGATGCAAATGTTCAGTAGCAGCGCTAAAAAGTAATTGTTGGCGATTACCGAAACTAACGGTCTCGATTCCGAGTTCTTGGAGAACTTTAAGAACACGCAATAAATTGCCGGCAGAAATGATTCCTCCCGGCAAGTTTATTTTGACGATATATTGTTCCTTTGCTTTCATTTGTTTTATATTATTGCGTGCATTTCAAGCACCTCGGAGAGTATCCTCTTTACCTCCGGCTTACACGATCCACAGCCTGATCCGGCACCTGAGTTAGTACATAGCGAATTCAAATCCCGGCTTCCTTCGTTGATTTTCTGTTTTAGATTGCCTTCGCCAACATTATTACAACTACAAACTAATTTACCAATTACCGGTTCTGCCGTTTTTCCGCTTCGCAATAACTTCAGTCTTTGTTCACCCAGTTCTAATTTCTTTTCTATTAAATCTTTGTACTCCAAAAATTCCGATTTGTCACCTATCAGTATAGTACCGACCAAGCGGTCTTGGTAGATAACACATTTTTTATAATAGCGCTGGGCCCGATCTGTAAAAGTCACTTCCTCATAGCCTGGCTGCCCGCTCGGCGCGGTTGGCAGGCCAATACTGCATAGATGAAAGCCGTGAATTTTGATGATGTTCATAAATAAACTACCCTGGTAGATACGCGCAACATCGCCATTTAGATAGTCGGCTACGACGTTCGCCTGCTGCTCGGCAGCGGCTGTGATACCGTATAGCGTATCCTCGTATTCTGCAATCTCTCCAATGGCGAATATAGCGGGATCATTCGTTTCCATGCGCCCATTTACGGTTATTCCACGTTTATAGGTCAAGCCGCAATCTTTTGCTAATTCAATATTAGGTGTGGTACCTATTGCGAATATAAGGGCGTCGCAATCAATCTTCCGTCCGCTTTTTAAGCCCACACCCGTTAAATACTTGCTCCCGTAGTATAGTTGAATTTCATCTTCATAATAAATGTCGCAGCCTTGATCGACCATTTCTTCATGTAATAACTGGCTCCCCAGTGTATCAAGTTGCCTATTTAGGAAACGGGACACACGTTGAACAATCGTGACGCTTAGGTGTATACTTCGCAACGATGCTGCCATTTCCAGCCCTAACAGTCCACCTCCTACAATAACAACATGTCCATTTGGTGGTAAATAGCTTTTGAATTCATCTGCATCGGAGCGGCTACGCATCGTAAATATTCCCTGCAAAAGCGGAACCCCCTTGGGGAGCGTTGGTCTACTTCCAGTTGCTAAAATAAGTATATCATAGCGTGTTTTTACACCTCTCGAATCTGTTACCTTTTTTGATTCACGATCTATCCCCGTGACGGTTATCCCTTTAAGAAGTGTTATTCTGTAATCTTTCTCTTCCTCTTCGCTCATCTTCAACAACTGCTCCCAGTTTTGTTCACCGCTAATGTAATCCGGTAACATAACCCTATTATAGAATGAGGTGTTTTCCTTGCTGAAAACGATAATTTCGTCGATCTGATTTTTTTCACGATAAGATTTAATAAAACCAAATGCCCCAGCTCCGGCTCCAACGATCACAATGCGTTGCTTTGGTTTGAAAAATTTCTCAATACGAACGGCGCAAAATTTAAAATCCGGTTCTTTTGAAATGGGATCTAATAGATTATTCGTTAAATTGTTGGTTCGATTAAGGTCACTGTTCAATATTTTTCCCCAATGCATTGGCAAGAAAACCACACCTTTTTTTATCCCTTTATCTAGTTTACAAGGCACACTTGTTTCTCCTCTACGCGACTTTACATGAGCAATATCGTTTTCCCTTAATCCCAATTCTCGCGCATCATCAGGATGTATACTGAGGTAAGCCCGAGCTATGTGCTGGTTTAATTTGTTTACTTTTCCGGTTTTGCTTCTTGTATGCCATTGGTCGCGTATTCTTCCTGTCGTGAGAATAAAGGGATAATCGTCGTCGGGCTTTTCACTTCCTAATGAGGTTGATGCAGCATAAATTTTTGCTCGTTTATTATTGGTATAGAACTTAAGGTCTGTGAAAAGGCGGGGTGTTGACTTTTGTTCTGTGTATGGCCACTGGATACTTCTATTGCTCCTTAAGATATCATAAGTCAATTCGCTGATATCGATATTCATTCCTTTTGTTAATTGGGCATGTTCTAGATAAACAGCTTCAGCATCAGGGAAATCAAATCCTTTGAACTGCATTTTTTTTGCAAATCGGCAAAATATCTCTTGGTCAGATAAGGCTTCACCTGGAGGCCTATTTACCTTGGGGAGGTAAGTAATGCGACGCTCGGAGTTAGTCATTGTTCCTTCCTTTTCGCTCCAAGCGGCAGCAGGTAAAATCACATCTGCATACGCAAGTGTTTCCGATTTACTACTTATTTCCTGTACTACTACAAATTTCGCATTTTTGAGAGCTTGCTCTGCTTTCCGCACGTCCGGCAAGCTGATTAGCGGGTTCGTGCAACTAATCCAAATAGCCTTCAATGTACCTTCATTGAGCGCATCGAACATTTGAGTAGCGGTAAGCCCGGGCTTTGAATCAATTGTTTTTCCTCCCCAAAAGACCTGCAAATCTTCTCTGTGTTGCGGATTATTTAGATCCCTGTGTGCCGGAAGTAAATTAGCTAAACCACCTACTTCCCGTCCACCCATAGCATTCGGTTGGCCGGTAAGCGATAAAGGACCGGAGCCAGGTTTCCCGATTGTACCTGTCAGTAGGTGTAAGTTCAGTAAACTGACGTTTTTATCGACCCCCACGACGCTTTGATTCAAGCCCATTGTCCACATACTTAAAAATGCATTGGCAGATCCAATGTACTCAGCGGCCCTATAGATATAGTCTTCACTGATACCACATATATCCGATGCCTCACTGACGGAAATTGTCAAAACTAGGTCCCTTAATTCTTCAAAACCGTCAGTATGCGACTCAATAAAGTTCCAATCCACTTTGCCCGCCTCGATGAGGAGTTTTGCAATGACATGGAATAGTGTAACATCTGTACCTGGTTGTATCTGCAAATGCAGATCGGCTATAGCGCAACTATCAGTAACACGCGGATCTATGACAATAATTTTAACAGCTGGATTGCCGGCTTTGTGTTTCTCAACTCTACGCCAAATGATGGGGTGACACCATGCGGGATTCGCCCCTGCAACCAAAATGCAATCACTTAACTCGATATCATCATAACACACCGGTACACTGTCTTCACCTAACGTCATTTTATAAGCCGCAACGGCGCTACTCATGCATAGTCTCGAGTTAGTGTCAATGTTATTGGTTCCAATAAAGCCTTTCACTAATTTATTCAGCACATAATATTCTTCGGTTAGAAATTGGCCTGACGCATAAAAGGCAACACTGTTTGGACCATACTTTTTTATGAACGTTTTAAATACTGCGGCCGTGCGTTCAAGTGCAGTGTCCCAATCTACACGCTGTAAAGGCATATCTTTGTGGTACCGCATTTGGGGAAATAGTAAACGATCACTTTGATCATTCACAGTATGATGAAGATTCATACCTTTGCTACAAAGTAAACCTTTATTTGAAGGATGGCTCTCGTCGCCTCTTACACGAATAGTTCCATCAGATTGTTTTTCAATAACAACACCACATCCCACCCCACAATAGCAGCAGGTGCTTTTTAATTCTTTTGAACTGTTCTTAGCATCTTTCATGTAAGATTGATTAAGCCTGTATAATCAATTCTGTGTCTTCCACCAAACCTGATTTCGATTTTTTAAATGGGGTAGCGAAAATCACGAAAGCCACACCGAGAATAATAAAGCCTATATATTGGAAAGCTTCGGTATAGGTGATCTGGTTTGACTTAAAAAGGAAGCCGAAAAACATTCCGCCCGCATTACCACCGGCCCCTACAATGCCACTGATAAGTCCAACATTCTTCTTGTTTACAAACGGTGTGATGGCATATGTAACTCCGTTTGCCATTTTTAAGAATAGCGCAAAGGTCAACATGGAGACGATAGCAAAAAGAAATGATCCTGCCTGAGCAAACAACAGAACACCAAGACCTTCCAATAGCAGTACGAGGCCAAGCAGCACCCCTTTACCTCTAATTCCGTAAGATAATCCCACTTTATCCGCCGCTATCCCTCCTAAGGCGCGTGCAAATAAATTCATAAAACCAAAGATGCCTGCCCAGAATCCTGCACTACTTTGAGAAAGAGAAAACGCGTCCACAAAATGAAGTGCCGCAACGTTATCAAAAGTTATCTCCATACCAAAACACATCGCATAAGCAAGTGTTAATGCCCATATGCGCCAATCTTTTAAAACTTTCCAATCCGTTTTATGATTTTGTTTTGTATGTCGATCAATTTCATCAAAGTTACCGGCAGGCGTATCTTTGGTGTATCGCCAATAGAGAAAAGCGACGATCAACATCAGTATACCGGGAACAATCATCGCGTAACGCCATGCATACGCCGGCCCGTAACCAAACCCAACAATACCGGCAAATATCAATGGCATAACCATATTGGTTACCCCTCCACCTAAGTTACCCCAACCGCCTGTAATGGCATTTGCAGTTCCTTTAATATTCGCTGCGAACATCATACTGGTATGGTATTGAGTGATGACAAAGGATGCGCCGATAACCCCGATAGCTAAACGAAATAGAAGAAAGGTCTCATAAGAACGCGCTAATCCAACCGAAAACACCGGCACGGAACCGATTATAAGAAGCCAGACGGCAGTTTTCCGAGGCCCTAGGATATCGCATAATCGGCCAATAATTAAGCGTGCTATGATTGTAGATGATACGGAAGCAATAATGATATTTCCGACCTGTTCTTTTGTAAGCCCCATTTCATCCCTGATAGTGGGCATTAGTGGAGCAAGACCAAACCATCCAAAAAAGCAAATAAAGAACATAAGCCAAGTTATGTGGAAGGTGCGCATCTGTAGTCCTTTTAGACTGAACAAGGGCAGTTTTTTTAAAGGTTGGAGAGTCGAGGCTTTCATAAGCATAATGTTAAATTGATTGTTGACTAAAAAGCGTAAAATGAAATTAAATCGTTTTTTTTAAGTATTCGATTCGCACGATGATGACGTGCTATACCATCGGCAAATAGACCAAGTCGTACATCACCGGAACCATTGATTGGGATAGGCGCTAACTTATGTTCCTCAGAAAATTGAACAGGAAAAAAATCGTCGAAGGTTGACTTTCCAATCCGATCACATGCCAACGGAAACTTAACTGAGCTAGTTGGTTTGGAATTTAAGAAAGATCTAATAAACAATATATAGGTTGTCAAACACGAAAATGGATTCCCGGGTATACCAAACACCAAACAGCCACTGGGAAGTTTTCCGCACCATAATGGCTTTCCGGGCTTTATCGCTACATGATGAAAGAGCAATTCTGCTCCGAGTGTTTTCATAACGGTTGGCACCAGGTCGCGATCACCGGCAGAAACCCCACCGTTAACGAGCATGATGTCACTATCCATGCGTTCCATAAAACCTTTATACAGATCGGCTTCAGTATCTTTAATATGCCGAATGGATTCAGGTATAATGCCGTCTTTAGCCAATAAAGCCGTTAAGAGATATTGGTTACTATTTCGTATTTGCACTTCATTTGGACTTTCTTCCAGTCCTACAATTTCGTCGCCCGTTGTAAAAACGCTGACCTTCGGCTTACGGAAAACCACGGGATTAGTTACACCAAGTGTCGCCAATAAACTTATTATAGAAGGCGTTATGTAAGTATTGTATGGGATAACCACTTCGCCACTTTGCAAATCTTGTCCGCGTAAAGCAATATTTGCATGGCTTTTGATCTTTTCATGATGAACAATTGACGCCTTGTTTGCGACATATAGCAAATCTTCGTTACGCACGATCGTATCAGCAGAAGATGGCACTGCAGCCCCTGTCATAATTTTATAGCAATTTCCATGGGTTAATACCCCATCACTAGCACTCCCTGCATAAATAACCTCCTGAATGTTAAAATTTTGCACACCGTCTAAATAATCTTGAAAACGAATAGCAATACCATCCATGGCTGCCCGATTATAGGGAGGATAGGGCCTGTCAGCTCTTACCTCTTGAGCCAAGCGATAACCCAAGGCATCAGAAAGACAGATTGTCATCTGATGGAGTTTTTTTGTGCTTGAGGAAATAAGCCGTAAGGCGTCTTCGTATGAAATCATGGCTTCTCGTCGCGTTTAATAACTTTTGATTTTCGCAAACCCTTGTTCTACGATTTTATACGTAAAGAGAGGTTTATCGTGATCAAATTTAGCATAAAAAAATCTATATACGCAAATTTTTACGTAAATTATTGTTTTATATTAAGTAAATATACTTATTTTTGATAAGTCAATTGAAAGTAAAGCACTACAGTTGACAATTAAGGGGTTCAAAATAAATAAAGAAGTAGGATGAAAAGACCGAAGATTACATTGGTGGGTGCGGGTCCCGGAGATCCGGAATTACTAAGTCTTGCGGGTGCTCGCGCACTCGAAACAGCGGATGTTGTTTTGTACGATGCGCTGGTTAATCCCGCAATCTTAGCATACGCAAAAAAAAATATAAAAAAAATATTTGTTGGAAAGAGAGCGGGGTGTCATTCCTATGTTCAAGACAATATTAATAAAATGTTAGTTGATTTTGCCAATAGCTATGGACATGTAGTACGTTTAAAAGGTGGCGATCCTTATATTTTTGGACGTGGAAGCGAGGAGCTTCAATTCGCCAAATCGAAAAATATTGAAACTTCCGTTATACCGGGAGTTTCCAGTGCTATCGCAGTTGCGGAATTAGCAGGCATTTCGCTTATAAATAAAAACGGTTCTTCTGACTTCTGGGTAATTACCGGTTCAACAAAGGATGGGGGCTTATCAAGGGATTTATATCTTGCCGCCAAATTAGATCAAACCGTTGTAATATTAATGGGAATCCAGCATATAGAAAAGATTGTTGAGCTTTATAAAATGGAGGGCAGGGGCAGTTTACCCATAGCGATTATCCAAAATGGCTCACTGGATAATCAGCGCATGGTATTTTCTACTATTGAAACGGTTCTACACGAGATTGCTGATAAGCAAGTTCTAACACCGGCAATTCTTGTTATCGGGAAATCGGCGGCAATCGAGCGGTGTTAACCCGTTGCTAATCGACTCTCTAAAACTTCTTCCACCGAAAAGGCCGCAGCCTTCAACATCCGTACGCAGGGATTTATGACAACAAGCTTGTATTGATCTTCCGCTAATCTGTCTTGTATTTCCATTAACGTATAACAATCAACACCGCCGCCAAAATCGTTTACAAGGACAGGTGTCTCTTGATGCCGATAGATACTAATAATAGTTGCCATGAATTTTAAGGCATCTATATTTATGTGTTTAATTGCCATTGCAGCATTTGAAGAAGCTACCGCATGAATTTTTTCAACCATTTCTTTTACAGATGGATAAAAAAAACGGGCATCACATACCCAAAAGCTTTCATTACGGTTTCGAATGGTTAAAGGGAAATGGTTCTGTCCTGCAATTCTATTAACCACGTTCACACCGGGAATAATCGATAGCTGATATCCGATCCCTTTTAGATAGCAGACTATCGACCCTTCCTCCTCACTGATGTCGGTATCATTACCACTAATGTGTACAATGTTGCTTGGCAGTCTATCCGGACGGGCTGACAAATAGCTACGAAGTTCATTTATATGGAGTTTAATACTGTTTACAGGTACCAGCTCATTGATTTCATCCGAAATAGCTGAATCGACCACCAAAAATTGTGCTTCGGCAATACATTTCGCCGCTTTTACGGTAAGAAAGCGAAGGTCTTCGGCATCCTTTATGAGTGTGTATTTCATAACATCTTATTTTTAAGTAAAAATACGTAAAATATTTTGCTTTTCATTTGCTATTTTAAAAATATATTCCTTTTTTTGATAAAAATTAAGTTTATATACGTAAAACACCTCTGATATGAAAATTATTATCGTTGGAAATGGCATGGTTAGTTACAAGTTTTGCGAAAAAATACGTAAAAAATCAAACAGTAACCACATCGAAATTACCGTTTATGGAGAAGAACATCGTCCTGCGTACGATAGAGTTCATCTGAGTGAATATTTTTCGGGAAAATCAGCCGACGATTTGCTGTTGGCACCTACCGGCTGGTACAATGAACATCATATTAAATTGGTGACTGGGGAGTTGGTTACCGAAATTGATCCGACAAAAAAGAAAATAACCACTCATAAAGGAACAAGCGATAGTTACGATAAACTTATACTGGCAACCGGTTCATCTCCTTTTATCCCCCCTTTGCATGGAATCGATAAAACGGGCGTTTTTGCCTACCGAACTATCGAGGATTTACAACAGATGGAGATCTACGGCAAAACAGCAAAAAAAGCAGTTGTCATAGGTGGTGGCCTGTTGGGATTAGAGGCAGCTAAAGCCTTGCTGGATATGGGACTGGAAACGCATATTGTGGAATTTGCAGACCGCTTAATGCCACGTCAATTAGATGTAAGGGGAGCCTTCATATTGCGCAATAAGTTATCAGCGCTCGGCTTACACATACATACGTCAAAAAGCACCAAGGAAATATTAGGAACTGACAAAATCGCTGGACTTGCCTTTGCAGATGGAAGTATATTGGATTGTGATATGTTGGTTATTTCCGCCGGGATAAGACCCCGGGATGAATTGGCTTCTAAAAGTGGGATACAAACGGGCAGCAGGGGTGGAATTTTGGTAGATAATCATTTGCAAACCAATTTCCCGGATATCTATGCGATCGGAGAGGTGGCATTACATAATGAAATGATCTATGGATTAGTAGCCCCAGGTTACGAAATGGCCGAAGTCGTGGCTTCCAGGCTATGTGGGGACTATGACAAATCATTTACCGGCTTTGACATGTCAACTAAACTTAAATTAATAGGTGTTGATGTTGCAAGTTTTGGAGACGCACTGGATCCAGAAGAGGAGTGTGTTCCCATTGTTTTTGAAAATAAAGCGAAGGGTGTCTACAAAAGAATTAATGTAACAAGAGATGGTAAGTACCTTAAAGGAGGAATTCTGGTAGGCGAGGCGGATTCTTATAACATGCTTTTACAAATTGCACAAAACGGTTTGCCTTTACCGGAAGATCCTGCTGATTTGATTCTGGGAAGTCGCAGTGCGGGACAAAGCAGTGGACAGGGCGTCGATTCCTTGCCCGATACCGCTCAAATCTGCTCCTGCGAGGGAATTAGCAAAGGGAACATTTGTGAGGCGATTGCAAAAGATGAATTGACTGATTTAGCAGGAATAAAGAAAGCCACGAAGGCCTGCACAGGATGTGGCGGATGCACACCCCTGGTGGCTGATCTTTTAAAATCTGTTTTGGAATCTCAAGGTAAGGTTGTCAAGAAAACACTATGCGAGCACTTTGCCTATACAAGACAAGAACTATACGACCTCATTAAAATTCAAAATATAAAGAGCTATAGCGAGCTTTTGGGTCGTTATGGCGAAGGTGACGGATGCGAGGTCTGCAAACCGGCAGTAGCATCGTTGCTTGCCAGCATATGGAACGAAGTTATTCTTAAACAAAGTACCATACAAGATACGAACGATCGTTTCTTAGCCAATATCCAGAAGGGTGGCTCTTATTCGGTAGTACCAAGAATACCTGCAGGGGAGATTACGCCGGATAAACTACTAGTAATTGCGCAGGTAGCAAAGAAGTATAACCTCTACACGAAGATTACCGGTGGGCAACGTATAGACCTATTTGGCGCCCAATTGCACGAGCTTCCCGCCATTTGGGAAGAGCTTATTGCAGCCGGTTTTGAAAGCGGTCATGCTTATGGAAAGTCGCTAAGAACCATAAAAAGCTGTGTCGGATCAACTTGGTGCCGATTCGGCGTGCAGGATTCAGTTGGTTTTGCCATAGAAATAGAAAATCGCTATAAGGGTTTACGAGCGCCTCACAAGTTAAAAGGAGCGGTTTCCGGTTGTATACGCGAGTGTGCAGAAGCTCAATCCAAAGATTTTGGAATTATTGCAACAGAGAAAGGATGGAATTTATATGTCTGCGGCAATGGTGGAGCAAGACCGCAGCATGCGCAATTGCTGATTGGAGATATTGATAAAGATAGTTGTATACGCTATTTAGACCGCTTCCTGATGTACTACATTAAAACGGCTGAACCGCTCACACGTACGGCTACTTGGTTGAACAAGTTAGAAGGCGGACTACCTTATTTATATGATGTGGTCGTTAATGATGTGCTGGGTATAGGAGCTGAACTGGAAGTTGAGATGGAAAGCTTAATTGCGAACTATGAATGCGAATGGAAGCATGCTGTCGAAAACGAATCAATAAGGAGACGATTCAAACATTTTGCTAATAGTGACGAAGGCGATCCTTTCCTGCAATTTGAGGAGCTTCGTGGACAACGAATTCCTACTAACTGGAATGTTATTGTGTAACGTTTTAAATGAATAAAAATGCAAAAAATAGATTATTTGAGTTATAAACCATCCGACGAACAACATGTAGATCATTGGTTGAAGGTTGGTACCAGTGATGAGTTTCCGGAAAACGGCGGGCTGTGCTTCAAGCACAGAGAGCTCCAGATTGCCGTATTTAATTTCACTAATCGGAATGAATGGTATGCGTGCCAAAACCTTTGCCCTCATAAAATGCAGATGATTTTATCGAGAGGCATGATCGGCTCGCAGCAAGGAGAACCTAAAGTGGCTTGTCCCTTTCATAAAAAAACCTTTTCATTGAAAACAGGCGAATGTCTAAACGGAGACGAGTGCCATATAACCACCTTTCCTGTCAAAGAGATCAACGGGGAAATATATGTTGGGTTAATAGAAAGAGCAGAACATGCAATTCAGCAGGACCTGAAAGTATAGCAACATAATTCCGGATTATGGATTATAATAAACCAACACAAATCGCTGCAAGTATGATTCAGGCAGGCGTTGATAAGCTTATGTTAGCGAGTAGAGACTTGCTAATCAGGGGTGTGTTGTCCGGTGCCATTTTAGGCTTTGGTACAACCTTAGCACTAACGGCTACGACACAAACCGGACTCGCCATCGTAGGTGCAGCATTATTTCCGGCTTGTTTTATAATCATCGTCTTAATGGGGTTAGAACTTGTCACCGGTAGCTTTGCCGTGCTTCCCATGGCTTACATGGACAAGAAAACAGATGCGCTATCGGTACTCAAAAACCTACTGTTGGTTTTTATCGGCAACTTACTTGGTGGACTTCTCTACGCCTTTCTCTTTTGCCTATCAACCACCCAATTTGGGCACGAGGAAAAGAATGCGGTGGCACTACTCATTGTAAAACTTGCTGAAACGAAAACCTTAACTTATGCTTCTTACGGTTTTGACGGCCTCTTCAGCGCCTTCACTAAAGGTGTCCTCTGCAATTGGATGGTTACAACCGGTATCGTATTGGGCATGAGCTCAACATCTTCTACCGGAAAGATCGTCGCATCATGGTTGCCTATTTTTATATTCTTCGGACAAGGTTTTGAGCATGCAGTTGTAAATATGTTCTTAATTCCAGCCGGCATTATATTGGGCGCGAACGTTTCTTTTGCTGACTGGTGGTTATTCAATCAACTCCCGGTTACATTCGGCAATTTCATAGGCGGCATCCTATTTACGGCACTTCCACTGTATTACTCATTTCATAAAAAAACAAAACAAACCAGCGACATTGAAAAAAGATACCCATCCTCCAAGCGAATACAAACAGAGGTAAAGGAAGAACAATTTTCATAAAGCAGCGTGGTGTATGATAATAACGCAATATTCGTAGCTTTGGATAATACAAACGAATGCCAAAACATCGTGCGAATATATACACAGCATAATCAATTCAGCAGACTAAGAGCGTATTATCTTCTAGCGCTTAGCATTATAGCCTTAAGTATTATCATAGGGCAATTTTTAGTACAAAGGCACTTAAGGGAGCAGGAAAGTGATGCACATATCGTCAACATGGCGGGTAGGCAGCGGATGTTGAGCCAAAAGATAAGCAAACTCATTTTACTAACAAATAGGTTAAACACAAAAGAACGTGACAGCCTTCTAAAAGAGCTCGCTTCCGTTAACGCGGAATGGATCGAGAACAACACCAGCCTACGCTACGGAAATGAAGCGGCAGCCATACCAATCAGTAAAAGCAAAGCGATCAACAGACTTTTTCTTGAAAATCAACCCGTTTTTGATAGCATTTATTTTGCCAGCAACCGTATTTATTCTCAGTTGAAAAATGGCGATAAATCTAGCTATCCACTTCTTGAAAATGATATGCGAACTGTTTTGAAACATGAGCCCATCTTTCTTCGGCATATGGATTCAATCGTGAACACCTATGAAAAACTTGCGTCGGGAAAGATCGTGAAATTGAAACGAACGGAGTATATTCTCTTTGGTATTTCTCTCCTTATAATCATATTGGAAGTACTGTTGATTTTTATACCTACAACACGAAAAGTAAATGAAACACTCATCAAACTAATCAAATCTGAAAGTGATGCCCAGCAAATGAGCAAGGAAATCGGGGCTCTTTATGCTTCACTGGAGGAATCTTATGAACGCATATCAGGCATTACCTTACCCGTTGCGCCCCCCCGTCTGATTGCCAAATCAGATAAAGGCGGAAACCTTTACTATGTAAGCGATTATTATTTACGCAGCTTCTCTCATGAAGAGCAACGATATAAAACTATTGCCAATTTATTCGGTTTAGCAGGAGAAGCCGCAGATGACTTTAATGACCAATTGATCGATGTGGTATCAAATTTAAAAAACTGGCATAAAGAACTGGTTTACAGCGATAAGTCAGGCGAGAAACGGCATATGGATATACATATTATACCGATATATAATCAAGAAGGCGAAGTAGATGTGCTACAGGTTTTTGCTGCTGATATGACGCCGAGACGATTAGCCGAACAAGACATGTATAAAAAGGACAGGGCAGAAATAGAGCGGAAAGTTAATGAACAGAAATTCAGATCTATCCTGGTATTAGAAGGACAAGAAGAAGAGCGAAAACGTATCGCCATGAATATACATGATGGCATCGGACAAATGCTTACTTCGCTTAAGTTTCAAACTGCTTCGATCGACCTTTCCAAAACAAAAGAAACTGAGCAGAAATTACTGGATATAAATAAACTTATAAAAGATATCATTCAAGAAGTACGTATCGTTACATTCAACTTAAAGCCGCCTGTGTTGAGTGATTATGGTTTGGTTGCCGGATTGAAAAACCTGGTTCAGGAAATAGATAAACTCAGCAATAATCGCTTAATTTTTGAAAATATAACTGATTTCCAACAAAGGCTTTCGCCAAAAGTAGAAAACAACATATATAGGATTGTGCAAGAGGCTGTGAACAATGCTATTAAATACGCGAACTCACCGACAGTGCTCGTGTCTTTAGAGCATAACACAGATGAGCTTGTTCTTACAATAAAAGATACCGGTGTGGGTTTCGAAAGTAAATCCACCGATCTATTTCACGCAGATTATGGACACGGCTTCCTAAATATGCAAGAACGGGCCACTTATATTAATGGGAAGCTATTGATCGAATCAAAACCTGGATTAGGGACAATTATAAAGCTTTTTGTACCTTTGAAAAATAAACCAGGAAATATAGCTATATGAGTAAAATTACGGTGCTTTTAGCCGACGATCACATTTTAGTGCGTAATGGAATCAAAGCAATGTTGGAGGCAGATGACGATATAATGGTTATAGGCGAAGCGGATAATGGTATGCAAGCGATTCAACGTGTACAGGAGCTTCAGCCTGATTTAGCTATTATGGATATTCGTATGCCTGAAATGAACGGTCTGGAAGCATGTGAGGCTATTACCCAAAACAAGGAAAACACGAAAGTCGTTATGTTGTCTATGCATGATACCGAAGATTACGTACTCGAATCTTTACGGGTTGGCGCATGGGGGTATTTGCTTAAGGATACTGATAAGAATGAGTTCATAAAAGCACTAAAACAAATCAACAATGGTATCCGGTATTACAGCGGTTCTGTATCCAATGTATTGGCCAATCAATTGTTGGGAGGAGCTGGAAGTAGTAGCATACGGGTGAACGAAGCGGTTGAAAGTAACACCGATATTTACGGCCTCTCTAAACGTGAAAAACAAATACTTGGTATGGTCATAAACGGTAAACATAATAAAGATATAGCTGAAGTACTTGGGAAAAGTGTGCGCACAATTGAAACACATCGTTTTAATATCATGAAAAAATTAGGGGTAAACAATGCCGTCGACATGATTAATAAGGCTATGAAGGAAAACCTAATATAAACACGTAATTTTACTTGATTTGTTTTATATATTACGTATATTTACGTAATATATAAAATCTTATGCGAGTTGTATTCCCTTTATTTGTTTTTCTGTTTCTAGTTTTAGATACGCAAGCGCAAATCACGGTAAGCGCGGAAATTCGGCCACGAGCAGAGTTTCGGGATGGCTTTAAAAGACCCCTAAATCAAACTGAGCGTCCTGCCTTTTTTATAGAACAACGTTCCAGAATTTACCTGAGTTATAGTAACGAGAAAATGGATCTCGTACTGGTTCCACAAGATGTGCGCATTTGGGGCAATACGGATCAAGCGGGTAAGACTGATCCGTCGTTGACAAATTTTCAGCAGGCTTGGGCCGGATTTAAATTTAATGGCGCGCAGCGCTTTTTAGTTGGGCGAATGGAATTAGACTATGATAACGCACGTATTCTAGGAAATCTTGACTGGGCTCAGCAGGGCAGAAGTCATGACTTGCTTAAATATGAATATAATGGAAGCAAAAATCGCCTCCACATTGGCTTAGCCTTTAACCAGGACGCAAATAATCCCGAACCCACCAAATTAAGTGAAACCTATTATCAGGGATTAAACAACTACAAATCACTTCAATTCGCCTGGTTTCATCACGACTTCAAGCAAATAAGCACCTCTATTATTGCTTTAAATGAGGGGCGGCAACATGCACCGGACACCGGTTACTTTATGCAAACTGCGGGTTTCAATATGCAAGCATCATTCGCTCCTTTTGTATTTTATGGAGAGGGGTACTATCAAACCGGAAAAAATAAAGACGGTTTTTCAAAACGCGCTTTTTTAGCTTCCTTACAACTGTCTTTTAAACCTACGGGCACTTATAAGATAGAACTTGGAAACGATTATCTTAGTGGCGACAAACAAAGCTCTAAGACAAATGAAGCCTTTGATCCGCTCTATGGAACCCATCATAAATTTTACGGCTATATGGATTATTTCTATGTGGGGAGCGACCATGGCAATAAAGGGCTAAATGACTTATTTTTGAAAGTAAACTGGATCAAGAAAAATTGGACAATATCTATGGATGGGCATCATTTTTCGGCGGCCTCCGCCATAACGGATGAAGAAGGAATCCCTAGATCACGCGATTTAGGCACCGAACTGGATTGGACCTTTTCCTATAGTTTGGCAAAGGAGGTTAACTTAAAAGGTGGTTATTCGCACCTATTTTACACCTCGAGTATGGCGATTATTAAGCAGGCAGGCAGCCTACATGGACAATCATCATGGGCGTGGTTAATGATCACATTCAAACCGACACTTTTTCAGGATGCACAACACTAAATATATAATATGGCCGAAAGCTTGTTATCCGTATACGATCGGGCACATTTAGTTCGAGTATTTGTAAAGGGAGGCATGATTGCCCCCAACTATCTACTATCAGTTCTACGTGCAAGTGAACTGGCGAACAACGATTTCATCCATTTCGGATCTAGGGAAGATATATTGTTTCCGGTCGAACAGAGTAGACTGCCTATCGTAGAACAACATTTAACAATGCATCAAATAGATTTCGAATACGGAAAGCGGGATGCGTTTCAAAATATTGTCAGCAGTGCCATTGCGCTGGATATAACGGCTAATACCTCTTGGTTAAATCTGGAAAAATATCGTTTCATATTGGAAAGCTTCCATTTTGTGCCCCGGCTTAAAATTAATTTATCGGATCCTAAACAGGCTATGGTTCCCCTCTTTACAGGGCATTTAAATTTCGTCGCTTCTGAATATACGGATTATTGGTATTTATACCTACGCAGCGAACAAAATAGACACGAGCTCGAAAAATGGCCTACATTAATTCATTCGTCGGACCTTCCTAAACTTAGTAAATTTATTGAGAGCAAATGGCAGAAAAATCCGAAATTACTACTGCCCGATTTAATCGTAGGTTTGGCGGAGTATCTAAAACTGGATAGTATTGTAAGCAATGACGAACTGAAATTGCCGGACACATTTTTTCCCTATTATGAAGGGCTTAACAATGTTGACGAAACCAACCTATGGCTTGGCTTATATTGGCGTAACAATAGATTTGATATCGAATTTCTAAAAAAATCCTGCACATTATGTATTGAAAGTGGTATTCCGTTTATTTATATCAGTCCATGGAAATCTTTTGTGATTAAGGGAATAAAGTCTACGCACCAGTTAAAATGGGAAAAGTTAATGGGACAAATGGGGATTAATATGCGACATTCCAGTTTAGAGTTAAATTGGCACATTCCGGTACTAGATGAAGAAGCGTTACTATTAAAGAGATACCTAGTTCAAGAGCTTGACCAACAGGACATATGTACCCATGGTCTTACATTTACCATTGAAACGGCTGAAGACAAAAGATGGTTTACAAGTATTGTCATACAAAAAGACAATATATTAAGCAGCCATCATTTGGCAGCATATAATGTGTTATATGCTAAGGGCTTTAACCCCAACAGTACCATCTATTACAGTTACGCAAAATTAGTGGGTAAGGAAATTTTACCAGCCTTGCTTATTGAATTAAGTAAACTCTATTATAAACGGTTCAGAATATAAAGGACCTAGCTGCCCTTGATTATTCATCCTGTTATGCTTAATTAATGATATGTAACATTCTTAACCGGTTGTAAAAATTTGTGCTAAAAAAAATTATTTTTGATAGAGGCTTCCTGTGCTATAGGCAAAATAATAACAATCTCATAGGTTTTGTGGCCGCGGTCCGGCAAGCTGTTGAAATATTTTGCAGTTCACTTTCGGTTCAAATCCAACTTGTCGATGTAGCCAAATTGGAGAAAAGCTAACGGAAAACTAACTGAAAAAGAGTATACAGTGATGTTGAATTGCCTTGACGTGCAGCCATTTAAAAAATGTTTTTTGCATGAAAGAATTACCGATATATTTAGATTATTGCGCAACGACACCCTGTGATCCAAGAGTTTTGGAAAGGATGCTGCCTTATTTTACTGACTATTTCGGCAATGCTGCTAGTAAAGACCACCATTACGGATGGATGGCAAAAGATGCGGTCGAATTAGCAAGAGAACAAGTAGCTGATCTAATTGGTTCAAAACCAAATCAAGTGATATTTACTTCCGGTGCTACGGAATCTGTTAATTTGGCATTAAAAGGACTGATGGAAGGAACTAACCGAAAGCGCAGCCATATCATAACAACAAAAGTCGAGCATGAGGCCGTGTTAGATTCGTGTAGGTACCTCGAGCAGCAAGGAAATACGATTACATATCTCGACGTTGATAAAGAGGGGGGGCTTTCGCTTGAAGCATTGGAACACGCCATTACGCCCGAAACGCTTGCCATTTCAATTATGTACGCAAACAATGAAACAGGCGTGGTTAATCCGGTAAAAGAAATAGGCGCTATTGCACGGAAACATCAAGTTAAGTTCGTATGTGACGCTACACAAGCCGTAGGGAAAATCCCCGTTGATGTTCAAGCGGATGAAATCGATCTGTTATGTTTTTCGGCACACAAAATATATGGACCTAAAGGAGTAGGAGCACTTTTCATTAACGAGAAATCACAAAAGCCACTTGTTTTTAAGCAACAGCACGGAGGATCTCAGGAACGGGGTCATCGCGGTGGCACATTGAATATACCAGGCATCGTTGGCTTTGGTCAGGCTGCAGCTATATGTAAAGAGGAGATGAATGACGAGGGAGCTCGCCTACAATCGCTTCGAAATCGTTTTGAGGAATCACTCCTGGAAAAGGTAGCAGGCTCCACTGTCAATGGAAGAATAAACAGGTTACCTCATATAAGCAATATACGGTTCCCCGGGGTGGATGCAGAAAGATTATTACTGAAAGTTTCCAAATATTTAGCTCTAAGTCGTGGCAGCGCCTGTTCGGGGCTAATGCAGAAAGAATCGCATGTGTTAAAGGCGATGGGTTTAAGTAGGGAAGAAGCCGGCCAAGCGATTCGCATAAGTTTGGGTAGGTTTACAAAAATGGAAGACGTGGTATATGCTATTAACGTATTAACCGATGCTGTAGAAGAAGCATTATCGGGAAATGGATTAAGCGTATTAAAACCGCTAACTTTATAAATTTCATGAAAGAAATAAGGCAAATCTTAAGAGCATATGATATAGCTTGTCAAAAGGGACAGCGTGTAGCCTTGGCGACGGTTGTACACGTCGACGGATCCTCTTACAGAGGGCCGGGTGCGAGGATGCTGGTGAGTGAAGATGGCACCCTTACCGGCGCCATTAGTGGCGGTTGCTTAGAAGGAGACGCTCTACGAAAGGCGCTTATGGCTATTGCGGAACAAAGACCGCTATTGGCAACCTATGATACGAGCGACGACGAGGATGCTATTTTTGGCATGGGGCTAGGCTGTAATGGTATTATCCGCATATTGATTGAACCTATCAATACAAATGATGATGCGAACCCAATTGAACTTCTGAGAAAAGCCGCAGACACGCGAGAACCAAGCGTGATCGTTACTTTTTTCTCCTTAGACGACAAATGGAATCCCTTACAAGGAACCTATTTGCTGATGAAAAACAATAAGATGGTTGTTAAGTCCGGCGCACTACCCCTATCAATTGATATTTTCTTACATGATATCAATAAAACACTTGAACATAAGCATACGTATCTTGTAAAATACAACATTTCGACGACGTCTTCAAACCACAAAGAACTCACGGCAATTTTTGAATATTTAGCTCCCGATATTTCCTTAGTGATCGCGGGGGCGGGAAATGATGTTTTTCCGTTAATAGACATGGCTGAAGTGTTAGGTTGGCAGATTACATTAATCGACGGCCGACCGGCTTATGCAACAGCATCACGTTTTCCATCCTGTCATCTAATTGTTGCTGATGCCGATAAGGCATTGCATGAGGTTTTATTAGATGACAGGACAGCTGTCGTCTTAATGACTCATAACTATCAATATGACAAAAGCTTGCTAAACTCCTTACTATCAGAAAACAGAGTACCCTATATCGGCATGCTGGGTCCAAAAAAGAAAAAGCACAGCATGTTAACGGAATTACGTGAAGCCGGTGCCCATTGGCAAGAAGAGGCTTTAATTCATTTGTATAGCCCCATGGGGTTGAATATAGGCGCAGAAACACCGGAGGAGATAGCGCTGTCTGTAATTGCCGAAATAAAAGCTATTTTTGCTAGGAGAGATGGCGGGTCTTTACGGGATTATCCCGGAAAAATCCATAACCGAAACGATGAGATTGTCATATCGGATAACAAGCAATTTATAGGATAGTAATCAAAGGTGAAAAATATACAGAATGGAATTATTTTATTAGCGGCCGGTTCCTCTCAACGCATTGGTAGGCCGAAACAACTGCTATCTTATCGCGGGAGTACTTTGGTTCGCCGGAGTGTTCAGATTGCTGAAGCAACGAATCCTGCTGCATTAGTCGTCGTGTTGGGTGCAGCTGCAGATCTCGTAAAAGACGAAATACGAGGACAAAAGATTAACCTTGTTTATAATCCCGATTTTAAAAATGGAATTGCCTCCTCCATCCGGTGTGGAGTTGATTATCTCTTAAAACATTATGCGGCAATCGAGAACATAATTATTATGGTATGTGATCAGCCTTATGTAAGCAAGAAACATATAAACAGACTGATGGAAGAGCAGCGAAAAACAGATGCAAAAATAGTTGCGAGCTCATACGCGGATCAACTGGGCGTGCCTGCTCTGTTCAATAAAACATTGTTCAACGAGCTGACTCTCTTAACAGGAGATATAGGAGCAAAAAAACTCATCCAAAAACACAGAGCAGAAGCAATAGCCATTCCGCTGTCGTACGGTGAAATAGATGTGGATACAGAAGAGGCTTACACACGTCTAATTGCCTCAACGATTGAAAAAAAGCAATTAAAACAGCGAAAAAATGATAGTTGATAGATACAATAGGGTACATGATTATTTGCGGATATCGTTAACTGATAGATGCAACCTGCGCTGCTTTTACTGTATGCCCGAAGAGAGTTACGACTTTACGCCGATGAAACATTTAATGTCCGCAACCGAGTTAGAAATCATAGCTGGTCATTTTGTCCGATTAGGTGTAAATAAAATTCGACTTACGGGAGGAGAGCCGATGGTTAGAAGTGATTTTGGCGACATCATTTTGCGACTGGCGAAGCTGCCTGTAAGCTTGCATATTACAACCAATGCCATTCTATTAGATCGTTATTTTGATGTTTTACGAAAGGCGCGTATTGGCACACTTAATATTAGCTTGGACACCCTATCAGCCGAAAAGTTCAAAAGGTTAACCCGAAGAGATAAATTCGATTTAACTATGCGAAATATTCATATGGCGCTACAACAAGGTTTTCAGGTCAAAATCAATATGGTGGTGATGAGGGATTTTAATGAAGATGAAATATTGGATTTTGTGGCATGGACAAAAGAGGAAAGTTTGGATGTACGATTTATTGAATTTATGCCTTTTGAAGGTAATAAATGGACAAGCAATCAAGTATTCAGCCTCAAAGAAATCGTAAGTCTCGTTGAATCAAAACACAAAATTCAAGTGATTGAAGGATCATTACACGACACGGCCAAACATTATAAAATCAGTGGGCATAAGGGGCGGTTTTCAGTTATTAGTACAATGAGTGCGCCGTTTTGTGAAGGGTGTAATCGCTTACGATTAACCGCCGATGGAAAAATGAAGAATTGTTTATTCTCAAAAAATGAGAGTGATTTATTGAGCGCCCTGAGAGATGGTTTACCGCTCGAACCGTTAATTTTACAAAACATATCAACAAAAGCAGAAAAATTAGGCGGACAATTTAGCGTAGATTTCAGCAAGCTTAAGCAGGAGAGCCTCAAAAATAGAAGCATGATTAGTATCGGAGGCTAATAGACAAATAAATACAGATATATGGATCGATTGATTAGCGTTGAGGAAGCAAAAAACATAATTAATGAGCAGCAAATTAAGAAGAAAATTCTTCGTGTGCCTGTTCAAGACGCCTTGGGAAAAGTCTTGGCAACTGATTTATATGCTCCGATTGATATTCCTGCATTTCATCAATCTTCGATGGATGGCTACGCTTTTTCCTTTAAGTATTGGAAACAAGAACAATCACTTTCTGTAACCCATGAGATTCCTGCAGGAAGTAAGGGGCCGCTTCGGGTACCGGAAACCAATGCGGCACGTATTTTTACCGGTGCTGCACTTCCTTTAGGCGTAGATACGGTTGTCAAGCAAGAATTAATTGAACTAAAAGATAATCAGATTGTAATCAAAGATCCGTCTATTTCCTTAGGCGATAACGTGAGATTAAAAGGCTCGGAAATCAAAGAGGGAGAGCAAGCTGTGGCCGCCGGTACCGTGCTTGGCCCGGCTACCATTGGCTTTTTATGTGGAATTGGTCTGTCCGAGGTTGATATATTCGCGTCACCTTCCGTCGCTGTTATTGTTACAGGCGATGAACTTAAACAGCCGGGTACGCCCCTTGCTCATGGTGAAGTATATGAGGCATCTTCTGCTATGTTATCAGCTGCCTTGCTGCAAATGGGAATAAACAGAGTTAAAACATATTATGTGAAAGATAACTTAGATGACACAATTATCCAGCTACAAAACGCATTGGCATTTGCAGACGTGATAATTCTTACAGGTGGTGTAAGCGTTGGAGATTACGATTTTGTGGTAAGGGCAGCTGAAGCATGTGAAGTAGAAAAGCTTTTTCATAAGATTAAACAGCGCCCCGGAAAGCCGTTATTTTTCGGAAGGAAGTCAGAACAAATGGTCTTTGGACTGCCCGGAAATCCCTCATCTGTTTTAACCTGTTTTTACGAGTACGTTTGGCCGGCACTACGCTCCTTTGGAGGACACGAAAAGCAATTGAAGACATTAAAGGTACCCTTACGAATATCGTATACAAAAAATAATCAATTAATACACTTCTTGAAAGGATATTACGATAATGATAAAGTCACCATACTCCATGCGCAGGAATCTTATAGGCTACGCTCGTTCGCTATGGCCAATTGCCTTGTTGTACTGAATGAGGAAATGAAAACCTATTTAGAAGAGGAGTTGGTTGAAATACATTTAATTCCCACTTATGGATAATTTATTGGTATTTTACATAGTACTGTTTGCAGTTGCTTTTTTATATTCTTCCGTCGGACACGGCGGAGCTAGTGGCTACCTTGCCCTTATGGCTTTGTTCGGGATTACGCCTGCCGTAATGAAACCAACCGCCCTCATGCTTAATCTCTTCGTAGCACTTACTTCATTCACATATTATTATAAGGGAAAATATTTTAATAGTAGATTATTCTGGCCGCTCGCATTAGCTTCTATACCAATGGCTTTCGTGGGAGGAAGTATGGTGGTTCATGCCGATCTTTATAAAAAGCTATTAGGTATATTTCTACTCATCCCGATCATTCGTTTTTTATTTTTTAAAGATATAGAAGTAGATGAAACAAAAAAGCCGGCTATAGGTTGGTTGCTCTTGATTGGAGGAAGTATAGGTTTCTTGTCGGGATTGCTGGGAATAGGAGGTGGGGTCATACTCTCACCCATCTTATTATTGCTAGCCTGGACAAATCAAAAACAAACGGCGGCCATCAGTGCCTTATTTATTTTTGTAAATTCGTTATCAGGTTTGTTCGGTCAAATAACAAAGGGTATAACGTTTAGCCCGGATATGGTCAGTTATGTGCTTGTTGCCTTTACAGGAGGATTATTTGGCTCCTATTTTGGTGCCTTGCGTTTTCAACAATCAGCAATCAAGTTATTACTGGCCTTAGTTCTGATGGTCGCGTCCTTCAAATTATTTTTACCTAATTTGATATAAAATGTCTATTTCAATATTATTCTTTGGTCAATTAACCGATATTACAGGTTGTTCGCAATTGAAAATGGATCATGTCGAAGACACAGATCAACTGAACGCCGTTTTAACGGACCAATATCCTTTGCTTGCACAGACCAAGTATGTAATTGCAATCAACAAGAAAATCATTAGAACGAAAGTAGCACTATCCCACGAAGTAGAAGTAGCTTTACTTCCACCGTTCTCGGGAGGATAAAAAGGTGAGAAAATGGAAAAAGACATAATCGAGCGTTATCACCGACAAATTATTTTAAACGAGTTTGGCGTTGCAGGACAGAAGAAACTTTTGCAATCGTCAGTACTTATGATCGGAGCTGGCGGACTGGGATGTCCTGCTTTACTTTATTTAACTGCCGCAGGTCTTGGGAGAATCGGTATCGTAGACGATGGATTAATTGAGTTGAGTAACCTCCATAGGCAAATATTATACGGAACGCAAGATATTGGGAAGAAGAAAGTTGATTGCGCTAAAAGTGTGCTTCTACAGGTAAACCCGGGAGTTGAGATTGATTTATTCGACGAAAGGATCACCTCTGTGAATGCGCTGGATATTATAGCAGATTATGACATTGTAATTGACGGTACCGATAACTTTGAAACTCGCTATATGATCAATGACGCCTGCGCTATTCTGGAAAAACCACTGATTTACGGAGCTGTATCTAAATACGAGGGTCAAGTCGCTATTTTTGCAAATGGTATACATTACCGTGATATCTTCCCCTCTCCTCCGCGAAATGGGGAGATTATGAACTGTAGTGAAGCTGGCGTTTTAAACATATTACCCGGCATTATCGGCAATTTTCAAGCAAATGAGTGTATTAAGCTGGTAACCGGGATCGGTGAGCCACTTATAGGAAAACTTTTAACCTATAACGCGCTAAATAACCAAAGTTATACGATAGAAATTGACAGCACTGAGTTGAGCAGTCAATTAAAACCAAAAAGCCAAGAAGATTTTCGAAAAATTGACTACGGATATTTGTGTTCTGCGCCAATTGCAAGCGTAGAAGAAATCAATTCCGATCAATTGGCTGCATTATACATGAACGACCAAGTAGATATTGTAGATGTGCGCGAGATTTCCGAGAAACCAAAAATCACTAAATACAATCATCTAAGAATCCCGTTGTCTACTTTAAAGGACCAGGTCAAATTGATTCAAAAAGATACTGTTGTGTTTGTCTGTCAGAGCGGAAAGCGCAGCTTATTTGCTGCCGAACAGTATAAAGAAATCGTAGAGGTGCAGCAGAAGAGAGTTTATAGTTTGAAAGGAGGGGTAAGCTCATTGGCATGTCCGGTTTAATCTCGTGATGTTACCTAATAAAAAAAGCTTATTGAAAAAAACAGAGAAGTAAAATGGTTGATATTACTTATAAATTTAACACATTACGACAAGCGATTGCTATCGCTACTGTACAAGTATCATCAGAAGAGACAATACATGCCATTCGTAATAAGGCCGTTCCGAAAGGAGACATTTTCGAATTTTCAAGGGCGTCCGGCCTATTAGCTATCAAGAAAACAGCTGATTTGGTTCCCGACTGCCATCCCGTTCCCATTGAATATGCACATATCAGTTTTGAAATAGTAGAGCTATCGATCGTTATTCGAGTGGAAGTACACACAATTTACAAAACAGGGGTTGAAGTGGAAGCCATGCATGGTGCGATGAACGTTGCTCTTACCATATATGATATGCTAAAACCGATTGATAAGGCAATAGAGATAAGAGGCGTCAGGCTAGAGAGTAAAAAAGGAGGAAAATCGAACCTTCGGGAAGCCGTACCGATACCGTTTAAATGCGCCGTTATAGTCTGCTCGGATAGCATTGCACAAGGTGTAAAAGAAGATCGTTCGGGGAAAATCATAGCAAGTAAGCTGAAAAAATATGATATTCAGATTAGCGAATACATCATTATCCCCGACGAGAAAGATATTATCCGGGAAAAGGCAAATTATTTTAAAGAAAATGGTTATCAACTGGTGCTCTATACCGGAGGTACGGGCCTTTCATCACGTGATGTAACCCCTGACGCCATACGGCCCTTATTAGATCAAGAGATCCCCGGAATTATGGAAGCCGCCCGCGCATATGGGCAACAGCGCACGCCTTTGTCAATGCTATCGCGAGGCATCGCAGGTTTTATCGGAGAAATGCTAATCATTACGTTGCCGGGCTCCACAAGAGGGGTTGAGGAAAGTATAGATGCGTTGTTCCCAGCTATTTTACACGTTTTTAAAATAAAAAAAGGATTTAACCATGGATAACCCAATCAATCCAATTGATCCGTCATGGGACGTTGTTTTTTGACATATAATTCGTCAACCAAA
This sequence comes from Olivibacter sp. LS-1, assembly GCF_008245145.1. Lineage (GTDB taxonomy): Bacteria > Bacteroidota > Bacteroidia > Sphingobacteriales > Sphingobacteriaceae > Olivibacter > Olivibacter oleidegradans. The sequence continues at coordinate 3,877,528 of NZ_CP041643.1, read as the reverse complement.
ACAATAATAACCACTAACAACGGGGTGGCCAATATAATTCCCAAACCTCCCGTTAGCGTTCCGAACAATACTTGGCTGATTATTATGAGCGCGGGAGGAATCTTTATCATTACATTTTGGATCATTGGAGTAACAACGTTGCTTTCTATTGCTTGAATGACCACATAAAGCAGGGCGATTAATAGCGCGGTATTGGCACTTACGGTAAATCCGATCAAAACGGCAGGAATCATAGCGATTAAAGGCCCAAAATTTGGAATAAAATTCAGAAAACCGGCTAGAAAAGCCAAGGCGAGTCCCATAGGAACACCGATAAGGGACAATCCGATAAAGGATAACGAGGCGATGAAAAACATCGCAATTAGCATCCCCTTTAACCATCCTTTCAATGTGAAGTCCAGCCTTCGGATTACATCCCTTGCTTGCTTTTTATTTCCGGGGGGGATCAGTTTTATAATTCCTTCACGATATAGTTTAGGGTTAACCGTAAAGAAAATCCCGATAAAAAGAATGATATACATATCGCCCACCACTCCAAAACTCGTTCGAAACACATCCTGAAAAGATTTCATCATCTTTTCGCCATTTCCGTCAGACAGATAAAAAAGTAATTTCCTGCCTATGTCAGAACGGCCTAAACGTTCCCTTACATCCCTCAAAATTTCTGGTATATCCTGTGTCATTTCACCTACCTGCATAGAAATTTTCGCTCCAAGAAACCAAAACAGAACACCCACCAACGCAAGCGTTATAAAGATGCCTGTTAACAGGCACCATCCATGACTAAGTTTAATTTTTCTTTCTAAAAGGTTGGCCAGCCCATGAAAATATATTGCCATCAGTGAACCGGCAAAAACCATAAGCAAGACATTAAACGCAGCCTTTAAGATAAAAATAACAATAACCAGGAGAGAGATGATGCCAACAGTTATCCACAACTTTCTTGTATAATGCTTTAAATCATTTTTTTCGGTCTCCCGGGAGTTATTTTCCGACATTATCTTCTCTATTATTTCTTTTAAACTGCAGTATTTGCTAAACGATGATGGTTTATCAGTGCTTTGGTAATCGTTTTACCAATTTGTTCGATTGTCTGGCTAATAATGGCGTCAGGTGTTCCCGTAAACAATTCTCGACAGTTCATCACTTTCTTTCCAAGAACAATACTGTAAAACATGGTTCCAACAGGCTTTTCAGCACTTTCGCTACCTCCGGCACTTGGCAATCCGGTTACCGCCACTAACACGTCAGCATCTATTAAATTTTTCAGCCGAACGGCCATTTCTTGTGTTACCTCTTTTGATTCGGGGGAATACTGATCTACCAAGCTTTTAGGTACACCTAGGAGTTTTTCTTTAAGCTTCGCATCATAACAAACTATGCCACCTTTTAGGAAGCTCCCTGCCTCTGGCAGTTTCGCGAAGGTTGATGTCAAACTACCCCCGGTAGCGCTTTCAGCAAAGGCGATAGTTAAACGGTTGTCTTTAAGTAATTTAGCACATTGCTCAATGGCTACTGAATCTGTTTCTATCATAATTATATCATTACTATAGAAATAACCATCCTAATTTTATTTTGTTCTGTAGCTGTTAAAGATTACTTCGTTCTTTGGGGCAATAATCCCTGATGTTTATCTTGCGCACTATCAACTTGATCAGAAACGATAAATTGGCGTAACTCACCTTTCTCCCAAGCATTAGCCATCGGATCCACCGTTGGGAAAGGAATTTCACTTCGTTGTTTTTTTCTTTCTCTAGATGAAACGCCCAATCTGTGATCCCTATCTCGTAGTAGATCATTTTTTAATTGTCCATCGCGTGTAAATCCCATCATAAGCATGGGACTGCCTATGGGTAAGGTATGTTGCTGATCGGTATGCCATGTATGTATGGTCTTACCGTAAGTGGAAATTAATTTTTCCATGAGTTCCTTTTCCACTGCTTCCGGAATGCCAGGTGCAACCAGCGTACCTGATTTGACTTCGTAATGATGCGAGTGCCATAGTTTTTTTTCTTCCTTAGGCAAGGTATTAAACAGTTTTTCAGTGACTATATATTCAATACCCATTATTTTCGAGTCTTTCGAATTGCCATCAAAAATAATTGCTTGATAGAAATCTTCATTTAATTGGCTAACATAATGATGCGCTTCCATTTGAGCATTCATATTACCATTGTAAAAGTGAAAGCCGTTTAGATAGACGTTAAATGCACTTAAAGGAGCTTTATTCTGTAGTATATCAGCACCCGTGTTTAATGCTTTGTCTTTGATTGTTTTATCTTTTCCCTGCTCATTCACATATGTTTGCGTGTTATTTCCTCCACAAGCAAAAATAAAAACAACGGAAACGATGGGCACTAGTGTTCTCATAGAGTCGATATTAGTTAGTTTCATTATGTTCCAATTAAGATGCCATGTTTTTGAGGATACGCTTTCTAAGGAAGATATTAAGTAAACCATTTACTAAAGCAGTACCACTCCATTCCAATTGTTATCTAAGATGTAAGACACTCTATTATGTATTTTAGTACACTATTAAAATGAAGCCAAAAAAAAATCAATGTTAATATGTTTGAAGAATATAGTTGAAAATGCCGTTTTGAACACCTTATCCATTTATTTTTAAGAATGTATTTTTTTTAGGCAATTAGGTAGAGATATTGTATAGGAATGTTAAGTAATTTAAACAATAAACGATTTACTTCAGCATTATGAACAACATACAAGAATTGAGCAACGAAAACTCTACACTATCTATTTTTTTCCATACTATGATCAGCGAAATATATTGGTCGGAAAAACATCTCGGAAATGTGCTACACACCATGAAAAGCACGGCAACGACCGATGAACTTAAGAAGGCTTTCGATATGCATATGAGCGAGACGCATGAACAATTGAGACGAATAGAGCAAATATTTGATCAGTTAGGAAAACCAATCAATGAAAGAAGCAGTCTCGGTATGCAGGGATTATTTGATGAAGGCTGGCGAGTTATTGACGAAACAGAGGAAGGATCTTTCCAGCGAGATGTAGCCTTGGTAATTGCAGCGCAAAAGGTTGAGCACTATGAAATTGCCTGCTATGGCAGTCTTATCAATCTGGCAACATTACTCGGATACAATTCGATAGTAGGGTTGCTTAAACAAAGTTTAGAAGAAGAAAAAGCGACAGACGCTAAATTGACTAAACTGGCGGAAGAACAGCTGAATAAAGCCGCTAAGCGTGAATTGTCAGATGAGCCAACACCGATAAGTGTAAGCGGCCGAAAGAAATCGTCAAAAGCACCGCTGAAAGAAGAACGGGAGACTAATGTTGCAAAACAGGGAGCTAAAGGGACTAAATCACCTACGGGGACAAGCAAAGGGAGTAAAGCTAATAAAACTGATAAAATGGACGGGGAATCAAAGATTAAGAAATAAACAAAGGTTGAGTTATGGAATTTACAATAAAAGAACCTGTTACCGACACTGTGGTACGTTTGAGTGCTGAACCTGAGGACTATAACGGACAACAGGGCTGGCGGATTCTTTATCCGGATAAAGAATCGTTTGTGATTGTAAAGGAGGGTGAGGATTGGAAAGTTGTCGATGAAGAGGATTTTAATCCGGAAATATTGTCGGTAATCGTTAATGGTCTTCGAGAAAGGGCGAACAATCCAAATAGTGATGTTGTATTCTGATAGAATTAGCTCCATCTTATAATAAACGAAGGCTGGTTTTTAAATATACCAGGGAACTCAATAGTAAGCAAAAGCAATTATGTAAGAATGAAAGATATAATTTTTATTCATGGCATGTTCTTAACTGCCAAAAGTTGGAAACCGTGGGAAAAATTCTTCGGAGCGCGTGGTTATAATTGCCGTTCGCTTTTTTGGCCTTTACATGAGGACGAACCTGCTATTCTTAGGAGCAATCCACCTGCTAATCTTGGCGATCTACATTTAGACGAGGTGGTAGCGAGTATGACGCATGAAATTTTGAAGCATGACAAGCCAGTCGTTATCGGTCATTCAGTTGGCGGTTTAATAGCCCAGTTACTTGCCAATAAAGACTTAGTTAGCCTTGCTGTAACCATTAGTTCCGTTGCACCGAATGCTATGCTTGAATTCGATTGGAACTTTATTAAAAACAGTGCGCTGATAACAAATCCGCTAAAGGGCAATAAGCCTTTTGTGATGGACGAAACTTCTTTCCATCAATTTTTTGCCAACACATTAGATAAAAGCACTTCCGACATAGCTTGGGAGGACTACGCTGTTTATGATAGTCGTAATATTTTACGCGATTGTATGGGACCGGTAGGCCAAGTCGATTTAAATAAACCACATATCCCATTACTTTTTATAATAGGGGAAGAAGACAAAATTATCCCCGTGGCTTTAGCGCAAAAAAATGCAAGGGCTTATACAGATAGTGAGAGCATTGTCAATTTTAAATCTTTTCCCCAACGAAGCCATTTCATCTGTGGAGAACCAGGATGGGAAGAGGTGGCGGATTATGTATATACCTGGATTAAAGGCCAGCAAACCGAACCCTCTGTAAAATTAATATAGCATAGCTTATAGCTATCATTCTCAACCTACGGTACTGCGGCACCCTTAAACAGTTCTTGTGATGTGGCGCGACTATCTGATGCTTGAGACCACTAGAGAAGAAAGGGATATGAAAAGAAGATATAGGAAAAATTTCAGTGATAAAGTCATCGTCATAACCGGCGCGTCTAGTGGATCAGGTAAAGCAATGGCAGAACAGTTCGCTCTAGCAGGAGCAACCTTGGTATTAGCGGCTAGAAACATAGAAGCACTAGAAGAGCTGGCATCCGATTGCCGATCTCTTGGAGCTGAGGTTCTCGTCCAGCAAACCGATGTCTCCAAGCCTTTAGAAGTTATTCGCTTGGCTGATATGGCAGCCTCTTTTAAAAAAAGAATTGATATATGGATTAACAATGCCGGTGTTCTGGCGGTAGGTAATTTCGAAGATATGCCTATAGAAGTACATGATCAACTTATTCAGACTAACCTAATGGGTTATTTACATGGTGCGTATACAGTAATACCCTATTTTAAGAAGCAGGGCAGAGGAACGCTCATTAATAATATCTCGGTTGGCGGCTTTTTACCAGTACCTTATGGCGTAAGTTATTCCGCCAGTAAGTTTGGTATTAGAGGCTTCTCAGATGCATTAAAGGCGGAATTAAGGAAATGGCCTCATATTCATATTTGCGATGTATATCCTGCTTTTCTTGATACACCGGGTATGTCGCATGCGGCCAACTATACCGGAAAAGTGATTCAACCGATGCCTCCTGTACATGACCCTGTCAGATTTGCAAAAAGTATATTGAAATTAGCTGATAATCCTGCAAGCTTTAACTGGGTTCATCTGTCTGCCGCCGCGCTTTCTCTTGCTTACCGGCTTTTCCCAAAGCTAACTTCGTACTTTTCTTATAGGATAATTTCATCATACCTGAAACGCGCAGATTTATCGGTGAAAACTGATGGTAATGTTTTTCTTCCGCTCGCCTATAATGTAGGTATAATAGGTGGGTGGCGATACGCTACGAAAGAGAAGATCAGACCTACTTTAGCGAAAGGTGCCTTAGGAATCCTCGGATTAACGGCTCTGTTGTTAGTAGCACCGCTATTATCTAGGAAGGTAAAAGGAATTGCAAGAAAACGTCAACTGTCTGAATAATTCATCTCTATTAGCTGCTTTTATTTTCTTGAACTGTCCCTTTGAGCAGCACTATCGGTGTTCATTGGATACATTTTTTCACTTAAAGTTGAATCTGAAGGCTGCTGCTTTTCAATCGTGTCCGGATCGAACTGTTCTTCTACATCATCAGGTGATTGACTGTCACAGCCACAACCATTTATAAAAAAGACAACGAAGAAAATAAAAAAGAGCAATTTGGAGCTTTTCATAGTGTTTTTTTAATAGATAGATCAATTTTTATTCCATTTGACTTAAATATACGCTTTCGATGATAGTCTTTTGATTGCAGCCGGTATTTATCCCAAATTTCTATTTTTAGCGAGTCGGTCCAACAACATTTATATTTGGCGAGGCAGTCTTTTCATTTGGACCGATTTTTTCGGTGTACTAAAATTTGTATACCGCTGTAACTCTTTTTAACATAGATAAATTCATATCCTGAAAATCTGTGCATTTTTTAAGCAGTCAATATTAGGCATGAGCAAAATTGGTCGATGGCAGGAATATTGTACCCGATGGTATACGACTCACATATAGATGTAACATGATACCAAACAAGAATAACAAAATAAATATCGATATCAATGGAGCCGGTAAAATAGAGACTGTAGATGTATTACGGCAAGGAGATGTTTTCGTTATTAACAGGGGGGGAGGTGAGCAGTTGTCGATTATTAGCAATGGTGAAGGCACATGGCGTTTAGTCAATGGAGTGGCCGATCAACAAAGCGTCGATAACATTGGAAAGGCCTTAATTTCCCATTTCGGCCTAAACAAAGTACTAAACACGGAGAGATTTAAATAAGCGATCACTTTTTTCACAAAATAGCTGAAGTCGTTTTTTGTTATTTTCATATTGTTTGGTCACTAATACCAAAGGGTAATCTATTCTTTCTCATACAAAGACACCATTAGTAAAGCAAAGAAAAAGCGTATAGAAATTTGGTCTAATTTTGCTATCAGGTAATATTAGCTTATGCGCAAATGAAGCTAAGGTGTTTTTTTTGTTCTTCGTTTCAGTATGGCAACCAGCTGCTCATGCCAATTGATAATATTTCCAATTACAAAATATTCACGTAGGTTATTTTTTATACTCGTTCGCATAATACGTTTGACAATGTCTTTTTCAACTTCGCCAACCTCTTTCACGCGACCTAAGAACTCAAGTGCAACCAAGGCAAGTAGCGCCCCGATTAAAAAAAGAAAATTCCATTCATGTAAAGAAAGGAGTTTAACCAGCTTGCTATAATAGGGGCTACTCAACTGGGCGGTCACCAAAATTTTTATATCGGTAAAATAGTCTGCCAAAAAGCCACCGATTAATGGTGCAAGCGATGAAAAAACGGCCGTGACGATATTCTTTACCGATAAATAAACAATAGCGTCGCCCTTTGGCGCTAATTTTAAGCCAACATTCGTTAATGATAAGTTAATACCTGCCGTAGCGATCCCACTCAAAATATATATGATTACCAATAGCGCGAGGTTGGCATATAAATGTGAATAAATCCCTACGAAACACCATCCAATAATACAGGCGATATAGAGTGGGGCACTTAATCTAATAATACTTTTATTGCTATATCGATCAGAAAATATGCCCCATATACGTAGTGTCAATATACTGAATAGTTGACTTATAATTCCCAAAACAATAATATACGACAGCGGTAAGCCTAAGCTTTTTATTAAAAAAACAGTGAAGAATGGCGTAGCGATGTTTAATGCAAATACCCAAGCTGAGTTGAAAACAAGTAATCGCCTGAAGTTGTCGTCTTTTAACGGAAGTGTGAACAAAGAAAAAATATTGGCACTCGTCAAGTAAGACTGAGGTTCCGGTGCTCTAGACAATAAATATCCTCCTAAAATCCCTATGCCACCTGCAATTATAAAAAAGGTTGCATACGTATATAATTCGTATTGCGGATAACGATTTTTTACAAAATCGAGTAAAAGCGCCAATATTATGCTTAAAATAACATTTACTGTTTGCGTATACCTGCTGCGTTTAGAAAAATAACTTCCCAGCATATTCTCAGGAACCATATCTTTCATCCACGAGTTCCAACTGGGCCCTGCGATAGAGCCAAAAAAATAATAGAAAAAAAGAAAGAAGATCAATATATTTACCGAAATGTCTGTTGTCCACCATACGGTAAGACCTATAAGAACCAAGGGTGTCCTTGCTAAAAAAGCACAGAAAACGGCTACAGCCCTTCGATTATTATATTTACGCACAAGCCATATTGATATGAGCTGGGAGAGATTGGTAATCATGGGTAATGCGGCAAGCAAACCGATCTGAACATTATTAGCACCTATCAAAATCGCTAAGGCAACTAAAAACGCTCCGCTTGTAAAAGAGGTCATGATTTCAGCAGCGAGTCCGTCCCATATAACCATATTAAGTCCATGGCGAATTTCCTCTTCTGTTAATACTTCTTTAGGCGTTAGCTTCATGAGAGTACAGATTTTTTGAATATTAGTCCAACTATTATTCCTAAAAGTCTCATGAGTAAAGATTCTCCGGTATGCTATAATTTTTTTCTTTTAAGATAATCAAGTCATAATGATACGAAGCAAATTCAACGGAAGACAGATTTAGTTATTGTATGTGTTAAACAAAACAGATACTATAACGTTCTTATTGCGAACATAGATCCTGTCAAAAAAACATGAAACCCGGCGACAACCACCATAAAAATAATTATAGAATCGATCACGATGAGCATAATCTTGCCTTGTTGACTCAACAAAAACAACTCACAGAAGAGAAGTATTTTTTCCTTCTCGACAATATTAATCAAGGCTTCTGTATTATAGAGCTAATCTGGAACGACCGGGAAGTCCCTATCGATTATCGGTTTATACAGGTAAATAAAGCATTCGAACGACAAACGGGCATTAAGAACGCCGTTGGTCGTACAATGAAAGAAATAGAACCATCACATGAGGAGCACTGGTTTCAAATTTATGGGGAAATAGCGAAAAGCCGCAAAGCGCGACATTTTGAAGCGCAAGCCGAGCTTCTTATCGGCGGTTGGTATGAAGTGGACGCCTTTCCGATGGAACATGATACCAATAAAGTAGCTATATTATTTAACGACATTTCAGAAAGAAAAAGAGCAGAAAAACTTACAAAAGAATTTACATTACAATTAGAACGAGAGGTTAAGGAACAGACAGCAGCCTTAAAAGAAAGTCAAGATCTTTTGCGGGCAACATTGAACAGTTCAAAAAATATAACGCAAGTATTGCAGGCCATTCGAGATGAAGAGGGCATGATTGTCGACTTTCGATACGTCTTTTCAAATAAGTTGGGGGAGCGAATTTTTGGGCATATTGCCGGCACGAACATATCGTCGTATGCTAATCACCTCGATCTGTTCGATCGTTATTCACGGATAGTTGAAACCGGCAAGGATAGTACATTTGAACAACCTCTTTCTATAAATGGAACACTGAGGTGGTATGATATGACGCTAATTAAGCTAAATGACGGTTTAGTGGTAAAAGGCTTGGATATTACCGAAAGAAAAGAAGCCGAAATTAATCTGAGAAAAAGCAACCAGTTACTCCAATCCATTTTTGACACAAGTTTAATTGGCATGTCTGTGTTGGAGGCGATACGCGATGACAGCGGCCGCGTAACCGATTTCCGCATAAAGATCGTCAGTAAAGAACTTGAACGGGAAACTAAGCGCTCAGACTTGGAAGGGAAGCTTTACTTACAAGAATATCCCGGAATAAAAAAGGTGGGTATTTTTGACATGATGCTCCGTGTAATCGAAAGTGGTAAGCCGGAGCAGATGGAATATCTATATACATACGATGGCTTTCATAAGTGGTTCTCTTGTATGTTTGTTAAAATGGACGATAGCTTGGTGGCCACTAATCTTGATATAACCGAACGGAAGATCGCTGAAGAAAAGATAAAGGAGGACGATGCGCTTTTACGAGGTATCGCTGAAGCTGCACCTGATATGGTATATGTAATTGACATCCGTTCGATGCAGATGGTATATGGGAACAATAAACTAGCTAAACTTCTCAATAGGTCATTGAACGACATCAAAGAAATGGGCGCCGAGCTTTTCGATCGAATAATTTACGCAGACGACCGCGCAAAATTTGATAATAACATTGATGCGCTCAGGCAAACAACGAAGGACGACGAAATAAAAGAGCTTGTATATCGACTAGTAGATGGTTATGGCAGATTGCATTGGATTCAGACACGGAGAACGGTATTTAAACGAGATAGTGATGGCCGACCAACTCATATCATAGGTATCTCGCTGGATATTACCGAGCAGGTATATTTACAAAAGAAGAACCTTCAATTAAGGCTGGAACGAAATGAACTGGAAAAGAAACAGCAACGGGAGATTTTTATGGCAACGCTGAATGCTCAGGAGGAAGAGAGGCGGCGGATCGCCGAAAACTTACATAACGGTTTAGGACAGTTATTGTACAGTGTAAAGCTTAACTTGGAGCAATTGAATCCTAAATTGGAAAATGATCCTGCAATTCATTTCAACTCACTAAAACAAGCTGAACGGCTGTTAACGGAAGCTATTAGAGAAAGCAGGAGGATATCACACGAGCTGATGCCTGCTATTTTAGAGGACTTTGGTTTGCAAGCCGCTATCGAAGATATATGTGAGCAGTTCAATAAGACTATCGATTTTAACTGCCAATTTCAGGGGCTGGATAGAAAGCTTGACAAACATATCGAAATAGCCGTATATCGAATGGTTCAAGAGCTCATCATCAATATTATTAAACATGCGCGAGCTACTCGAGCATCTATTTTAATAACACTTAATGGCGACATAATCTCCATTTCTATTGAAGATAATGGCGTGGGTTTCCGAGAAGTATCTCCAAAACGCGGAATAGGCCTAGGCACAATCCAAAACAAAGTCAAATTATTAAATGGTACTGTTGACATAAAGTCAACGAAAGGAAACGGAACAAAGATTCATATCCACTTTCCTTATAAGAAAGGAAAAAGTTGAAAAGAATCCTTAATTAAGTTACATAAAGAAAAAATAAGCAATAGCAAGCGCTACTATTGCAACAATGATCGCCCAATGGATCGTAAAACCTACTTTTTTATCATCCTTTTCCTCAAGTGCTGCTTTCGGTGGCCCAGGATTTTCTTCATGTTTTCCGTAATCGGTTTCCATCTTCGTTTTCGAACTATTTGCTTTGTCTTCTGTCATGTCTTCTATGCTATTGCTACATTAAGGTAACAGCCCAAACGCCCTAGTGTTTTTATAGAATGGAAAAAAAATGGAACGGTTTTTAACATGTCCTAAATCAAGAATTTCGTGTATGTAATATTATAATTTCTTCCTTCGTCGCAATTTAAACACCGACACCGGCATATTGAATCAGTTTTTGGCAAGGCTATTGGGCGTTCTAATATATGATGCAACGCAGGAATAAGATGTGGGTGGCATTCGCACTAGTTATTGCGGCCGCCATGTTGTTTCGTTTCGCAATTGCCATTGTACACAATGACTTTAGCGTGGTAATAATCATATGCGGTGCTACGTTATTTTTAGGATCACTTGTGGCGTTTGCTATTTATTTCAAAGAATGAAATGAATATACATCGTAAAAATGGTCAAAAGCTAAGGTTCGGTATCCATAGTGATAATAGTTGAGTGAAATTTTAAAGCTGGCGCAATAGGAGATATGAAAAAATGGGTAACAGAAATCACGGCAATAGATCCACATACCAGGGAACTTAAAAAATGGTTGGGGCCTTATATCACAGCTCCGACTATGGAAGCGGCGACATTGTATTGTCAGAAAAATGGATTAGGCTACTGTGAAGTGACGGGGCAGTTGATCAGCGAAATCCCTTGTAAAGAAAACAGTTACACTCCCGACTGGGTAAGAAGAGTGGATTTTGATAACCTTAACTAAATCGCAAAGACAAGACTAGTCGCTCCTGCAGGGAAACAAAAGTTGCTGTATATTGTTTACCTTACAGTTGCCTTATTCTGAAAAAGGAGATAGGCAGTAAGATTTAATCTAGAAATAATGGCAACTATAAATCGTGACGATCTTTTAAAACTAGGTTTTGAAGATTCAGAAGGTCCGGTATCAAGCGATAATTTCGACTATATTGTTATAAGATATTATATACATAAGGATAAGCCGTGGATAGGTATCGAAGAGCATTACCCAAAAAAATACGGAAATCAGGTCGATCCTTCCCACGTTACTTCTGCCGTCATCAATTATGGAACAAAAAAAGGCAAAATTGTCTATAACAAAGACGAGGTAAATGCTTTTTTATCTTCACAAGGTAATATTCCATTTAAAAAAAATCCAAAACTTTAGCGAACGAATAGGGGTGTATAGAGAGTATGTTGTCATGCATTAAAATAAGATGCATGATGAAAGCTTTTCTATTCTTTATTATTGGAGCGCTATTCGCTCTTCCATGTTTTTCCCAAAACAAGTTTACCGTTAGCGGCACTGTTAAATCAGCCAGTAAAGGAGAAACTGTTATTGGTGCCACAATAAGTGCTGGGGGTAGATATGTAACGCAGACCAATGAATATGGTTTTTATTCGCTCACAGTACCGACCGGTACATACGAGCTGACAATTTCCAATGTGTCGTTTGCACCTTATAGCCAGCAAATCATCGTAAATAAGGATATCACCCTGCATGTAGAATTAATAGATGATGCCCAAACCTTGGATGAAGTTGTGATATCTTCAAGTAGGGGTAGAAGCTTAAGTAGCCCTCAGATGGGACTAGAAAGAGTCACTCCCAATGAAATTGCAAAAGTTCCCGTTTTAATGGGCGAAAAGGATGTTGTCAAAGTGCTGCAATTATTACCAGGTATTAAATCAGCAGGAGACGGCAGTAGTGGGATGTACGTGAGAGGAGGAGCCGCTGATCAAAATTTAGTACTGCTAGACGAAGCTAACGTATATAACGCTTCGCATTTACTTGGCTTTTTTTCAACTTTTAATTCAGATGCAATAAAAGATGTCTCTGTTTATAAGTCAGGTATGCCTGCGCAATACGGTGGAAGGTTATCATCCGTTCTGGATATCAAAATGAACGACGGAAATAATCAGGATTTCAATGTAAGTGGAGGTGTGGGACTTATATCAGCTAAACTGAACGTGGAAGGCCCCATACAAACCGGAAAATCTTCTTTTCTTTTAACAGGACGCAGAACATATGCAGATATGTTTCTAAAATTATCAAACGATTCAAGTATAAATAGTAACTCGCTGTATTTCTATGACTTAAATGCAAAATTGAATTATCAATTGGGCGAGAAAGATCGCATTTACTTTTCAGGATATTTAGGAAAAGATCATCTTGGTGTTGGCGACTTGTTCGGACTTGATTGGGGAAATAAAACTGCAACTATGCGTTGGAATCATGTTTTCAACAGCAAACTTTTTTCAAATACATCATTGATATACAGCAATTACGATTACAATATATCTATTAACAGTGGAACTAATAATTTTGATATCCGATCAAACATACGCGATTATAACTTTAAGCAAGAGTTTCAATGGTATCCTAATAACCGCAATAGTATAAGAATGGGACTTAATTCCATATACCATAATATCAAACCAGGTGAGGTAAGAAGCAAAAATGAAGAGTCATCGATTAATGATATACGCATGCAGAACCGCTATTCATGGGAAAATGGGATTTATGCAAGTAATACTTGGAGCGTGTCAGATAAGTTTAACCTAACCTACGGTCTGAGGTTAAGTACTTTTAGTATACTTGGCGAAGGGGACTTCTACAATGTTAACAGTGAAGGTAAAGTTATAGACACCACGCATTATGGCAAAGGTGATTTTGTAAAAACGTATGTAAATCTTGAACCTCGCCTCGCCGCCAGTTATCAATGGAACAGTGCCAATTCAGTTAAAGCTTCTTATGTTCGCAATGCGCAATATCTCCATTTAATTTCTAATAGTACCAGCACGAGCCCCACAGATAAATGGATTGCAAGTACAAATATTATAAAGCCCGAATTATCAGATCAGTTTTCAATAGGTTATTACAGAAACCTTGCAGACAATCGCTACGAACTTAGCGTTGAATCTTATTATAAGACACTCCAAAACCAAATCGATTATCGGGATGGTGCCGACGTTTACAATAGCAACAACGCTATTGAAACCGAGCTGCTGTATGGAAAAGGCAGGGCATATGGGATCGAATGGTTATTAAAAAAGAGTACAGGCAGATTAACGGGATGGATAAGTTATACGTTATCAAAAACAGAACGTAAAATCGATGGGATTAATAATAATGAATGGTATAATGCCCGACAAGATCGAACACATGATATAGCTATTGTAGCCATGTACCAACTAAACAAGAAGTGGACATTATCAGCCAACTGGGTATTTTATACCGGTGACGCTGTTACTTTCCCCGCCGGAAAATACATAATTGACGATCGCACAGTTTATTATTACACAGCACGTAACAGTTATCGCATGCCTAATTACCATCGATTAGACCTAGGTGCAACCATGCAGCTAAAGCAGAAAAAAAGATGGAGTTCTGAACTTAGCTTTAGCCTATACAACGCTTATGGTAGAGAGAATGCTTACACCATTGAATTTATGGATAGTAAGAATGATCCCAATAAAACAGTTGCTAATCAAATCGCTCTTTTTAAGTTCATCCCCTCAGTTTCATACAATTTTAAGTTTAAATAAATTATTACCATGCATTTGAATAATATACATCTTATAATGAACGATCGTTCAAACTTTATAGCCTATACAGTCTTTAAGAAATATTGGAATAGGTTGTTTAGCATCATATGCTTAACTGTAGGCGTTCTATTAAGTTCTTCCTGCGAGAAAGAAATTGATATCGAACTCAAAGGAGCTGATCAACGCTATGTAATAGAAGGGGTTATAACGGATCAAGAGGGGGGATGCAAAGTATTGATAAGCAAGACAAAAGATTTTAATGACGATAATAGCAGAGTAACTGTTACAGGAGCGCAGGTCTTTATTAGTGAGGGGGCCGAAACGCATGAGCTGCAGGAAACCGAAGTCGGAACTTATACTGCACCTACTTTGAGAGGCTTAGAAGGACATACCTATAACTTACGAGTACAGATTGGTACTGAAATATTTACTTCAAGTTCTACCATGCCCGCATTGGTTAAGATGGATAGTCTTTATATTGTTGATGACCTGATATTCGGAGATAATTATAAACTGCCAACGATTGATTTTCAGGACCCGGCCAACGTAGTGAATAGCTACCGTTTTTTATTATATGTAAATGGAGTAAAAAAGAAACAGATTTTTGTTATAAACGATGAGTTGTCTAACGGGAAGGCAAATTCGATTAGGTTATATGCAGATGTGGGCGAAGATGAAGACAATCCGGAAAACAGACGCATCAGAAGCGGCGATCTTGTACGGGTAGAAATGTTAGGTATCGATCAAGCCGTCTACAAATATTTCTTTAGTTTGGATAATAGTGCAACGGGAGAAAACCAATCAGCCACGCCTTCTAACCCCGTGAGCAACATACAAGGAAATGCCTTGGGATACTTTAGCGCTCATAACATACAAAGTAAAGAAATCAGCGTTCCGTAAGCGAATCAAAAAAACATGAGTACCTCCTTATTGTCGAAGACAAAAGTTAAGGAGGTACTCTATTGTTTTCCAGCTCGACTAATACTGATAAAAAATTGCTTATATTTCATACAATATGTTATTTTTACCAAAGCTTATCGACATCGTGTATGAATGACAAACTGCAACAAGCGTTCGATTTATTTGACGCTTATAATAAAAGAGATCCAAACCGAATTATTTGGGAGGGGCAATCCTTCCCCCAAGAATACTTCTTGGCAATCAAATTACATGATTGGATAAAAAAGCTGGATCCTCAGGCAGAAGAGACACTGCTTCTTGCGTCAAGGTGTCAGCATATCGGTCGCTGGGAAATCCCACGTGAAAGCTACGCACCCGATAGAGAAGGTTATTTAAAATGGCGGAAAGAACTGGCTATTTATCACGCAAAGAAAGCAAGCGAAATTCTAAAAGAGGTCGGCTACTCAACCGATCAAATTAATGCAGTCCAAAATATTATCCTTAAAAAGAAAATAAAGGTAAATTCAGCTGTCCAAACAATGGAAAATGCGCTTTGCCTTGTATTTCTTGCTTATCAGTACGAAGAATTCTATCCCAAGCATCGCGATAAAATTGTAAATATCTTAAAAAAGTCCCTGCTAAAAATGGATGCCCACGGCCATAGCTTCGCGCTTTCCTTGCCTTATTCCCCCGATGGGCATGAATATATTAAAGAAGCGCTAAAACTAATTCATTAATATACCCTCAAAACATTACGCCCATAAAACGGTTAGCTATATTGGAGCACTCCTAAGCTCCACAGCACAACCTACATCAATATTTCTCTAAATAAAACAAATATTCACATAAATATTGTGAAATTATCACAAATGCGTACCTTAGTATATACAATGATATTGAACTTCGGTTTGAATATTAGCATCTTGTGAATCGACCATGAAACTATTGAAAAAGGTTCTTCCGGTGAAAGAGATATACACCGAATTATCAAAAAAAGATATCATAGAACGTCTATGTAGCATTCGTATAACCAATTATGATAATCAGCAAATTGCGATACATTCTTACATGAAGGTTTATGATGACCGGATACAGATAAAACGCGAGCCTTCATTATACGAAAGCTTTAGAGGAGCCGGTGAAGTTTCTTTTAAGCTGCATCCTTTGGAAAGCGGGACAAAAATCATTTACGATGTACAACCATGCAGTAAATCTACTATTATAAAAGGAATAACATCCATTGCTCTGTTTTTATTAGTTCTGGCCTTCTATATATTTTATTTATTCGGAATACAGATCATTTCTATCACAAGTATTCTGGCTGCATGGGCACTTGTTATTTTTATTCTTTACTATGGCTTAAATAACCATATTTTCCAATTAAGGGCTTATGCACAACAGTTGCTGCGTGGGGTAACGGATGACCATAACGTAATTGAAAAAAAATGATCCAATGACATCGTTCATTCACCGTCTGACTTTGTAAAACGCCATTCACTAATTTTCTACCACCTTTTTTCCGAAAGGGATTAGCGAAATTTCCAAAAGCTTAAGATGTTGTTTAGCAAAAGGGAGGCCTATAATGGTAATAGCCAACAAAACTGCCCAAAAGAGATGATTGAGCGCCGTATATAAGCCACCGCATAGAATCCAAATCAAATTGGCAACCAAATTTAAGCAGCCGGACGAAGTTGGCGTGTTAACCACGCGCTTCCCGAATGGAAATAAAACAATAGCTGCTAATTTAAAACACTGGATGCCAAAAGGAATTCCTATAATGGTCACACATAACACCAACCCGCCGATTAAGTAACCTAGCGCCGCTAAAAAACCTCCACAAATAAGCCAAATTAAGTTACCGATAAGATTCATAAGTCCAATTCGTCATTTTTATATTTCTATAGATAATGTTCACTCCAATTTGTTACATATTGAAGTTGTTTTCAAGATAGCAAAAAAGTGAACAAAATGCTTTAGGCTCTTTGTACTCAATTAAATCATATACCATGTATTTTAGCAAAAAGCGAGATTTAAAAGTTGTAGCCGATGCCACATATACAGATTCAAAATAGAGAAATACATATTCAGGAACTGAACAAAGATGCCCCTCAAACAATCGTATTAATACATGGTATGTTCAGCAATCTTTCTGTATACTATTTTCGAATAGCGCCTCTTTTAGCCAAATATTTCCATGTCATTATGTACGATTTAAAAAGTCATGGTCTCTCTTCCCGAGTTGATCATGGATACCGTTTTGATGATATGTCATACGATTTAATCGACCTCATGGATACGTTAATGCTTGAAAAGGTACATCTCGTTGGATATAGTTTCGGAGGCCTGGTTGCATTAAATACCTGTTTAAAATATCCAAGTAGGATTGATAGGTTAGGTGTAATCGAAGCTCCCGACCCAGGCGATCGGAAAACGATGGATATTATCGATATCTATAGCAAAGAATTTCTTGAACATTATATACAAAACTTTACGGATACGACGAAAGTCAAAATGGGAAAACGCCAGCTCGAGAAAAATCATCGAATGTATCAATACTTATTTGATCATACCAGTATTAAGGATGATATGGAGAAGGAGATAGCTTATTTCTCAAGCGTCCCAATAAGTAGTATAACACAAAACACTTTACTAATCTACGGCAAGCAGTCTAATTGCCTTGAATCGGGTAAGTTTCTAGCAAAACATATTGTCAACGCAGAATTCGTAACCTTACCGGGAGATCATAACTTACCGATGCAGGCACCTGAGTTGATCGCGAACAAACTACTTGGATTTCTATCCAAACAAGCTGTGTTGGCATAGTAGCACACGAATGAATAAATAGGGCGTCGACTAAAAAAACAGCTCCATGAAAAAAATACTATTTGTTGTACCTCCCCTGATGGGGCATGTAAACCCGACATTAAGTTTAGGTAAAGCGTTGCTGGAAAAAGGCTTTAAAGTGGCTTGGTTGAGCGTTGATGAGAAACTTGAGGCCATGTTGCCACCAGGCGGTGAGTTTTTGCCACTAAAATACAATACTTCCGAGGCAGAACGTGCGCAACAGCATGTTTTTTTAACTAAAATTTCCGAAAAAAACGTAACAGGCATAGAAAGCGTGAAATTTTTGTACGAAGATGTACTTATTCCTCTTAATCGATTTATGTATCATGGAATTCGCGATTGGGTTAAGGTTTATCAACCGGATTTAATCGTTAATGATCATCAACTTTTCAGTGCAGCGATAGTTGCTATACAATCGGATGTCAAATATGTCACATCTGTTACCGCACCTGCAGCCGTTAAAATGCAACAGGACCTACCGGGCATCTCACAATGGGAAGACAATCAGATTATTTCCCTTCAACAAGAGTTAGGACTCAACCTGAATCGATCCATAGCTTGTTCAGAAGATCTAACGATCATTTATACATCGCGTGATTTCTTCGGTGATATGGAATTAGCGAAGGGCTATCGGTTTGTCGGCCTTTCAGTTCTCGACAGACCAGTGAATTTCAATTTTGATTGGAAAGCCCTGGAGGCCATGAACCATCAGCGAAAAGTATTAGTTTCAATAGGAACGACATTTGATCACAGTTTTAAACGAGATTTTTTTGCAAAGGTTATCGAAGCCTTGGGCAATCGAGATATATCGGTGGTGGTTGTTTCCGATCCGGCTTTATTTGACAAATGGCCTTCGAATTTTATTGTGGCGCCAAAGGTACCCCAACTTTCACTACTCCCCTTAATGGACGCCGTTGTTTGCCACGGAGGCCACAATACGGTTTGTGAGACCCTTATGCAGGGGATTCCCCTGGTTGTAGTGCCTATCGCTTACGACCAATCTTATGTTGCCGGAAGGGTGGTTGCCACAGGGAGTGGTTTGCGGCTTAATTATAAACGATTCAAATCGGAACATCTCAAAGACGCACTTGAACGTGTTTTAACAGAGCCTAGCTTTAAAACAGAAGCACAGAAGCTTTGCTCTTCATTTCAATTAGCCGGTGGCGTTTCGTATGCTGCGCAGCTTCTGGAAGACTTTGCTTACAATTCCATAATAGCCGATTAGGTTACAATTTAAATAACAGCTATGTCGAAATTCCTTTTTGTGGTCCCCCCGTTTTTTGGACATGTCAGCCCAACCTTAAGTGTTGGGGCTAGCCTCTTAAAGAGAGGCCATGAAGTGCGATGGGTATCTCTGGTCAATATAAAAGCAGAACAAGTTCCGGAAGGAGGGGTTTTTACTGTTCCGGCAATTTATTGGGATAAGCACGGTGAAGAAATCGAGCGGATTTTAATAATGCAGGATCAAGGACCGCTACTTTCCGGTGTTGAAACTTGGAAATTGGCGCTGGAAGATACTTACATTCCATTTTGTAAGATTATGTATCAGGGCTTGAATGATGTAATAAGCACATTTAAGCCAGATGTCGTCGTAAGTGATTGCATTACCTTTGCCGGTGGTATTTGTGCTTATCAACATGGAATACCCTATGTTACGACAACACCGGTACCCCCAGATTTAGGTGCAAATGCCATGAATAGTCCAAAGATATGGGAATGGCAACAAAATCTAATGTTCAGTTTGCAAAGAGAACTCGGAGTTGAGCGAAATGAATTAATTTTTCATTCCCGAAAACTTAATCTTGTTTTCACCTCACAATACTTTGCTTCCATAACAAAGCCCGAACCCCATATGCGATTCGTAGGCCCGGTTGCAGGACGTCCAAACAAAGTTGCGTTCGACTGGGATCGACTGGAAAAAAGTAGGGGGCCTAAAGTTTTCGTTTCTTTGGGAACTTTATTGGAAGATATTAGAAAGGAGTTTTTTTTAAAAGTCATTGAAGCTTTTAGAGATGAACCTTTAACCATCGTTGCCGCGACAAAACCGGAGATCATAGAAGATTGGCCCGAAAACTTTATTGTTCAGGGTTTTGTTCCACAATCCGAAGTGATGAAAAAAATGGATTTGGTTATTTGCCATGGAGGATTTAATACCGTTAACGATGCTATTTTGAACGAATTGCCCCTATTAATAACGCCTATTGCCTATGATCATTTTCATACTGCTGATCTCGTTGAAAAAGCCGGTTGCGGAAAAAAAATTCGTTACAAACGCATGCGGATTGCAGATCTTCGGAACGCAGTATGGGAGCTCATCGAGCAACCCGATTATAAAAAACAGGCCGGCCACGTTAAACAGACTTTTCTCGCCGCGGGAAGTAATGATAGCGCAGTAATTTTATTAGAGCAAACAGCTCAAGCGGAGGATTTGATTTATAGTTAGCTACCATGCCGGATATTAACGTATATAGGAAAGAACGACCGCTTCTTTTTTTAGAACGAACGCTGGTTGGAGATGGAACTGAACCATTTAATGGCGTATTCGCTATTAGGTTGAAAGGTAAAATAGAACATGAATCTTTGGCCGCAGCCTTAGCCAAATTGCAAGCTAAATACCTTCAGCTTCAAATGGCAATCGCAGAGATTACATCACCAAAACCCTATTTTTTCATCCCTGACACCATTAGTCCTATTCCATTGACTGTAAAAGAGTGGCAACATGCCAATCAATGGCAGGAGGAAGCGTTGGCGGGACTTAGACTTAAATTTGACGTCGTGAAAGGGCCTATGTTTCATGTTAGCTGTTTGTCGAACCATGTAACTTCAGATCTTATTCTGTCTTTCCATCATTGCATATGCGATGGCGGAGGAGGCGTACTTTTAATACGTGAATTGCTGACTTTTCTCGATGGCAAAGAATCAAATATTGACAAGCAAAACCGATTGCTGCGAATCGATGATATCATCCCTATAGAAGTTCGTAAAAGTAAGATCAATCAAGTAAAAACCTCCTGTTTGTCCGGTCTTCTGAAAACCGCTTTATCTATATCGGCTATCTTTACTTCTACCAAGAACAGTGGCACCTTAACCAGAAGCCGGGATTATTTGCTCCATTCAAAATTAGATCGTGAAAGCACCTCAATCTGGGTTTCCATATGTAAAAAACACGGCGTTACGGTAAATACTGCAATTGGCTTGCTCCTGCTTAAAGCTTATGAAAAAGTGGCTGGACCAGAGTCAAAAAACAAAATTTCCTGTCCCGTAGATATCAGGAAGTTTGCTAAACAAATAAGAGAAAATCAGCTCTTCTCTTTCGGGATGGTACTGACATTAACCAATAAAAAGGCGAACCATAAATCATTCTGGCCTGAAGCACAAATACTTCAGACCGTGGTGGATAAACAAATAAAGGCATTAAAACCTTACGAGTTTCTAATGACCTTCGAAAAATTACATAGCGCTCTGCCCCGCATGATAAAAATGCTGACTTACGGAAAGGTTGGAAATGACCTTATGTTTTCAAATATTGGAAGAATACCATTACAAAATGAATATCAAAATTTCTCGTTGGAAACAGTGTTTAGCCCTATGGTAATTGGTCCTTTTGCTAATCCTTCTACCATTATCTGCTCAACCTTTAATGATGAATTGGACTTTTCCTTCGTATCAAATGAAGGCTTTTTACCTCAAGAAAAAGCAAAAAGCATTATTGAATTTGTACGAAATGAGATGATTTTATTAATAACCTCAGCAAAGAAAAACCATGATAACACAACGTAGATTATCTGTTGGAGAGCGGATCATGTATGTGGCCGAAACAGAAGCCATCAATTGCATTTTTCCATTTAGCTTAAACGGTTTGTTCAATCAGGACCAAATCCAAGCGGCACTCAATAAACTTCAACAAAAGCATCCACTTTTACGTGCCGTCATTAAACAGGTAAATGGGTATCCATCGTTTATTTTACCGGAAAATGCACCGGTTATTCCGATCACGATATATGATCGGTTCAATGAAACTCAATGGTTAAATTTAATTAAGAAAAGCTGGCAAGACTATTTCAATGTAAGTCAAGGCCCACTTGCTAAATTAATATGGATACGCGGCAATCCGACGTCGGATTTTATACTTATTTGTCCACACTGCATAGCGGATGGTGTTAGCATTACGGCCGTTTTACGAGAGTTCCTTCTTTTGCTGGATGACGTTAGCAAGGATATCGGTGAATCACAAGCCTTGGTTGGAAATGATTTGGTGTCGCATAAATTATCCACTATCAGAAGAGTCCAACTAAATTTGAAAGCTTTGATAGGAAAGTGCGCTGCCCATCTATTTTTACCAAAGCAGCTGGATAAGAGCAAAACAATTGACTTGAATAACACCTATATGGTGCGCCACCGCTTTTCATCAGTTGATACCCGAAAGCTCCTTACTTGTTGTAAAAAGAACCAGGTTTCTTTATATACATTAATGTCGGCGGTATTTTTTGATGTTGGAGCGCACGCTTTTCCCAAACCAAAAGGGAAATTAATATGCCCTGTAGACATCAGAAAATATATAACTAGTTTAAAAGAGGACCAGCTTTTTGCTTTTGCGCCAATTGTTGACCTTAAAAGTAGCAAAAATACATCCGTTTGGGAGCATGCTAAAGATCTAAAGCAACAGTTACAAGTCGGTTTAACCAAAATCAATGCTAATGAAGTTGCCTACATAAATGCACATTTTCAATCCATCGTTCTCAAACTATTAAATCATTTACGAGTAAACGAAGGCTCACATGATTTTACCTTCTCTAACATGGGCAATCTAGCGATCCCCTCACATTTTGACAAGTTCACGGTTGAACAAATCTACAGTCCGACTGTAGCATTCCCATGGAAAAACCCGAACACGATGGTAATGAGCACATATAACAACGTTTTAGATATAACATTTACTTCAAATGACGCAGTGTTACCCCAAAAGGATGCGAATCAATTTTTAGAACGGGCAATACAAAAACTCAGCAGTCTAATAGAAGAAGAGACGATCCCTACACCAATTAATACGGTTAATTCATGACGACGCATCCAGCAAAAAAAATAAGTGAATATAAAGCAATCCGAATATTCATTCGCAAAAAGCTTATTTGGTATATGTTACCTAATTTAGTATTCAACGGTTTCATTCCTTATTATAGTTTTGAGAATCCTGCTTCTGTTGCACTTTTTAAAGGAGAGTTCTGCTTCGCTCGATTTATATTACCCATGGCTTTATTTATTCCGTTGGCGATTACCGTTGATTTTCTGAAAAAGGCGACTGAATTTATAGTAGCTACTCCCTTGGGCCTGGAAGGAAAATTAGATAGCTTAAACACCTCTTTGTTTTTACGATTAGGACTTTACAATGGTTTAACGTCATTAGCAATTACCTTTATTGGATTACTGTTTATCCACTATATCGTCCCTCCAAAGTATACCTTTGACGGTGCGCTACTGGCTTGTTTTAATGCAGTTTTTGCTTGTCTGATAGCCGTTTACTACACTTTTTGGAGTACCCATAAACTGAATTCGCTAATACAAAAATCCGATACGGAAATAAAAGGTCAATAGAGGCTTTCTTTACTTCTAAAAACAATTGGCAAGCAAAGTTTGTATTAAAGCAGAGGCTTATATGGTTTATACTCTTTAATTTGTCTAATACGTGCCCTGGAAATCAATAGAAAATGCCAGCTTAAATGACAAGCCCCGAAAAACGCTCGGCACGGTAGACGCGGTCGCGCTCATCGTGGGAATTGTGATCGGAGCCGGCGTATTTAAAACACCTTCGTTGGTGGCACTCAATACAAGCAATGACACCTTATTTCTTCTTACCTGGTTAGTAGGAGGAGCGGTTTCCCTTATAGGAGCATTGAGCTATGCAGAATTGTGTGCTACCTATCCGCATACAGGGGGCGATTATCATTTTTTATACCGTGCATACGGAAAACCTCTTGCCTTTTTATTTGCATGGACAAGAATGGTAGTCATTCAAACAGGATCCATTGCGTTACTTGCTTTTATTTTCGGTGACTATGCAACGCAATTCTACACAATCGGCCCCTATTCTGAAGGAATGTATGCCCTTGCGATCGTTATAACACTAACCATTCTAAATATACTGGGGCTCACTTTTGGTGCTATCGCACAAAAGCTTTTTACGCTGTTGGAAGTAGGCGGCATTGTATTGATTATCATTGTCGGTTTGTTCGTTACCCCTACAATAGAAGCGTCGTCTCTGCCGATTAAATCCGATATATCTACCTCTTCTTCTTTAGGGATGGCAATGGTGTTCGTACTATTAACCTTTGGTGG